>CAWCMU010000025.1:0-82962 GCA_963796695.1 uncultured Acidobacteriaceae bacterium | reverse complement strand
AATGCTGAGTCTTTGGGGGTTAGCGGCACATCTACCGTATACTACGGCTTCGATCAATTAGGCCTGAGTTGCCTGTCGCAAACATGAACCGATCCCGAATCCCCTTTGCGGTTTTGTTGCTAGCCCTGATTGCCAGCCAGACCGGATGCCTGTTCCGCACCCGGACCGTGGAAATGCGCACCAGCAACGCCAAACTGCAAACCGCGACCAAGCAGGAGCTCATCGATCGCATCAACACGGAAGCGGCCAAGATCAAGACGCTCAACGCCACCGTTAATATCGCGACCTCGGTAGGAGGCGAGAAGAAGGGCAAGGTCACCGAATACGAGGAGATCCGCGGATACATCCTGGTGCGCAAGCCGGACATGCTGCGCATGATCGGGCTATTCCCTATCGTCCGCAACAAGGCGTTCGACATGGTGAGCGACGGCAATCAATTCAAGTTGTCGATACCGGCGAGAAGCAAGTTTTACGTGGGGCATAACGACGTTGTTCATCCCGGAAGCAATCCTCTGGAGAACCTGCGGCCGCAAGTCATCTACAACGCGCTGCTGCTTCCCGACATTGATCCCCAGAACGACATCGCGGTGCTGGAGCAGAGCACCGAGGTCATCTACGATCCTAAGACCAAGAAGAATCTCGAGCAGCCCGATTACGTGATCGACATCATCCACCACGCGGGCAATGACTGGTACCTGTCGCGCAAAGTCATCTTCGATCGGACAACCCTGGTGCCGCACCATCAGATTGTGTATGACCAGCAGGGCAGGGTGGCGACCGACGCAACCTATCAGGTGTATCACGACTACAACGGCGTGAGCTTCCCGAACGTGATTGAAATCAACCGTCCGCAAGAGGAATACTCCATCCGGCTGACGATGGAGAAGCTGGTGATCAACGAGCCGATTCGCGACGATCAGTTCGCGCTGCAACAGCCGCCGGGTTCGCAGCTGGTGGATCTCGATCAGCCGAATCAGACAGCATCTTCCTCGGCAGGTACCGCTCCGGCGGCGCCCGCCGGCAATCCACCAAAAAAATAGGCCCCGGCCCTTTGCTTCGACCGGAGCCCGCTATTTCCGCTGCGACTAGCGCTTCGAGGTGCCGCGCGCCAGCTTCTTAACTTTGCGTTTCTCTGCGCCGCGTGCGTAGGTGCGAGGCGCTTTGGGAGTCGCCTTCTTGCGCGCAGTTCGTTTTACTTTCTTGCGTTCTGCCTTATCGGCAATGCTCTTGGTATTTGCCATGAACTCAATATTCCTTCGTCGGAGGAGTTACGCCTTTTCCAACTGGGCGTACTTTTCGACCAGCTTTTTCAAACCGTATCTGCCAAATTGTACCGTAATCTTGGCATCTTCCCCATCACCCTCGCGCTTGTAGACCATGCCTTCGCCGTATTTCGGGTGGCGCACCCGCTGGCCAGGATGAAATCCCGTACGTCCTGAGGGCGCGGGCATATCGACTTTCGGCCGGCTGAATTTCTTGCCGCGCGAGGCAAAGAATTCTGCAATGTTATCGATGGAGTTGTAGGCTGGGCCGCCGTACGAGTTGCGCTGCGGTACATTGCGGCGAGCCGTACTGCGGACGCTGATCTTCGTCCTCGTAGGCGTAGTGCCGTCCAGCGTGGTCTTCGGTACTACTGCTGCTCGGATAGGAAGGCTTGCGCGGCGAGCCCAGGTCCTGAATGAGTTGCTCCGGAACTTCCTCAAGGAAGCGGGAAGGAACACTGGCCTCCGGCATGTCAGTTCCGTAGCGGCGGCGATAACGGGCGCGCGTCAGGATGAGCGTGTCCATGGCTCGCGTCATGCCGACGTAGCACAGGCGCCGCTCTTCTTCGATGTCGTCCGGCGCCAGCAGCGTGCGCGAATGCGGGAACAGGCCTTCTTCCAGCCCGATGAGGAAGACCAGCGGGAACTCCAGGCCTTTGGCGGCGTGCAGCGTCATCAAGGTGATGCGGGCGCTCTCGTCATACTGATCGGCATCGCTCACCAACGCTGCGTGATCGAGAAACTCGCTCAGCGTCTCGCCACGGTCGCGTGAATCCATTGCCGCGTTCACCAACTCGCGCAGGTTCTCGATCCGGGCCAGCGTCTCGGGCGTGTCTTCCTGCTCCAACTGCTTGATGTAGCCGGTGCGGTCGAGCAGGAACTTCAGCAGTTCGCCAGTGGAGGCGGCATCGCCCGGAGCACGGAAACCTTCCACGCGCTCCGGATTGTCGGGATCAGCGTTCTGGGCGGAGGGTTTACTGCTCCCTATAGAGTTGTCATCCTGAGCGGAGGCGGCCCGGTTTTGGCCGCCGGAGTCGAAAGCCTGCCCTGAGCCTGCCGAAGGGGACCTGCTGTCGTTCACGCTGGTAGAAGCTTCCATCTCTTCCCCGAACGTCTCCGGGGTAAATCCAGTCGCGTCCTCCTCAAACTCCGCCGGCGAAAAATCCATCGACTGCTGAAAATTTTCTTCGTCGTCGGCCGATGCGACGGAATCGTTGGCCGCAGCCTCGGCCGCCGCGGCAGTTTCCGCGACGCGATCGACAAAGCTTCCCAGATGCATGGCCCGTGCGTCTTCGATCAGCTCGCGAAAACTCTTGAGCGCGGCGAGCGCGCGGGGAGGAAGCAGTTGCCGCTTCAGCACCTCGCCGATGGCACCCCACATCGAGGTCCCGGTCTCCAGAGCAATGCGTTCGATGGTCTCCATCGTGGTCTTGCCGATGCCGCGCGCTGGGGTGTTGATGACACGCTGCACGGCGATGGAGTCATCGGGATTGGAGAGGACCTTGAGGTACGAGATCATGTCCTTGATCTCGGCCCGCTCGTAGAAGCTGAAGCCTCCCACAACGTGGTATTTCAGCTGGTAGCGCCGCATTGCTTCTTCCACCAGACGCGATTGCGAGTTGGTGCGGTAGAGCACGGCCGCACGAGGGGTTTCGCCGTTCTCGGCGTGGCCCTGGCGAAGATACTTGGAAATGTAGTCGGCGGCGAAGAGCGCTTCGTTTTCACCGTCCGGCGCCTCGTAGTAACCGATCTGAGCGCCTCCGGTGCGATCGGTCCACAGATTCTTGCCCTTACGCTTAACGTTATTGGCCACCACGGCCGAAGCGGCCTGCAAGATGTTTTGCGTCGAGCGGTAATTCTGCTCCAGGCGGATGATGCGGGCCTCGGGAAAGTCCTGCTCGAACTCGAGGATGTTGCGGATGTCGGCGCCGCGCCAGGAGTAGATGCTCTGATCCTCATCGCCCACGGCACACACGTTATGCTCCGCGCCGGCCAGCATGCGCATCAGTTCGTACTGCGGGCGGTTGGTGTCCTGATATTCGTCGACCAGAATGTAGCGATAGCGGCGGTTGTAGCGTTCGCGGGTCTCGCCCGACGCTTTCAGCACCCGAACCGCGTACAGCAGAAGGTCGTCGAAATCGAGGGCATTCGACTTCGCCAGCTCCTGCCGGTAAATCTCGTAGATATGCGACACGCGCTCGGTCTTGGGGTCGGACGACTCCAGGTAAACCTGCTGCGGATCGAGCATATGATTCTTGGCCCAGGAAATATGGCCAAGCACATTGCGCGGAGTCACCTGCTTATCGTCAATGCCGAGCCGCTTCATCGCCGCCTTCACCACGTTCTGCTGGTCGGTCTCGTCGTAGATGACGAAATCCTTGCGATACCCCTTGCCGCCGACCTGGAGGACATTGATGTCGCGGCGCAGCAGGCGCACACAAAACGAGTGGAAAGTCGAGATCAGTGGCTTCGAAAGCGAGCGCCCGCCGGCCAGCGACTCCACCCGGCTGGCCATCTCGGAGGCAGCCTTGTTGGTGAAGGTCACGGCCAGAATCGAGTCCGGCGGCACACCGGCGCCGTCGATGAGATGAGCGATGCGGTAGGTGATGACGCGGGTCTTGCCGCTTCCGGCTCCCGCCAGAATAAGGACCGGCCCGTTCACCGTCTCAACGGCTTCGCGCTGCTGCGGATTCAGTTTGGATAAATACGAGGACAAAGTAGAAAACACCCGATTCGGTTTACCACAGAGACACGGAGACACAGAGGTGTCTTTTTCGAATATATATTGCACGGCTCTTGTTTGCCTCCAGCAGTAAATGGGGCTGCGCCGACCGAGATCCGTTTCGAGTCTCTGAGCCTCAGTGTCTCTGTGGTTAGTTAATTCGGCTTGCTGCTGATGGCCGGCGCTTCCATGGCGCGGCGCGCTTTGCACTCGGCACACGGGCAATTTTCACGCAGGAACTGCCAGGAATAGATGCCGTGCTCATGCCCGTCGTTCCAGTGGAAGCTGATGGCGTACTTGCCGACCGGCTTGACTTCGGTGGGCCGGGCCGCTGCCTTGAACATGGGCAGAGCGCCGGCGATGGGCTTCAGCGGATCGCCCGGCTGACGGCCGTCCTTCTCGCGCTCTTCGTTGCACAGCGCGCAGGGACAGGCATCGCGCAGAAAAGGAAAGCTGAAGCTGCTGCGATGGCCGTCCTTCCACTCGATCTCGACGCCGGTGCCGGTGGTGACGTTAACTTTTACGGATTTGGGATCTGCGATTACGTCCATGAGATGCTTCGCCCGCTGATCGCGAGCCTACTCTCTAGTATCGCAGAAAACGGACAATACAAAACGGCCCGGACTTGCCTGCCGGGCCGTTTTGCTCACCTCCGCCATTTCGGGCGGTTCCCACTAGCCGTGTGGGCACTGCTTCACATTGGACGGGACTCACCGGCGATCGTCATCATCTTGACGACGGCGGTCTCGGTCGCGATCCCTGTCATAAGCGTGCCAACAGCCATGTCTCCCGATACGTCTTTGTTCGCTTCGGGGTATCCATCCCGATGTCTGAAATTGGAAACACGGTGGGCGGGAGAAAGTTCGGCGGTCACGCCGGGGTTAACTCTTCTTAACAAGGCGCGCCAGGAATCTTCCGGGGGCTGGCGGAGTTATATGCGGAAGGAGAAGTTTGCGGTGAACTGAAGCCAAGCTTAAGCACAAAACAAACGGGCACGGCTGCTCTCCGTGCCCGCATCGCCGATCGTGGGCTCACATCACGATCTCTTTCGCTCGCCGGGTAATGGGGTGCTGCATCTCTTCCAGATCGCTCTTGACCAGGTTCAATCCGTGCACGCAGGACTCGAACTCTCGCGCCAGCTTGGCGAACAGCGGCGCCAGCCGGGCGTATTCGAACTGATCGAACTTGGAGACGATGTAATAACTCTCCTTGCCGGCCTTGATGAAGTCGACGAAATTCTCCAGCCGCTGCCGCCGCAGGCGATAGTGATTGATGCTCTCGGGAAACATGCCGGAGAAGAACAGGATGTAGTCGCCGATATGCTTGCGCACCTGGCGCTCGCGATCGAAGGACGGCGCCGGGCCGTAAACCGGATCGGCTTCCAGCAGCATCTCGCCGACATCGTGGAGAGGACGGCCGTCGGCATTGCAAACTTTGAACAACTGCTCGCTTTCGCAGAACTCACCCAGAACGTTCACCAGGTAATCCTGAACTTCGGGATCGCGCAGCCCAATGTCCTGGTCAAAGTGGTAGTGGACTAATTCGCCGAACAGCCCTTGCAACGCATGAGATTCCGGGATCATGGCCTGGTGCTATCGCCTCCTGTCGGGCTCATCACAACTCGATGTGATGCGAGTACTTACCGCACTTCCGGCGGCAATACAAGCGTTTCTCGCATCCGCCGTTACTGCAAAGGTTCACTGTTGGGAATCACGCGCACGCGATTCGCTTCGCTCAGTGGCGGTCCAGCGAGAACTGCATGCTAGTTTGAACACTGTTTATGCGGGTTTGGTTTGCTGCTGGATCCGTAAAACGCGCACTCGCACAGCACTTGTCAGCACACACAACGGATGACTGCCAAAATGCCAGGCAACCCTTTCGGCGCGGTGCTGCGAACTTATGGGACAATTTCGGTCTGCTGGGAGGCATTCATGGAACGAAAGAACATCGCAGGCAATTCTCCTTACGAACCCATCGTGGGCTTTTCGCGCGCGGTGACGAGTCGGGCCATTTGTTTCGGTCGCCGGAACCGTGGCCACCGGGCCTGACGGCAAGATCGTCGGTGAGGGCGACGTCTACGCGCAGGCGGTGCAGGCGCTGAAGAACATCGGTAGCGCGCTGGAGCAGGCCGGCGCGAGCTATCGTGACGTCGTGCGCACGCGGATGTTCGTGACCGACATCAGTCAGTGGGAGACGGTGGGCAAAGCGCACGGCGAGATCTTCGGCAACATTCGGCCGGCGGCAACCATGGTCGAGGTGACAGGGTTTGTCTCGCCCGAGATGCTGGTGGAGATCGAGGCAGACGCGATTATTGCGGCCGAGGGGTGAGAAAGGCCGCTCTTAGCCGTTAGCTGTTCGCTCTTAGCTGTCAGCCGTCAGCGATCAGCTACTGCCGGACTGTCAGGGGGAACTCTGATCACAGCTGTGGTCCCGATGCCGGGCTGAAGTGTCTGCGCGAAAACCGCTCTCGTCCTCGGGGGGACTCGTATCATTTTCTACTTTACCCAGCACTCCGCGGACCTTCCCCAATTCGCGCAAAAGCAGCGCAAATCGGGGACCCCGGTTCGGCTGTGTGCTGGGCTAAGCTATTCCGCGCCTTCGGCGCTGGTTCTTCGGCTGTTGTACTCCATCGCCAAACGGAAACTTCAGTTCTCACACAGACACTTGAAGGCCGTCCCCTTCAAAGCACATCTTTATCAGAGTTTCGTTAGCTCCCTGCGAACAGCGGACTGTAGGCGAGGTTTAGATGCCCTAATGAGCAAAGTTTGCTTATGCAGCGACCCTATCGAGAGCCGTACGGTTCTTCTGCTGCGCACGGGTGCGTTTGCTAAGCGCTAAAGGCCAAAAGCTAAAAGCTAAGAGCCAACTGCGCAGCCTACGAGTCCGGCCAGCGGACGAATCTCGGACCCCACTGGGTTAGCGAAAAGCGAAGAGCGAATCGCGAAGAGCGGCCTTATTGCGTCACTTCCAGCCCAATGCCCTGTCCCTGGAAAACCCGCTGGCCGGCGGCGGGCGTGGTTTTCACCACCATGCGCGTTCCCGAGGCAACGGTTTGCGCGTTCGGCTGCGCCGCAGGAGCAGGCTGCGTAAAGATGCTGCCCACTCGCAGCCCGGCATTGACGATCACCTCCACTGCATCGTCTTCGCCGCGTCCCACCAGGTCCGGCATGACGAACGCCGGACGATCTTCGGACGCCGCCATCAGCATGCTGATCTTCGGTTCGGAAACATTGGTCGCGTTCGGCGTCGGGCTTTGGCCGACGATCTGACCAAGAGGCGCGTCGGGAATAGTCGCGGTCGCGATGCTTCCCAGCTCCAACCCGCGGCGGCGAATGTTGATCTCAGCAGCGCGCTCACTGCCGCCGATAAGGTCGGGAATTACGACGCGTTGCGGCCCCATACTTTCGGCAACCCGCACGTGCCAGCCGCGGCGAACCTGAATTCCGGGCGCGGGCGCCTGCGACATCACGCGGCCAGGCGGCACATCGGAGCTGAAGAATCGGTCACCCTGCTCCAGCACCAGTCCATGATCGGCGAGCACGCGATCGGCCTGGTTTGAGGTCATACCTACGATCTTCGGAATCGTGGTCTGGCGGCCGTGGATGGCAAAGCGCATCGCGGTCAGCGCCGACAGCATGAAGACGACGATCAGCACCAGCACCCGCGTGAGGTAATAAAAGAAGCGCCGCATCAGTGCGCCTCACTGTCGCCGGAAGGGCCGTCAGCCGTGTCGACCTTCTGGGTCGCGACACTGGGCGTGGTCGGAGGCGGAGCGGCGAAGCCTTCCGACTCGCGTCCCTGCAAGGCGAAGCGCATGAAGTCCATCCAGATGGGCAGCGCCGCGGCCGCGCCGGTCTCCTTGTTGCCCAGCGTTTTCTTCTCGTCGAAGCCGACCCACACGCCGCAGGTCAGCGACGGCGAGAATCCCACGAACCAGGCGTCGGTGAAGTCATTCGTGGTTCCGGTTTTGCCGCCCAGGGGATGATTGAGTTTGCTGGCCGCGTACCCGGTGCCGTGCAACACCACCTCGCGCAACATGCCGACCATGATGCGAGCGGTGCGCGCGCTGACTACGTCGCGAACTTCGGGATAGTTTTCCTCCAGCACCCGTCCATCGTAGTCGGTAACTTTGCGGATGTAGCGCGGCATCACGCGCACGCCGTCATTCGGGAACGTGGTGAACGCCGCAGTCTGCTCGGCAAGAGTGATGTCAGCCGCGCCGAGTGCGACCGGCAGGTACGGGGGCAAGGGCGAAGTAATGCCGAACTTGCGCGCGTAGTCGATGACCGTCTTGATGCCGCCGACGCGCTCCGTCACCTTGAGC
Source organism: uncultured Acidobacteriaceae bacterium (assembly GCA_963796695.1). Taxonomy (GTDB): domain Bacteria; phylum Acidobacteriota; class Terriglobia; order Terriglobales; family Acidobacteriaceae; genus Bog-257. Next base: position 74,654 of record CAWCMU010000025.1, on the reverse strand, counting down.
GCGGGAATGTTGCGTGACTCGGCCAGCGCATGGCGATAGGTGATGACGCCTTCAAACTTGCCATCGTAGTTATGCGGCGTGTACGGTCCGGAAGGCGTGTTGAAGGTGGTTGGAGCGTCGAGCACGGTGTCGTCCGGCGTCAGTCCCTGGTCGATCGCCGCGGTGTAGATGTACGGCTTGAACGACGAGCCCACCTGCCGCAAAGCCTGGGTAGCGCGATTGAATTTCGACTGCTCGAAGTCGCGGCCGCCAACCATCGCTTTCACGTCGCCGGTAGAGTTATCGAGGGCGAGCAGCGCGCCCTGCACGCCAGACTCCTGCTCCAGCGAAACCCGGCTGGCACTGCCGTTCAAATCGACAACTTTGACGTACACGATGTCGCCCTGGGTGAGGAACTCCTGCGGCGAGGTGTGGTGCGTCCACTTGATCTCCTCAGGCCCGAGGCGAGCTTCGTAGTTGCCGAACTTCACCGTCGCGGCCATGGGCTCGACTTCGGTTACCACCGCGTGGAGATAGGTGCCCGGCACAATGCTTCCATCCCAATCAACGTGATGGTAGGTCGCCAGCGAATCGCCGTTGGCAATGACGTTCAGCAGGTTTCCCTTCCATCCGTGGCGACGCTCGTACGCGGCCAGACCATCGCGCACGGCCTGCTGCGCGGTGCGCTGCATCTCCAGATTGAGTGAGGTGTAAACGCGCAAACCGGCCTCGTGAACCTCTTCCGCACCATATTTCTTCTCGAGGTATTGCCGGATTTCCTCCACGAAGTAGGGCGCGATGTCGTTGGGCTCGGCTTGTAGTTTGAGCTCCAAGGGCGCGTTCTTGGCGCGCTGCGCCTCGGCCGCGGTGATCTTGCCATCCTCCAGCATGTTGTTGATGACCAGGTTGCGGCGGCGCATGGCGCGCTCGGGATTGTTGATGGGCGAATAGTAATTCGGCGCCTTGGGCAGGCCCGCCAGGACGGCGGCTTCTTCCAGCGTCAGGTCTTTGGCTTTCTTGCTGAAGTAAAAATTCGCGCCCGCCTCGAAGCCATACACGCCGTGTCCCAGATAAATCTGGTTGGCATAGAGGGTAAAGATTTGCGGCTTGGTGAAACGGCGCTCGATCTGGATGGAGAGCATGACCTCCTGCATCTTGCGCCGGAAATTGCGGTCGGGCGACAGAAACAGGTTGCGCGCCAGCTGCATGGTCAGCGTGGAAGCGCCTTGGGCGCGGCTGTCCAGAATAACGTCGCGCCAGGCAGCACCGAACACGCGCCACACATCGACGCCCCAGTGTTTCTCGAATTCCTTGTCCTCGGTCGAGATCAGCGCGTCACGCAGGACCTTGGGGAAATCGTTGTAGCTGTCGATCACGCGTCGCTGCAAAGCGAACTGTCCGATGACGCGGTTCTGGTCGTCGTAAAGCTGGGTGATGGTGGCAGGACGGTAATGTTCGAGCTCGGTGACCTGCGGAAGGTCGGTGGAATAGACCAGCAGCAAGCCGCTGAGGGCACCGGCAATCGCGGCGACGATAATCAGGAGGACGAAGAGAGCGCTGCCGACCAGCTTGAGTCCCACCCGCCCTGGTTTTGCGGCGGTTTCGTCCGTTATGGGAGGTTCGTCGACAATGCGCTTCATGGCAGGACTACGCCCAGCATAGCACTGAAAACTTCCGTCCGGAGGCGTCCAATTGCCGCAGAGATAACGGGTTAGCGCCGGGTAACATGCCTCTCGATTCTTTCGTCATTTACAATCATCTATTCGATTGTAGCCATTATTCCAACTAGACGGGCACCCTGTAGGACGTTGCACTTGCGGCCTGTGGGGAAGACTAACAACGCCCCGAATCACCTCATAGAACTGGAGCACGAACTTGCCAGAGACAATTTACGACGTAGCCATCATCGGCAGCGGACCGGCCGGCTACACCGCCGCCATTCGCGCCGGACAACTGGGTCTGAAGACCGCTCTCATCGAAAAAGACGACAAGCTGGGGGGCACCTGCTTGCACGTCGGTTGCATTCCCACCAAGGCACTGCTGTTTAACGCCGAGGTCTACGACCACGTGAAAGAAGGCGCGGAGCTTGGGCTGGAGAATACCGCCGGCGTAACGCTGAACTGGGGCTCAATCCAAAAGCGCAAACAGGGCATCGTGGACAAGCACGCCAAAGGCTTGCAGTTCCTGATGCGCAAGAACAAGGTCGACGTGGTGCGGGGTTACGGCAAGCTGACTGGCCCGGCGCAGGGCGGCGTCCACACGGTTGCGCTCGAAGGCGGCGAGCTGAAGTCGATTAAGGCGAAGAACGTCCTGCTCAGCACCGGTTCCGTGGCGCGTATGCTGCCCGGCATGAAGCCTGACGCACGCATCCTGACCAACATTGAAGTTCTGAGCCTGAACGATATTCCGAAGTCGCTGATCGTGATTGGGTCGGGTGCGGTGGGCGTGGAATTCGCCAGCATCTACAACTCTTTCGGCGCCGATGTCACCATCCTGGAAATGCTGCCGCGGTATGTCCCGGTGGAAGATGAGGATATTTCGAAAGAGCTGATGCGGGTGTATCGCAAGCGCGGCATCAATGGCTTCGTGAACGCAAAAGTCGAAAAAGTGGATATGACGAAGACCGGCGTCGCCGTGACCTTCACGGCAGATGGCAAGCAGCAAACCTTGGAGGCCGACAAGGTACTGATCGCCGTGGGTCGTGCGCCTCGTACCGAGAACGTCGGCATCGAGAAGACGAAGATCAAGGTGGAGCGCGGATTCGTTGAGGTTGACGAGTACATGCGCACTGCCGAGCCGGGGATTTACGCCGTCGGCGACATCGTTGCCGGGTATCCGCAGCTGGCGCACTCGGGCGCGATGGAAGGCATCGTCGCGGTTACTCACATCGCGGGCAAGCCGGTAAAGAAGATCAAGAAGTCGCGGATTCCCAACGCTACCTATTGCCATCCGGAGATCGGCAGCGTTGGCCTGACCGAAGCAAAGGCCAAGGAAATGGGCTACGAGCTGAAGATCGGAAAATTCCCGTTCACCGCGAACTCGCGGGCGAGCATCGTCGGCCAGCATGAAGGCTTTGTCAAGATTGTTACCGATGCGAAGTATGGAGAGATTCTGGGCGTACACATCATCGGCCCGAATGCGACGGAGATGATTGCTGAATCTGTGGTCGCGCTGGAGATGGAATGCACCGCCGAGGAATTGGCGAACATCATCCACGCGCACCCCACGCTATCAGAGGCAATGCTGGACGCCGCCAACGCGGTATTTGGAATGCCGATCAACACGTAAAGGCAGTGGATGGTGGATAGTTAACCGGAAGCCCTGCTCTCGAGCGGGGCTTTTCGTTTCCCGGTGCCCCGTTCCAGCCGCTTTGGGTTTTTGATTTTCGGGCCGTGCCACGTCAGGCTTTACAATCGCAGCGTGTATTCGCTCTACAGCCTGGTGTTTCTGGTGGCGCTGTTGCTGAGCACGCCGTGGTGGCTGCTGCAAATGCTGCGTCATGGCAAGTACCGCACCGGTTGGAGTGAGCGACTGGGCAAAGTTCCCGAGCGGCTGTTTAATCGCCCGGCGGAAAACACCATCTGGATTCACGCCGTCTCTGTGGGCGAGGTTCTCGCCGTCACCCGCGTCGTAGAAGAGTTGAAGGCAGCGTTGCCGGGCTGGCGACTTGTCGTCTCCACCACAACGGATACGGGCCAAGCCTTGGCAAGGCAACGCTTCGGCGAGAGCAACGTGTTCTATTTGCCGCTCGATCTTTCCACGGCAGTGCGCGCATATTTCCGAGCGCTGCGGCCGAAGCTGCTGGTGCTGGCGGAAAGCGAGTTCTGGCCGAATCTTCTGCATTGTGCCCATCAATCCGGCACGCAGGTCGCGGTCATCAATGCACGCGTTTCCGATCGCTCGCTTCCCGGATATATTCGCTTTCAAAAGCTGCTGCGCCCGGTGATGGAGAATGTCGATTTGTTTCTGGCGCAGAGCGAGGAGGACGCGCGCCGATTGGTACAGATCGGAGCACATTCCGGGCGCGTGCGGGTTGGCGGCAATCTGAAGTTCGAGGCCAAGCCTCATGCGACGTCTGCGATTGTAGGGCTTCTCGCCGCTGCCGTTCGGCAGGAGGAGATTGGTCCGTTACTGGTAGCCGGCAGCACGCTGGAAGGCGAAGAGGCGATGCTGCTGGATACGTTTCGTCAGGTCGTATCGCGGTATCCTGCTACGACGTTGCTGTTGGCGCCTCGGCACCCCGAGCGTTTCGAGACGGTTGTGTCGTTGTTGAGCGCGTCGGGTCTCCGCTGGGTGCGGCGCTCGCAATGGGACGGAACCACCCCGCTCGCGGGCGGAGTATTGCTGCTCGACACGATTGGCGAGTTGTCTAGCTTATACGAGCTCGCCGACCTGGCATTCATTGGCGGAAGCCTGGTTCCCCGCGGTGGTCACAACGTGTTGGAAGCTGCGCAGTTTGGCAAGCCGATTCTGGTGGGTCCGCACACAGAAAATTTTCGCGATATCGTTGATGTCTTTCGCAAAGCTGATGCTCTGCTGGTGGTAACTCCGCAGTCGTTGACGGCAACTGTTCAGCGCCTGCTGGAAGACGACACGCAGCGCACGGCCCTGGGACAGCGGGCCCGCGAGGTGATGCAATCGCAGGTGGGCGCGACCGAGAGAACTGTTGCCGCACTGCTTGGCCTGCTCGGCGGGAACCGGCAAGCCGCGCCGGTCGGGGCCTCGGCGGAGAAGCGCGCATGAATCCGTTGTCGGCACTGTTCGGGACGATCGTCGGAGCGCGCAACCATCTCTATGAGCGAAGAGGTCTCCGTGTCTACAGACTGGAAGGTCCTGTGGTCAGCATCGGCAACATTTCCGTTGGCGGCTCCGGTAAGACGCCGTTCCTGATTACACTGGGCGAGTTGCTGAAGCAGCGCGGGGTGCGATTCGATGTGCTCTCGCGCGGCTACGGCCGCGCCACCAAGGGCATTGCGCAAGTCGATCCTGCGGGCTCGCCAGCAGAGTTTGGCGACGAACCCTTGCTGATCGCGCGCAAGCTGCGCGTTCCCGTGATTGTCGGCGAAGACCGCTACGCAGCCGGCCGCTTCGCCGAGGGAACATTCGGGCCGCAGCTGCACTTGCTGGACGACGGATTTCAGCACCGCCGGCTGGGACGCGATTTCGATATCGTGCTGACCAGTTCCGGCGATGCCAGGGATTCTTTGCTGCCGGCCGGCAGGCTGCGCGAACCACTATCGTCGCTGCCTCGCGCGAACGCCATCGTGCTCACCAACGGCGACATGCCTCAGGGGCTGCCGTTATCCGGCAAGCTGGTTTGGAAAGTTAGACGCGGCATCGATGTGCCTCCGATCGAAGGACCGCAAATCGCATTCTGCGGAATCGCGCGGCCGCAGTTTTTCTTCGAGCAACTGCGGTCTGCAGGAGTCGCGCTGGCGGCCACGCGGTCATTTCGCGACCATCATTACTACACCGATAACAACCTTCGCGAGTTACTGAGACTGCGACACCAACACGGTACCGCAGGGTTCGTCACGACGGAAAAAGACATCGTAAATCTGGGAGAGCGCGCGACCGAACTCGCACCTCTGCATATCATTCCGGTGCAGATGGAAATTGAGAATGCCGAGGCCGCCATGAGCGCGTTGATAGCGACAATTGAGACGCGCAAAACTCAGCCTGCATGAGACAATCTATGGTTGCCTGCGCCCGGTAGCTCAATCTAAGCACCGGGCGTTCATTTGAGCTCATGAATAAGCACCCGAAAGATACGGAGCGCTGGAAGAAGATTGTCCAGGCATTCTCCGGATTATCCATCACAGTTTTGGCGGACCTGGTCGCGGATGAATTCGTGTTTGGCGAGATTGCCCGTGTCTCTCGCGAGGCTCCAGTCCTGATTTTGAAGCACCGCGAGCGCACGGTCATTCCCGGCGGCGGCGCGAACGCAGTCATGAATCTCGCCTCGCTCGGGGTCAACGTTCTTCCGGTCGGCGTAGTGGGCGATGACGAAACCGGTAGCCTGTTGCTGGAGCGGCTGCGCGACAAGAAAATTTCGGTCAGTGGAATCGAACGGCTCAAGGGACACACAACCACAACCAAGACGCGCATTCTGGCGGGCATGTCGCACACCAGCCGGCAGCAGGTGGTGCGCGTGGATCGCGAGCCTGAGCCGCTCGGCGACATGCATCCGGTCTTGCTGAACCTGGTGAATGCGGCGCGAGAATACGCCACAGCGTCGGACGCGCTGCTGATATCGGATTACGGTTACGGCGCGGCGACCCCACGGCTGTTGACGTTTGTGAAGTCCAACGGATGCCTGGAGAATAAGCCAATCACGGTCGATTCCCGCTACCGCATCCTGGACTATGAAGGCGCAACTGCGGCTACTCCGAACGAGCCAGAGGTCGAAGAGGCGCTGGGATACAAAATTGGCGACGACGACGAAAACCTCTATGCAGCGGCGGAGCAAGTGATGGCCGACATGGCGCTGGAGTCGCTGGTCATCACACGTGGCCGCGATGGCATGGTGGCCTTCGAGCGCGATGCCAAGCCGTTGACGATTCCCATCTACGGCTCCGATCAGGTGGTGGATGTGACCGGAGCCGGCGACACCGTGATCGCAACATTTACCGCTGCGCTGGCTGCTGGGGCGGATACGCCCTCAGCCGCGCAGCTGGCGAATTTTGCCGGCGGCATTGTGGTGATGAAGCGGGGAACGGCCACCGTCTCGGCCAAGGAACTGCTGGCAGCAATCGATCATTATTCGGCGGCATCGGCGTGAACGATAGCAAATCGAAAATTATGTCGCGGGAGCAATTGCGCGAACGCGTCGCCGAATGGCGTCGGGGAGGGCAGCCTGTCATCCTGGCAAACGGCTGCTTCGATCTGCTGCATGTTGGCCACGTTCGTTATTTGCAGGGAGCCAAGGCGCTCGGCGGAAAGCTTGTGGTCGCGATGAATTCCGACCAGAGCGTCCGCCAGCTCAAGGGCGAAGGACGTCCGTTCATGCCGGCCAACGAACGCGCAGAAATCATTGCCGCGCTGACCGACGTCGACGCGGTTGTGATCTTCGATGAACCCGATGTGCGCACGCTGATTCGAGAGCTTCATCCTGATGTCCAGGCCAAGGGCACGGATTACACCCGCGAAACCGTTCCGGAGCGCGACGAAGTTCTGGCCTATGGAGGCCGGGTGGAAATCGTCGGCGACCCCAAGGACCATTCCACAACGAACTTACTGGCCCGGTTACCTTCCCGAACTGGAGGCCGCTCTCAACGGTGAGTGAACCTACATCGCCGCAGGGCCAGAGCGAGGTCCGCGCCGTGGATGCCGCGCGCCCACAGATCCCGCCGCCGAATCGCATTCTCGTGGTTCGACTCAGCGCCATGGGAGACATCATTCACGCCATGCCGGCGATTGCCGCGTTGCGCGTCGCGCGCCCCGAACTGCAGGTGGGATGGCTGGTGGAAGAGCGTTGGGCAGAGTTGTTGTGTGCGGGTAGAGACGATTACATGGCGCCGCGTTCCGAACTCAAGCCCTTGGTCGATTTTCTGCATGTGGCAAATTTCAAGACCTGGCGCAGGGCGTTGCTTTCCAAGGAAACCTGGCAGGCGATTGGCAGTCTGCGGCGGGACGTTCGCGAAATGCATTACGATCTGACGCTCGATCTGCAAGGCGCAATACGATCAGCCTTGGCGGCTAACGCGGCCGGCGCGAGCAGACGGATCGGATCTTCGCAACCTCGTGAGGCGCCAGCCAGCCTCTTCTATACACGGCGCGTTGCTCCTCGAGGGGCACACGTCGTCGAGCAGGCACTTGCCATCGTCTCCGAGGTTGCCGGCCGGGAATTGCAGTACGTTCAGCCTGCGTTCCCAGTCGATCCTGCGGCGGAAAAATGGGCAGCCGAACTGCAGTGCGGCCTTGATGGCAAACCGATCGCGATCCTGAATCCGGGCGCTGGATGGGGCGCTAAGTGCTGGCCTGCTGAATCCTTCGGAACTGTTGCCCGGGCGCTGGCGCAGCGAGGAATGGCGGTGGTCGTGAATCATGGTCCGGGTGAAGAGCCGCTGGCGGCCGCGGTACGCGAATCGAGCGGCAATGCGGCTGTGCCGGTGAAGTGCTCCATCGGAGAACTGATTGCCCTCACGCGACGTGCCGGCATTTTCGTTGGCGGCGATACGGGCCCCATGCATTTGGCGGCCGCGTTGCGAGTGCCTGTGGTCGCCTTGTTTGGACCAACGCGTCCCGATCGCAATGGTCCTTACGGCACACGGAGCATCGTGCTGCGCAATCCCGAGAGCGTTTACAACACCACGCATACCGATCGCCCTGACGTGGGCCTTTCTCTGATCGAACCGCAAGCGGTCATCGAAGCTGCGGATCAGTTGCTGGGAGAGAGCCGTGGCTGATCGCGGATCAACAAACACGAAATGGCCTTGGAGCCGGATCGCTCGCCGCATCCGAGTGCCGCTGGGGTTTCTGTTTGCCATCTTTTACATTTGGCGGGCCCGTCCCACATGGAAGTCGTTGGTATGCGGAACGGTGCTGGCATTGCTAGGGATCATGTTTCGCGCTCTTGCAGCCGGCCACGTTAAGAAAGATCGCGAGCTTACCACGACCGGGCCGTATGCCTTCGTGCGCAACCCGCTCTACGTAGGTTCGATCGTGATTGGAATCGGTTTCGCGATTGCTTCCCGCGATTTCTGGGTAGGCATCGTGCTCGCACTTTATTTCTTCATCGTCTATGTGCCAGTTATTCGCGCGGAAGAAGTTTACTTGCGCTCACAATTCGCCGCCTACCCTGAGTACATGCAGCGCGTGCCGGGCCTGGTGCCGCGCACATTGTGGTTCAAGGATGTGACGGATGGTTTCTCGCCTGAGTTATACTTCCGACATCGCGAGTACAATGCCCTGCTAGGCGCCGCCGCGATATTGGCGGTCCTCATAGCGAAAATCTTCTGGCTCCATGGGTGAAGGTGACTTTCATCACGCGCTTGTTTGCTGTGCTCGCCATTCTGTTGCTGGTCGCAGCTGCGCCAGTCCGTAAGGCTACGGCGGACGCGCTCCAGCAGACCACGCATCCTACCGCCCAAACCGCACCGGAAACGAAAATCGGCTCGGCGGCTCACATTCAGCCGCTGCGTCCAGGATTTCAGTTTCCTTACGGACAGACCTTTCACTATGAGGGCGAGTGGCGTTTCTGGACGGCAGGGCTGGCGACCCTTCGCGTCGAGCATGCCGGAGCGCAGGACCACGTCACCGCGACAGCCGATTCGAATGGCGTCGTGGCTATGTTGTATCGCGTGCAGGACCGCTTCAATTCGTACTTCGATTCCAAGACGCTGTGCTCGACCAAGCTGATCAAGCACACGGAGGAAGGATCGCATCGGCGCGACACCAACATCACCTACGATTACAGCCGCGGCAAGGCAGTGCTGGAAGAAAAAAATCTGAAGGACAACCAGCAGAAGAGAACGGAAAACGACATTCCAAATTGTGTAACGGACGTGGTGTCAGGAATCCTCTACATTGCCAGCCTTCCCTTGCAGCCAGGCGCGACCTACACCTTCCCGCTAAACGATGGAGGTAAAACGGCGACAGTACAGGCTCACGTGGACGGCAAGGAGCAAGTCAAAACGCCAGCCGGAACGTTTCAGACGATTCGAGTCATTCCGGAAGGCGACTCCGGAATCCTCAAAAGCAAGGGTCGTTTTTGGATCTGGTACACGGATGACGACCGGCACCTTCCCATCCAGATGCGGGCCAGGCTGTTCTGGGGAACCGTGACGGTTTACCTGACCAGCCTTAGTAAATAGATTTCTACTGCAAGCGGAACCTCTCGGCTACCAGGCGCTGGAGGCGTGGCCGGTAGATGAGATCGTAAGCCAGCTCTTTGTCGGGAAACATGGCCAAGGCGGCGCGTTTGGCGTTTGCCACCAGCTCCGAGGCCTCCTCAACGGTAAGATCGTGGTCCTGGCTGATGACCGACATCACCATGTTCATCATGATCTGAAGCCTGCGAAGTTTGCGGCGTTCCTCTTCTTGCTCCAGTTGTTCGCTGCTTGCCGCCGGCGATGGTACAGCTTCCTTGCGTTCCGATAGCCCCATAGCTTCTCCCCGAGAAAAACCGCCGTTACCTTGCGATCGGCTCACTCGTGCAGATTGCTTTTCGTTACAATTTGATGTGCGCACCCGCTGAACTGTTGCGCTCGATCTTAATTGGGCGACCCACGCTCCCAACAATCGTTGTCGATCTTGTCGGGGTTGGGGCATCATACAACGAAATGCCGGAATATCATTGGCAAATCAATCACTGCAAACGGCTGGGAATCTGCCCTTTGCATCGAATGGAATGGAGGAGCTAATGGCAGAGCCTACAGACGGTCATGAAGAGCTGGTAAAGGTGTTCGACACGGACGAGGAGTCCGAAGCAATGGTGGTGCGGGGGTTGCTGGAATCGGCTGGCATCGAGGCGATTACTCAGAATCGCGAGGCGCCGCAGGACATATTGCCGGGCGTCGGCGGCGTGGTTGTCCTGGTGCGTCCGGACCAGGCCGAAGAAGCCGTGCAGACCATCGAGGAGTACCGCGCTCATCCCACCACGGACGAAGACGAAGCCGTCAGCGAGGAACCCGCGTAGCCCTCACGCGTCGACCATCCAGCAAAAAAGTTACAGCCCCGGCGAGGTCGGTGCGATACGTCGTCACATTGGCTTCGGCGTAGCGCTCCATCACCTCCTGCCGGGGATGACCGAACGAGTTGTAGAATCCCACCGAAACCACAGCGTAACGCGGCCTGACCGCATCCAGGAACTCCGGAGTGCTCGAGGTCGCGCTGCCGTGATGGCCGACTTTCAGCAGGTCAGCCTGAAGATGCTCGCCTGCCAGCAGCTTCTCGATTCGCTTGTGCGCGTCTCCCACCAGTAGCGCCGACGTCTCACCATATTGCATTCGTAGAACCAACGATTCGTCGTCTTGCGCCGGGTCGCGCGGCTCCCATCCTGGTTGCGGATTCAAGACGCGTACGTGAACTCCGCCGAAATCGAAAGCATCGCCGGACGCGTGCGGCACTAAGCCTACTTGATAGGCTCGCGCCGTTTGCTCAACATCGACAAATCCTCGGCTGGGAGATTCGACGCCATACCAAAGTTCGCGCGGGCGAAAATTTGCGATAACGCTCTTCATACCGCCCATGTGGTCGGCGTGGGCGTGCGAGATCGCGACTGCATCCAGTCGTCGGATGCCACGAGACCAGAGATAGGGCGAAACAACTTCTTCCCCCACATCAAAGTCGGAGCGGACGTTTCCCGGCATTCCGCCCGCGTCTAGTAGTAAGGTCTTGCCTTCAGGCGTAATCAGCAGCAGCGAGTCACCTTGGCCAACGTCGATGGCCGTGATCTCGAATGTTCCGGAGCGCAGTTGCGGCCTTGCAGGCAGAAACACCAAGCCGGCGGCCGCTACTGCCAGGGCGGCAACTCCCAAAGCAGCGACACCCCGGCGACGAGCCAGGAGCAGAGCGAGTCCGAGGGCTACGGTAGCGGCAATCGATACCGCCAGGCTCGGAGTTGGCACTCGCACGTCCGATACTCGGAGATGCCCGATAATGCGAATTGTTCCAGTGAGCGCGTCAAGAGCGCTCTCGGCAATGATTGCGGGTAAATACGCGAGCCAGCGCGAAATGTAAGACAGCGCAACTGCTAGAACGGCGGTTGGCAACAGTATCGACGCGACCGGCAGGACGAGAATGTTGGCCGGGAGAGCCATGGTCGTCGCGCGATGGAAATACCATGCCATCGGCAACGCCAAAGCCAGTTGAATGATGGTCGAAATAAAGAACAATTCGGCCGCGGCCAGCGAGAAGAGAGTACTTCGGACCACCAGCAGATTCGATATGGATCGGCCCAGCCAAGCTTCCAGCGTCGAGCGCAAGATCCGCAGTTCGACCCGAAATTGCGCAGCCTTCGTCGGCAGAGAGAAATCGTATTCGGGCGAGTCGATGTTGCGCACAGCGGCTTGCAACGGATAGATGGTGCGCTGAAGGATGGGAACCGCGATTCCCGCGACCGCGATGACCGAAATGAATGTGAGCTGAAAGCTGGCGTCGAAAAGGCATCGCGGGTTGACCAGCAGGATCCCAAGCGCTGCTAACCCTAAGGCGTTGAGCGCAGCGCGATTACGAAACAGCAGCCGCGTGAGCAAGTAAATGTTCAGCGTGATGGTGGCGCGCACGATGGGCGAACCAAGGTCGGCGAGGAATGCGTATCCCCAGGAAAGCAGAATCGTAAGAACAGTGGCCCAGGTCTCGCCGATGGGCAGCTTGCGCAATGTCCACAGAGCAGCAAACGCCAGGATGCCGACGTTAATTCCAGAAACGACGAGAATGTGAAATGTTCCGGTACGCTGAAACTCAGTCTTGATCTCGCGGCCGATGAAGGCTCGTCCGCCGATCAACGCCGCCTGCATCAGTGCGCCGCGCTCACCCGGCCAGAGTTGCGCGATGTGATTTAAGACGCTGCGTCTGGCCGCATTACGCCATCCACCAAAGCGGCTGCCGATAAAGCCGGGAAGCACATCGACGTTCTCGGCCCGCGTCGAACCGGTCAAACGGATGCCCTGGTCATTGAAGTACTTGACGATGTCCGTCGCGCCGGGATTGCGATAGTTGCGCGGCATCCGCAACCTGGCGGAAAAATGCAGCCTCTGCCCGTAAGCGTAAATGTGGAGTGGCGAATCTGCGCCGGCATCCCGAGCTGCTTCTTCCTCGCTCTCGCGGCTGTAAATCGACATTCGAATGCCGATCGGCTTATCGGTAACGTGATCGCCGAACTGCAGGCGGTCGGTTTCCACATCGACAGATTCCTGCTTGCCACCGTAAGGACTGTCGCGAAGCAGGCCTTCGCGAATGACATGAGCTGTGACGTCCACCCCATTCTCACCTGTGGCGAATGGCTGCAAATTCTCGCCCAGGTTAGACTGCGAGGCGTCCCGGGCTTGCAGATAGAAACCGCCGAGCGGGACCGCAGCCAGCAGCGCCAGCGCATATCCCAGCCGGGTTGACTTTCGAAGGAAAAATGCCGCGGGGAGGGCCGTCAACAGGAACGCGGCGAACCACACCCACGGTGAACGCCACAGGAAATTCGCCGTAAGAATTCCCAGCGCGAAGGCGAGGCTCAACAGGAACATCGGCGCTGGGTCGCCACGATGTGTGGGCTGCACGTCAGGATTGACGGCGCGCTCGTTCTCGAGCGAAGCCAGCTTGCTGGTTGCGACTGCCGGCGAGGCCGCCGGGAACACAGTTCTCTCGTTCGACACAGGTACCTGCTATACCTGCCGAGAACCTTTGGGGAGAAAGTTACAGCCGGTCGAGGTCTTCCGCGCCGATGCCGACAGACCAGGGCAGCAATTCGTACTGGCCCATTCCAAAGCGCGTGTAGGGATCGTTATCGCGAATACTGTCGAGGGTCGCCTGCGCTTCGTTATCGGGAACCCGCAGCAGCAGCATGCCGCCACTCCGCGGAACCATCGGCCCGGAGGCGATCAGCAGGCCTTCCTGCTTCAATCCCTGTAGATAGGCGCGGTGGGCGTCGGTGTGCTTCTGGACATCTTCCAACGGCTTGCGGTAACGAATGATGGCGATTGCGTACATATCGTCTCCTCCACACGACACAGCGCATCGGTTCTACGGCAACGTGTGGCTTTGGCGAGGTTCATCGGGTTAACGCGCCAGGTGCAAGACAGTCTCCATGTGATACGTCTGCGGAAACATGTCGACCAGGTGCGTTTGCTCGACCCGATAGCCTGATTCTAGCAGCACGCGCAGGTCGCGAGAGAGGGTTGCCGGATCACATGAGACGTACGTCACACGCGAGGCGGACATGCGGCGAGCGCCCAGCCGCCTTCTCTCCCAAGCCCGCGCGCGGCGGGTCGAGCACGATGAGATCGAACTTCACTTGGCGGCGCGTTCGGCGAAAAACGCTTCGGTGGTGCACCGCACGCACTTGACGTTGGCGCCCACGTTGTGTCGCAGGTCGGCGAAAGAGTGCGGCGAAGATTCCACGGCCGTTACCTGGTCGAAGTTGCGCGCCAGCTGACTGAGTGAACAAACCCGCGCCAGCGTAAAGGTCAAGGGCAGCGCGGCCCTTGTGGCGGAGGATCTCGACCAGCTTATCGATAAGATGCGATTGGTCTGAAAGAACGACACCACTCACGCGGAAATCCTGACCAGCCGCTTTGGAAAGAAAGTCTTCGCCGAAGGGATGCGATCTGCTTCGCCGTTCCGCCGTTAGCGGAGCCCGCTGGCGGCTTTCGTCTTCCACAGCCGATGTTGCGAAAACGACCACTCCGGCAAGCTGCGGCAGAGCATCGTGCAGCGCTGTGGCAAAGCGTTTCACACTCTTTCGGATCGCTTTCCGGCCGAATGTAGGCTTCCAGCAGCAGTCTTTCTATCGTCGTGATTGCAGAAGAACTGCAAACCATGCAGCGTTTCCGGAACTACGCCTTCGCCGCCCACTGTCCAAACCGCAGAAATCGCCTGTTGATGAGCGGCGAACTGATAGGACATTTTCCACCGCCAAAGTTCGTGCGAGTTATACCGGAAATATCCCAGGGCGAACTGCGGCTGATGGCGGACGTGCATGCGGGTGCGATTGCGATAGTGCCAGGCTCGGCCGCATGGAACCGAATTTCTTCTGGAGTTCGAACTTAGCGGTCGGCGCAGGTTTCACGCAGGATCTCGGTCTTGTACCGTAAACTGCGCAGCATAGTCGATGTGCTGGTAATGACAGCCGCCGCAACGGCCAAAGTAAGGGCAGCGCGGCTCGACGCGATCCGGGAGGGCGCGATCACCTGTTCAACCTTGGCGCGCACGAACCCCGGACGATTTCAACCGCCGAGGCCTCGATCTTTTCACCCGGAATCACGAAGGGAAGTAACACAGTTTTGCCGCGGCCATGTTCGTCCGCCGGCAGCCGCGCCAGTCCATCGCCGCCATAAACCAGCTTTTCAATTTCGAATTGCAGAAACCCTCCCGCGAACTTTTACATGTAGAACAAGCTCAACCGGGGCACGTGATACTGCTCCAGCAGCCGCTTATGGATGTATTGCTTCTGCAGTTGCTCGATCTGCGGAGCACGTCATCTTGCGCCGATAGGGCGCCAGGTCGCGGTCGGCCTCGGAGCGCACCTGAGCAGCAGCCTCGTCCGGCGTCGCCGCCAGCAGAGCGGCGAAGAGTTTTTCCTCGGCCACGGTAAGCCGCGCTCGAATCTTCCATCGGTGCTGCGTTGTCTGTCCGATAATCGATTCCGCCAGTCCGCGCAGATTCGCGGCGGTTTCCGCGCCAGCGCTTGCGCCGAATCCGGCAACTGAACCTGTTCCAGCAGCCCCGCGTTACGCTGTAGGAATTCGGCTACCGATGCGCGATCGAGGCCGGTATCCCGCGCTTTCTTCTGGCGCCGCGCCCACGGCGGCTTCTTTCATCTCCTCGGCCGAGGCCAGTACCTCCTGCGCGCAAAAGGCGAGCCCGTTTACCTTGCGCGTCTTGCGCGGACGCCGCTCCCACTTCTCGAAGGTCACATCGATGCCGCGCAGCACGGCTTCGAGCGGAATGCCGGCATCCTTCCACGTCTCCATCAGCGCCCAGTCCAGCGGCGACAGCAGCAGCAACGTGCCGCGCCGGCGCTGGAAGTGCTCTTCGATTTCGGTGAAGTAGTTGAAGTAGGTTTCCACGGCGTGCTCAGCGCGGCCCGCATGCTTGCTGGGCCAGAGGTTTTGCCGAGCTAGCGCCGCTCTGCTGCACCGAGCTGAGCTGCGCCTTGACCGCGTTTGACCGGATGTCAGCTGCGCCACGCCGCGGTCAGGCGCCAGGTTCGCTCATAGATGATGCGCAGGCCTTCGAGCGTCAGCAGGTCGTCGATTTCGCGATGTACTTCGAGCCGCCGCCCATCAGCGTGGCCAGCCCGCCAGTCGCAACCACCGTCACTTGTCACCGAACTCGGCGATCAGCCGCTCCAGAATTCCGTCAATCAATCCCAGATAGCCGTAATACAGTCCTGACTGAACGCTGTTCACGGTGTTGGTAGCCAGCACCCGCGGCGGCTTGCGCACATCGACACGTGGCAGGCGCGCCGTGCGGCAAACAGTGCGTCGGCGGAAATGCCGATCCCCGGCGTGATCACGCCGCCCAGATACTCGCCCTTCTTCGAGACGCACATCGAAGGTCGTCGCCGTGCCGAAGTCCACGATGATGCACGGGCCGCCGAACTTCTCGAAGGCCGCCACGCTGTTGACGATGCGGTCAGCGCCCACCTCGGCCGGATTGTCGTAGTGCACCGGCATGCCCGGTCTTCACGCCCGGCTCGATGAACAGCGGCCGCGATTGAAGTACCGCTCGCACACCTCGCGCAGCGTGGAATCCAGCGGCGGAACAACCGAGGAGATGACGATGCCCTGAACCGAGCTGACATCGAGTCCGCTCATCGCGAACAGATTGCGGAAGAGCACGCCGTATTCGTCCACGGTCTGCGTCTTGTTGGTGGAGACGCGCCAGTGCGCGATCAGCGGCTAGTGGGCGCCGCTTCCGTTCAGCCGGTTCCGGCCTCGAAGACTCCGAGCACGGTGTTGGTGTTGCCGACATCGAGAACTAACAGCATGATCTATTTTCCATCCGAGCGCGCGCACTCACGCCCGACAGAACCGTGCGCAGACCCGGTTCTGTTCGCACCAGCAGGAAACCGCGATCGTCCAGGCCTTCGGTAACGCCCTCGTAGCCGCCATGTCGTCGACTGCACTGGCGCGAGCGGGCAAACGACGAGCGCGCCTCGAAGCGCCACAAGATTCGAGCGGCGCTGCCGGCACGTCTTCGACGAAACTTGCGGTATTCGTTGTCGAGCGATTTTAGCAGAGCGGCGGTGAGCTGCAACGCGCGACCACTGCGTCCGCTTTCCATGCGCAGCGAGGTCGCGATCGGCTCCAGTTCGCCGGTGAACGACGCGTGGTTCACGTTGATGCCGATGCCGATCACCACGTAACGCACGCGCGTCGGCTCGGCATTCATCTCGGTGAGGATGCCGCAAAACTTCCTGCCATCGAGCAGAACATCGTTGGGCCAGCGCAGATCGGGATGCAGGCCGGTCGTCTGCTCCACCGCCTCGGCCACCGCGATTCCCGCGATCAGCGACAGGAGGAGCGCGTCGCCGGGAGATCGCCGGACGCAGCACGACCGAGCAGTAGATTCCGACCGACTGCGCCGATCCCACGAGTGTCCGCCGCGTCCGCGGCCGGCGGTCTGCTGCTCGGCGACAAAGACCGCGCCTTCGGGCTCGCCCGTCGCCGCCACTGCATTGCGGTGACGTTGGTCGAGCCGATGCGAAAGTAATGATGAATGCGCGAGGCGAAGATAGTGCCGCTCAGCAAGCGGCGCCAGAATATCGGGCAGCAGCAGGTCGGGAACGGCTTCCAGTTGATAGCCCGTCGAAGGATGGCCGGCGATCTGCACGCCCAGTTCGCGAAGGTGCTGCACCGCCCGCCAGACCTCGGAGCGCGAGGTGCCCAGTTCCTCGGCAATGCGCGTGCCGCTGATGACCACGGTGGCGTTGTCGCTCAGCAGGCGCACGATGCGGCCGAGTCGCGCGTCGGTGGAGCGGTCGCCGTATGTTCAATGCGAGTTGGGGGAGAGCGCGCGATCAAGAGATTATGCGTTAGCGCAGGGAAATGAACATCGAACGAGATGCAGACGCTCGGGAGCGTCGACGCAGCCTACTAGCGGGGCCTTCGACTCCGTATCCGCGAAAAGCGCGAATGCTGCGCTCGGGATGACACCTTTGCCGCCGAGGGGGTCAGAGCTGCGAGCTGTTTCTGATGCTGAAACGGCCGACAGCCGACAGCTTCTACACCGGCATGATGCGCATGCTCAAATCCACCGCCGGGACCGAATGCGTCAGCGCGCCCACCGAAATGAAATCCACGCCCGTCTCGGCGTAGGCGCGAATGTTCTCCAGCGTGATTCCACCCGAGGCCTCCAGCGGCACCGGCCGGCGGTTCGCACCCGCTCCACCGCCTGGCGCACCTGCTCGGGAGTCATGTTGTCCAGCAGCACCGCCTCGGCGCCGTGTTCCATCACCTGCATCGAGCTCTTCCAGCGAACGCACTTCGATCTCGATCGTCTCGCGAGCCGCGGCGGTTGCGCAGCGCGCGCTCCAGGCCGGCACGACGCCGCCGGCCAGCGCGATGTGATTGTTCTTGATGAGCATGCCGTCGCTCAGATCGAGCCGATGATTGTGGCCGCCGCCGCAAGTCACGGCGTACTTGTCGAGCAGCCGCAGGCCGGGCGCGGTCTTGCGCGTGTCGAGAATGATCGGTCTTGGTTCCGGCCACGGCATCCACGTAGCGCGCGTCAGCGTGGCAATGCCGCTCATGCGCTGCATGATGTTCAGGATGACGCGCTCGCAGGAGAGCATGACGCGCGCGTTGTGCACGATGACGGCGACCGACTGGCCTTTGCGCAGGCGCACGCCGTCGAAAATTTCGGTGTGGCTGGTGACTTCGGGATGCGAGGTGACCGTGCCGTCGAGCGCGGCGAAGACGTCGAGGATGCGATGCACACAGCCCACGCCGGAGAGCACGCAATCCTGCTTGGCCAGGATGGTGGCCGAGGCGCGCTGGTTCACATCGATGCAGGCGTAGGAGGTGGCGTCGCGCGTGGCGCGATCCTCCTGCAACGCGTTCTCCAGGATTGCCGTGATCCGGCGGGTTGTCCAGTCCATATTTCCGCCGTCTTACTGCCTGAGCGTCAGCTCGCCCAGCGCGGCCTTCGCCTTTTCGATCAGCATCTCCACTTCGGCCTTGCGCTTCTTCAACCCTTCCACCACGTTCGCCGGAGCCTTGGAGAGGAATGCTTCGTTGCCCAATTGCGCCGTGCCGCGTGCCAGCTCGCCGCCAGCTTGGTCAGTTCTTTTGTCAGCCGCTCGCGTTCGGCGGCAACGTCGATCTTGCGCTCGTAGATGACGCGCACTTCGAAGCGCGCCGTGCTGCGCGCCCTGCCGCTTTGGCCAGCGACTCGCTCGACAAAGGTCATTCCGTCCACGTTGGCCAGCCGCTCCAGCGCCGCCTGTTGCGCTCCATCAGCGCGCGCACCTCGCCGGCTCGGCGAAAATCTCGATCGGCAGCTTCGCTTTGGCTCGACCTTCAGCTCGGCGCGAATGTTGCGCACGCTGACGATCAGGTCCTGCAGGATCGCCATCTCGGTCTCGGCGTCGGCGTTGATCTGCGCCGGATCGGCCTTGGGATAGCGCGCCAGCGCGATCGACTTCGCCGGCGGCTTGCCGTCGTACACCGCGTGCCACAGCTCTTCGGTGATGAACGGCATGAACGGCGACAGCAGCCGCAGCGCGCCTTCGAAGATGCTGATGAGATTCGCGTAAGCGGCTCGCGCCTGCTCGCGATTGTCGCTCAGCAGCCGCGGCTTGATCAGTTCCAGATACCAGTCGCAGTACTCGCCCCAGAAGAAGTGATAGACCACGTGCGCCGCTTCGTGGAAGCGATAGGCGTCCAGCGCCTCGTCGATCTCCTGCGCCACGCGATTGAAGCGCGAAAGGATCCAGCGGTCTTCCAGGGTCTCCGCCTTGAAGCCGGCGAACCCTTCGGCCCACCCTCTCGTCCACTGCGGCGAGGCGGATGAGCAAAGTCGATCGGTCCCCGTCCCCACATTGTGGGAGTTCCTGAATTCCTCCAGCGACCACACCCCGGCTTCGGCCGCGCGGTCCACGTTCATGAACAGGAAGCGGGCGGCGTTCCAGATCTTGTTGGCGAAGGCGCGATAGCTCTCGGTGCGGCTCTCCGAGAATGCAATGTCGCTCGCCGGGCGCCGCCATCGCGGCCAGCGTGAAGCGCACCGCATCGGTACCGTACTTCTCGATGATCTCGATCGGGTCGATCACGTTGCCCTTGGTCTTCGACATCTTCTGGCGCTCGGCATCGCGCACCAGCCCATGAATGTAAACGTTGCGGAAGGGCACGTCGCCCTGTCTGATTGCCGCGCATGAAGTGGCAATTCATCATGATCATGCGCGCCACCCAGAAGAACAGGATGTCGAAGCCGGTCATCAGCAGTGGTCGTGGGATAGAACGTGTCCAGGTCCGGCGTGTTGTCGGGCCAGCCCAGCGCCGAGCACGGCAGCAGTCCCGAGGAGAACCAGGTGTCGAGCACATCGCTGTCCTGCTCCAGCGCGCCGCCGCACTTGCACTGCTGCGGCGTCTCGCGCGCGACGATGATCTCGCCGCAGGCCTTGCAATGCCACGCCGGAATGCGATGTCCCCACCACAGCTGGCGCGAGATGCACCAGTCGTGAATGTTGCGCATCCACTCGAAGTAGGTCTTCGAGTACTTCTCGGGGACAAACTTGATCTCGCCCTTCTCGACGGCCTCGATGGCGCGGTCGGCCAGCGGCTGGATCTTCACGAACCACTGGGTCGACAGGCGCGGCTCGATGATGGTCTTGCAGCGGTCGCATTTGCCCAGCGGCACCACGTAATCCTTGATGCCGACCAGGAAGCCGCCGGCCTCCAGGTCCTCCAGAATCTTCGTCCGCGCCTCGAAACGGTCCAGCCCCTTGTACGGGCCGGCGTTCTCGTTCATCTGCGCGATTTCGTTCATCACGTCGATCTGCGGCAGCTTATTGCGCAGCCCGGCCTGGAAGTCGTTGGGATCGTGCGAGGGCGTGACCTTCACCGCGCCGGTACCGAACTCGGGATTGGCCAGGATGTCGTCGGTGATGATCGGGATCTCGCGATTCATCAGCGGCAGCATGACGTTCTTGCCGTGCAGATGCCGGTAGCGCTCGTCGCCGGAGTTCACGGCGATGGCGGTGTCGCCCAGCATGGTCTCCGGACGCGTGGTGGCGACGATGATGTATTCGTTCGGCATCCCACAACGGGGTAGCGAATCTCGTACAGCTTGCCGTGCGTCTCCTCGTGCACAACTTCCAGGTCGGAGACGGCGGTGATGCAGCGCGGGCACCAGTTGACGATGTACTTGCCGCGATAGATCAGCCCTTCTTCGTAGAGGCGGACGAAGGCTTCGCGGACGGCGCGCGACATGCGCTCGTCCATGGTGAAGTACTCGCGCGACCAGTCGACCGAGGCGCCCAGCCGCTTCATCTGCTGCAGAATCACGCCGCCGTAGTGCTGCTTCCAGTCCCACACGCGCTCGACGAATGCCTCGCGGCCCATGTCGCGGCGGTTCTTGCCCTCGGAGGCCAACTGGCGCTCCACCATCATCTGGGTGGCGATGCCGGCATGATCGGTGCCCGGCAGCCACAGGTGGGCAGACCCGCGCATGCGCTTCCAGCGCACGATGATGTCGATCTCCGTGTGCTCCAGCATGTGGCCCATGTGGAGGTGGCCGGTAACGTTGGGCGGCGGCAGGGTGACGGTAAAGGTCTCCTGGGCGGGCCGGCAGGAGGGGTCTCCACGTGAAAGCTTTTCGCTGACCCAGTATCGGCCCAGCGCGGTTCGATGGCGCCTGGCTCATAGGCTTTGGGGAGATCGTGAGGCATGCCCGTCCGTTCGATGAAGGAAGGTTAAACCTCGAGTTTACAGGCGAGGGAAAAGCGGGCAAACAAGAACGCGGGTGGCGGCATGGTATCGTCGACTATCATGTTTTCTAAGAGAACGGAGTTGACGAATGGCTCATCCTCTAACACGCGCACTGTGCAAGCCTGTTGCCGGTCAGAAATTCACGGTTAGGGATAACGAATACGTACTTCGCGGAAAACTGGGCGATGGCGCAGCCTCTGTCGTTCGACGAGCCAGGAGGGACGGTGACAGCAAGGATTTTGCGGTAAAGTTTCTCGCTCCTGACCCCAAGTATATCGACCGAGCAGCCTTCGAGGATGTTGCTGCGCGATTCCGCCGAGAAGGACAACGGTCACAATTGCTAGGCCATGAGAGTTTGGTAAAAGTTCATGCTTACGAAGACAACATCAACGGTGCTGCATTTGTGGCGGGAAGCCCTAAAAACCCATTTCTGCTGATGGAAGAAATACGAGGCACGACGTTAGAGAGCTGGATCAAACGTGATGAACGTCGACGAATTGAACGGCATGGGCGCCAAGCGTTTGAGCTAACGCCGGAAAAGCTGTCAATCGCCGCTCACATAGCTCAAGCGCTCGAATACCTTCATCAACGGAACCTCGTTCATCGCGATGTAAAACCCGCAAACATGTCTCTTACCAGATGGTGTTGCCTTGGCTGGCTCTGGTGCACTCACGTGAAGAGTTTGGGGAGATCTCGGAATAGTGAAGTGGGGAGACTTCCAAGCATCCCTCAGCACGGGTACTTTGACCGTAACCGCCCAGAGAGGACTCGGAACATTCAGAACTATATCTGCGCCTGAACAAGCCATTTCGCCGAGAGAGGTGACGGTTCGCAGCGACATCTTTTCACTCGGCGTCACCTTGTTCGAATTATTTACGGGGCAGATCCTCGCGTCGCCACACCATGTGTTCGCAATTCAACAAGCGCGCCTTTCAAGGGGAACGGCAGAAAGCCGTATTTTGGCGGTAGGCCATCACATCGTTCCCGAAGATGCTGGGATCGCCGAGCTAGTCCTCGACATGCACTTGCAAAGTCCGAGAAGTCGACCGCAGATTAGCAAAATCGTAGGCCGCTTAGTTTGGGAATGGGAACGCCGAACCGGGACGGATTGGTGAGTTAAGGGTCTCGGGCATGGCTATAGTTGCGCAACGTCGACGACTGTTAATGGGCTCCATCGTGGCTGAGACCGGAGCAGGTCCTGTCGCAAGGTTGAGCTATTTTCGGTCAGTTGGCGGCGGCGCTGGCTTTTCCCGTATCATCGAGTCTCATTCGATGCGAAACCGCAGGAACCAGTTGTGGGCTGCCGTGGCGCTCGTTGTCATTGTTGGCGGCATTGTGACTGCTGTTCTGCTGCGGAAGCGGGCCGCCCGGACGCAGTGCGCCTGCTGCCCGAGTCGGATGCGGTCCTCTACGTCAACCTGGAGCCGATCCGGCTGCTGACCGACCTGGGCAAGAACCCTCCCAAGGAGCGCGATCCGCAGTACGAAGACTTCGTCAGCAGACCGGCTTCGAGTTCGAGCGCGACCTGGACAAGGCGGCCTTTGCGATTCACTATGGCGCGGGAAAGGCAAGTCTGCCGAGACGCGCTACAGCGAGATCCTGCAAGGCCATTTCGACAGCAGCCGAGTAGGCGCCTATCTGCATAAGCTGGCCTCCACGGTCGAGCGATACCAGGACTACGACATTTACGTCATTCCTGTGGAGGACGCAAGGTGCGGGTGGCGCTGCTGGGCATCGACATTGCGGCGGCGTCAAACACGGATACGCCGGACGCCATTCACGGCATGATTGACCGCTACAAGCAAGCGGCGCTGCCCTTTAGCGGGCCGTCTCTGGTGAGCGATTACTATCGCCGCGTACCGCTGGGAAGCATTGTCTGGACCATCGCGCGGCCTCCTGCCCAGGCGTCGGACGAACATGGCGAACTGCTGCTGCCGGGTGACTGGAGCGGTCTGCTTCCGCACGGCAGCATTGTGATCGCGTCGGCGCGCCCGCTGAAAGACGTCCACCTGCGGGCGGATGTGGTCCTGCATAGCGAGGCGGAAGCGCAGATTTTTACCGAGCAAGTAGCAGCGTACCTGACGCTGTTTAAGTCGCTGGAGATTTCAATGGACTCCGGCGGCCCAGATAAGGACGTGAAGGCTGCCTTCGACAGCCTCGAAGTCCACCAGGACAGCAGCGAGGCTGTCCTGACGGCTACCGTGCCGTATGCGTTCTTCAAGAAAGTTCTGAGCGAATCGCCGGTCGAGCTGGGGCCAGAAACACAAAAGCCGCCAAAGCAGGAAGCTCCGGCGGCGGCGATAAAACTTCGAAAGCTAAGTGCACTTATCCGAGATCGCGGTTTTGACTCTCGGTTAGCCCGCCCCTTTGACGCCTCCCATTTGGGCGAAGGTGGTGCGCAGGAATTTGTGGGGATTGACCGGTGTGTCGTGGATGCGAACTTCGTAGTGCAGATGGGGCCCGGTGCTGCGTCCGGAGAGGCCACGTAGGCGATTACCTGTCCCTGGCGGACCGTCTGGCCGTCGGAAACGGCAAATCCCGACAGATGGCCGTAGCGGGTCGAATGCCGTTGCCGTGGTCGATTTGCAGCATGCGGCCATAGCCGTTATAGAAGTTGGCGAAAGTGACAACGCCGTCGGCCGGAGCCAGAACCGGCTGGCCATAATGGCAAGAGATATCGACGCCGGAGTGGAAGGCGCCTTCACCGTTGAACGGGTCAATGCGCTCGCCGAAAGCTCCCGTGATGGGGCCCATGACCGGCCACATTGTGGGAGCGGTAGTAGTCTTCACCCACTCGGAGAGCGTGGCCTCATGCGTCAAGCCCATGCCCAGGCCAGCTGTGGCTGCGCCAGTCATGGCGGAGCTGCGCAGGGCGTAGAGCTGGTTGATCGAGTAGGTCACCTCTTCCGGCTTGACCGGCCGCCCTCGACCGCGTTCATCAGCTTGCGGTTGGGCTTAAGACCGTAGATGACCGACACTTCGTTGGCGATCGAGCCCAGCGAAGCGACCTGGATGTCTTTTTCGCGATTTACCTGCTCCAGTTGCGCGTAACGGGTTTGCAGGGCCGTCTTCTCAGAGCGTAACTGATTGAAGCTGGCGACCTTCCACAGCATGCGGGTGTACGAGCCCGCCATGCCGGTAATGGTGAACATGCCGATCAGGGCACCGGCGAGGAAGACGTATAGGTAATGAATAGGGATCGGGATCTTTCGTAGCTGACCTTCCGCATCGCGGGCTACGAAGAGAATATAAAATCGTTTTCGCAAACCAATAACCCTCAGTTAAAAATGGTTCCGGGGAGCGACTGCAACTACTATGAAAATCCGGAACGTTAAGCCTTGCTGGTCCGAACAACGATTCGGGTCCCGAACGCCGTGGGTTGACGGCCTTCCTCCAGCAAGAAGCTCATCCTGCTGGGCGCTTGGCTGGATTAAGATGACATCAAACCGTAACAGAGCGGCTGATGTGTGTCAATAATTCTGGGACGTAGTCCTACCACTAAAGTATTGTAAATAAAGTTGATAACACCCAACAAGCGGCGATAACGAGGTGGTAAACCCCGCTTGGTTCGCAGCCGTTTGAGGGCGGTCGTGGCGGGCCGCCTGATTGGAGACATTCGGTGCCCTTGAAGGAAAAGCTGCTCATCCAGCGCATCCGCCGGGCGACTCAGCGGCGGGACGACCGGCCGGGAGCCGGCATTGGTGATGACTGCGCGGTGGTGCCGCTGCCTCGCGGCCACGAAGCTCTGGTCACCACCGACTTCAGCCTGGAAAATGTTCATTTCCGGCGATCCTGGCACCCAGCGGACTCTGTCGGCCACCGCTGCCTGGCCCGGGGACTCAGCGATATCGCCGCCATGGGTGGCATACCGCAGGCGGCTTTCCTCTCTCTGGCCCTTCCCCCCGACCTGCCACAGCGATGGGTAGACCAGTTCATTGCGGGACTGCTGAAACTGGCGGCCCGACACTCCGTTTCGTTAGCGGGAGGCGACACAGCCCAGTCGCCGGATGGCGTCCTGGCGGACATCGTGGTGCTGGGCTCAGTTCCCACTGGAAAGGCCGTTTTGCGCTCCGGTGCGCGTCCTGGTGATTTGCTGTATGTGACGGGTACGCTCGGCTCGGCGGTCCGGGATCTGAACCTGCTTCGCGACGGGAGGAAGCTGCGGGCCAAGGCCAGTCTTAAGCACTTCTATCCTGAGCCACGCATGGCGGTCGGCCAGTATCTGCGGGAGAAGAAGTTGGCTTCCGCGATGATCGACATCAGCGACGGTCTCTCTACCGACCTGGGACATATTTGCGAAGAAAGCAAAACCGGTGCGGTGGTTTATGCCGAAGCTTTGCCGATTGTCCGCGGACGGGACGCACTCAAGATTGCCCTGCATGGCGGCGATGAGTACGAGTTGCTCTTTACCGCACGGCCAGGTAAGCAAATTCCCACAAAGATTGCAGGGGTGCCAGTGACCCGCATTGGCGAAATCCTGGCTGGCGACAAATGCGACTCGCCACTGCGTATGGCAAGACCTCGGTTCCTGAGCCGGCGGGATGGGAACACTTCGGCTGATTTCGCTAGAGTCCGTACCGCGAACAATCGGCAAGTACTGTCGTCACAAAGTTCGGTGATGTCAGAAAAGCGATAGTCTGCTCAATCGTCCCTTTCCGCTGTTTATAATCACGCGCATGAATCTGGAACAGAAATTGGCGGAGTTGAAGCGGCGAGATTCGCTGGCCGAAGCCGGCGGCGGCGAAGAACGGCGGGCGCGCGAGCACAAGCAAGGCAAGATGTCGGCGCGCGAGCGCATCGAATTCCTGCTCGACGAGGGCACCTTCGAAGAGACCGACAAGCTAGTCACCCATCGCTGCAACGACTTCGGCATGGACGAGCAGAAGTATTATGGCGATGGCTTTCTAACCGGCTATGGCCGCATTGAAGGCCGGCTGGTGTTCGTCTTCGCGCAGGACTTTACTGTCTTCGGCGGTTCGCTGTCGGAAACCAACGCCGCCAAGATCGTAAAGATCATGGACATGGCCATGAAGGTGGGCGCTCCCGTGATCGGGCTCAACGACTCCGGCGGAGCGCGCATTCAGGAAGGCGTAATGTCGCTGGCCGGCTACGCCGATATCTTTCTGCGCAATGTGCTGGCCTCAGGAGTGGTGCCGCAGATTTCCGCCATCATGGGCCCGTGCGCCGGCGGCGCCGTATACTCGCCCGCCATGACTGACTTCATCATGATGGTGAACGGCACGTCGTATATGTTCATCACCGGCCCCGACGTCATCAAGTCAGTGACCCACGAAGAGGTCACCAAGGACGAGTTGGGTGGCGCCGTGACGCACAACGAGAAATCAGGCGTGGCGCATTTCATGGCGCACGATGACGCCGAGTGCCTCAGCATGGTGCGCGAGCTGCTCAGCTTTGTGCCGTCCAATAATCTGGAGGATCCGCCGCGCAAGCCGTGCACCGATCCTATCGATCGCGTCGATGAGCGGCTGGACACGATCGTGCCCACCGAGTCGAACCAGCCTTACGACATCAAGGACGTCATTAACACCGTGGTGGACGATTCCTATTTCTTCGAAGTGCAGGAGCATTACGCCAAGAACATTGTTGTTGGCTTCGCACGCTTGAATGGGAAGCCGGTGGGCATCGTCGCCAACCAGCCCGCGTTCCTCGCCGGCGTGTTGGACATCAGCGCCAGCATCAAGGGTGCCCGCTTTGTGCGCTTCTGCGACTGCTTCAACATTCCGCTGATCACGTTTGAAGATGTTCCCGGATTTCTCCCAGGCACGCAGCAGGAATATGGTGGCATCATCACGCACGGAGCCAAGCTGCTGTATGCGTTCTCGGAAGCGACGGTGCCGAAGATTACCGTGATCACGCGCAAGGCTTACGGCGGCGCCTACTGCGTTATGGCATCGAAGCACATTCGTACCGATGTCAACTATGCGTGGCCGACGGCCGAGATCGCCGTGATGGGACCGGAAGGCGCGGTCAATATCGTGTACAAGCGCGAGCTGGAAAAGTCGCAGAACCCGAACGGAGACCGGGCGGCGAAGATCGAAGAATTCCGCGAACGCTTTGCCAACCCTTATGTTGCCGCCGAACGCGGGTACTTGGACGCAGTGATTCGTCCGCGGGACACTCGCCGAAAGCTGATTCAGGCTCTCGATATGCTGGAGAACAAGCGCGACAAAAATCCGCCAAAGAAGCACGGAAATATACCGTTGTGAAGCAGTTGTCGGTTGTCCGTTGTCGGTTGGCAGCTTTCAGCCGTTAGCTTTCAGCTCTCGGCTAAGCCACGTCACTTTCAGTCGTGCTGCGTGCGCTCGTTATCAATTGTCATCCCGAGGAGGCCTTCAGGCCGACGAGAATCTGCTGTTGATAGCTTCGCCCTACCCCCAACTCGATCGTTCGGGCTTTCTTAGCTGAGAGCTGACAGCTGACAGCTGCAAAAAAGAATCCCGAGGTTGTGTTGAGCTGTTATTTTCGACTAGTGCTCGCCTGGATCCTCACTGCGCTCTGACTCCGCATGCTTGCGCATGTGGCTCATGATCTCAGTTCGGATTACGCTAACCACTCGCCGGAATAAACGTTCAACGCCTCGGGATCCCGTCTTGCCTCTGACGTGTTTCCTGCCTTCCTGTATCGTCTGCTAGCGACCGTTGCGGTCGTTCTGCGCTGCGCCGTGGGCGCTGCAGCAGCGATCTCGCATCAGCCACCGGATTGCCCGGTATCTCCTACGCTAGCGCGCAGGTTCTGCCCGCATCCGACCCTGGAAAGCTTTGGAAACTTGTCAAAGAACGAGTGTGTTTTTACTCCGTTCCCGGCCGAAGTCAATAAAATTATCGCGACTCTATCTCCCCTGTTTTCAATTGAGTGCAGCTCATCCACAGGCGGCTGCCTGAATTTTGTGCAATCGTTTCAGGCCTGTTTCGGGGAAGTTGCTTTTGCACTTGATAGTCGCGGCTCTACGCGAGTGTCTGCTTTCCACCTGCCCGAGTCTGACCACCTTCCCAGTGTGAAAATCTGGCAAAAACCTTGCCTGGCGCGGGAGTCGGGCGATTACAATTTTTCGTGCCAGCGCATTTGCTACCATCCAATTCATGCCGCTGCTCCAGGCGAATCATCTGATCAAGACGTTTCACACCGGGCAATCCGCTTTCGGAGCGAGAAGCTCGGGCCAGGTGCGTGCCGTTAACGATGTTTCGCTCTCGATCAAGCCCGGAGAGACGCTCGGCCTGGTGGGCGAGTCTGGTTCAGGCAAAAGCACGCTAGGCCGCATGCTGTTGCGGCTGGTGGAAGCCGACTCCGGCGAAGTGCTGTTCGATGGGCATGACGTCTTGCGCGCCAGCGGCTCCGATCTGCGGCGGCTGCGGCGCGACATGCAGATCATCTTCCAGGATCCATTCGGATCGCTCGACCCCCGCATGAAGGTCGAGCAGATTGTCTGCGAACCCATGGCGATCCACGGCGGAGGCGCGGCCCGCGACCGGCGGCAACGCGTCAGCGAGGCGATGCGCGCGGTCGGGCTGGATGCGTCGGCCTTGCAACGTTATCCGCATGAATTCAGCGGCGGCCAGCGGCAGCGCATCGGCATCGCTCGGGCCCTGATGTTGCGGCCACGATTTATTGTTGCGGATGAGCCTGTCTCGGCGCTCGACGTCAGTGTTGGAGCCCAGATCGTGAACCTGCTGAAGCAGCTGCAACGGGAGTTTCAGCTGACCTACCTGTTCATCTCGCATTCCATGCCAATCGTCCGCTACCTGGCGGATCGGATCGCTGTCATGCAACATGGCGAACTGGTGGAGATAGGAACTACCGAAC
Organism: uncultured Acidobacteriaceae bacterium; assembly: GCA_963796695.1. Lineage (GTDB taxonomy): Bacteria > Acidobacteriota > Terriglobia > Terriglobales > Acidobacteriaceae > Bog-257. The sequence goes on along the minus strand of CAWCMU010000025.1, from coordinate 45,267 downwards.
AAATCACCACTGCACCGAATCATGCGTACACGAAGACCCTGCTGGCTGCGACTCCAGAGATTGCCGTTAGCTGACAGTAAGGGCGAGTTGCTGCGCAGGCTCCGGATCAAGCTCGCGAAATGCTGCACCCTCCAGCCGCAGCAAGAACGCCTTCACCGGCAGCCCGCCTCCGTAACCGCCAAGGTGCCGACCGCCCGCCAGCACGCGGTGACACGGCACGATGATCGCGATGGGATTGTAGTGGTTTGCCTGCCCCACAGCGCGAGGGCCTTTCGGGTTACCAACCGCGCAGGCAATCTCGCCATACGATCGCGTCTTTCCATACGGAATTTGCAACAACTGTTGCCAGCAGCGCTTGCGAAACTCCGTTCCCCGCAGATCAAGCTTGAGATCGAAATCGCGACGCTTGCCTACGAAGTACTCCTCCAGTTGACGGCGAACGTGCTTCGTATGCTCTGGTGATTCTTCCCACTGGATCGGCTGGCCATTGATTGATTCCGGCAGCCCGCGATCGAATTTCAGAATCACGAGAGCAGATTCTGACGCGCCGATCAGCAGCGGGCCCACCGGCGACGACATACGCGAATAGTAAAGATTTTCCATGACTGTTATTGGCGTAGGCTACCACAGGCACGACACCGCGGCGCCGCGTCTGTAAGGACCGCGTCCGTTTTCGTCTACGAAAAAACCCCTCGCTCGTGCGAGGGGTCGGAGGAGAGTTGGGTTTGCGATTAAAGATTCAGGTTGTTCATCGCTGCGGTTGCGAAGAATAGGAGTTAGAGGAGACCGAATTCGCCGAATTCATGGTGCTGGTTTGGCGATTCGGGGCAGACTGGTTCTGGCCGGAGGAAGTTGAGTAGCTGTTGTTCTGCTGCGCCATGGAAGAACCCATTTCGCCGCTGGCCTGAGCCGAGGCGAGCTGATCAACATTGTTCTTCAGCAAACTGATTTCGACGCGGTTTCCGTGGGTGCTGGCCTTGGAGCCATCAGCCGACGCCGGCAGCTTGGCGTTGCCCATACCCATGACGAAAACGCGGTACACCGGAACATCGTTCTTGGTGACCAGGTAGCGAACGACGGAGTTCGCCATGGACTGCGAGCTCTGCACGCCGGACTGTCCTGCGCCCGTCGAGAAGCCCTGCACTTCGATGATGTAACCCTTCTGGTCTTTCAGGTTGGCAGTCATGTCATCGAGCGCCTGCTTCGCTTTGGGGCTGAGTGCGGTCTGGCCGGAGCGGAAACGAATCTCGGTTTGCGTGGCCGGTTGATACTGGTCGATGTTGCCGACCACCTGTTCAACCGTGTTCAGGTGATTGCTCGCCTGCAAAGCAGTCTGGTTGGCCTGCTGCGCCTTGTTGCCCGCGTCGATGGCGTGCTGGTCAGCCTGCGTAGCCTTGGCGTCGGCTTGGCGGATACCTTCCTGGGCGCGCGCGTCAACATCCTTAATCTGCTTGGCATTGGCTGCGGTCAGATCGTCGAGCTCATTCACTCGGTTGCGGATCGGGCTGAGCTGGCGCTGGACATACTTCTTGCGGGCGAAGGGATTGACCTTTCCCCAGAAGCCTTCGCGAGTTTCCGGCTGCAATGGCTGGCGTGCCGACATGTTGTCATCCGACGCGGCCGAGGGCGCCGAATTTGAATCCTGGGTGGTGGTTGTGGCCGGTTGCGACGTGCTCTGGGATGCGGCGGCCGGCTGGCTGCTGCTCTCTGACGTCGACTGTTGCGCCATGGCCGGCAGCATCAACGTTGCGGCCAAGGGCACCGACAATAGCATTGAGATCTTCATTTACTGATTCCTCCAAAGGGTGGGCACGTCCTGCCTCAAATGATCTCGTCCGTCATGTGCGCCACGAGATCCGTTGCTCTGCATATTCTGTACAGGCGCAACCCTGATCTATTACAAGTTGGGTGCCAAACTTCGACCCTAAAAACTTGAACTAACTGGTTTATTTTCAGCGCGGCATCTCAACTCCCAAGCCAGCTGCCGAGTAGGAAGGGCGCAGTGACGGTAATTGTTACAGGAGTTGAACTTGGGTGGGGGAAACTTAGACTGTTTGTGCCGTATCAACCTGGGTTCGCGCGGAGATCGACTCTCTTTGCAACACTTCATCGAGAGCTCGCTCGGCGGCTCTTTTGGCTTCAGTCAACGGAAGCGGCGGTATGACCGTCATGTGCCGTAGCATTTCGGAGAGTTGAAAGTAGCAGCGGCGGCTCGAGTGTAAGAACTCGAGAGGATACTCCGGCTTGCGCGCACGGGCCGCTTGCGGATCGGCGTCCAACAGGTACGCCACGTCAGGTTTCGGAACAAGTTTGTCGACCAAGCGTACGAAGATTTTGGTGAGCCGGTTGAGGAGCGGCAAGTTCGCCAGCTCATCATAGATGTAGCGATCCATGATGATGACGTCGGCGCCTGAGCGGCGGGCTTGGTTGACCGCAATCACCAGATGAAGCGCATCGAGAAGATACAATCCGTGCCGTGCCAGGCTGAGATACCACTTGCGGACATTCTTGTCCTGGCGGTTGACCGGCCGGCCGGGAGCGCCGATCCCGCGCTCGCTGCCGTAGACCTTGTGCACGAAGCCTTCACGGTAGCGGCTCAACACAACCACATCATCCCAGAACGCCAGCAGCTTGGTGGACAGGTCTCGCTCGCGCAGAAATTGCTGAAGATTTGCGATCTGCGTGCTTTTGCCCGCGCCATCCAAGCCCGAAAATGAAACCAACACTGGCCGACCCGAGAACGACGAAGACATATCCCAGTAATCCTGTTCCGGCACACGACAGCAGGTAGTCGCGTGCAATGCCTGTTGCGAAACCCTGTTCCTATTTCGATGTAGAGGGCTTACCTGACGTTCCTTTTGACAGGCCGTACACCGTGCCCGCTGCGATACCGGCGGCGGCAATCAACCCAACTTTGATAAGCAGCGACCGGCGCTGATTCTGTTTGGCGGGGGCGATTGCTTCGCCTGCCGGACGAGATGCCGCGCCACCTACCGTTGGCACTCCCTCAGCGGTTGCTGCACCCAGTGGTTGCTGCATCTGTTGCTCAGGTTTGGGCTGCGGAGCCGGTGTCGCCGGAACTGGCTCGTTGGAGCTTTCCGGCACGGGCGGCGCAGGGACTTGATTGTCCGGCTGGTTCTGGCTGGGCACAGGTTGCAAAGGCCCCTGCGACGGATCGATGGTGGTGCCGCTCTGCGGACTCTGCTGGTTCTGCGGAGCCGAACCATTCTGCTGCGGTAACGCCTGGGCATACTCCGGCAGTCCACACAGAGCCAGGCCCGAAACTACTACCATCATCCTTGCTAATTGCTTATGAGCTTTCATGTAGCAGCTCTCCCTGAGAAAAAAATTTTGGACGTGGCCCACTTACTTCGAATTGCTTAAAGCTTTGCGCGCCGCGACCGGCGCCAGTTGACCGGAGAGATCGTCGGCTTCTCCTGATGTCTTGATCAGCCGCTCTACATCGGCATCGCGGTCATAAAACAAATTGCGCGCCCGGTTCCTGGCGTATCGCCAAAGATTAGGAACATTGGTCTGATACCAGCACGACTGCGACATGAAGGGCGAAAAGCCGCAGAAAATCCGGAAACGGTTTTGTAGCACTTCCGGCGAAGCCAACAGGGCTGCGGTCAAGCGATGATTCCCTTCCAACACCGTTACCGGCTTCTCATCATCCATACCGATCAGCAAAACCGCGCTCTTGTCTTCATGTGTCCGCAAGTAGTAGCTCAAAGCCTGGATCTTGGAGATGAAATCACGAGTGCGGCCGCGAGACGGCTTGCTCTTGATACGCCGCACGATATCTTTCAGAAGAAAGCTTCCATTTGCCATCCTTCGCCATTGCGCCCGGGGAAATACGCTGACTCTTTCCAGATCCGTCGGCTCGATCTGCACCTCCCACCATTGCGTATCGGAGGGCAACTCTCTCCACATGTGGCCGCGGCGGCGGAACAACAAGGCGCGACGCAGTGCATTGCCCGTCTCGTCCGTGATCTCCGCACCGAGAACGAGCTGCTCAAACTGCTCGCGGTCCTCGTGGAACTCTTCCTGATAGAACTCATTCTTCAGGAATTCAGCTATGACTTCAGCTTCAGTAACGCGCTGTAGCCTCTTCATGTAGTCTCCCGCGCACGGTTACCCAACCTTTGATGAAGGGGTAGGCGACCGCAATCAACAACACAATCCTCAGAACCTGCTGGACAACGATTACCTCCAACAGCGTTGAATGAAATGCCGAAATGCCGAGCACGATTAAGCCGCTAACCACCAGCTGAAGCCAGCCGGTATTGGCAATCCGCCGGGACATCTCGTAAGTGATCAAGACCACCGCCAGGGCATACACGCCGGATGCCGCTGCGTTCATGGTCAACAGCAGATTTAAGCCGCCCACAGCGCTGCGGAAGTGCGCTCCGAACAGCGACTGAAAAACCAAGGTGGGAAAGCTGGCGAGAATCAGCACAAACACCACCGACATAGCCGTGACCATCAACAACGGAAAGGCCAGGAGCGAGGTCGTAGATTTGTCAGCTTTGCTCTCCGCCGATACCGGGAACATCGCGCTTACAATCGACCAGGCGCCAAAGTAGAGAAGCCGTCCGACCAATGCGATGGCGGCATACAATCCAGCCTCGCTGGGCGGAAAGAAATGTTTCACCATCAGGATGTCTATATTGCTGATGACGACCTGGCCGACGAAGAAAACGATCGCTTGCCGTGCCTCGCCCACCGGAGCTTCGTGGTCCGGCCAAGCGCGCGGTCCGCGCAGTTCCTTAGCTGCGTCCGGCAGGCAATAGGCGACGATCACCGAAACAGAAATTGCCGCTACGGCCCCGAGAACCCCGAAGCCCATCTCGATGAGAATGATGGCGCCAACAAATTTGACGATGGCTTCAGCCGCCATGTTCCAGCTGAGTCCACGAAAGCGGCAGGTCCCTTGCAGCCCTCCCCGTTTCACCCCAAGCGGGACATAAATTGTCAGCCCAACCGCCAGCAGAGTGATGATCCAGGGCGAAGAAAGCCGCAGATAAGTTGTGAGCAGGGAATTGGTCAGCAACATAAACACGCCGAGCCCCACCCCGATCACCCAGGCACGTTTACGCAAATGCTGGAAGACCGCAGCCTTCTCCTCGATGCTGTCAGCCTTGGCCACCAGCTTGGTACAAACCAATTGAAACGCGAGAGTGATGGCCGAGATCAACATCAGGATAGTCACGGCCGCAGCGGCGTGACTGAAGTCCGATGGCCCCAGCAAACGAGCCACTCCGATGTTGTAGCCAAAGTTTGCCAGACTTACGAACACCGACCCAATCAGCAGAATGAGGCTGCCCGTCAGAATCTTGGCGTGCGATCCCGGGCTGGCTGTTGCACCGGACAACCACGCACGCCAATTGCGCGAGCCCGGTGGCGGGTCGGCGGCCAGCGTCTCTGGATTCACCGTCATGCCGCCAAATCCGCTCCGTCGGATTCTTCGAGCGGGAGCGAAGCGGATGGTGACATCGGCAGGACGGCATGGGGAGCGTGAGGATACAACTGCCTAATCGCGTTGGGCAGGAAGCAACTGAAGCTTTTCACCGCGGCCGTCGAGTTCTCGTAAATCTCAAAGAGGCGGCCGGTGCGGGTCAGTTCCAAGACCACGGCGGTCTGGTCCGACAGCGAAGCCAGCTTAAGATCGCCATCCCGCTTTACCACTTCACGCATGCACTTCAGGAGCATGTCCACGCCCGCGGCATCGATGTGCCGGACCTGGGACATGTCGAATACAATCTGGGGCCGATCCGATCGCAAGAACGGTTGGACTTCCTTCAAGAAGCTCCGCGCCTGTTTCAGGTTCAATCTTTCTGGCATTCGTTTGACGACAACGGGCCTGCTAGTGGTCTCCATATCTCCTCGCGACTGCCAGGTTCGAGGGGAATTCGGAACTTTCTCTGTCAATCCCCTGGGTCTCCATCACTGCTTCCTCGGATGGCGCTACCGTTTTTTCCCTGGTCCCGGAAGTCCTCGCGGCGCTTTTGCGGCCGGATGCCGCTGAGACCGCTCGGAAAAGCTTCTTAGGTAAGAAGGCAAAAGCAGCAGCCGTGCTGCCTGCAATTCGTGAAGCTGGACTCAAAGGCGCCATCCCGACCAAACGCTTATCGCTGACCTCGACTTCGACATTGCGAGGCAGATGAACAATCCGGCGGAATCCCACCACCGACTGCATCACGTCCAGTCCGGCGCCGACGCAGGTGTAAGGCAACACCGTGGAGTTCTCCACGACCGTGCCGCAATCCACCTCGGCGTGGTGCTCGACGACAGTTCCCCGGGTGATCAGCGCTGAAGCGCGAATGCGGGTATGCGCTCCTATGTAGGCAGGAGCGACAATACGGGCCTTAGGATGAATGCGGGCGGCGCGCCCCACCCACACGCCCGGCTTACTTTCGCGAGCAAGCGGGGAAATGGAATTTTTCCCCATCAGCGCGTCCAGCCCCAGGCGCCGGAGGTCGGAAGCATTCTGCAACCGATTCGTGTAAGCCGTCACTCGTAATGGTTGGCATTCCCGGCGCAGCTTTTGAAACTGGCTGCGAAACAGAGTTCCTGCATCCTTCCGCGCCGATGCGTTCAGTACGAATAACTCAAGGGGTGCCCCGGTCGAATCCACACACGGGGTTACGGAGCAGCGGGTGTCGAGATGGTGCTGAAGCAACTCGTCATAGTCGAGATCAACGTAGGGGCCGACTCGCATGACCACCACCAGTTCGGCGCCGTCCTCGGAAAATTTCTGGAAAGTTTCTTCCGCCGTATTCCAGAGCTGCTCGCCCTTTGCCTGAATATGAGGAACTCCCGATAACACCCCGGCGCGCCGGGCGTACAACTCTGCTTCTAAGGTCGCGTCGCTCAGCACGTTCACGCGGGAAACCCCGCACCGCAGAAGCCTTTGCAGCACCCACGCCACTACCGGCGCTCCAAGTACGTCCAGATAGGCGATTGGTATGCCGGCGATACTTTCCCGCGTGCCGGTATCTGAGGGGGCTAGACCTCCAATCACCAAGATTGCCCTTACGTCCATGACTGCCACCTGGGTGCTGCGGCCCGGAATATCGCCGAGCGTGAAGGAATCCACGATGGAATTCGTCGGAACCTGGAAATCGGTTCGAGCGCCCTTGTTCGTTGTTGCAAATCGAACGAGCGCAGGTATTGGCGAATGATCTGGGGCATAGTCATGCGCAGAGCAGCGGAAAAATTCTGCTCGGCCATTTCTCGCATTCGTGGGGAATCATTCAGAAGCTTCTGCAATTCGTTCGCCAGGCTCGTAGCATTTCCCACTTCGTAGAAGTCGACCGCCAAGCCTTCGTCAAACGCCATTTCACGAAAATCATCGATACCAGCCGATATGATTGGGACGCCAAATTCGCACGCAAGGTGGGCTACTCCACTCGCACCCGTGGCCGATGAGTACGGAAGTACTAAGACACTAGCCTGACGAAACAATCTTGGTATGTCCTCTTCCGACACGTATCCGGTAAATTCGACACGGGTAGAATCTTTCAATTTTTCGGCTACCGACTCGATGTAACCTGGTGTGAGCGGATGATTACCGCCGGCAATTACCAGCCGAACGTTTGGCATCTGGGATGAGACCCGCTGAAATGCATCAATCAATAACTCCAGACGCTTGTACGTTCCCCATTTCCCAAACGCCAGAACGCGGTGCTCTGGATTTCCTCGCAGGCTGAAATCAGGAGGTTCGGGACGCCCGCCCAGAATGCCATGCGCGCGAAAGTGAACGTTCTCTCCGCGATATTTGTCGATCAACGTTCTGCGATAAACCGGCAACAGGACTGAAATGGAATTCGCCATCAGCAACATGCGGGTCGCGGCCGAACCTGCGACCCGATACAAGCGCGGAAATCGCACACCGGAATCGGCCAGATTAATGTTGTCCATTAGGTGGTGCAGGGTTACATGCGTGTAATGCCCGCTCATCCGCGCCAGCGCAGGCTGCGTGAGACCCAAAAAAGCAGCTACGGGATTATTGCCGAAGGTTGAAAAAAGCAGGTTGAACCAAATCACATCCGGCTTGACTTCGTGGATGACTTTCAAAAGGCGCGCTGGGTTGATTACCGAATCGAAGCGCCAGCAGCGGACCACATCGAAGCCGTCGAGTTCTTCTTCATCGCCGTCCAGTTCATCAGCCAGAATGGTGAGGCTCAAGTACGGATCGCGCCGCAGCTCCCGCGCCAGGTGGAAACCATACTCGTTAAGCCCTCGCCGGCTGGGCGGGAAAGCTGTGACCAGACAAATCTTCATGTACTCCCCGCGCTAAAAAATCGACAGCCGAAAAACTGGACGGATGAGCGTCCCACTCTGGGCAGTTCCGGTGAAGTCTGGAAATTGTTCTGCCTGCAGGCCTACAGAGAATCGCAAGGGGTACGTGACCTTGAAATTCCCGGCGTCACCGCTGTACGTGCGATGAAACGGTCGTATGTAAGTGATGAAGAAACTGCTGTATACGTTGTCATACTCCTGAAATGCTTCTCCCCGGGTCCAGGCGAATTGACCATCGACACTCCAGGAATTATTCGGGGTGTATTGGATCGTGCCCGCTGGCCGTATTGCCTGCGCTGTGGCTTGCAGCGAATCCTGCACGCGCCAGGAGCGGATGTATTCGCCGAGCAGACTGGCGGACAGCTTCTGCCCGAACTTACGCTGCAATCCGGCATACGTGGACGTAGTGAAAAACTGGCGCACCAGTGGGCTGAACGTCAGATCGCGCCGCGTGTATCCGGTAATGAACGCTGTCTTTCCCCACGGACGTCCGACGGTGAACTGCAAGGTCTCGCCAACATCGTTCGAATTCAGCTTGTATGTAGTCGCAGTGAAGGGTCCAGCTTCGTGATATGCGCTTGCATTGAACGACAGCCAGTTACCGAACGAACTGCTGGTGACGTAAACGAACTCGCGGAATAGATTCTGGTTCATGTACTGCGGCGCTTCGGTATCGCGGCGCAGGGTGAACTGGAGTCCGGTATTGAAGGCGAGCCACGCGTCGCCGATGTGTAACACCGGATTCAGTGCGCTGTTGAAGGTGTAATCGAAAGTGTTGCGGTTGATGATGAGCGCTTCCTGCGGCAGAGACTCCTCACCGGTCGCATTGCGCAGCTGGAAGAATCCGGTCAGCAGCGGGAAATTGTTGTCGAAGTGATAGCGGTACGCCTCGGTGAATAGTGACTCCTGCTGCGAGCGGGGCGGAGGCAGATTCGCATTGTTGGTGATGCCCAGGATCTGACGATCCAGCATGTAGATAGTGGAGTCGTCGTACAGACCGCCAGTGGTGAAATTGGTCAGAAGGCTGAAGTGATCGGTGATCCGCATGCCTTCTTCGCTCGCGACCTGCATGCCTACAAGATCGGCGATCCCGTTGCCGCCCAACTGGTCTGCCTGCGACAAGGCATACAAGGCGTTCCAGCTTTGATGACGCTGCCGGTAAACTTCCCCCTGGGCCAGCAGGTAGTCGTAATTCTGATTCGCGGAAGGATCTGAGCCCAGCGCCGCGAGCGATTCGTCGGCTTGCCGCGTCTTGCCCTGCGCCAGATAGGTATTGGCGAGGCCGATGGCAACTACATCGGGAGAGGCTCCCGCCTGCTGCGCCTTCTGGAAAGTAGCGCTCAGCAAGATCGAAGTCGTGCATGGCGAGCAAGCAGGTTGGCCGCCTCGATCAGATTGTCAGCAGTGACCGGGGGCGCTTCGCCGATACGGCTCTCGGCAAACGCCAGGCTGATTTGCTGCTTGGCGTCGTCATACTGCCCATACTTCACCATCAGTCGCGCAATCGCCAAACGCGCTGCCACTCGATTCGCGTCAGGGGCATCAAGGGCGCGAGTGAATCGGTCCATCGCAGCTTTGCGATCACCCAACGTCAGCAACGCGTCGCCCGTGTCTAACAGGATCGCCGACTGCTCTCCGCCCAGGCGCTCGGCCTCGTTGACGTAGCGCAAGGTGTTCTCGCGCTGGTCCAGGTGAGCATAAGCGTGCGCCATCTGCGCATAGATCAGCGGATCGTCCGGCGACAGACTCAGAGCATCGTTCAGGGCGTTTATCGAATCCTGGTAGCGGCGCATGTCGTACAACGTATCCGCCAGCGCCAGATGCAACGTGAGATCGTTCGGCGCAAACTTCAAAGCGGCGCGATACTCCTGCTCCGCACTGCTCAGCAGATGCTGCTGCCGATAGGCAGTGGCCTTCGCCAGATCTGTTGCGCCTGACTCGCCCATTAACTTTTGCGCTTCGTTCGCCTGCTCCAGCGCTTCTTTGGCGCGGCGCAATTCCAGATCGCTGAATGCCAGTCCCAAATGTGCGACGCCATTGTTCGGGCTCAGTTTCAAAGCGGTGTCGAAGTCTTGCGAGGCCTGCTGCGCGTCCTGCATGTCGTTCAGCACGTAGCCACGATTCACATAGGCTTCCACCATCTTGGGATCGCGCTCGATAGCCCGGGTGTAGTCTTCAACCGATTCGTCCAGCAGTTGCGAGTGCTTGTGCACGTGCCCGGTCAGCAGCGGGAAGTTCGGTTCATTAGGCAGGATGGTGTCGTACTTGTCGGTGATCGCCAGAACATCGTCGTAACGACCCATGTTGTAAAGGTCGTAGGCGAGATAGACAGACGCGTTCCGGTCCTTGGGCAACTGCTGCAGGACTTTGTAGCCGAGCTTGGCCGACTCCGCATAGTCGCCTTCATGGAACAGGTAGCGCTCGCGTTCACGCATAATGCGCGGATCTTCAGCCAACTTTCCCTTGGCGCGATTCACCCACTCGCCTGCCAGCTTGATCTGCTGCGCCTCAATCGCGGCGTTAGCAGCGTTGGCGATGATGATGGGATTTTGCGGCGCTAGCTTGTAGGCCTTCTGATAATCACCATCCGCTCGCTCAAACTCTTTGGTCTGGGTGTAAAGGTCGCCTAACGCAAGATACGGAATGTAGTCGTCCGGATAATCTGCGGCGAGCTTATTGAAATACTCGGCCGCCATCTGGGGATTGTTATCTTCGCGGTAGAGATATCCCATCGCTTCCAGGGCATAGCGATTGGTGGGATCGGCGTTGAGGATATCGGCATACGCCTGCTGCGATTCGTCTTTGCGGCCTTCTTTCCACAGCAGGTTGGCCAGTTGCAGTTGGATATTGGCGTTCGCCGGATCCAGCTTGCGAGCCTCGAGCAGGTCAGCCTCGGCGCCCTTCAAGTCGTTATCTGACATTTTCAACGAAGCGCGGACCCGCAGGAATTCAGCCTTCGCCGGTCCTTGCACGTCCAGCTTGTCGATTTCAGTTTCCGCGGTGGCAATTTGGCGATGCGCCGCTTCGTCGTCTCCATTCTGGCGGTAGAGTTCGGCCAAATTGAGCCGCAACTGAACGGGATAAAGCTGTCCTTCAGGAACGCCGCCGGCCGGCAGAGCCGCGATAGCTGCGTTGTATTCGGCGATAGCATCGGTCTGCCGATTCTCTTCCTTGGCCAGCAGGGCCTTGATCGCGTGCAGCCGGTAATGATTGGCGTCAATCGCCGCAGCTCGATTGATATAGGTCCTGGTCTTGTCGGTATTGCCGAGCCGCAACTCCGCCTGCGCCGCGCTCAGCTGATAGCCAATTTCTTTCGGCTTCTCATTGGCCGCTCGCACGTATGCAGCGGCAGCTTGTTCCTTATCGCCGTCCAGTTCGTAGGTGTATCCCAGGTCGGCGAGGACGGGCGCCGTCATGTGAGGCGCGCTTTTCAGGGTAGCGATTGCGGCCTTGTAATCATGCTCCTCGCGATAATAGTTAGCGGCTGCCTGGAAAATTTCTACATTGCCCGGCGAATGCTTCTTCGCCAGGTCGAGCATCTGCTTAGCGCGGTCAGGCTGCTTCAATTTGAGATAGGCAACCGCCATCATCAGTTCGGCGTGGGCGTTGGGCTGCTGCGACTCAGCCCGCTGCAGCAGGTTGATTCCCTCCTGAGTGTCACCGGAGCGCATGTAGATTTCGCCGAGAATCAACAGATCGTCGGTGCGGCTGGGATTTTCGCGAATCACCTGTTGCAACAGCCGCTTGGCATCGTCGACGCGCCCCATGCGCTCGTAGGTCTGGGCGAGACCACTCATGCCGTCAGCATTTCCGGGGGCCGTCTGCAAACCGTGCTGATAGGCCTCGACGGAAGTTTGATAGCGTCCCGCGAGTCGTGAAGTGTAGCCGAGCAGGAACCAGAGCTTGTTATCTTGCGGCGCCGCTTTTACCGCGCGCTGCGCATAATCGGCTGCGGCGCTGGGATTGCCACGGCGAAGCGCGTCTTCGGCAGCGCGTGCCAGTCGGCCCACCTCGATACTGCTTCCCCAGCCAATTCCGTTATCACCCGAGGCATTGGCTTGCGCTGGCTGCTTCTTCTTTTGCGACTGCGGCGACTTGTTTGCGGGCTGCTGCTCCTGGCCGTCAACCTCGAACGTTTGCGCCCGAGCCACGACGGAGAGAAAAAGAGAGCAGAGAATCAGGAGAACAGTTTTTGCTTTCACGTTTGACGACTCGCTGACCAAATCGAGGATGAGCACGAACTCTGCTCGTAAGCTGAATCCAACTACTCGGATGCGAATTACTGCTGGATGGCTGTTCGGCCGGTCGATCAGCGGCTACTCTGCTCGCATAGTAGTAAGGTTCCTTAGCACTGCTCACTTTTTAAATTAGGGAAAACGAGCGCGGTTTTAGCGGCTTGAATTTCATGAGCTCGGAAAACCTCAAAGGGCGCAGAGGAATCGAACAGCTCTGAACCGTCCTTGCCGGAGGCAGTCCCTTGATCTCGAAGTCCCCCACGTTTCCATCGCGCGCGATTCCGCTCTCCGCCATTTTGCTGATTGCCTTGGCGGTGCATGGACCGCTGCTGCTGATGCAACTGCCGGCCAACTCCTATGACGCGAACACGCACATGTTTTTCGCGGCCCACTATGCGCAGCACTGGTTCAATCCGTGGAATCAGAAGTGGTTCGGCGGTTTTTCGCAGACCACGTATCCGCCGCTGACACACCAGTGGATCGCCCTCTTCTCCCACATCATGGGACTCAAGATGGCGTACATGTTTGTGCAGCTTTTGGCCATTTTGCTATTGCCAATCGGCATGTATCGCTACGCGGCTATATGGGTGGATGAAGTTTCGGCAAGCTACGCTGCGCTGGGAACAGTATTCCTGGGCTCGCTCGCCATGCTGGTTTACCAGTCGGGACAATTACCGACGACGGCCTCAGCCGCCCTCACACTCAACGCCCTGCCGTTTTTTTACGCGTACTTACGGCGAGGAAGATTTACCGCGCTGCTGAAGGGGGTAGCGCTCACCTGGGCCGCCGCCGCTGCTCACCACGTGACCCTGATTTTTGGCTCCGTACTTTTTGCCGTGCCCGTGCTGGTTCTGGCGATCATGGACCGCAATCTGGATAGCGTGGAAGAAGACAGATCCAGCGTAGGGGCCGTACTTCTGCGGGCGATCGTCTTCGCCGGAATCGCTGTTGCCGGCATAGCCATCGTATTGTGGCCATACTGGGTTGCGCTGCTGAAGAATCCCATCAACCAGATGCCGATTCCGCACGGCTCGCGCGATAACTACATTCTAAAACCAATGAGCGGCATCAACTTCTGGATCATCCCCATGGGGGCGCTGATCCTGGCGATTCCGTTCATCGTTATCCGCGGATCGTCCGAGCGCCGTCTGCGGCCACTGCTCATCGGATGGTATGTCACCACGCTCTTAGGGTTGGGCGGAACGACTCCCGCGGGAAAGATCCTGCTGGGGCGAGCGTTTTACGTTTTGACATTCGAGCGCTTCACCTTCTGGGCGACCGTAATGGCCATGCCGATGGTCGGCCTGCTGGCGTTCGAACTTATTCGGCGTTTCCGTATGAGAGCCGTTATAGGTTTGGCGGTAGCGGCGGTACTCACTATGTCTGCTTCGGTGGCTTGGATCACGATTCACCCGATAAGCAGCTCGCCGTTCAATGTAGACCAGGTGATCGCGTTCCTGAATCGCGATGACCATTCGAAATTCCGCTACATCACGCTTGGCTTCGGCAGCAAGTTCGCCGAGGTGTCGACGTATGCGAATGCCAGCAGCGTCGACGGTGATTACAACTCCGCCCGCCTGCTGCCGGAGATGACTGCTTACGGTTCCGGACAGCTTTACAACTCGAAGTATTACGGATTGGCGGGCATGGAGTCCCTGCGAGCCGTGTTGAAACATGCCAATCAGTACGGTCTGAAGTACATCTTCGTGCGCGATCGTTACTACGAACCTTTGTTGGCTTTCGCGGGCTGGCGACAGGCCGAGACCTACGACAACGGCAACGTCACGCTGTGGACCAAGGAAGACGTTCCGCCCGCCAAGCGGTTGGACTTTGTCGGCTTCATGCCCACCCCGATCGAAGGCATTATGTGGGGAATCCTTCCCATGGCCAGCAGCCTCTTGGCTCTTTTCCTGGTGCTGCTCCTCCCGGAGAAGCGTCGCGCACGAGAGACACTGGAATTTCCTTCTGCCGCAGCTAAGCCAGAGCCGGTGATCCTGCGGGAGGCCAACTAAATGAAACGCATTTTACCCATCGCTCTTATCGTGCTCACGGTTGTGTTAGTTGCCATGGCGACGATCCAGCCGAACCAGCTTTCCCCGGCTAAGTCACCTGAGGGTGCGGTGCAGTCGCTGTTCGATCACGTGAAATCCCACGATTACAAGGGCGCCTACTCGTACATTGCCAACTCGGGCGCGAATGACGAGCAGGCTTTTGCCCGTGATCTTGCAGGCCGCGACGGGAGTTTGCGAACCTATTCCTCACTCCAGCAGGCTGACACCAAAACCCTGCATGAGAGTGACGATCAGGCGCTAGTGCGCGCCACCCTCGAATACGCCACCGCCGTCGGCGGCTTCTACGACACGCGTGATCTGAAGGTCGTAAAACAGGGAGACGCCTGGAAGGTCGAGTGGCCGTTACAGCAAGAATCGAAGGCCCCGCCGCAAGTGATCCAGGAAAATTATCTGCGCTGGGATGTGATCACGCGCGGCTCCGACGATGACTGGGGCGCCCAGAACGTAGAAGCCCCGCGGGTGCGAATCGTTTCCATGAACGCCATCAAGCAGGGCGACAGTACTATCATCGTCGGCGAGATCGAGAACGAAGACACGGTCCCCGGCTTCGTCTCGGTCGGGGCAACCCTTGTCGGCAAGAACGGCGATGTTCTGGGAGAAGAAACCAGCTTTGACAAGATCTCGCACACGTTGCTGCCAAAAGAAATTTCACCTTTTCGCATCGATTTTCCCAAGGTGCCGCTTTCGACCGTAAAGAGTGTGCGGATGCAGCCGAACTCCATGCTGGTGCCGGCTTCCGCCGACCCGGTGATCGGAGTCTTGCATCAGCGCGTAGAGACAGATTCGCGTGGACGCCATGTTCTCAAGGGTGAGCTCTTCAATCAGAGTGGCAGTATCGTGAATATCCCGCACGTGCTTGCGACTTATTACGACAACGCCGGCAAGGTCATCTGGGTTTCGGACGGCTACGTCGACCAGGCATTGCTTCCGCAGACGCCGGTGCCTTTCGCGGTGGACCTGCGGGACGATCTTGCCTCGAACGTGCACAACTATCGCGTCACCGTGAACGAGTACATGCTCGACCGTCAACAGTAGAGAAAACATGCCGAAGACACAGAATGTGCGATTCCTGATTCTCTTGCTGACGGTTGGTATCAGCGTAGCCGGGGCCAACGCTGCCGACCTGAAAGTTCCAGCGACGATTGCGGCGGGGGCTGGCCTCAGTATCCCGACTTCAGGTAGTGGCGATACCACGCTTTATGTTGCCGGGCCTGGAACTGCGATCAAGCGCAAGGTCCAGCTGGGCCAGGACATTCAACTTACCGCAGACGACTTGAAGAACGCAGGTCGTTACATCATCGCGCTGGAGAATGGAGATAGCGCTACCTTGTTCGTCGCCGCCGGGCCGGTCGGATCCATCGCATTTCTCGCTCGGCCTTCTCGCGTGCCCTCCGATACACCCGGCGTGATCAGCGGAACGGTTTTCCTCTTCGACAAATATCAAAACCTTGTGCTTCAGCCGCAGCCAGTGAAGTTTGATCTAGACGTAAACGGGCAGAGCGTCAGCCGCACCGAGACCAGCAAGAGCGGAATCGCATTCACCAAGCTGGATTCGTCGAAGAAGGAGGGCGCGGCCCAATTCATCGCCTCCAGCGGAGCCGTTTCGGTGCGCCGCGTGGTGCAGGAGGTGGCTTCTGATCCGTGCAACATCCGCATGCGGGCCGAGCGAGACAAGTACGGGATCCTGGTGCAGACCGATCCGATCCGCGACTGTGCCGGTAACCCTGTGCCCGACGGAACCATCGTCACGTTTACCTCCACCGACGATAAGGGCAAGAACACGGTCGATGCTCGCATCAAGCGTGGCATCGCCTGGGCGCAGTTGCCGGCTTCGCAGAATGCGACCATCTCGGTGGCGTCTGGCGTGGTTGTGGGCAACGAAATTCAGTGGAAGGGCCAGCAATGAAGGTGCAGCTCAGTTTGGCACTAGCTCTGGTAATAGCGGCCGCGGTCGTCATGCCGCGTCGGAGTTCTGACACCGTCATGGCCGCCACTCTGCCAGCCATTAATTTGAGTGTCGACAACAGTGTGCCGCGCAAGCTGGAAGACACGACGCAGAAGGCTGTAGCGCGTGACTATGCCTCGGCGTGGCAGGCGATGTCGGAGGCTCTCGACCAGAACCGCGCTGACCTGTTGGGCGCAAACTTTATCGGCACCGCGGGCGACCGGCTAACTGCCACGGTCGACGAGCAACGCAAATCGGGACTTCATCAGCGTTTTACCGACAAAGGTCACAAGGTTGATGCAGTCTTCTACTCTCCGGAAGGCTCGGCCATCGAGCTTCACGATACCGCCAAGCTTCAGATCGATCTGATGGACGGCAGTAAAGTTATTCATTCTGAAGACGCGACCGTACGTTATGTCGTATTGCTGACAGCAGCGGAAAACTCCTGGAAGGTGCGCGCGCTGGAAGCTGTACCATCTTTTTGATGAAGCTTTGACCTTTCGCCGCGCCCTACGTCCAACGGCTAGCAGTTTGTATGAGAATTGTGCGCGCTATAGCCTAAACGACGAATTCCATATCATTTTCCTATTTGCGACCGCAATAACGGCTAAAATATGGTTAGACTCCAGTGTGAGGCGCGGCATCCAATCGCTGTTGAGTGGCTGGTCCTGAATGATCCTAAAACTTATCCGTGTCTCTTTTCTGGCCCTGTTGATGGGCGGTTCTATCGCTGTCGTCGCCCAAACCCCGAGCGCTGATCCGGCTCCGCCTGCTCCCAGTTCCACGGACGAAGCAAGCCCGCAGACAAGTTCTCCGGACACAACGAGCCCGCAAGCGGCTTCTCCGGACGCGGCGACCCCGCAGGCCAGCTCATCGGCTGCGACTCCGGCGAAAGCTACGCCCCAGAAGCCTCCTGACAAGGCGGCTGCTTACTACCACTTCATGATGGCGCACATGTATGAGGAGATGGTCTCGATGTATGGCCGCTCCGATTACGCCAACAAGGCCATCGATGAATACCGGCTGGCCATCGAAAACGATCCCACGTCCGACTACCTTAATGCTGGACTGGCCGAGCTCTACGCCAAGACTGGCCGCATCCGCGACGCTGTTCTCGAAGCGCAGGATATCCTTAAACGCGATGGCAACAATCTGGAAGCTCGCCGGCTGCTGGGCCGCATTTATCTGCGGTCCCTGGGCGATATGCAGGCAGGCACGCAGTCGCAGGAAGTGCTCAAGCTCGCCATCGACCAGTATGAGCAGATCGTCAAGCTTGATCCGAAGAGCGTGGAAGACCACCTCCTTCTGGGTCGACTCTATCGCCTCAACAACGAGCTACTAAAATCCGAAGCCGAGTTTAAAGCCGCGGTCGCTATCCAGCCTGATTCAGAAGAAGCGGTGACCACGCTGGCTTACCTCTACAACGAGGAAGGCGACTCCGCCCGTGCGTTGCAGGTGTTAAGCGCTATTCCGCAAGAGGCGCGTACCGCGAAGCTGTACTCCGCGCTGGGCTACACCTACGAGCAGCAGAAGGATTACAAGCAGGCAGTTGATGCCTACCGCAAATCCACCGAACTGGATCACGACAATCTCGACGCCGTCCGCGGTCTCGCGCAGAACCTGATGAACGACAATCAGACCGATGCAGCCCTCGAACAGTACAAGGCCATCGTCGACGCCGACCCTTCCGACGCGCAAACCTACATGCGCATTGCCGAGATTGATCGCCGCAATGGCAAATTCGATCAGGCGATGGATGCACTGAAGAAGGCTGCCGCGGTCGTGCCTGATTCGCTTGAGGTGCAGTACAACATCGCTGTGATCGACGAAGCTCAGGGCAAATACGACGACGCGATTGTGATCCTCAATCAGTTGCTTCAGAAGACCGAGCACTCCGAAGATCAGTACACCCTCGGTGACAAAAACAATCGTGCCGTATTCCTCGAGCGGCTTGGAACCATCTACCGCGAGGCCAACAAAAATCAGCAGGCAGAGCAGACCTTCCGCCAAATGCTTGACTTGGGCGATGAAAATGCGGTTCGCGGTTATCAGCAGATCATCGAAACCTATCGCGATAACAAGCAGTGGCAGATGGCCACCACCGTCGCCGAAGAAGCCGCCAAGCGATTTCCTACGGATCGGGACCTGCAGATGGTAGCTGCTTCGCAAGAAGCCGACATGGGCAACGCGAACAAGGCCATCGATCAGGTGAAGGCACTGCTCAAGGGCAATCCGGCCGACGATCAGAAGGTCTATGTCGCCCTGGCTCAGATGTACAGCCGGATTAAAGAATGGAATCTTGCGGAAGAGAACATAAACAAAGCGATCGAGCTTTCCAGCAAGCCGGAAGACAAAGACTATGCGATGTTTGTCGCTGGATCCATCTACGAGCGGCAGAAAAAGTACGACAAGGCGGAAGAAGCCTTCCATAAGGTTCTGGCCGACGATCCCAAGAACGCCGCTGCGCTGAACTATCTCGGCTACATGCTGGCTGATCGCGGCACGCGCCTGGACGAGGCCTTAGGTTATATCCGGCGTGCGGTTGCGCTTGACCCGCAGAACGGCGCTTACCTCGACTCGCTCGGCTGGGCTTATTACAAAATGGGCAACTACGATCTGGCGGAAGAAAATCTGCGGCGCGCCTCCGAGCGCACCAACGACGATCCCACCGTCCACGATCATCTTGGCGAACTCTACATGAAGACTGGCCGGGTAAAGCTGGCTGCAACCCACTGGGAGCGCTCGCTGGAGGAGTGGAACAAGACCATTCCTGCGGAAGTTGATACCGAGAGCGTCGCCAAGGTGCAGAAGGAACTGGAGACGGCCCGCGTCAAGCTAGCCAAGCAGAATGCGACCGGTCCAGCTGCCAAACAATAGATAGCTTTCCTGAAGGCGCTGCCCAGAAGCGCCTTTTTGTTGCGCGCCGGACTATGTGAACATTTCGTTTCAACCGTTTTTAGGCATCCCTAACGGCGCTCTTCGTGATAAAACTCCAGAGCTATGCGTAAGAGAATTGTGGTTCGTGCGTTTACCGTGAGTCTCGCCCTGGTTTTCTGCTTCCTGCCTCTCTTCGCTCACGCCAAGGCGGCCAAGAAGAAAACTGTTGAACTGAAGGACGCTAAAGGTACCGACGTGGGCACGGCGACCATCGTCTCCAGCGGTTCTGGAGTCGAAGTCAAGCTCGACCTCAAGAACTTGCCTCCTGGTGAACACGCGGTGCACTTTCACCAGACCGCGAAGTGCGATCCACCTGACTTCAAGTCGGCTGGCGGACACTTTAATCCGACCAACAAAGAACATGGGTTCGAGAATCCTAAAGGTCACCATGCCGGCGACATGATGAATTTCACCGTAAAGGACAATGGCACGGCGAAGGCTACGGTGAAAGATGCCGACGTGGTGCTCGGCACGGGCAGCGAACCCAACTCGCTATTCGCGAACGGCGGTACCTCTATCATGATCCACGCCAAACGCGACGACTATAAGACCAACCCCGCGGGCAACTCCGGCGATCGCATCGCGTGCGGGGTGATTACGCCCTAAGAGTCCGCGGGTGGAAAGGGCGCTCATCGCCTTCTGTGAAGCGCAGCTTCGGCTGCGTCAACACTTGTTCCTAGAGTTGTCCTCACGAGGAGGCCTTCAGGCCGACAAGGGGTCTGCGCTTCCGACGTTTGCGGCAATCCCCAACCCGCCGGGTAAACTATGCTCATGGGCGATATCGGCCGCATGCTCGTATTCCTGGGCGGAATTCTGCTGGTCGTCGGCTTGGTTCTCATCTTCGCCGGAAAAATCAACCTGCCCATCGGTCGTCTGCCTGGCGACATCGTCTATCGCGGCAAGAACACTACCTTCTACTTTCCCCTCATGACGTCGATTCTGCTCAGCGTCATCCTGTCGCTGGTGCTGTATTTCGTAAACCGGATGCGCTGAGGCCGAGAACGATTCGCCATTTGCCTCCAGCTTTTGGCTCTCTTCGCTCTTAGCTCTTAGCTCTAGCCAACGGCCCCCAATCTACCTGCTGCTCCCGTTGTGCTTGTCCACGCTGTTCGATGTCGAGTCTACCGAGTCGAGCTAACGGGTCCACGCCACCGAGACTCGTTTGCTAAGAGCTGAACAGCCAGAGCGATAGCTGATGGCGAATAGTGCCCGCGATCTGTGGCTCTCTTGATACACTGCTTAGACGCACTTCATGGCCGGCATGGAACAACTCGGACTCGCATTTCAGGCTCCTTGCGCAAGATTTATCCAGTGCGCGAGTTAGTTGCCGCCGTACGAACCCAGGTCGAGAGCGCTTTCACCGACGTGTATGTCGAAGGCGAAATTTCCAACTATCGCCCTGCTGAGTCAGGCCACCTTTATTTCACCCTGAAAGACGGCTCCTCGCAGCTGCGCATGGTGATGTGGCGCACCCAGGCGCGGCTACTTCGCTTCCGTCCGGAGAACGGTACCCAAGTCATCGCTCGCGGCCGGGTCACCGTGTACGACGAGCGTGGCGACTTGCAGTTCCAGGCCGAGCATCTGGAGCCCAAGGGCGCGGGAGCCCTGCAAATTGCCTTCGAGCAGCTAAAAGCGAAGCTCGCCGCCGAGGGACTGTTCGAGCCAGGGCGCAGGAAGCCGATTCCAGCGTTGCCTCGCCGCATCGGCCTGGTCACTTCCCCGCGGGGCGCGGCCTTGCAGGACATTCTCAACATCCTGCGCCGGCGGCATGAGTCGGCGAACGTACTCATTTACCCCGCCCAGGTCCAGGGAGACGTCGCTGCTTCACGAAGTCGGCGCCGGGGTGCGTTATTTCAGCCGGCACGGCGGCGTCGATGTGATCATCGTGGCGCGCGGCGGAGGCTCGTTTGAGGACCTCTTCGCCTTCAACGACGAGGGTTTGGCGCGCACCATCGCCGCCTCTAGCATTCCAGTCATCTCGGCTGTCGGCCACGAAACCGACTTCACTATCTGCGACTTCGTCGCCGACCTGCGCGCGCCCACTCCATCCGCGGCCGCCGAGCTGGTCATTCGCTCCAAACACGAACTGTCGGAGAAATTGCAGGTGCTTTACAAACGGCTGACCCAGGCCATGAACTACAAGCTGCTGCGGGCCAACAATGCCCTCTCGTCATTGGTCCAGGATGCAGTTTTCGTTCGTATGCAGGACACGATTGCCCGCCGCCAGCAGCGCGTGGACGACCTGTCCTATCGGCTGGCGCAGGCGCAGACGCGCATTTTGAAAAATAGCTATCGCAACCTGGAGAGCCTGGAAGCTCATCTGCGGCAACACGATTTGCGGGTGCGTGCCGGCCTTATGCGTCGTCAGCTCGAATCCCATGCTGCCCAGCTGAATTCCGCGATTTCGCGCCTGCTGGTGGTGCGGATGACCGAGGTGAATGCTGACCATCGCATTGGCTCGTGCGGGCGAGACTCTGCTACTGCGTCGCCGCTCGCGCTGGGAACAGATACACGGCAAACTCCAGGCGCTCTCGCCCAAGGCTATCCTGGACCGCGGCTATGCGCTGGTGTTCGACAGCGCGGGCAACTTGTCAAGCAAGTAGACCAATTGCAGCCGGGTCGACCCATCCGCACCCAGCTTGCGGGCGGCGAGTTCACCTCGACGGTGGACGGGATAAAGAGCCGGACTTAACGGCCGGGATCAGAGGATTTGGGTTTAGGGATTAGTGAGCCGCTGCACTGCCGTGCTGAATTGAAGCATTAGAATAAACACCCAAGCTTGGAACGTATACCACTTAGAAGACTTCGCACGAATCCCAAATCCCTAGTCTCTAATCGCGAATCCCTATTACCTCCCTCTGTTTGTATCCACTGCATTAGAATGAGGGCACTTGCAGTCACGGCGCCGGCCGGCTGAAGGAACCAGGATGCTTCACAATTTCGGACACATACCGCAGTTATCGTTGATCTCCGTGATCGACATCCTGGTCGTGGCGTTCCTGATCTATGAGTTTCTGAAGCTGATCAAGGGAACGCGCGCCGTTCCCATGCTGGTGGCCGTTGTCCTGCTGGTAGCAGCGTTCTGGCTCGCGCATGTCGAGCAACTCAAGACCGTCGACTGGCTCATCACCACCCTGTTCCCATACGCCGTATTCGCGCTGATCGTCGTATTCGGCGCCGAAATTCGGCACGCCCTGGCTCGCCTGGGACGGCGTTCTCGACCGCGCGCGGCGGAGCCTTCAACGGAACCGACAGCTATGAGGATATTGTCCTGGCGGCGAATCACTTCTCGCAGACGGTGACCGGCGCCCTGATTGTCATCGAGCGCGAAATCGGCCTGCGAACCTTCATCGAAAGCGGGGTTCCGCTGGACGCAAATCTTTCCTACGATCTGCTGATCACCATTTTCCGTCCCAGCGCCCCACTGCATGACGGAGCGGTCATCGTGCAGAAGGGGCGCATCGCGGCAGCCGCCTGTTTCCTGCCGCTCTCCATGAATCCTGTGCTCTCCACGCAGTTCGGCACCCGCCATCGCGCGGCCATCGGCATTACCGAGGAGACGGACGCCATCTCAGTTGTCGTCTCGGAAGAAACCGGCTCGATCAGCATCGCTGTCGGCGGCGCAATCGAACGCGACATCACCGTGGAATATCTGCGCGAGCGGCTGAGTGAAGTATTGCGGCGCTATGTGCCGGCCGCCACCCTGCCCACCACGGTCACGGATCGCGAGCTGGCTGCGGAAGAGCGCGAAGTCGAACGACTTGAGTCGCGAGAAGGACCTGGCCGAAGGAGGAGAACGCTAAATCATGCCCTCTCGTCGGCAACTTCTTTCGCAAGTACGTTCTCAAGAACCTGGCCTTCAAGCTGGTCTCGCTGGCCATCGCCGTGATGTTGTGGTGGGCCGTGGGCCGCGATCAGCCCATCGAGGTCCCGCTGACGGTGCCGCTGGAGTTCAAGCACGCTCCCAGTAACCTGGAGATCAACTCCGACTATCCGTTCGAGACCCGCGTGACGCTGCGCGGGCCGGAGCGCCTGCTGCAGGGCATTCACCCTTCCGAGATTCACGCCGTGCTTGACTTGAGGGCGCGGGCCCAGGGGAGCGCACCTTCGATCTCACGGACAAGGACATCCGCACTCCGCGCAATGTGCAGATCGTGCAAGTCGTTCCCTCGCAGTTCCACATCAGCTTCGATCCCAGCGCCACGCGATCGGTGCCGGTTCAACCGCGGGTCATTGGCACCTTGTTAAGCGGGTATGGCATCGCGGACGTGACCGCAGACCCGGCGACCATCACCGTGGTCGGCCCGGAAAACGGGTAAATGCCATCAGACGGCCATCACCGATCCGGTAGATGCGACCGGCGTCGTCGGCACAGGCCACATTTACTACGCATGCTTACGTGGCCGATCCACTGGTGCGGGTGCAAACGCCTGGGCGCGATCCACGTGTCCGTCACCACGGAAAAAACTTCGGGGAGCAGGCAGGCACAGCTCTTGAGTAGCGGAGCAGCAACCGGAATGCGACAACTATTTGGTACAGATGGAATTCGGGGTGTCGCGGGCGAGTATCCGCTCGACCAGCCGCACAGTCTTCGCAATTGGGCGCGCCCTGGGCCAGCGACTGGCTGCGCGCGATACAGAGAAGCCCGCGTCCTCATCGGGCAGGACACGCGCGAATCCAGCGCCTGGATCAGCTCGGTTCTGGCGGCTGGACTGGAGGCAGCGAACGTAGATGTAGTGAGCGCCGGCGTCATCACCACCCCCGGCATTGCCTACCTCACGCGCAAGAACCGTTTCGCCGCAGGCATCGTAATCTCGGCCTCGCATAATCCCTGGAACGACAACGGCATCAAGATCTTTGGCGCCGACGGCTATAAGCTTTCCGATGAGCTGGAACACGACATCGAAGCCGACATCTTCGCCCATTCGAACAACTGGCGGAGGGCGCCTCCGACACGTGGTACCCGCTTCCGACATGCTGCCGGGCGAGCAAAGTTTGCGGGAACAATACGCCGAGTGGCTTGCCGGCTTCGTTGCCGCGACCGACTTCAGCCAGCTGCACGTGCTGGTGGATTGCGCCAACGGCGCGGCCAGCACCATCGCTCCCCTGGTGTTTCGCGCATTGCGGAATCGCCGCCGACTTCCTGCACGTCGAGCCCAATGGACGCAATATCAATGCCGGCTGCGGCGCGCTGCATCCCGAGCACGTGGCGCAGGCCGTCGCAGCCTCCACGGGCAAATACGATCTTGGCATTACCTTCGACGGCGACGCCGACCGCGCTCTCTTCTCCGACGATGCAGGACATGTAGTAAACGGCGATGCGGTTCTGCTGCTGGCCGCACGCGATATGCAAGACGCACGTCCGCCTGCACAACGATACGGTCGTTGCGACCACCATGTCGAACATGGGGCTGGAAGCGGCCCTCAAGCGCAGCGGCATTCGCATGCTGCGCGCCCCGGTGGGCGACAAGTATGTGCTGGAGCAGATGCTGAAGACCGGCGCGACCCTGGGCGGCGAGCAGTCCGGACACATCCTGTTTCGCGATATCGACACCACAACCGGGGACGGCATCCTGACCGCGCTACGCGTTCTGGAGGTGATGGCGCGCACCGGCAAGCCGCTGGCCGAACTGGTCTCCGACATGAAGGTCTTCCCGCAGGAAATCAAGAATGTTCACGTACGCGAGAAGTTGCCGCTGGAGCAGCTGCCCGAAGTGATGGAATCCATCCGCGCCGCCGAACGCGAACTCGATGGCAACGGCCGCGTGGTGGTGCGCTACTCGGGCACCGAAAAACTGGCGCGCGTCATGATCGAGGCCGAATCCGAAGCAGGCCATGCGCCGCCACACCGACGCTATCGCCAGCGCCATCCAACAGGCCATTGGAATTTAGAAAGGGATTTGGAAATAGGGTTTAGGGATCGGTATGTGTCGCTTGGCTCATGGCGGATTTCGAATTTCCTGATCCCTGATCCCTAAGCCCATTTCTTTAGAATCTTCCCTCGTCAATCCACTTCCTCACTTCACCTTCGACATCGAACCCTACGCTGCCCATAATGAATCTCCCGTCGAGTTGATAGGCGCAAACTTCCAGCGGGGTTCCGTCGTAGCCGCCGTGCAGATACCCCAGCACGTACAATCGCGCAAACTCCTCGATGCCGAGCAGACGGTACTGAACCAGGTGTACCAGTTCGTGAAAGATCAATTGCGGGGACAGCGGATCGTGGAAAACCACTACGTCGCCGAAGGTGATGGCTGCCATCGTGGTGAAGTCTGGCAACCCCTTAAAGCCCATTTTCCCCAAGCTCTTCGTAGAAAGGAGGATTGGGGACGCGTTCCTTTCCCGGCTGCAATACGCGCAGCCGCTCCAGATCGGCTGCCGGAAAAAAGCGCGCCCACACTTCGCCGAATTCCAGCTGAATAGCTTGGGGATGATAACGTTCGCGCTGCGCGTGGATGTACTCGGCTACGGCATGGGCGACGCTCGCAGTCTGCTGCGCTGATAGTTTGACCTCTGGCCGCTGATCGCCTGAACTTTTCCCGGACGTCACGTTCTACTCCAGGTCCCGCCAGTTCGGCCCGACTCCCATTTCCACTTTCAGCGGAACCTTCAGTTCGTGGACGTTCTCCATCTGCTCCGTCACCAGCCGCCTCATCGCGTCAACTTCGGCTTCCGGCACCTCGAACACCAGTTCGTCGTGCACCTGCAGCATCATCCGCGACGCCAGCTTGCGCTCGCGCAAGGCGGCGTCGATCCGGATCATCGCCATCTTGATCAGGTCGGCCGCCGTGCCTTGCAGCGGAGTGTTGACCGCCGTGCGTTCGGCGAACCCGCGCAGGTTGGAGTTCTTGCTGTTGATGTCGGGGATGGGCCGCACGCGCCCGAACAGGGTGCTGCACTTTCTGCTCGCGGCGCGCCTGCTCCAGCGTGTGATCGATGAACGCGCGCACGCCGCTGTATTTCTCGAAGTACGCATCGATGAATCGCTTGGCTTCCTTGGTGTCGATGCCGAGTTGCTGCGACAGTCCGAACGGCGAGAGTCCGTACACGATGCCGAAGTTCACGGCCTTGGCCCGGCGGCGATGCTCGGCGTCAACCATCAGCGGCGGCACGCCGAACACCTGCGACGCGGTCAGGGTGTGAATGTCTTCGCCGGTGCGGAAAGCCTCCACCAGCAGCGGGTCGCCGGAAAAGTGCGCCAGCAGCCGCAACTCGATCTGCGAGTAGTCGGCCGCCAGCAACACGTGTCCCGGCTCGGCCGATAAACGCGGCGCGAATCTCGCGGCCCAGTTCGGTGCGGATCGGAATGTTCTGCAGATTCGGATTCGCCGAAGACAGCCGCCCCGTCGCCGTTCCCGCCTGTCTGAAGGTCGTGTGCAGCCGCCAGTGTGCAGGAGTTCAACAGCGCCGGCAACGCATCCACATATGTCGACTTCAGCTTGGAGAGCTGGCGGTATTCCAGCACCAGCCGCGGCACGTCGTGCTCGGCGGCCAGTCCTTCCAGCACATCCACGGCAGTCGAGATCGTCTTGCCTTTGCCGTACTTGACCGGCTTGGGCAGGTTCAGCTTGTTGAACAGCACGTCGCCCAGCTGCTTGGGCGAGTTGATATTGAACTCGATGCCCGACATGTCGTAGATCTCGCGCGCTTTGGCCTCGATCTCGCGCTCCAGCCGCGCGACATCTCCGCCAGCACCTCGCAGTCCATCTTCACGCCGGCTTCCTCCATCCGCGCCAGCACCGGCACCAGCGGCAGATCGATTTCGTCATACACCTTGCGCAGCCCGGCTTTGTCGACTTCGTCGCGCAGATCCTGGGCCAGCCGTCAACGTGATATCGGCCGCCTCGGCCAGCGCCGACCCAGCTTCAGATTGAATTGCCGCAAAGCCGTCTCCGCCAGCCGATGCGAGGAATACGTCGGATCCAGCAGATAGGAATACAGCATGGGATCGTGCCGCACGCCCGCGAGCGTCAGTCCCTGCTCGCCGAAAACATGCATCGCCGACTTGTAATCGTGAACAGTCTTCGGCATCGATTCGTCCGCCAGCGCCTGCTTGCAGCGGCGCCGCGGTTTCCGATTCATCCAGCGGCAACGACATCGCTTTACCCGCTTCCGCCGAGATCGCCACGCTGCTGGGCTGCGCCAGTGGGCGCGACCTCCGGCTGCGCGGCGGCAGCGACAGTCTCTTCGCTCTCGACCTCATCGCCGGCTTCGTCTTCCTCGACAGGAGTTGGCGCTGCCGTCGCCGGTTCCAAAGCCACGGCCAGCATGCGACCGCGCTTCGGGACCGCAGCCGAGAACCGCTTCGACCTCGGCTGCGGTCTTCGCTTCGCGATAGTCGCGTCTCGCCCAGTTCGACCTCTCGCTGCAAGAAATCCTTCACCAGCGAGGTGAATTCCAGTTCCGTGAACAGAGCGCGCGCCGCGCCGACATCGGGTTCCTGCGCCCGCATCGCTTCGGGTTCAAAGTCGACGGCGACATTGGTGTCGATGGTCACCAGCTGCTTGCTGACCAGAACCGTCGTCACGATTGTTCTGCAGCGACTCGCGATAGGTCTTCCGCTCGACCTCGGCCGCGCGATCGAGCGCGTTCTCCACGCTGCCGAAGCGCTGAATCAGCTCCACCGAGCCTTTGTCGCCGATCCCTGGCGCGCCCGGAATGTTGTCGATGGAGTCGCCGCGCAGCGCCATCACGTCCACCACCTTGCTCCGGCGGAACGCCCAGAATCTCCTCCACCTTGGCCGCGTCGCAGATCAGGTTGTCCTTCGGCGGATTCAGCACGCAGATGCGGTCGTTCACCAGCTGCATCATGTCCTTGTCGCTGGAAACAACGAACACGCGTAACCCGCCTCGGCTGCCTTGCGCGCCAGCGTGCCGATCACGTCATCGGCCTCGAAGCCCGGCGCCTCCAGCATGGGAATGCGATAAGCCTCGAGCGCGCGCCGAATGTAGGGCACCTGCTGCGCCAGATCCTCGGGCATCGCGGTGCGGTTGGCCTTGTACCCGTCGTAAGCCGTGTCGACGAAGGTCTGCGTCTTGGAGTCAAACTTGCGCGACGCTGGTGATTGCCGTCGCCTGCTGATCGCGAAAGGTCGGCGCAGCTCACATCGAAGACCGCGGCCAAGTATTCCGGCGCGAAGTCAGCTCCGCAACTTGCGCAGCATGTTGACGAACACAAAGGTCGCGCTGGTCGGGATGCCCGTTTTGGTGGACATGGGCCGCTGTCGCGCCATGGCATGATACGCACGGAAGATGAACGACATGGCGTCGATCAGGTAGATGCGTCCCTTGGATCCGGCAGGCTCGGGCGGCGTGACGATGGCCGATTTTGCGGGAGTCGCCTTCACCGCGCTTGCCGGCTTGGCGGCGCTGGAGACGGTGGCGGATTTCGCGGTTTTGCGAGTCGAGGGCAAGCAACGATTCTACCAAGCGGCGGACTTTCGCAAGCGGCAGCTTCTCTCACTCCAGAAACATGCAATCCCCGTATGAATAAAAGCGGTACTGCTCGCGGACAGCGTGTTCGTACGCCTGCAGGACTCGTTCTCGCCCGGCGAAGGCTGACACCAGCATCAGCAGGGTCGATTTCGGCAGATGAAAATTCGTAAGCATCGCGCCGACAACCTTGAACTCGAAATCCGGGATAGATGAAAATGTCTGCCTCCCCGGTTTGCGCCGTGATTCCACCTTCAGAAACACGAGACGGCGACGAACCTCGGGTGCCCCACTCAACGTGGTTTTCGTTGAGTGGGAGACCCTGTCGCACCGCATACTCCAGCGTCCGTACCGTCGTCGTTCCCACCGCGACAATCCTTCTTCCAGCATCTCGCGCTCGCTGAATTCTCGCGGCCGCATCTGGCGAAATCTCGTACCACTCGCGATGAATCCTGTGCTCTTCCACCACGTCCACGCGAATCGGCTGAAACGTTCCCAGTCCGACATGCAGTGTGATTTCTGCCGTCTCGATGCCGCACTCCCTGATGCGCTCCAGCACCTCCGGCGTGAAGTGCAGTCCGGCGGTCGGCGCGGCTACCGATCCCGGAGGCTTGGCGTACACCGTCTGATACTGCTCGCGATCCTCCGGCGAGTCCGGCCGATCGATGTACGGCGGCAGCGGAATGTGTCCGATACGGCCGAGCACCGCAAGGAAATCGTCGACCGGATCGAAGCGCAAGTGCCGCTCGCCAAACGTTCCGCGCCCCACGATCTCCGCCGCCAGCTCATGCGACGCCTCGTTTGCTTCCCCGCCAAAGTAAATCCGTTCGCCAATGCCTAGCTTGCGTCCGGGATGGACCAGCGCTTCCCATTCCGGCGGCGACGCCTTCACCTGCTTGGTCAGCAGCACCTCAACTCGGCCACGCAGGAACTCTTTGGACGCGGGATTCTGGCCGGAAACCCGCTGCGCGCGCGATCCGCTGCGATGTCCAAAAAGCCGCGCCGGCAATACTCTCGTATTGTTGAAGACGAGCAGATCGTCAGGTCGCAGCAGCTCGGGAAATTCGCGAAAGCAGCGCTCTTCCATCTGCTCAGAAACGCGGACCAGGTGCAGCATCCGCGCCGCCGCCCGGTCCGGGAGCGGGTGCTTGGCAATCAGTTCTTCAGGGAGGTGAAAATCAAAGTCGGAGACCAGCACCCTACCATTTTGGCCTACGACAGCCGGCTTCCACCAATTTGCCGCGATTTATGTTCGCGAGACCCGGTTTCGTCGCCCGGAGAAGCTCATCTTCGCTTTCCGCCCGCGCGTCTCCTGCGGTACGATAAAGCATTAGTCCAAAGCTTCGGGGTACCTGATTCACCGCATGAAGACCGAGCAACAGCACAGGGAAGAAATTGTCCGCTTCGGCAAATTGCTTCACCAGACCGGTCTGGTGGCGGCCACCGACGGCAATCTTTCCGTGCGCCTGGAAAACGGCAACATCCTTTGCACCCCGACGCTGATGAGCAAGGGGCTGATGGAGCCGGAAGACCTGGTCATCGTCGATTCCCGCGGAGGCAAGCTGAACGGCGCGCGCGGCGTCTCCAGCGAGATCGCCATGCACGTGCTGATCTACCGCAGCCGCCCCGACGTGGGCGCGGTGGTGCATGCTCATCCGCCGACAGCCACGGGCTATGCCGCCGCGGGCCTGGCTCTCGATCGCGCCTTGTGTTCCGAAATCATCGTGACCCTCGGCTCCGTCCCGCTGGCCAACTACGAAACGCCGGGCACGCCGGAGCTGGCCGAGGTGCTGGCGCCGCTGATCGCCGACCACGATGCCATCCTGATGGCGAACCATGGCGTGGTCACCTGCGGCAAGGACCTGCTGAACGCCTACATGAACATGGAGACGGTGGAGCACTTTGCCAAGATCGCGCTGGTAACGCATCTGCTCGGCAAGCAGCAGACGCTCAGCGATCAGCATGTCGACAAGCTGCGCGAGATCCGGACAAAGTATCAGGCGCAGAACCACGCCATGGCGCAGGGCAAAGACTAGCTGGCGCGCGCGACCACAGCCGATCTTCTACCTCGGGAATTGGGATTCGGCGAACTCTGTAATCCGGTCGAGCGCAGCCTGCATTTCCGCTTGACGGCTTTCCATGAGTTCGTTGCTCGCGTCAGGGGGGACGAAGATCTTTTTGGCGAAGCGAACGTATATCCGCGAAAACGGTTTCGGGATCATCAGCGCATCCCAACTCTTCAGCACCCAGGCCCGCTCGACCGCGACGTAAAACGCCGTGATCGCCGCGCCGCTCATGCGCGCCAGCAGCACCGGGCCTTTCTTGGCGATGTAGCGCGGGCCGCGCGGGCCGTCGATGGTAAACGCCACAGCGTTCCCTTCCGCCAGCAGCTTGTTCATCTCGAGCAGAGCGCGCTGGCCGCCACGCGAGCTGGAACCGCGAACCGGGATAAATCCAAAGCGCCGAATTACCCGGGCGATGAATTCGCCATCGAGGCTGCGGCTGGTCATCACTGCCGGATGCTGATGGCGATAGAGCCAGGTGGCCGGCAGCACGCAACGATGCCAGAACGGAAAGATGCCAGGATAGACTTCGGCCATGCTCTGGATGGCGCCTTCCTCGTAAGTCATGGTGGTGCGCAGGGTGCAGCCGATAAGCCGCAGCAGCGCGGGAACGATCCACGACACCAGCGTGAGTTGGATTCGCTGCGCGAGCGTGAAGCGAGCGTGACCTACTTCGGCGCTGGAAGGATCAGGCACGCGAGAATTCTATCCTGCATACCTCAACCAGCGGCGGAGTTCGGGCAGGCTGGGACGCTTGCCGTACATCAGGATGCCGACGCGGTAAATGCGCGACGCCAAGGCCAACAGCCCGTAGATGGTCGCCAGCATGATCCCGACGCAGAGAAGCAGCTGCCACATGGGAGGCTGCTCGATGAGCACGCGCACCAGCATGAGGATGGGCGCGAAGAAGGGGAAGATGGAAAGCCAGAACGACAACGGCGAACTGGGATGCTGCATCACCAGATTCATCAGGAAAATTCCGACGATGAGCGGAGCCATCGCGGGCCACTGCATCTGCTGCGCCTCCTGGTCGGTATTCACCATCGAGCCGATCGCGGCGTACATCGCGCTGTAGAGAAAATATCCGAGCAGGAAAAAGATGGAGAACGCTATGATCGCCGTAGTGGGAATGTGAATTTCGCCGATAAACGACTGCGAGGCTAGCAAGCCCGGCACGGAGAACAGCAACGCGAAGATAACCCAAACTAGAATCTGCGTCAAACCAACCGCTCCAACACCGAGAATCTTTCCTGCGAGCAGTTCCTTCGCCGTCACCGAAGACAGCAGGACCTCCAGGATGCGGGTGCTCTTCTCCTCGATGATCGAGCGCATCACCGACATTCCGTAAATCAGGACGACGCCGTAGAGCAGCATTACCATGGCAAACGCAGTGAAGAAGATTGTTGTGCCGGTTGCGCCTTCCTTGCCCTTCTCGATGCGAATGGTTTCTAGATCGATCGGCGTGAGCAGCGACTCGATTTCTGGACCGCTCATTCCCTTTTTGCGATAGATGCTGCCGAATGACTGCGGACCTTATGGCATTGCGCAATTCGATGGACTGGCCGAAGTCGGCGGCTTCCTTGGTGCTGTAAACCACTTCGTGACTTGCCAGAGCATCGTTGGTCAGCCAGAGAAATCCTGTGATCTTTCCTTCGCTCACCTGCTGCCGCAGGGAATCGCGCACCGGCTTCTGACGGATCAGTGTCGATCTGGATGGAATAAACTGCCGGCGAAAACGGGCCGAGGCTGCTCTTCGGTTTGCCCGTGCTGGCCTGCGACTTCGGCGTACCGAGGTCTTCCCCGACAGCCTTGGCCAGCTGCGCATCGTTCGCGACAATGACGATCTTCCGCATGCCGCCGGAGTTCATCTCTGCCAGCTTGGCCGGAATCAGGACGCTGCCCGCCATGAAAGCAGGCATCAGGACGGTAAAGATAATGAATGAGCGCGAGCGGACCCGCTCCAGATACTCCCGCTGGATCAGCGTCCAGATGTTATGCATTTTTGCCCACCAGATCGATGAAGATTTCTTCCAGCGAAGGCTCGATCACTTCGAAGCGGCTGACGCGAGCGCGATCGACAGCCAGCCGCAGCAAGGCCTGCGCATCGGCGCCGGGCTTCAAACGCGCTTCGACATAATTGCCGTAGTTATTGAACGACTCCAGCAGCCCAGACTCTTCCAGCCGGGGATCGCCTTCGTATTGCATCTGAATATGATTCTTGCCGTAGCTTGCTTTGATCTTGATCAACTCGCCTTCAACGATGGCGCGGCCGTGATCGATCAGACAGATGGAATCGCAGAGACGTTCGACTTGGTCCATGCGGTGGGTTGAAAACAGGATGGTTTTGCCGGCCTTCTTCAACTCGATCAGGACATCTTTCAGCATAACCGAGTTGGCAGGATCAAGCCCGGCAAAAGGCTCGTCCATGATGACTAGAGACGGATCATGCAGCAGCGCAGCAATAAACTGGATCTTCTGCTGCATGCCCTTCGACAGCTCTTCAACCTTCTTGTGCACCCATTCCGAGAGTTGCAGCCGCTCGCACCAGGCCAGCGAACGCCTCCGCGCTCCGTGTTCCGAAAGGCCGTGCAGGCGGCCCAGAAACACCAGATGATCGAGGACCTTCATCTTCTTGTAAAGGCCACGTTCTTCCGGTAAATAGCCGATCTGACTCAGTTGTTCGCGATGAAACTTTTCGCCGAAGAGCCGCACCTCGCCTTCATCGGGCAGGGTGATGCCGATCATCATGCGGATGCTCGACGTCTTGCCGGCGCCGTTAGGGCCGAGCAATCCGTAGACGCTACCCTGGCGAATAGCAAGCGAAAGATGATCTACCGCAACAAAGTTGTCGTAGCTTTTTGAGATCCCGCGGAGTTCTACAGCGTCGGCCATATGTCAGTTTCGAGTTTCGAGTTTCAAGTTCCGAGTTAGAAGCGCGGGCTTTCACTCGAAACTGAAAACTTGGAGCTGGAAACGGGCGAACGAAGCTTCTGAACGTCAATATATACCGTCAGCGCTGTTCTCTGTCGAGACAGATTAGAGGTTCACGAAGTTGCGAACCAGCTGCATTCCCTGTTCGGTGAGAACGCTTTCGGGATGGAACTGAACGCCTTCGACGGCAAACCGGCGGTGGCGCAAGCCCATGATGACGCGCCTCCCGTCGCGGTCGTGACAGGTGGCGGAGATTTGGAGTTCGCCGGGCAAGCTGTCTTCTTCCACAATGAGCGAGTGATAGCGGGTAGCGGTCATCGGGGATGGGATGTCGTGGAAGATAGTCTTGCCATCGTGAGTTACCGAGCTGGTCTTGCCGTGCATGAGATTCGGCGCGCGAACTACCTTCCCGCCGAAAGCAGCCCCGATGGCCTGATGTCCGAGACAGACTCCGAGAAGGGGCACGCGTCCGGCGAAGTGCCGGATAACGTCGATGCTGATGCCAGCTTCCTGCGGAGTGCAGGGCCCGGGAGAGATCACGATGCGGTCGGGACGTAGTACTTCGATTTCCGCAACAGAAAGTTCGTCGTTCCGACGAACGATAACCGTGGCGCCCAATTCACCCAGATATTGGACCAGGTTGTAAGTAAACGAATCGTAATTATCTAGAACAAAGATCATACATCGTCTCGTTACTCACATCATTTGCTTTGTATCAGGGCACGACTTCAGTCGGGCCAAATGAAATTAAAGAGGAGTGCGGCTTCAGCCGCTGTTGAGTGTCGTCCTGCAGGGCTAAAGGCCGAGCTACCAAAGCTCGTCGTGCGGCACGACTAAAAGTCGTGCCCTGGTACAAACCTTGGTCATTTCAATCTGTCGCCCTCTCGCATGCTCTTAGCAACGCGCTCGCCTTGTTCATGCACTCCTGATACTCGCTTTCGGGATCGGAGTCGGCAACGATGCCTGCGCCTGCCTGCACGTACGCGCGATCGCGGTGCAGCACCATGGTCCGGATCGCGATGCAAGAATCCAGATTGCCCGCGTGATCCGCGTAGAGAATCGAGCCGCCATAAACTCCGCGCCGCACCGGCTCCAGTTCCTCGATGATTTCCATGGCGCGAACCTTGGGAGCGCCGCTCAGCGTGCCGGCGGGAAAACATGCCGCCAAGGCGTCGAGCGCGTCTAGACCTTCGCGCAGCTTTCCTTCCAGCGCCGAGACCAGGTGCATTACGTGCGAATACTTTTCCACGTACATCAGGTCGCGCACCTTGACGCTGCCGTACTCGCTGACGCGGCCCAGGTCGTTGCGACCGAGATCGAC
Organism: uncultured Acidobacteriaceae bacterium; assembly: GCA_963796695.1. Classification (GTDB taxonomy): domain Bacteria; phylum Acidobacteriota; class Terriglobia; order Terriglobales; family Acidobacteriaceae; genus Bog-257. The sequence continues at coordinate 10,027 of CAWCMU010000025.1, read as the reverse complement.
CAGCATCACGTGCTCGGCACGTTCCTTTTCGTCGTTGCGGAGCTCGTCGGTAAGTCGCTCGTCTTCCGCGGGATCAATGGCACGTTTGCGCGTACCGGCTATGGGCCGATATTCCAGCTTACGGCCCGAGACCCGTACCAACATTTCCGGAGATGCGCCGACGACCTGCAGATCGTCGAGTTTGAGGAAGAACATGTACGGCGAAGGGTTCACGGTGCGCAGCGCGCGATAAATCTGGAAAGGTTCGGCCGGGGGCGTGAAATCCAGCCGCTGCGACAACACAACCTGAAAGACGTCGCCGGCCGCAATGTACTCTTTGGCTCGTCGTACACTCTTCAAGAAGTTGTCGTGCGATGTACTGTTGTGAACCTTGACCGACTTCTTCCTGCCGTTGCCGGACCAGTGAAGTTGTTGCCCGCGGACGCCCCGCGCCAGTTTCGCTTCGATGGAGGCGATGTCGGCGACGGCGCGGTCGTAAGCCTTGCGAGGCGACTCCGCGCTGACATCGGCGGCGGCTATGATGTGCACTTGATGGCGAAGATGGTCGAAGGCCAGCAGGCGATCGTAGAAGGTGAAAACGCAATCAGGGAGCCCCAGGTCGTCCTTGGCGCGAGCGGGCAGGCGCTCAAACTGGCGCACCATGTCGTAGGCAAAATATCCGACGCAGCCGGAGGTGAAAGGAGGCAGGCCGGGCAAGGTGGCAGGCTGATGGCGCCGCAGATATTCCCGGAGTACCTCGGTTACGCTGCCGGTCTGCCTGCGGGTGCCGACTCCGTCGCGAATCGTCAGCTCTTTTCCTCGCGCCGTGATAACGGTTCGCGGCTGTGCCCCCAGGAAGGTATATCGTCCAATCTTCTCGCCACCTTCGACCGATTCCAGCAGAAAAGCGTACTTCTGCCGGGCAGAGATAGCCAGGAACGCGCCAACTGGGGTCAAGAGGTCCGCGCTGAGGGTTTTGGCTACGGGAACGAGGGTCGCGCTGCGGCTGAGCTGGAGAAAACCGCGATAATCGGGCGTAAGCATGGGATCGGCCGCAATAGAGTGCGCAGGTTACTGGGATTATACGGGAGCGCCATGCCTGCATAGTTTACTTGCGTGCCCCGGGAACAACTGCCTATAATTGTAAGGTTTGGCCTCTATCAGGCGGGCCATGCATTTCCAAAGCGCCCCCCAATTCATGCTGCAAGACAATCCGCACTAATCGGAGAATTTATGGCTACCGCACACACACTCGAGCAGGAAAGCAATCCTTGGGAACAACAAGCCGCTAGATTTAATCTGGCGGCGGAAAAACTCAAACTTGACGAAGGCCTATGGCGTGTTCTCCGTCAGCCTAACCGCGAAATCATCGTCCATATTCCCGTGAACATGGACAACGGGCAGTTGGAAGTCTTCACCGGCTATCGCGTGCAACACTCTATCGCGCGCGGGCCCGCCAAGGGCGGCGTCCGCTACTCGCCCGACGTCACCCTGGATGAAGTTCGCGCACTGGCCAGCTGGATGACTTGGAAGTGTGCCGTGGTCAATATTCCCTTTGGCGGAGCCAAGGGCGGCATTATCTGCGATCCCAAGAACATGTCGCGCGGCGAGCTAGAACGCATGACCCGGCGCTATACCTCGGAACTGATCGAGTTCATCGGCCCCGAGAAAGATGTTCCTGCTCCCGACGTCAACACCAACGAGCAGACTATGGCGTGGATGATGGACACCTATTCCATGCATATGCGTCAGACCGTAACCGCCGTGGTCACGGGCAAGCCGCTGAACATGGGCGGATCGCGCGGCCGCCGGGAAGCGACCGGACGCGGCGTCATGATCATCTGCGACGAGTCGATCAAGAAGAACAACATGACGCGTGAAGGCACGCGAGTCATCATCCAGGGATTTGGCAACGTCGGTTCCAACGCCGCGCTGCTCATGCATCTAGCCGGCTACAAGATTATCGGTATTGGTGAGTGGGACGGCGGTCTTTATAACAGTAAGGGCATCGACCTTCCCGCACTTTGGGAGTATCGCCAGAAGGAAGGCACGATCCACGGCTTCAAGGGCGCGGAGAAGGCTGCCACGGCCGATCTGCTGACCACGGAGTGCGAAATCCTGATTCCTGCCGCGACGGAAAACGTCATCACCTCAGCCAACGCCGATAAGGTGAAGGCCAAGATCCTGGTGGAAGGGGCCAATGGTCCGACCACTGCTGCAGCTGATGACATCCTCGCCGACAAGCACGTCTTCGTTATGCCGGACATTCTGGCCAACGCGGGCGGCGTGACCGCTTCCTACTTCGAGTGGGTCCAGGATCGCCAGGGCTACTTCTGGAAGGAATCCGTGGTGAACGAGCAGCTAGAGCACATCATGGTTTCGTCGTTTGAGGACGTGGTGCGCTATGCCGACACTCACCAGGTCAACAACCGCATCGCCGCTTACATGTTGGCTATCGATCGCGTGGCATACACGATCCGCCAACGCGGCATCTACGCCTAGTTTACGATCCGGTAAATGCGAATCGCAGGAGCAGCTCCCCACACGGGAGCTGTTCCTGTGTTGGGAACAAAAATAATTTTCCTGCAGGGGCAGATACGGCGGCCCAAATTGGGGCATAATATTTCCAAAGCTGTGCAGCCTTGTGGGTTTCTTCTCCCTTGTAGGTCATCATGCCACGCTTCTATTTCTGCTTACGGTTGCTTGCGGTAGCCTTGGCCTTTCCGGCCATTCTCCTTTACATGCTCGGCGCCACGATAGTTCAATCTTTTAGCCGAATAGGTGTCGGCCTGCGAACTCCTTTGCGCGTCTGGATGAGCGTGCTGGATTGGGCGAAGGGCATTCCCGTTGGCTACAGCTATTGGGAACAATACGAAGCGCCGATCATGCTCGACGAGATTGTGGTTCACCACGACGAATAGCCAATGGCTGGCCTCTTTTCTGCGATTGCTTTCCGTCTGATGGGTAGAGGATAATCGCTATTAAGCGGCAAGCAGGCGCCGTAGTCTGCCAACCTGGTGTTTGTGAACCTCCCGACCTACATAACGCTCACCCGCATCCTCAGCATCCCTGTGCTGATCTGGATTTTGTCCAGCAGTCGGTTCACTTCCGCCAACGGCGAGCGTGAGCTGCTGGCATCGTTCGTGTTCATCGCAGCTTCGTTGACCGACGCTATCGACGGCTACCTGGCGCGGCGGCGCGCCCAAGTCACCACCATGGGTATGCTGCTCGATCCGGTGGCCGACAAGTTGCTGATTGCCGCCGCTTTTATCACGCTGGTGCAGTTCAATCCACGCACCGTGCCCGCGTGGATGGCGGTTATCATCATCGGCCGCGAATTCCTGGTCAGCGGTCTGCGCTCCATCGCGGCGTCGGAAGGCTTCACCATTCAGGCCAGCGAACTGGGAAAGCTGAAGATGTTTGTCCAGATATTCTCGGTCGTGGCGGCGATCATCGATCATCACTGGGCCTATCTGCCCTGGTATTTTCTAAGCCTGCCGGTGCATCCCATTGCGCTGGCGTCGATATGGGTGATGGTGGTTCTCTCGTTGTGGTCTGCGGCAGATTACTTCGTGGCGTTCTGGAAGCAGATTGATCAGACTGCCGTGAAGCGCCGACGCAGACGTTCGTTTGTACTTAGCCGGCGCAGGAAGCGCAACGATGTCCCCGCAGTCTGAACAGCCCCGTTCAGTCCTAGCGTCGGAAGTGTTCGAATATTCCGCTGCGGAACGCCAGCAGCTCCTCATGCTGGCCCATCGGTCGATCGAAGCCGCCCTAAACCGGGACGTTTTGGACCTGAATCCTCCCACCCAGCATCTTGGCGAGTTCCGTGGCGCTTTTACCACACTCCATATCGACGGGAAACTACGCGGCTGTATCGGATACGTCTTCCCCACGCAACCTCTGTACCACACTGTGGCGGAAACGGCGCGCTCCGCAGCCTTCGAAGATCCTCGATTCCAGCCGGTTACTTCCACCGAGGCCCCGATGCTCCAAATCGAGATCAGCGTCCTGTCGCCGCTGCAAACTATCGCCCCAGAGGCCGTTGTAGTGGGAAAGCATGGCCTCGTAGTGACTAAGGGCAACCGGCGAGGACTATTGCTCCCCCAAGTCCCTGTGGAATGGGCTTGGGACCGGGAAACGTTCCTGTCGCAAACCTGCCTAAAGGCAGGACTGCCAGCAGACGCTTGGTTGCGCGACGCCGAGGTACAAGCCTTTACGGCTGAAGTGTTTAGCGACACGTAACGGAACATGTGAGTCGCTAGTAGTTCCTTTGATTCGTACTCTTTGGAGCACTTTCGTCCCCCGAAATACACTTTTCTGTGACATCGGGGTTGCATCTTTTCTTGTGCACCGATACCATCAGGCTGCTACATGCGCGAGTCTTCAAGCACTTACGCATCTCGGATCCGTCGCTTCCGGCTGCCCCGTATCTGCATTGCGGTGGTGGGCGCCGACGCTCCTACGATGATCGAACGCGCCGAATCCTTGGTGCGCGATAACCCCTTTTTAGAGTTCAGGTTAGACTACATTTCGCAGCCGCTGGCGGCCTTGCCGAAGCTCAAAAGCTTCTTGGAAATGCACCCTGAGGCGACGGTGATTGCCACCTGCCGCCGGGCAGTTAATGGAGGCAAGTTCAAGGGCTCAATCGCCAATCAGCTGGCGGTACTCCGAAAGGCGGCCGATGTCGGCTTCCAGCTGGTCGACCTGGAGCTGCAGAGCGTCGAGGACTTAAAGGCCGACGATCTGCGCGATCTCTCCGACCGGGTCGGTTTGATCATCTCGTACCACAATTTCCGCTCCACCAAGAAGCTGGATGAGCAGTTTGCCGAGATGAGCAAGTATCCAGCGGACTTCTACAAGATGGTTTCGACCGCGACCAACCTGTACGACAACGTGCTCATGATGAAGTTCCTGGAGGCCAACTCCGGCAAGCACGAGATGGTTGGGCTATGCATGGGCGAGCAAGGTATCACCAGCCGCGTTCTGGGAGTTCGGGCCGGCAGCATCTTTACTTTTGGCGCCGCGACCAAGGGTGAGGAAACTGCTCCCGGGCAGGTACTGGCGAACGAGCTGCGCGACATCTATCGCATCGAGATGGTGGACCAGGCGACACAAGTGTATGGCGTGGCCGGCGACCCGGTCTCTCACTCGCTTTCTCCGGTCATGATGAACGCCGCGTTTCGCCGCGAGACGGTAAATGCGGTTTATGTGGCGTTACATGCCAAGAGCCTGAAGGATCTGCTGGCGTGCGTGCAGGACATTCCTATCCGCGGCCTCAGCGTCACCATGCCGTATAAGCAGGAGATGGTTGATGCGCTGGAGAACTCTGATCCATTGACCCGCCAGATTGGCGCTTGCAACACGGTGGTGCGCGGAGCCGATGGAAAGCTCTACGGATTCAATACCGACGTTGCGGGAATCCTCGTGCCGCTGGAAGCGCGGCTGCGGCTGGCAGAGTCGCGCGTTCTCATCGTGGGCGCTGGCGGGGTAGCTCGGGCTGCGGCTTTCGGCTTGAAGAGCAAGGGGGCGGAAGTCTTCATCACCAACCGCACCGCAGAAAAGGGACAGTCGTTGGCTCGATCGGCCAAGGTGAAGTACTTGAAACGGCCCGACGTTGCCAAGCAGGAATTCGATGTCATCATCAACGCAACGCCGGTAGGCATGGAAGGCAACAAGCAGTCGCCGCTGGAAGAGAAGGAACTGAACACCAAGTACCTCTTCGATCTGATCTACACTCCGGCCGAGACCAAGCTGGTGAAAATGGCTCGCGCCAAGAATATCCAGGTCATTCCAGGGCTGGAGATGTTTGTGCAGCAGGGCGCGCGTCAGTTCGAGATCTGGACAGGCAAGCCGGCGCCCGTTGCCGAAATGGGCTACGTCGTAACTAAAGCGCTGGAGCGCCGTGCCGCTGAAGAGGTGGAAGAAGAACCGAAGGTGCCCGCCAGGAAAACCGCTCGTAAAGTAGTGAAAACTGCCCGCAAGTAAAGTCCGCCGAAATTGCCTAACTGTCGTCACTCTCCTGCTGCCGTTTGAGTCGCTTGGTCTCAGCCAGCAACGTCATGCTATGCATCAGGTTTTGCATGGTGACGATACCCACCAACCACTGCTGATCGACCACCGGGATCATGTTGTTGAGGCCGCGGCCGCCGAGTTTGCGGAAGGCAGATGCCAGCGAGTCTGTGCGCTGTGCGATTTCGAAGACTCGCACCATGGCCGACTGCACATAGCCGTTGCCGCCGGAGCGAAGCGCCTCCACGATGCGTTGCTTGCTGATGATGCCCACCATGTCACTACCGCGCACCACCGGAAAGTCGTCTTGCAGCGTGTGAACAGCCTTGTGGAGTGCGTCTTCCAGGGTGTCGGCCGGCGACAGCGTCGAGAAGCCAGTCAGCATCACGTCCTCCATGCGAACGCTCTCCAGCACTGACTGAAAGACGACGGAACGGTCCTCAAGCTGGGCGCCGACAAACAGGAAAAATCCAATCAGCATCAGCCAGGTGTTCCACACGCCCAGAAAGATGAACAGCATGGCGAAGGCCTGGCCGACCGTAACGGCTCTGCGGGTCGCCCGGACGTAGTCCATGCGCTCAGCGAAAAAGCTCCGCAGCACACGGCCGCCGTCCATGGGGTACGCGGGCAGCAGATTAAAGGCGCCGAGGAATAAGTTGCCCCAGAACAACGCGCGCGGCAGATTCGCAGCATTCACGAACGGCTGCGACCACAGTTTGACTTGCGGTGCGAAGGTCAGAATGGCGAGCCCCGAAACCACAGCGATGACCAGGTTCACTAGCGGACCCGCCAGGGCGATCCGGATATCCCGAGCAGGATTGGGATTGCTACGGCCAAGGTCTTCCATCAGCGTCACGCCACCGATGGGCAGCAGGATGATAGAGCGGACCGCAACGCCGCTGCGCCGGGCCACCAACGCATGACCGAGTTCGTGCAAAACTACACATCCGAAGATGATAGCTACCAGCGCGATGCCTCGCACGGCTCCGGCAGGCCCCATGGTCACCGATTGCGTGAACCATACGAACGCGAGCAGAAACACGAAGGTAAGGTGGATGCGGATGTCCACTCCAAACAAACGCCCCGCCGGGACAGACCAACTCCTCATGCTCCGCACGAACCTCCGCATTCATTCTATACACTGGAGCGGCGGTTCATGCTTTTAGCTCTTAGCTATTAGCTCCTGGCTTCTAGGTTCATGCGGATGCGAACTCTCATCCTGTGCGTTTTGGTTCTGTCACTGGCAGTATCCGCGCCGGCGCGAGAATCCAAAGCACACGGCTCAGTCGTCCAGATCAAGCTCCACAGCGCGGCTTTGGAGCACAACCACGTCGGCGATTCGCCGGATCGTGATGTCTCTATCTACCTGCCGCCCGAGTACGACGCAGTCTCTTCGCGATATCCGGTACTGTACCTGCTGCACGGCTACACCGGCGACGATCGCGGCTGGATGAATCCTTCCTATGTCGGGCTGCCGGAGATCATGGATCGGCTGCTGCAACGGCACGTGATTGAGCCCATCATTATCGTTATGCCCAACAGCTTTAACCGGTTTGGTGGCAGCTTTTATGTGAACTCCGAGCTGTCCGGAGGGTGGGAAGATTTCGTCGTTCATGATCTTGTCGGCTACGTGGATGCGCACTATCGAACCTTGGCTGATGCTGAGCATCGCGGCATCGCCGGTCACTCCATGGGCGGCTACGGCGCGTTGCGGCTAGGTATGCAGCATCCTGAAGTTTTTGCCGCCGCCTATGCCATGAGCCCGTGCTGCAGCTACTGGGATGAGAAAGAAGATCGCGAAGGCGTGATGCAGGCGCAACGGGCGAAGTCTCTGGAGGACATTGTAAAAGCCGGGATGGGTCCTCAAGTGGAGCTGGCGCTGGCTGCCGCGTTCTCGCCGGACCTGCGCAACCCGCCGTTCGGAGTCGACTGGCCATTCGATGCGAAGGGCCAACCTGTTCCCGCCGTGATAGCAAAATGGAAAGCCAATCTGCTTGAGACGATCGTGGCCGACTACGCCGCAGCGAAATCACGGCTGCGCGCATTGGGTTTCGATGTCGGACGGCAAGATGAAGACGAAGACATCCTCAAGGGTGCGCGGCGACTCAATCAGCAGATGAATCAACTTGGCATTGCGCACGAATATTCCGAGTACAACGGAACACACAACAGCGGAATTGCGGAACGAATGGAGAAGGTTGTGTTGCCGCTCATGTCGAAGATGTTGAACAGCTCAGCTACGGGTGCGCCGAAAGCCGCCGGAGACCGCTGATGCGCGTGATCGCCGGTCAATATCGCAGCCGACCTCTACGCTCGGTACCAGGGATGGATCTGCGTCCCACAACCGACCGCCTGCGCGAAACTCTGTTTGATGTGCTGGCTGCCGCCGGCAATCTGCAAGACAGTGTGTGGCTCGATCTGTTCGCGGGAACGGGCGCGGTGGGAATCGAAGCGCTCAGCCGGGGCGCGCGGCAAGTGTACTTCGTCGAGGCGGCCAAGAAACATGCTCGCCTCTTACGAGAAAACCTGGGAGCGCTCGGCATCGATGCCGGTTACGAGGTGCAGGAGCGCGAAGTATCGAAGGCGTTGCCTTTACTCGACAGCACCGGCGTGGTCTGCGATTACGGCTTCCTCGATCCACCGTACCAACGACGCGGAGCCTATGAGCAGACGCTCGGGTATCTCGCGCAGGCGAAACTGCTGCAGCCCACCAGCATCGTGATCGCGGAGCACGAAAAGAAGGTTGATCCCGGCGAGCGTTTCGGCGCGCTGCTGCGCTATCGGCGACTGGACCAGGGTGACGCGTCGCTCAGTTTCTACAAGTTAAGTTGAGCGCTAGAGATAGTCGTGGCTTCTCTACTCGGCGTGGCGCCGGGGCACACGCTTGGAAAGATTGCACAACGTTTCGTAGACCACGGTGTCGGAGCTGCGCGCCAGGTCAACCGCGCTGATCCTTTGCCGTCCGCTGGTCCCGATAAGCACGACTTCATCGCCAATTGCGGCGCCAGAGATTTGGGTTACGTCTACCAGCGTAAGGTCCATGGAGATGCGGCCGACCATCGGCGCGCGTTGTCCGCGAAGCAGCACCTCGCCGCGTCCCAGCAGCGGGTCGCCAGCCGACGACTCAACGTTCATTCCCGCCAGCGTAGAAACCTTACGCGACAACCCGTCGCCGTATCCAACGGACACAACAGCGATGCGTGCGGGCCCTCGAGTAACGTAGGCGCCGCCGTATCCCAGGGCTTGTCCCGCGGGCACGTCACGTAAGCCGATGATGTGGGTCTTCCAGGCGAGCGCCGGCCTGAGCAGCTGAGGCGCCAATGCCATAGCGGCCGGGCCGTTCAGGTGAGAGGGCGACTGCTCGTAGCCGTAGAGTGCAAGTCCGGGACGCACGAAGTTATGCCAGCTATTAGGACGCCTAAGAACTGCGCTGCTATTGGCTAGATGGCGGATGGGCGGATGCAAACCATGCTCGGCCAATGTTTGCAAAGCGGCAGCGAAGCGTTCGACTTGCCGCGACGTGTCCTGGTCGTCCAGTATTTCCGATGAGGCCAGGTGACTGAATACGCCTTCCAGCTCGATCTCCGGCAGACGCTTTACGCCTTGGGCGAAAGATTCCAGTTCACTCAGAGGAATTCCGAGCCGGCCCATGCCGGTATCAATCTTCAGATGAATGGCGGCGGGCTGCTTGCGGCCTTGGCGCGCCACAGCTCTTGCTAGCGCCTGGGCCTGTTCCAGGCGAAACACTGCGGGAGTGAGCGAGTGGCGCAGTGCTTCTTCCTCTTCGCCGGAGTAGAGGCCGCACATCACCAGAATGCGTCCGGAGATACCTACCTCGCGCAGCACGATGCCTTCGTCGGTTGAGGTTACGCCGAACCACTTTGCACCGGCCTCTTCCAAGGCAGGCGCGCATTCCTCGACGCCATGACCGTAGGCGTTGCACTTAACTACGGCGCAAATGGTAACGTCTGCACCGACATGCTGCTGCAACACGAGGAAGTTGTGACGCAGGGCTGACAACGACACTTCAGCCCAA
>CAWCMU010000024.1:0-364387 GCA_963796695.1 uncultured Acidobacteriaceae bacterium | reverse complement strand
CACGAAGAAAACATCGCAATGGAAATAGATGGTGTAGACCAGGCTGGCCAGCCCAAAGATCAGCGCTGGAGCGACGAAGGCGCGCAAATTCCGTTCGCGAAAACCTGGCCTCAGGCGGTAACGCAACAGCCTGCCGGCCAGCAACTTGGTGATCAGCAGGATCAGCGCCTCGCGCGCGACCAGCAGGAAAGCAAATGCTGACGCGGCGACTTCGAACCGCTTCAGCACAATGCTTCCAAGTAAAACAAACAGTCCTGCCATCACGTTTAGCAGGGCCGGGCCGCCTTGCGCCTGGCGCACCTGGAAGACCGGGTCGAGCGCAGCAGGCTCGGTGAACATCAACACGATGCCTGTAGCCACCAGTATCCAGCGCTCCATTATGTTGGTTTGCGTGGAGGAAAAGATCAACAGGCCGAGTGCGATCGGCAGGCCGGCGACCCGGCGATACGCCATCATGCCTTCGAGAATGGAGCGCTCGCGCTCAGGTTCGCGCGCGATTTCCCGGGCGGCAACATTGTTGAGGCCTAAGTCCAGAAACTGGCGCGCAAGAATAAAGATGGTTCCGACCAGAGCGAAAAATCCAAATGCCGACGGCGGCAGAACCCGCGCCAAGTAAATCGTGGTCAGCAGCGCGATGCCAAGCTGGGCCAGCGAACCACCCAGCAGCACGGCTTGCGCTACATTCGGACTGCGGCGGTGAGAATCGGCCTTCGAATTGGGCGAAGGCTCTTCCCCGAGCGATGAGCCCGTTGAGTTTGGGGGCGATGATTCTGACTGGTGCTGCACTGTCTGGGAGTCCTCAGCCATGACGATCCGCAACCGATCTTAAGACAGCCGCGGTGCTTTTCAAATTCTCCACTGAGTTTGCCCGCGACGAGAACCTCCGGCGACACATGCGATACCATCTTAGACCGAGCTATTGCGCATGACCTTTCCCAGATCCAGCGGCATCTTACTGCACCCTACTTCCCTGCCGGGAGCATACGGCATTGGCGAGCTTGGCTCCGAAGCCCACGACTTTGCCGACTTCCTGCGAGACAGCGGGCAGCGCATCTGGCAAGTCCTGCCGCTCGGCCCTACCGGTTACGGCGACTCGCCTTATCAATGCTTCTCGGCCTTCGCCGGCAATCCCCTGCTCATTAGCATTGATCGACTGGTCGAGCGCGGTTATCTGGATGCTCACGATCTTGGCACTCCGCCGGAGTTCTCCTCCGACACAGTGGACTTCGGCGCAGTTATCGCCTGGAAACTGCCGTTGCTGCAAAAGGCGTTCGAAGGATTTGCGCGCAGCTCCGACGACGATCGCCAAGAGTTCGGTGACTTTTGCGCGCAACATGCTTCGTGGCTCGATGAATTCGCGCTTTTCATGGCGCTGAAAGACAAACACCATCTGGTCAGCTGGATGGAGTGGGGTCCGGAGTACGCCCTGCGAGAACCGGCCGCGATCCAAAACGCTCGCGAGAAACTTAGTCGCGAAATGGAGCGCACGAAGTTTATCCAGTTTGAATTCGAACGCCAGTGGTGCGACCTGAAGGCGCACTGCGCGCGCAATGACATTCGCATCATGGGCGACCTGCCGATCTATGTTGCGCTCGACAGCGCCGATGTTTGGGCGAATCGCGAACTATTCGAGCTCGGCGAGGACGGCAAACCTCGCGTCGTGTCCGGCGTCCCACCTGACTATTTCAGCGCAACCGGCCAACTGTGGGGCAATCCGATTTACCGCTGGGAGGCACACGCCAAAAGCGGATACGCCTGGTGGATCGCGCGACTGCGGCGGGCGTTAGAGATGATCGACATGATTCGCCTCGACCACTTTCGCGGTTTCGAAGCGTATTACGAAATTCCCGCCGGCGAAGTGACGGCGGTAAACGGCGCGTGGGTGAAGGGACCGGGAGCCGCATTGTTTGAAGCGCTGCGCAGCGCACTCGGAGAGCTACCGATCGTCGCGGAAAACCTGGGCGTCATCACGCCCGAGGTGGAAGGCTTGCGCAACTACTTCGGCTTTCCCGGGATGGCGATTCTGCAATTTGCTTTCGGCAATGATCCGCAGGCGCCCTCGTTCAAGCCGCACAATTATCCGCGTGAGGTGGTGGCCTACACCGGCACGCACGACAACGATACCGTCGTTGGCTGGTGGACCAGCAAGCCCGGCGCCGGCAGCGTTCGTACCCTCGCCGATGTCGAAAAGGAGATGGCGTTCGCTCGACGCTACCTCAATACCGACGGCAGCGATATCAATTGGGTGATGATTCGTACCCTGATGGCGTCGGTAGCGGACACCGTGCTGTTTCCTCTGCAGGATGTGCTGGGTGTCGGCAGCGAAGGCCGCATGAATCTTCCTGGGAGTTCTTCCGGCAACTGGCGCTGGCGTTTTCGCAATGGCAAGTTAACACCGGCGATTAGTGGCCGTCTGAAAGAGTGGGCGGAGACCTACGATCGTTAGAGGGCTTCTGATTAAGTGCCTCAGCGGCCAAAAAAGCCAGAATGATTTTTCGAGACTTACGGCACGGCGGAACAGACTGCGGAAACCGCGGCCAGGAATGCTTATGCCCAGCTGCTGAAACAAAAACTGCTGCCTCGATTGTGTTCGGGTAGAGCTGGCCTTCAGGCCAGCGTCGAAGCCTTTTGTTTATGACCCGAGCCGGCTTCACAGCTTGCTGAAAAAGTCGCGAAAGCAGATTCCTCGTGGGCTGAAGCCCACTCGGAATCACAAAAATAAAGGACTTGTACGGCGTACCTGAAGGTGCGCCCCTTCAAAGACGGATCAAAGTCGAGTTTTTCAGCAGTCTGTTCAGCCGGCGGCATATGCGCCGCTATTTGGGTTTCGCAGGCTGTTTCAGTCGCGCCGAATCACACAAAACAGAGCTCGGAGTTTATAGCAGGGAGCACCAATGGGAGATGAGGGCAGGGTTGGGGCGATGCGGCGACTTCGCAGGGGCTGAAGCCCGCTTTGCTGCTTCTCTACGGCCCGGCCAAGGTCGTGCCCTGATACAAATCCAATCACTATCGGGGCGCGGTTTGGTCGGGGTGTCGTTAGGCATCGACGCTCTCACCTCCCCGGTCTGCCTTCCCTTTCAACGACGGGACCACGCATTCCTTTCTAGGCGATTTCCAGAGCAGCAGTTATCATGTTTTGCGCCATTTTGGAGGGGGAAATGTACTTCGAACAGTTTTACCTGGGATGTCTGGCTCACGCCTCGTATATGTTTGGATCCGAAGGTGAGGCGGTTGTGGTTGATCCGCAACGCGATGTCGACATCTACCTGGAAGCGGCGGCCAAACAAGGTCTGCAGATTCGCCACATCTTCGAGACCCACCTCCACGCCGACTTCGTTTCTGGCCACAAGGAATTAGCTGCCCGCACCGGAGCGACCATCTACATTGGCAAAGCAGCCGAAGCAACGTTCCCGCACGTCGCCGTGACCAACGGCTTCGAGTTGAAAGCCGGTCACACCCGCGTGAAAGTTCTGGAGACACCGGGTCACACCGCAGAGAGCTGTTGCTTCGTGGTCACGGATGAAGAAAAATCTCCGGAACCCTGGGCAGTTCTCACCGGCGACACGCTTTTCATCGGCGACGTAGGGCGGCCTGATCTGTCGAAGACCTTCACGCCGCAACAGCTCGCCGGCCTGCTGTACGACTCGCTGCACCAGAAGCTGATGGCGCTGCCAAACGAAGTGCTGGTGTATCCGGCGCACGGAGCGGGATCGCTGTGCGGCCGCAACATGCGCGCCGAGCGTTCGTCCACCATCGGCACCGAGCGGCTCACTAACTATGCGTTGCAGATCAGGAGCCGCGACGAATTCATTCAGCAGATGACCTCGAACCTGCCGGCGCGTCCGGATTACTTCCTGGAAGATGCTGCCATCAACCGGGCTGGGGCAACCTCTCTTGCGGAACTGCCGAACCTCACGCCGATCAACGCCGCGGAACTGAAAGCTGCTCTGGATAACGGCGCCATCGCACTCGACGTCCGTCCTACGGACCAGTTCGCCGATGGCCATGTTCCCGACTCGATCAATATCGCGCTCGCCGGGCAGTTCGCCTCGTGGGCGGGCGCCGTGCTCGGACTTTCCGCGCATCCTGTGCTAATCGCCGACACGCCGGAACAACTGACCGAGGCTCGCATGCGCCTGGCACGCGTGGGCATCGAGGACCTGGCGGGATATCTCGACGGGGGGGTTCACGCGTGGAAGCAAGCGGGACTGAATCTGGCTCAGCTGCCGGAGATCACGGTGCAAGAACTCAATACCCGGATGCATGATCGCACTGTGCAAGTGCTGGATGTGCGGCGGCCGGGAGAGTGGGACGCTGGACACATCGCGAACGCGGAGTCGTACGCGCTCGACCGATTCAAGGCGGCGATGCCGCAACTCGATCGCTCAACGACGTACGCTGTGCACTGCAAGGGCGGCTATCGCAGCGTGATTGCGTGTAGCCTGCTGCAACGCGCGGGGTATGACGTCGTCAACGTGCTCGGTGGCTTTGACGCCTGGGAGAATGCTGAGATGCCGAAGGTGGCTGCCGCCGCGGTTGGCGTTTAAGCCTGTGGCGTTTGTCTAAGAACCTCTGTCGTCCCTACGGGACTCATATTATTATTCCGCTTCACCCAGCACTCCGCCATGCCAGCCCAATTCGCGCAAAAGCAGCGCGAATCGGGCCGGGCTTGGCTGCGTGCTGGGCTACGCTATTTCGCGCCGACGGCGCTGGTTTCTAGGTCGTTGCATTTCCCGCCAATGCGAACCCAGTTCTCACACGGAAAGTGTAGCGATCCCGGCAGCCTCAGCTCACGTCGTGCGTTCTTATCCTTGTCCTTGCACGCACGACTGTGACTTAGGTCATTTCCTATTCTCCTTTGCCATGTTTCGATGGTTTGAGGAGCAACGAGAATCATGGCCGAAATTCACTGTCCCGGACAGGACCTGCGTTACTGGAAGCTGGACGACGTGTATGAGGTATTCTGCGTTCACTGCGGTGCGAAGGTAGAGTTCTTCAAAGACGATCCCAGACGGCGCTGCAAAGCTTGCGACAACCTAATGCTGAATCCGCGCAACGACATGTCGTGCGCACAGTGGTGCAAGCACGCCAAAGAATGCCTGGAAAGCCTGGGAGCCGACGCTCCTGAATTCCACTGAGAACTGCGCTGGCCCGCGGACACTAAGACTGGACGGTCTGCGATCGAATACCGCCGTGCGGCCCGTCGTAACGAAAAAGGGGATGAGGCCGAAGCCTCACCTCCGAATCATTGAGCAGCCGTCACCGATCTAGTAGCCGTGACCGCTGCCGTCTTCCAGTCTCACTTTTCCTCGGAACATCCGATATACGAAAACAAAGTAGACTGCCGCCAGCAGCATGCCGATCGTCCACCACACGAAGCCCACACTAAGCCCGTGCGCTCCGGCGGCGGTGTTGTAGATCGTCAGACTAAGGTTCGAACCCGTGCTGGCCGGCAGCACGTTGGGATAAACCGCGAACGCCGCTCCCACCAGCATGCCGACGATATAGGCACAGGAGGCCAGGAACGCGCCCTTCTCCTGCCGCCGTGAGTTCGCAAAATACATGTACGCCAGGCTGCCGATCACTACCGCAGGCACCAGATATCCGATGGGCCAGCGGCTGTAATTTCCCAGCACATGCGGAACTGCGTAGACGGTCGCAATCAAGCTGAGAATGGTCAGCAACACCTGCACCGGCCATAGGCCCGAGGCGATGCCGCGGGCTCGGCGGTTCAACTCACCCTCAGTCTTAACAGCAAGGTAAAGCGAGCCATGAATCACCAGGGTGACCAGGGCTACCACACCGCATATGACCGTGTACCAATCGAGGATGCCGTTGTTCACGCCAACACGCCAGTTGGTCCACAGAGGCTCGAAGAAGTAGCCGTCGGCATTCAAAGGTACGCCGCGAACCACGTTGCCCAACGCCGCTCCGAAGAAGATCGCCAGCAGAATGCTGGACACTCCGAAGATGACGTCGAAGAAACCGCGCCACACTGTTTCTTGAATGTGATGGCGAAACTCGATGCCGATGGCTCGCAACATCAGGAGCCATAGCACCATCATCAAGGGCAGATAGAAGCCGCTGAAGCTGGACGCGTACAGCAAGGGAAACGCAAAGTAGAGCGTGCCTCCCGCCGCCAGCAGCCAAACTTCATTTCCATCCCAGACCGGACCGATAGCGCTAATCACCGCCTGGCGGTCCTCGTCGGTTTTGGCGATGAACAGGTGAACCGCGCCAGCTCCCAGATCGAAGCCATCCAGCAACACGTAGACGGCAACCATCACCGCTACGATCATGAACCAAATTGTTGACATGGCTATCGCACCTCCACGGGAGTCATGGGAACTACCTTAACTTTTTCGCGCACCGGCGTGAGCGTGGGCTCAGGACCGAGCTCGATTTCGCGGCGCACCAGGAACAGGAAGAGCACCGACAAAAGGGTGTACATGCCGAGGAAACCCAGGAAGCTGAACCAGCCGTTGCCGGCCGACACCATCTTGGAGTAGCCATCCACGGTACGCAGCAGGCCGTAAACCAGCCAGGGCTGCCGGCCGGTCTCCGCCGTTATCCAGCCTGCGGTATTCGCGATGTAGGGGAACGGGAACATCATGAGCAGAATCCAGAGCATCCAGCGTGCCTGGTAAAGTTTTTTGCGCCACAACAGGAAGGTTGCCACCGCGCTGACTGCGATGAAGATGGTCCCCAGCCCCACCATGATGTGATACGTGTAGTAGAGCAGCGGAATATTTTCCGGCCAGTCTTCCTTAGGTACGGAGTTGAGGCCCTTCACTTCGGCGCCCCAGCTGCGCCAGGTCAGGAAGCTCAGCATTTTCGGGATCACGATGGGATTATCGATGCGCTTGGCCACAACGTCGGGCTGGCCAAGAATCACCAGCGGCGCTCCCGGCTGCGTCTCCCACAGAGCTTCCATGGCGGCCAGTGTTACCGGCTGATTGCGGGCCAGCATGCGACCTTGGGCATCGCCGGTTGGAACCACTTGAAACAGGCTGACCAGCAGCGAAACAATCACGCCCACGCGGACGAAGATGCGTCCCTGCTCGACATGCTTTTGGCTCAGCAGGTAAAACGCGCCCACCGCCGTCATCACGAAGGTTCCGGTGATGACCGCGCCACTCATGTTGTGTGCATACTGCCACCACGCCCAGGGATTCAGGATCAGCTGCCAGAAACTGCTCAACTGCAACGAGCCGTCAGCGGCGCGGACATAGCCCACCGGATGCTGCATCCAGGCATCGGTGGCTACGATGAAGTAGCCTGACATCCACGAGCCCAGGAAGACCATTAGCGCTGAAAACCAGTGCAGGCCTTTGCTGAGCCGCTTCTCGCCATACAGAAAGAGTCCGAGAAATGTGGATTCCAGGAAGAAAGCGAAGAGGCCTTCCATGGCCAGCGTTTGTCCGATGACGCCGCCGGCGTAGCGCGAAAAGTGTGACCAGTTGGTGCCAAACTGAAATTCCATGGGAATTCCAGTCACCACTCCGATGACAAAATTAATGCCAAAAATCTTGGCCCAGAATCGCGCCGCTTTGTCGTAGCGCTCGTCCTTGGTCTTCAAAGCCAGGGTTTTCAAGATCACGATCAGCGGCGCCAGTCCCATGGTCAGTTGCGGGAACAGGTAATGAAAGGTCACCGTGAAAGCGAAGTGCAGGCGGTGGATCAACAACGCACTATCCATGCTTGGACCTCAGGTAAGAAACGGTTCGGCTATAAACATAGAAGGGGTTTAGAAACCATGATGGCTGCGGGAACACGTCACTATTGTTCGTGAATCCCGCACACCTTGCTGTGATTGACATCACAACTTTGTGTGAGAAGACGGGTATGCCTCGCGTTCGTGGGACTTTCCTCTTTTGGGAGAGTCGGGCCGGCTTAGGAGAGATGGGCATCACGTGTAATTCACGGGCGTCCCGGTGGCAGACAGAGCGCGCCATTTGCGGCGTCGCAGTGGAGACAATATGATGCGAAGGAGCTTTCCGAAACGACGCGGCATCACGAAAGTCGTCGACAATCGCTCTCAACCCTTGGCCGGGATGGCGGAATAGGCAGACGCAGCGGACTTAAAATCCGCGGACCCGAAAGGGTTGTGGGGGTTCGAGTCCCCCTCTCGGCACCACCGGAACAAGGATCAGTTCTACGGCAGCGTGAAGAGTGCTTGGCGCCAGGTGGGCATAGCGGTCGCACCTCGTCTTCATGATTCTTCGCAGCTTCATAATTCTTCGCAGCTTGGTCGAGTATCAACGAAGGCTCCGGCGTATCCATCGATGACGCGATCACTGAGATGCAAGACAGCTTCGTGGCTCGCTTCGCCGGGCCCTGGCAGGCTGAGAGCGTCGCGTAAGTCACCATTACTTAGATTGTGTATCGCAGATCACTCGTAAGCGATATGGACCGTCGCTCCGCCCGCGCTGCTACCATGGGTTCCCGCGATTTCAGCGTTAACGGACTATTCTCTGAATGCCGGGTTCTAAAGCCGCGAACTGAGCAGTTGTTCCGTGCCTGACTTTAGCTCCGCGCATCTTCCTCGCCGATCCTGTCACCCACGAGCAGCCAGTGCTCACCCTCCGGCAATAGCACTAAAGAGTCCTACTGCTTCATATTTATCACACACCATAGTGACAGCAATCACGCCACTCCTTAGCGCCAGAATGATAGTCATAACTTAATCCAAGCTGAGGAATTAGTGTGCCTCACTTGAGCACATCGACGCTCTATCTGCCTTCGCAGACCACGGTCGCGCTCTTGAACAGATGGAGCCAGAGAACAGCTTCTCCGGCCGGCGCCTGTCAGATGAGTTGTTCCGCTGGACTTCTATGCGCTGCAGTCATTGGCCTACGCTGTTTATTTCGTCGCTGGTGTTGCTGACTTGTCCCCTGCAAGGTCAAACGTCCGTACAACCGAGTAATCCGGGCGACCCGACATCCTCAGTAACTCAACCGCAAGCGCTGCCACTGCAAAACCGTCCCGGCTTGCTCGATGGACCTGCTAGTCCTCTGGAAGCACTTCGTCATCGTGGCATTGACCTTACCGTCACCTACACCGAATTCGGACAGGGCCTGGTGGCAGGTGATGGCAATCACAGCTGGCGGCTCGGCGGCAAAATGCTAGGAAAAATGGTTCTCGACGGAGCCAAGCTCCACCTCTGGAGAGGCTTCTCCATCAACTTGACCGGCGAGTTGAACGATGGAGTCAACGTAGACGGCATGGGCGGATCAGTCCTCATCCAGAACACTGCGCTTGCGTTTCCGCAAGACATTGGGACAGGCGGCGATCTGTCGCTGAATGTCACTCAGCGGATTGGGGAGAGGATCGCGTTCAGCATCGGCAAGTTCGACATGATCAACGCTCCCTCTCGCACTCCGATACTGGGCGGAGGTGGACTCGACACGTTTTGGAATATCGCTTTCGCCGCCCCACCCAGCGGCGTGTTGCCGCCCTATATGACAGGCGGGAATCTCAGCATCACTACCAAGCCCGGGACATTCACGTTCATGCTCTACGATCCCACCAATGCGCAGCAGAAGGCTGGGCTCAAAGGATGGGGCACGCAAGGTATTACGGGCAGGATTTCGGCGCGTTTCCCGGCAAAGATTCGTGGCCTGCAGGGCTTCCATACCCTTACTTTCGCGGCGTCCAGCCAGACGGGCTTCGACCTGGAAGGTATCCCGCAGCTAGTTCTCCCTCCTGAGTCACAAAAAATACTGAGCGCAAAAACAGGTTATTACTTCGGAAGCTATGCGGTTCAGCAATACTTCCGCCAGGACAAAAGCAGACCCGGGATTGGCTGGGGACCCTTTGCTCAGCTATCAATCTCGGAATCGAATCCGAATCCCCTGGCTGGAAATGTTCTTGTCGGGCTGGGCAGCACTGGTCTCATCGGCAAGCGTCCACTGGACCGGGCGGGCATTGGCTTCTTTCACTACTTCTTCAGCGATGCACTCAAGCGCGGCTTACAGGAAACGATCAACTACAAACTGGGCGACGAGCAAGGGATGGAAGCCTTCTACAACTTCGCCCTGACGCGATGGTTCCGAATTGCTGCGGATGTTCAAGTGATCCAGCCAGGCGATCGTAATTTCAAGACTGAGACCTATGCAGGAATTAGTGGGCAAGTGAAGTTCTAAATATCAAATTTCTACTATTCGCTTCGGTGCGCACCAAAGGAGCACGGAAAAATGAAGGCATCTCTTAAATCAGCAATCTTGCTAGCACTGTACGTCCTCGTAACGGCGTTCGCGGTAAACGCTGTGGCGGCTGAGAAGGCTGACTACGTTTTCAAGAACGGCGCAATCTATACCATCGATAACAAGAATCCTACAGCCCAGGCGATTGCCATTACGGGCAAACATATTTCCTACGTCGGAACCAACGATGGCGTGGTGGCATTCGTCGGCGACAAGACGCAGGTCATCGATCTTAAAGGGCAGATGCTGCTGCCCGGATTCGTTGAATCGCATATCCACCCGACGATGGCGCTGGTAGCAGAAGGCGCCGACTTGCAGTTCGACTCGCTTGACCAGTTGCTCGCATCGGTGAAGAAGTGGGCCGACGCGCACCCTGACGCCAAGGTGATTCGCGGCTTCGGGTGGCGCTACTCGCTCTTTCCCACAACTGGCCCAACTAAAGAGCCTCTCGACAAATTGTTCCCCGATCGTCCTGTATTCCTCTTTGCGATTGACGGCCACAGCGGATGGGTCAACAGCAAAGCGCTGGAGATGGCAGGAGTGAACGCCAAAGCTTCGGACCCAGTGCCCGGATTCAGCTTCTACGCGCGAGACCCCAAAACCGGTGAGCCGACCGGTTGGGTGGTTGAGGG
This sequence comes from uncultured Acidobacteriaceae bacterium, assembly GCA_963796695.1. GTDB lineage: Bacteria > Acidobacteriota > Terriglobia > Terriglobales > Acidobacteriaceae > Bog-257. The sequence continues at coordinate 353,550 of CAWCMU010000024.1, read as the reverse complement.
CCCGGCGGAAACCGCTGTGTTTTTCAAGCTGCAGCCGCCTTCTGCCGAGCTGGCCATTGCGGCTATGACCGAGATGCTGCCGAAGTTCTCGGCGGCGGGCATTACGGCCGTGTTTGACGCCGGGATTTCTACCATGCCGACAGAGAGCGGTCTGGATGGCTATCAGAATTTAGAGAAAGAAAACAAGCTGCCTGTGCGGGTGGTTGCCAGCTACTACTGGAACAATCCTGCGACAGAGGATCCGGCGGGAATTGCGCTGAAGCTCCGGGACAAATATCACTCCGAATTGGTGCAGTTCCGGGCCCTGAAGATTAATGCCGACGGCGGAGAGGCCCAGCACACGGCCGTGCTGCTGAAGCCCTACTTCGACCGGCCCGGCTTCTATGGCGACTACCTTCTCGATCCCAAGCTCATGGAGGCAGCTGTCCTGAAAGCGCAGGCGAACGGACTGGATACCCACTGCCACTGCTATGGGGACGCTGCAATTCGGGCGTATCTGGACATTGTGGCCAGGGCCGAGAAGCAATACCCCAATAGCCCCTCACGGCACACAATTGCGCATTCCCTGCTGATTACGGACCAGGATGTGCCGCGCTTCAAAGAACTCAACGTCACCATGCAGACATCTCCGCAGTGGATCACTCCCGACCCCTATAGCGAGATGGTTGTAAAGATCCTCGGTCCGGATGTGGTCAATACCGAGTGGGCCCGCATGAACTCGGTATCGAAGGCGGGAGGCCGGTTGGCGTTCGGGACTGACTGGCCGGCAGCAGGCTACGTTTCGAGTTATCGTCCGCTCGAAGCAATCCAGGTGGCGCTGACGCGTGCAATTCTCAAACAGTATGGCGAGACGCAGTTCACCCCCATCATGCCGCCGGCGAACGAGCGCATCACCCTGGATCAAGCCCTTAAGGCTTACACGCTCGACTCGGCATACGTATTGGACCTGGAGAAGCAGATTGGCTCTCTCGAAGTTGGAAAGCTGGCCGACATCGTTGTGCTGGAGAAAGACCTATACAAGATTCCTCCGGCCGACATCAGCACGACGAAGGTGAAACTGACGATGATGAACGGCAACGTGACCTACCGCGCAGAGTAGTCGCTCGCTTCAGGCATTTCTCAATCATCGGGAGAGAGAAATGTGAAATGGAAGATGTGTGCGCCGATTCTGGTGGTCCTATGCAGCGCGATCTGTATCCGAGTCTGCGCGCAAGAAGCGGCTCATTCGGGACAGATTCTGAACTCTGGAGCGGATTCGTGGTTGAAAGATCCGATCACGACCTGCGCGGTCTGGGGAGCGGTCCCAGTGGCGACAATCTCATCAGCTGGTCAGGCGATTGCCGCGTTGGCAAGGCGAACGGTACGGGAGTGTTGAGTTGGATTAATGACGGCAAACTTGCCGGACGGTACTCGGGCCCGATGGTGGACGTGAAAGCACAAGGTCTCGGCACCATCGAGTTCCGCTTGGACAATCAGCACCTCCACTATGAGGGCAGTTTGCTCAACAGCGAGCTTGATGGATAGAGTGCGAGCTGGCCTGATCTCGCTAGTTACACATTCGAAGGTGTCTTGATGCGCGCCGTCGCGATTGCAGTCAGGCGGCGAACCATACATACCACCAGTCATCCGGCAGACGCGGACACATCAAGTTGTCGGCTGAATATTCTGGTTGATGTGGAAAACATTTTCGGGGTCCCATTTGGCCTTGATCTGCGCCAGCCTGGCGTAGTTTGCGCCGTAGGGGCCGGACAGGTCGGCACCATCGTCCTGATCAAGATAGTTCACGTAGCGGGCTTTGGCGCAGAACGGTTCCAGCTCGGTAAATACCTCACGTGTCCAGGCTATATTCGCCTCATTCTCAGCTGGATCCTGCCACTGAGAAATTAGCCCCAGGTTGAAGCCTTCGCGACGGTGCGGGAAAGCTGTCTGTTGCTGCGGCACGCGAGCCAGGGCGCCATGCCAGTGCTCCACGAGGATACCGGTATATTTCGAGGGACACCGCTCAACTGCATCGATCATCTTATCGATAGACTCGTCGCTCAGGACGTTCAGGAAACTCGATTTCCAGTAGTACAGCATGCCTTTCGGGTAAGTGGCGTCGAACATGGTGTTCAGGTCACAGTAGCTCGTCGGCTGAATGGAATCGAAGAGCGGCGATCCTAATTCCTTAATAGGGCGCAAAGCTCTTTCGCCGTCGGCGGTGGTGCCGCAGTGCGAAGCCCCGATGATGACCACCTTGACTCCGGAACCATCCGGCGCATGTCCAACTGCCGACATGGAGATGACTTCGTCCGGAGACGACTCGGCGAACTCGTGGAAGAAGCGCAACACTTCTTGCGCTCGCGAGAATGGCCACGCAACCGCACCTGCCATAATTGTCGGCCCTACGGGATGCAGCTGGTACTCGAAGGAGGAGACAATGCCGAAGTTGCCGCTTCCGCCGCGTAAAGCCCAGAAGAGGTCGGGATTCTCGTCCTCGCTGGCGCGTACCACCCGCCCATCCGCGGTAACAACGGTTGCGGCCAGCAGATTATCGACGGCCAACCCATGCTTTCCTGCCAGATAGCCGAACCCGCCGCCGAGTGTCAGTCCGGCGATGCCTGTGGTTGAGATGACTCCTCCGGTGGTCGCAAGGCCGTGTTTCTGCGTTGCGCCGTTGAACTCGCCCCAGGTGACGCCGCCTTGGGCAACGGCACGCCTCGCCGCAGGATTCACCGTCACCGCCTTCATGAGGGAGAGATCAATCATCATCCCGCCTTCGACGCTGGCGCGTCCGCCAACGTTGTGACCTCCGCCCCGCACGGCAATCTCGAGGCGGTGCTCCCGCGCAAAGGCGATGGCGACGACGATATCGGCGTCTTTGCGGGGCCTCGCGATCACGGCAGGGTGTTTGTCCACCATGCCGTTAAATAGCGCGCGGACGTTGTCGTACTCCGCATCGCCGGGCTGAAGAACGGTTCCTGCGAACGTGCTCCGGAAGTTGGCTAAGACGGACAGTGCGATTTGCGGTTGTGCCATTGGTTTGTGTTCGAACGGGACGGAAGATTGTACTGTGCTCTGGATGCCAAGCACAATCCTTCGTTCTTAGCTAAGGATAGTATTCGTAAACGCTGGGCGACCCACTCGGGGCAATTTTCCCGAAACGCGCTTTTGGACGAGTTCCTAATAGACGATTTCGGGATCGAGGGCGTGAGCTCCACCTGATAGGCCCATGAGGAAAGGTCGCTGAGTGCATCCCGAGTGGTGTAGCTCAACACCCGTATTTCCATCCCGGCGCACTTGCCCACTGCTGAAAGCATGGCGACGAGGGATCGAGCGTGATCGGCAAAGTGGTCGCCGGGCGCTGACCGTCGATCAAGTGAGTCTGATTGAGCCATGTACCCGGCCACGCCACGGTGATTTGCGTTTGGATGTCGCTACTGCCCTGCGGTGGAACGCGAGGCGGCGTTGCGATGACCGGTTCCGGTCCGAACACGGCTGCCGACACGCGCCGGCCGTCGCTCCATCCGCTCATAACAACCCAAGTCTGGCCAAGCTTTGCGGCTGCCATCGGCGCGAATGGCGTGTCAGGCGGATACGGCTGGTTGAAGAGCTTGGGGTCCTCCTGCATCGTGATGCCCGACGGCGCTCCCGTGGGAGCTGCAATCACATCGGCACGCAACGCGCTCAGGGTGCCGAAGACCTCCGGGACCGACAACTCTTCGCCCAATGCCAGTCCTATTCGTCCGATGGGGGTAGACACAACGGTCCACTCGTTGCCTTCATTGGCCCATTGCAATTGTTGCGGCGGCAGGTGCGAAGCGCGATACCTCGCAAGAACCCTTCCGTCCGGTCCCGCGAGTGCCACGGTGTGGTACACGCTGGCACCGTCGAGCTCCGGATAGCTGCCGACGACGTATCCGCCACCGGCTTTTGCCGCAGCGCACAATCGCTGCTCCGCAGCCCCTCCGGCCTTTTCGGCGGCTGACTTATAGGTTGCGCTTTCCGCCTGTACTCCCAGGGAGAACAGTTCCGGCAGAACCAGCAACCCCCCTCGCGGTGGCTGAGGAAGTTCGTCAGCCGGCTTGCCCGCGGCCCGCCATGACAACGCTTTCACGACGATGTCCTTGGGCTCTGTCGTCGCATTGGGATCGGTTGGCGCGCGATGTAAAGCAAGCAGCCCATACATCTTCGGTCTGCGGCGCGCCAGCACCGCATTGCGCACGGGCAGTGCTTTCGACGGCGTAATCGCAGCTATGACCATGCCGTGTGCGCCCGGAGACAACACCTCCGGGGGAACGACTGGAGCTTGGGCGATCTTGTTGCCTGACGGGTCCCAGATACTGGATCCGCCGTTGTAGTAGAGAGCCTGGCCGGTTTGAGGATTCTTCTCGATGCCGTCCCGCGTCGCCGCCACCAGCCAAACGCCATTGAACGCCGCGATATGTTGCACCGTCGCAACCGTCGAGTGATCGCCCTTAGCTTTTGCAGGCGGAGTTCCGGGCGTCACTCGATCGGAGCTACTGAGCCAGGCGACGACATCAACGTTGTGCAATGCTGCAAGCCGCGGATATTGCCAGTAGGTGTCGTCATAACAAATCAGCATCATCAGGCGGCCAAGCTCCGTGTCAAAGACAGGGAAGCCGCCATCGCCCGGCGTAACCCATGCCTGGTCCTGTGGATTCAGACCATGCTTACGATACTTGCCGATGTATCCACTGGGACCGACCAATGCCGCCGTGTTGTAACCCAGACCGGTTGCCGGATCAAGTTCGGCGATGCCGACGGCAACGTACATGTGATGACGTGCCGTCACCTTTGCCAGAGCATCCGTGGTCTTGCCGGGAACGGTGTCGAGGAAGGGCCGCACCATCGAGAAGCTGTCAAAGATATACCCAATCGTCGCCTGCTCCGGCAGGACGGCAAGCTTCACCCCCTCATCGCCAGCCTTGTCGACAGCCTCGGCGATGCGGGCGATGTTGCCGTCCAGATCGCCCCAGGCCGGATCATAGACAATTGCCGCGGCCTTGTAGGATTTCAGCGGTTCATCCGCAGCCGCGGCCGGCATGGAGAGCGCGATAACTGCGACCGCTACCCTCGCCAGCAGCGCCCGACTCCTGACATGTCTCATCATGCTCACCTCTCATCGTGACCACAGGATCATTGCCTGCACTAGCTGTATTCGGGGTTACTTTGTCAGGAAGACGTCTTTGCGGGGGAACTTCTCGAACACCGAGGCGTCCTGCGAGAAGTTCGTCGCGAGAATGTCCGTCGGATTCCCGGCGATCCACTGCGACAGATCGATCGTCTGGTAATGGCCGCTGTTGAAGACGAGTAGGATGCGCGCCGTCTCTTTTCCGACGTTCTCAATTGAATGTCCAAAGCCTTGTGGGATGTAGCCGACATCGCCATCATGCAGCCGCTCCTCGCGCCACCGTCCCTTAGAGCCGAACAGCGTCACATTGAATTCGCCGCTCAGGATGTACTGCCACTCGGCGGCGTTCGGATGCCAGTGCAACTCGCGCAGTGCGCCAGCCTCCATCTCGAGTACAACCCCGGTCATGGTAGTGGAGATAGCGAACTGCGAACCGTCCACGCGCCACTCCAAGCCACCCTTGAACACTTCGTACGGTTTCTGCGAGAGCAGGCTGTACTTATGCGTGAGGGGAGGCAGCTTCCAGCCTTGCAGCGGCGCAGCCGCGGTGGGCGGCGGAATTTTGCCCTTCGCGAAGTAGACCTCCTGCTTCGGAAATTTGTCGAAGGCCGACGCCGGCAGGCCAAAGTTCTTCGCCAGCAGCTCTTTCGGCGCATGACCGATCCAGTCGCTGATGCTGAATGTTCCGAACTCGGAGAAGTAGCCGTTATCGAAGACCAGGATGAAGTGGCAGGGTTGCTCGCCCAAGGTCTCGATCACGTGACCGTGGCCGCGCGGAAAATACCAGATGTCGCCTGCCGCAAACTCGTTGGTCTCGGCGCAGCCCTGCGGATCGATGACCGTCGTGCGCACCCGGCCTTCGGTAACGAACGCCCACTCGGCCGCTGTGGCGTGCCAATGCAACTCGCGCATCACGCCGGGTTCCATGCGCATCGAGACGCCGGCGATTCCCTTCGAGATCGGCAGCTGCTCGACTGTCGCTTCCTTGCCGTAGCTGCCCGCGAGTGTCCGCCCTGCTGACTTCTCCAGCTCAAACTTGAAGGTCGGCAGTTCTGCTCCGGAGGTTACGGGGTCGGGAACGTTGTTTTGGAAGCTAGTGTGACCGCCTTCGGAGCTGATGGGCAGCGACTGTGAAAACATAGGTCTCCTCTCGGGGCGCGGGACTTATCGCCTTACAGGTTTTGGGGATCGTGGAAGTGATTGCCATACCTTACGTGCGGACATGTCGCCAATGCAAGTAAGGAATTGTGTTGAAATACCGCTCTCCTTTTCGGCCCGGTCGGAAGACTAGATCAGTTGGTCGAGAAGTCCGGGTTCCGGTCCTGTGGCGGCGACCGGTAGTTCTTCAACCGCTTGGGTTGGGCGGTCTTCGTCAAAACGATACTGGATTGTTGAACTTTCGCTGCGAGCGGGTGGCTGCAAAACAGCTTCATCCAGGCGGTTAGAATGTACGTGGCCGATTTCCAGTGCGGCGTCGCGTTAAAAGAGTTGTTTGCCCGGATGCGGAGTGCATGACGGCCGCGAAAAACGGTACTAGCGAGTGATACAGCGCAAGTTTTCGAGCAGAGAATCCGTGCAGCTTCCTGGCAGATCAGGCAACCTCTCCCGCCCCAGACTGCCGCGCTTCCATGGCCTTGACGGAATTTTTGAACGCTTTCTGCAAAACGCCTTTGCCAACGGTGTCCAGAACTAAGCCCAGCAGTCGTCCTTTGAGGTTCTTCCCTTCGCGCACCACGACCACGTCAATGTCGGTCAAACCGTCAGGACGACGGGTAAACGTATAGGTGTGCCCGGATGCCCCTCCCCAGGTGTTGGAATCGGTCGTCGTCAGGATGACGTGCCTGGGATCGGACCAGTCGTAATGCAGCCGTTCCCAAATTCCGCCTGAACCTTCGGTGACGTCGGGTTGGGTGTCACCGCGAGAATGTACCTTGAGATACTGGTCGGCGCTGTTGCCAAAGAGTTTCGAGCGGCCGGGTCCGAAGTCGGTCAGCCCGGCGACGTACTGCTCGGGCGTTAAGCTGGTCGTCTGATGGAGGCGGATCGTAGCCATCTGGTTTTCCTTTTGTTGAGGATGTCGGTCAGAGGCCCATGTATCGCTCGTGAAGCCCGCGCGACCTGCGCAACATTTTCTGGCCGGCAGCCTTGAAGTTAAGCTACGTAAACACCGGTTCCCAGGCACCGCGCGATTAAACCTGCGTCACCGGCTCGACTGCTGCTGGATGCGCTGCCACTGAGAGGAAAACTTCTGCTGGCAAGCTATTCCGGCCTCGCGCACTTGCGCGAATTCTGCCGTTCCGCGCAGCCCAGCGAAGAACGGGTCTGCATCCATCAACGGATAAGAGCAGTAGTGCCCTTCGACTGCTTTAGAAAGCAGCGAGAGTGCCTTGTCATTCTGGCCGCAATAGGCGAGGTTCGCCGCGGCCAGGTAGTTGGCTTCAGGATCGCCTGACACCTGGATCTTCTCCGCCAGCGCTGCAATGTCGCCCGCCGGCTTGTGCTGTGCGCAGGGGATCAGCATGTCGTAGCTTGGCCATTGCTGAATGTGCGGGGCGCCGAGTTGCAGGGCTTCTTCTGTCTTACCCGCACGCAGCAGTCCCACCAGGGTGATGGCTTTCGTGAAGTCTGAGTCCGGATCCAGGCGCAGATACCGTTCGGCCAACTGGTGATCACCGCGAAGCGTGGGCACGATGGCGCAAGAACGCAGCCCCGACGTTATGTTGTGCGGATCAATCTGGAAAGCCATGTCGCATTGCCGGCTTGACTCGTCGATCAGCCCGGCGTAGCGCAAGGCGTAGTTCAGAATGTAGTGGGCGTTAGGGCTGTCCGGATGGCGGCGCACCAGATCTTCAGCCTGCCGCATTGCCTTGGTCTCATCGCCGTCCTCGACGGCCACCCCGATCCAGATGGCCATCGCTGGGATGTAGTCAGGATCGAGCGCAACCGCCCGTGCTTCCGCGGACACGTAGCGCTCGTCCATGTCGCTGCCGCCCTTCCCGTATCGCACTTCGACATAGCATCGCCGGCCAAGCTGAAGCCACGCGGGGGCGAAGTTTGGATCGAGGGCGACCGAGCGCTCCAGCATGGCGAGGGCCTGCTGGTTGGTGCCGGAGTCAAAGGGGATGGACAGCGCGCGCAGGTATAGGTCGTAGGCCTCGTTGTTGGTTGGACGCGTGCCTCTCGTGACCGTGTATGCCGAGCCGCCGAGCGCCGCTGCCAGTGCTCCTTGCGTGCGGGCCACAATCTTATCGCGCAGCTCGATCATGTTGCGGGCCGGAGCATCCAGCGTGTCGGTCCACAACACGCGCCCGCTTGCCACATCGATGGCTTGCAGCGTGAGGTGAAACTGGTCACCTTCCCCAACAAAACGGCCGGAGATGATGCTCGCCGCCTTCATCTCCGCGCCCGCTTTGCGGAGGTCGATGCCCGGAAGGGTGTATTGCGAGGTAGTTAAGAACGGTTGCACTGAAAGTCCGCGAGCGTAACTGAGCGTCGTCGCCACTTCATCGGCAAGCGGCAGGCTCAGGTAATCGAACGAGTGGTCGGTGCCGGCATTCTGAAAGGGAAGAACTGCGACACTTTTCAGCGTCGGTGGCGACGGTTGAGTCACTTTCCCGTGCAAGAAATATAGGCTGGCAGCCAGGCCGAATACCAGGACGCAGGCAACCGCGATCCATGGCCGGCGCACCCGGGCCTCCGTGCGCCGGCGTTCGGCAAGCTCCTGCTGCTGCCGCTCGCTTTCTCTGCGATTTCGTTCCGTGCGGCGCACCTCAAGATTTTCCAGGCGCTGGGCCAGTTCCGCCGGGCTGTGAAGCCGGCGCGCCGGGTCGCCGCACACGGCTGCGGCAATGTCCTCGCGCAACAAGGGATCCGTGACCTCTTCTTCCCATCCCGGCGAGAGCGGCTTGCGGAATTCGCCCACGACCATCTGGTAAAGCATCACGCCGAGGGCGTAAACATCCGATTGCGCGGTGGCGGCTTTGCCGGAGAATACCTCGGGCGCCAGATACAGCAGCGTGCCACTGAAGGAGCTTGATTCCAGAGCGGCGGTCTGGGTCAAGCCCAGGCGGGTGATGCCCAGCGCCTCCAGCCGCGACGGCTCGAGCAACGACGCGCTGCCAAAGTCGGCGATCTTGATCTGGTCGGCGCCGTCCGCCAGCCGAGTTACGAGGACGTTGGAGGGCTTCAAATCCTTGTGCAGCACGCCCACTGCGTGTACGCCGGATACCGCCCGCGAAATTTCGGCAAGCAGATGCAGCCGACGTTCGAGGGGGATAGCGGTGAGGCCGCCCTGGCCTTCAGCCCACTCCGCCAGGTTCGGGCCGCCGTACTCGCTCTCCAGGAAGTAGGGTTCGGCCTCGAAGTTCCACTCCAGAATTTGAACAAGATGGCGGCGATCTTGCAGAGACTCACGGAAAAAGCGGAAGACCGTCACCTCGCGTTTCAGGGTCCTGAGGCGAGCCAGGCCGGAGACGAACTTGAAGACGCGCAGCTCGTGGGTCTTGGGGTGCTCAGCCAGCCACACCTGGCTCGTGGCCGAGACGTCGAGCGGACGCAGCAGCAGCCATTGTTCGCGGCCGGGGACCGGGCTGCCGGCTGCCAGCAGCAGGCGCGCCGGCGACGATGACTGCTGGCACGCCTCAGCGCGGGCGGTTGCCGCCAGGCGATATCCCACCCGCGGCACGGTGACCACGATACTGGAATCTGCGTCGCCCAGCGCTTTGCGCAATTTGTAAACGGCGGTGGATAAGGAACCTTCGCCGACGTTGAGGCCCGGCCAGACGGCGTCAAGCAGTTCGTTCTTCGTGACCACTTCCCCGGCGTGCCGAAGAAGGTAGAGCAGCACCTCCAAAGGCTTCAGCTCCAGTTCCACCGGCTGATCGCCGACTTGCAACTCCAGGCGCGATTCGACGAAAGTTCGCCCGGCAAAACTCCAAACGCATTCGGAAAACTCTGGCAGTTCCCGGGCTAAACGATGGGTGGCCATGAACTTCCGCTTCTTGAGAGTTTCTTGAGAATTACGTCAGGACACTGAGCGCCGATTGCTGCACATTATGCCCCACAGCCAGCGGGGTGACCAGCAGATTTTGAGCGGCGCAGGACCGGAAGTCGCTGCCGTCTCTTCCCGTGCCCGACGCTATCTGCGGTTCCAAGGCGAATCTCGGGGCAAAGAAGAAAGAAGAAGAAGGAGCCATGCCGGGCCTCGGCAGCAGTGCGTTATTTTGACTCGGGTTTCCTCTTCTGCGCAATCCTTCAGTGTCCTCGTCAACTTTGACAGCCCTCACGGCGGTACTCTTCCACCGCCTTCCGTAGGATCGCAATGGGTCCCTCGGAACATTTTCGAAAGGAAAGCATGCGCCCTTCAACTTGGTCAGGATTGAGCAAATTTAACCTTTGGAAAATGGCCGCCGCTCTTCTGGCGCTTTGTGGCGCGACAGCAATTAGCTTGTCTGCTCAGACCTTAACCACGCTGCACAGCTTCGCGGGATATTCAACGGACGGCGCCAGCCCTTACGGAGGGCTGGTGCAAGCCAGCGACGGGAACTTCTACGGGACAACCTATGCTGGCGGGGACAGCAGCAACTGTCAGGGTGGCTGTGGCACGGTCTTCAGAATCACGCCAGCGGGCTCGCTGACCACGCTGCACAGCTTCGACTGGTATGACGGCGCCAGCCCTACCGGCGCGCTGGTGCAAGGCGCTGACGGGAATCTCTACGGGACAACCTACGGAGGCGGGGCCAACCCGCGCGTCGGTACCGTATTCAGAATCACCCCGGCGGGCGCGCTGACTACGCTTTACAGCTTTTGCGCGCTAACGAACTGCGCTGACGGCCAGCAGCCTTACGCCGGGCTGGTGCGAGGCAGCGATGGCAACTTCTACGGGACAACCCTGGAGGGCGGAGCCAACACCGGCTGTTCTCTCGGCAGCGGCAGCTGCGGCACGGTTTTCAAAATCACGCCGGGGGGTGCGCTGACCACGCTGTATAGCTTTTGCGCTCAACGTGGCTGCACTGACGGCGGTAACCCTTACGCCGGGCTGGTGCAAGCCAGCGACGGAAATTTCTACGGGACAACCTTCGGGCGTGGGATCAACGGTTATGGCACGGTGTTCAAAATCACCCCGGCGGGCGCGCTGACCTCGCTTTACAGCTTTTGCTCTCAAACGAACTGCGCTGACGGAGAATACCCTCAAGCCGGGGTGATGCAAGCCAGCGACGGGAACTTCTATGGGACAACCCCCGAGGGCGGCGGCGGGCAATATCACCAGGGCGGCACGGTCTTCAAAATCACCTCAAGCGGCACCCTGACCACGCTCTACAACTTTTGCTCACAACCCGCTTGTGCTGACGGCGCCGACTCCCTGGCTGCACTGCTGCAAGGCCCCGATGGGAACTTATATGGGACGACAATCGGAGGCGGGGCCTACTGCACGCAGAACAGCGGCTGTGGCACGGTCTTCAAAATCACCCGAAACGGCATTCTGACCACGCTGCACAGCTTCGACGACACGGATGACGGCAAAGCGCCTTTCGCCGGACTGGTGCACGCCACCGATGGGAACTTTTATGGGACAACCACGTTTGGCGCAAACCCTGCATGCACTACCGGTCTCCACGGCTGTGGCACGGTCTTCCGTCTGTCAGGGCCCCCGCCCAGCACGACCTCGGTGACCAGTTCGCCCAATCCTTCGACCTTCGGGCAGCAAGTGACGATCCTTGCTACCGTGGGCCCGGACGGCCCGCCGGCGCCGACGGGCACGGTCGGCTTCACATCGAACGGCACCGCGATTCCCGGGTGCACGGCGATTCCGCTCTCGTCATCGCTGACCGCCGTTTGTACCACTACGACCCTGGCGGTGGGCACCGACGCAATTGTGGCGACGTATTCCGGTGACAGCAATTACTCCGGGAGCAGCGGTACCGTCTCGCAGCTAGTCAATCCTTTGCCGTCGCCGGTGCAATTTGTGCCCTTGACGCCCTGCCGGGTGGTGGACACGCGCAATGCTGACGGTACATTCGGAGGGCCGGCCATCGGCGGACATTCCTCGCGCTCCTTCCCCTTGACCGAGAGCGACAACGGTTGTGACATTCCCAGTACCGCTTTGGCCTATTCGCTGAATGTGACCGTAGTTCCGCCAGGCCGCCTCGGCTTTCTGACCATCTGGCCGAGCGGCGAGGGCCAGCCTGAGGTTTCGCTGATGAACTCGCTTGACGGCCGCATCAAGGCTAACGCCGCCATCGTTCCCGCGGGCGCGCCGTCCGGTTCGGTCACGGTGTACGCCACTGACACCACGAATGTTCTGCTGGACATCGACGGATACTTTGAAGCCAACAACGGTTCCACCCTGGCGTTCTATCCCATGACACCCTGCCGGGTTGTGGACACGCGAAACGCCAATGGGCCTTTTGGCGGGCCTTTCCTCAGCGAGAACCACGAGCGTGATTTCTCGATACTGCAAAGTTCCTGTCTTAGCCTGGGCATTCCGGCGGCGGCATACTCATTCAATGTGACTGCCGTGCCTCATCCCACGGGACAGCGGCTTGGGTTCCTGAGCGTTTGGCCGCAGGGTCAATTGCGTCCGGAAGTTTCCACTTTAAACAATACGACCGGGACGATCGTGGCTAATGCTGCGATTGTGCCCGCAGGACTAGGCGGTGGAGTTGCTGTCTATCCCAACAACGACACCGACTTGCTGATTGATATCAACGGCTATTTCGCGCCACCGGGTACCGGAGGCCTGTCGCTTTACGCTTTGGCGCCTTGTCGAGTTCTCGACACGCGCCAGGTAGGCAATGGCCAGCCGTTCCAGGGGGAACTGACGGTAACGGTGGAAAACAGTGCTTGTGCGCCGCCCAGTACGGCGGAAGCGTATGTCTTAAACGCGACGGTAGTTCCGGCGCCGACGCTCGGATTCCTGACCCTATGGCCGGATGGCCAGGGTCTGCCAAACGCGTCGACTTTGAATGCGAAAGATGGCGCGATCACCTCGAACATGGCCATTGTGCCGACCACCAATGGTCTTATCGACGCTTATGCGAACGCTCTAACGCAGCTGATTCTAGACATCTCCGCCTACTTCGCTCCGTGAGACAAACCATGCTGCACCGCGAAGCACAGTTTCCGGAACAAAGTGCCACCGAAACTGCCACCAACTTTAAGGCAGTCGTTTTGATCAGAATGGGAGCAATCAAGCCGGCGCGCGCTTTCAAACGGATTGACCGACGTGGCGTTTCTTCGCCCTGTTACGGCGCCAGCTTCCAGACGACGCCCATCCCGCTACCGCCGCCCTGAGTTGTGCCGTACAGATTGCCACCGGCATCTATGTTCATGTCACCGATCGGACCGGAGCCATCGCTGCCGCCGGTAAAGTCGTAGAGATCGGTATAGGTCCAGCCGTTGCCCAAAGGGCTCAACTCGAAGACGTTGCCCTCCGAGTGGCTTCCTAAGCTGTAGGTGGCGCCGTACAGGTTTCCGCTATGGTCCATGACCAGGTTGCCGACCGGACCGAAGTCAAAGCGATTGGTCGTAAAGCTGTGGAGTGTGCTGAGAGTCCAGCCGTTGCCCGACGGTGACAGCTCGAAAACTTCGGCTGAGGACGTGCCGACGCCATCGGTGGCGCCGTATAAATTACCTGCGCTATCGATAATCAGCCCGGCTTGCGGTGCTGATCCCGCCGGAAAATTCGCAAGGATCTGCTCGGTCCAACTCGATCCGGATGGGGAAAGCTCGAATACTGTACCTCCGTCGTTCGCACCGCCTTGGTAGGTCGTGCCATAGAGATTTCCGACGCGGTCGAAGACCACATTATGGAGCGGCCAGGTTCCGTCGTTTTGACCCGTACCGAAGCTGTAAAGAACCGTCTCGATCCATTGCTGGCCTTGGCGGCTGATCTCGTAGACCGTTCCGTTGTTCGAGGATCCGCCGTATTGCGTCGTGCCGTATCCATTACCAGCCTGATCAAACGTCAGCGCTCCGTAAGCCGGGAGGCTGCCGTCGGCGCCCTGAAACGTCCACAAGAGCCTCTCTGTCCAGGGACACGTGACCGTGGTGCAAACCGTTGGCGGCGGCTGCAGGCTGTAAACGACTCCGTTGCCGGAACCACCGATGGAAGCTGTTCCATAGAGGATGCCGCTCGGTCCGAACATGGGTGCGGCGTATGGAACCGTGCCGTCACTTCCGCTGCCAAAGTTGTGCAGGATCGACTCGGTCCATCCCGAACCAGAATGCTTCAATTCGTACGCAACTCCGTTCTGGGTTGAACCTCCTCGCGAAGTCGTGCCGTAGAGATGGCCGGCGGCGTCGATGGTCACTCCGCTGTAGGGAAATGCTCCGTCGCTACCGCTGAACGTGTGCAAAACGGTGAATGTCTGCGCCTGAGCAGGCAGAAGTAAAAACAGCATGAGGACCAATGCTGATGTGGTTGCGAGAATTTCTCGGTCAAAGTATTTCCCGAAAGGCAATGTGAAACTGGGCGCCTGAACTGCCATTGTGTTCTCCTGAGGTGCGACGGTATGCCGTCGTTTTTCCCCCCTGGCAATTTACACTCCTGCGCGAAAACTCTCCAGCGGCGAAGCCCAAGCCCCGGATTCGCACATACATCATCGAGACCGGTTCAAAGGCTGCTACACATGCGCGTTTATCGCTGCTTGGCCGGAAATTCCCATTGACATCTAGTTTCCGTGGAACCTAATATAGTTTCTATGGAAACTAAAGTAACAAATACCAGGCAGTTAACTCAATTAGAGGGCCACCTTGGGTATTGGCTCAGACGCGTCTCCAATGCTGTTTCAGGCAGGTTCGCCCGCGCCCTCCAAGAGAAGCAGACCTCGGTTGCGGAATGGGTGCTGCTGCGTGAGCTTCACGAGCGCGGACAAACTGCTCCAGGCGAGCTGGCCGATAGCCTGGGATTGACTCGGGGTGCAGTTTCCAAAATCGTCGACAAACTGGAGGCGAAGGGCTGGATCCAAACGCAGGCAAAAGAGGACGACAGCCGGTCCCACCTGCTTTCCCTCACACGGGCAGGACGGCGCAGCCTCCCCGTTCTTGCTGAGATTGCTGACCAAAACGATGCACGCTACTTCGATTGTCTGAGTGCAAGGGAAAAAAGCACTCTCCGGGAACTGCTTGCCAAACTTGCAGATCATAACCGCATTAACGATGTCCCAACCGAATAGGAGAAATCTGATGAGCAAGGCTATCGACACTCTGATGGAAGCCATGAAAGTTGCTAAGGCAGGCCGTCCCCGCGTGGGTGGATTCCCGTATCTCGCCGAGGTTCTCCGGAGAGCTGGCGTGACTCGTAACGTCTGGTCGCTGCCATCCTGCCAGAGCCTCTACTTGACGCAGGAAGGACCAGTCGTCATGCAGGGCGCACCTTTGGTCAACGGCGCCGTCGATGTACCGGCCTTCGATGAGGAGGCCCTAATCAAGGCGCTGCGCGTGGATCAGGCTGGTGAAAGTACATTCCCGGAGTTTCTGGATACCACTTGGCGAGCTGGAGTGGTGCGCTATGACGTAGACCTGGAAGCACGCACGGTGGCCTACCAGGGTTGCAATGGCGAGCAATACATCGAAGCCTACCCTGCAGTCACCGCCTAATGCGAGCTGACCGTTGTGTTCGTTACCCAATGGAAGAATTCGCATTAATTGTCTCGGGATTTTGATCTGAAGGAATGTCATCGAACGGCTTGAACTTCTGAGGACCGCGCTGATAGTAGAACCGTTTATCACGTCGGGCATGGCGCAATCGCGATTTGCGCTGAAATCCAAATGTTAGGGTGAACGAATCATGCTTCAAGGTTCTTCCGTGCCGTCTCTGCCCACTGCGATGAAGGCAAGGCACACGATTGCGCTACGTGCGGCGAACCGGATCCGTTCTCACTCTTTTTGAGCAACAGCTTCGCACGCTGACGTTCGACCAGCGCCTGCAACTCATCCAGCAGTTTCTCGTCAAGTTGTCCGATCGCTTCGACAAAGTATGAGAGGTGTAGTGCGACATCCTGGGTATGAAGGAGTTGCCGGAGTCCACTCACGGCAGTTTGGCGCAGCAGGTCTTCTGGGCTGCAGCGTACCCGATAACGGAAAGCCTTCCCTTGGCTGGCCCGGCTAAGAAGTCCTTTGCGAAAGAGCCGATCCATGGTGGTAAGCACGGTGTTGTATGTCTGCCAGATGCTTCGATCCTGCAACACCTCGCGAACCGTAGCGGAACCCCGCATCCATACGGCGCGGTGAACCTGCTGTTCCAGCGGGCCAAGGGGCACCGCCTGGGCATCTTCGACGCTGTGATTTACCGGCTCCACCTGCTCACCCGACATAACAAGAAGGACTCTAAGACCACCCGCACGGGCCGTCAACGATTTAAGGCTGTTTGTAAACAACACTTAACATCCCAAATCGGCACCTCTTATCGCCAATAGGTGGCTTTTGCCCGAGCGTTAACAACTTACTCACCTTCTGTTGACGATCGCAATTTAGTTTTCACATTCGTGAATACCTGCCGGCCATTCTGCTCGGATGGCCCGGCCAAGAGCCAGGGGTGGGCTCAAAAAAATCGGGGGCTTATGGCTTGGTCTCATAGCCATATACCTGGAATTTGTAAAAACAACAAGAATGTAAGTGTCAGCGCCGGCACATCCGCCCCCCAACGTCCCCTGTGCGAGTTTCACCAATCTGTCAGGAGGCTTTATGCGGCTAACCGTACATGAACTTTGCAGGGGAATAATTGCGCAGCGCAGCGATCGGTTTTTAGGCGCGCTATTAGTTCTTCTTTGTTTGGTTTCGACCAGTTGGGCCCAGTGGGCCAGCAGCGGATTGACCGGCACTGTAAGCGATCTCTCCGGACACGGAGTTGCCGGTGTCGAAGTGAAGGCCCTCCAAAACGCTACGGGACTTGAACGGAAGGCGGTCTCTTCCGGGGAGGGAGCCTACTATTTTCCTAAGCTGCCGGTTGGAACCTACACCATCACCTTTGCCCGCCAGGAGTTCCAGTCGCAGCGTTTCGAGAATGTGGTACAGAAACTGGAAGAAACTCGGATCCTCAACGTAACCCTGAAGGTGGCGGGACCCACAGAGCAAGTGCAAGTCCAGGCCAGCCCGGAATCGTTAGATCAGACGAACAATACGCTGAACACGAGCATTGCCCGCAAACAGGTTCAAGAACTTCCCTTGAATGGACAGAATTGGGCCACCTTGACGGCCCTGGTTCCAACCGCGGTTGACACCTCCGCCGGACCGGGCGCCGGCAATCAGCGCTCGATCCGCTATGCCGGCCGGGGGCGCGACGATAATAACTATACCTATGACGGCGTCGACGCCACCTATATTGTTAATCAGTCCCAGCCATACTACGTGCGGGCAGCGATTCCGCTCGACACCATCGAAGAGGTCCGCGTGCTCCCCATCCTGTCGACCGCGCAGACCGGCGCCACGGGAGGGGGCCAAGTCGGTGCGGCTTCGCCATCCGGCACGAATCAGTTCCATGGGGATGTTTACGACTTCTTGCGCAACAGCGCTTTCGATGCCACAGACCCGATCGACTCCTTGAATCCAAACCACCAGCCGCTCTTCCACTTGAATCAGTTTGGAGGAGCCTTGGGAGGACCCATCGTGCGCGATAAACTCTTTTTCTTCGCCGCCTACGAAGGGTATCAGCAAGACCTCGGTCAGACTCTCATCGGTTACGTACCAAGTGCTGCGTTTCGGTCACAACTGCTGGCGAAGTCGCCTGAGCTTGCGCCCATTATCGATGCCTATCCCTTGGGGCAGAACCCCACGAACAACCCGAACGTTTCGCAATTCGTGGGACAAGGCAGTCAACGGGGCGAGGAAAACTCGGGGATGTTCCGCCTGGATTATCGTTTCTCCGACGCGACCAGTCTTTATTTTCGGGCCAACATCGACGAAGCCGACTACGTTCTCCCCTATTCGCCAAGCTCGGGGCAATATCTCGATGAACAAGAGGAACTAACTTCCTCTCCGGTCAATAGTGTTATTGCGCTGACGCACATTTTTTCTCCCACCCTGATCAACGACTTCAAGTTTGGTTTCAACCGCGGCACGGGTGACACCACCTATCTCAATCAGACCGGATCCCTCTACGCGATCTCGGTGACGGGCCTTACTTCCCTGAACAATGGTCGTGTCAGTACCAACGTGGCCAATTCGTTTTCATGGCTTGACGATCTGACCTGGGTGAAGGGAAGAAATGTAATCAAGACCGGAGTCGAGATCCGCCGCATACAAATGAACCAGGGAAGCAGTTCCTATGGCACGATCAGCTATAACTCACTAACCAAGTTTGAGAACAACCAAGCCTACAAAGCCAGCATCACAGGCGAATATCCCATTAATGGTCTTCGCAAAACACAGTTTTACGGCTATGTTCAGGACGAATTCAAGTGGCGCCCGAATTTCACCCTGAATTTGGGTGTGCGTTACAGCTATTTCGGTATTTTTCATGAAGTGCAGGGCCGCGGGAATCCTTTTGATTTCGCTACCTGCGGGCCGCAAGGATACTGCGGCGTAGGCGCGAGCTTCGGCCCACCGAATTATCACAATTTCGATCCGCGCATCTCCTTTGCTTGGGCTCCCACCAAATACGATGGAAAGACCGTTATTCGCAGCGGCTTTGGTATCTATCACGAAGACGGCCAATTGGACGATCAGAACATCCCTGACAAGAATGAGGTCTTAAGCTATTCGCTTACGCCGACGAATTGCCCAGGGCTTAACTTCCCCATAGTTCTGAATTCGGAAGGCAATCCGGTCTGCTCGAATGGGACACAATCGCCCAACGCGGAACAGCGGGATCGCAAAGACTCGTATGTAATGCAGTGGGGACTTTCTCTGGAGCAAGCCTTACCCGGCAGTTTCTCGCTTAACATGGCTTATGTAGGGAGCAAAGGTACTCACCTGCTACAGTTGTCCTATGTAAACGTCGAAAACCCGCTTACCGGCCTACGCCCTTACCCAGAATTTTCGCAGATTCCCTGGCGCGGCACCACCGGCAACAGTTCGTATAATGCGCTAGCGCTCTCGCTGAACCGTTCCTTCTCTCACGGTCTACTGTTCTCCGCCAATTACACCTGGTCCCACAGCATCGACGACGGTTCTAATGGAAGTGGCGACGGCGACTCCATCGCGCCACAGAATGTCTCCTGCTTTCCAACCGGAGCGCCGCAATGCGGGGAACGCGCCGACAGCGCCTTCGACGCTCCCAACGTGTTCAATCTGAATTTCATCTATGAAATTCCTTTGGGGGCAGGCAACCGTTACCTTTCACAAAACGGCTTCACCAAGGCTATCTTCAGCTACTGGCAGGTGAGCAGTATCTTCATCGCGCGTAGCGGCTTTCCCGTCAACCTCACCACCAGCGGCACTGGTCCGGACGGAAACACCAATAGTCAGCGTCCCAACTTAGTTCCCGGCCAGCCGCTTTACTTAGCAGGCGGCGACATCAATCCCATCGCCTTTTGCACTCCCGGCACAGCAGACCCGTTTTATCCCGGGGGTATGTGCCCGTCGGGGTTTGGCGATGTGCCTCGCAACTTTCTGCGAGGTCCCGGGGTCTGGCAATCGGATTGGGCGCTTTCCAGGCGCTTTCCTCTTACAGAACGGACATCACTCCAGTTTCGGGCCGAGGTATTCAACATTTTCAACAGAGCCCAGTATGCCAACCCGGATGGCCTCATTTCGGCTTCCGATTTCGGCAGAGTATACCTGCCTTTGAATACAACTCCGATAGGCCTGGGTACGCCACGCCAATTCCAGTTTCTGCTGAAACTTCAGTTCTAATCGTGAAAAGAACTAGGTAGCTGAGGTTTAGTTTGAGGGACGAAAAAACCCTCTCCCGGTCATCTGGGAGAGGGTTTTGTAGTTGCAATGTATTTAGTCGTTGTCGACGGTCGTGGGAGCCGGGTTGTTGAAGTCGCTCGGGGGGCGAACGGTTTTCTCACCGGGATAGGGCCGCGTAAATCCAGTAGCCTCGTACCAGACGTAATGGTTGACGGTGTCCGGATCTTCGGAGTCGGGCTTAGTCAGCTTGCCAGCGAAGATCTGCGCCTTCTTCTGGAGCCAGGCAGCCCGCAGGGCCGCGACTTTAGGGCTGTCCTTTATTTGGGGTTTTGTAGCCGATGCTCGCGAGGTACAAGTCGTGCCTGAAGTCAGCGGATATTCGGCAGGCACATGTGTCCAGGGCAGGAAGTTGTCCTGGGGCGGGTTGTTGGTGAAGACCGTCCTCATCGGCGAAGCCCACAGGTCGAACTGGTTCATGGGTGTGATACCCAGAATCTGCTCGATGGTACGAGTCAGGTTGACCTGGGTGTAGAAGGTGTGGTCGGTAGGGCCGTTCTGTATGGTGTAGGGGCTGATGACATAGCCCGGGCTGCGGTGGCCGTCGACGTGGTCAACGCCGTTCTGTGCGTCGTCTTCCTCGACAAAGATCGCCGATGTCGGCCATACCGAGCTGTTGCTGATGGCATCGACAAAGCGGCCAACCGCCAAATCGTTATCGGCCTGCATGGCCATGGCGTTCGGCGGCCCGCCGGTGTGGTCGGAACTGATCCACATGATGCTCAACTGCGGCACCGTATTGTTAGCTACGTCGTTAGCGAAGTCCTGCTTCCAGATGTCCACGCGGAACTGGTCAGGAATGCCCAAGTCAAACTGCGGATAGTTTTGAATCGTGTGGCTGATTACGTCCGGCAGCGGGGAGTACGACGAGACTGTATTGAAGTAATACAGCTGCTGTTCCTGGCCGCTCTCGTACGACACTGTGTCGTCATAGAACTGGCACCAGCTGGGCTCCTGGTTCCCACCCCCCGGCGGGTTGAACAGGTTGTACTCGATGTACTCGCCGTAGTTCTTCATCCTGATGCTGGCCTTGGTAGCCGCATTGTATAGGTTGCCCACCGTCTGGTAAGCGATGGCATCGCCGCCGTTGGAGGGATAATCGCGGACCCAGTCGGGCGACTGGATGTCGTCGGAGTAGGGCGCCATGGCCTGGATGATCCAGTTGTGGCCATCGGCCGACTGCCGGCTCGGGTCGTAGAAGTTGTCCAGAAGCGGGAAGCGCTGGACCAGCGAGTGCACGTTCGGCGTATAGATGCCACCGAAGACTGCCAGGGTGGGGTCGCCATTGCCGGCGGCCACATCGCCCAGCATCTGATCGTAGGTGCGATTTTCGCGAATGATTAGAAACACGTGCTTGATCAGCGACGGATCGCCAATCTTTGCCGGGATCGCAAGCGGCGGGTTATTCGGGTTGCCGCCTGAGGCCGCTGAAATGTTGGCCTGAAGATCCCAGTGGTTGTTCTGATAGACCTGCACCGTCATCTGCGCCAGCGTTGCGCTGCCCGGAACCGGAACGATGCTGACGGTACCCTGGTCCTGATGGCTGTTGAAGCCACACACGCCGTAGTAAGTTGTGCAATTGTTGGTCAGATCGAGGTTTGTGGTGCCGATGCCCTTGTCGTTTGCCACGATCAGCGTATTGTCCGCCGCGTCCAGCAAAACCGAACTCGGTGCATAGCCGACTGGGATCGTGCCTTTGACAGGCTTCGACGCCCCGGCGCTAAGGTCAACGACCGCGATCGCATTGGCGTTGTAAAGGGCGACGTAGGCGACGTTATTCACGGCGTCGACGGCGATCGCATTCGGTGCTGCGCCATAAGCCGGCGAACCGGGTGTTCCGAATGAAGGCCCAGTCTTTCCCGAGCCGAGCACTCCGATCGGAAGTCCAAGGTTGATCTTCCGCACCTCCGTGTTGCTAGTGGTGTCGATCACGGAGATGACATCGCTATAGGTATCGGCAACTAACAGGTACTGACCCCAAAGAGACATACTGGTCGGAT
This sequence comes from uncultured Acidobacteriaceae bacterium, assembly GCA_963796695.1. Lineage (GTDB taxonomy): Bacteria > Acidobacteriota > Terriglobia > Terriglobales > Acidobacteriaceae > Bog-257. The sequence goes on along the minus strand of CAWCMU010000024.1, from coordinate 331,566 downwards.
GCAGGCCGGTCAACGTGATGGTGTTGCTGACCGAAAAGCTGCCCAGATCCACTACGGAAATGGTGCCGGTAGCTATGGCGCCGGTTGGATTCGTGGCGACCACATTCGTACCGTTGGAGTATTCCTGGAAGTCGTTCTGGGTAGCCACCCGGCCAGCCTCATTGGAGACGTAGGCGGTGCGGCCATTGCTCGAGATCACGACGCTGTTGGGGACGTTACCCACGCGAATTTCCGCAACCTGCGTCGGCGGGGTCGTGGTCAGGTCGATCTTCGTCAGCGAATCGTTGGTGTCCAACACGGAGTAGGCAGTCCTGCCATCCGCCGAGATCGCCAGGCCGAGGGGATAGGCAGTCCCCGAAGAGTAGGTCGTGCCGCAGGGGATGGGGGCGCTACCCGTGGTTCCTGGAGGGCTGTTCGGGAAACAGGTGATGAAGGAAAGATTCACCGGGACCTGGATTTGCGTCTTGTAGGTCAGCAGACCGTCAGGCCCGACAGTGGCGACGGTAACGTAGCTGTTGTCCTGGCTGATCAGCAGGTAGTTGCCGTCCTGCGTGTAGGCGATGCCGGCGGGGCTACCGTTTGCATGGCCGTTCGGAACAAACTCCTGCAAAATCGCGCCGGTAGTTACGTCGAAAACCTCGACGGCACCGGACACTGTCCTGGCGCCCAGGGTAAGGACGGCTGCGGTGCGATGTCCATTGGAGAGTGGGTTGGGGTTGAGTGCGAGAGCTTTAGCGCGGATGCCAGTGCCGCTGCTTTCCGTAGCAACGAGAGGGACTTGGATTCCGGCGGGAGTGATGATCTGACCATTAGCCACAAGCCAGCTGCCATTCCCCAATGGGCCCGGGGCATAGGTTGGAAAGTACTGGGACTGAGCGAACGCCAACATGCCTAGCCCCATCCACAGCGGGCCAGCGACCAGGATCCTCAGGATCCGGGAACAATTTCGAAGCCACTTTTTCTGCATAAAATGTTTTCTCCACAAGGGAACTGGCTCAGGTTTGCACTGCCAGAGGGTTGAGTTAATTGGTGGCGAAGGTGATGCTGGGACAATATGAAAGTAGCGAGGGGATCAGGACGGCCCGATGACGCGGACCTTACGATTTTGTCATGTAGTGATTGGGCACTGCCGCCGCGCGAGCTTAGCCGGCTATCGGCATATGAAGCGTGACTCTCGTGCCCTGTCCGAGTTGGCTGGTAATTTCAACTTTCCCGCCATGCAGCAGCATGATGCCCTGCACGATCGCCAGACCCAGGCCCGTACCGCCCAAAGCCTGGGACCGGGAGGAATCAAGCCGAAAAAATCGATCGAACACTTTGGGAAGCGCCTCCGCTGGAATGCCAACTCCCGAATCGCTAACTTCAATGTGAACCGCCGAACCTTCCGAGCTGGCAGCCAACACAACCGCTCCCCCGGGTAGCGTGTGGGCTACGGCGTTCGAGACCAGATTGCTCACTGCCCGCTGCACCAGGGTGCGGTCCAGTTGGGCGATTACGGGTGCCCGATTCGCACCAATCGTGAGTGAGACGCCAGCCTCCGCAGCCGAAGCTTCGTAATAGTCACGCATGCCGTCGAGCAACTCGACGACATCGACTGCCTGGCGGCGCACATGCGCTAACGGACTCTCGGCGCGGGCCAGAAACAGAAGGTCGCCGATGAGGTCTGAAAGGCGCACAGCTTCTTCCAGGCAAGACTCAAGCACTTCGCGATATTCAGTGATGGTTCGCGCTCGCGCCAACCCAACTTCAGCTTCGCCGCGGATATTGTTGACTGGTGTGCGCAGATCGTGCGCGATATCGGCGGAAAATCGGGAGATTCGTTCGAATGAATCCTCCAGGCGGTCCAGCATTTGATTGAAGGTGCTGGCCAGGGATGCCAACTCGAATGGATAACCGTCGGGAAGAATCCGCTCACGCAGGTTCGTCGAACTGATGCGGCGAGCAGTCGCTGCCATGTCTTCTACCGGCCGAATGCCTCGTCGTGCGATTTGATACCCGATAAGCGGCAGGGCGACAAACGTTCCCAGCAGAATGCTGAAGAACCAAAGCCGGAAGCGCTGCAGGAACTCTTCCTGCTGCGAGACGTCGATCGCAATCTGAATCGTATCGGTCTGAGTAGGAGGGGAGCCGACCGGCGCGGTCGCGGTGGCAACCCGAAAAATTCGGCCATTCCTTCCCTTCATACGAAGAGTACGGCCAGGATGGCTTCCCGACTGCCTGGTGAGTTGCCCCAAGTCCAGCTGCTCCTGCATCCCAGGCGTCACCAATAGCGGCTGGTTGCGGCCGTCCACCAGGCGAATGTAAAACTGTTCGTATCGTCGCGCGGCGGTTTCCAGGTAGATTTCCTCGTGCAAAGCCTCCCAGTCGTTTGGCCGGTCGCGCAGCAAGCTACGTAGCACGTTGAATTTATCGGCGATAAATAACCCGGTGCCTCTCTCCATTTCAGCGACTGTCAGCAGATAAAGGCTGGCGGTGGCGAGGAGCAACAGAAACAGGCCTGCAAGCGCGTATGCGGCGGTCAGGCGGAATGCCAAAGTCCTCCACAGCCGCGAGACTGGGACGAAACTATCAGTCGGCTTCCATGACATACCCTGCGCCCCGAACCGTACGAATCAGCTTCTGCGGATAGGGATCGTCCACCTTGCTGCGCAGCCTGCGCACATTGACGTCGACCACATTCGTGTCACTGTCGAAGTTCATGTCCCACACGGCCTCGGCGATCAGCGTTCGTGAGAGTACCTCGCCGGCATGTTGGGCCAGCAGCGACAGCAGAAGAAATTCCTTGAAGGTCAACTCCAGGCGTTGCCCGGAGCGCGTCACACGCTGGCGCCGTAGATCGATTTCCAGGTCGGCCATCCGTATGACTTCTTGCGGCCGTTGCGGCCCGCGGCGCAGCAGTGACCGCACCCGCGCCAACAGTTCGGAAAAGGCAAACGGCTTCACCAGATAATCGTCGGCGCCTAACTCCAATCCTCGTACCCGCTCGTGGATGGCGTCGCGTGCTGTGAGAAAGAGCACCGGCGTCTGTCGTCCTGCTTGACGCAAGCGCATAAGAACTCCCCAGCCATCCAGGCTGGGAATCATCACGTCAAGTATCACCAGATCGAATTCCACTTCCAGCGCCAAGTGCAGCCCGTCCAACCCATCTCCTGACACTTCCACGCTAAAGCCCGATTCACTAAGCCCCTTTTTCAGGAACTTTGCGGTTTTCACTTCGTCTTCAATAACTAGAGTTCTCATACGCACGCCTTTGGCCGTGAGCGCGGCGGCTGGAATTTGTGTAAATGACACACCTCAGCTTCCTTGGGCGATGCTCGGAAGCTAAGTCGCACTTTGACGGCTTGCGCAAGTTAATCTCGAGCGATCAACGCGAAACAGAACCCTGCTCTGACGCGTCAAAAAGTTCGCAGTCAATGCAGAAGTGGAGATTGTGCCTGCTCATTGGTTCGCATTGAATTACAGACTTGCCAGCGATACCAAAGCCCAAGAATATCGCTGCCAGATGAAGGCACCGAGAAGGTTCTGTTAAAAATACGCAAAGAGCCCGAGTTGATCGTGCACGCAAAACAGAACCGCCAGTCCTGGCAAATCAACCGAGCGCGTAGCAACTCGCCCCCCGATGTCGGAATTAACCCTTATAAAGAGGAGGCGTATCTCCTTGCGGAGCCCGCGAAGCCGCGCTCAGCCTGATTCCACACGCACAGCCAGATGCAAATAACAGGCGTTGGCGGTGGGCGCGGCTTTGGCATCAGCAAGAGATCGGATGGCACAAACGAATGCTGCCGAACCTAAGGAGCCTTACAAACGAGCCGGAGCGGCGGCGGGTTCGGCAGGGGCTTTGCGGCGGAGGATGGCAGCGGAGACCAGGGTAATGATAAGGCCGACGGGCAGTGGCTCCATAAGGGTGTACGCCATGTTGACGAACGGGTTCTGATAGAGCTGCTGAGAGTGTTGTATGGCAGCGACCTTCGCGGCAGTGGTGGCTGGGTCAAGTCCAGAGGCCTGAACCTTATGAATCTGCGCGGCGAAGTAGCTATCCATGAAGTGGGGCATGAAGTTGAAGTAGAGGATCTCCCACATGGCAACATAGCAGACGCAGGTGATGAGGGTGATCAGGATGCCGCAGGCGAAGGCGCGGCCGAAGGAGATTTGGCCAGCGAGGTTGTTGTCGCGGTAGCTGCGGACGCCGAAATAGATGAGCAGGAACGACGCCACCATGATGGTGTAGCCGAGAAGCATGCTGTGGTAGGAGCCGAGTTTGTCGGCGATGAGCAGCGAGCCGCCCATAAGGACGGAGATCATGACGCCGGAGATGAGACCGAAGGTGAGGACGGTTTTCTTCATGTGAGGCTCCTGTTGAAAGTGAGGACGGAGTCACGATGCGGTATGACCGGGCCGGATGTCGTCATCCTTTCGTATGATTTTGCAGGAATAGAGCGAAAATCGTGCTTTTGGGTGACGTGGTCACGGCAGCAGGCCTAGTTCTTTGCCGCGCTGTACGGCCTGGGTGCGACGCGCGGCTCCGAGCTTGTCGAAGACGCGGGCGCAGTGTGTCTTAACCGTGTTTTCGGAAACGAAAAGCTCGGTGGCGATCTCGCGATTGCTGAGGCCGCCGGCGATCAGAGTGAGGATTTCGAGCTCGCGTGCTGTGATGCCGAGGGTCTGCTGCTGGGCCGTATTGGGAGCGAAGGGTTCGGAGGCGGAGGCTTCCGCGGGGACAAACACTTCCTTCACCACGACCGTTTCGCGGACGATTTCGCGACGGCGCGTGATGCGAAGGCCGAGCCAGATGCCGAAGGTCGCGAACAGGATGGCGACCAGCGCGCCGTAGAGCTCGATGGAGTGCTCGATGATGACGAAGCGGTACTCGGTATATTGCAGGATGACGATGAGGAGGCCGCCGACGAGGCCAAAGATGAAGACGTGCCGCTTCATGATGGGGTCGTGAAGAAGTATACCCGCCGCTATCCCCAATCGCGGTAGACACGGCCTATTCTCGTTGTCCATCGCGGTCGAATTTGAATACGCACCGCAACAGACACTGCCGGCGCAGGGGAAATATCGCCGCCTGCACCCGTCCGTGCCGCCGTATTACGACGCTTCCGGCGTCAACGCCAATCGCTTGACGTGCCAGATGTCGCGGGCGTACTCGAGGATGGAGCGATCGGAAGAGAAGAAACCCATACGTGCCGTGTTCAGGATCGACATGCGTGTCCAGTGCTCCTGATCGAGATAAGCGTGGCTTACGGCATCCTGGCAATCGATATAGGACTGATAGTCGGCGAGCAGCAAATACTGGTCCTGATTCAGCAGGGAGTCGACGATGGGGCGAAACAACTGCTGGTCTCCGGAGGAAAATATCCCTGACGCGAGCTGGTCGATCGTGTCCATCAGAACAGGGTTAGCGTCATAGTAAGTACGAGGATTGTAGCCGTGTGCCTTCAGGCTGTTCACCTGCTCAACCGTAAGGCCAAAGAGAAAGAAATTCTCGGCGCCGACTTGTTCACGAATTTCGACGTTCGCCCCATCCAGCGTCCCGATGGTCAGGGCGCCGTTCATGGAGAACTTCATGTTGCCTGTTCCTGACGCTTCTTTCCCGGCGGTGGAAATCTGCTCCGAAAGCTCGGCGGCGGGATAGATGACCTGGCCGCTGCTTACGTTAAAGTCAGGAATAAATACCACGCGCAGCCGGTCGCGAACTCGATGGTCGGCGTCGATGGTAGCGGCGACGGAATTAATCAGCTTGATAATCAACTTCGCCATGTAGTAACCGGGCGCCGCTTTGCCGCCAAAGATCACGGTGCGCGGAGTAACCGGCTCGTGGCCGTCGCGCTTAATACGCGTATAAAGCGTGATTACATACAGAACATTCAGCAGTTGGCGCTTGTACTCGTGAATGCGCTTCACCTGGACATCGAACATGGTGTCGGGATCGACCGTCATTCCGGTACGTTCGTGAATCAAAGTGGCGAGCTGCAGCTTGCGGGAATGCTTGACTTCACGCCATCGAGTGCGGAATTCGGTATCTTCGGCTAAAGGCTCCAATTGACGCAACGCTTCGGCCTGGGTAATCCAGCTGTCGCCGATCTTGCTGCTGATCAAACCCGAAAGCTCGGGGTTACTCAGCGCCAGCCAACGGCGAGGCGTCACCCCATTCGTCACGTTAAAAAACTTCTCCGGCATGAGCTCGTAGAAATCGTGCAGGATGGTTTTCTTCAGGAGCTCACTGTGCAAGGCAGCCACTCCATTCACCGCATGCGAGCCCACGGTGGCCAGGTACGCCATCCGAATATACTTCGGACCGTTTTCGTCAATCAGAGAGACGCGCGCGACGAAATCATTGTCCCCGGGACGTTTTGTCCGTACCTCATCCAGGAAGCGCCGATTGATTTCGTAGATGATCTCGAGATGCCGGGGCAGCAGCCTGGCAAAAAGCGGCAAAGGCCACTTTTCGAGAGCTTCGGGCAGCAGCGTGTGGTTAGTGTAGGCCAGGGTCTTCTGGGTAATATTCCAGGCTTCCTCCCACCCAATGTCATGCATGTCTACGAGCAGGCGCATGAGCTCGGCGACGGCAATCGACGGGTGAGTATCGTTGAGCTGGACCGCATAGGTTTGGTGAAAGGTATGCGGTGAGCCGTGCCGCAACAGGTGTATACGCATCATGTCCTGCAAGGAGCAGCAGGTAAAGAAGTATTGTTGCTGCAAGCGCAGGATCTTGCCGGCTTCCGGTTCGTCGTTGGGATAGAGGACCTTACTGATGGTCTCGGAGGCTACCTTCTCGCGGACTGCGTCATAATAATTGCCTTTGTTGAAAGCCTGAAAGTCAAATGAGTCAACCGCCTCGGAGGACCACAGCCGCAGGAAGTTGGTCATAGCCGTGGCGTATCCTGGAATCGGAATGTCATTGGCAATACCAAGCACTACGTGGTCCGGAATCCAGCGCACTCGGAAGTGACCGTGTTCGTCGTGGTATTGCTCGGTATATCCGCCGGTCCCGACATAATGTGATATTTCGGGCCGAGACATCTCCCAGGGATTACCCAGGCTCAACCATTTGTCCGTCTTCTCCACCTGCCAGCCATTTTGTATTTCCTGATCAAACAATCCGAACTCATAACGAATCCCGTAGCCGATGGCGGGAATGTTCAGCGTGGTGAGCGAATCCATGTAGCAGGCGGCAAGCCGGCCTAATCCACCATTGCCCAGACCGGGCTCGGGCTCATGGGCGAGAAGCTTGTCCAGACTCTGACCCAGATCCTTTAGAGCCGCCTCAATCGTGTCGCGAATCCCATCGGCGTTTAGCAGGTTGTTGCCTAATTGGGGACCGATGAGAAACTCTGCCGAGAGATAGCTGACAATCCTGGCCCGGACGCCGCGTTTGCCGCCGAAAGCCTGGATCCAATCATTCAGCATGCGGTCGCGAACCGCATAGGCGACCGCCATGTACCAATCATTGGTGGTGGCCAAAGCAGGAATGCGACCTTGCAAAAAGTACAGGTTGTCGAGAATAGCCTGCTTTAGTTCGGCCGGGGTTTCGCCGGTACGAACGCGGTCTTTGACGGTGTCCATCATCACCCCACGGAAGCTGCTTGCATCAGTCTGGAACTCTTGAATACCACATCAGCAGCCGAACTGACGAATGTGAATATATTTTCATAAGCGCCTCGATCACCTGTGGGAGCTTGAGGTCAGACTGGATCGAGTTCAGGGAATTAGGCCACGGACGATCTTATAAGGTTTCGACCGAACATCCTGGCGCCAAGCAGAACCAGTCCGCGTACGCGATGGATTTCATGCTTAAAGAAGCTCTGATAGTAAAAGCGAAGCTTCGCAACAACAAAAGCCGAATTAATTTTGCGATATTTACGGACGGCCTGGAAGGCCGCCCCCTTTAGCGCAAACTTAATCATAAGACCAAAAGGGTAGTACCCTGACTGCCTCCTCGTCAGGATACTACCGTGACATTAAAGCTTACGGGCCTGAAATGTAGTTGTACTCGTTGTAGAACCATTGTCCGTCCACCAGCGACCACAGGGTGACATAGATTTGGCTGCCATCCGCAGGTAAGGTGGGGACTACAGTCGAAAACACGTTACCCAGATTGCCTGACTGGTAATAATTGTTGCCGCCAGGCGCACTGCCCACATCCAGCCAGTAACTGCTGGCGCCGCTGCCGGCGCTCCAGGTAAAGGTTACCGTGTTGCCGCTCAGGATCGAGCCTGGGAGTGGCGTCTGCATGACGCCGAGACCTGACTGGGTGTTGAACGCAGTGTAGCTGTACTGGTTATAGAGCCACTGACCACCCGCGTACGAGTACAGAGTTACATATACTGTGCTCCCGTTGGTGGGCAGTCCTTGCACGCTCGTACTCAGAATGTTGCCGAGATTGCCCGATTGGTAATATTGGTCGCCACCAGGCGTGCTGCCTGCATCCAGCCAGTAGGCTGTGGCGCCCGAGCCGGCCGACCAGGTAAACGTCACGCTGCTGCCTGGTAGAGTTGAACCCGAAACCGGCGAGGTAATAACACCTTTGCCCGCGCTCGCGCTGAACGCGCTGTAAGTATACGGATTGCTCACCCAGGATCCATTCACCAAGGTATAAAAAGTTACATACACCGTGCTGCCGTCAGTGGGGAGAGACCTTACGGTCTGCGAAAGAGTAGTCGTGGGAAGGCTGCCGGACTGATAGTAGTTATTGCCACCCATCGTGCTTCCGATATCAATCCAGAAAGCGGTAGTCCCCGGAGGCCCGAACCACTGGAAGGTCGCGCTACTACCGGGTAACATGGTGCCGGGATTGGGGCTGTACACCCCAACGGGCGTAATGTTAAAGCTGGCGTTATAAGTTGCCGTGGTTGCCGGAGCCGTAACTGTGTGCGTGGTCGAGGTGGTGCCGTCTTCCCATTGCGTAAACACATACTGCGTGCCCGAGACCACTTGGGGGTTGACAACGCTCAAGGTGCAGGAGCTTTGCGGCGTCCAAGCCAACGTAATCGGCGTTACATAAGTTCCGGGTGCGCATCCGCTTCCCGAAGAAGTGACGGTGAGCCCGGATGGCGTAGTCGTGATTTCAACGTTACCAGCCGGAATTGAAGGCGCTAACGAGACGCCCTTAAAGTTCGAATCGGGCGGAGCGGTGTCCAGCAACGAGAACGTCTCGCTCGCTGCCTGCGATGCCAGGGTGAACGTCAGATTATCGGTGATTCCGTATAGATACGTGTAGTCCAGATCGTTCAATGTGTAGTTGGTGGTGTAGAGATAAACATTGTTGCCGGATACTATGCCCGTCAGGCCTAATAATCCGCTGGTACCGGTGCCACTTCCATTGTTTACCAGGTTTAATCCTCGCCACAGGGTATAAGCAAGGCTCCAGGTTCCTGATCCGTTGGATTGGCTATTAATCCACTTTTCCAGACCACCATTTCCGATGTTAGCGGTGCCTGTGGAATTATTGTCGCCATTGGAATCGTTTTTCGGATCGCCGGTGTCCGCAACATAAAGTACCGAAGGACTGGCGAAAAAGTAATTGCTTGGGCTCAAGTTAATTGGCAAGCCGGCGTTGAGATTGTTGCCGTTACTGTTAGTACCAGTGGTTATGGTTTCCTTGCCGGTGCCACCTGTATTGCCGTAACCGGTGAGCATGGTAGGGCCGCCACCATTATTGTAGAGGCCCGTAGCTGGGGGTGAACCCAGTGTGCCGATAAAAGAGCGGTTGCTACCAGTACCCTCTTTGCTGTCCATCGAGACATAAAGCGTGTTGCTATAAATCTGAACGGTTCGGGTGTCTTGTGCGATGGTTTTGCTACTTGTGTCGAGACCGGTGATCGCAGTAGGAGCATTATCAACCGCGCCGATGGGTACATAGAAGACCCCGCCGGTCGCATCGCTGCCGCTTCCCTGGCCGGAAACATAGGCAGTTGATCCGTTTAACGTATAAGCGGCGCGTGGATTGTTGGTGTTGAAGATATTGTAGACGGCGGTTGAAGAATTAACGTTGCCGTTGGCGTCAATCAACGTGAGCACGCGCGGCAGCGCGATATAGCTTTGACCGGTCAGGCTGCCCGACTGAGCCAGTGCGTTCGATGGAGCCGCGCCCCATAGCGGCGGATTAGCATTGAAGGCGTCCGCGTTTACTCCATATTCCATAATCGTGAGGTATTGGCCGGCGCCCGAAAGCTGTACTGTACCCTCCGACGACGATCCGTACTCGCCGGAAATGGGCTGGTTCGCCCCTGAAGCGTTTTGCGGTAACACCAAGGAATTCACGAACGAAGCGCTCGCTGTACCATTCGGCGTGTACTGAAACAACGTGAGCGGCGCTCCCTGATTGTCTCCGTAGCCCCCTACGCTACTGTTGCCGCTGCCGTTACCGGTGCCGTTCGCAACATTCGTACAGCTCCCTCCATGGTTGCCGCAGCCTTCCACCGTGACCACCAGATTCCCCGGAGTAAAAAATGTGCCTGACTGCGCAACTGCAGGAACGGACATTAACAAGGTAACTGCGAAAACAATCTTTCCGATACCACCTTCGGCCATAGGGGCACTTCCTTTTGGGAGTTATCAACCTGAAGCGGTTGAACTGAAGCGGGCGAAGGGTATCATGCGGATGTTAAAGAAATATGAACAAGCTTCTGATGGGGTGGGGATTTCCTTCTGCCGGCGATCACGCTGCGGAAACAATGCCGTACTTCATGCGCAGAAAATCCTGAAGCTTCTTGGGCAACACGCCCCCGAGTTCCTGCCAGGTTAAGATTGCCAACCTGGATCTGAGATCGCAATTTCGCACGGCGCGGATCACGCGATACCAGCCTTCAACCAGGTCCGGCCGGCGAGCGTCGCACAGAACCAGAAACGATCGCTGACAATGGTGTGCGGCCAGAACTCCCCTTATCAACTGATAAGAATGGAAAGCATTCTCCGTAGCGGGAAGCTCGCGCACATCAAACACCGCCTCCAGGTCCCGATACCGCAGCACCAAGTCGGGCCGAGCTTTTTGGAAGTCGCCCTCGGTCAACTTCGCCTCAACGAATAGGTGCCCCAGGCTCATATCAATTTCAGTTCGATCCGTTCCTCGGTAGGCAAATGGAGTGCCGGGACGAACCCCAAATTCTGGCCGCAATCCCGGCTCTACGCCGAGGAGCGAGCACACCGACCGGCGCGCCGTAATCCCTGGGTAGCAGAAGATATTCATCAGCAGAGCATCGGAACTGCTTGCGCAATCGAGTTCACGCCGAACGCGATCGGTGGGCCGGGGAATTCTCCTGCTGGCCGTGTAGCATTTCTCCAGACGACGGCGCCAGTCCGGAGATGCGCAGATGCGCCGATAGGCAGCGGGCAAGAAGTTGCCATGTCTACCTTCTACGTCCTGATACAACACGCTTGGACTGGCGCCGATTGTGGTCTCATGGACGATTTCTCGCCCTAATTCAAGATTGCGCGCTCCGACCTCGCGACGAAGGTCCCCGGCCGACAGCCTAAACGGCCAACCCGAATGGCTCTCGCGCGAGTCTTCCAGAAGCGACTTCTTCCGCGTACTGCCCATGGCAGCGCATTATAACGCAACTTTCGTTTTTTATTCGCCTCTAATCGCGGGCTCGCGCGCACTGCGCGGGGTCGCGAACTCGATCGGATGCCCGGCTGTTCCGCCATTATCCGGCGAAACGGTGGAACCTAGGCTCGCCCCGACTTCGGCTTGGATTGCTTCTTGCCGGATACTCTACCTTCGCCCTTCCGCTGGGTGGACGAGGGAGGAACGCGAGTCCCGCGCTTTGATTCCGTGGAGCGGTTCAGGTTCAACGCCACGGCAGCGCGGATGAGGTCCTTCAGCGCCGCCTCGTTGATCTTGTCGCCTTCGTGAATATCGATGGCGCGCCTTACATTCCCTTCCAGGCTGGAGTTGAACAGACCGTCAGGGTCCGGCAGAGACGCTCCCTTGGCAAAGGTCAGCTTGACGGCGTTCTTGTACGTCTCTCCCGTGCAAACGATGCCGCCATGCGAAAACACAGGCACGCCCGGCGAGGTCGCCTTGGCCCACTTCCGCTCTTCGACGATCTCAGGGTCGGCTTTGTGTATGATGTCGCGCACCTTCGCCAGCACCTTCCCGCGCCAATCCCCAAGGTCCATGATCTTCTGATCGATGAATGCAGAAGCATCCAGTGCCGACGCCGATTTCACCGGGGTGGATTTTTTCATGGCAAGCTCCAATGTTCGTACATAATCTAGATGCGACACGACATGACTTGCAACCCACGAAGATAGGATCTCGCCGACCCGTGATTCCACATTCGAAAACCGCGAATCTGTGGGGCACTCAAGTCTTCCCGACGCGCTGCATCCCCCGAGAAACTCGAATTCGGGCTTCACGCCTGAATCCTGTGCGGCATGCAGGGGCTGAAGCCCTGGTCCTGAGACGGCACTCTTCGGCACGACCAAAGATCGTGCCCTGATACAAAACAGATGACGTGTGAGAGACGACACGGGCCCACCTGTCACCAGCGACAACCGGCAAGGATGCTTACCCGGCTTCGTGATACCTGCTTCGCCTGGGCTTTTGCTCCCAGGCCGCTGCTCCGCTGGTACCCGGCGGAGGTACTGTTTCCCCGGTTAGCGGCCGGAAACCCATTGCAAATTGATACAACAAACTTGCAACTCTTAGCCGCGTTTTGGGATACAATGCCGCCGGGCATTTCGCGAGAGGACTCCCGGCGTTTTTCCCGTGCGTTCTGTTCTTGATGAATCGGCCAGAAAGTAGACCTCTCCTCCTCTCGCCCGTGCCCGTCGCACGCATTCTTCCCGGGCCCTGGAACGTCTACATCCCTTGCGAGGAGCACAAGCCGATGCGAAGCCAAGCGCAGTATCTCTCCCACTCTCACGCGATCGCTCTGGCAGAAGTCGCATTCCTGCTGGCGTCGGTTGCGCTTCCCCTGTGCGCACAAAACTCCGTTCCCGCGACCGCGGTCCAGGCGGCAAGAACGCCGCAGTTCGCGTCGCGACTGGCGCATCCAGCCGGTCGCCCGGCATCGCCGCCGACAACAGCGCTGGGGCGGCAACGATCTCGCAGTGGCGCGCCCGAGGGCACCATCTACGACAACGGTCCCATCAATGGCACCACCGACGCCTGGACGATTAATTTCGGCTTTGTCATCAGCGATACCTTCACTACAGGTGGCGGAAGCGTAGACGGCATGACGTTCGGAGCCTGGTTGTATCCGGGCGACACGTTGACCTCGGCTCAGCTCGTCATCAGCTCGAACCCGAATAATGGCGGCACTATCTACTCTAACCAGACCGTAACTTTCACTCAGGAGGGCTGCACGGGGAACCAATTCGGGTTCAATGTCTGTACGGTCAGCACCAGCTTCACCGGTCCCACTTTGAATTCTGGTACCTACTGGGTGAACCTGCAAAATGCCAGCGTGCCCACCGGCGATCCGGTGTATTGGGACGAGAACAGCGGAGTCGGATGCGAATCCAACGGCTGTCCCTCGCAGGCATATGACAACAGCGTCGGCACAATTCCTTCTGAATCGTTCCAGATATCGGGAAGCAACGGCCAGCCAGAGTGCTTTGAGCCACGTGGGAATCTACAGACCCTCTTCAACTTCACCTCGCAGGATGGGGGGCCGAACAACATAACCATCGACAAAGCGGGAAATCTGTACGGAACCAGCCCAACCAGTGGCGACAACAGCGCCGGTTTTGCTTTCAAGCTGGCGCGCCTGTCCGGCTGGCTGCTTGATCCTTTGTTCAGCTTCTTTGGAGGCAATACCGGAGGCCAGCCCACCGGCGTGATTGTGGGTCCGAACGGAAGTCTTTACGGCGGCGCGCAAGGCGGCATCCAGAACTGCGGTGGCGACGGCAGCCAGTACTGCGGATTGGTTTATAACCTGACACCGCAGCCAGTCGCCTGCCGCACCGCGTTGTGCGGCTGGAACGAAAGCGTCCCCTATCGCTTCACCAGTGAGAGTGACGGCTCCGGCGAGATCAATGTCTCAGCTTCCGACCGGGAAGGCAACCTGTACGGCACCACAACTACCGGCGGGACGAGTGATGCAGGTACCGTGTTTCAACTCACACCATCAACTGGCGGGAGCTGGACCAAGAGCATCCTATACAGCTTCACCGGACTTAATGACGGCGCCACTCCGACCGAAGTGCTGGTAGGCAATGACGGAAACCTTTACGGCGTTACCAACGGCGGCGGGATCTCGAGCAATGGAGTGGTTTTCGAGCTGACACCTTCAGGCGGCCAATGGACAGAGACCGTCCTCCATGCATTTAACGGTAACGACGGCTCCCAACCTGGTTATCTGGTCCAGGACAGCGCAGGCAATCTCTACGGAATTGCGAACGCGCTGCGCGACGGCGAACTGTTCGTATTGCAAAAGAGTTCCGGTTGGGCCTTCAGTCAATATTTAGCCAATCATAGCTGTCAGCCCGAGGACCTTCCCTACGACAGCTTTTACACCCTTACCATTGATGCCGGCGGCAATTTGTATGGTACCGGATCGGGTGGTCAGGAGTACTCCCGCCTCCATAAGAGGCCGCCCGGTGGAGGAGAATGCTTCTACAATTACATCTTCAAAGCCTCGTATGACAGCTCTGGCTGGCATTACCAAGACATCGACTTCTTTCTCAATACCTACTTCCCCGCCGGCAATAGTTTGGCGGTCGACACCAGTGGCAACCTATATGGGGTCACCGTTGTTTGTGGGACCAACAACGCTGGCACGGTGTGGCAAGTTTCACCGTAACAGTTTGCTGAAAAACTCGACCGTGGTGGTATCTCGGGTAGAGCTGGCCTTCAGGTGTTCAGTTTCATGACATCCTTTACAGTGCGTTCCGGGACATCCTTTACACTCCCTGGCGAGCGAAGCGAGCCTGGGAGGCGACACAAGGATGCCTTGGAAGACAATGGACCTACAGCAACAACGCGTGGAGTTCGTGGTAGCTGCTAGCCGAAAAGAAAAACCTTTCCTTGAATTGTGTAAGGAGTTTGCGATTTCGCGGCCCACGGGATATCTGTGGGTAGATCGCTATCGGGAGCAGGGTCTGGGCGGCATTGCCGAGCGCAGTCGGCGTCCGCGACAGAGTCCGCAACGCACCCAGGCCGAGCACGAACAGCAGGTGATCGAACTGCGCCGCCGCTATCCCGACTGGGGAGCTCGCAAACTGCAATGGCGACTGGCCCAGCAGGGCTGCAGGTTGGCGATCAGCACCGTACATCGAATTTTGTTGCGGCATGGACTGGTGCGCTGGCAAGACCGTCATGCCGCGGCCGTGCGCCGCTTTACCCGAGAGCGTCCCAACCAACTCTGGCAGATGGATTATAAGAGTCCGATCGGGTGGGACAGCCACGTCGGTCCGCTGGCGGTGCTCGACGACCACAGCCGCTATCTTACGGTGTTGGCGGCTACCGGCAGCACGCGAGCCGAACTGGTGCGCGAGCAGTTGGAAGACGCCTTTGGGCACTGTGGGGTGCCGGAAGAGATGCTGATGGACCATGGCACGCCATGGTGGAACACGCAATCGCCGGGCGGTATCACTAAGCTGGCGGTCTGGCTGATGAAGCAGGGGATCGGCTTGCGTTGGAGCGGGGTTCGCCATCCTCAAACTCAGGGCAAGGTGGAACGCTTCCACGGCTGCCTGGAACGGGCGATGCGCTTGCGCGGCTTGCCTGGCGAAGGCCGGCAGGCGTGGTTGGATGGGTATCGCCAGGAGTATAACCAGAGCCGTCCGCACGAAGCGCTGGGGATGAAACCCCAGCCAGCGTGTGGACCCCGAGCCCGCGTAAGTACGATCCACAGCCTCCGCCCTGGCAGTATCCGGAGGGTGCCGAACTGGTACGAGTGCGAGCCAAAGGGCAGCTGTGGGTGCAGGGCAAGGTCTATTCGTTGCAGGCCCTGGCTGGAGAATGGGTACAGCTGTTGCGCATCGAAAAGCGAGTGCTGGTCTATTACTGCAATACGGTGGTGCGCGAAATCGATCTGGAAAGCCATCACTCCGTGATGGTGGAACATTGGCTTTCCAGTTAATCCCTACTGTAAAGGATGTCGCGGAACAATCTGTAAACTATGTCGCGGAACTTGACACCTTCAGGCCAGCGTCTAAGTCGTTTATTTATCGTTTTCATAGCCGGCTTCACAGACTGCTGAAAAACTCGAGTTTGATCCGTCTTTGAAGGGGCGCACCTTCAGGTGCGCCGTACAAGTCCTTTATTTTTGTGATTCCGAGTGGGCTTCAGCCCACGAGGAATCTGCTTTCGCGACTTTTTCAGCAAACTGTTCAGCCGGCGACACGGGCGCTGCCAGAGTTTTTCGGCATACTGTTAAGCGGCCGGCATAGTCGTCCGAGTCAGAACGATATCCCGTTGGCAGAGACGACGTCACTTAGAAAGTACCGATACTTAGAAAGCGACGACGTTACTTAGGAAGATTGGGCGCCCCATCCTTCTCCCCTACTTTGGGGAGAGGATGGGCGGCAATGTGCGGCGGTCGCTCTTTACTTTTCTCAAGCCAGGTGATGGGCAGTGCTCCGGCTATCGACAGCCACGCGCTCTTGCGCGGCAACGGCCTGACTCGGCAGCGAGCTTGCAGTCCACAACGTCTACTCATCAGCGCCGCTGCGTTATTGCTCTTCGAGTCGATGATCCAGGCTCAATCGTCCCGCCCCACAAATCAGTATGGCCAGGTATCCAACGATGTAAAGAAGCACCGCCTCCATGTGGCCGTCTCTGAAATTCAGGTGATGCACAAATGCAAACACAACCAGCAGGTTGACGATGATTACGCCGGCGGCCCAGCGGGTTCCCAGGCCTACGATGACGAGCAAGGAGCAAATGCCATCTGCGAACAGTGCGTAGGCAAGACTCAGGTGAGGACCAATTCCGATAGGATCCGGGAAGTGGGCCACCATATGCGAATAGCCGGTCAGCTTTTCTAAACCATGCCTCAGAAACAGGCTCAGACCCAATCCGAACCGCAGCACAAGCAGGCCCGTATCCATGCTCGCGGGAACTACACGCAGAGTCAATATTCGTTTCCAGCTCATGGTTAAATTCCTTGGCGATGCTGATTTTCGAGGTAACAGACGAGAACCGTCTCCAGGCTATAGGAACGTTTCCTTGCTCGCTCCGCCGCAGTTCCACAAATTTGCCGAGAAAGCACAGCCGTTGCCATCTCATTGTTGGATGCGCAGGGTTGCGTCAATCATCCTCAGCTACGAAAGAATCGGCAAAGCTTTCAACATCAAACATCACGAATTCTCATCCCTGGCGTAGACTCGCCGTTGTCATCGTGGGCGCCACTATTCGCCGAAACGCTTCAAGCTGTGGAGTTATGTCGAATCACGGGACACGAGACACGCAACAATGACGTGCGAACAACCTAGCGACTGAGGAAGACAACCATGAATACATCTGCAGGAACCGGACAAAGAGCTTCTCTCAGCGATTATCTGGCGGCGGAGCGAACTCTTCTGGCATGGATTCGCACCGGCCTGGCCCTGATGGGATTCGGGTTTGTGGTGGCGCGTTTCGGGTTATTCCTGCAGGAGTTCCAAGCCATCCAACATACCAGGCCGTTACAGCCCTATGGGCCGTCGCTGTGGTTCGGGACCGCACTGATCTCGGTTGGAGTGATCGTGAATATCCTTGCCGGGTGGCACCATGTCCGATTGGTAAAGGGATTGGATCGCGGTGAAACCGAGCACTCGCATCATTCGATTCAGCCGGTCGCGATCGCCTTCTTTCTCGCATTGGTAGGGTTAGCGATGGCGATCTATCTGGTCTGGTTCCGAAATTCCACCAATCCGCAGCCTGTAAATCACCAAGAGATATCGATGACGTCAACCCACGGCAACCATCGACTCAATGAATGGACAAAATTGCACCTTGGAATCGAAGCGGACGAATAGCGTGGCCAGCGAGATTGCGCCGTAACGAACGTTGGCACATTTCCTACGGCCGGCGCAGGCAGCTATTCCACCCGCAGCGTGATTGAGGGATCAACCTGTGCCGCACGCCGTGCGGGTATCCAGCAGGCAGTCACCGAGACTCCAAGCAACAATGCGACCACGGCAAGATAGGTGGCGGGATCCAGCTGTGACACGCCGAACAGAAGCGTAGCAATAGCCTGGCTCGCAGCTGCCGCTCCTACCAATCCGATCACAACTCCCAATCCTACGAGCGTCATTCCCTGTCGAACTACCAGTCTCAGAATGTTTCCGCGAGAGGCGCCCAGCGCGGCGCGAATCCCGATCTCGCGCGTCCTCTCGGCGACTCCGCCGGAGAGCACTCCGTAGAGCCCGATCGCGGCGAGCAACAGCGCGACCAGCGCAAACGCTTCAAACAGGATGAGCGCGAAACGGCGCTCAGCCTCCGAAGCCGCCAGCAAGTTATCCATGGTGGCAACGCGCACGATGGGCTGGTCTTTATCCACCGACCAGATTGCGTTTCGTATAGCAGGCGCCAGATCCGTTGCGCTCCCGCGCGTTCGAACCACCAGCGACTGCACGTTGTCCACCCAAGCCCATTGCGTCGTCGTGGTATAGAAAGCATCCGCATCGTTCAGCGCAAGCGATGTCTGCTTCACGTCGCCCACGACACCTACAATCACATCCCATGGCTGCTCAGCGTGGCCTATATTGGGGCCGACGCGAACTCGCTGCCCAATCGGATCCTTACCCGCGAACTTGCGTTTGGCAAACGATTCGCTAATCAGAATGGCCACCGGCGCACCGGCCCGGTCGTGCTCATCAAGCAGCCGTCCCTGGCGCAGCGGAATATGCATGGTCTCGAAGTAGCTGGGACTTACGGCGTAGCGGTACGCGGGCTCCCCGCTGTCTTTCAGGTCGGATTCGAATTGCACACCATACGTTTCGAAGTCGCCACTGAGCGGCAGCTGGCTGGTGAAGGCCGCAGAGCTAACGCCTGGAACTTGCCGCACGGCTTCGAGGGCCTGCGCGAAGAAACGAGCGCGCGCCTCGGCGGTATCGAAGCGCCGGCCTGACTCCTGCACCTGCATGGTCAGCACGTGCGAACCGTCGAACCCAGGATCGATTGCAAACAGCCGCTCCAGGCTGCGCAACAGCAGACCCGCGCTCACCAGCAACACCAACGCCAGTGAAACTTCGGAGACCACCACGATACCGCGCGCGAATCGATGGCCACCGGTTGTGCGTTGCGAGCTTTGCTGAAGTCCAACCTGCGGATCGCTACGCGAAGCGTGAAGTGCGGGTACCAGCCCAATCATGATCCCGATCAGCGTGGTGATACCGAGCGCAAAGAGAAAGACCGGGAAGTCGACGGCGATGGCGCTCGCTCGCGGCAGCCCGGGAGGACTCAACGCGACGATTGCACGTACACCCAATTCCGCCACCAGCATCCCGAATGCTCCGCCGAGAACGGCGAGCAGCAGGCTCTCCGTGAGCAGTTGCCAAACCAGACGCCGACGCGCCGCTCCCAGTGCAACCCGCATGGAGAACTCGCCTTGACGCTCTGTGCCTCGCGCCAGCAGCAGGTTGGTTACATTGAGGCAGGCAATCATGAGCACGAGCGTGACCGCGCCCAACACAGCGAGTAATGCGGGCCTCACCCCACGCGTGATGTCGCTCTGTAGCGAGTTCACGATGAAGCCGTTGGGCACTCCGCCCGAGCTGTCATAGCCTTTGGAGTACATCTGCCCCAACGTGTGCAAAATCACATCGAGTTCGCTGGCTGCTTGTTTTCTGCCGACGCCCGGACGAAGCCGTCCGATCATTTGCAGGTGATGGCCCCACTCCCGGCCATCCGCGGGCAAAGCAGGGTTGTACTGCAGCGGCGCCCACAGTTGTGCCGCAGGATCCAGCACATTCTCGAAACCATGCGGCATCACCCCGATGACGGTGTACGAGTTGTCGTCGAGCTTTACCTGTCGCCCGACGATCGTTGTATCGCCGCCGAATTGCTGCCGCCAAAGGCTGTCACTGAGGATGACGACATTGGGCCCCTGGAATCGGTCATCGGAGTCGCTGAAGCTTCGACCCAGGGCCGGCGAAATTCCCAGCACCTGAAAGTAGGCCGCGCTCACTCCCTGGCCCTCGAATCGTTCCGGCTCCGTCGAGCTGGTCATCGTCGGCTGCCAGGGCTTCATCACCGCCAGCGCCTCGAACGAGCGGCTCCGATCCGCGACGCCGCGAAAACTTCCGAAGCTGGCCGCCAGTGGCGAGCCCTCGCTGCGCATCTCCCACACCATCGTGAGCCGACTGGGCTCGGGATACGGCAGCGTCTTAAAAAGGATAGGATTCACCGCGCTGAAGATTGCGGTGGTCGCGCCAATGCTCAGGGCCAGGATGAAGATCGCTGTCAGCGCGAATCCGGGCGCTTTGCGCAACTGCCGTACAGCGTAACGAATATCTTGTGGAAGGGTCCGCATTGGGCTCACTCATCCTGGTCAGGCGTCGACCTTGGAAGAGCAGGTGGTCAGCCACAATTTGATTCGCCAATTCAATAGCTTATCGACGAGCGGCCGCGTCGGAGTGTTCGGCATCAACACGGGGTGTTCGAAAGCGAACAAAGGGTTAGCGTTGTTTTCAGACAAGTACACGGGTGGCACGTGGCGTTGCCGCCGCACGACCATCAAACCGAATTGGTTAAAGAACTTCTGATTGAGTTCGCTTTGAAGGGGGCGGCCTTTAGGCCGTCCGTAAGTGTTGCAAATTAACACGGCTTCAGCCGCAGAGGGAATTCGTGTTCACTTGCCCGGAGTTTTTCTAATCAATTTTCTGAAACACGCCGCTGTTCACGATGGCTAAATTCTCCACCAGAACCTGCTTCCCGCCATCCAGAAACTTCACCGCGCGCCGTCCGATTCCAGTATTTTCGCTGGCGAAATAATAGGTGAAGGTATCGCCGTCCCAATGCGTAAGTTCGTAATACGCAGCGCGCGGCGGCAGACGAAGGATCAGGCGCTCCCCTTCCACCTCGATCTTGAGCTCACCATAATAAGGATTGGAATAAGTTCCTTGATACGACGCCAGCGGAGCCGCAGCCTTCGGACTCGCCGGCGGTTGGAGCTTGGAGTAGTCCTGGCAAAAATCGTCTGACTCGTGCATCATGCGATCAAAGATCGGCCGGAAGATTGCCTGGTAGTCATTCTTGGCAGCGCCGTAATGGAAGTAATCCAGAAAGACGTGGCCCACCGATTCCGCCACGCCGGTCGGAGTACCATTCACCAGAACCACGATGCCGATCTGTTCGTCCGGCACCAGAAAAACGGCAGTGCTGGTGCCCAGCAGGAAGGCTCCACTGTGACTGAGAGTGAGCCGCTTTTCAGCATCTCGGCGCACGTTCCAACCGAGGCCGTAGACATTCCCGGGACACTGATCGACTGGGGTGAATTTGTCAGCGGTGCACATTTGAGGCTTGTGGGTCTCGTCAAGCGCTGCGCGATCCACAATCTGCTTGCCGTCGAACATGCCGTCATTCAGCTGCAACTCCATCCACTTGGCCAGGTCATTCACACTCGAACTGACTCCGCCCGCCGGCGCCTCCGAATCGGCTTCGCGAACAAACCAGTTCCTGTAGGAGCCGTCCAGCAGAACATGCAACGCTGCTTTGTTCGACCTGTTTTCGTAGTCGGAATAACGGGAACTTGTCGAACTCATTCCTATCTTCGAGTAGAGCCGTTCTTGGGATAGCTCCTCCCAAGTCTTGCCGGTCTTGAGCGTGGCAGCAATCGCGGCTTCGGTCAGTCCAAAGTTGCTGTAGTGGTAGCTTTCGCGAAACGGCCCGGCCAGCGGCACATATCGGATTCGACTAAGAATCTCTGGGCGGCTATAGCCCAGGTCTTCGAGGACATCGCCGGCACCGGTCGGCAGTCCGCTGCGGTGTGAGAACAGGTCGCGCAGCGTCAGCATCTCGGTAGCCGCCGCATCGGCAAGCGCGAAGCCGGGATCCAGATTTTTAATCCGGGAATCCCAACTCAAACCTTTCTCCGTTTCCATCAGAGAAGCCATCACGGTGGAAGCGAGGGGCTTCGATACCGAGGCAATTTCAAACACCGTATCGGGGTCGACTTTCGCGGGTTCACCAAGTTTGCGCACCCCGTATCCTTTGGCAAAAACAACTTGCCCCTTGTAGACAACGGCCACCGCCAGACCCGGGACTTTGGTCTGCGCCATGGTGTCGCTGATGTAAGCATCCAGTTTCGCCAGCGCCGGAGTAATGATTGCCTGACGTGGGCGCTACGGTTTGGGCCTGCGCAGTCACAAGTGTTGCAAGTAAAGCCACCAGCAGTAGCTCCTTCACCATCAGCTTCCTCGATTCGTTTCGTATTTTTTCGTTGGAGGATCTCGCGCGTGACCTGTGAGCAAGTTCGGAGCAGCCCAGCATGGTTCGTCGGCGGCGGCGATTAGCTTATCAACCGGCATAGCCAGCGACAAGCACTTTACCGGCGTTCACCTTGGAAACTTCATCAATGGCTAAAATGCAAGCAGTAGATGGAACGCGCACGGCTTCGTCGCCGCTCACTTTGAGCGGGACGCTCGTACGTAAGCAGGCAATGGTGCTATCGAATCAGACGCCGGAATAGATTAGCCCGCAGCATCCCGACCTTCGGCAAAGCCGGCGTCCTCCCTACTTTGTTACCGGCCAGGTCCAGTTTCTGATCTCGGGCTTGTCGATTCCTTCCGCATAGGCGTAATTGATGCTCTCAATAATCTGGTCCTTCAACCACTCTTTCAGATGAGCCGCGGCAGCCTGCATTCGCGGTACCCGATCGATCACGTCAATCGCCAGGTGGAAGCGGTCCACTTCGTTGCGGATCGCCAGTTCCAGCGGGGTATTGATGTTGCCCCGCTCCATGTAGCCGCGCACGTGAATATTGGAATGGTTCGTCCGGCGATAAGTGAACTTGTGAATCAGCCAGGGATATCCATGGAAGTTGAAGATGACTGGCTTGTCCTTGGTGAACAGCGAGTCGAAATCGCGGTCCGATAAACCATGCGGATGTTCCGAGGACGGCTGAAGACGATACAAGTCCACCACGTTCACGAAGCGAACTTTCAGGTCAGGGAGATTTTCGCGCAGAATGGCAACCGCTGCTAACGCTTCTTCCGTCAGCACATCGCCTGCGCTCGCAACCACCGCGTCCGGATCGGCACCGGCGTCGTTGCTGGCCCAATCCCAGATGCCGATGCCCTTCGTGCAATGTTTAATCGCCTCGTCCATGTCGAGATAGACCAAGTGATTCTGCTTGTCGGCGACGATTACGTTCACATAATCTTCGCTGCGCAGGCAATGGTCGGCGACACTCAGCAGGCAATTCGCGTCGGGAGGAAGATAAATACGGGTTAACGTCGCACTCTTGTTACTGACCACGTCGAGGAAGCCGGGATCTTCATGCGTGAAGCCATTATGATCCTGACGCCACACTAGCGACGAAATCAACAGGTTCAACGACGCGATCGGCGCTCGCCAGCTTAACTCCTGTTTCGATTTCTCCAGCCACTTCGCGTACTGGTTGTACATGGAATCGATGATGTGCGCGAATGCTTCATACGTATTCAACAAGCCGTGGCGGCCAGTCAGCAGATAACCTTCCAGCCAGCCTTCCAGCGTGTGTTCGCTGAGCATCTCCATCACGCGGCCATCCGGCGCGATGTCGGTTCCATCGGCGTCTTCCGGCTTGATCTCCGCCATCCATGTCTTAAGAGACGCCTCGTAGACATCTTGCAGTTTGTTCGACGCATTCTCGTCCGGACTGAACATGCGAAAGCTGTGCATGTTCTGGCGCATTACGTCGCGCAGAAACTTGCCCAGATTTTCCGTGGGCGACATGGACTTGGTACCAGGCTTATCGATCTGGACCGCGTAGTCACGGAAGTCGGGCATGTCGAGAGCCTTGCGCAGCTTGCCGCCGTTGGCATGAGGATTAGCGCTCATGCGGCGATCGCCGGTCGGCGGCAACTGCCGCATAGTTCCTCGCGAAGCGCACCGCGCTCGTCGAAGAGTTCTTCCGGCCGATAGCTTCGCATCCACTGCTCCACAATGCGCAAATGCTCGGGATTAGTTTGCACCTCCGACACCGGCACCTGATGTGCGCGCCAGAATCCTTCGACCCTGTGGCCATCCACTTCTTTCGGTCCCGTCCATCCTTTGGGCGAACGCAGCACGATCATCGGCCAACGCGGACGAGCCGTATTCCCTGAGCTTCGCGCCTCCTGCTGAATGGAGCGTATCTGCTGAACGCAATCTTCGACCGTTTGCGCCATCTTCTGATGCATCGCTTCCGGTTCATCGCCCTCAACAAAGTGCGGAGTCCATCCGTAACCTTTGAGCAGCGCTTCCAACTCCTCATGCGTAATGCGCGCCAACAAGGTTGGGTTGGCGATCTTGTAGCCGTTGAGATGAAGGATGGGCAGCACTGCGCCGTCGCGAATCGGATTGAGGAACTTGTTGGAGTGCCACGAGGTCGCCAGCGGCCCCGTCTCCGCTTCGCCGTCGCCCACTACCACGCTCACGATCAGGTCGGGATTGTCGAACGCCGCTCCAAACGCGTGCGAAATGCTGTACCCAAGTTCTCCGCCTTCGTGAATCGATCCCGGCACCTCCGGCGTGCAATGGCTACCGAGTTGGCCGGGAAACGAGAAGGCGCGAAACAGTTTCAACATCCCCGTCTCATCCTGGCTCTTCTCCGGATAGACCTCCGAATACGTTCCCTCGAGATAACAGTTGGAAAGCACCGCGGGCGCGCCATGTCCGGGACCAGAGATGTAAATCATGTTGAGGTCGTACTTGCGGATAACGCGATTGAGATGCACCCAGGTGAATGTCTGTCCGGGATCTGAACCCCAATGGCCGAGCAGCCGATTCTTGAAGTGCACCGGCAGCAGCGGCTCTCGCAGCAAAGCATTATCGCGAAGGTAAATCATGCCCGCGCAAAGATAGTTGCAGGCACGCCAGTACGCATCCATATTGCGCAGCTCATCGGAAGTGAGCGCCTGCTCGGTCGAAGACTCTATCGGTTCAGTTTGTGTTCTGGAAGTCACAAGCAACTCCTGCGCTGGTCAGCGGTGATTGTAGTTAGGATTCGTGCCGACACTGCTTGGTTTCGAAACAGTGTTTGACGCCGACGTCAGCCTTCAAGATTAACAGCGCTTTGATTCACGATTGTTACAAACAGGTTGCGAGTTGCGGCTTTCGGCGACAACCTTGCGATGCGGTAGAGTGGAGACCATCAGGATTTCATACCGTCGAAAGCAGGTCTGCTTGATGTCCGACGCACGAATACTCGTAATTAATACCGGATCTTCCTCTCTCAAGTTCGGCTTGTATGCGGAGAAAGATGGCGACGAACAAGTGCTGCTGGATGGACTGGCTGACGGCATCGGCCAGAGCAGCGGGACGCTGGAAATTAAAGATGGCACCGGCAAGAGTCTTCGCTCCGAGAAGATCGGCTTCGCCTCACGGCACGATGCGCTGACCCATGCGTCGCGGTGGTTGAATGAGCTATCGCCGGGCAAGCCGTACGCTGTTGGGCATCGTGTCGTGCACGGCGGCCCTCAGGTTAGTCGAGCATCAACGCATCACGCCGGCATTAGTCGCAGAGTTGAAGGCTTGCGTTCACTTCGCTCCCTTGCATATTCCCATGGCCCTGCAACTCATCGCCGAGGCCCAGCAGGCTTATCCCGACATTCCGCAGTTCGCCTGCTTTGATACCGCCTTTCACCGCACCCTGCCGGAGACGTCCGCGCGGTTTCCGCTCTCGCGCAGCTTATTCGACGAAGGTATTCGGCGCTACGGATTTCACGGCCTGTCCTATGAATCCATTGTCTATCAGCTGGGGAAGAAACTGCCGAGCCGCACGGTGATGGCTCACCTCGGCAGCGGCGCCAGCCTGGCTGCGGTGAAAGATGGGCGGTCGGTTGATACCAGCATGGGTCTGACGCCGACGGGAGGTATTCCGATGGCTACTCGGACCGGCGACCTCGATCCGGGAGTGCTGTTGTATCTGCAACGCACGAAAAAGATGGACGCCGATGCGCTGGAAAAGCTCTTAAATCATGACGCCGGTCTTGCCGCACTCTCAGGCGGAACTTCCGACATGCGCAAGCTGCAAACCGCCGCTGAAAAAGGCGACCACGATGCTGCGCTGGCGATCGAAGTATTTTGTCTGTCGATTCGGAAAGTGATTGCCGGATATGCTGCCGTGCTGGGCGGACTCGATATGTTGATTTTCGCCGGCGGCATTGGCGAGCACAGCTTCCAGGTGCGTAGTGGAGTCTGCGAGGGGCTTCGCTTTCTCGGGGTCGCTATCGACAAGGACGCCAACCAGGCGAGCAAGGGAACAATCTCGGCTGCTGAGAGCACCATACAAGTCTGCATTGTTGCCAGCCAGGAGGACCGTCAGATCGCGCGCCACTGTCGCGACCTGATGCGACAAACGGCTTGACGCGAACCGGCTAAGGCAAGCTGGTTGGCCATCGCTTTCCGGCAGCGGAGTACCTATAACAGACACCGTGCGCTGCGAATGGCGCTATCAAAAAACGAGCTCTGCAGTTTTGCAAATCCAGTTTTCCGATCGTCACAAAAATATTTCACTCTCTCCTTGACAGCTTAGGGGAACCGCGTTACTCTCCTAACCACATTAGGAGGGATGGTGACCGACCAGGCTCAGCTTCTTCCCGGAACTCTCGACCTGCTCATCCTTAGGGCCGTCTCGCTCGGCCCACTTCACGGATATGGCATCCTGCTTCGCATCGGACAAATCTCCGGCAACGCTCTGCTGATCGAGCAGGGCGCGCTCTATCCCGGGCTATTTCGTCTGGTCCGGCAAGGGCTGCTGAAGGCAAGCTGGGGAACATCGGATAACAATCGCCGCGCCAAGTTCTACGAACTCACGGCTGCGGGCCGCAAGCGTCTGCGGGAAGAAACTGCCAACTGGAACCGGCTGGTGACCGCCATCGGCTCCGCGCTCTCGGCGCAACCGGAGGAAGTATGAGATTCCTCGATTCAGTTCGCGTCCGCCTCGCCGCACTTTTTCGCCGCTCGCGAATCAGCGCCGACATGGAAGAGGAACTTCGCTCACACATCCAACTGCGCGCAGATGACTTGGAACGCTCCGGACTTCCCCGCACCGAAGCCGAGCGCCGCGCCCGCATCGAGTTCGGCGGCAAAGAAAAGTTCAAAGAAGAATGTCACGAAGAGCTGGGCGGAAATTTTATCGAATCGGTTTTTCAGGATTTGCGCTATGCCGTCCGCATGTTGCGCAAGTCTCCCGGCTTCACCACGGTAGCTGTACTAACGTTAGCGTTGGCCATAGGCGCAAATGCCGTAGTTTTCGCGGTGCTGAATGCGCTTCTGCTGCGCCCGCTCAACGTTCCTCAGGCCCAGAGCCTTTGGGCCATCGAGCGTAACGCCAGCTTTCTCGATCCCAGCCAATCGTATCCGGACTATCTCGATTTGCGTGACCGCAACCGCAGCTTCGATGGCCTGGCGGGTTTCACCGTCACGGAGGCAGGGCTCGACACCGGGGCAAATCCTTCCTCCGTCTGGGGGATAGAGGCAACCGGTAACTACTTCGATGTTCTGGGCCTGCATCCGTATCTCGGCCGTTTTTTCCATGGCTCCGATGAGCACGGACCTAACAGCGCGCCCTATATCGTGCTGGGATACGCGTACTGGCACAGCCATTTTCAGGATGATCCGCGGGTGGCCGGGCGCGTGGTTCAGCTGAACAAACATCCCTACACCATTCTGGGTGTAGCGCCGCCTGACTTTCATGGGACGTTACTGTTTTTCAATCCCGACCTATACCTGCCCATGGTCAACGAGGAGCAGATCGAAGGCGCCAATGTACTCAATCAGCGCGCCAGCCGTTGGGTCTTCATGGTTATGGGACATCTGAAACCAGGAGTAACTCCGGCACAAGCGGTTTCCGATTTGAACGGGATCGGCTCCGCTTTGGAAAAAGCGTATCCCAAGGAAGACGGCCGGCTGGACTTTTTGCTGGCTCGCCCCAGTCTGTACGGCGATTATCTCGGCCGCCCCATGCGCGGCGCCCTTACCGGCCTGATGCTGCTGGCGGGATTGATTCTGCTGGCTGCCTGCGCCAACCTGGGCAGCCTGTTTGCCGCGCGCGCCGCCGACCGCTCTCGCGAAGTTGCTTTGCGGCTCGCATTGGGATCGACGCGCACGCGAATTTTGCGCCAACTCTTTACCGAAGCGCTGCTGGTTTCGTTTATCGGAGGCGCCCTCGGAATCCTGGGAAGCGTCTTGCTGTTGCATGGCTTAAGCGCGTGGCAACCGCTTCCCCGCTATCCCATTCAAGTGCCGTTGAATCCCGACGCCAAGGTTTACTTAGTGGCTTTGCTGTTGACCATAGCCAGCGGATTTCTCTTTGGCGCCGTGCCCGTGAAGCAGGTACTGCGCACCAATCCCTATGAAGTCGTCAAGGCGGGAGCGACCGGCGTAGTCGGGCGGCGGCTAAACGTTCGCGATCTGCTGCTGGTGGTACAGGTTGCCATCTGTGCCGTACTGGTCACCGCTTCCATGGTTGCCGTGCGTGGACTGATACGCACACTGCATAGCACCTTCGGCTTTGAACCGCGCAACGTGATGCTGCTGGATACGACTCTGACCATGGCGGGCTACCGCGGCGACAAAGTGCCTATCATGCAAAAGCGCATGATCGAAGCTATGGAGACGATTCCCGGCGTTGAATCCGTAGGATTGGTTGAGCAGCCTCCGCTGCATGAGAGTTGGAGCCCGTCGAATGTGTTTAACGACAGCACCACAGATCTCAGGCCATCGAACGCCGCCGCCGAAGCTATTCAATACAAAATCTCCCCCGGATACTTTCGCGCGGCAGGCACCAGCTTACTGGCAGGAAGGGCGTTTACCTGGCATGACAGCCAAAATGCTCCGCTGGTAGCGGTGGTCAACCCGGAGTTTGCGCGCAAACTTTTCGGCTCGGCATCGAACGCGACGGGCAGATACTACAAGATGCCGGATGGACGACGCATACAGGTAGTAGGAATCGCGGAAGAAGGAAAATATACCAGCTTCTTCGAAGATCCCAAGCCGGCGATGTTTCTCCCCATCCTGCAATCGCCGTCGAGCCAGGTCTTTCTGCTGGTACGCTCGAACCGCGATCCACAACAATTGACGGCAGCCATGACCAGTAAAGTACGCGAACTCGATCCCGGGCTGCCGGTGTACATCCAAACCTGGAACAAAAAGCTCGACGGCGCTTTGTTCGGGCCGCGCATCATCACCCTCTCACTGGGCGTAATGGGAGTGATGGGCGTGATGCTGGCTCTTACCGGCATTTTTGGATTGGCCGCGTACTCGGTGAGTAAGCGGCTGAAAGAGCTGGGCATCCGCATCGCTCTGGGCGCGCAACGCAACGAAGTGCTACAAGCGGCGCTGGGCCGCGCATTCAAGCTGCTGGCCTTCGGTTCGCTAGCAGGGGTGGTGTTAGGCCTGCTGGCCAGCCGGGTGCTGGCGGGCATCGTCTATCAGGCCACTCCCCGCGATCCGCTGGTAATGGCCGGCACCGTGTTGACGATGTTGTTGCTGGGAGTGGTAGCCACCTGGATTCCGGCACAGCGAGCGCTGTCGGTCGACCCGTTGCGATTGCTGCGCGAGGAGTGAGTCGGTAGAGCTGGCCTTAAAAGGCCATAGGCTTTTACAGTACGCGGCGCTGAAAGCGCCGCTCTACCGGCCACGCACTGGTTCAGGTTTTTGCTAATTGCTACGTGCCAATTGCTAAATGCCGATTGAAGCGCTGCTTTATCGGTAATACATTCGTGCAGACCTTAGCTCTGCACCTTCGACAATTTTCTCTTCGTCTTATGCCGGAAGCTGCTGCGATGGCCCCGGCGGTCTTCCTTTTGGAAACGTTTCTTCTTCGCCTTTGAACCCCACTCCGCTCTTTCCTTTCCCTGGCTCCAGTAGCTTTGGTAGCCGCCTTGATGCAAGGTGAAAGGCCGCTTCAAGGTTCCCATCTGGTCGAAGCGAGTCGAGCCTTCCTTGTGAAAAGCTTCGAAGTAGGTTGGATAAACAAAGTTGCTCATCGGGATTCCATCCACATCGAAGAACAACTCTTCCACCGGGTCAGCGACTTCATAGTCATAGAAGCGATTTTTCTTGGGACCGGTAGAGTAAAGGTTAGCGCCAGGATCGACCAGCATCTCCGCCAGCTCGTGCGACGCGGCCACGCTCACCTTGTCCTTCTGCTTCAGAACATTTTTTACGTAGACCTTGGCCATCGGTAGTCCCTCGGGTGTCAGGTCGTGGTAGCCCTCCATCGACGCGTCCTTGGTGCGGTCGAGAAAGACCATGGCCCAGGCGCCTTTGACGAAGCCATCGGACTTCACTAGTTTGACTGGCGTGCCCCAGACCGGCGCCAGATAATCATCGACGAATTTCTGCATGGCGGCGACGAGGTGGTCGAAGTCCACCCCCATTTTCTTTTTTGCTTTGTTGAAGCATGCGATGGTCGGTACGCGATCGTGATATGCAGGTGAAGGTGTGGATGTCTTCCTGGACACGAAATCCCTCGCAAGGTACAAGGAATGGTTTGCCGGTGCGTGGCAGTATACGCGGAATTTCCGCTTCTCGTGCCAAAAACATCCTCGACGCTCTCATCGCACCCGGGCCCGACGCAGCTTCACATCGATGCCGTAAGCTACGAATCCGGCGACCACCAGCAACCCGGCGAACATCAGGCCACTCATTCCGAAGATCCGCTCGTGATCCCCATACACGACGGAGAAGATCGTCAGCAGCAGAGGAAACACACCCAGGCAGATTGCTCCGAACAAACCGCCAGGCACTTTGAACGGCCGCGCCAGTTCAGGTTCGGCGATCCGCAACACGACTAAAGCTATGAACTCGAGAAGCAGGCTCGCACCGTAGATGAGCACATCGATGGTGACCAGCCGCTCAAATCCCAGGCCGAGACATAAGGCCCATCCACTTGCCAGAACAACGATCGACACCCACGGAGCCTGCGTGCGCTGATTTACCCGGCAGAAAATTCGGGGCAACATTCCATCCTGCGCCAAGGCGTAGGGCAATCGCGAGTAGCTCAATACCAGGGCGTTAAACATGCCGAACGCGCTCATCATGCCGCCCAGCACCAACCCGATCCGCAGCAGCGGCCCGCCGACCATGCCCGCAATATCCGCCCATGATCCCGTGTCCCATGCGGCGGGACTGAGACGCGTCATGGCCATCGCGGCCACTGGAAGAATATAGCTGACAGCCACCAAGGCGACTGCGGCAAACATGGCGCGCGGATAGGTTCGTTGCGGCTCACTCACCTCGCCGGCGATGGTCGAGGCATTGTCCCATCCCATGTAATTCCACATCGCGACCAGCAGGCCGCCGACCAGGTCGACGTGCGAAGTGGTGGGCGTAGTCACCGCCTGCGCCAGCGCTCGATATTTCAGCGGAGCCAGGATCACGATGATGGCGAACGGAGCGGACAGCAGAAAGAACAACCAGAGCGAGGTGGTGGCGACTACCTTGATGCCGGCGATGTTCAGCCCCGCGGACACAACCACCACCGCCAACCCAACCCACATGCCGCGATGACCGACGGCGAACCACGGGAACAATCGCGCCAAATACAAAACAAACAGCGTGGGATAGATCGCCATATCGAAGACGCTGGCCACCAGTGACAGCCAGGCCTCCTGAAATCCCCAGCAGTCGCCCATGGCGCGCCACACCCACACATAAAATCCGCCCTCTTCCGGCAGAGCGCTGGCGAGTTCGCCGATCATGAAAGCCGTGGGCAGGCTCCACAGAAGCGGGGTCAGCAGCAGGATGAGAATTGCTCCGCCATAGCCCGCGCCGTGCACGATATCTTCTGTGCCGTAGGTGCCGCCCGACACCATAAAGAAGGTGGCGACCACTAGCGGCCACAGCGTAAGCTTGCTGGATTTTTTTGCGATGGTCGGCGGCAATACGTTAGCTCGGCAAAAACAGAATGATCTTACCAGTAAGATCGCTGATGAATCTTACCAGTAAGATCATTCTTTGGATTTCAGGTTTTCCCGGAGGCGCGGCGCGTTCGCCTAAGCTCTCCTCGGGCAGGCCTCTCCTTTGCCGCCCGCGCACTCGGGCTGGGCAGATTCTTCTCGGCCTTTCAGTTGTCTGCCGGCAG
Source organism: uncultured Acidobacteriaceae bacterium (assembly GCA_963796695.1). Taxonomy (GTDB): domain Bacteria; phylum Acidobacteriota; class Terriglobia; order Terriglobales; family Acidobacteriaceae; genus Bog-257. The sequence goes on along the minus strand of CAWCMU010000024.1, from coordinate 299,413 downwards.
TGAGATGAGAGCGGCCGCGGCGCCTCTCCACATCGGTTGTCAGGGTAAAGAAGTCATAGCAATCGTCGTCGGCGAGATCGCACTCGTCGTTGAAGAAAAACATCCTTGCATCTCAGTTTCTCTAGCCGTGTCTTGCTCCCTTGTTGCCACTTCCTGGTTGCCATCTCAAAGATGATTGCCCGCCGCCGCAGGCCGCCCACTGGGACGAAAAAACCTGTGGAGCGGCTCTTTCGCCTCCAATCCGGCGCCCCGGCGAGGGCCTGAACGGATCGCCCGAGCCAGAGGCTTAAGGCAATATCCCCTTTATTTTCTTACTTTTCAATCAAACAGAACTCGCCAACCTTCTGGCTGGTCGCCGGGTCTGCCGAGCCTGGGTACAGGTCCACGTTAGCACAATCGTACATTCCCCAGTTTTTGGGGAGCCGCACCATGACGTAGCTTCCCGGCTCCAGCGCCTTACAGGATCCCGCGCCTTTGTTGCAATGTAAGGTGAACGATTGCTTGGCCTGGTCGTCGCTCGCGGCCTGCACCACGGAGACAATCACAACCCCGTTATTCAGTTCGCTGCCTTTGACCGTAACCGTCGACTTTTCCTGCGCCACCAGCTGCGCTGCCACCAGCAGGACGAGGAGAATCAATGTCTTCTTCATATAAGTTCGCTCCTCAATAGAAGCTCATAGAGGCAGTCCAATCCAGGGGCCAAGCTGCCCGGCAAGCCCGTTCGCCTGTCCCGGCAACTCAGTGGAGAGGGCTGCCCACGTTTTATCGTCCCTCTCGGGCGATGGTTTGTCTGTGACGCATGACGCACAGTCGTGCTAGAGCGTTGAAGACAAAGCCATTTCGAAACGGGAATTCGTTCGCAGGAATTTATTTGCACCTTGTCGAAAAAACGGGCCCCGCCCCGGAACGCAGATTGCTAACCGGCATCTCTGGACGCCGTCTTACGAACTGCGGAACGTAGTAAGATATTGAGAAAACAGCTCAATCGGGTTGCTCTGGAACGTGAAAGCCTCTCGCCTTGGGTCTGGAGACCGCCCTGTGGTGGCGATTAGGATGACCAACGTGCAACGGCTTTCATGGTTCGGCAAAATCGGGGCAGGCCTTCTGAGCGCTGTCTCACTCTGCAGCTGTGGGGGATTTTTTCCAGCTGCCGACACCGTTGTGTCGATTCAGGTGTCGCCGGTAAGCGCGCAGATCCTGAACGGCGCTACCCAGCAGTTCACCGCTACCGCCACCTACGGTAACAACACTACCGGCGACATCACATCCACCACGTCATGGGAATCATCTTCGCCGACCGTGGCCATCATCAATACCAGCGGATTGGCTACGGGGATGGCGCTGGGCACTACCAGCATCACGGCGAAAACCGGAAGCGCCACCGGCACTGCGACTCTGACCGTCAGCACCAAAACGATTACGGCCATTACCATCAGTCCGGCGAATCCAACCATCTCGTTGTCCTTGGCACAGAGCCAGCAATTCACCGCGACAGCCACTTACTCCGACGGCACAGTCGGTGACGTGACTACGAGTTCGTCGTGGACCTCCAGCAACAACTCAGTCGCCACCATCAGCAGCAGCGGTTTAGCAAGCCCGGTTGCTGTCGGCAGCGTCACCATTGCTGCCTCCGCCGGAAACGTAGCTGGAACTACCACGCTCACAGTGACGCAGTAGCTCAGCTCAATCGAACCTCGCGACGATGGCTTTGCAATGCGGATTTTCCTCCGCAGTTGATTCCACCGCCTTTTGATTTTGCTCGCCAATTCCCCGCTTCCAAATCACTTAGTCACCCCGCCACAGCTCGGCCAATCCGTTTCGCGTTGCTTCACGTATTCACACTGAGCGACAAAAACAAAACCTTAGCGCTCAGAGGATGATTGAAATGAAGAAGCAATTTCTGATTGCGCTGTTTGCCCTGACCGCAATGATGTCAACCATGGCAGTTGCCGCGGACAAAGATCCGATGGTCGGTGGCGCGCCGATGTCGGCCACCAAGAACATCGTGCAGAACGCCTCCATGGCCAACAATCTGACCACTCTGGTAGCCGCGGTGAAGGCTGCGGGGCTGGTGCAGACGTTGGAAACGCCCGGCCCCTTCACAGTTTTTGCTCCCACCAATGAAGCTTTCGACAAGCTGCCGGCCGGCACGGTTCAAACCCTGCTGAAGCCGGAAAACAAGGACCATCTGACGAAGATCCTTACCTATCATGTGGTGGCGGGCAAGATGAATGCAGCTGACCTGATGAAGCAAATCAAAGAGGGCGGCGGCAAAGCCAGCCTGAAGACCGTCGACGGCGAGATGCTGACCGCTTCCATGCAGGGCAAGCACATCGTTCTGACCGACGCCAAGGGCGGCGCCGCCATGGTTACCACCGCCAACGTTTATCAGTCGAACGGCGTAGTCCACGTCATCGACAGCGTTCTGATGCCGAACTAACTTGCAGCCAGCCCTTGCGAGCGGAGCGCCCTTGTCCGGTGCTCCGTTTTTTATTGCCGATTAGAGCCGCAGGATTGCCCCGCGACCTGACTGAAGTGAATGCACCGATCGGCAAGATGATGGCCGCTGTCAGGCACTCCAACACTCAAGCCGGAAGTTTCCCCCGCCGTCCGGGAGAAAGCATTTGCAAATCCCGGCACTTTTCGGGTAGCTTGCTCCTAATTGCTTTAACTCTCTCGGATTGGGGCAAGTGCAACCGTGACTTCTTTTTCTGGGCCTACGATAGTCTTTAGCTTTTGTTCTGTTGGCCTTCATGCAACCGATCGGAGGACTCGGTCCGGACAGTTCACCTTCCGGCGGCCGATCTTGGCCGGCATTTTGTTGTTCCTGCTGGCGCTCGCCGGCTGCGGAGGCGGCGGCAGTACGGCTCCGGGGCAGGGCAGCGATCAGGGCGATCCCATCCAACCGCAACAGCACTTCGCCATCTCCACCTACCGGACCGACAATGCCCGGACAGGAGTCAATGCCCTGGAGACCAAGCTCACGCCCGCCAACGTGAATGCGGTCAGCTTCGGCAGGCGAGCGGCCATTGCCGTTCAAGGCGATGTCTACGCCCAGCCGCTTTACATCTCCAACGTCACCACGGCTGACGGAACAACGCGGAACCTGGTCATCGTCGCCACCCAGCACGACCAGGTTTATGCCATCGACACCAGCACCCAGGCGATCGTGTGGCAACGGAGCTTTCTGGATTCCGGCGGGCTGGTCACGCCGGTTCCAGCGGATGACGTCTCCTGCGGCGACATCCCAAACGAGATCGGAATCACCGGGACGCCGGTCCTCGACCCGGCGAGCGAGCGACTCTACGTGGTGGTACGAACCAAAGAAACGCTCAACGGCCAAGCCAGCTACTACCAGCGCATACACGCACTTAGCCTGGTGAACGGGTCGGATGTTTTGCCCGCCACCGAAATCACTACTCCCCAAAACACCGGCAATCAGTTCGGCTCAGCCCATTTCGATGCGCTGCGCAACAATCAGCGCTCTGCTCTGTTGCTGGCGAACGGACAGGTCTACGTTTCGTGGGCTTCGCACTGCGATGCCGGCGATTACCAGGGATGGGTGATGGCCTTCGATGAGCAGACGCTACAACTTACCAGCGCCTGGACACCTTCCCCCGGCGGCATACTGGGCGGCATCTGGATGAGCGGAGGTGGCCCGGCCGCCGATGAAAACGGCGAGGTGTACGTCGCCGTGGGTAACGGTGGAAGCGACGCTATGACCGGAGGATCCAACTACGGCGACTCGGTCGTCCGTCTGCACCCGGACGAGCAGAACCTTTCCGTCACCGACTACTTCATTCCTTTCGACTACCAGAAGCTGTTCAACGACGACCTTGATCTGGGCTCAGGAGGCCCGGTGCTATTGCCGACGCAAACCGGAGCAGCGCATCCGCACCTGCTGGTCACCTCGGGCAAAGACTCGACGGTCTACCTGCTGGACCGGGACAACCTGGGAAAATGGCACGCTGATGAAGACAGCCAGATATTGCAAAGCTTCTTCGGGAATGCCTACGGATCCTTCGCGACCCCTGCGGTGTGGAACAACACCGTGTATTTCGGATTCACTGACGCCAGTCTGGAAGCGTTCGCCTACGATCCGGTGCAGGAGCAAATCAATCCCACGCCGACGTCCACTTCCGGCTCAATCTTTCTGGGATATCCGGGCGCTTCGCCTGTCGTCTCAGCGAATGCGTCCGCCAACGCCATCCTCTGGATTCTCCAGACCGATCAGTTCCATTCCGGAGGTCCGGCGATCCTCCGCGCCTTCGACCCGGCTAATCTGGCGAATGAGTTCTACGACTCCAATATGTCACCAGACCGGGACAGCGCTGGCGCCGCTATTCGATTCACTGTGCCGGTAGTAGCAGACGGCCAGGTTTTTGTCGCGGGTCACAACGAAATCGATATCTATGGATTATTGTAGGTACTGATCGGCTTCCGTCCCCGAAATGCGTGGCTGAAGGTGACCTTTTTCCTGCTTATCCGTCTATTTATCAGCAGGATACATTAGGTGTGCCACTTTGGACGTAGCTGGGCCGCAGCAGGGTCGTTTGTGCTTGAATTCAGGGAAAAACCGGATTAATATGTTACGTTCCTTACGGCTCCTTCGGACTCCCTTCCCTTATGCCCTGGAAGGCCCCCGGCACGGCCCGAATCTTTGTGGAAGCAACGTTAATCCAATAGGTTAGGTGGGCCAAGCATCATCAGAAGCACATTCGTCATCCGAATTACATCTCATACGAGGCAGGACAGACCTAAATGGCAAAAAGACGCGGCAATCCTAATTGGGGCAAGCCCGAACCGATCGGGCCGGTTGTCCCCACCATCACCGAGTTTGAGCAGGTTGTGAAGGAGTTCAAGCTGGCTCCCGACCAGTACATTCGCTCGACCCGGCTGCGCGAGTGGGCGCGCAAGAATAAGAATTCGAAGTACATCCCCGAGCCTCTGCTGGAAGCTTGGGGCTTCGAAATCGAATCTACGCTATAGCTCATCTCAACTCCTTTATCAGGGCCGCTTCCATGCGGCCCTTTTCTATTGAGAGTCGCTCGCCGCCGAAAGCTGTCATCTCCATCCCCCCCGAGCTGTCATCCCGAGCGCCGGCGAGGAATCTGCGGTTCCAATGCTCCCACGTTTCTGTGCGCTTTTGGTAAACGCTCGACAGTTCGCCCGCGATTGACATTGCATCTTTCCATCCGGCACAATCGCTCGCATTCCATGACGCAGGCTATGAGTGCGATCGAGCGGCCAAGCTCAATTTTCAATGTGGTCGTGAACGGAGTTCTCTGGAATACGTCAAACCAGAAACTCGCGCTCAGGCAGCGCTAATCGAATCCAAAGAGGGCGAATGACCAAGAGGAACATCGTGTTGACCGTGGCTGCGACCATGGCGATAAGTTTGTCGATGGCAAGCAGCGGCTCGGCCGAACCGAAAGGCGGCGGCAAGAGCGAATCGCAAATCGCACGCGGCGAGTACCTGGTGAAGGCCATCGGCCAGTGCGGCGACTGTCACACTCCCTTCAATCCCATGGGCGGCTTCGTGATGGAGAAATGGCTTCAGGGTAAGAAGCTGGAGTTTGGGCCGTTGGTGCCGATACCGATCTGGGCCGCGACCTCGCCCAACATTGCCGGCCTGCCGGGCTGGGACAAAGGCAAAGCAGTGGAATTCTTCATGACCGGCCTGGCTCCGAACGGTCAGCCGGCCCGCCCGCCGATGCCCGCTTACAAGATGAATCGGGCCGACGCCGAAGCGGTCGTGGCCTATCTGCAATCGTTGAAGTAGCGAAGGCGTTTCGGAGACCAGCGCCACGGGCGCGAAAGAAGATAGCCCAGCACTTCAGCGCTGGGTAGGCGGCAATGTTTGGGGTGAGCCCTTTCAGGGGCGGCACAAGCTGCCGCTGGCTGGAAGCCCGCTCGGAATAGCAAAAATAAACGGCTCATACGGCGCACCTGAAGGTGTGCCTCTTCAAAGGTGCGCCCCTTCAAAAGTCCGCTCTGCCATCAAAATAAAAAAACGCATCCGCAATCGCGGATGCGTTATGCACTTCGGCAACAGATTGCGCCGGATCGACTGACCGGCGGCAACGTCTCTTGGATCGCCTGATTACTTCTCTTCGTTCGCGGCTTCGGTTGCCCGCATTTCCTTGTTCTCGGCTTCGGCCGATTCCATGGCCTTGCGCGTCTCTTCGGCGCGCTTGGCGCGGACTTCAGCGCGTTTCTGGCGCTTTTCGTCCAGCGTCTTCTCGCTGCCGAGCAGTTCCACGAACGCGATGTCGCCGCCATCCCCTTGGCGGAAGCCGCCATGAATGATGCGCAGGTATCCGCCTTCGCGATCACCGTAACGCGGGGAAACGGTGTCGAACAGCTTGTCGACCGCATCCCGCGTCATGAGAAAGGCTGCAGCCAGCCGCCGCGCAGCCACATCGCCGCGCTTGCCCAGGGTAATCATCTTCTCCACGTGGGGACGCATGGCCTTAGCCTTAGTGAGGGTGGTCTCGATGCGCTCTTCCACGATCAACGAGGTCACCAGATTGCGCAGTAACGCGCGCCGGTGTGACGTGTTCCGTCCTAATTTCCAACCTGCTCTACGATGACGCATATTTCTAACCCTTCAAAACAGTTGTCGGTTACAAGAACAGTTGTCGGTTGTCAGTTTTCAGTTCACGCACAGTTGGCGCTGGCCTGACAGTCAGTTTGTCCATGCTCTGCTGACAACTGACTAATGACGGCTGACAACTAGTAATTCTGATCCAGCCCGTAATTCGGCGCGCCCAGTCCCGGCGACGACATGGAGCCGCTGCCCGGAACCGCGTTGCCGTGCTCGTCGATCTTCATGCCCAGGCTCAAGCCCATCGAGGACAGGATTTCCTTGATCTCGTTCAGCGACTTGCGGCCGAAGTTCTTGGTCTTCAGCATCTCGGCTTCGCTCTTCTGTACCAGCTCGCCGATGGTCTGAATATTCGCGTTCTTCAGGCAGTTGTAGCTGCGAACCGAAAGCTCCAGTTCTTCGACCGAGCGGTTCAGGTTCTCGTTGCGAATCTCCGGCTTGTCAGAGGCGCCGGCGGCTTGCGCCTCCAGCTCCTCCTCGAAGTTGATGAAGATGTTCATGTGGTCTTTGAGCAGCTTCGCCGCCAGACCCAACGCATCGGCCGGAGTAACTGAGCCGTTGGTCCAGATTTCAATCGCCAGCTTGTCGTAGTCGGTGATCTGACCCAGACGAGCGGCTTCTACGGAGTAGTTGCACTTGCGCACCGGCGAGTGCACCGAGTCGATAGGAATGAATCCCAGCCCCAGATCTTCGTCGAAATTCTTGTCGGCGGAAACGTAGCCGCGGCCCTTCTTCAGCCGCATCTCCATATCCAGCTTGCCGCCCTCGCTGATGGTAGCGATGTATACGTCCTTGTCGAGAACCTCGACGTCGGCGTCGGCTTCGATCATGCCGGAGGTGATCACGCCGGGCTGTTCAGCGCGCAGGTAAATCGCCTTGGGCGCATCGCCATTCAGGCGGAACGGAATCTGCTTCAGGTTGAGGATGATGTCGGTCGCATCCTCGACCACTCCGGGAATCGATTGGAACTCGTGCAAAACTCCTTCAATCTTCACCGCCGTGACGGCAGCTCCTTCGATCGAGGAGAGCAACACGCGACGCAGCGCGTTGCCGATGGTAGTACCAAAACCGCGTTCAAAAGGCTGCGCCCAGAAGTGACCGTATTTATCGGTCAGGGTTTCGGTGTCAGTCGCAAGCCGTTTCGGTTTCTGAAAACCTTTCCAAAGCATTCGTAACTCCTTTTCTTCGCCCGTTTGGCGCGGACAGGGCCGGCGGATCTGGTGCGAAGTTTATGGCGGTCGGTCCGGGCTTAGCCCAGCGGTCCCGCCGTTTGCGTTATCTCGGGTAGAGCGGATATTTAAATCCGCGTCCCGCCGTTTGCGGTAGAGCTGGCCTTCAGGCCAGCGTCGACCGCGTCTTTTCAATTCTTAGCCGGCTCCAGCCGGCGACAGCCTCTATCGCCCCCGAAGGGGCTCACCTCAAAATCGCCGCTTACCCAGCGCTGAAGCGCTGGGCTATCTTCTTGCGCGCCCGTGGCGCTCGTGCTGCTTCTTATGAAACTGTTTCGCGCCTTGGGAGCTCGAGCTGCTTCCTGTCGAGCCCCTTTCGCGCGTCAGGAACTCGTGCCGCTTGTCTGGTCCATGCACGAGGAATCCAACCTCAGCCCGCCGATCACAACAGAAGCTAGCTGCCAAGTGCTAACTGCTAACGGCCAAATGCTAATTGCTACTTGCTGTAAAGTTCGACGATCAACTGCTCGTTGATAGGCAGGTTGATGTCTTCACGCTTCGGCAGCGCGAGGACCCGGCCCTTATACGCATCGCGATCGACTTCCAGCCAGTTCGGCGGAGGCTGGTGGCTGGCGAATTCCTTCGCGGTCTCGAGGATCACAAGCTTGTTGCTCGCCTCACGCACCGCGATCTCATCACCGGCATGCACCTGGAACGATGGGATATCGACCTTGCGGCCGTTCACGGTCACGTGACCGTGACGCACCAACTGGCGAGCCTGGCGACGCGCCACGGCAAAACCGAGACGGTACACCACGTTGTCCAGACGACGCTCCAGTTGCTGCAGCAATAGTTCGCCGGTCACGCCCTTGGTGCGGGCGGCGCGCTCGAAGTAGTTGCGGAACTGGCCTTCCAGGGTGAAGTACATGCGCTTCGCTTTCTGTTTCTCGCGAAGCTGAAGACCGTAGCCAACGATTTTGGCTTTGCGATCTTTACCGTGCTGGCCGGGAGCGAAATTGCGCTTTTCGACGGGACACTTGTCGGTAAAGCACTTTGCTCCCTTGAGGAACAACTTCATGCCCTCGCGACGGCAAAGGCGGCATACTGCGTCTTTATAACGTGCCAAGTTACTCTCCTAATCGAGCAGAGCCTGTCTGCTCGTCCATCGATCGGTTTACGGGCTTGGCGGCCTTTCGTCCCGATCAAAACCAGTTGTCGGTTGTCCGTGGTCAGTTGTCAGTGGGTTCTTTTTAGATGCTCAGACCCATCGACAAGTACCAAAGTCATCGGGTGCCCCGTTCTAGCCCGACTTTGGGCTAGGGCGGGAGAACTCGTTACCTAGACCCTGCGCCGTTTCGGCGGACGGCAGCCGTTATGCGGAACCGGCGTCACGTCCTTAATGGAGCGCACATCCAGCCCGGAAGCGGACAGCGCACGCACCGCCGACTCGCGCCCTGAACCCGGACCGCTGACCCGCACGTCCACGCTGCGCATGCCATGATCGCGCGCCTGGTTGGCGGCGTTCGCGGCAGCCTGCTGCGCCGCGAAGGGCGTTCCCTTGCGCGACCCGCGGAAGCCCAACGACCCCGAACTCTTCCACGACACGGTGTTGCCGGTCGGGTCGGAGATGGTGACGATGGTGTTGTTGAAGGACGCCTGCACATGCACCAATCCGTGGGGAACGTGCTTGCGCTCCTTCTTCTTGAACTTCTTGTTCTTGCCTTTTTTGTCCGCCGATGCGGAGCCTGCCGGTTTCGCCATGGATTATGTCTTCCCCGCTGCTTTCTTCTTATTCGCTACCGTGCCCTTACGCGGTCCCTTGCGGGTGCGCGCATTGGTGTGGGTGCGCTGCCCGCGAACCGGCAGACTGCGGCGATGCCGGTACCCACGATACGAACCGATTTCGATGAGACGCTTGATATGCATCGAAACGTCTTTACGCAGATCGCCTTCGACGTTGCCGCCTTCTTCGATGACCTGGCGGATGCGATTTACCTCGTCTTCATTGAGGTCGCTTACCTTCTTGTCGGCTTCCACCTTTGCCGAGCCAAGAATCTCCGCCGCGCGCGAATTGCCGATACCGAAGATGTAGGTCAGCGCGATCCTGATGTGCTTGTTGCGCGGAAGATCCACGCCTGCAATACGTGCCATTTATGTTGCTCCCAAAACCGCTGTTAGCTGTTAGCTCTCAGCCTTTAGCTAAACGCTAACGGCCAAACGCCAAATACCTGTTAACCCTGCCGCTGCTTGTGCTTCGAGTTCTCGCAAATGACACGCACCACTCCGTGGCGGCGGATCACCTTGCACTTGTCACAGATTTTCTTTACTGATGCCCTTACCTTCATGATTCCTCAGTTATCAGTTGTCAGTTGCCAGTTCTCAGTTAGGCCGATTGCCGACAACTGACAACTGGCAACCGACAACTGTTTATTTATAGCGATAGACGATGCGTCCCCGCGTCAAGTCATAGGGCGACAGCTCTACCGCGACCCGGTCGCCGGGAAGAATACGAATGAAGTTCTTGCGCATTTTGCCGGAGACGTGCGCCAGCACCTGATGCTTGTTCTCCAGCTCCACTTTGAACATCGCATTCGGCAGGGGCTCAACCACCACTGCCATTACTTCGATCGCGTCTTCCTTACTCATTCAACTCCGAGATTCCGTTGTCAGTTACCTGTTGTCGGTTGTCAGTTGCCGCAGGGGCTAAAGCCCCGGCTCTTGTTTCGCGTCGTTCGGCACGACTGAAGTCGTGCCCTGATACAAACCTGAACTTGCTAATCGAAACTTATTTCCCAAACTTATCGAAACTTACTTATTCGAAGTTACTTCCAGCATCTATCGAACTCTGCTTCTCGAACTTATCGGAACCTACTTATCAGAATCCGCGATACCTATAGTTCCCTGTCGCTAGCTGCTGGTTTCTAACTGACAACCAGCCACTGACAACTTTCTAACTATTCCGTCAAAATTACCGGCCCATCCTTGGTGACTGCCACGCAGTGTTCGAAGTGGGCGCTATAGCTTCCATCCTGGGTGACCGCAGTCCACTTATCGTCCAGCAGCCGCGTCTCCGGACGCCCCATGTTCACCATCGGCTCAATCGCGATTACCATGCCAGTGCGCAACTTCGGGCCATGCCCGGGAGTGCCGTAGTTGGGAACCTGCGGATCTTCGTGCAGCCGCGTGCCAATCCCGTGTCCTACAAACTCGCGCACCACGCTGAAGCCGTTGCCCTCGACCAGCTTCTGTACTGCCGAGCCAACGTCGCCTATGGTGTTACCGACACGGGCTGCTTCAATTCCCTGCACCAGCGAATCGCAAGTCACGTCCAGCAGCTTCTGCAACTCCGGCGTAATCTCATCGCCTACCGGGACCGTGATCGCCGAATCGCCGTAGTAGCCGTCCAGCACCACGCCGCAATCGATGGACACGATATCGCCCGCCATCAGCAGCCGCCGTTCCGACGGAATGCCGTGAACGATTTCGCTGTTGACCGAGGTACACAGCACGCAAGGATAATCGTAATAACCCTTGAAGGCCGGCTTCGCTCCCAGGTCGCGGATCTTGCGTTCGGCGATCCGCTCCAGATCCATGGTCGAACATCCGGGAGTCACGGCATCTCTGGTCGCTTCCAGTACCTGCCGGACAATGCGCCCGCTGCGGCGCATTTTGTCGATCTCCGATGACGACTTACAAACGATTGACATTCTCTATCGCGCTGAAAACCTGCGCCATTACTGCTTCCACCGGCTGCTCACCGTCGATTTCGACCAACCGCCCGCGGGCCCGGTAGTAATCCACCAGAGGCAGCGTCATCTGGTCATACGCCTTCATGCGCTCGGCGAATACGTCTTCCGCATCGTCCTTGCGCGACACCAAAGTCGTGCCGTCATCATCACAGATGCCCTGGACTTTCGGAGGCTGGAGGTAGACGTTATAAACCCGTCCGCAGGTGGGACACGAACGACGTCCTGTAATCCGTTTGGCTAGAACATTATAGTCTACCATCAGCCGGATCACAACCGGCGCCGCACATGCCGCCCGGGCACATTCGTCGCCTGCCTTAGCCCGCATCTTCTCCAACTGCACGTCCAGCCACTCAGCCTGCCGCACCGTCCGCGGAAACCCATCCAGGATGAACCCGCGCGCGCAATCAGCCTGCTGCAACCGGCCCGCCACCATGTCGCAAACCAGTTCGTCCGGAACCAGGTCGCCGCGATCCATGATCGCTTTTGCCTTCATGCCCAGCTCGGTTTTCTGAGCTACATTCGCCCGCAAAATGTCTCCGGTGGAGATCTGCGGGATGCCGAAGGTATCTGAAATCAGCTTGGCCTGGGTTCCCTTGCCTGCCGCCGGTGGACCTAGCAGGATGATCGGCCCAGCCACGCGTGCGTTCGCCTTTACGCCCACTGCTGCGGAAGTCTGCACTTCCATGTTTGTACCCTGAGTGCTGTTCGTGCCCGGCAGCGCCACTCCCGCGCCTGGGCGAATCCGAACCCACCCTTTCTGCCCGCCGCTAAACGGGCCGGAGCTTCCCGGTACTCCGAAGGCAGCATCTAGCACTTGGCCGTTAGCACTTAGCTTTGGATCTCGCGTTCCTCAGCCAAGATTCGCTTCCGGCCCAACGATTTCACCTACCGATAACCGCAGTAGCTAAATGCCAATTGCTCACTGCTAACTGCTTTTTACCACGTCGCCCGGCGCCCGCGGACACGTCCGCTGCGCGGGGTGAATCCTTCGTAATGCCGCATCACCAGCTGCGACTCAACCTGGTTGATGGTATCCATGGCGACGCCCACTACGATCAGCAGCGACGTGCCGCCGAAGTAGAAGTTCACGCCCAAACCGTTGGTCACCCAGGCCGGCAGTCGTTCGAAGAACGCGCCCACGGCCCCCGGCAGGTGGTTCAGGCGGATACCGGCAATCATCCACTCGGGGATGAACGAGATCAGGATCAGGTAGAGCGCGCCTACCAGCGTGATGCGCGTCAGAATGTCGTTGATGTAGTTTGCGGTGCGCGCACCCGGCCGGATGCCCGGGATGAATCCGCCGTACTTGCGCATGTTGTCGGCGACTTCGGTCGGGTTGAAGACAATCGACACATAGAAGTAGGCGAAGAAGACGATGCCCACCGCATACAGCACGGTATACATGGGCTCGCCCCAGGCCAGCGAACTCAGCATGCGATCGATGAAGACGCTCTTGCCCTTCAACATCGCACCCGCGGTCTGCGGCAAGGTCAGCACCGACGAGGCGAAGATAACCGGCATAACGCCGCCGGAGTTCACCCTCAGCGGCAAGTGGGTTGACTGCCCACCCATAATCTTGCGGCCCACAACACGTTTGGCGTACTGCACCGGAATGCGGCGCTCGCTGCGCTCCACGAACACGATGAAGGCGACGACTGCGACCATCAGCACCACCAGCAGAAGCATGGCCGGCACGGTAAACGCGCCCCAGGCCTGCGATTGCGCCTTCTGCGCCAGGTCAGCGACCGCCTTCGGCAGTCCAACCACGATGCCGGCGAAAATCAACAGCGACATGCCGTTGCCCACGCCGCGCTCGGTAATCTGTTCGCCCAGCCACATGATGAACACGCTGCCCGTGGTCAGCGTAAGCATGGTCATCAGGATAAAGCCCCAACCGGGATTGACCACGAAGTCGGGCTGCCGCTGCAAAGTGAACGCGATGCCCAGCGACTGGACCGCGCTCAATCCTAAGGTGAGATAGCGGGTCCACTGCGTAATCTTCTTGCGCCCGAGCTCGCCTTCTTTCTGTAGCTTGGCCAGCGGCTCGTACACTACCGTCATCAACTGCAAGATGATGGACGCGGTAATGTAGGGCATGATGCCCAGGGCAAAAATCGTCAGCCGGCGCAACTGGCCGCCGCTGAACAGGTCAACGAATCCCAGGAAGCTGCCGCGGTTCTGGTCGAAGAACTGGGCCAGCTTGTCGGCATTAATGCCGGGCGTAGGAACGTGACCGCCAAAACGATAGACCGCCAGCAGCCCAAGCGTGAACAGAATGCGCTTTCGCAGATCGGGAACGCGGAATACGTTGGCTAACTTCTCTAACATAGAACCTCGAAAACCAGTTGTCAGTTGCCGGTTGTCAGTTGCCGGTTAAATATCAGCTGACGCCATCAATGCTCACAAACCATCTTCACATCGGCCATCGCTGTCACTCTGTTGCGAACGAACTGACAACGGACAACCGACAACTACTTTCGATTCCTTGCCTCCTGGTCCTGCAGCCGCCTTAAGCTTCGGCGCTGACCGGAGAGCAATTCCTTATTCTCAGGCTTCTTTGCCTTCTTTTGCCTGAGCTACAGAAGAGAGGATGGAGATCTTTCCCCCAGCCTTCTCAATTTTTTCCTGCGCCGACTTGGAAAACTTGTGGGCATGCACGGTGAGAGCCTTCGACAACTCGCCCTGCCCCAGCACCTTGACCAGCGTCTTCTTGGAGCTCACCACGCCGGCCTTGCGCAGCGACTCGGGAGTAATCTCGGCTTCGCCCAGGCTCTCCAGCCGCCCCAGGTTCACCACTTCATATTCGACCCGGAAGATGTTGGTAAAGCCGCGCTTAGGCAGACGGCGATGCAGCGGCATCTGGCCGCCTTCAAATCCGCGCATGCTGCGCGAACCGCTACGCGACCGCTGACCTTTGTGGCCGCGGGTCGACGTCTTGCCCATGCCCGAGCCCATACCCCGGCCCACGCGCTTCTTGTTCTCGTTCGCCTTCTTCGGTGCACGTAAATTGCTAAGATTCATTTCGAAAACCTGTTCTCAGTTGTCAGTTATCTTTTGTCAGTTTAATTCTCGTATCGGTCTTCACCGGGCAACAACCGACCACCGGCAACCGACCACGGACAACTATTTTACGATTTCCACCAGGTGCGGCACCTTGGCCACCATCCCGCGGATCGACGGCGTGTCTTCGCGCTCTACCACCTGATTCAGGCGGGTAAAGCCCAATCCCTTGACCACCAGCTTCTGCTTTACCGGAGCCGCAATGGCCGAGCGAACCCACTTCAGCTTCATCTTGGTTCCGGCCGGGGCTGCCGCCTTTTCTTCTTTTTTGCGAATACGCGCCATGATTAGAGCTCCTCAACCGATTTGCCGCGGGCGCTGGCTACGTCTTTACGATCGCGCAGCTTGCCCAGCGCGTTGAACGTGGCCTTGATAACGTTGTGCGGGTTCGTGGTTCCGATCGACTTGGTCAGCACATTCTGGATTCCAGCCGAGGTCATAACCGCGCGCACCGCGCCGCCGGCAATAACGCCCGTGCCTTCCGGCGCCGGCTTCAGCAGCACCATGCCCGAACCATAACGGCCCAGCACCTGGTGCGGAATCGTGGTCTGCGTCAGGTTCACCCGCAGCAGGTTCTTCTTGGCCGACTCGATGCCTTTACGGATCGCCTGCGGAACTTCCTTTGCCTTGCCGGAGCCGTAACCTACGACCGCCGAGCCCGGATCGCCTACCACCACCAGCGCTGCGAACGACAAGTTCTTGCCGCCCTTAACGACCTTGGTGACGCGGTTGATCGAGACCACCTGGTCTTTCAACTGGTAGGAACCGGCGTCAAGCTTTTTCTTTACTATTGGCATTACCTTCGTGTCTCCTGGCGCCGCTTACGGCACCGTGAAATCTTGTCATCGCGAGCCGGTCACGCCTTCACGCATGCTTCCGACCGGACCCCGTAAAACTGTGTCATCCCGTCCGACGACTTTAGTCCGAGCGGAGGGACCAGCTTTTTCTGCCGTCCCTACGGGACTTAGGCTCCTCTTATCGCACTCCACCGCGGGCTCACGCCCACGGCTAACGCAAATTGCGCCCTTCGGGCTTGCCAGCTCCTAATACTCAGTTGCTCTAGCACCGACAACTGACAACCGGCCACTGACAACTGCCTCTAGAACTCCAGTCCAGCTTCGCGCGCGGCATCGGCCAAAGCCTTGATGCGACCGTGATACAGGTAGCCGCCGCGATCGAAGACCACCTGCTTGATGCCCTTCTCTTTGGCGCGCTCGGCAATCAGTTTGCCGACTTCTTTCGCCGAAGCGACGTTGCCGCCCGTCGGCCGCTTCTCGCCCTTCATGCCTTTACCCTTCTCGACCGACGTGGCCGAGACGATGGTGGCACCCTTCGCGTCGTCGATGACCTGCGCGTAGATGTGGCTTACGGAGCGATAAACATTGAGCCGCGGACGTTCGGTCGTGCCCGCCAGCTTTTTGCGGATGCGGGTGTGTACCTTCTGCCGCGTCTGATCTTTTGAGTTCTTCGAAATCATCGTTTCTTCCCTTGTCCCGGGTTTCTGAACCGGGTAACGGTGGAGCTGCCTACCGTCTAATTAATTCTTCTGTCATCCTGAGCGCAGGCGGTCCGCTTTTCCTTCGTTTGTCATCCTGAGCGCAGGCAGTCCGTTTTTCTTCTGTCATCCTGAGCGCAGGCGGTCCACTTTCCTTCGTTTGTCATCCTGAGCGCAGGCGGTCCGCTTTTGACCGCCGGAGTCGAAGGACCTCTACCGCCCAAAACCCTGCCGTCCCTACGGGACTCGCCTTCTTATTCATCGCCCTACCCAGGGCTTAGGCCCTGGGCTAACTTTATTCCGCCGTTCCGGCTTGGTCATGCCTGAGTGACCCGCGAAACCCACCAACCATTTTCACCAAGTCAACGGCGTCAACCACGGCTGCCAAGGTGCACATCACTAACTGACAACCGACAACTACTGAGCTGCGCTCGGGACAGGCTGCGGTCTCCCGCTAACACTCACGCCCGCAAAACGCCACTACTTGGCTCCGGTCTTGCCGACCTTCTTCTTCAGGCGCTCATCGCTGTAGCGTACGCCCTTGTTCTTGTACGGATCAGGCGGACGCAGGCTGCGCATCTCGGCAGCGACGAATCCTACCTTCTGCCGGTCGATACCCATGACCTGCAGGTGTGTCTGCTTGGGATCCACCGTCACTTCGATTCCCGCAGGCAGCGGGTACTCGATAGGGTGGGAATATCCCAGGGTGAACACCACCATGTTCTTGCCCTTTAGTTCGGCGCGATAGCCGATGCCGACGATGTCCAGGTCCTTGGTCCAGCCCTTGGTGACACCTTCCACCGAGTTGCTGACCAGCGCCCGCACCAGCCCGTGAACGGCAGCCTTCGAATCGTCGTCGCGGACTACCAGCAGCTGGCCGTCATTCTGTTCCAGCTTGACGCCGCCCGGCATGTGGGTAATGACTTCGCCCTTGGGACCTTTAACACGCACCGTGTTGCCCTCGACGGCATAAGTCACGCCCTTGGGCAGCGGTATCGGCTTCTTTCCAATTCTCGACATAGTGTTTTGCTCTCGGCTGTCAGCTCTCAGCTTTCAGCTTGTTCTTTGGTGCAGGCAATTGGCCTGCTCATCTACCTGCAAACTCGGGACCGTGCAGTCACTGACGGCTGACAGCTGATAGCTGATAGCTGCCTAGTAAACTTCGCACAGCACTTCGCCGCCCACGCCTTCTTTACGAGCCTGGCGGCCAGTCATCACGCCTTTGGGCGTGGTCAGGATATTGATACCCAGGCCGCCCAGGATTCGTGGAATCTCGGCGTGGCCCACATACACGCGGCAACCAGGACGCGAAATCCGCTTCAGGTCGGAGATAGGCGAAGAGTTGTCGGGGCTGTACTTCAAGTACACCCGCAAAACCTTGCGGCCCTCTTCCTCCGTCGGCTTGAAGTTGGCGATGTAGCCCTCTTCTTTCAGAATGCGGGCAATCTCGACCTTCAGCTTGGAGTGAGGCACGTCCACCTTCTGCTGCCGCGCCTTGATGGCGTTACGTACTCGGGTTAAAAAATCGGAGACCGGATCGGTCAAACTCATGCTTTGCTTCTCCTCAAATCGTCGCCCGTTAGCTTCTCTCTCCAGCCCCGGTACCACCCGGAGTTCCCAGCTTGCTGGGGTGAAGAAAGTAAGAACCAGCCGCGACGTACTCGCTGACTACCGGCAATCCTCCGCCGGCAACCAGCCACTGCTGCCTCGGCACGCGCCATGGCGCGTGAGGGGCCGTTACCAGCTCGACTTGGCGACGCCGGGAATCTCTCCCCGCAGGGCGAGATCGCGGAAGTGCAGGCGGCACAGCCCGAACTTGCGCAGAAAACCGCGCGCGCGTCCGCACATGTTGCAGCGGTTATGCTGCCGCGTCGAGAATTTCAACTTCTTCTTGGTCTTGGCGATTTGTGATGTTCTAGCCATCGTTTCCTTTTTTTGAGCGGTTAGCCATTAGCACTTGGCCGTTAGCTAACATCGCAACTCGAAACTTGCTCGAGTCTGTAATTCTCTTCTTCCGGTTTCCAACTTTCGCCATCGGCGATTCTGACAACCGACAACGGACAACCGACAACTAGCTACTGCCGGAACGGCATTCCCATGTGCTTCAGCAGCGCCCGCGCCTGATCGTCGGCTTGCGCGGAAGTCACGATGGTGATGTTCATGCCCTTCATCTTCTCGACTTTCGAGTAGTCGATCTCCGGGAAGATCAACTGATCGCGGACACCCAGCGTGTAGTTGCCGCGGCCGTCGAACGACTTGGTCGGCACGCCGCGGAAATCGCGTACGCGCGGCAGAGCGATGTTCACCAGGCGATCGAAGAACTCGTACATACGATCGCCGCGCAGGGTCACCATCACGCCGATGGGCATGCCCTCGCGCACCTTGAACGCCGCAATCGATTTGCGCGCCTTGGTCACAACCGGCTTCTGTCCCGTAATCTGCCCAACCTCGGTGGCTGCCGGATCGATCAGCTTCGCGTTCTGCGTCGCCTCGCCCACACCCATGTTCACGATGATCTTCTCCAGCTTGGGAACAGCCATCGTGTTGTCGAGGCCCAACTCTTTCATCAGTGCCGGCAGGACTTCCTTGTAGTAGCGGTCGCGCATGCGCGCGGTGGCGCGGTTGGTCGCTTTAGGACGCGCCGGCTTGCCCGACGCCTGTTCGCCACCGACTTCTACTTCTTCGCCCTTGGCCTTCTTGCCCTGCGGCTTAGCCTGCCCCGGTTGCTTGGGCTGGCCGCCTTGTTTCTGCTTTTTTTCGTCTGCCATGTTCCTGCTTCTACCTTTCTCACGGTTTCGGCGTTTGACCGTTTCGTGAGGTGTTCAATTTTGCGGTAGCTTCTGCCGTCCCTACGGGACTCGCTACCTTATTTCCTGCCTACCCAGCGCTGAAGCGCTGGGCTATCATCTTTCGCGCCCTTCGGCTCTGGTGTTGCTTCTTCTCAGCTACCGAGGCGACCCCACATCTCGCATTCAGGGCACTGCTGGGTCATCAGGTGCCGAACAAACCCAAGAGTTCCAGTTCACGGCCCTTGTGCCCTGGTTATCGGGCACCGAGTCAACCTAAACCGTTCTGCCCGTCAAACTGACAACCAACAACCGGTTCTTACTTCTCCAGCGTGGTGCCGCAACTCTTGCAGGTCCGCACCTGGCGGTCGCCGCGATGTTCATGTCCTACCCGGACCGGGCGGTTGCAGGACTTGCACATCAGCATCACGTTGCTGATCGAGATCGCGCTCTCCTGCTCGGCAATGCCGCCCTTTATATTTTTCTGCGGGTTGGGGCGCACGTTCTTCTTCACCATCATCACGTGCTCGACCAACACCTTGGACTCGTCCGGCATAACCCGCAGCACGCGGCCTTCTTTGCCCTTGTCGCGCCCGGTAATGACCCGCACCTGATCGTTGCGGCGAATGTCGACTGCTTTCTGCATAATCTCTATCCTTCTTAACTGTCGCCTGCCCGGCGGGCTCTTAGCTCTTAGCCTTTAGCTTTTAGGCTTCAACTGACAACTGACAACCGGATACTGACAACTGCCTTACAGTACTTCCGGCGCCAGGGAAACAATCTTCAAAAACTTCTTCTCGCGCAGCTCGCGGGCCACCGGACCAAACACGCGTGTCCCAATCGGCTCGTGCACATCGTTGATCAGCACCGCCGCATTCTGATCGAAGCGGATATAGGTGCCATCGCGACGGCGATGCTCCTTACGGGTGCGCACGATCACGGCCTTCACTACCGTACCCTTCTTGGCGGTGCCGTCCGGTGAAGCCTCTTTCACGGCGGCCGTAATCACGTCGCCCAATCCGGCAACCAGGCCGGTCGAGCCGCCCAGCGGCAGAATCATCTGCAACTTGCGCGCGCCGGAATTGTCGGCAACGTCGAGCATGCTTCTCATCATCACTGCCATAATCTGTCTCCTTGCTCAGCCGGATTAGCTAGCCGGCTTTCCCTCGACGGGCGCCACCAGGGCGGCGCGCTGCACCACTTCCTTCAACTGCCAGCGCTTCAGTTTGGAGAGCGGACGCGTCTCCTCGATCTTCACGAAGTCGCCCAGATGCGCCGTGCCCGTTTCATCATGGGCATAAAACTTTTTGCTGCGGGAGACCACGCGCTTATAGAACGGATGCGCTTTCTGCCGCCGCACTTCAACCACGATGGTCTTGGCCATCTTGGTGGAAACCACTTCGCCGATCAGCGTCTTGCGATGGCCGGTGGTGGCTTCCGTAGGAGCTGTTGTAGTTTCTGGCATAGCTTACTTTTTCTCCGTCGCGGCCTTTTTCTTGGCGGCCTTCTTCGCCGGGCTCTTCGCCTTAACGGCCGGGCTGGCTGCCGCCTGGGGCGCTGCCGCTCCATTGCCGCCGGCAATCTGCTTCTGGCGCATCACTGTCTGCACGCGAGCGATATCTTTCTTCAACTCGCGAATCTTCTTCAGGCTCTCGGTCTGACCCATCTTCAGCTGAAACTTCATCTTGAATAGCTGGTCGGCCAGCTCACGCTGCTGATGGTTCAGCTCGACATCGGTCAGGTTACGTATCTTGTCTACATTCATTTCGAATCCAGTTGTCGGTTGCCAGTTGTCGGTTGTCAGTTTCCCTGACTACTGCAACTTGGCCCGTGTCTTGTCTGTCGTGGTCAACTGCCGGCGTATCTCATCAAGTTCTTAACTGAGAACTGACCACCGGCAACTGACAACTGCTTTTTAGTGCACGCCTTCGCGCTGCACGAACTTGGTACGCAAGGGCAGTTTGTGCGATGCCAGGCGCATAGCCTCGGCAGCATCAGCGGCGCTGACCCCTTCCATCTCGAACAGGATCTTGCCCGGACGAACCACTGCCACCCAATGATCCGGCGCTCCCTTGCCTTTACCCATACGGGTTTCGGCCGGCTTCTTGGTGACCGGCTTGTCGGGGAACAGACGAATCCAGATCTTGCCGCCGCGCTTGACGAAGCGGGTCATGGCAACACGGCTGGCTTCGATCTGCCGATCGGTGATCCAGCCCGGCTCCAGCACCTTCAAGCCGAAGTCGCCGAACGAGAGTTGCCCACCGCGCCACGCCTTGCCGCACATGCGGCCGCGCTGCTGCTTGCGGTACTTCACTTTCTTTGGCATCAACATAAGAATCAGTTCCCAGTCGTCAGTTGTCGGTTGTCAGTTCAATCCAGTTGCCTGCTGACTGACTCCCGCCTGACCATTCCTATTTCGTTTTCCGTCGCCAGCTTTTCGCCCAATTGTCTGTTGCCTAACTGACAACCGACAACCGGCCACTGACAACTGCCTTTAAGACAACTGTTTTTAAAACGCTCCGGTCTGGGCAGCCTGAGGCTCGCGCTTCTTCTCGCGATAGATTTCGCCCTTGTACACCCAGCACTTCACGCCAATCACACCGTACGTGGTGCGAGCTTCGGTGAAGCCGTAGTCGATGTCGGCACGCAGCGTGTGCAGCGGCAAACGTCCCTGCAGATACCACTCAGAACGCGCGATTTCGTTGCCGTTCAAACGGCCGCTGACCCGCACCTTGATTCCCTTGCAGCCAAAACGCAGCGCCGAATCCACGGCCTTGCGCATGGCGCGACGGAAGCCCACACGCTTTTCCAGCTGCAGCGCAATGTTCTCCGACACCAGCTGGGCATCGAGTTCCGGCTTGTGCACTTCCTGGATGTCGACATACACATCGCGGTTGGTGCGCTTCTGGATCTCCTGCTTCAGCTTGTCGATCTCCGTACCCTTGCGGCCGATGATGATGCCCGGACGCGCGGTGCGAATGATGATGCGCAGCTTGTTGCCCGGCCGCTCGATCTCGATCGAGCTGACACCCGCCGACTTCAGCTTGTCCTTCAGCTCGGCGCGCAGCTTCACATCTTCCAGCAACAGTTTGTCGTAGTCACGCTCGACGAACCAGCGCGATCTCCAGGGTTTAGTTACCCCGAGGCGGAATCCGTATGGATGGACTTTCTGTCCCATAATCTCCTACTTTTTCTTGGCGGGCTTCTTGGCCGCCTGCTTCTTCGCCGGAGCCTTTTTGGCCGCCGCTTTCTTTACCGGCGCCCGCTTCTTGGCAGCTTTCTTTGCCGGAGCGCCTCCCACCGTCTCAACCAGGTTGCCGTGGCCGTTGCCCGCAGCCTTTTCCGCCAGCGCAATCTCGATGTGCGCGATGCGCCGCTGATAGCGATAGGCGCGGCCCATGGGGGCAGGACGAATGCGCTTCATGCGCGGCCCGTCGTTGGCTACCGCCCGCTTCACGAACAAGCGGTCAAGATCGATGTCCAGGCCTTTTTCCGTGCTGACGTAGTTGGCATTCTCCACCGCCGAACGCAGCAGCTTATACAGCTTCGGCGCAATGCCCTTCTTGGTGAACCTCAGCGTGTCCAGCGCCTCTTCCACCCGCCGTCCCTTGATCAGGTCCAGCACCAGGCGCGCTTTCTGCGGCGAGACCCGCACGTAATTCAGTTTCGCTATGAATTCCATGTCGCTTGCCTACCTCGCCGCCGGCTTGGCCGCGGTTTCGGTTGCGGCCTTCACGGAGTGGCCCTTGAAGGTGCGAGTCATGCTGAACTCGCCCAGCTTGTGGCCTACCATGTTTTCGGTGATATACACCGGGATGAACTTCTTGCCGTTATGCACTGCCAGGGTGTGTCCCACCATCTCCGGGATCACCGTCGAGCGGCGCGACCACGTGCGCACAACCTTCTTTTCATTGCGCGCATTCATGCCGTCGACCTTGGCTTGCAGGTGCGAATCGATGAACGGACCCTTCTTGGTTGAACGTGCCATATCTTCTCAGTCCTACTTCTGTCTGCGGGTCACGATGAACTTATCGGTCCGCTTGTTATTGCGCGTCTTGTAGCCGCGCGTCGGCTGGCCCCAGGGGGTCACCGGATGACGTCCGCCGCTGGTCTTGCCTTCACCACCGCCATGCGGATGGTCCACCGGGTTCATAACCACGCCGCGGTTGGTGGGGCGAATGCCCATCCAGCGGGTGCGGCCGGCCTTGCCGATGGAAATGTTTTCGTGATCGACGTTGCCTACCTGGCCCACCGTCGCCATGCAATCCACCAGCACCTTGCGAGTCTCGCCCGAAGGCAGCTTCAGCAGCGCGTAGTCGCCTTCTTTGGCCACCAGCTGGGCCTGAGCTCCAGCCGAACGCGCCATCTGCGCGCCCTTACCCGGCTTCAGCTCGATGTTGTGCACCGTGGTGCCGGGAGGAATGTTGCGCAGCGGCAAAGCATTGCCTACCAGGATGTCGGCGTCCGGACCGCTGACAATCTTGGCGCCAACCTTCAGCCCCACGGGATAGACGATGTACCGCTTCTCGCCATCGGCGTAGTTCAGCAGGGCGATGCGCGCCGAGCGGTTGGGATCGTATTCGATCGAGGCGACAGTGGCGGGAATGCCGGCCTTGTCACGCTTGAAATCGATGATGCGCAGCTTGCGCTTGTGGCCGCCGCCGCGGTGCCAGATGGTCAAGTCGCCGGAATTGCGGCGTCCGCCGGTCCGCTGCTTCGGTTCGGTCAGCGGCTTGTACGGGCGATTGGTCGTCAGGTCATCGTTGACCGTCGTGGTGGTGAACCGCCGCGTCGGAGTTACCGGTCTGTATGTTTTGATTGCCATGTTCCTACTCGTTTCTCGCTACTGGAAATCGTGCCGCCGCTACGCGGCTCGAATCTTCTCTTCCCAGTCCACCGCGGGCTCACGCCGACGGCTCAAACAAATTTCGCCCTTCGGGCTCTCTCTGATTCAGTCGCGCGACCTGCCTGTCTTGCCTGGTCACTGACAACCGACAACTGCCCACCGACAACTGCTTCTACACGTTCTCGGCGTATTCGGGCATCTTCTCGCCTGCCTTCAGGCGAACATAAGCCTTCTTCCAGTCAGGGCGATAGCCGGTAAACTTGCCGCGGCGGCGCTCCTTGCCGGCAAAGGTCGAGGTGCGAATCGAATCCACCTTGACTTTGAAAATGCTCTGCACCGCCTGCTTGATCTCCGTCTTGGTCGCCTTCAGAGCGACTTCGAAGACCAGCGTCGATTCGGTTTCCTTTACGCCCAAACCCTTTTCCGTAATCACCGGGCGGCGAAGAATCTGATATGCCGACTTCATTACGCCACCTCCGCGTGCTTCCGCTTGGGCGCCGTCGCCTTCAGCGAATCCTGCAACTTCTCCAGCGCCGGCCGGGAGAAGATCGCGCTTTCGTAGCGCAGCAGGTGATAAGGATGGACCTGGTTGCCCGCCACCAGCTCGACCCCTTCGAGGTTCCGCGAGCTCAGGTGCAGGTTCTTTTCGGTTTCGCCGATGTACTGCGAGACCAGCAACGTCGTCTTGCCTGCCTTCAGCTTGTTCAGCGTCTGCCGGAAGCCCTTGGTCTTGGGAGCTTCAAGGTCAAAGCTCTCCACCACCATCAGCTTGCCGTCAGCCAGCTTGGCCGCCAGCGCCGAGCGCAATGCGCCCGAACAGCTTCTTGCGGGGAAAAGCATAGTCGTAGGAGCGAGGCTGCGGTCCATGGACCGTGCCGCCATGCCGCCACAGTGGCGAGCGAATGGAGCCCACACGCGCGCGGCCGGTGCCCTTCTGCTTCCACAGCTTCTTGCCCGCGCCGCTTACCAGCTTCTTGTTCTTCGTAGCGTGGGTTCCGGCCCGCTGCCCGGCGCGGTAATGCTTGACCGCTTCCCAGAGCAGGTCTTCGTTGACTGCGCCGAACACTTCATCGGCCAGCTCGAAGGAGCCTACCTTTTCGCCACCCAGATTTATTACGTCAATCGTTGCCATAATCTCTTCCAGTTGCTGTCAGCCATCAGCTGTCAGCTCTCAGCCAAAGCTATGTTCGAATTGCCTGGTATCAGGGCCTGTCTTTCGTCGGTACTCACAACTGACAACTGGCCACCGACAACTGACAACTGTTTATTTCTTCTTCGCTACCGCGCGCTTCGAAGCCTTCAACGGATCGACCGTGCCCGAGCCGCTGAATCCACGACGCTCTCTGGGCGGCTTCTTGGCCTTGGTAATAATCACGAAACTGTCTTTGTGGCCCGGAACCGCGCCTTCCACCACCAGCAGGTTCTCGTCCTTGTCGACGCCCAGAACGCGCAGGTTGCGAGCAGTCACGCGCTCCACACCCATGTGGCCCGACATGCGCATGCCTTTGAACACGCGCGACGGAAACGCCGAGGAGCCGATCGAACCGGTAATCTGAAACATCGAGCCATGCGAAGCAGCGCCGCCCGCGAACTTATGACGCTTCACCACGCCGGCAAAACCGCGGCCCTTGCTGGTGCCGGCGATGTCGACGAACTTCTCGCCTTCGAACAGGTCAACCAGCACCTTGTCGCCGACCTTGGTTCCATCGCCATTCTCCGGATCAATCACAATCGGCACCTCGCGCAAAAAGCGCGCCGGCGGCAGATTGTTCTTGGAGAAGTGGCCCTTCATCGCCTTGGTCAGGCGCGACTCTTTCACGAACTCGACCAGGCCGATCTGGGCCGCATCGTAGCCGTCTTTGGTAACCGTCTTGCGCTGGGTCACAACGCAGGGACCAGCCTGCAGGATGGTGACCGGGTGAACATCACCCTTGTCATCGAACAACTGCGTCATACCGATCTTCTTACCTAAAATTCCACCGACTGCCATGTTCTTGTCCTCAACTCTGCTTCCCTGCCGTTCGTTGTTCGACCGGGGGTTGTTAACAACCGCGGAAGCTTTGTTCTTATCGCTTTT
Organism: uncultured Acidobacteriaceae bacterium; assembly: GCA_963796695.1. Taxonomy (GTDB): domain Bacteria; phylum Acidobacteriota; class Terriglobia; order Terriglobales; family Acidobacteriaceae; genus Bog-257. Next base: position 273,624 of record CAWCMU010000024.1, on the reverse strand, counting down.
CGCCGTTCGCTATTCGCTTTTCGCCAGAAACGTCCGTCTGACCTGCCTCTGGCGAAGAGCGAACAGCGAGAAGCGAATCGCGGTTACTTGTGTTCTTTCCCGAAAGCCTTGATCTCTACGTCCACGCCCGCGGGAAGCTCCAGCTTCATCAGCGCGTCCACGGTCTGCTGTGTCGGCTCCAGAATGTCGAGCAGGCGCTTATGAGTGCGAATTTCAAACTGTTCGCGCGATTTCTTGTCCACGTGCGGGGAGCGCAACACGGTGTACTTGTTCTTCACCGTAGGCAGCGGAATCGGTCCCGCAATTTGCGCGCCTGTGCGGCGGGCCGTGTCCACGATCTCACCAGTCGACTGGTCGAGAACGCGATAGTCATATGCTTTCAGCCGGATCCGGATTCTTTCTTTGCCAATCACGTTAGTTTCTCTCAAAGAACAATTGTTAAGGCTCACTCGGAGCCGGTTCACATCTGTCGCCCCTGAAGGGGCTCAACCTATTCTTACTCGTCTACCCCGCCCTGAAGGACGGGGCTATCATCTTTCGCGCCCCAGGCGCTGGGCTCTCGTCTCTTCCTCGCCGTCCCGCCATCAGCAACTCTTACAGCTCTTCGTCGCGTCCCGCCATCAGCAACTTTTACGTCTCTCCGTCGCCGTAAGAACTAGCTGAGAGCTGACGGCTGAGAGCTGTCTTCCGCCGGGTGCCCCATCCTACGCCCGCTTTTGGCGTAGGGTGGGAGACCTACGCAATGATCTCGCTAGATCGTGCCGGCGCCTACCGTGCGTCCGCCTTCGCGAATCGCAAAGCGCAAGCCCTTTTCCATGGCCACCGGCGTAATCAACTCGATCTCCAGGGCCACGTTGTCGCCCGGCATCACCATCTCCGTACCCGCCGGCAAGGTCGCCACTCCGGTCACGTCCGTGGTGCGGAAGTAGAACTGCGGCCGATAGCCCTTGAAGAAGGGCGTGTGCCGTCCACCTTCATCTTTCGACAATACGTAAACTTCGCCCTTGAACTTGGTGTGCGGCGTAATCGAGCCACCCTTGGCCAGCACCATGCCGCGCTCCACATCTTCCTTCGCAATGCCGCGCAGCAAGAGGCCGGCATTGTCGCCCGCCAAACCTTCGTCCAACTGCTTCTTGAACATTTCCACGCCGGTCACAACCGTCTTGCGGGTCTCGCGGAAGCCGACAATCTCAACTTCCTCGCCTACCTTCACCTTGCCACGCTCGATACGGCCGGTAACCACCGTGCCGCGTCCCTGAATCGAGAAAATATCTTCAATCGGCATCAGGAACGGCTTGTCGATATCGCGCGCCGGCAGCGGCACGCTCTTGTCGACCGCTTCCATCAGCTCATCAATCTTGGCTTCCCACTGGGCTTCGCCGTTCAACGCTCCCAGCGCCGAGCCGCGAATTACCGGCAGATCGTCGCCCGGGAAGTTGTACTTCGACAGCAGCTCGCGGACTTCCATCTCCACCAGATCGATCAGCTCGGGATCTTCCACCGCATCGCACTTGTTCAGGAACACCACCACGTAGGGCACGCCCACCTGGCGAGCCAGCAGCACGTGCTCTTTGGTCTGCGGCATGGGGCCGTCGGTGGCCGCGACTACCAGGATGGCGCCATCCATCTGCGCCGCGCCGGTAATCATGTTCTTGATGTAGTCGGCGTGGCCGGGACAATCCACGTGCGCGTAGTGCCGGTTCGCAGTCTCGTATTCCACGTGCGCGGTGGCGATGGTGATACCGCGCTCGCGCTCTTCCGGCGCGTTGTCGATGGAGTCGAAGCTGCGAAACTTGATGTTCGGATTGTGCTTCGACAAAACTTTGGTGATGGCCGCCGTCAACGTCGTCTTGCCATGGTCGATGTGCCCGATCGTGCCAACGTTTACGTGCGGCTTGCTGCGATCAAATTTCTCTTTCGCCATTGGAGCTCCTAAAACCTGCCGCCCCTCAAGGGGCTCAATTCAATTATTGCGTTACCCAGGACTCCGCTTCGCTCCGTCCTGGGCTAAGCTGTCGCCGCGCCTTCCGGCGCTAGGTCCTAAAACTTCCTACTGCAACGCCTCTCCGATAACCTTCGAGGCTTCGGCACGACTAAAGTCGTGCCCTGATAAATCAAACCAAACTTAATACAAATCAACCCAAACCTGCCGTCCCTACGGGACTCGTACCTACTTCTCGCCCCACCCAGCACTCCGCTTCGCTACGTGCTGGGCTAAGCTATTTCGCGCCTACGGCGCTGGGCCATCGAATCAACCACTGCGTCCCGAATCCCCGGGTTGCGGGGCGGTTCGGAATCACGTTAGCCGACTTACTTCGTTCCGGCCGGGCTCTTGCCCTGCACCTTGGCCACAATCTCTTCCGCTACCGCCCGCGGCGCTTCTTCATACCGCGAGAAGTGCATGCTGAAAGTCGCCCGGCCCTGGGTGTTCGAGCGCATGTTAGTCGCATAGCCAAACATCTCAGCCAGCGGAACCATCGCCTTGATCACCTGTGAACCAGCGCGATGCTCCAGCGCCTCGATACGGCCGCGGCGGCTGCTCAGGTCGCCGATGATGGTGCCCATGTATTCCTCGGGCACAACCACTTCCACCGACATCACCGGCTCCAGCAGAACCGGGCTGGCCTTGCGTGCGGCTTCCTTGAACGCCATCGAGCCGGCAATCTTGAACGCCATTTCGTTGGAATCGACATCGTGGTAGCTGCCGTCGTACAGGATCGCTTTCACATCCACCATTTCGTAGCCGGCCAGAACGCCGCCTTCCATGGCTTCCTTAATGCCCTGATCGACCGGCTTGATGAATTCCTTGGGAATCACGCCGCCGACAACTTCGTTCACAAACTCGTAGCCCTTGCCTGCCTCGTTCGGCTCCAGGCGGATGCGCACGTGGCCATACTGGCCGCTGCCGCCCGTCTGCCGGATGTACTTGCCTTCCGCCTTGGCTTCCTTGCGGATGGTTTCGCGATAGGCAACTTGCGGCTTGCCCACATTGGCCTGCACGTTGAACTCGCGCATCATGCGGTCGACGATGATCTCCAGATGGAGCTCGCCCATGCCTTCAATGATGGTCTGGCCGCTGTCAGGATCGGTGCTAACCCGGAAGGTAGGATCTTCCTGCGCCAGCTTGCTGAGCGCGATGCCCATCTTTTCCTGGTCGCTCTTGGTCTTGGGCTCAACCGCAACCGCGATAACCGGCGCCGGAAACTCAATCGATTCCAGAATGATGGGGTGATCTTCGTTGCAGATGGTGTCGCCGGTGGTGATGTTCCTCAGTCCAACGCAAGCGCAGATGTCGCCAGCATAAATCTCGGTAATGTCTTCGCGCTTGTTGGCATGCATCTTGAGCAGGCGGCCAATGCGCTCCGAGCGGGACCGTCCGCTGATGTGGACGCTGTCTCCCTGCTTGAGTTCGCCGGAGTAGATGCGAATGAAAGTGAGCTGACCAACAAACGGGTCGCTCATGATCTTGAAGGCGAGAGCGGAGAAAGGAGCTTTGTCGTCAGCCGGCCGCTCTTCTTCCAGGCCGGTATCCGGATTGAGACCCTTTACCGGGGGAACATCAAGCGGCGAAGGCAGATAATCGACAACCGCATCCAGCAGCGGCTGCACACCCTTGTTCTTGAAAGCGGTTCCGCAGATCACCGGGAACACTTTCATCTTCAAGGTCGCGCGGCGCAGGGCAGCCTTCAATTCGGCCTCGCCGATGGCCTCGCCCTCGATGTACTTGTGCATCAACTCGTCCTGGTCATCGTTCTCAACCACCGTTTCGACGAGCATCTGATGGTAAGCCTGGGCCTTCTTCTTCAGCTCTTCCGGAATCTCCTGGATGGTATATTCGGCGCCCATGGTTTCGTCGGTCCATACGATGGCCTTCATGGTCATCAGGTCGACGACGCCCTTGAACTTGTCTTCCGCGCCGATAGGCAGCTGGATGGCAACCGGCTTGGCGTTCAGCCGCTTGCGGATGGTGTCGACGGCATGCTCGAAGTCGGCACCCATCTTGTCGATTTTGTTGATGAAGCAAATGCGCGGGACACCGTACTTATCGGCCTGGCGCCATACGGTTTCCGACTGCGGCTCGACGCCATGGACAGCGTCAAACACGGCGCAAGCGCCGTCGAGCACGCGCAGCGAACGCTCGACTTCAGCTGTGAAGTCGACGTGGCCGGGGGTGTCGATAATATTGATGCGAATGTCTTTCCAGACGCAGGTAGTCGCCGCGGACGTGATGGTGATGCCGCGCTCCTGCTCCTGCGCCATCCAGTCCATCGTCGCAGTGCCTTCATGGACCTCACCGATGCGGTGCGTGCGTCCTGTATAGAACAGGATGCGCTCCGTCGTGGTGGTCTTACCGGCATCGATGTGGGCCATGATGCCGATGTTCCTGCAACGCTCTAATGGGACTTGTCTGGGCACAATCTTTTCCGTTTCCTGCTATGGCGACTCTTCGGTCGCGTTGAATCTGGTAGAGCGGGCCTTCAGGCCTGCGTTACGTTTCCTATTTTTGTTCTGTCGTCCCGATCCGGCTTCAGCCGGGGAGGGACCTGCTTTTTTCGCCTTGCGAAGAAGCTGTGTCGTCCCTACGGGACTCGGATCTTCATTCTTCGCCTACCCAGCGCTGAAGCGCTGGGCTAAGTTATTTCGCCTCTTCGAGGCTGGCTGTCACAACTTCACTCACTCTGGCTACCGCTGACAGCTCAGTGGCACAAAACTCAAAAGACCTTACCAGCGGTAGTGCGCGAAGGCCTTATTGGCTTCGGCCATGCGGTGCACATCTTCCTTCTTCTTGATGGCAGCGCCTTTGCCGTTAGCGGCGTCGAGCAACTCGTTCGCCAGCTTGTCGATCATGCCTTTTTCGCCACGTCCGCGGCTGTATTGCAGGATCCAGCGAATCGCCAGCGAAGTGCGGCGGTCGGCATTGACCTCGACCGGAACCTGGTAGTTCGCGCCACCTACACGGCGGGTCTTCACTTCCAGCACAGGCTTGGCATTCTCGACGGCCTTCTTGAACAGCTTGATGGCCTCGTCGCCACCTTTTTCCTCGAGCTTCTTCATGGAGCTGTAGAAGATGCCCTGGGCGGTCGACTTCTTGCCGTCCCACATCATGGAGTTCACAAACTTGTTGACCAGCGTGGACTGGTAGATAGGATCGGCCAGCGGCTCACGCTTCGCGATATGTCCTTTTCTCGGCATAAATCCTTAAACCTCGAATGCTGTCGCCGGCTGAAGCCGGCTTGAGGAAACTGGTTACATCCTCAACGCTGGCCTGAAGTCCAGCTCTACCCGAACTTTGCGGCACGACCGACGCCGTGCCCTGAGACCACCCTTACGCCTTGGGGCGCTTGGCTCCGTACTTGGAGCGGCTCTGCTTGCGATTGGCGACGCCTACAGAATCCAGCGTGCCGCGCACCACGTGATAGCGCACGCCCGGCAGGTCCTTCACACGGCCGCCGCGGATCAGCACAATCGAGTGCTCCTGCAGGTTGTGGCCGACACCGGGAATGTAGGTCGTCACTTCGATCCCGTTAGTCAGACGAACGCGAGCGACTTTGCGCAACGCGGAGTTCGGCTTCTTCGGGGTCTGGGTATACACGCGGGTGCAAACCCCGCGCTTCTGCGGGCAGGACTGCAGAGCCGGGGATGCCGTCTTGTAATTCGGCGCCGAGCGACCCTTGCGCACCAGTTGATTAAATGTAGGCACTCTTTGCAGCTCCTTCGTGAAAGCGGCGTTCGCCGCTCCTGGTACCGCAGGCTAAAGCCTGCTCAATTTCAATGCTTCGCTGGACGCTGACCTGAAGTCAGCTCTACCATTTCTTCCGGAAGCGGCAGCCACACAGGCCGCAATCTTCCGTTCACTGCAGCCAAAGCCACAGCGCAAACCTCGCGATCCCACATGTGGGACTGGGCATCACTTCGCATGGCCTCGCAGGCCATCTTGCCCATGCTTCCCCAGGCAAATGCCGGGGAATCTTGGTTTCCGATCAGGTTAGGCGTACGACGGTGGCGCCGTGGTCGTTCCGCAACCGGCTTGACGCCTTATGCGGAGAACAGGAACGAGGGCGCTCCGTTTCGTTGCCTCGGTCTGCATACCCGTGGAAAGCTCCAGCGGAAGCGCAGACACGTTTCAGCGAGGATCCTGCAAAACCTATTCTACAGGATGGAGATCAAAGCAGCACAGCCAGACACTACAGGCAGGCCAAACATGACTCGCAGAACCTACTAACTATAGCAACCAGAGTTACAAGACGTCAACCATTTCAGCCGAGGTTTTCCCAGCAAGCTCCGGCATCCTGTTGCCGGCAGACGCCGCCCGCCTTCCTCCAGCTTCCGGACGCCTCGCGCGAACCACAACTACACTGCTGCGGCCGGGTTTCCAACTGCGGTTGAGCAGCATCCGGGCTCTGCGGCGGCAATGCGCCGGTAGTGCCTCACTTTTGAAATTCTGTAAGGAAAGAAATGGTAGAGCGAATCTTCAGGTTCGCGCTCCTTCCCACAAATATCAACTGGCCGGGTTACAGCACGCACCCATGCTGCAGTGCGGCTGGGTTGAGGTTTGTCCCTGGACGCAAACCTAAAGGTTTGCTCTACCGGAATTGCCCTAAACACATTTCAAAACTGAGGCACCACCCAATGCGCCGGTTGCTTGCCGAAAGCAGCGACCAGCCTCTACACTTAGTTTCTTCCATCTGAAATAATTCCGGTTGGTTCGTCCGTCAGCAATCAGGGCTGGCGGGGAGGATACATGCAGCGGGTTCCGACGATCCGAGTAGTCACTGCCATCGCAGCTATTCCCTTTCTCCTTTTTCTTGCCGCTTGCGGCGGTGGTAGCAGCAGCAGCAGTACCGTGGTCTCCCAGATCCTGCTCAGCCCTACCACTGTTTCCCTGAATGAAGGTGCTGTGGTTGGGCTCTCGGCGGTTGCCGAAAATTCATCCGGCGGAGTGGTCGCCGCCGATCTCACCTTCAGCAGCAGCAATAATAATGTCGCGACCATATCCAGCGGCGGCCTGATTTGCGGCGGGGTGTGGGATGCCAACATCATTAATTGCAACGCCACTTACGGCCCGGATGGCGTCGGACAGGTCACCATCACGGTCTCGTCCACCAACAACATAACCGCTACGGCTACGGTTTACGTGCACGAACAGGTCGATCAAGTCGTCGCCGTGGTCAATGGCGATTGCACCACCATGGGACAGGCCATCAACATTTCCGGACAGGCCTTTAGCACCTCGGCTCCCGGATGTTCGCCGTCTGCGCCTTGCGATATCACTTCCACCGTCGGCCCGTTTACCTTCTCCTCCAACGACACTTCCATTGCAGCATCTTCGGCCGGTATCGCTTCGGCCTTCTCTTCCAGCACCGATAGTCCGACTTACACTTCGGGCGGAACCATCACCGGCTCCAAGGGTCAGACCTGCAATCTAAGCAGCTTCAATGGGGTCACCAATGCGACGGCCACCGTCACGCTGACCGGAAACAACACGATTGCTTCCGGCACGCAGCTGACCGTCACGAATTCGGGCTACGGCGGACTGGTGGCTCCGACCACGGCTACCCTGACCAGCGGGACTGCCACCTGTAGCGGCACGGCCACCGTCATCACCGCCCTAACTCCTGGTGTCCTGACCGCGGAAACTCCTGGCTTGACTACGACCTTCGCCAGCGTTTCCGGGGTCAACAGCGTTGCCGTGCCTTATCTCACCTGTCCGGTGAACAGCATCAACGTGCATAGCTCCAGCGATTCCACCACCTCGTTTATCTTGAATGCGCAGGGTACGCAGAATTTAACGGCCGATGTATACGACACCCACGCGCAGTACATCCAGCCGACGCTGACCTGGGGATCGTCGCTGACCGCGGTTGCAACTGTAGCCACCGGCACAACCGGCAACAATCCCGCGACCATTACCGCCGTGGTGCCGGGTACGGCGTACATCACGGCATCCTGCAGCTATCCCAATTGCAACAAAGGTGTGCCTGCCCAGTACAGCCAGAACATCGTTACGGCCACAGTGAACGGAGGCAACGCCACTACGGTGTATGCCGCTTCCAGCAATTCCCTTTCGCTGATTCCCATTCCTACGACAAGCAATACCGCCGGCACCGCGATCACCCTGCCCAATTACCCGAACTCCATCGTCGCCGATCCCACCGGGATCGGTGGTTTATCTTGGCTCCAGTTCCGGATTGATGGCGGTCAGCGTAAGCTCCGGAACGGTAACCAGCCTGGGCGTTCACGGAACCGTGCTGGCCGTTACGCCGGACAGCCTGTTCCTGCTGATCGACGACACGGTCTCCAACCTGGTCTACTACTACTCGGTTTCGGGCGCATCCTACACTCTTGCTCCCGCCAGTGCTGCCCTTACCGGAGCGGCTTACACGCCTGACAGCAAATTCAGCGAGTGGGTAGCCGGCACCCAGTGGGGATTGGGTTATCCCAGCGGTTTGACCGGAATGCCGACACTGCCCTACACCGCCAACAGCCTCGACCTGATTGCCGAGGGCGGACTGAGCTACATCACCGCGCCCGGACAGGTGACTGTGTACTCGACCTGCAATCAAGCGCAGGGACAGGTGCTGGCCGCAAACAATCCCACGCTCATCAAAGCCCTCCCGAATGGGACGGGAGCGGTAGCCACGGACTCGCCTAACATCGATCTGGTTTCGACCGTTCCACCCTTGAGCACGGGCTGCCCGATCACCACAACCAGCTCGCTGGGAAGCTACGACATGGGCGTCGGCACCTACACCCCGCAACAGGTGATCATGAGCCCGGACAACAATTACGCCTACATCATCAGCAACCTGCCGGAACTGCTGGTCTTTAATCTGCCAAGCTTGACACCCAGCACGGTGGCGTTTGCCGGAGGAGCCACGGCTTACAACGGCGGTATTACGCCTGACAGCAGCCGCATCTACGTTGGCACCAGTGACAGCACGGTGCACATGGTGCAGACCTTCCAGATGCAGGACCAGGCGCAGATTGCGGTGAACCTGAAGGACTCCAATGGCAACTTGACCACCCCGAATCTGGTGTGCGTGGTTCCGTAGTTCTAGATTGGGCGACGGCGATTTGGGTGGGGCCGCGCTTCCGTGGGTGCGACTTGAAAGGGCGCACCTTCAGGTGCGCCGCCAAATGCCCTTTAATTAATAAGATTTCTTGAGCCGGTTTTAACCGGCGTCACCTCTATTGCCGCTGCAACAGAATCACGCACTCCTTGCGATAGAAATGCGCCTTCAAAAACACCAGCGGCCTCCACTTCAGCCCCATTTGCGCGCGTGAGTACTCCGCGATCTCGCGAATGTCCTCGTCGATCCAGGTGTGGTAATGAATGCTGTAGTCAGCTTCGAGCAGCTGCTTTAATTGCGGCTCAAATTCCGGACCCTCGCGTTTGCGACCGACAACATTTTCCACCCAGTCTTCGAAGTGCCCCCGCTTGTCGAATCCAGCTTCTCCAGCTTCATCTTCGGCGATCAGATGCTGCAGCGGCGTGCGCTCGCGTTTCGCGTCAAAGGTAAATCGCTTGTCCGGTATCTTGAGCAGCAGAACTCCGCCCGGCCGCAGCACCTCATACCAATGGCGCAGCGCCGCCAACGGAAACGGCAGATGCTCCAGCACATGGCTGGCAATTACGAAGTTCAAACTGGCAGGCAGGAATGGCAAGCGCGTGGCGTCGGCCACTATGTCGGGAGCAACGATGGGCTGGGTGACTTCGGCATAATGCTGTTCGAGGTCGGCGTCGGAAATGCGATCGACGTAGTAAACAACAGCTTGGGACGGCACAGGAAACTTACGCCACAGCGCGCCGATCTCCACGCCACGCCCGCGCAAATGCCGCGCGAGCAGACGATTCTCCAGCCAGCGCAGCGGCGCACCTTTACCCATAGAAAATCCGGATTAAGTTCGCTTTGAAGGGGATGGCCTTTAGGCCGTCCGAAAAGTATTGCAAATCGATTCGGCTTTAGCCGGCTCGCGTCAAAGTAACGCCGCTGACGCTGGCCTGAAGGCACGCTCCACCCCGAACCAACGCCACAAGCGGCGCGACGCGCTCGTATCAGTCCTATGAATTGTCATTCCGAACCGAATGGCTTCAGCCACGAGCGGAGGAACCTGCTGTCTTTCCCCGCACAATTCCTGTCCGCGTTTACGTTAAGCCTGCCGCCGGCTAAAAGCCGGCTCGGGTCCATAAAATAAGAGCCTAGACGCCGGCCTGAAGGCCAGCTCTACCCGAACAAAGCGGGGCGAAAGTTTTTCAGCAAACTGTTTAGCCGCTGAGGAAAGTCGTTCTCACTTCATCCAGAGTTTCCTCAACTCCTAATTCTTATCCCCACCTTTTTTCTTTCCTTCGCCCAGTTCGCGGGCGACGCTGTCCAGCACTCCGTTAATGAAGTGCACCGACTCCGGCGTGGAGAAACGCCGCGCGATCTCCAGCGACTCGTTAATGATCACCGGGCGTGGCGTCTCCGGAAAGCCGATAAACTCGGCCACCCCGGCGCGCAGCAGGTTGCGATCGACTGCGGCCATGCGGTCCATGCGCCAATGTTCGGCGTTGCGCTCAATGAGCTGGTCGATCTCCTCGCGGCGTTCACAGGCAATGCGAAACAGTTCGTCGGAAAATTCGCGTACCTTCTCGTCGAGATCCTTACGCTCGCTCCAGAACGTACCCCGCACCTGTTCCAATTCCTGGCCGCCCATATCCAGTTGGAACAGCATCTGCAGCGTCAGTTCGCGTGACTTGCGCCGTGTGCCTGCCTTGCCCGTCATTGCTTCGCATCCGATCCAGCATTTGAAGTGTCATCCTGAGCGAAGGGGCCTGTTGTTGGCGCCGCAGTCGAAGGATCTGCTTTTTTCTTCCGGCTGGAAGGACGTCGCGCCTTCCCTACCTTCTGCCGCAGCGACGCCATTTCCACCGCAGCCAACCCGGCTTCAAATCCCTTATTGCCGGCTTTCAGTCCGGCGCGGTCGATGGCCTGCTGCAACGTGTCGCAAGTCAGCACGCCAAAGGCGTGCGGCACGCCTGTCTCTTGCGCCGACTGTCCGATGCCGCGGGTCGCCTCGTTCGCAATCACTTCATAGTGCAGCGTGTCGCCGCGCAAGAGACATCCCAGACAGATGATCGCGGCGTACTTGCGGGTTTCCGCCAGATGCCGCGCAGCCATGGGAATCTCGTAAGCTCCCGGCACATGCACGATGGTCAGGTCTTCAGAGCGAGTCCCACATTGTCGGAGTGCTTGCAGCGCGCCGTCCAGCAGCCGTTCGGTGATGAACGAGTTGAAGCGGCTGACCACCAGCGCAAAGCGTTTGCCCGAAGCATCGAGCGAACCTTCGATGCCGGCGCCGTCAGCTTTTTTCGCATAGGTGAGGAAGCCGAGCCGCAATCCGCCGACTTCCACTTCAAACAGGCGCGCTCCGTACGGGGTATCACCGATCTCGCGCCGAATTCTGATTGGAGACGACTGAACTGCCGGTGCCCTATCCTTGTCGTGATTGAGTGCCCTATCCTTGTCGTGATTGGGTGCCCCATCCTCGTCGCCTGCCTTTGGCGACAGGGTGGGTTCAGACAGGGTGGGAATCAGTTTCTTGACGATCTCATACGCCCCATCGGCGTCGGAAACTTCCACCATCGCGTCAACGCTGGGCGAATCCGGTGCCGCCAGAAACTCGATGCCGCCGCGCGGGGCCAGCATCTCGATGCCATGATTGCCGCCCTCATGCCACTCATTGCCGGGAGCAAAGCCCAGGGCGCGCAACAACTCGAGCGCCGGCTGCAAGTCGTCGAGCGAGCGGCCCAGCATCCGAGGAAATACGATCGATCGAATCATCCTTTCATTGTAATTGGTGCTTGCCGAGCAGAAGGCCGGCAGCGCTGCGTTCAAGCTTTTGGCATTCAGCTGGTGCTACGAACGTCATCCATATCGTCTCGATCGCGCCTCCTTGCTTCAGAGCGAAGAGGCGTCCACGTCCATGGCAATCATCGCTCGCAGCTTGATCCTGCGGCGATGAACCGCTGCCTTGTCCCCCCGGTTGACTCGTGCCTTGCTGGCGCGTTACTTTGTCCGCTCCTACCGTCATCGAGCAAAGGAGGCCCGCATGCTCACCTCAGAATCCCACCTCCAGCTTCGTTTTCCTGCGCTCTTGGCAGCGATCACAGTGATGTTCGTTCTGGCTGTTGGCGGCATGGCGCAAGCGCAGACTTTTTCCAACTTGCACAGTTTCACCAATGGCCCTGACGGCAACGGTCCATTCGCCGGCCCCACCATGGACCGGGCAGGAAACGTTTACGGCGTCGTGATCTACGGCGGCGCCGGACACGGGGTCGCATACAAGCTGACCAAGCAAGGCGGTGGCTGGCTCTTTGACATACTGCACTCGTTTACCGGAAACCCGGACGGGGATTCGCCGTTCGCGGCGGTCACCATCGGCCCGGACGGCAATGTTTATGGCACCACGATTTTCGGCGGTGGCGGCTGTGCACCCAATGGCTGCGGGACCGTGTTTAAGCTGACACCGCCGCCCCGAATCTGCGGCCGCTCCAACTGTCCCTGGACGGAAACCGTGATCTACAAGTTCGCTGACAGCAGCGCCGGGCTGAGCCTGCCGTACGGCGGCGTTACCTTCGACGCGCAGGGCAATCTGTATGGCACCACCTATAACGGCGGCTCCGGGCATTGCGGCAACGTCGGCTGCGGCACTGTCTATAAGCTGACCCCCTCGGGAGGCACGTGGACCGCGAGTGTGATCTACAACTTTACCGGCGGCGCCGATGGCGCGTTTCCCATGGCGACCATGACCATCGATGCCTCCGGCAATCTCTACGGAACAACTTACGGCGGCAGCGTCTTTGAACTGGTTCGGTCTCAAGGTGGATGGACGGAAAATACCCTTTACACCTTTCAGAATGGTCCGGACGGAGGCGAGCCGCAGGCGGGCGTGATCTTCGACAGCGCCGGAAATCTCTACGGCGACACGACCATGCTGAACGGCGGTCCTGCCGGCGGCGTGGTTTACAAGCTGACTCGTTCAGGAAGCAGTTGGACCTACACTGTGCTCTATACCTACAGCAATCTCAGCGGCCTGTACGGAAATGTCGCCCTGGACGCTGCCGGAAATATCTACGGTGTGGCCCAGACGGGAGGGATCTATCAGGGCGGATCGGTCTTCAAGCTCACCAACTCGGGCGGTACCTGGAGCCTGACCGATCTGCATGACTTCCAAGGCGATGGCTGGCCGGAAGGCGACGTGATCTTCGATTCCAGCGGCAATCTGTACGGAACTGCATTTGGCGGCGGAGTGTACGGCTGGGGTTCCGTGTGGGAGATCCAGCCCTAACACCGAACGATTGAAGGTGTCCCACTCATTCGCGATTTCGAACAAGTGGGTCGTAGTTATAGGTCGTGCCCGACGTCGGGTGAGTCGGCCGGGCGCTCCACTCATTCGCGATTTTCGAATGAGTGGGCAGTACGACCATCTACCGGCCTTTGAACTGCGCGGGTCGTTTCTCGAGGAATGCCTTCGTGCCTTCATTCTTATCTTCGGTGGCACAGCAGACGCCGAACAGCGTCGCTTCCAGGAACAGACCATCGGCCAGCGTGAGATCGTAGCCGCGGTTGACTGCCTCCATGGCGTACTGAATCGCCAGCGGAGCGTTGGCAATGATCTTGGCGGCGATGGCCTCGGCGCGCGGAATCAACTCAGCCGCCGCGACCACTTCATTCGCCAGTCCAATGCGATATGCATCCTGCGCGCTGATCATCTCGCCGGTCAGCACCATCTGCATCGCAATGCCTTTGCCCACCAGTCGCGACAACCGTTGCGTTCCGCCGTAACCGGGCAGCAGTCCGAGCTTCACTTCGGGCTGGCCAAGCTTGGCGTTCTCGCTGGCCAGACGCATGGTGCAGGCCATGGCCAGCTCGCAACCTCCACCCAGCGCGAAGCCGTTGATGCAGGCGATCACCGGCTTGCCCAGATTTTCGATGGCGTCGATGATGGCTTGTCCCTGATGCGTGTATTCCTTGGCTGACACCGGCGTGTGCTGCGACAACTCGCCGATGTCGGCGCCGGCCACGAACGCCTTCTCGCCGCCGCCGGTTAGGATGACCACGCGAACCTCAGGATCAGCCTTGGCGCTGGCGAAGGCCTGCTTCAACTCCTGCATGGTGGCCATGTTCAGCGCGTTAAGCACTTTCGGCCGGTCGATGGTGATGTAGGCGATGTGATTTTTGATTTCGGATTTAATGTTCTGGAATTCGGTCATGAGTGTGAGGCCTTTCGAAAGCACTTAGCAATTAGCAGTTGGCAATTAGCCAAACAGATCGGGTAGAGCGGGCCTTCAGGCCCGAGTTAATGCCGGTAGAGCAAACCTTCAGCTTTGCATCAGGGCCGCAATAACGTCTTTGAAGGGGCGCACCTTCAGGTGCGCCGTAACCGCATAAGAAATTGGATCCGAGCCGGCTTCAGCCGGCGACAGGTTCTGCCGTACCGCGCGGTTCACCTTCCTCAATACCGCGGGCTCACCCCCGCGGATAAAATAAAATTCGCCGCTCCGCGGCTCGGTCCTTTCTGCGCGTGTACCCGGGGCTTTCGCCCCGGGCTGATTTCATAGCCGCCGCGTGCCGCGGCTAGCTCTTCCGTCCCACTGCGTGGGACTCAGTCGCATTTGCTAAAAGCTAAGCACTAACTGCCAACGGCTGCCTCTACACAAAGCTTCCCGGCACCGGCTTGCTGGGGTCGGCATAGTCGTAAAATCCCTTGCCCGACTTGCGGCCGTACCAGCCGGCCAGCACCAGCCGCTTCAGCAGCGGAGGCGCGGCGAAACGGCGCTCCTTGAACTCGTCATACATCACCTGGGTGATGTAGTAGGTGGTGTCGAGTCCAACGAAATCCAGCAAGGTAAACGGCCCCATGGGGTAGCCGCAGCCCAGCTTCATGGCTTCGTCGATGTCGGTGATCGAGCCTACACCCTCTTCGTAGGCGCGGATCGCGTCCAGCAGATACGGCACCAGCAGCCGGTTCACGATGAATCCCGTCTTGTCGCTGGTGCGCACCGGCACCTTGCCCAGCTTGTTGCCGAAGGCGACGGCCGAGTCATACACATCGGGGGCGGTCGCGATGGTCTTTACCACTTCCACCAGCTTCATCATGGGCACGGGATTGAAGAAGTGCATGCCGATGAAGCGCTCAGGCCGCTTGGTCGCGGTCATCAGCTCGGTCACGGAGATGGACGAAGTGTTGGTGGCGAAGATGCCGTCTTTCTTGACGATCGCATCGAGCTCGGCGTAGGTTTTGCGTTTCTCGGGAACGTTCTCGATGATGGCCTCGATCACGATGTCGCAGTCGGCAAGGTCCTGCATCCTGGTTGTGCCCTTCAGCCGCGCCTGCGCTTCGGATTTCTGTTCAGCCGTGAGCCCGCCCTTGGCGGGGCCGCGTTCCACCAGCCGCGACAGCGACTTGTCGATGCCGGCGAAACCTCTGTCGAGAAACTTCTGGTCCTGCTCAAGTACCACAACGTCGCACCCGGCCACTGCGGCCACCTGTGCAATGCCCGAGCCCATCAGACCACAACCTAGTACGCCTACCTTTTTAATATCCATGTGTGCGCTTTCCCCTCGAAAAATGTATTAGTAAACAACCCTCGAATGTCTGGCTAGAAGCGGAACCGTTTCGTATCGGGGCGAGGCTGCAGCCGAGCCATTCAAATTTTCTACCGTGTCATCCCGAGTGAGGGCTTCAGTCCGAGCCGAGGGATCTGCTGTCCCACAGCGTCGCTGAAACTTGTTAGCAAAACCTGCCGTCCCTACGGGACTCTCACTTTTTAACTAAGCTCACCCAGCGCTGAAGCGCTGGGCTAAGCTCTTTCGCGCCTACGGCGCTGGTGTCTCGACCGTTGTACCCCGCCGCCAATGCGAAACCCCTGTTCTCATGCACACACTGAAGGCCAGCTCTGCCCGATCTACCTTGGCTCTATCCGATCACCTGGCCGATACCGAACTACCCGGGCTGATGCGGATGCCGTTCCAGCGCGCGTGCCGTTGACGCGCCGCCTACCTCGCCAATGCGCGTGTTTTGCAGCAGCACGATCCGCCACTTGCCATCGAGGTTTTCTGCCACAATCGTCGGCCGTGATTCCAGTTCCCGGGGCGCGCCATCTTCGAAGAACTGCAAGAACTGCCGCAGAAAGATCACCGCCAGATCGGGACGCAGGAAGCGAATCTTCTCCACACTGTAGCGAACCGTGCTGCCTTTATAAATTGTCCCGAAGATCATGCGATGTCCGGCTTCGATGGCGGCGCGTCCGGTGTAATAGCCGCCCAGGATGTGAACGAAATCAGCGTCCTCGGCAAAGCACGCGGCAAAACCTGCGCTGTCGGCGGCATTCCACGCCCCTTCCAGGTGATACACCATCCCGTGCAGTGCGCGTTCTTCGCTGGTCATGGCTGGTCGTTTCCGGTTTGCGAGGGTTCCCGGCGGCGAAGCACATAGGTCCATCCGCCGACCACGGCCGCGGGCGCCATGAAAAGAAGCGTGATGGCCGGCGCCCACGAAATCCCGTCCCTGAACATAATGAAGAGAGCGCCGACGGCGATCAGCGCTCCCACAAACCAGGCGGCGATGAAGTGCGGCTTTCCCCCGATGAAGCTGGCGATATAACCCGCCGCCAGCGCGAACAGCAGCCCAAACGCGATGCTCACCGCCTGAAAGCTGATGCTGGCCGGCGCATGCGGATCGGTGTTGGTAACGCGAAACAGTCCCCACCACAGCAGCCGAAAGAACAGATAGCCGAACACCACGCCGCTGAAGACGCGCATTAAATGTTCCCCGTGAATCCCCCGGAAGAGCTGGCCTTCAGAGTTCGCAAGAAAAAGGCTGCCGCAGTCCCAAAAATTCCGCTCCGTCAATCCTTCTCGCAGGTATCAAGTCGTACCGCGCCTTGTATCAGGGCACGACTTCAGTCGTGCCGTAGAGACCACAATAATTTCCCGGGCTTCAGCCCCTGAGGAAAGGTCTTGCAGGGGCTGAAGTGTCTGCGGGAGAACCTCTGCCGTCCCTACGGGACTCGTATAAATTTCTCACTTACCCAGCACTCCGCCATCCCACCCCAATTCGCGCAAAAGCGGCGCGACTTGGGGACCCCGGTTCGGCTGCGTGCTGGGCTAAGCTGTTTCGCGCCTACGGCGCTGGTTTCTTGGCCGTTGTACTCCACCGGCAATGCGAAACTTCAGTTCTCACGCAGACACTGAAGCCCTGACATTTTTCCTGCTCTGGTCGGCACGAGTAAACTCGTGCCCTGATACAAACCTGCTCTGCCCGCCGCACAGTCGACTTCTTACAAGAAATATTTCTTCGCACGCGACGGTTCCGTTTGCGAACGCTCCTGTTTACCGCTGCAGGTTTTCCACGATCACCGCGATGCCCTGGCCGCCGCCGATGCAGGCCGTGGTCATGCCGTACTTGGCTTTGCGGCGCCGCAGCTCGTACAGCATGGTGACCAGCAGGCGCGTTCCAGTTGCGCCCAAGGGATGGCCCAACGCAATCGCTCCACCGTTCACGTTGACCTTGCTGCGATCCAGGCCGAGTTCCTTCTCGACCGCCAGATACTGCGCGGCAAAAGCTTCGTTCACCTCGATGAGATCGAGATCCTCCAGCTTCATGCCGGCCCGCTTCAAGGCGATGCGCGTCGCCGGAACCGGTCCCGAGCCCATGATTTTGGGATCGACGCCGGCGATTCCCCAATTCACGAGCCGGCCCATCGGCTTCAGGTTGCGTTTTTCGGCATCGTCGAGCGACATGACCACCGTGGCGGCGCCGCCATCCACAATGCCGCTGGCATTGCCGGCCGTGACCGTGCCGTTCTTGCCGAACGATGCCTTCAACTTGCGCAGGCTGTCCATCGTGGTTTCCGGACGGCGATGATCGTCTTCATTAAACGTCTCGCCGGTAGGCTCGCCTTTGCGATTGCGCAATGGCACCGGCGTCAGTTCTTCCTGCAAGCGTCCTGCTTTATAAGCGTCGTCGGCGCACTTCTGCGAGCGCAACGCGAACTCATCCTGCATCTCGCGCGTGATGCCTTGCTGCTCGGCGTAAAGCTCGGCGGTATTCGCCATGTAGAGACCGCAATAGCTGTCCAGCAGCGCGACCATGAGCGAGTCTTCCAGCTTGCCTTCGCCGAAGCCCACGCCCCAGCGCATGCCGCGGATCACGTGCGGCGCCTGCGACATCGATTCGATGCCGCCGGCCAGCACCATCTTGGCTTCGCCAAGCTGAATCATCTGGGCCGCGGTCACGACAGATTGCATGCCCGAACCGCACAGGCGATTAACGGTCAGCGCCGGCACTTCGAGTGGCACTCCGGCTTTGAGGGCGACGTGGCGCGCGCCGTAGATGGCGTCGCCCGAGGTTTGCTGCGCATTCCCCATCACGCAGTGATCGATTTCGCCGGGCTCGACCCCGGAGCGCTTCATGGCTTCCACAGCCGCGATGGCGCCGAGCTCCTGCGCCGTGAAGTCCTTGAGTTTTCCGCAGTAGCGCCCCATAGGTGTGCGGGCGCCGTTGACGATAGCGATATCCATTGTGTTCGACATGTGTATTTTGTATGGCAGGCAGATCAGGCTTTGTGTAAACCATTGAGTTTATCAGCGGCAGAATAGGCGAGGCAAACCGGAAGAGACGAGCGAGTGTCTGAAACTTGCGCAGGACTTAAAGATGCTCGCCCTTGGGGTGAATGACTCTTAGATTGCCGCAGCGATGTTCCAGCTCCCACCTCTCGAGCGAACCGTCGCGAATAGAAACTGCCTTCGCAATGCCGCATTTCATGCAGGTAGAACTGATGAGGAGAATGCCTTCGCGATCGCGTCGCAGGTCGCTGGTAATCTTGTGTTGGAACTGTTCCACTGCAGAGTTGGATGCAATTGCCGGGATGGGGCCGAGCCGCCCGGAAATATAGTTGCGACACTCGACCGCCGATGCACCTTGGCTTCTGCCAGCATTAGGACGCATCTCGTCCCTTCCGCTTGACATCTCTCATCTGCGTATTTCAACATTCTCGCGCGCGACTGGATATCCGATTTCCGCCGGGGTGGTTGCATGAAGTTTGTCCGCGTGTCAGCGAGGTTCGCGCCGGCCCTTATCTCTGTCGCGCTGCTGCTGGCCTGCGGCGGCGGTGGCGGCTCATCTTCTTCGGGCGGGAGTACACCCGGCCAGCCGCAAGTTCCGCTTACCCAGCTAAGTTCCGACCAGTTCACCAATCCGCAGAGCCAGCATGCCACCGAGGTCGAACCGGCGCTGTTCGCCTCGGGCTCTAATCTGGTCAGCGTCTTTCAGGTTGGACGCATCTACAACGGCGGCGCAGCCGACATCGGATTCGCTACCTCCACCAACGGCGGCACGAGTTGGAGCAACGGCTTGCTACCGGGCATCACTTCGTTTCAGGGAGGGGGCACTTATAGCGGCGTGAGCGATCCGTCCGTCGTGTTCGATCAGGCGCATGGCGTGTGGCTCATCGCATCGCTGGCCATCACCAGCAGCACCGATCAAGTCGTGGTCAGCCGCTCGCCGGACGCGCACACCTGGAGCGGGCCCGTCGTTGTCAGCACCACGGCGGATGCGGACAAGAACTGGATGACCTGCGATAACAACTCAGCCAGCCCGTACTTCGGCCATTGTTATGTCGAGTGGGATGACCCCAGCAACAATGCCGGTGGGCTGATCTGGATGAGCACTTCGACCGATGGCGGCGTTACCTGGAGCGCCGCGGCCAACACCGCTGACATGGCCAAGGGACTGGGCGGCCAGCCACTGGTCGGCGCCGGCGGACTGGTCGTGGTCCCGATCGAAAGCATCGATGGGACCCAGATGCTGGCCTTCACCTCGAGCGACGGCGGCGCGACTTGGGCCCGCTCGGTCGTGATCTCAGCCATCACCGATCACACCGTCGCCGGCAATCTGCGCACCTCGGCGCTGCCCTCGGCCGCAGTCGACGGAGCCGGGCGTGTGTATGTCGCGTGGCAGGATTGCCGCTTCCGCACAAATGGCTCGTCGAACGATATCGTGATGAGCACGTCGTCGGATGGAAGCAATTGGACCGCGCCGGCGGGCATTCCGATCGATGTCGAGAGCAGCAGCGTCGATCACTTCATCCCCGGCCTCGGGGCCGATGCGACTACCAGCGGCGGCTCGGCCCACCTGGCGCTGACGTACTACTTCTATCCGACAGCAGCGTGCACGGCTGCGACTTGCCAGCTTTATGTCGGGACGGTGGCGTCGAGCGATGGAGGCAACACCTGGAGTTCGCCGACCACGCTGTCTGGTCCGATGTCTCTGACTTGGCTGCCGGCAACCACCTCAGGAGTGATGGTGGGCGATTACATTGCAACTGCGTATTCGAACGGCCACGCCTACGGAGTATTCGCGGTAGCGAAGGCGAGCAGTGGCTCCGCGTTCAACGAAGCAATGTATACCACGACCAGTGCGCTGCCGCAGACGGCCCAGTCTCTGCATAGGGCGGTGCGTCCGGAGCTGGCGGTCACCCGCCGCTCAGACCACGGTCCGCGAAAGTTCTACGATTTGGATCACGAGCACCCGATACCGAAGCGGAAGAAATAGAGGTCGTCACCCAAATTTGGGCACTGTCCGGTAGTGTCCTGCTTCCTTGTAGGACAGAACCCAAATTTGTCATCCTGAGTGGAGCGGCCGCCATGAATTTCGGGCCGCCGATTTTGCGGGCCGGCGGCTGCGAAGTCGAACGGATCTGCGGTTCGAGGGCTGTCGGAACAAGCAGATCCCTCGTCGGACTAAAGTCCTCCTCGTGATTAGAAAAGGGCAACTTAACGGCGCAGCTAAAGCTGCGCCCCTTCAAACACAACCAGCGGGGAATTTTCTGCTGCGCAGGTGTGGAATCCTCAGCCGCGCAGGTGTGGAATCCTCACCCGGCAGGCGTGAAATTCTCAGCCGCGCAGGTGTGGAATTCTCAGCCGCATTCATGCCTTTTAGCGGAACAGAGCTGTCCGCCTGCTTCTCATTCCCCTTTGTCCGCTGGTGGACAAAGCATGACGAATCCGGACGGCCGCTCCGCCGTCACCCGTCCTCGCCCACGCCTATCTCTTCTGCTTCCAGAGACTTGCGCTCTCTCAAAGATGGCCCCCGACGTGTACCTTCCAGTGACTTGGATATCCGCTCCCGAGGAGACTTTTGATGCCAAGTTTGTTGCAAGACCTTCGCTTCGCGATTCGCCAGTTACGCAAGAGCCCAGGTTTTGCCCTCACCACCATTCTGACGCTCGCCCTCGGCATCGGCGCGACTACTGCCATCTTCAGCCTGATCAATGCCGTCCTGCTGAGACCGCTGCCCTTCCCCGAACCCGACCGCCTGATGTCGGTGCTGATGCAGGACACCACGTCGGGCAAACAGGATGTAACGCACAGCCTTAGCTATCCGGATTTTTTTGATTGGCGTGCTCGCAATCATTCCTTCGCAGCGCTGGCCTCCTTTCACAACGACGACCGCAGCCTCACCGGTCTGGGGACACCTCGGCAGCTTGAGTCGCAAACCGTTTCTTCCGACTTCTTCCGCGTGTTAGGCGTCAACCCGATGCTTGGGCGGGGCTTTCTTCCTGAGGAGGAAAAGCCCGGAACTCATGTCGTGGTCCTGAGCCACGAAACCTGGCAATCAGTTTTCGGGGCTGATCCCAATATTGTTGGCCGGGCGATCACGCTGGATAACAATCGCTACACGATCGTCGGTGCGATGCCCAAGGGATTTACGTTTCCCATTCAGGTTCCGGTGCCTGCGCTTTGGACGACGCTGGCCGACGATGCCACTGACAAAGACCCCATGACCGCGCAACGTGGGGCGCACATGGTTACGTTAATCGGCCGGCTGAAGCCGGGCGTCAGCATCGCGCAGGCGCACGCGGACCTCGACCTGATCGCGCGAAATCTGGCGGCGCAATATCCCGATTCCAACAAGCAGTTTGCCGGAGCAATTGTGGTTCCCGAGCTTGAGGACCTGGTGGGCAATACCCGGCCGGCGTTGCGGGTGCTGTTCGGCGCGGTCGTTCTGCTGCTGTTGATTGCCTGCGCCAATGTGGCCGGGCTGATGCTGGCGCGAGCCACGCGCCGTCGTTCAGAAGTAGCGGTGCGTTCCGCCATGGGTGCCACAGCGCTGGGAGATCATGCGGCAGGTATTGGTGGAGTCGCTTTGCGTTGCGCTTTGCGGCGGCGTAGGGGGAGTGGTCCTGTCGGTCCTTCTGCTCAAGACCATGCTGCGCTTTGTGCCGCAAAATCTGCCGCGCCTTGACATGGTTTCGGTCGACGGCATGGTGTTGGCCTTCGCCGCCGTGGCTTCGATCCTGACTGGAATCCTTTTTGGCGTGCTGCCCGCCTGGCGGATGTCGCGGCTCGATCCGGCGCTGGCGCTGCGTGAAGGAACGCGCACCGTGACCAGCGGCAAGGGACAGCATCGCCTGCACAGCATGCTGGTGATCGCGGAGACCGCGATCGGACTGATCCTGCTGGTAGGCGCTGGGCTGCTGATTCGTAGCTTCGTGCGGGTGATGAATGTCGACCCCGGATTCAATCCGCATCAACTGTTGACCGGCGACCTGGGGTTACCCGACACGCAATATCCGACTCTCAAGAAAGCTCAGTTCTACGATCAGCTCTTGCCGCAGCTGGCGGGCATGCCCGGCGCCGAATCGGTCGCTGCCGGTTATCCCTTGCCGCTTGCCCGCGGCAACATTGGGATTGGATTCACGATTGAGGGCCAGCCGGTCGCAAAAGGTGACGAGCCCAGTGCACCGGTCAGCATCGTGACCCCAAATTTCTTCCACACCCTGGGCATGCCGCTCATCAGCGGCCGCGATTTTCTTTCGACCGACGACTCCAAGGCGCCCGCAGTCGTCATTGTGAATCAGGCCTTCGCCCGAAAATATTTCCCCGGAGAGAATGCATTGGGCAAGCGAATGAAGCCCGGCCTGGGGGACGGCATCATGGATGAACCGGTGCGCCAGATCGTGGGCATCGTGGGCGACGTGAAACGCAAAGGTCTGACCGGCGAGATGCCGGCACAACTTTATCTGCCATTCAAACAAGCGTTGATCCTCGATCCCACAGTGGTGATTCGCAGCCACGGCGACCCTCTGGCCCAATTGAGCGGGCTGCGTTCCGCGATCAATCAGCTGGATGGCAACGTTCCGCTGTACCACGTGAATACGCTGGACAATTACCTCTCACTTTCGGCAGCCCAGCCACGCTTCCAGACCATGCTGCTTTCGTTTTTTGCGACCCTGGCCCTGTTGCTCTCGGCAGTCGGACTCTACGCGGTGCTGTCGTACATGGTGGCGCAGCGCACGCTGGAGATCGGCCTGCGCCTGGCGTTGGGCGCGCAACGCAATGACGTGCTCCGGCTGATTCTTCGCCGGGGACTGATGCTGGCGGCTACCGGTCTGGCAATCGGCATCGTCGTTTCTCTGGTGCTGACCCGGTTCATGCAGGAGATGCTGTATGGGATCAAGCCCTTCGACCCGCTGACATTTGTGACGGTGACCCTAGTGCTGCTGCTGGTATCGCTGGTAGCCAGCAGCGCTCCGGCTCTGCGCGCGGCACGCCTGGATCCGATGCGCACGTTGCGCGAACAGTAAGAAGCGGTTGTCGGTTGTCAGTGGTCAGTTGTCAGTCGTCGCTGGATGGGATCGGCTTTGTATCAGGGCACGACTTGAGTCGTGCCGACGGCGACACAAAAAGACAGGGGCTTTAGCCCCGGCAGGACGGGTAGAGCCGGCCTTCAGGCCGGCGTCCCGAAGCGACAAAAGGACAGGGGCTTTAGCCCCGGCGTGGGGGGAGCATGGCAAAGACAGAACGCATTCGTCAGGACGTCTCCGCTTTAACCACTGATGACGTCGCGCAACATGCCGAACAGGGGTGGAAACTGGTCGCCGTCGAATGGGAGCGCGAAATCCCCGACACGGAAGAGGCACGCGCCGCCGAAGAAGTTCCTTTCGGCTGGCAGGTTGCCAAAGATGCCCCGCGGCTGGAGGAAAACCCCGTGGAGCAGGAAGCTCTGTTCCTCATGATGGAGTTGACCATTCAGGACGGACCTTACTCGGTCATCGCCGACGAACTGAATCGCAAAGGCTATCGCACGCGCCAAGGCATGAAATGGACGCCGATTTCCGTGTTCCAGATGCTGCCCCGCCTCATCGAAGTCGGCCCGCGCATCTTCGCCACCCGCGAGTGGCAAGAGCGACGAGCGCGCTCTGGCCATGCGCATGGGATAGCCAGAACGTTGTATTGACAGACCCGGCTCGAGTTTTGTAGTGTCGATAGCACGATGACTTCGTTGACCCATCGCCAGCACCACCATCATCACGTGGCGAACGTGTCAGCGGAGATCTCCGGATAGCTTCCTAACCAACAAGATCTCATCACCCCGCTGACACTGCTCAGCGGGGTTTTTGTTTTTGCGCGAAAGGATGACGGGATGGCGGTAGAAATTGATTTCGACAAAATGGCCGGTTTAGCGCCCACTGTAGTACAGGACGCCGCAACCGGCGAGGTCCTCATGCTGGGCTTCATGAATCGGGCGGCTTACGAGAAGACTCTGCAAACGGGATATGTCACTTTCTTCAGCCGGACTCGCAACCAGCTGTGGACCAAGGGCGAGACCTCGGGCAATCGGCTGAAGGTGATCTCGGCCGCTGCGGATTGCGACCTCGACACCATTCTGTGCCAGGTTGAGGTCGAAGGCGAAGGCGTGGTTTGTCACACCGGCACACGCACCTGCTTCTCCACTCCGCTGCCGTTAGCCGTCGGGGTGCAGCAATGAAGCTGCGTCTCGGCATCCCCAAAGGCAGCTTGCAGGAGGCGACGCTGGCGTTGCTGGCGCGCGCCGGCCTGCAGGTTTACGTCAACTCCCGGTCGTATTCGGCCACCACCAACGATCCTCAAATCGAATGCATGCTGATTCGCGCGCAGGAAATGGCTCGCTACGTTGAGCACGGCGCGCTCGACGCCGGAATCACCGGGCTTGATTGGGTTCTGGAGAGCGGCCTGAGCGTAGTCAGCGTGGCCGACCTCATTTACGCCAAGCAGAGCCGCGGCAAGGTGCGCTGGGTGCTCGCCGTTCCCGAAGATTCGCCGGCCTTGCGTCCAGAAGATTTGCAAGGAGCGACGGTCGCCACCGAACTGGTAAGCGTGACCACGCGCTATTTCCAGCAGCGCGGCATCGAAGTGCGCGTGGAATTTTCCTGGGGAGCGACGGAAGTGAAGCCTCCCACATTGGCGGATGCCATCGTCGAGGTCACCGAAACCGGCAGCTCACTCAAAGCGAATCGGCTACGAATTTTGGAAACCATTCTCGAATCGAACACCCAGATCATCGCCAACCCGAAAGCCTGGGCTGAGTCCTGCAAGCGCCAGAAGATCGAGAACCTCGCTCTTATGCTGCGCGGCGCCATGGAAGCGCAGGGTCGCGTCGGCCTGATGCTGAATGTAAAAACGGAAGACTTGCCCGCTGTGCTCGCCGTGCTGCCCTCATTGAATAGCCCGACTGTCTCGACCCTGAGCGACAGCACCTGGGTCGCGGTGAATACCATCCTTGAAGAATCCGCTTGCTGGGAAGTGATTCCCCGCCTGAAGGCCGCCAATGCGCAGGGGATCGTCGAGTATCCGCTGAACAAGGTGGTGATGTGATGCGGATTCTCGAAGGCCGAGCGGCGGAGCGGGCGGTGCTTGCGCTGGAAAGCCGGGCCACGCGACTGGAAGAGTTGGAGCCGCGCGTGCGTACCATCATCCGGGCTGTACGACGCGACGGCGATAAGGCTTTGCGCCGCTATGCCACATTGTGGGATGGCCTACAGAAGGCCCAGCCCATCAGAGTTTCGGACGAAGAGATTGCTGCGGCTTGGCAATCCACTCCTGCCGAAACCTGCAGGGCTTTGCGGCAGGCTGCGGCTCGCATTCGCAAATTCTGCCAGTGGCAGATGCCGCGCGAGTGGCGCAAAAGGCAGTCTCGGCAGCATGCTGGGACAAATCGTGCGACCGCTGGACGCTGTGGGCTGCTATGTACCCGGAGGCCGTTACCCGCTTCCTTCCACGTTCCTGATGACCGTCATCCCCGCGCAGGTCGCCGGCGTGCCGCGAATCTGCGTGGTATCGCCGCGTCCGCAACCGGCGACTCTGGCCGCCGCCGCGCTGCTGGGAATTCGGCGAAGTTTATCGCTGCGGAGGAGCCCAAGCGATCGCGGCTCTGGCTTACGGAACCGAGTCGCTGCCGAAAGTGGACAAGATCGTCGGGCCGGGAAACAGCTTCGTGACCGCCGCCAAGAAGCTGGTGAGCGTGGACTGCGGCATCGACATGCTGGCCGGCCCCACCGAGGCCGTGCTGTACAGCGATAGCGGCAACCCCGCGTTTCTCGCGGCCGACATGGTGGCGCAAGCCGAGCACGATCCCGATGCCGTGGTCGTTTTCATCACGACTCGTCCATCGCTGGCAAAGAGCGTGGAAGCTGCCGTCAACGCAGCCAGTCGGGGCAACATTATCGCGGAGCAGGCGATCCGCCGCAATGCGCGCTTACTCGTTGCCGCTTCGCGTGAGCAAGCGATCAACTGGATCAACCACATCGCTCCCGAGCATTTGACCGTCGACGACGACGACCTGGGCGCGATCCGCAGCGCCGGCTCGATCTTCATAGGCGACTATTCCGCGCAATCCGCCGGAGATTATGCTGCCGGCCCCAACCATGTTCTCCCCACCGCAGGGGCGGCTCGGTTGCGCGGAGGCCTCAGCGTCTACGATTTCGTGAAGTTGATCACGGTGCAGCATTTCGATCGAGGCGGCATCGCCAAAATTGCGCCGATTGTGACCACTCTGGCTGCGACCGAAGGGCTCGCCGCGCACGCCGAATCGATACGCGTGAGGTGCGGCAATGCTTAAGCCGACGCCAGCAGTACAGACCCTTGGTGAATATCATCCGCCGCTGGCGCGCCGCGAAGGATTGCGGCTTGACTTCAACGAGAACACGGAAGGATGTTCGCCGCGCGTGCTGGAACGGCTGAAGACGATCACCGTGGACGACTTGGCGCGCTATCCCGAACGCGAGCCGATCGAGGCCATCGTCGCCCAACATCTTCGCCTTGCGCCCGCACAGGTACTGCTCACCAACGGCGTCGACGAAGGCATTCACCTTCTGTGCGAGAGCTATCTGCAATCAGGCGACGAAGTGATTGTGGTGACCCCGACGTTCCGCATGTACGAAATCTACGCTGCAGCCACCGGCGCGCGGGTGATCCCGGTGCAGTGTGACGCAGATTTCCGCTTCCCTGTGGCCAAGGTGCTGGACAGCATCACGTCGGCTACTCGGCTGCTCGCCATCGCCAGCCCCAACAACCCAACAGGCACGGTCGCCGCTCGCGAAGAGTTGTTGCAGATTGCCGCAGCCGCTCCACAAGCGGCTGTTCTGGTCGACGAGGCGTACTTCGAGTTTCACGGCGAGACCGTGATCGGCGATATCGACAGCGCGCCGAACCTCTTCGTCGCTCGGACCTTCTCCAAGGCCTACGGATTGGCTGGGCTGCGCATCGGGATTCTCGCCGGAGCCGCGTCGCAGATGGCACACGTGCGTCGCGTGTCGTCTCCTTACAGCGTCAATGCGGTTGCGCTGGCCGTGTTGCCGGATGCGCTCGCGGATGAAGATCACATCCGCGCCTACGTTGCGCAGGTGCAGAACGGACGTGAGCGCGTTACCGCCGCTCTGAAATCACTCGGACTTTACAGCTGGCCCAGCCAGGCAAATTTCCTGCTGGTACGGATTGGGGAACGGCACAGCGAGTTTGTTGCGGCTATCCGACAACGTGGGATATTGGTTCGCGACCGCTCGACCGATCCCGGCTGCGAAGGATGCGTCCGCATCACTATCGGAAGCGACGGCCAGACCGCGCAGCTTATATCGGCACTGACGTCGGTCGCGCAAGAACTCAGGTTCAATCTGGGCAGTGAGGTGACAGCATGAGGCGAGGCCGCATTCATCGCAAGACCAACGAAACCGAGATTCGCATCGCGCTGACGCTGGAAGGACACGGACGCGCCAAGGTCAGCAGCGGGATTCGCTTCCTCGATCACATGCTGGAATTGGTGGCGCGTCACGGCGCTTTCGACCTGGAACTCAAAGCCATCGGCGATCTCGACGTGGATCAGCACCATACGGTCGAGGACGTAGGCATCGCGCTGGGCGAGGCCTTCACGCAGGCTCTGGGCAGCAAGCGCGGCATCTTGCGCGCCGGATATTTCGTGATGCCGATGGACGAGACGTTGGGCGTGGTTGCAGTCGATTTCGGCGGACGCAGCGCCGCGGTCGTCGATACCAAGGTGCGGACGCGGCTGGTAGGCGACCTGCAAACCGAGCTGGTGGCCGACTTCTTCGACGGCTTTGCGCGCGGAGCCAAAGCCAACGTTCACGCCAAGGTCATGTATGGCCGCTCCAACCATCACAAGATTGAAGCGCTGTTCAAGGCCTTCGCGCGCGCGCTTGCGCGTGGCCTGCTCCAAAGACCGCCAGCTCGGACGCATGCTGCCCAGCACGAAGGGATTGCTGTGATTGCCATCGTTGATTACGGCGCCGGTAACCTGGCCTCCGTTGCCAAGGCCATCAGGCACCTGGGCCAGGAGTGCGTGGTGACGCGCGACGCCGCTGTCGTGCTTGCGGCGGATAAGGTGATCATTCCAGGTGTTGGAAACTTTGCGGCCACCCAACCGTTGACTGAGGGCGCGTTGGGAACGGCGCTGCAACAAGCGCTCGCCAGCCAGAAACCGATGCTGGGAATTTGCCTTGGCTTGCAGTGGATGTTTGCCGGCAGCGAGGAAAGCTGCGATTTGCGCGGGCTAGGCGTCTTTGCCGGCATGTGCACGCGCTTCTCGGCCCGGGTGAAATCGCCGCACGTCGGCTGGAATCGCATCGTGCCGGAACCGCGGTCGCGTCTGCTGCGCGAGGTTCCTTCGGGGGCCTACGTCTATTTCACGCACTCCTACCGTGCTCCCCTCTGCGACGACACGGTTGCGACCTGCGTGTACGAAGCGCCCTTCACCGCGGCAGCAGAACGCGGCAATCTGTTCGGCGTGCAATTTCATCCCGAGAAGTCCGGCGATGTCGGAATGAAGATTCTGGAGAACTTCTGTGCCTTCTGAGTCATTGGCGAAGCGCATCATCGCCTGCCTTGATGTTCACGGCGGACGCGTGGTGAAGGGCGTGCAATTCGTCGAGTTGCGCGATGCGGGTGATCCCGCTGAACTTGCCGCAGCCCACAGTGCGGCGGGCGCTGACGAAATCGTTTTGCTGGACATCACGGCCACCCACGAATCCCGTAACACGTTGCTCGAAACCGTGCGACGCACCGCTGACCGGTTGTTCATCCCGTTCACGGTGGGCGGAGGCATTCGCTCGCTCGACGATGCCGCCGCGGTTCTGGATTGCGGCGCCGACAAGGTCACAATCAATTCCGCCGCCATCGCCGATCCCTCCCTGATCACAACAATCGCCCGACGCTATGGCTCGCAGGCAGTGGTAGTCGCCATCGACGCCCGGCGAAGCGGCGACGCGTGGGAGGTGTACGCCTCGGGCGGACGAAAGCCCGTCGGACGCGATGCCGTGGCATGGGCTCTGGAGGCCGAGCAGCGCGGCGCGGGAGAAATCATGCTCACCTCGATGGACCGCGACGGCACCAAGTCCGGCTTCGATTGCGAACTCACGCGCGCGGTCGCCACTCGCGCGAATATTCCGGTCATTGCCTCCGGCGGAGCCGGCGAGCCAAGTCACTTCGTTCAGGTATTTCAGGAAGGCGCGGCCGACGCCGCCCTGGCGGCCTCCGTCTTCCACTTCGGATTGCAGGCGGTGCATGCCATCAAGCAGGAATTGCTGGCAGCAGGAATTCCGGTGAGGCTGACATGCTGATTCCGTCGATCGATCTGATGGGTGGCAAGATTGTCCAGCTCGTACAGGGCGAGAGGAAGGCGCTGGAGTTTGACGACTTCGACGCATGGGTTGCGCGATTCGCCAGCTATCCCCTGGTACAGCTGGTTGACCTGGATGCGGCCAAGGGCGAAGGTTGCAACCGCAAGCTGGTGGCGGAGTTTTGCCGGCGGCTCCCTTGCCAGGTAGGAGGCGGCCTTCGTTCTGCCGAAGACGCGCGCGCCATCTTGGACGCTGGGGCAAATCGAGTGGTCATCGGGTCGTCGCTGATTAAAACTTCTGGCCGAACAAAGGACGATCCACCGAAATCCAGCAACGACGAAGTCGATGTAGGGTTCGCGATCACTCTATGTCAGCAGTTCAGCGCCGATCGACTGGTGTTCGCCATCGACTCGCGCGGCGGACGGGTAGCGATTCATGGCTGGAAAAGGGTAACGCAAATCGAACCTGCCGCGATGATTGAGCAGCTGGAGCCCTACTGCTCGGCGTTCCTCTACACCCACATCGATACCGAAGGCTTGCTGAAGGGTATCCCGATGGGTGTTATCGCCGAACTGCGCCAAAAAACGTCGACGGCGACTGATCGCCGCCGGAGGCATTCGTCTCCGAGAGGAAATCGACCAACTCGACAGCATGGGCGTCGACGCGGTGGTTGGGATGGCAATCTACTCCGGGCTGCTTGCCGTCTGACTCGCCTCGATCGCAGATTCCGTGCGCCCTATGGCGTTTTCGGGAATCTATTTCAGACAAAGGTCCTCAGGCTGCCGGCCACTGATCGTCTGCGGAGAGGTTGATGTCTTCTTTCGAAACGCCGATTTCTGCAATCCCCGCCGATCCCTACCGCACCTTGTTGGAAATGTCGCGAGCAATGGCCGCGCACACCAGTGTGGACGAGTTGGTGCGCGAGCTTGGCCGGCGCCTGCACAACTTGCTGGACTTTACGTATCTCACGCTGATGATCCACGATGACGCGCGCGATGTGATGCTGACTCACACGGTGCACACCGTGTCTCCCGGCCCGGTTGCCGCTCCGGAATACACGATGGAGCAGTCGCCGTCGGCCGGGGTATGGCAATCGCAGCAGCCGTTAGTGGTAGGGGACATTGCGGAGGAAACCCGGTATCCGGTGGTGATGAAGTTTTTTCGGCAGAACGGGGTGCGCTCGTTCTGCATTGTGCCGCTTACAACGGCCACCCGGCGGATTGGCGCATTGACCTTCGGCAGCTCGCACCTGGAAGCTTACGATCCCGCGGAGCTGGAATTGCCCTGCCTGGTGGGCGCGCAGGTTGCGGTTGCAGTCGAGAACGCCATCAACTATCAGGAAGCGCGCGAGCTTCAGAATCGTCTAGTGCGCGAACGCGACCGGTTGCGGATGTTACTCGACATCAATAATGCGGTGACGTCGAACCTCGGGCTCGCCGAGCTGTTGCACGCGATCGCCAGCAGCGTTCGCACAGCCATCCAGTGCGACGCCGCGTATGTCTCCATGCTGGAGAGCGACAAGAAATCGTTGCGAGTGCGCGGCCTCGACTACCCCGAATCACGCGGCGCGCTGGTGGAAGACACGTTGATTCCGATGGATGGCTCCATTTCCGGCCGCACCTTTCGCAGCGGCATGCCCTTCCTGTTTGGGAAAGCGCCCCAAGGCTTGGGTCCGGAAGCCGCCATGATCATGCGGGTCGAAGAATTCCAATCGGGATTTTTCGTTCCCATTCAACGCGAAGGCCGCATGCTGGGGCTGCTGCATCTGCTGGATCGCTCGCGGGACTCTTTCACCTAACGCCGACGGTGAGCTCCTGGAGCAGATCGCCCGCCAGTTGGCCATCGCCTTGGATAACGCGCTGAAATATGAGGAGGCTGAGCAATCCCGCGGACAGATTGCAGAGCAGGCACGATATTTGCGCGACGAGCTACGCAACGAGCGTAACTTCAATGAGATTATCGGCGAGAGCGCTGAAGCTGAAGAGGGTCCTGAGCGAGGTGAAGAACGGTTGCGCCCACCGGATCGACGGTGCTCATCCAGGGCGAGACCGGAACTGGCAAAGAGTTGATCGCGCGCGCGATTCACAACCTGAGTTCCAGCCGGGAAAATATCTTCGTCAAGCTGAATTGCGCCGCCATCCCCTCCGGACTGTTGGAGAGCGAATTGTTTGGGCATGAGCGCGGCGCCTTCACCGGCGCGATCGCGCAGAAAGAAGGGCCGCTTCGAACTCGCCGATAAAGGCACGCTTTTTCTGGACGAGGTCGGAGACATCCCGCTGGAGCTGCAACCCAAGCTGCTGCGCGTTTTGCAGGAGCAGGAGTTCGAACGCCTGGGCAGCAGCCGCTCCATCCATGTGAACGTGCGACTGATAGCCGCCACCAATCGCGACTTGGGCAAGATGGTGGAAGAGGGCCAATTCCGCGCTGATCTTTACTATCGGCTTAACGTATTTCCCATTTCCCTTCCTCCACTGCGCGCAGCGGCGCGAAGACATTCCGATGCTGGTGATGAGCTTCGTCGACACATTCTGCCCGCCGCATCGGCCAAGCCCATTCACACTGTGCCGGACGAGGTGATGGAGTCGCTGAAACAATATTCGTGGCCGGGGAATATTCGCGAACTGCAAAATGTGATTGAGCGCGCTGTCATTCTGTCCAAAGATGGCGAATTTGCGCACGCAGGAACTTCAGAAGACGGAAACATCGCCTGCCAGGCCTGCTGATGAACCGCAGCGGATAACGCATCCGGACCGGCCGAAGACCCTGGTGGAGGCCGAGCGCGAACACATTGCGGAGATTCTGCGCAGGGCTAATTGGGTACTGAGCGGGCGGGACGGAGCAGCGGCAAAGCTGGGCATACCGCGAACGACGCTGCTCTACAAAATGAGGCAGTTGGGGATTCCACGACGACCGCAGCAGGATGGATTCCAGCAGAGGTAATACGCTGAGGTGCGTTTCGAGTCGTCGGGCGGCAAGATTTCTTATCTTGACTACGAAGCGCGATGAGATCGAGATGTTTTAATTGAACTCGGACACCTCAAGCGCACGTGACGCACAATCCTGAACCGCAACATTTCGATGTCGTAATAGTGGGCGCGGGCGCAGCCGGATTGATGTGCGCCATCGAGGCCGGACGGCGTGGCCGACGCGTGGCTTTGCTCGAGCACGCCGAGCGAGTGGGCAAGAAGATCTTGATTTCCGGTGGTGGTCGCTGCAATTTCACGAACCTCCACTGCCGTCCTGAGAATTTTCTCTCCGCCAATCCTCACTTCGCGCGCTCGGCGCTGGCGCGCTACACCCCGGCTGATTTCATCGCGTTGGTCGAGAAGCACGGCATCGCTTATCACGAGAAAACGCTGGGGCAGCTTTTCTGCGACGGCTCCGCGGAACAGATTGTCACCATGCTGCTGAAGGAATGTGCCGAGGCGAATGTCACGGTGTTCGTGCGGCAGAAGATTCGGGAGGTGCGACGCCACAGCTCATCCGATAGCGAACTCGGTTGCGACAGCAAGTTCGTTCTGGTTACGGACACCTCGGCGTTCGCGGCACCGGCACTGGTTATAGCTGCCGGCGGTTTGTCGATCCCGAAGATGGGCGCTACCAGCTTTGGCTATGAAGTGGCTCGTCAATTTGATGTGACGATTTCCGACTGCCGTCCCGCACTGGTGCCGCTGGTGCTTGGCGGTGCGGAACATGCCAGCTTTTGTGATTTGGCTGGCGTTTCCGCCGAGGTGCGAGTCTCGATCGGCAAGCGCAGCTTCCGGGAAAAGCTGCTGATCACGCATTGCGGGTTAAGTGGGCCGGCCGTGCTACAGATTTCGTCGTACTGGAATGGCGTCGAACCGGTACACGTCGATTGGGCTCCCGAACACGATATTCTCGCGCCCTTGCTGAGGCCGAACGCTCGCCGCGATCTGGCTGCGGCGAAAGCGGCGTTGCGCGAGAAGCTACCGGCGCGGTTGGCGGAGCGCTTGCTTGACGTAGCAAGGCCAACGGCGTGGGCTAACCACGCTCTGGCGCAATTGGAGCGGCAGCTTCACGCGTGGCCGTTCACTCCAGTCGGCACCGAGGGTTATGCAAAGGCCGAGGTAACTGCCGGCGGCGTCAGCACCGATGCGCTGTCTGCGAAAACGATGGAGTGCACGCAGGTACCAGGGCTGTACTTCATCGGTGAGGTGGTGGACGTAACCGGCCAGCTAGGGGGATTTAACTTCCAGTGGGCATGGGCCTCGGGTGCGGCAGCGGGGCGGGCAGTGTGACGTAAGCGCCATGCTGCCACTCTGCCCATGCGGCCTGCCTCTCCAAACCGGGCAAAACCAACGCCGGGAATCTTCTTCCAACCCCTGGCAGACTTCTTAACCTCCAAAACCTCTTGTCACACGCGCCATTGACGATGGTCACGGCGGAGCTGTGGCGAAAAGAGGCATGATCGATTTTACAGAAGTGTCAAGGCTCGGTTGAGAGGTTCAAAACCGTTGCTGACCCAATCAGGAAAGCCGGACGCATGGGGCCCCTATGTTGAGGGCGACCGCCTCCACCTGCAACTGGCGCACGCCTTGGTCGCGGTCCACACCGCAGATGTAGGCAAACGATGAATGCCACGACGAGAAGCCAGGATAATCCTGCCGGCCACGTCATCGAGAACTCGGATGTGAAATCAATTTCGACGGCGACCGCTGGACCTGAAGGTTCACGGGGCGCCGCCGTCAAAGGAGATACTCTTCATGGCTGTTGCTGAACTAGTTAGAGAATTTTCTGTCGAGGAAGCACTCGGCACAATCCGCAAGAACGGCAAAGTCCTTGCCAAGTACGAAAACTTCATCGGTGGCAAGTGGGCGCCGCCGCTCAAGGACAAATACTTTGTGGACCACAGCCCAATTAATGGCGAACCCATCGCCGAGATCGCCAAATCAACTCCCGAAGACGTAGAGAAAGCCCTCGATGCAGCCCATGCGGCGAAATACGCCTGGGCGCACACTTCACCGGCGGCGCGCGCGGCCCTGCTGAACAAGATTGCCGACGTGATGGAAGAGAATCTGGAAATCCTCGCCGTGGCCGAGACGCTCGACAATGGCAAGCCCATCCGCGAGACCCGTAATGCCGACGTTCCCCTGGCCATCGATCATTTCCGTTATTTTGCCGCCTGCGTACGCGCCGAAGAGGGAGCCCTGGGCGAAATCGATAATGACACCGTGGCCTATCACTTCAAAGAGCCGCTCGGCGTTGTCGGGCAAATCATTCCCTGGAACTTCCCGCTGCTGATGGCGGCATGGAAACTGGCTCCCGCCGTGGGCGCCGGAAACTGCACCGTGATCAAGCCGGCATCGAACACCCCGCTCAGCTTGCTGGTGCTGATGGGACTGATCGGCGACATCCTGCCGCCGGGCGTGCTGAATGTCATTACCGGACCGGGCGGCGAAATCGGCAAGGCTCTGGCTACCAATCAGCGAATCGCCAAGATCGCCTTCACCGGCGAAACCACCACCGGCCGGCTCATCATGCAATACGCTTCCGAGCCGATCGTCCCGCAGACCCTGGAGTTGGGCGGCAAGTCCCCCAACATCTTCTTTGCCGACGTCATGGATGCCAACGACGAGTATTTTGATAAGGCACTGGAAGGCTTTGCGCTTTTCGCCTTCAATAAAGGCGAGGTGTGCACCTGCCCGTCGCGCGCCCTGGTTCAGGAATCGATTTTCGACGCGTTCCTGGATCGCGCTGTCGCACGCGTAAAGAAGATCAAGGTGGGCAACCCGCTCGATCCCACGACCATGATGGGAGCGCAGGCTTCGAAAGACCAGCTGGAGAAGATCCTGGGCTACATCGATGTAGGCAAAAAAGAAGGCGCGAAGTGCGTGGCAGGTGGCAAGCAGGCGCATCCCGGCCCGGACTTCGAACATGGCTACTATGTGGAGCCAACCGTCTTTACCGGTCACAACAAGATGCGCATTTTCCAGGAAGAAATTTTTGGGCCGGTACTGTCCGTAACCAAGTTCAAGAACCTGGAAGAGGCGATCGAGATTGGCAATGACACCGTTTACGGCTTGGGCGCAGGCGTGTGGTCACGCAACGGCACCAACACCTATCGCGTGGGCCGCGAAATCAAGGCGGGCCGGGTGTGGACCAACTGCTATCACCTCTATCCGGCGGGTGCCGCGTTTGGCGGCTACAAACAATCCGGATTCGGACGCGAAACCCACAAGATGATTCTCAATCACTATCAACAGACCAAGAACCTGTTGGTCAGCTACAGCCCGAAGGCTCTGGGCTTCTTTTAGACAGCACGATGCACTTCAGGGGCGGAGTCACATCCGCCCCTCATTGCCGCCCGTGCGACATAATCCCGAAGTCGAAGATCGGCGAACTCCGGCTATAGCAGCCTATCTTCTATCCGCCACTTGCGGCGCAGCGATCCAGGTCTCTGCACATCTACTCGTGACCCATGCAAGGCCGCGGAGGTTGAAGCTTGGTGATCTCCGCACTGGTACTTTTACTGGTTGCACAAGCCTGCATGCCCGCCTAGAATTTTCCTTTCCTAAGAGACATCTTCGCCCGTCATCAGGCCTGGGCCTGGAGCTTCTTTCTCTGCCTAATTGTGCCACCGAGAGGTGAAGCGTTGATCTGTACAACTTACGCGGAATATTTCCGGATCGACTCGTCTGATAGGCTGATGAAACTTTCCTGTGAGGTGTGCCGGTGAAACAACTGTGGATGGCCGCGCTCGGCCTGACGGTTCTTCTTTCGTTGCAGACAGGGTGTACGAGCAAACTAGCAGACGCGAAAGCGGCTGCATCAGCGAACAACGTCTCTTCCGCGTCGCAGTCCGCGGATGCACGGCCTCCACGCAATCCGCTGAAGAACGCCTATTTTGGCGACCTCCATTTGCACAGCGGCTATTCCATGGACGCGTTTGCGTTCGGAACCCGCACCACACCTGAGGATTCCTACAAATACGCGATGGGCGAGACGGTCGAATACATGGGCAAGCCGCAAAAGCGCATGGCGCCTCTCGACTTCCTGGCTGTAACCGATCACGCCGAATATCTGGGGGTGGTGCGCGACACCATCGATCCCAACGGGCCATTCGCGAAGTCCGAGTGGTACAAGCTGATGACCAATCCTAATCCGGCGGTTTCGGCTACCGCATTTCGCAAGCTCATCGGTTCCACCATCGTCAACAAACCTCTGCCGGAGTTCAACGATCCCAAGCTGCTTCGTTCGGCGTGGGAGAAATACTCGGACATCTCCGACAAATACAACCAGCCCGGGAAGTTCACGACCTTCATAGGATTCGAGTGGACCTCTGCGCCGCAATTTCAGAACCTGCATCGCTGCGTGATTTTCGCTGACAAAGGTCCGGCCATGCCCTATACGGCATTCGACTCGCTCGATCCAGAGGATCTTTGGCGCTACCTGGAAGCGCAGCGTAAACAGGGACTCGACGTAATTGCGGTTCCCCACAACGGCAATGCCAGCAACGGCCTGATGTTCAGCACCCGCGACATGTCGGGCAAGCCAATTACGCGCGACTATGCCGAGCGCCGCATGGCCAACGAACCGCTGGCAGAGATTATCCAGACCAAGGGTCAGACTGACACCAGCCCGGCGCTGTCGCCCACCGACGAGTTCGCAAATTTTGAATTGTGGCTTTACTTGATTGGCGCGGACAAGAAAGCAAACTCCGCAACCGGCAGCTATCTGCGCCAGGCTTATGGAGTAGGCCAGGAGCAGCAAGCTAAGCTCGGCGTCAATCCTTTCAAGTATGGCATCGAGGCTGGGACCGACTTTCACTCCGGCATTACGTCTACCGAGCCAAGCAACTTTCCCGGATCCCATGGTAACCAGGACAACGATCCCAAGACTGTGATCACGGCGACGACCTCCGTGGGTGGCGAGCCTCCCACTGCTCTCAGCTCCGGCGGACTCACCGGCGTGTGGGCGGAGGAGAACACGCGCGAATCCATCTTTGCCGCTCTCAAGCGAAAAGAAACATTCGGCACCTCAGGAACGCGGATCAAAGTCCGCATGTTTGCCGGTTGGAACTATCCCAAGGACATGACCAAACAGGCCGATTGGGTGAAGGCCGCCTACGAAGGCGGAGTGCCGATGGGCGGCGATCTGGCAGCGCCGACCGGAAAGGCCGCTCCAACGTTTGTAGTTCATGCCATCAAAGATCCCAACAGCGGCAATCTCGATCGGGTTCAGATCATTAAGATTGCGACCAAGAACGGCAAGAGCAAAGAGACCGTGTATGACGTGGTGTGGAGTGGCGACCGCAAGCCCGAGCCGAAAACCGGCAAGGTGCCTGCCGTCGGCAACACCGTCGACGTGAAGGCTGCGACCTATACCAACTCGATTGGTTCGACGGAGCTGATCGGCGAGTGGACCGATCCCTCGTTCGACCCCGAAGCATCTGCGACTTACTATGCGCGCGTGCTGGAGATTCCCACGCCGCGCTGGTCCACCTATTGGGCGGCGAAGTTGAACTTGCCTCCGAACCCGAAAGTTGCGGCCACCATCCAGCAGCGTGCCTGGACATCGCCCGTTTGGTACGTGCCGGGAAAATCATAGGAGTTTTTTGTTGAATGAGTGAAGTCTCCTTAGCCGTCGTTCGGGAAGAGGAGCATTCAGTCGCGCAGTCCAGTTCGAAGCGTGCTTTCGCTCTCGTTCTCAAACGCTGGCTGCGCGAGCCGCTACTGCATTTTCTGCTGCTCGGACTTGCCCTCTTCGCGGTATATGCCTACATGCAGCGTGGCCGAGGCGGCGTCGAGTCGTCTCGTCAAATCGTTCTGAGCCTCGATGACCTGCGGCAGACGGAAATATATTTCGAGTCGCAATGGCACCGCCAGCCCACCCCAGCGGAGTTTCAGGCGTTGGTGGAGGATAAGGTTCGCGAAGAAGTTTTGTATCGCGAGGCGCTGGCCCTAGGCCTGGATAAAGACGACACCATCGTGAAGCGCCGCATGGCGCAGAAGATGCAATTCCTCGCGGAAGACGTAGCCGCGGCCCACGAGCCTTCCGCTGCGGAGCTAAAGGCATGGTTCCAGAAGAACAGCAGTCGATTCGCTTTGCCCAGCCGCTATAGCTTCCGTCATCTTTATTTTTCTCCGGACAAGCGTGGAAAGAATGCTGCAAGCGACGCCGCCAGGGCGCTAGTTAAGATCTCTGGCCAGCCCGAAGATTCGACACTCGCGCTGTCGCTCGCCGATCCATTCATGTTCCAGGACTACTACGGCGACCGCGCTCCCGAGGCTGTGGCCAAAGAGTTTGGTCCCCAATTCGCAGTTGCTCTCGAGAAAACGAAGCCGGGCTCGTGGCAAGGTCCCATCGCGTCGGGCTACGGATGGCATCTCGTCTATATCGATACCGTAATTCCGGGACGAGTTCCGGCCTTCGAAGAAATCGAGCCCGACGTAAAGATAGCGTGGCTGGGCGAGCAAAAAGCGGCGGCCTGGCAAAAGGCCTATGCGGAAATGCGCGCTAAGTACAGCGTGCTTGTGCCGTCTCCGTCGGACAAAGATGCGGCACAAACTCCGGCTGCTCCTCCGAAGAAACAAGTTCCGGGCCCGTCTGGAGAGGCGCCGCTGTGACCGCCTTTCTCGCCCGATTTGCCTCGCTCGTGGCTTGGTTATTAATCGTCGCTTCGAGCGCTTCGGCCCATGAAGCGCGCCCTGCCTATCTTGAGATCAAAGAGATTGCTCCGGGACAATTCAGCGTGCTGTGGCGCACGCCGGTGCTCTCGGGAATGCGCCTTCCCATAGCGCTCGAGCTCCCTGACGACATCAAGAATTTGCGGCAACCTGACGTGGAAGAACTGGCAGACTCCCTGGTGGAGCGGCGCTGGATTGATGCCGGTCCTGGTGGGCTTGCCGGCAAGCGCATTGAGTTTCCCGGGCTGCAATTCACCATCACCGACGTGCTGGTGCGCGTCGAATTTCTCGATGGCAGAAAGTTGACGACCATCGTACGTCCGTCGCAGCCCTGGTTAGAGATTGCGGCTTCGCAAACCTGGGTGGGCGTTGCGGGCACGTACATCCTGCAAGGCATTCGGCACATTCTGTTCGGCGCGGACCATATGCTCTTTGTTCTCGGACTGCTGCTGATCGTCAAAGATCGCTGGATGCTATTGAAGACCGTGACGGCATTCACCGTGGCGCACAGCATCACGCTGGCGATTGCCACTCTTGGCTACGCTGAGATTCCGGTGCTTCCCTTGAACGCTGCAATCGCGTTGAGCATCTTGTTTCTTGGCCCTGAAATCGTTCGCTCCTGGCGCGGCGAAACCAGCTTCACCATTCGTCATCCCTGGGTCGTGGCGTTTGCCTTCGGACTTCTGCATGGATTCGGTTTCGCCAGCGCGCTCACCAGCGCCGGCCTTCCCCGCCACGAATTGCCGTTGGCGCTGGTCACATTCAACGTCGGCGTCGAACTCGGGCAGCTGGGTTTCATCGCGTTGATACTGGCTCTTGAACGCTCGTTCCGCATCCTTGAGGTGCGCTGGCCACGCTGGGTGCAGGCTGTTCCCGGATATACCGTAGGTTCGCTCGGCGCGTTCTGGACCATTCAGCGCGTGGCCATGTTGTTCGGAGGTGCTCGCTGAAAGCGCCTCGACACAATCCGCTGCTGCGAACGATGACGCTGGCCGGGTTCGTGTTTCTGTGTGCGCAAGCCGCCCTCGCTCATCCGCAGAAAGGCGAAGCGGTTGGATTCCTCACCGGCTTTCGCCATCCGATCTCGGGACTCGATCACGTACTTGCGATGGTCGCGGTCGGACTATGGGGAGCGCAACTCGGGTCGCCCGCGATTTGGGTACTGCCGGTCGCATTTCCCATGGTGATGGCTTTCGGCGGAATGTTGGGATTGATGGGAGTGCCGCTGCCGGGAATCGAATATGGAATCGCCTTGTCGGCAATTCTGCTGGGGGCTGCCGTACTGTTCGAACTGAGACCGCCGCTCGGGGTTGCGGCCGCGCTGGTCGGCTTCTTCGCCATATTCCACGGGCATGCGCATGGTACGGAATTGCCGCCCGGCCAAAGCGCGCTGCTGTATAGCATGGGCTTCGTCATCGCGACCGGGTGCTTGCACGCGTTGGGCATTGGGATTGGCACGGTCCACCGTTGGGCGTGGGGACAGAAATTGTTGCGCGGCGCCGGAGGATTGGTGGTCATCGGCGGTGCGTTCTTTTTGTGGAAGGCGATCGCATGAACAACACGCACCAATCTCGTCTTCCGCTGTACGCCTTCGTGATTTTTGCTTCGGTCATCTGTGCGATTCCTGCCGAGGCGCACCTGAACTCCACCGGCATGGGGCCGTTCTACGACGGATTAATGCACTTCCTCATGAGCCCTGAAGACATTGTTCCAGTACTCGCGTTGGCTCTCTTGGCAGGATTGCGCGGCGCGAATTACGGACGCCGGGCATTGTTCACCCTTCCCGTTGCGTGGTTGCTGGGAGGTCTGGCTGGACTAAGCGCTATGACAGCGAACCCCCAGCCGTTTTTCGCGGCGACATGGTTTCTGTTGCTGGGAGGATTGCTGGCCGCCGACGCCAGGATTTCGTTGCGCCTGACCACAGCTCTTGCCGCTCTTCTTGGCCTGTATCACGGATACTTGAACGGAGCCGGCATGGGGCAGTTCGATACTGCTGCGGTTGCGCTATTCGGACTGGTGTTCGCGATATTCGTGCTGATCGCTCTCGCCGCGGCGTTCGTGGTTCGACTGCGCGCGCATTGGGCCCGGATCGCAGTCCGTGTCGCCGGAAGCTGGATCGCAGCCAGCGGTCTCTTGATGCTAGGTTGGGCGGTTCGAACTCGCTAGAGGAATTGCTGCCAAGCGTTGCGATGCCGACTTCGTCATAGATTCGGCACCGTTCGTGTCGACTCTATTGATATTGATGGGCTTCGAGGCTGAAAACCGCGCTGTTCGGCCACTCCGCATCGCCGATCATGATCTTCGTGTGCCTCGTATCCGCGACGCCCATTGTCCGCAGCGGTACGCGCACTTCAAGGGAGTGATCGCCAGCCTGAATTAACGGATCGGGATGTGAGCCCGCCCACACCTGAAAGATCATTTTGTCCTTGCGCTCCAGCATGAGCCAGTACGCCACATAAGGCCGATGACTGTTGGCGCGGCCATTCTTATCGAACGTCGCCTGGTCGCCGATGTTTGCCGTGGCATGCAACACGAACTCGCCGGCGCCCGAAACATTGACTTTCATCACCGGCCAGCCCATGGGAGGCTTCTCCGCCGTTGTGCCGGGCGCGGGCATCGGTGACGAAGATTCAATGCGAATATACAAAAACGATTCATCGTAAGTTGCCCGCACCTGAAAGCCGTCTCTGGCCGCACTCGCTTTATCCAAACCCGGTGCGACGTTGTGCCACGGCTCCCCCGCGCGTGCGAAGGCTCCGGCGGGAGGTGGGAGCATGGCATAAACCGTCTCCGCGGGATATGCCTTTTCGCTAGAAGCAAAGTCGTGAATCTTCCAGCGCCCATCTTCCTTAACGAAACGCATACACAGGAATTGATCTTTACCCAATTGTCCCAGCAACGCCGCTTCGTCTCCCTGCACGAAAACTTTAGACGACGTGTAATGCACATCGGGCTGCGGCTGCAACTGGGCTCCCAGCTGCTGTGCATCCGACGCCGATTCGCGGGACCACAACGCGACGAAGGCTTTCGCGTCGCCGCTTTGCACGGCCTTCTCCATCTGCTTGTATACGGCGAGGACCTGCTCCCCAGGGCTTTGCGCCTGGCAACCGGTCATGCAGATCAAGAGAAAGACAAGGATTCGCACAGCTGGATGATACAAGAGCTGGCAAGCGCGAAAGGAATAGCCGCCCGATTAACCGATCATTTTTCGTTGATCGCCGATGCGGCGCTCGCGTTCGTTTGCGAACCGCTCCACGCCGGCAAAAATCGTGTCGGGATCAAGATGCGCTTCCGCGATCACTTCCGCCTCGAGGCCGCCGGTTCTCCAGCAATTGTCGAAGTCGGACGTCAGTGAATAATCGTCCGTCAAGGGACCAAGATTGCGCAGCGGCCACATGCGTCGCGTGCCCGTCGATACCACCATCAAATCGTAGCGGGCCTCGGGCGGCAACACGGAATCGCGATAGGCTTGCGGCTGGCGGTCGAACAAATCCTCGCTGATCGCCGCGATCACCTTCACGTTCACACCGGCCGCTTCCAGTTTCGGCAGCACTTTCACCAGATTCACCGTGGAACTCGATCCTTGCGCGATCACGTATCCGTGGCGCGGCTTGTCCGCAGCAAAATCGCGGATCACGTACAGCCCTTTGGCCGCGGCGCGCAGATCGGAGTCGGCGAACTTGCTGCGGTCCGCGACCGCGAAGTCGGGCCGCGCCACTTCCAGCGTGATGATGCCGACATGCGGATCGCGGGCCGCGATTTCCGCCGCTGCGAAGTAGCCGGGCGCGACGTCGTTGTAATCCCAGAAGCTTAAATTGATCACCTGGCCGCGCGGGAACAGCTTCCACACCTGGGGCGCGAAGATGCCGAAGTGGGTGCGCGCATCGGCCGCGGTTTCAGGACCGGAGTGCGCGGTGAGAATATGCAGCACGCCGACACGGAATTTGCTGTCCTGATTTTGTTGACTCCAAACTCGGGCGGGCGTGTACATCAGCGGCGTGAACGCTCCGTAGGTGCCGCTCAAAGCCCAGACGCCGGCGAACTTTTCGGGATCGACGGAAGCGCTTTGACTGACCAGCCCGATGGCGGTGGAGACATTGCCCGCTTCCTGGATGGGCGCTTTCAAGCGCGTGCCCAGGGGATTGTTCGTCGGGCTATAGTGTCCCCACAAACTGCCGTGCTCCACGTTGATCGACTCCGAAAGGTCAGCGGCCACGGTGAAGAATCGTCCTTCCGTGACGTAATTCATCCACTTGATGATTTCGGAAATCCCGCGCCGCGCGCCGGCCACCTCGCCCGGTTTCTTAAACAGCGCAATGCTGACTTGTTTCTCCGCACCGGAAATCGCATTGCGCACCGAAACCTTCTGCGGCTCTTCCGGCAGCGCCTTGACGCGCAGGCGATCATCGAGAAACGGATCGCTGGTGGCCGAGATGCGTAACTTCACGTCGTCGCGCACGGTGTCGCCGATTTCCAACAGGCGCTCGGCCAGGCGATCGCCCAGTCCGTCGCGGTCGAGCAGCGACATCACCACGTCGATGTTCGTCTTGAACTGGATCAAGCGCTCGCGATTGTCGCTGACCGGACCCTTGCGGATCCCTTCAAACTCCACGCCGTAATGCTTTTCGAAGGTCGACGCCAGCGCCAGGAAATACTCTGAATTCATCTTCAGCGCGTAAGGATGGCTGGCATAACTCACCAACTGATCACCGCTATAACCGGCGATTTTCCCGTCGGCGGCAGCGGGCCACCAGCCTTTGATGGTTTTGCCGATGGCGACGACGGGCCGACGGTCCTGCGGGTCGACTTCGTCCATGGCCCTCAACGCCGCAGCCACTTCGCCATAG
The DNA here is from genome assembly GCA_963796695.1 of uncultured Acidobacteriaceae bacterium. Taxonomy (GTDB): domain Bacteria; phylum Acidobacteriota; class Terriglobia; order Terriglobales; family Acidobacteriaceae; genus Bog-257. Next base: position 229,192 of record CAWCMU010000024.1, on the reverse strand, counting down.
TCGTTACCGTTCGACAGGGTGAAGACGTTCCATCCATACGATGTCCATTGGCCCACCAGATCGTAGACCTCGCAGAACTGCGAGGAGATGACGCCGCCAATCTTGCCGCCAACCAGGCAATCGTCGATGCCAGCGTTGTTGTCGGAAATCATCACCCGCAAACGCTTTCCCACTTGCAGCGCGAGCGCCTGCGTTTTCAACTCCTGTGCGTGACCTTCGGTGAGCGCGAATTCGCCTTCCAGCGCGATCACTTTCGGCGACTCTGGCGCGCCCACCACATCCCAGAACGCCGCCTTGCCCGCGGCAGTCGCGATGCCGATGCCCGAAGGTCCGCCGTTGACGTCGTTGGTAACGTCGACGCTTTCGGCATGTCCCGAGAGCGCACGAATGCCCCGGCCCTTCGCCTGCGCGAACAGCGGATTGTCTTCCAGGCCCGTTTCGTGCAGCAGCGTCTTCAGCGCGCCCGCGCCGCGGCGGAATCCCAAGGCATCAATCGGCAGCATGGCGACGTGCGGATCAACGTGATAACGCGGATCGCCGGTCTGCTGATATTTGCGATACAGCGCCTGGCCCATGATCATCCACAGCGCGTAGCAGGTGGGGACCGAGTGGCCCGCCGCCATCATGAATTTGTCGGAGTAAGGATGCTTCGGACGGCGGTAATCGTAACGCAGTCCACCGTTTTCAGGACCGACTAAATGGGCCGCCACATTGTACGGGGTATAGGCGAGCGGTCCGCCGAGGTGCCCGGTTTGCGCGTAATTTCCCAGCAGCACCAGGGTCATGCAGGTCATGAATCCGATGTCGTCGAGCAGCGGATCATGGGCCAAAGGTTGTTGCTGGGAGGGAGCAGGAGCTAAGTGAATGTGCGATGTCATAGACGGTTCCAAGAATCATAGCATTCGTGCCAGCTAATGCTTCTCATCGTGGAGATCGGGGCAGCGGTAATCGTTCCGCAATTTGGGATTTGACAGGCGCTCCAAAAACGTATGGCTTTGGGCATGCTAGCTAAGTCGAGATCTACTTCAGAGAACCCGATTTCCGATTAGCGAATCCGCATGCTGGGAGCTGGACCACTCCGGCGGTAGTTCCGTGGCTGGCCGGATCACACGCTTCAAATTGGCACGTTGTTCTTAGCTACAGCTTGTAGATTTCTGCCGCAGTATCGTGCAGTAGCTGCCGCTTTTCCGACGCGCTGAAGGCCGCGATCACCTCCAGATAAGCGCCGTAGAGATGCTGAAAGCTACACGCCAGCTTGCATATCGGCATGTGGCTGGCAAACATGCAGCGCCCGGGGCCGAATAGCTCGATGGTCTCGAGGATCCAGGGGCGAATCTGTTCCACTGTCCAATGGGTGCCGAAGATGCATTCCATTCCGAAAATCTTTACCGCGACGTTCTTACAAGCGCTGACCAGCAGGAGGTCGCGCTTCCAGGCTTTGTGGCCATCGCTCGTCAGATCGACGGGCCAGCCCATCACCGGCAGGACGAACTGGATGTCGGGATATTCCCCCGCCACAGATGCGAGTTGCGGCAACTGGGGAGCGAAGATTTCGAGTTCACAGCAGAGACCGCGACCGCGCAGCAATGCAATGGCTTGTCGCCAGGCAGGATCACACAAGACGTCCGGTCGTGAGGCGTAGCGTAGCAACGGATTCGTTGGGTGCCAGGCTAGATGCTGGCGAACCGCCCTAACCCGATTCATGGACGCGTAGAGATCCAGAGTGTGCTCGATGTCAGAGCTCAGAAAGTCAGCTTGAGCAATCAAGCCCTGCGGCCGCGTAGCAGTTAATGCCAGCTGCTCTGCCCAGCGTACTTCGGCAACCGGATCGTTCGATATGAATTCCGCCCACACTGTCTTAACGTCGAAGCCGACAGTGTCGCGTGTGTAGTCTTCGGGAAGATAAATTCTAGGCAGGGCACTGTAATCGCCGACGAGCGCCTCGAAACCGGCGCTGCGCTGTTGGAATACGGGATAGCGGAACAGCCGTTCATCGATGAAATGCTGGTGACAATCGAGAATGATCTGGCTATCCATGACTTTGATGGGCTGGCACTCGGAATCACGATTACGCGAAAACGCTATTCTCTGCTTTCTTCACCAGGAACAAATCGGCCACGCCACGACCGCATGCGGCAACGCCAGCTTGTTGGAACAGGCGTTACCGCTGCTGTGTCGCTCAGTACCGATAAAGCCACTAGGGGTTGAGTTCAACGTAAATCGCCACACCTGTCCAAGCGAAGTTCGATCCAAGCACCTTATTCGTGGGGTCCGGTGTAACTACATCTGCGTTGCGATGAAAGTATTGTGTTCCGGGTGTCACCAGTCTGTGGCCAGTGTCCGAGTTGCCAGAGTATGGGCCATGTCCCGGCAGGTAATCGGTGCCATCGTCCGCGGGACAGTTGGTGTTGAACATAAGGCAGGTCAACTGATCTTGGCCGTTGGTCGGCGCATTGGTCAGCCAATTTTGCCAATAGGTAATCGGCGTGGCCGTAAGGTTCACCTCAAGCAGAGCACCCAACTGTAGATCAGTGGAGAATCCGGTGGTAGCGGTACCGGCGCTCACATCCGGCGGAGCTCCGATGGTGTAAGCACCAGAGGCGGTGCTCATGGTATCCATGGTCCCGTTGAACTTCGGCACATCATAGATCTTGAGTTCGGCCGGATTCGAACTGACCATGGACGCGGTGACGGTGCAGGCCCCGCTGGTGTTCGAAGTTCCTTTGTACCAGGCGACGATACCCTGGTTGGAGTTAACAGCCTGCGAAGCAACCAGCGTCCAGGTTCCCATGCCTCCCTGTTCGACGCAGCCATTCACGGACTGGGGCAGACTGACCGGGTTCGCGCACACGGTCATGTTATTGGTGGTTTTATAGGTGGTGCAGGGGATCGATATCTCCAGAAACAAGGGGTCGCCGTTGTTCGGCGTTATGGAGCCGGACGTCAGCGACGTACCGGAATCGACGCGACCGCACGCACTATTCGTCACGTACTGGTCCGTACGAGGAGGAGAACAATTGCACGCGCCGCTTCCGTCACTGGTAAGCGAGCAATGCTCGGTGGGCGGAGGGTTCCAGCGGCAGACTACGCCGTTGTCGCCGGAACCTCTCTGGCTACCGGCAGAACATGGCCAATCATGGCCGTTTGAGTACCATTGTTGAGTGCCGGCGTTTTGAATCACGCCAATGCCGAACTCGGCGTATTGGTCATTGATGGATATGCCGCAGTTCGTCTGATTTTGTGAGGGCATGTAATTGGCGGGCAACGAACTACATTCGGGGAGAGGCTGGGCCGGAGTAATCGGCGCGTTGCCTCTTCCTCCCGGAGAAAAGACAATCTGATAGATCGGCGCGTCCCCGCCAAACACTTCCGGATCGTTGGGCCAGGTGTAAGCGCCATGCAGTACGGAATGCAGAGTGTCGTCGCCAACGCATGCCACCGGCTGGCCGGTGCCTCCGAAAACTACGTTGCTGCAACTTCCGACAATAGGCTGGTCGCCGTAATCGTATTGATTTGCGCCACCCTGGTCCAGCGGGTTAATGGATCCGTAGGTATTGTTGCAAGCCACAGTTGAGGCCGGAGCGGCGAACTGGGGATCCTGCTGGTTATTGCATTGGCTGACCGTCCCTTTGTAGAAGGCTCGGATCTCGCACGTGCCTGGCTTGCTGGGGCCGTACTTCTGAAAACACGCAACGTTTAAGTCTTTTCCCGGCGTGTTCTGCGGGCACTGTGCGTCGCTGGTACAGCTTTGTCCGTATTTTATTTTTGCGTCGCCTGCACAAAAGGTGTCCCAGGCGTAGCAGTTCTGGTCTTTTGTCGGGTCGCAGCCGGTTGATCCGAGCTCCTGAGGGAACTTGTACTTTCCGCAGTTACTGAGGCAGGCGAGTACATTGTTCCCGGCCGGCATAGTGGGGTTGCCATTGCCGTCGACAATCACAAAACCCAGCAAGGGATAGTTCGGCAGGATGCTGACGCTTTTGTCGATGTCAGATCGGAGGAGCTGGAAGACGCCAGTGGTCGCGGTCTGGCACCTCCCGGGTTCTCGCAGATCGGCTCCAGAGACGGTAAGCGGCCAGTTGTAGGCCAACCAGTGAAAGTCCGTCTTGCTGGTGGGATTCATGGCGTCACCGCCGCGCGGGTAGACGTCGATAGTAAGGTTCGCGCCATTGACGGCACTGATATCGGGAAAATCCATGTAGACGCCAGCGGACAACTGATAGAAAGTCCATTCTGCCAAGGAGGTAGCCGGCGGCGCTCCCAGGTTCGCGGAGCTGCAGTCATACTGACCGCCACAAGCGCCGGTTTCGCACTGGGCCCGGTTGGTCACTGGATCATACCGGCAGCCCGTACGTGCCCAGAAGTTCGAGGTTTGCCCCATGACGTGCTGGCCGTACCATTCCGGAGGAATGTCAATGGTGAGCACGTTGGCAGTGCTCCCCGGCGTGTAGGGCTGCATCACCCAGGTTCCTGACTGGGGAAACACTGGCCAACCCGGAGCACCAGCCGCGTGCGATGCAGTGGCCGCTCCCAGAACTACCTGGTCGGAGCAGTTGATCAATTGCACCTGTCGCTTAATGCCGGACTGCTGAGGTGGTGGAACCACCAACGCGTTCAGATATGCCTTCGAACCACATGTCGGCTGGGTCTGAGCTTGCACTGTGGAGCACCAGGGCAAGATCAAACCCAGAGCGATAGCGAGCAGGCCCGTGAAAACGTTGCGATGAGAACCAGAGTATCGGTTGAATGAATGTAGGTTGTCTGCAAAGTCCGGGAATGCTTCTGCGAACAGTTTGGCCAGTCGACGAAGTTGCATGGCACGACTCCTTTGGTCTCCGAAAGTCGAGACGTGTCGGACGAAGCCCGCAACCACGTGGCCACGGAATTCTCAAGATTTACAGATTTGAAACTGGGGCGAGAATTATCTGCCGAGGAAAGTTGCCTGTCAAGACTTAGGGACAGCAGCGCCCCGGTCCGCATCTACGAGTAGCGGGTGATGTGTCCAATCGGAATGGAATACAGAACGTGCACCTTGAGCAAAGAGAATGCCGGTCGTAAAATTCAGAGCGATACAGTCGCAAGGAAGCCCCCATGGATGCTGCCGTTCTGCACACGCTGGGCAAGCCGCCGCGTTGTGAGCAATTCCCTGAACCAATCGCCGGCGACGGCGAGGCGATCGTGCATGTCCACGCCGCATCGCTGAAACCTGTCGACAAGCAGCTGGCCAGCGGCTCTCACTACGCCAGCCCGCGCCAACTCCCCGTGGTCTGCGGCACCGACGGAGTTGGACATCTTAGCGACGGGCAACGGGTGTTCTTCGGCGGAACTCGAGCGCCTTACGGTGCGATGGCACAGCGAACGGTTGTGCGCCGGGCATTCTGTTTTCCGGTGCCCGAAAGTGTGGATGATGAAACCGCTGCCGCCCTGCCCAACCCGGGCGTCTCGGCCTGGCTTTCGCTCGCTTTCCGCGCCAAGCTGGCAGCAGCCGAAAACGTCCTCATCCTGGGAGCGACCGGTGTCACCGGCAAGCTGGCGGTACAGATAGCAAAGCTTCTGGGCGCGGGTCGAGTGGTTGCTGCGGGCCGCAACCAGCAGGTCTTGAGTACACTCCCGAAGCTCGGCGCTGACGCGACCATTCATCTTGACGCAGCTGCGGAGGAGGTTCGCGAAGCCTTCGCGCGTGAGGCCGGAGACGCGGGGTTTCAAGTCGTGATCGATTACGTGTGGGGCCATCCCGCAGAAATGTTTTTGGCTGCGACAACCCGCAAGGAGTTTGCTGTCATTGCGTCTGAGACTCGCTTCGTTCAAGTTGGAGAAAGCGCTGGGTCGACGATATCGCTTCCAGCTGCCGTGCTACGCAGCACAGCGCTGACAATTCTCGGGACTGCCGGCATTCCGCCTCGCGACGTTCTGGTTGATGCCCTGGAAAAAGTCATGGCGCATGCGGCTAGAGGAGAGCTTCGCGTGGAGACGGAACGTGTTCCACTCGCGGAAATTGAGAACGTATGGCAGCGCGATCAACCAGGTCGCAGGTTAGTAGTCGTCCCATAATTTGCGGGCAGAGCTGCCGCCAATGACCGCCAGCCCATGACTGGCAGAAGCGACTGGCGCGTCACAAATCGACTTCCGTGATCGGAGCGCTCGCGGCGATCCGGGTCTGGGATAGAAGAAGCTTGGGCGGAGCGATGATTTGCGACGCATTTTAGGGCACACCGGCGCCAAGCCGTTAGACAATGTAAGTGCTTGGAAAGATGGTGAGCGCGGAAGGAATCGAACCTTCAACCTACTGATTCCGAATCGACAACCAAAACTTAGTGGTTTCAACGATTTCCCGGCTGCCGTTGTGGTAACAACTAGGCTGTTTTAGGCCCGGTTGTTACCAATTCTGTTACCAAAAAGCGGCGCGCCGCTTCTCTTGCCCCTATGAACTTTTAGCAATAGACGCGGGCGTCTCAGCCTCCCAGTTCTTCAACATACGAAGTCGCTTAGCGATTCCCGCATCAATGGATGCCACGATCTTCTCGGGAAAGCCTGTTGGCAGCTTCGATATGACAGCGTCCACTGCGGCTGATGCTCCGTCCAGTAGTTCTTCAATAATGGATTCAGTTACATCGCGTCCTATACCGGCGCGCTCTCCCGTTTCAAAGAAGTGGCGTGGAGCAATCTTCCTCATCGAATAGTGCGGAGTTGCACCGAAACCCATAGCGAGCCGGAACTGGTTCCAAGGTATCTGTCTTGAGTCAACGCTGGGTTGAGCCGAGATGACATCGTAAAACGGCGTCATTCGGAACCGTCCTCCTGGTGAGAGGAAAATACTGAAGTTCTTAGCGTGCCCGTCGGTCGCTCCGAGCAGCCAGAAGACGATATTGGCCTTAAGAAAGAGGCGTTGATCTGATAGCGGTTCGTCACTGCCTCGCAATAGCTCAAGTATTTCTTTGATGCCTGGGCCTCCGTCGCTCTGATATTTCCGACTCGGAGGCACCGAGAGTGCTTGGCAACAATCCTCTTGGGGAAGGCGGAGCAGTCGGTTGTCCGAAGTCCATAGCCGGTCGAACCGTTCGACGACAAGCACTCGTCTGTCGCCGGAGGTTTCCATTTGTGCGTTCGTGGACGGAAGGCCCAACCCGCTTAGGATCTTCAGGCAGAGATACTCGTTTTCGACACTCGCAGTTAGGTCTATGCCGTTGGGTAGCTTCCCGATAGAAGGCTTGAAGATATGCGTTGTAGCTGTAGTGCCGTGCGGCTTACACCATTTATCGTTCCAACGTAGGAGTGCGGTTTTTTCTTGAGCCCCGGCTATGGAAATGCGGAAGGCTTGATCTTCGGTTATGCCAAGAGGCGCCGTGGCAAGATTGTTTAGGATTTTTGTAATCTCGCGATCATTGACGGGCACAGCATCGATGGTACCAACAGGTGTAGGCTCTGAGTCTGGGTGGAGAAACTGTAGAGCTCCCACACAATCGTGACCGATCGCTCCGAGGAGACTGTAAGCATCGGTTCCATTCGCGCGCGCGCGCGCGGCAACTTGTCGTCGCAAAGTCTCGTTGTCCGGCAGTAGGTTTTCAAACACCGCCAGCACGGGTGCACCGATGTAGGTCTGTTCGCGTACAGGCAAGGAGAGCGACACGGGTAATGCGAATTCCCACTCCAGCCATGATCGGTCGTATTGGAAAGAAACTGCCCCTGAAGTCTCGCGTCGCAATTGGCCTACAAGGCGATTGTTGAGAAAGACTTTGAGAGGCTCGTATTGCGCTCGGCGAGACATCAGAAAATAGCCTCAATATCCTTGGCGGAGCTCTTAGTTCGTGGACGGACCACCAGTTCCAAGTCGAGTGCGGCAAGGGTCCTTAAAAGTGTGTCGAGTCGCACCGCGGCTGATGTCTCGATGTCGGAAATAGTCTTTTGCCTCACTCCAATCTTCGCTGCCAACTGTTCTTGTGTTAATCGGAGTTCATGCCGCCGCTGGCGAATGTAACTACCGAGTTGCACGGGCGTTCGAGCGATTGTCCCCAATCGTGTTTCCAAGACGCCAACCTCCTGGTGGATTCTAAGCGCTTTTCCGCCTTAAATAATAATATGCGCTTTTCCGCCTAGAGTCAAAGTAGGCGTTTTTTCGCCTAAACGCTTATTAAGCGCTTTTCCGCCTAACTCTTGCTTGGGGAAACTCGATATATGAACACTCATGAAACATGGGCGCACCGCCGCCACCACCACCACCCCCGAATACCAACAACAACATCATCATCATGATCGCAATCCGTGTACTGCCCGCAAAGACCCGATATCCGGTCACGGCATATGACAACTTAGGCAGTGGCAACGGATTAGCAACGCCCCCAAGGCAGATGGATTCCGCTACTTGGTGATCGGGCAAAGCAACGTTCAAGAGGTCAAAGGCACGTCTGAAGAACAGAGTCACTCGGAATATCGGTGAAGCCCGCATTTGTAAAAATTGCCAGATTAGCTGTGCCTACCGAAGATCGCGTGCTCTCAAAAAAAAGAGCGGAACGTGATCGGGGGCACCGGGGTGTCCGCGTCTGAAAGTTTATGTGTGCCTTAAAGATCCGGGAACGTTTCACTTGCGGCAACGCAATTAATACATCCCGACAGCAGCAAATCGGTGAGGGTGGATCTCAACTCAAACGGTTCGCTCTTTGGCCGAAGCCGATAGCCGTTGACTGAACATCACGGGTGGACATGATGAAGCGTCGGCAGCAATTTCCTGATTTCCTCGGCCGCCAATATTGCCGCCGTGTGAGCCGATGCTTCGAGAAGAATTCTTTGCATCGAAGTCATGCAGGTTTCGATGATGGTCATCTTCGGCCGCGATGATGAGAGTTGCGGCTCGATGCTCTGAATATCGCTCCGGAGTTCTTCCTTCGCCTCAACGCTGATCGGCAGTTCATCGACAATCGGTTTGATCCGCTCGACCAAATCCCTGACGGCGGTCGCGTTGAAAGTGACATTCGCCTGGGAGTTTCTCGTGCCCTGCTGAATAACAGAGTCCGTCATATTTCCGCCGACATTGATCGTGTGGTTGTACGTCGGCGGCAGTTTCTTCGGCTGCAATGCTCTGTCTCTTTTGAGTAATTGAGTAATGAGAGTGTCACGATCGATGTGGCCCATGTTGTCCCCATACCCACCGATGTTGTACTTCGTAGCAAGCTGGTCAAGCTGCTCGTCACTCATGGACCAATAATCGTTCTCGGGCGCAACCGCAAGTGCCGCGGGGCGGACTTGCTGAATGTAGTTCCACAGCGCTCCCACCTGACGCGCGAACAGGTTGTCATCGCAATATCGGTCTTTGGAATATGTAACGCTTCCAGAGCCAGGCCGACGACAGGCCGCAGGTCGAAATGACGTGACTCTGTGCTCCAGTCGATCTAAAGGGATTTTGAAACTCTGCAAGTCTTCGCCTGATGCCGTCTGAGTTCGTCGAGGATGGCGTGGTACTCGATGACTTGTTGTTCTTTCACGTTATGGGGCAGGTTCTTCCGAAGCGCGTCCAATCGAGTAAGCGCGATAGCAAATGTCCTGTCGTCAATCATGAATAGTCGGCCCATTCTACGACAGGGCTCCCGAATGCTAAACGTTCGCTAATTTTCCCCATCCGGCGCGTACTAGCCACCGATGATTCGTCACACACTGCCCCGCCTACAGTATTATAGCGAATAAATAGCGAATGCCCACTAAGTCTCGGGAGGAACAAGAAATGGGCGGGATGCACGGCGAAGTTCGAGGGAAAACAAAACTCGGGACGTATAAGGAATTCCGCCGACGAGTGAACCGCCAAGAGATCGAAGATCGTACCGGCTTGTATATGGACTTGGGAAATGGCGGTAAGCAGGAGCTTTATCGGGTGATGAAGAAGGATATGAAGACGGGTGATTGGGTGCTGCGTTATCATTTCGGTAAGTAGATGCCGTGAGCGGCATCACACGGCCTACTTGTAGGAGGTGGCTAATGACTTATTTACTTAAGAAATTAGCGCAAACTCCTGCCGATGTCATTGAGCTCCCTGGCAGTATGCTTGGGGAGGCAACGTTGAGCCGAAAAGCTCAGCGTGTGCGGAGCCACTAGCAAGTAGCTATTGATAGCAAGGATCGTAGTCGGTCTACTCTGGAGTCGCGGTTAGAGTGTTTCCGGTGCACCGACACCTGAGGGACCGTGAGGAATGATAAATGGACCCCTCCCTGAGCTTATTCAGGTACGACACGCTTTCCAGCGTTTGATGTGCTAGTCCCTACTCAAGGGCGTGACATCTAATTCCCGAACGAACCTGCATCGGGTTGGAAGTTGCCGGACTCCAGCCCGATGTTCGTTATGAGCGTTTCAACTTTAGGAAAGGGGGTGGACGAATGAAAAAGTACTCTGTCAGTTGGAGAGTTGACGTTTGCGCGGATTCTGTCAGGCTTCGATCGCTTTGTGCCGCGCTGCTCTCGAACAGGCTCTCAAAGAGAATCTCGGGTTTCAGCTATCGGGTGAAGTTCGCACAATGGATGAACTCTTTCGGAAGGCTGGGCAGTATGGGCTTCTGGACAGAACGATGGAGCTGTGTGCGCGCCAATTGGCAAGAGATGGTGACAGAGTGCTTCACGAAAAACCCGCAAGTGACGGCAAGGCTCTGGACTCACTCGACAATTTACGCGGCCTCCTACAGCACCTTTACTCGGTACATGTAAAACCCTAAGTTGGGACTCATTAACCCCTCTTCCTCCAGAGGCTCATCTTGCCTCCGTGGTAGTGGTTGGGTGCATCACCAACCTTTTTCACCAGGTTGGCAAACTTGCTCCTCAAGGTGTGCGTGATCTCGCGGTGGGTGATCTGCACCGCGTGAGGGCGGTCGTATCCCCTCGCCACGAATCGGGTCACTAGCCACTCATACTCCAATTTGTGATTGCGGGAAAGCTCATCGCAGAACTGCACGCTGTCGAATTGCTTAGGCATTGCCAATAGTTGAGCGTGCATTTCTGCTTCGGCCATGTTAAAGAATTCCTTGTTGTAGTGCATCATGGCGCTCCCTTAAACTTCGTAAGTTTTTTGTCGCATAACGTTGGCTCATATCGAGAATGCGTGGCCCCCTGTAAACCCTTACTTCACCGATCCTTCGGGTGACTCCCACCGCGGGCGCGTGCTACCCGAACTGTTCCTGTAGGTACTTCAACAACCCCTGAGGAAGGCGCTCGCGGCAATCCCTTTCCAGGTTTGGTTGATGCAGCACCGATAGTTCCCGTGCATTGCGGAGTTGCGGGAATTGCTCACGAAAATTCCCGGATTTGTACTGCTTGCCGAGGAAAACACCCGTGCCTCCGTCGAATGTTCTTAGGCTGCAACTCCCCTTCGCGTTCACGGCTGCGAGGATGTACTGATGGCTGTTTTCGGTGATGACAAACCAGCCCTTCTTGCGGGAGTCGAAAGTCAAATCACTAGCAAGCCTCTCCTCATCTTGTTCCTCCCCTTCGCTGGCTCCCCCAAGCACCAGTTGTAGCGATTGCGCCGCGGTCTCTTCCAATGCCAGACTGCCTCCCTGCGCCAGATGTACGCTTGCCTGGCCAGTTTCAGCGTCAAATGAGACCGCTGCGATTTGATCCAGATCGATGTAGTGGTTATCGTCCAGCTTCGTAAGGCTCATCTTTGTATCCCTCCTGTCTTATTGACGGAAGATAAACCAGCATAAAGAACCTTGCAACGATTTTCTTAATCATGACAACTATTTTTACAAACATTCTTATATCATGCAGTTGACGACTGCGGTGGCTGTGGCGGTTCACTCGGGGGCCGAGGATTGTTCGTTGATGGTGCGCTCGATGGACAGATCGGTTGGGCGAATATCTGCGCGCAGTGCTTCCGACAGAAGGGCTACGGCGTCAGATGGGGCGCCGGCCAGCTCTATGCCAAGCAGCCCAACGGCGACTGGCGGCTCGTTGCAGGATTCCCGCCCTCAGAAGAATCGGACAGATCCTGACGAAACGCACTGGGCCGGATGCCTTGGGCGAGATCGGTGATTCCGGTCACTGAAAGGGCGGCGAGGGCGGCTTATAGTGAACAATCAGCGAGGGGCAATCGCCATCTGTTGCATTGGCCCATATAGTCACAAATGTGACCGCCCACTGCAGTGTGGCCATTCTTTGTGCTCGCGCTACGACATGACTTGCCGATGCCGAAGCGCATACGTCCGACAATCAACTACGAAAGTACCGCGGGGTGGGTCATCGACATCCTCGGTCCGAGTGGAGAGTCACGCGCCACTCGGGTTTCGTTCCGATGTCGGCATTGCAAACTGTTGGGCGAGACGCGGTGGACCAAGTTTCAAAAAGGCGTGGTGAAGTCCTGCGGGTGCCTGAGCAAACAAGAGTTCTCTAAATATTGGACGAGACAGGCAAGTAAGCGGTCCAAGCAGTTCACATTGAGAGTATTTGAGGTGGTTGAACTCAGAGGGGCCGCTGTTGCTTCAAAGACCTTCGATATAAGCCCATACCTGGCGTCGATGCTCTGGAAACGTCAAGTGGAGGCGATCTGCCGAATGCCGCAATTCTTCGTGATTTTAGGTCGGCTGGAGGTATCCGACTCGTTCGCAGGCTTGGCGGCGAAGTTCAACGTTTCGGTGCCGGTAGTTAAACGAATTGCAACAATTAAAGCGCGCGCTCGCGCGAGCGCCGCCGATCCACTGAAGAGTCCAGAGGTCCAGCAGGAGTTGGAAGTCTACGGCCGGTTATGTCCAGGTGATGATAAGCTGTGGTCGGAACTAATGGAGTTCAGAAACGTGTTTAGCGGTTCCCGCCCTGCGCTGGGCCGCCGATCGGCGGCGCTTCCAGAGGAATGGCGTGACAAGGGAGAGTTTTCAACCCAGAAACTTCACCCTGAGGGGCGCGTATACAGGTTGGTGAAGCGCCTCGTCGACACTGTAAATCGGAGCGCGTTACCGGAAAAGCTAGACCAGATGGTGGCGCAGTTCCTTGCCACCGCGGCGCGCTCACGTATTAGCGCGGCAGAGCGCAAGCGGCGACTTGAGTGGGACGCCCGCCGCGAAAGGTCAGAGCGGGAACTATGACTGGGCCGGCGCTGCTGGGCCAGACCGCAAAACATCGTGCAGCTTTCCTTCACAACCGACCGCGATCAACTGTATCCCCGCATGGAACGCCTCGGGGAACCTTGCAGACATGGCGGGTACACTCTCAGTATCGGTCACTGCTGAATCCCAGCAGGGATTTGATCGCAGCAAGCTCCAGAACGGAGTGCTTGAACCCTTGCGCGAGGCAGATCTAATACAGGACTAGCGCTGTAAGCCTTTCTTTCCGCGACCCTTTACGTGCGTTTCGTGCGTCAGCCACTCAGTACCCAATGACAGCACTATCCGACTTGTGTCATCATGCACGATGGGAGTTCCTATACTAATAATCCTCGAATGGAGTAACTAACGCCTGTTTGTTCGGGGAACCCCATTGTCGACACCTACCGTTCACCTTCTGTACGAGGAAATCTGCCAACTGCTAGCTGCATCCCGCACCTTCTCAGATGCTCGCGCTGCGGCCCTAGTCACGCTGCTATTAGCCTATGGTCTATCCAGAACCAAGGTGCGACGACTTAGCTGGAATGATTTCGATGGGAAGACACTGACGCTGCGCGTCGGAAACAGGATGATGCTACGGATAACCGAACTCCTGGCGCACCAGATACTGGCCATTCCGCGCACAGGTCGTAACATCTTCGGGCCGTTCGGAGAGGCGGATTTCCAACTCGACTGCCTTGTCTCAGAGGTACTGGCGAAGGCGGAACTCAAGCAATGTGACTGGGACGATCTCGTATCTTGGTCGAAACTTCAGACCGCGCAAACGCGCATGGCAATCGCGAGCGCGTGAGATGGACCCTCGACCCAACGTCGTCTCGTCCTCTGAGCAAGACCTTACCTTCCTGAAGGAAGGCCTGGAGCAACTTGAGGCCCTTCGCTGCGAGCTGAAACAGATATTCAGGGAGTACCACGAAAAGATGGCGCACCTCGCCGGCCAAGAGTGCGAGCGTTCTGACTCCTGCTCTGAATAACGGCCGATTCCTCGCAGTGCCAGCCGACTCACCCACTCCTGCAACACACATACCCACGAAACCAGTAGAGAGAACAGCGTATGATTCTTTCCAATCAAGATCGCTACTTCCCACCATCCTTTAACTGCTGCACGAACACCTCACGCAAAAGCCTCATATTTCGTGACGCTGATTTGTGCTGCTCCCACTGTCGCAAGCAGATCAACGTGCCGCGGTTCGGCCCGTCGCGTGTCTCAGTGCTCCAAGTGCCCGACTTCTGCCCACGCTGTTTCTATCTGCTGATCAACCTCAGATTCAAGAAGCCGTTCGACTTCGGAACGCCGTACGTAATGCAACTCATGGACCGCCATCAGAAGAGGGTCGCCGCTTACGCGCTCGCCCACGACGGGAACTTGCCAAAGTTCTTCGGCCGGTTCACCGATGCGATAGCAGTAAGACCTGTCGATTGGCTCTCCTGCTACCGCCCCGACACGCATATCCAATTGTTCGGATACCCTGACTTGGTTTTCGACTTCGAGGATGATACATCCGGCATTGTCGATGACAAGACCGCTCTTGTGAAGGGTGAAGACAGCCCTTTGCATCACATGTTCAACGCACAAACAAATCTGTACAAGTACATGTCTGAGCATGGCCCAATCATCAGAAAGATCTCCCGACTCGGTCTGCTGTACTACGAGTTTGCCACCTTGTCCGAGGAAGAGATGGAAAACAGTTACAACGACGACGAGATCTGGATGAGGTTCATGCCACGCTTTGTCGAAGTCGATGGTTCTGGTTCCGATGAATTGGTGGAGACGCTGTTGAAGCGTCTGCGCTGGTTCTTGGATCTCCGGTAAGCTCCCGAGGGCAAGAAGGGCTGCAAAGACTGTGTGACGATAACGGAATACAGCTCGAAGCTGGGTGACTACCTTCAACCCGCCTCTCAACTGGCCTTCGCCGACCGTCGTGAGTACGAGCGAGCGGTTCTCCGCTGGCATTACAAGATGGCCGATGGGGACCGTACCCTTCAACTTGTGAACGCGCTCCGAAACAGCGCCAGGAACAAGTATGGGGTCCTCGCGAATTGGGACTGGTCGGAGTAAAAGATAGTTCAGCCGTCCTCGACTTCATCCCTCCTCACCTTCCTCTCACAAGGACACACTGACCATGCCTGCCGATGCGCCTAAGGCCCCCCGCTATCCTCTACTGGAAACAATGCTTGCCCACAAGAATGTGCCTCTGAAACCAGTGTGGACGCTCGGCGACGTTGCCGGCCTCTTCGACGTCACCAAGCGCGCCATCCAGCAACGAGTCGCGCGGGGTCAGCTTAAAGCCCGAGACTTACCCGGTCGGGCAAAGTTTTTGTCATGCGATTTGGAGGCGTTCTTAGTGGGCAGCGGGTCATAACGCTTCGGTTATAGCCTCGCGAAAGTTCACGCCGCTTCACTCCGAGCACACTCGCTGTCCACTGCTTCGCGTCGCTTCGCGGTTTGTATGCAATCACCTACGCCATACAGATGTGGTTTGAATAAGGAGATTCTCAACATGAGTTCGTCTTCCGTCGCGATCGGTCACGAAGTTGCTAATGATCTTCGCGTTTCTGCTCATCCTTCAACGGTCGCGGCCAAAGGGCTATCGACCGTCCTCGACTTGCTCGACGCCGTCGATCCCTCGCGTCCAAAGAAGTTTCCGGGCTTGTGGACCACCGCTTCGCACCTAGCCTGCTGCGCCAACATGCCCATGTCCGAGATGGGCATAGGCATGCTGGCAGTCCTTGCTCCTGAGTTCGGGCTGTGGCTGAAGGATAGGCGGTTTTCAGCGAAATCAATTTCTACATACGACTACAATCTTCGACGCCTGATCGACAAGGCTCAAGAGTTGGGATGCACAGAAGGCGAACGCCAACTGCATGAAGCATGGGGTCCAATCGCCGAGGCACTCAGATAGGTTCGGCTCGCGCCTCGGTCCTTACCGCGGTTCGCCGTAAGCAGGGGCAAAGGGCCGGCAAGCTTTACGGAAGATGATCTGAAGGCCTGGGGAGAATGGACAACGCGTCGTGGCAGAAAACATCGAACAGTGCGCATTCAGAAGGGCTTGTTCAAGCAGGCCGTCAGGAAAGCGCATCTTGAAAACCTGCTTCCACGATTCAACTGCAATCACCGCTTCACCACCTACGGCATCCCGACTTCCCAAATGCCCGAACCTCTACAGTCACAGGTCAAGAAACTACTCGTTTGGAAACAAGCGAGGTTTGCGCCTGGGCGCCTGCAGAAAACCCGTCACTGCAAAGTAAGTGCCAGGCCGCTGGAATCCCTCATCCGCCGCTTGTACGGGTTCGCAACCACGATCGGTGGTTGGGAACGCGTAGAAACTCTGCCAGACTTGTTTTGTCAGCCGATCGTCAGCGCGTATGCAGAGTGGGCAATCAATGAGCGTCAGTTATCGACCTCATCGCTCTTCCGCCTGTCCATGATCTACAGTGCAGTGCGACATCATCCGGAGTTCAAGAATTGTGACTACGCTTGGTTCATAGAACTGTGTCGGCAGTTTCCGGAAGATGACAAGGCGGCCCGGCAAGCCAGAAAAGCCAAGAAGAAAGTGCCGTACGATCTGTTGATGAAGGTGCCGAGCACGATCGTCAGACACCTAACCGACGATATTTCGCCAGTCGAGCGATCGTGGCTCATTCACGATGCGTTGGTCATCGACTGGTTTGTGACGCTCGCGTGGCGCCAGCGCAATGTTCGAGAGTGCCGGCTAGGGTCACCTGAAAGCGCGAATCTGTTTTTCGCGCCTCTTGATCGCTTTGTTCACGTCGCGAAAGCGGCCTGGGTTGAGCAGGTGCTAGAGAACAACAAAGCAACTCCTCTCTGGCAGTTCTATTTTCGTGAGAATGAGACGAAGACGCACCACGAAATACGCGGGATACTCCCGCAACGTCTCGTCCCTCGACTTGAGCAGTACCTATCTGAATCTCGTCCGAATATCGTGGCGTCTTGCGATCCAGGAACATTGTTCCTGAATCGCGAGGGCGGAGCACTCGACCGGCAGGTCATGACGGAATTAGTCGCTGAGCTTACGTTTAAGTACACGGGCGAGGAAGGATTGGTACAGCGCGAGAACCGTGCTACCATCCGTGGCAGCTATTCAATCTGCAAGTCTGCTTCCTTTGGGCAACGTTTTTGCTTGCCAATCCTCATGACGTGTGGGATCCCGAGAAACAAGGTGTTTAACCGGAATCGCGGCTAGTCCCCGGCAAAAATCGGTCACCCTCAAAGCGAACCGGTCGCGGATTTCTGTTTGTTTCATGCGGTCAGCCTCGCAGTGGACTTAACGTGTGTTTGGGCCTCGTGAGACGGCGACGATACAGGTTTCAGCCCAAAGCGGAGTCATTCAGCCCGGCTACGAACAACGACTCTGTCCTCGAACAGAACCTTGACGGAAAAGGATTGGTAATGAAGATCTACGGGTCATTGAAAGTCACATTCATCGTTGCTTTCCTGTGTGCCGCATTCGGGATCGGTTCGTCAGCACAAACTTTAACGACGATTTACGACTTCTGTACGCAGTATCCCTGCCCTGACGGCGCGGCGCCCGAGGGCACGCTGGTGCAAGGCCATGACGGAAATTTCTACGGCACGACGTCCGATGTCGGATTCTCCGGCCAGGGCACGGTTTTCAAACTTACCTCCAGCGGTACGTTAACCATCCTGCACAGCTTTACCGGTCTGTCAGACGGAGGTGTGCCCAGGTCTGGGTTGATCCAAGCAAGCGACGGAAATTTCTACGGAGATACTGAAGGAGGTGGAGTCTGCGGCGTGGCCTATAGGGTCACTCCAAGCGGCACGCTAACCCCACTTCATGAGTTCGCGGGTGGCGCAAGCGATGGATGCCAGCCATTTGGGCCACTGGTGCAGGCGAGCGATGGCAACTTTTACGGGACGACTTATCTCGGCGGGGCCCCCAATTTTGGAACGGTGTTCAAAATGATGGCTGGGGGAACCGTAACCATTCTGCACGTCTTTTGCACGCAATCCGGCTGTCCTGACGGTTACAACCCTACAGCCGGGCTGGTGCAAGGCAGCGATGGCAACTTGTACGGCGAGACTCTCTATGGTGGACCAAATGGCTACGGGTCTATCTTCAAAATCACCACCTCGGGCACGCTGACCACGCTGGCCAGCTTCAGCTCAACCAACGGAAGTCAACCAAGTGGCGGGCTTGTGCAAGGCCATGACGGCAATTTCTACGGAACAACATCTCAGGGCGGGGCTGCCGGAGGCCAAGCCGGCACAGTTTTCAAGATGACTTCCAGCGGCACCTTGACCACTCTGTACAACTTCTGCTCTCAGTCTGGGTGTGCAGACGGAGCTGCGTCTAGTGCCGGGCTGCTGCAAGCCACCGACGGAAATTTCTACGGAACAACTGGGGGAGGCGGCACGCACGGCTCTGGCACGGTCTTCGCCATCACGTCCGACGGGAGTTTTAGTTCGTTGTACAGCTTTTGCTCCCTGGGAGGGGCAAGCTGCACTGACGGCGCGTATCCTTATGTCGGATTGATCCAGGGGACCGACGGAAAACTGTACGGAGTTACCACCGAGGGCGGAAACGCTAATTATGCGGGCACAGCCTTTTCCTTGCAGATCAATGAGAATACTCTGACCGTCTCGGTCGTGGGCTTGGGAACGGTCACCAGCACCGATGGGTTCATCAACTGTCCCGGAACGTGCAGCCACATCTATCAGCACAACGCGAACGTGACACTGAACGCCACACCTGCGGGTGGATGGACATTGGGCAGTTGGGGAGGAGCTTGCAGCGGCAACGGCTCCTGCAATGTGACCATGTCGCAGAACCAGTCGGTGAGCGCGACCTTCACCCAAAACACCTACAGTCTGACGGTCTCGGCCACCGGCAACGGGAGCGTGACCAGCACCGACGGTTTCATCAACTGCCCCGGAACCTGCAGTCACGTCTATCTTTCCAACACGCTGGTTGGTCTGAGCGCAAACCCGGCTCCGGGCTGGAGCTTGAGCAGTTGGGGTGGTGCCTGTAACGGCAACGGCTCCTGCACAGTCGACATGACGCAGAACCAATCGGTGTCAGCCACCTTTACGCAGAACAGTTACTCGTTAACCGTCTCCATCAGCGGCAGTGGAACCATTAACAGCACCGACGGGTTCATTCGCTGTCCCGGCTCCTGTAGTCACACGTATCTTTCTCTTACGCAGGTGACGCTGAATGAATCTCCCGATCAGGGCTGGAGCTTTACCGGCTGGAGTGGCGCCTGCAGCGGCCTCGGCGCATGCAGCTTCCCCATGCTGCAGAATTCATCGGTCAGTGCCTTTTTTGTTCAGCCGGGCAACGGGGATCAGTTCACCGCTGTCACGCCGTGCCGCCTCGTCGACACCCGCACGGGATACGGCGGTGGCGGCCCGATTCAAGGTGGAACCTTCCAGACCTTCAATCTTCCGCAGTTGGCGCAAACTAAAGGCTGCGCGAATCTGTCGTCCGCCAGCTTATATTCTCTGAACGTAACCCTGGTGCCTTTCAATGGCGGAAGAGTAGGATTTCTGACGATCTGGCCGGCTGGCCTGGCGCAGCCCGGCATCTCTACTATGAACTCGCTAGACGGCCGCATTAAGGCCAACGCGGCGATTGTGATGGGGGGATCCAGCGGCGGAGTTAGCGTGTACGTGAGCGGCACTTCGGATGTGCTGCTCGATATCGACGGATATTTCTCGCCACCGGGCGGCTCGACTTTGGCGTTTTATCCGCTTACACCATGTCGCGTGGTCGACACGCGCAATGCGAACGGCGATTTGGCGGGACCCTATCTGTTAGCTGATCAAGAGCGCGATTTCCCGGTGATCCAAAGTTCGTGTATTCCTCAGGGGCCCGGTATCGCAGCGTACTCATTCAACGTAACCGCAGTCCCGCATCCTACGGGACAGCGGCTGGGCTTTCTGACGGTTTGGCCACAAGGCGGTTCGCGGCCCAACGTCTCGACGCTGAATAATCTAACGGGAACGATTGTGGCGAACGCGGCCATTGTTCCAAGTGGCATTGGGGGCGGTGTTGCCGTTTATCCCAACAACGACACGGATCTGCTGATTGACATCGACGGCTACTTTGGCACGCCCGCTTCGGGGGGCCTGTCGCTCTATCCTGTCCCGCCGTGTCGCGTGCTCGATACGCGCAACGGCAACGGCGCATTCCAGAATGAGCTCACGGTGAGTGTTGCAGGTAGCGTCTGCGCTCCTTCGAGCAGCGCCGAAGCTTATGTCTTAAATGCGACGGTGGTGCCGCAACCGACGCTGGGATTTCTGACCTTGTGGGCCGATGGTCAGCAACGTCCGACAGCCTCGACCCTCAACGCGAAAGACGGAGCAATTACCTCGAACATGGCCGTCGTCCCGACGAATAACGGTTCGATCGATGCCTATGCCAACAACCTGACCCAGTTGATCCTGGACATCTCGAGCTACTTCGCACCGTGACGGAAGATTCGGCCGAGGAAACCTCTTGTCCTCGAAACCGAACGAACGGGGGGTTAGGAGGTCCGCACAATGGATCGAAGTCTACGCGGAAGCCGCTGTGGCGCTAAGTCGCTTGTGCCAGACCTGCTGCTCTACCGGTCCGACTAAGAAAACCCAGGAGGCTGTACCTGTCAGAGCGACAGCCGTCAGGATCGCGAAGGCCCAGTAGAAATGCCCGGTTCGGTCCACGACGAATCCAGTGATTGCGGGTGCTGCGACCCCTGCCAGATTGCCGATGAAATTCTGGAAGCCTGTCCATCTCCCTGCGGCTTGCGGACCCGCAAGCGTCTGTGTGATTGCCCAGACGTTAGAACTGCAAGCACCGAAAAACATCACACCCAGCACCAACATCGCTAAGCAAAGGCCTTGCCCGCTGACCGCCGACAGCCCAAGGGAAATCCCGGCGAGTGCTATCCCTGCACCAGTAAATGTCTTGCGTACCTGAGTGGGAGTCCCTCCGGACATAATCCAGCGGTCGGAAAGCCAACCCGAAAGCACAGAGAAGCCGGCCCCGAGCAGGTATGCCGTCCCTCCGACCTTCGCCATCGTGGCCATTGAGAAATGTCGCTCCCGCACCATATAAAAAGGCAGCCAAGTGATCAGGAAATAGTTCACGTAATTGCTGCAGAACAGACCGACGCAGGTTCCCCAAGCCGAACGCAGCCGGAGAAACTCCGGAAGACTCGGGACGCCCCTGGTGTCCAGAGGAATTGGGTTTCGTTCTACCGGCATGTACTTTATCCAAGGGATGAGCCAAAGCAGGCTAGCCGATCCCAGCACGATGAAGAATGGGCGCCAGCCGAATCTGGCCATCAGCATCCCGCCTATCAACATGCCAAGCCCGGGGCCCAGCAGTAGTCCCGCCGAAACTACTGAATTGGCCAGTCCTCGATGTTCTTCCGGGAAGTGGAGAGCGATGATCTTGGAATAGGAAGGAAAGGCGACCGACTCCCCCATGCCGAGAACCAGACGCAACCCGAACAGCATCGCGAAGGTGTGTAGGATCCCGGTCGCGGCCGTCGCGGCGGACCAGAGAAAGAATCCTCCCGCTATGACCCAGTTCACGTTCACGCGATCTACGAGCCATCCGGATATGGGTTGCAGACAGGCATAGGTCCAGAAAAACGCGGAGAGCAGAACTCCCAGCTGCGACGCGGAAATGCCAAGCTCCTCCTTCAACATAGGAGCTGCAATTGAGAGATTGCCGCGATCTACATAGTTTATGAAGACGGAGATTCCGAGCAACGCGATAATTACCGACAGCTTGCCCGTGAGTCTCTGGCGCCCCGGGAGCGCTGTGGTTGACATGAGAGGCATGATTCTCTACTGAAGGCAGGATTTTTACAAGACGCCAGGATGGAATCTGGCCGGAGGGCTGGGAGTAGGTGCGATTTTTCAGGCAGTTCCGGACACATCCCCCATTGGCTCCTCATGTGCTCTTTTGAGGCGTTCATTCTTTCTTCGACATGCACGTTAAGTTCACACTTTGCTAGCGTTCCGGAACCCATACCTTTAGGGACACGTCAGGCTGCCTACAACGGCAGCCTGTTTTGTTGGGGTTAGAGGGACGTCGGAACGGACCCTTTTGGACCAGGGGCTTTAATCAGATTTAGTGATCGTATTGGAACGCAGCTGACGCAAGAGGGTCAACAGGTCATGATGACGGTTGAAGTGATCAAGCTCTAACCTGTCGATGTGCTGCCTCAGGGCAGAGATAGCACTTTGCAGGTCGTGCTGTTCACGATAATGGCGATGGTCCCCTAGGATATAGAAGATCGCAGCGACAGAGATCAGCGCGATTGCCAGGAATGCTGTATTGATTTGGTTCAAGCTTCCCTCCCTGCTTGCTGCCGCAAGGCCCGAGTAATCGAAGTGCGTGACAGCCGATGGATCTTGGCCACCTGAACATCGAGTTCGTCAGCTTCCGGGAAAACATCGACACCGGCGGTCCGCCCCAGTAGTATGGTAATTCCCAGAAATGCATATTGGTTACCTTAGCTCGGTTTGGTAACATTATGGTTACTTTAGTCATTCATCTTGGCCCTCATCAGACGGTAAGTGCCTATACTCTCTCAGTTCCGCCGAGTCTGCGCTGTTCCCGGCATGCTGAGAAAACTCGACCTTGGCTCGTATATTTCCCCTTCTTGGCAGGCGCAAGTCACCTTGGGTAACGACCGACCGCAAAGCCAGACTCGAACTCCTACCCTTTTTACGATACGCCGATCTGCCGCACCCCAGAAATTCGTTCGCAAATCTGCCAAGGCCCGTCGAGCGATCCCTGTCTTTTCGATGCCAAGGTTCAGGACGCTAGATTTCATGTCCCGAGGCACCCAGCCTCGGAGATATTCCACCCAGGAATAAGTTCGGGGTGGGGCGGATCGGATCACACTCCATTCGTAACCGGGGTTATTCCTAGCCGGAATATTAGTTTCCCCGACGCCAGAGAACCTATCTCGCATGGGAATATCGGTACTGGAGGGTTGCCCGTTGCTATCACCCGCACAAGTGACCGCCGTGCTTGTCGCACGACTCGTCGATTCGGCATATTCCAAGTGGGAATAAACTCGACACCGGATCTTTCGCTGTCCTGCTTCATTCCAGGATGGAATAACGGACCCACGGAGGCTCCTCAATGAACGCCGAATCATTTTTCCACCTGTATGCCGTATACAAGGATTGCTTTCCTGGTTTATCTGACGACCCGCGGCAGATGCTGACCGTGCTTGAGAGGTGCGGCAAAGACCCGGTAACCCAAGGGGAGTTGGCCGCTTTGCTTGGAGTGCGCCAATCGGCCGTCTCCAAAATTGAGCACAAGCTTCTTGCCGCCGGACTGGTTGAGTTTGTCACGGAGAAGAATAGTTGCAAGAGGCTTCAGCTATCAGTAATCGGCCGGAACACTCTAGCCAAGTTCGAAACTGCGCTTGATCGTCTCCTTTCGTCAAGAGTCTCCAGCACCAGGCGCTCTCAGGCTGCGATTACGAAGTCTCTGTCCCTTGCGGACAGGCGCATGGCCGAGAAGATGGCCCTCGATGCGAAATCAGGCCAGCGACATTTACAGCTATAAGGATGCCCATGTAACTCATGGGTGCAGGGCGTTCGATTCACTAAGTCCGGCACTGCGTTCTACCCCACTGCGGCCTTGAATTGCGAGATCGTGTCCGCTGCTTTGTCATCCAGCAGTTTGTCACGAGCAACCGCAGCCTGACCAGCGAGCTTCCTGGATATCAGTTCACAGGCAATTTGTAAGGCGGCTCCGGAATGTTCTGCGAGGGCTTGGGCACGCCTCAATCGAGCATCTGAGGGGCGTACTGGTCCAGTGGCGGCAAGCACATGCCCATCCCGCTCAAGCATAACGAATGCCGCGCCCTGGTCGGCCAGCCAACGCAGGGCCGCCGGCGAGATCAGCCCGTCGTTGCCGATCACAATTAGCCGACGAAGACCAAGCCCCACTCGGGGTAGGCGATATCGTCGGCGATCTGACCCGATCCCGTCTTCAATGCAACAGGGAATAAACCTGATCGAAAAACGTCTTCACGAGATGGGCTACTGGTGGTATCCGTCAACAGAGCCTGAAGTCGGCATCGATAGGATCTTGGAGATCCGCGATGAACAGACGGGCCAGATGACCAATCTCACTCTTCAAGTCCAGAGCAAAGCCACCGAGCGCCCGTGGCCACTTAACTTTTCCGTTTATTCGCAAAGCATCCGTCACGGATTCAGGCTGTCGCCCACGACGCCGTAAAGTCTTTCGACGCCCGCTTCAACCAGTCTGCTAATTAACTCATCTGCCACTCGGTGTGCCATCGCCTATTCCCTCCATTGAGATGTCGTTCAATTCGCGCCGATCCGCAGCGAAACTAAGAACTTGGCTGCTCATACAGCGCTCGGGTTTACGTACAGTTGCGATACCCTTGGCAAGCGTAAGGTGACGAGCTCTTCATACTCCCACCCCGCACTCGATACAGATACGCGAAAACGAGCTTCTGCTTCTAGACACTTAAGTAGTTCGGCTCGGGCTCAATTCCCGGGCTGCTGGTTTCGCGGATCGTCTTTCGCATTTAGGTATTCAAGACCAAGCGGCCCAATCGCCGAAACTTGCGTGATGTACTCACTGGATTTCGCCCAATGAAAATGGGATGTATTGCCGGGTAGAACGATGACGCTACCGGCCGGATATGCCTGCAGCTTATCGGCGTCGAACTGATCGCCCAGGCCGATGTAGAAAACGCCTGAAATAACTGTGTAGACTCGATCCTCCGGGTGCCGGTGTGGGATCAGCTTCGCGCCGTGCGGCGCTTTCACCCTGATGGTGTACGGGCCGGCCTCCGAGGGCTGACCGACGACGACTGCCAGGCGAACCGAAGGAGGGAAGGACGGGAAGGGTTTCCAGTCGATTTCTTCCGGCAGGATCGATCTGAAAACATCCTGGCCCGGCTGATGAGGTCGAACGATACCTCGTTGTGCTTCCACGGTGCTTGCTTGTTTGTTGTCTGACATACCAAACCTCCTCTTTAGAATTTTGATTCCATGCACAATTCTGCTGAAGCCATGAGCTACTAGACCACTAGACGAAGTTATCGATTGTTGCTTTCGCATCAGCCGTGGAGACGGCGCAAGCGAAGTTAGCTTTCGTCGTCAGAACCGTTCTTACGGTGTATTCACTCAACGGTATTGCAAGTACGGCCAGCACAACCGGAAATGCCAAAGCCCGCAGTCCGGAGTGCATTTCGAGCAACCCGCCCGTCGTACAACCCGCAATGAAACCCGCGAAGGCCGGAAGAGTCATCCGAATACGGCGCCGAGCTAGGGCCATTTGTTCAGGTGAGGCATTGCCGCGCAGTAGAGTTGTAAGCTCGACTGTCAACTGGACAGTATTGGTGGTGAGTACCGCCGTCGTAGGGAAACCTGGCAGATCGAGTTTGACAAGCGCATTCTGAGTGGCCATCGCTGCAACTCCGAGCATGCCCACAGACGCTGCCACTGCGCCTCCGGGATTCGCGAAGGGACCAAGCGCGGTGGAAACCGCGAAAAATCCAGTCAGAAGTGCTGCATGTAGAATCAGCAATGCTCGCAAGGTCTGATGCTTCGGTTTGTCCTCGAACGACCAAACAACCGTCCCTAAGACAGCGATGAAAACTGGAACCGCGATTAGCGGTCCGATCCGGCTAAAGCCACCGGTTATGTAATGGGCGGCAAGGATAACTATGTTTCCCGTAATGTGCGCGGTAAACAAGCCTCCGAAAGCGAGGAATCCGATAAGGTCGACCGAACCCGCCGTCATGCTCAGAACGGCCACGAGCAGCCAGTCGAATGCATGCTGTGGACGTTGGTCTGGCGCACGTTCAGTTTTTGTTGCCGTCACATCTGCGATTAAGCCAGAAGCACGGGTGCGAATCACGCATTCCAGACGTTCTGCTAGAGGCAAAGCGATCGTGCCGGGTTCTCCCTTGTGCAGATCGCTTGGGCCCGCGTTAGGCCATCCTGCATCCCGTGCTGCTGCGCCTTCCATGACTCCCTCCTCTTCTCCCGATTCGTGGATCCCATAAGCCTGGACTTCAGTGATACTCAACGTGGAAGCCGGTCGGCGACCTTCGCCATCCCAGCCTGCGCGCAGACTTCGTCCTTGTCTCCGCCGGGAGCGCCCCCCACGCCAAGAGCGCCTACGATGACGTTCTTCGACTTGAACGCCACTGCGCCCGGAAGCGCCATAACGTTATGCATGGTTGAAAGCCGCGGAGCATAGGGACTGGTCTTCGTCATCTCGAAGAACTTGCCGGACGTATCAAAGTCGAAGATCGGCCCCAGAGTGACCACCGTATACGCCTTGTCATAACTCGATTCCGCTGTATGAATGGTGGCGCCATCACCGCGAAGGTCTACCTGCCGCACCCCATCCATGTCCACGACTGTTGCGCTCACTTGATATCCGTTTTGGGCGCATACACGAACAGCCTGGGTCGCGGCCTCAACCGCAAGATTAAGGGGCAGCGCGTAGTGATACTCAGCTTGTGATGTTGTTTGTGACAGTGCAGAGGACGCGGCCCCAGTCAGTGCAGCCACCCCACAAATAATCGCGATCGAAATCATTCTTGTCATATCAGTTCTCCCTTTCAATTGATTCGGTTAGTGTGCGATGGCGAGTTCTCGTTCGAACTTGTCTCGCTTGATGATGATTGAACCAGAGGAGCAGAGCCGAATCTATTAGACAAGGGTATGAATTGATACCTTTGCATGATTTGTGCGGAGCGCGTCACAACTTTCGATTTGCATTAGGTACGAGGGAAGTTCGAAACATCCGGATGGCACATCGCGATCACACTCGCTATCCTCTAGAGCCGCATGCCGGGAAAAGCACGTACCGGACTACAGCAAACTACTGATTGACGTTCTGCGCGGCACACTGCTATCCAAGTCAGAAGTGCAGGAATCGGAATCACCGCAAGTGCGCGCCAACCGTTTCTCTTATCCTCAAAGGCGTCGTTAGCCTTGTAAACGCTGGCCGAATGGAGATCATGGGTTCGAGGTCCCCTCGACCGAAGACCCGTGGGCAGTAAGTGCTTATGCGAGGAAGCTTCCATGGAGAGATCCAGGAGCACACGTTTGCTGATACCTATAACGGATTAATACCAAAGTATGATTGACACCCCTTGTGGCAGATCCTTCCATATGGACAGGGGATTACGATCGAGAGCGAGCTTAGACGCAAAGCACTACCCCACGCCGTATGTGGGTACAGACGGGTTGGCGCTCACTTCGGGTTCCTGCGTGGAGGTGAAAACGTGACCGACCCTGTTAATTTGCAAGATGATTTTCTACTCGAAACTCCAATTCCAGGGCTTCCTTTGGAATCGATTCTTCGCACCCAGGAATTGCGCGATCGCCCATCGCGTTCGCCCGACTACGAGACGGAGAATCGAGCACTTGTCGCACTAGCCAACGCGCTAGCTGACTCCCCAGCTACCATTCTACAAACATTGGCCGATAGAGTCCTTGAGCTGTTGCATGCTGATTCTGCCGGCCTAAGTCTGCTGACGGCGGACGAAAAGAGGTTCTACTGGGCAGCGATTGCCGGCGCGTGGCGGCCCCACGCCGGCTCAAATGTTCCGCGCAATTCCTGCCCATGCGGCGAAGTGCTCGAACGCAATGTTCCGATGCTATTCACCCATTGGGAACGGCGTTATCTGAATTTCAGCAGGACCATGCCCGTAACCGAAGAAGGGCTCTTTGTTCCGTTTTACGCAAACGGTAAGCCGGTAGGTACAATTTGGGCGTTCGCACACGACAATCGTCGCAGATTCGACGCCGAGGACCTAAGGCTGCTCGAACGCACGAGCCGTTTCGCGTCCGCGGCATGTCAGGTCCTAGCGTCGATTGAGAACCTCAAATTGGAAAACGCAGCGCGCGAAAAAGCGGAAACAGCGGTGCGCGAACTGGCAAACGGGTTGGAGACGCAGGTTCGAGTTCGGACCCAGGAGTTGGAACGTAGCACCCGAGAACTTGCCGAAGCCAACGAAGACCTTCAGTTCCAGGTTGGCCTCCTTCAACAAATCCCTGTAGCGGCGTGGACGCTTAGGCCTGATGGGACGCCGGATTTCGTGAACCGAAACTGGCTGGAATACTCCGGTCAGGCACTCGATTACGTCCAATCAAATTCCGACGCGTGGATGACTGCGATCCATCCTGAGGATCGAGAAGTAGCGTCAAAGAGCATTTGCGACGGGATACGCTCAGGGCAGGATTTTGCAATGGAAGCGAGGTTTCGCCGCGCGCAGGACGGGGCATATCGCTGGCATCTCAATCAAGCCGCGGCGTTACGTGATGCGGAGGGAAATCTCCTTCGGTTTGTGTGTACATCCACCGACATTGAGGATCAGAAACAATCCCAAGAGAATTTACGGAGGGCTGTTGAAACAAACCGGCTGATCGTCGATACCGCGTTAGATGCGGTTATCACGATGGACGCTCAAGGGGCGATTACCGATTGGAATAAGCAAGCTGAAATTGTGTTCGGATGGAGTAATAAGGAGGTGATCGGCCAGCACATGTCGGATCTGATTATCCCGGAGCGACTACGGATGGCCCACGAGCGCGGCTTACGTCACTTCCTGGCTACCGGTGATGGCCCCATTTTGCGACGGCGTATCGAAGTCACGGCCATCCGGCGCAACGGTGTTGAGTTCCCGGCGGAGTTGGAAGTATCGCCAATGAGACTCGGCCAGAATTGGTTTTTTGGCGCCTTCATTCGGGACATTACCGACTCCAAACTAGCAGAAAAAAGACTAAGAGAGAGCGAACTCAACCTGCGCCAGATGACCGAGACCATACCGGAAATGCTATGGAGCGCCACCGCAGATGGGACAATCGATTATTGCAATGCTCGCGTGCTCGACTACACGGGCTTCTCTGCTGACGAAATCATGGGTAGCGGTTGGACAAAACTTCTTCATCCAGACGATGTTGAACGGACAGCTCGAACGTGGAGAGCCTGTGTCACAACCGGAGCCCCGTACCGAGTCGAGATTCGCACCTTCCACGCTGCCGATCGCACCTATCGATGGTGCGTAACGAGCGCGCTTCCGCTGCTCGACCAACAAGGGCGGATTCTAAAGTGGTACGGCACAGTTGTGGACATGCACGATTGGAGGCATGCGCAGGAAGAGCTACGCAACACGCAAGCCGAACTCGCCCGCGTGGCGCGTGTGATGACGATGGGAGAGCTTACCTCATCGATCGCGCACGAAGTCAACCAGCCGCTATTTGGCATTATGACCAACACCGACACCTGTTTGTTAATGCTTTCTACCGATCCTCCCGATGTCGACGGCGCTCGGGAAACTACACAGCGCACGATGCGTGATGCAAACCGAGCCTCTGACGTGATCAAGCGATTACGCGCGCTTTATAGCAAAAAAGATCCGTCCCCCGAATTGATGGACCTGAATCAGGCGACACGGGAGGTGATTTCCCTGTCGTTGAGCGATTTGCAAAGATGGCAGGTGATCGTTCTGCAGGAACTTGCCGACAATCTCCCGCTCGTCATGGCGGACCGTGTCCAGGTTCAGCAGGTCATTTTGAACCTGGTACGAAACGCCTCAGACGCGATGAGCAATGTCGATGATCGTCCGAGAGAATTATTGATCAGAACCGAAAGAGAGGAAAGCGATCGGGTGCAGCTTAGCGTGAAAGATGCAGGGGTCGGTTTCGAACCCCAGGCTGCGGACAGACTCTTCGAAGCCTTCTATACGACGAAGAATGAAGGCATGGGCATCGGCCTGTCGATCAGTCGTTCCATCATCGAGGCTCATGAGGGGCGTTTGTGGGCGACAGCGAATGATGGTCCGGGAGCCACATTTTCATTTTCAATACCCTGCAAAGCGGCCGGTTTGGTAGCAGAGGAAACTCGCTGCAGCCGGCCGAATGGTGCGACGGATGCCGCATGATGTAAGTTCGACGTTGAATACCGATTCCAACGTTCATACCTTGGTGCGATTGACGCCCCGCTTGGCAGGAGCGCATTCTTCGCTTATGGAGTCCAACCGAGAACGGGAATCCATCGAACGTCCACTTGTGACGGTGGTTGATGACGATGTGTCAGTCCGGGAGTCCCTCCCTAGTTTGCTGAGGCAGTTCGGTTTTTCCGCCCGCGCGTTTTCGTCGGCGGAAGAGTTTCTTGCGTCCGATTACGTGAGCCAGACTCGCTGTCTGATCCTTGACGTCGTGATGCCGGGCGTAACGGGACTCGATCTTCAACGACAATTGAAGGTTCGGAGTCCAGTGCTTCCAATCATCTTTATCACCGGTCAGAAGGACGAAGGAATTCGGAAGCGAGCGCTTGAACAAGGAGCGGTGGGATTCCTGCTCAAGCCAGTCATAAGCACAGTTCTGTTGGAGGCCGTCAATGTTGCACTTCGAGGGAACTGACAGTTCCCGCCCCGCAAGCCGGGGGGATAAAACGAGCTTGGCGAGATCACCTGGTCAGGCAGTGGAGTCGTTGCCAGTGCCGACTGCGAGGCCTATCGTGTTCGTCGTTGACGACGACGTTTCAGTGCGTGAAGCACTGGAGTTATTGATCCGCAGGCTAGGCTGGCAGCCAGAGATTTTCGCATCAGCACAGGAATTCCTCGATCGCCCTCGTTCACTTGTTCCTAGCTGTCTTGTTCTTGACATTTCTCTCCCCGGTCTTAGCGGTCTCGAACTTCAGAAGCGTATTGCTGTTGAGCGGACGGACATGCCGATCATTTTCATCACGGGTTATGGCGACGTACCCAAATCAGTCCAGGCCATGAAAGCGGGCGCGGTCGAATTCTTAACGAAACCAGTCAGTAATGAAGAGCTATTGGCGGCCATCCGGCAGGCCCTTGAACGGAGCCGTGCCGCTCTCGGTCAAGCGGCGGAAATTCAGGAACTCCAGGACCGCTACGGGTCAGTTTCGCCTCGCGAACGGCAAGTGATGGCGTTGGTGGTTTCGGGCTTATTGAATAAACAGGTCGCTGACGAACTCGGCATCAGCGTGATTACCGTAAAAACGCATCGGGGCAAAGTGATGCAAAAGATGAAGGCTGACTCTCTCGCGGGGTTAGTGAAGATGGACGCTAAGCTCCGTGCGGCATCTGGACGAAAAGGCTGATGAGCACAACTTCCAGTCCCGCTTTGACATCTGTGGAAACATCAGCAAAAGTCGGCATCGAAATACTCCTTAACTTTGTAATTGGATTGCAGCAGGTAATGAAACTGTAATGCGCCATACGTAGCACATCGGTTTTTCTAGAGGAAACCGGCAGCCTTCGCGACGACGGCGTTACTTGCTTCCTCGATTAGTTGCACGATGTCATCGGGGCGAGTTGCAATGGAAGCGTGGCTCGTTGGCAACGTAATTCGTTCTTGCGTTGATTCGCTCCGCCATCCACTTTTCGGTCTCGGTAGGAATCAACCGATCGTTGGCCGAGATCTGATACCAACTCGGCTTCACTTTCCATGCTGGTGGTCCGGACTTTTCTTCGAAGCATCGCGATGCAGTGGGCGTCTGCGTTAGCGCCCACACTAGCGATTCTGTTCGGTCTTCGAGATCATGACGGAAAGTCTCGTGAAACTTCCCGACGTCGATCCATAAAAACCCATACTTGTCCTCACGGATATTAGCCGCGCCCTCGGGTGGCGCGCCGCTAGCCAGAAACGACAGCTGCGGAAAGAGGTTGGCACAAAAACCGAAGGCGAGGAATGGCCGCGATGCCCCGGTCTGCTCGATGACAAAGCAGGTCTTCCGCTGCCCCGCACTTTTCACCCGCAGTCGCTGTTTCCACCACCAACTATCAACAACTTCTAGCGCCACCCGTGCCAGGAAGTCGTTGTAATCACTGTCAATTTTGGCCCTGAAAAGGCTGCGCTCTACCGTAAATTGTTTTCGCCGCGAGCTAGGCTACGAGATTTGGTTTGAGGACGCACGTCACAACATTTGTGTCAAATGCGGTGAAGTGCGGTGAACTTCAGTTTGGCAGGATCGCAAGTTGTTGAAAGAATGGCTCCTCAGGTAGGACATCGAACCTACAACCCTCCGGTTAACAGCCTAAGACCGTTAGAAATTTGGCGAGTCGCCGCAACCGCGAAAGCCAACCTCTTTCACGCCTAACACATTGCTTCACAAATGCTTACCGGATCTTCGCAAGACGTGCCGAAGGGTGTCGCGGGGTGCCGTAGGGCGCGGAAGAACACGGTAAGAAAGCGGTAATAAACCGGTCAGAATTTTCTGCGGATCTGCCGCCTCGCATACCCTCTGCAGGAGTGCGGCCCAAACGTTCCAGGAATCAAGGGGCGCTTCGACTGACTTAGCGTTCAATTCTATGTTCCAACCTGTTAGCACAAATAAACTGAATTGACCGACTTGCCGGACACGACTAGATTTTGCAGTAATGATGCGGTTCGCTTCGACGGCTACGTTAGTTCTTGCCACAACAGTGTGTACCGTGTGCTCCGGGAGCTTCATGTCTTGGGGGCGTGTTGAAGCTCAAGAATCGCCGCCCTCCTTGAGTGAGATCTCCGGCGACGAACGAACAATGATCGGGGTAGTAGGTAATTCTCTCCAGATCTGAAGAAGTTGTTCCCGCTGATCCACTCTGAGCGAGCTTGCCGGTGTACCGGGTCGAACGAATCGAAGTTAGCTTTTGCCGGTCACCAACTGCGGCCAATGCTCTGTCTAAAAGCTTCATTGCATCGGGAAGTGAGGGAGAGCGGTTGTGGTCGTGCTGTTTCCCTCGGACGCCGACAGCATCGCATTCAGGACGGCATCCGAAACGCCCGACGTTTTTAGGTCGATCAGAGCCTGGGGAGATGTATCGAAATCAGCCCGTCCCTTTTGAATGGCGAGAAGTATCGTCTGCTCGGTGAGACCAGACTTCGTCATTGAGAGGACATCGCTATTTGTGATGGGCTTCACTGAATCTTGGCCTGAAACCAAGAACGAAAGAAATATCAGCAGAACGAGGGCAAGAGGACGATTCATATTGGCATCCCTTCGAGCATTCCATCAAAAAGGAATGTCTGCACGATTGGGCCTTCTACAACGCAGCAGGATTATAGTCGTTTAATTCGCGGTTGCGCATGCCACTTGGCAAGCAGATCACGTATTCCCGAAATGGATTCTGCAATCGAGCGCAAGAACGTGGAATAACACGTCTTGCTGGAGAGGTACCCTTTCTACTGGACTTCCCTCAACGAATTAGGTCGCTGCATATAGTGGGTGGGCTTCTCAGTATCTGAGGAGGAGGCTGCTCACAGGGGGGACAGGATTGTGAAATGTTGCCGGAACGACGTATGGAATCCTGCAAGCGGGAGCGGGTGCGGGTGGACTCGGGCAGTCTGATCTACGTCGATCGGAATGTGTACTCGGTGCCCAGCCGGTTGATCGGCGAGCAGGTGGAAGCGCGGCTCTACATGGAGCACATCGAAGTCTGGTATGGGCAGAAAAAGGTGGAGCAGTTGCAGCGGTTACGGGGGCGGCAGAAGCATCGGGTGGACTATCGCCACATCATCGACTGGTTAGTGCGCAAACCGGGAGGAGTTGAACCAGCGGTTGCTGGAGGCGTGCCGGGAGCGGCGAGCACGTAAGCTACGCGGCCACCAGGAGACTATCGGGGAACGCTTTGAACGCGACCGGGCGGCCTTTCTGCCGCTGCCAAACGGCGCGTACGAAGCCTGCGAGAAGCGAGTGGCGCGAGTGAGTTCCATGTCGCTGGTGCGCTATCGCACCAACGATTACTCGGTGCCGACCGAGTATGGGTATCGCGATGTGCTGGTGAAGGGCTACGTGCACGAGGTGGTGATCGTCTGCGGCAGCCAGGTGATCGCCCGCCATCGGCGCAGTTACCAGCGTGAAGACATGGTCTTCGATCCGCTACATTATCTGGCCTTGCTGGAACACAAGGCACGGGCACTGGATCAAGCTGCGCCGCTGGTCGGCTGGGAGTTGCCGGAGTGTTTTGCCCGACTGCGACGGCTGCTGGAAGCACGACTGAGCAAGGGCGGCAAGCGGGAGTACGTGCAGGTGCTGCGCTTGCTGGAGACATTCTCTATCCATGAGGTCGAGCGGGCTATCCTCGATGCGTTGAGTCTGGGTACGATCAGCTTCGACGCCGTCAAGCACCTGCTGCTGTGCCGCATCGAGCGGCGACCGCCGCGCCTCGATCTGCAGAACTACCCGCATCTGCCGCTGGCTGAAGTACAGACTACGCAGGCGGCTGACTACATGACGCTGCTTTCCTCCCCGACAATCTCAACCACGGAGACGTCTGTGGGTGAGGTGGCGCGATGAGCCGTGAGCCGAACCCTGCCACCGCCGACACGCCGCAGCTACTGCTGGAACATCAC
Organism: uncultured Acidobacteriaceae bacterium; assembly: GCA_963796695.1. GTDB lineage: Bacteria > Acidobacteriota > Terriglobia > Terriglobales > Acidobacteriaceae > Bog-257. Next base: position 194,774 of record CAWCMU010000024.1, on the reverse strand, counting down.
CTGCAGCAGTTGCGGCTGCCGACCTTTCTGCGCGAGTACGACAAAGTGGCGCGGCAGTGCGCCGCCGAGCGGGTCGATTATCCGCGCTACCTGCTGCGTTTGACAGAACAGGAACTGTTGGATCGCGAACGGCGGGCCACCGAACGCCGCATTCATCAAGCACGTTTTCCGGTGGTCAAGAGCCTGGACACCTTCGAGTTCCTGGCCATCCCGGCGGTCAACAAGGCGCTGGTGCTGGAGCTGGCACGCTGCGAGTTCCTGCTTCGGCGCGAGAACGTGTTGTTGCTGGGCAACAGTGGAACCGGCAAGACTCACCTCGCGCTGGCTCTCGGCCTATCGGCCTGCCAACACGGCCATCGCGTGCGTTTTACGACGGCGGCGGCCATGGTGCATGAGTTGCTGGAAGCCCGCGATGAGAAACGGCTGCTGCGCTATCAGAAGCAGATGGCCAGCTACGAACTGCTGATCGTCGATGAGCTGGGATTCGTGCCGCTGTCGAAGTCCGGTGCCGAACTGCTCTTCGAGGTCTTCAGCCAGCGCTACGAACGCGGCTCGACCCTGGTCACCAGCAATCTGCCGTTCCAGGAATGGACGGAGGTTCTCGGATCGGAACGGCTGACCGGGGCCCTACTGGACCGGCTCACCCACCACGTTCATATCCTGGAAATGAACGGCGAGAGCTACCGCCTCAAGCAAAGCAAACGGAAACGAAGCTCGCAACCGAACTCTTGATCCGCCGTAATACGGTGAACACGCCTCGGGGAGGAGAACGTCTTCCGCTACGGCCTTAACGCGCCGCCTTGCAGGCGGCGCAGGCCTTCGCTCCAGACGTCCTCCTCCCCGAAAATCTCCAATCTCCTACCTGCTCCTCTGGTCTACCTTTACTCCGCCGCACTGGTCTAGTTTTGCTCCGCCCTTGACACACGAGCGCTGCGTTCCAAAAGAAAAGTGAACATGAAGTTAGGAAAGCTGCGAAATCGAGCATCAAGATCGTCGCTAAGACGAAAGCGTCGGGCGGAAGCGCCTCCTAAACATCTCGACAGACAACGAGCTGGACAATTCCTGTGGGATTTTGCCCCTGATCCTGTGGGATTCCTGTGGGCTCCAGCTTGCTCTTGAGCACTTTTGGGTGCTTTTTATGATTTCCCATATTTCAGCGGGGAAGGCGCAAGTTTAGTAAACGATTAACTTTAGAAGATTTAGATGGTGAGCGCGGAAGGAATCGAACCTTCAACCTACTGATTAAGAGTCAGTTGCTCTGCCAATTGAGCTACGCGCCCGTTTGTGAGGAAACACTTCAGAAGGGCAAATTGATTATAGCAAACGCGAGTTTCCTCGGTCCTGGAATCTCAAGCAGCTCGGTCTTGAAATCGCAATCTCCAGCGCTGTCTGAAAACTAGATTCCAGATGCCTACCGAATCTCAGCCGAGCATTTCGTTCGAGCTCTCATCGAGCCATCGCAAACTGCGCGTGGAATTGGATCGCTTTACGCGCAGTCAGGTCTCGACCCGCAGACGCATCTCGCGCATTCAGAAGTACGCGAATGTTTTACCGTTGTCCTACTCGATCTGGACCAACTGGCCAGCGCTGACCGGCGGCTGGGGAGTACGAATCGTTTGCGGAGCGCGCCAGAAGTCGAAGTACGAAACCTGATGCACGCACGACACGGTGCAATTGGGAGCGCAGCCCTTTTCGGTCAGATACTCGCGACGAACGTCGGCAACCGAATACTTCTCCAGCGGAATGCCGGGATAACCGCGCTGCTGCGAGCAGTAATGCACCAGTCCATCCTCGCAAATGTAGAGATAGCGTGCGCCCGCGCGACAACGCCAGCTGTTGGGCTTGCCATCCGCAATATTGTTCTGAAACCAGTTGAGGCGCGAATAATGTCTCTTGTCGAGATCCTTCATCTTCAGAAACACTTCGCGTTCGGTATCACCCAACGGCCGCAGTTGACCATCGCCGTCGTGAATGATGCCGATGGTGGAAGTAAAGCCGAGTTGCACAGCACGCCGCCCAACCACCAGGGCGTCCTGCGGATTGTGAATGCCCCCACCGACAACCGAATTGATGTTCACGTGGAATTCGGCATGTTCCGCCAGCAGCTGCAGCTTCTTGTCGAGCACCTTCAGCGACTTCTTCGAAACCTCATCCGGCATCACGTTGTCGATGCTGATCTGAAGATGATCCAGACCGGCGCGATTGAGGCGCTGGATACGATCGGCCGTCAGCAGATAGCCGTTAGTGATCATGCCGGCGATGATCGGGTACTTGCGAATGTGGGCGATCAACTGATCGAGATCAGGATGGAGCAGAGGCTCGCCGCCGCTGAAAGTGACGATCGAGGTCCCGAGTCGCGCCAAGTCATCGATGCGGCGCTTCATGGTTTCGAGCGGAACCGGCTTGGAAAAATCGTCGTACTCGTTGCAGTACTCGCACGACAGATTGCAGCGGCGAATAGGAATGATGTGCGCCAGAACCGGATGGTCGGTTGACGCCACTCCCTTGGCTAATACTCTGAATTCGCGCAGCCGGCGTTTCGAGGCTATAAGGCGGCGACGTAGATTTGGTGACGATTTCGACATACCGACGTCCTTCTATTACAACACATTGGATTCTCTCCAGGTGAAGTTCGGATCGCCGTGTGGGGAAATTTAGCGCCTGAGCTGCATTCAGCAACATCCAGTCAGCTTCACAGGTTCAGCGGAATCACGGCATTTCGACGCCATCCCAGCCCCGGGGCAGTGTTGCTGGTTTATAATCAAGAATTCACCCCAACCAATCTGGAGTTCCTACAGCATGCTTCGATTTCTGCAAAAGCCCGGTCCCGTCAAGAAAATCATACTGGGCGGCATCCTCGTTGTTATCTGCGTCATGATGGTCGTGACCCTGGTCCCAGGCGGCATGTTTGGCGACTACCTTGGCGGCGGTTTGACCACGCAGGGAGTCATTGCCAAGGTGGGAGACCAGGAGATTGGCCTTCAGCAGGTGGCCCAGCAAGCTCGACTCATGGGCAAGCAGCAATTCAAGGGAAACGTTCCTCCGCAACTTATGCCCTACCTGATGCAGCGAGCGGCGCAGGGCATAATTACCCAGAAGGCCATTGTTTATGAAGCCGACAAAATGGGCTTGGCGGTGAGTGATGATGAGTTGAAGAGCTATCTTCACGAAGGTCAGATCGGCCAGTTGCTGTTCCCGGGTGGCAACTTCATCGGAGAGCAGGCGTACGAACAGTTCATCGAGAACCAGTTCAATTTGGGGGTTCAGCAATTTGAGCAGGAAGTAAAGGGCGACATCGCTCAGCGCAAGCTGCTTGCGGTCGTCGGTGGTGCGATAACGGTCAGCGACAAGGACATCGCCGAAGAAGTAAAGAACCAGGATTCCAAGGTGAAGTTCGAGTACGCGGTGCTGACGCTGGATGATCTCAAGAAGACGATCAATCCCACCGAAGCCGAGCTGAAGGCTTTTTACCAGCAGAATAAGCAGACGTACGCGAATTCCATTCCGGAGAGGCTCAAGGCCAAGTACATCCTGATTCCAACCGCGAAGGTGGCAGCCGAGGTTGTGATTACGCCGGCCGACCTGCAGCAGTACTACAAGCAGCATCAGGATGACTACCGCATCCCTGAGACAGTAACCGTGCGGCATATCCTGATCAAGACGCCGACGCCAGGCCCCGATGGGAAGGTCGATCAGAAGGCGGTGGATGCAGCGAAGGCCAAGGCCGACGATATCGCTAAGCAGTTGAAGGGCGGCGCTAATTTCGCCGATCTGGCTAAGAAGTATTCTGAGGATCCGGGCAGCGCAAAAGACGGCGGTCTCTTGCCGCCCTTGACTCGCGGACGCACAGTTCCGGAATTCGAGCAGGCGGCGTTCAGCACTCCGGTTGGGCAGACCACAGGAGTAATTCGCACCAGCTATGGCTTTCACATTATTAAAGTCGAAGCCAAGCAAGAGCCTCGTTTGAAGCCGCTGGATGAAGTGAAGGCTGAGATTGAGCCGATCCTGAAGCAACAGAAGGCTGCTGCCCAGGCGCAAAGCATCGCTAATACCTTGCAAGCGTTGGCCCGCACCAATGGAATGGACAAGGCAGCCAGCGACAAAGGGCTCAGCGTTACCAATACCGATTTGATTTCGCAGACGGACCAGCTACCCGGCATTGGAAGCGCTCCTGACTTTATGAACGCGCTGTTCGCGGCGAAAAAGAACGATCCTCCGACGATTGCGGCGACGCCGGCGGGGTTCGTGATCTACCAGGTAACCGAGATTCAGCCTCCGCAAACTCCTACCTTCGATCAGATCAAGGCGAAGGTTGAGGAACAGTTCAAAGATCAGCGTGCTCAGGCTCTGTTGGCGCAAAAAACCCAGGAGATGGCGGACCGCGCCCACGCCGATCACGACCTGGACAAGGCTGCCAAAGAAGTGGGCGCCACCGTGAAAACCAGCGACTTGGTGGATCGTACGGCGCAGGTGCCCGATGTGGGCGCGCTGTCTGGTCCGGCGAGTGTGGCGTTCACCCTGAAGCCAGGAGAGATCAGCGGCCCGATTCAGGGCGGAGCTGCCAGCGGTATTGTCTTGAAGGTCCTGGAAACGCAGCAGGCTACTCCTGAACAAGTGAAGCAAGGTTGGGATAAAGCCAGAGAAGCCTTGTTGCAGCAAAAGCGGGAAGAGTATGAGAATCTCTACGTAGAGAACCTGCGCAATCGACTCGAAAAAGAAGGCAAAATCAAGATCAACAAAAAGGAAATGGATCGCCTGAGCACTCTTTCCGAAGGGAGCTGAGGTAAAATCAGCGCGTGTTTCCGAGGCCAGCGGAGAATGCGCTCTGCTGGCCATTTTTGTTTCTACCCGTGCAAGGCGGCACGGTTTATTCCGTCATCATAGTTCTGGGACTTCAAATGCTGTCAAAGCGATCATCCGGCATCCTGCTACATCCCACTTCCCTGCCTTCCCGAGAGGGGATCGGCGATCTGGGGCCGGCGGCTTATGAATTCGTGAACTGGCTGGCCGATGCCAAGCAGACGCTATGGCAGACTCTGCCCCTGCAACCGGTCGGATGTGGTAACTCACCCTATTCCTGTACCTCTGCATTTGCCGGCAACGTGCTGATGATCAGTTTGGAGCGACTCGCGGATCGCGGACTGCTGGATCATGCCGTTGTGGCCGCCTTGCCGGACGGCGAGTCGCCGGTCAATTTCGATCAGGTACGGGAATGTAAGCTCCCGCTGTTGGGACAGGCGGCGGAAAATTTCCTGCGCTCCGCGACCGGTGCTGCGCGCGATCGTTACGACCGTTTTTGCGAGGACAACGACTGGTGGCTGGACGACTACGTGCTCTTCAGTGTGTTGCGCGAACGTTTCGCGGAGCAGGCATGGAACACCTGGCCAGAGAAGATTGCCCGCCGCGATCCTGAAACAATAGCGCAACTAGAGACCGAGATGCGGGCCCAGTTGGACCAGGAACGCTTTCTGCAGTTTGCGTTTTTCGAGCAATGGTGCTCTTTGCGGACGTATTGCTCGCAGCGTGGCATCCGCGTCATTGGCGACGTTTCCATCTTCGTCAGCTATGACAGCGCCGATGTTTGGACAAATCCACAGCTGTTCCGCCTGAAAGCAGACCTGTCACCGGAAGTTGTCGCCGGTGTTCCGCCGGACGCTTTCAGCGAGACTGGACAACGCTGGGGTAATCCTCTTTACGATTGGGAAGCGCTTCAGAATCGAGGTTATGACTGGTGGATCCAAAGGATGCGCTGGGCGATTCGCACTTGCGACATCGTTCGCATCGATCATTTCCGCGGCTTCGAAGCCTACTGGGAGATTCCGGCCGACGAACCGACTGCCGTTAATGGTCACTGGGTCGCCGGACCAAACGATAGCTTGTTCAAAGCCCTACAGGAGTCTTTGGGGAAACTACCATTCATCGCGGAAGACCTGGGCTACATCACGCGAGAAGTACACGATCTTCGCAAGGCTCTAAAAATTCCGGGGATGAAGATCCTGCAATTTGGGTTCGGCAACATAGGAGCGCATATTTATCTGCCTCATCAGTACGAACCAGATTGTGTGGTCTACACCGGAACTCACGACAATGACACCACTGTCGGCTGGTGGAACACAACCGCCACCGCAGCAGAGAAAAAGTTGGCTACCGCCTACCTGGGCATCGGCAAAGACGGCGTGAATTGGGCGTTTATCCGTGCAGCACTTAGCTCGGTGGCCAACTCCTGCGTGATTCCGGTGCAGGACGTTCTCGGCTTGGACAGCAGCGCCCGGATGAATGTTCCCAGCGAGACCGATGGCAGTTGGACCTGGCGCCTGCGGGCCGGAGCACTCACCCCGGCACTTGCGAAAAAAATGGCGACGCTGGTCGAAATCACCGACCGCGATGCTTTCGTGAAAGACACTTCAGCTCAAGCCAAGCAGGGCGACGGGGAAATGAGCGAACAGTTCGCTGCATAGTAACGTGGAACCGGCGGTGAGCCCTTCGCCGGTCAACAGGTTGCGCAACTGCTTACCCACAATCTGCGGCGGAACAGCAATCTGCGAGTCTCCCCACACATTGCCAATCGGAGGCTCTTCCCTCCCTTTCATCAAGGTATAGCTAAGCCGCGGCGCGACTACAATTGCGGCCTGACCTTCATGAACTCGTGCGAAGGCTACTACGTGATCCTCCTTACCATGACTCGCCTGCAACGGAACGTAATTTCCAAACTGAAACAACTCTTTGTGCGCTCTCCGGAAATTCAGCGCGCGGGTAGTAAGCCACAACTTGATTCTTCCATCGCGATAATTGGCCAACAGGTCCCCACAGAGGTCCCTGAGATCTTCTGAATCCGCCTGTGTCTGCAACTGGTCCAGGGTTCGCGAACGCATCTCGAAGTCTACGGGCCGCCGATTGTCTGGATCAACCAGGCTGAAATCCCACACCTCCTGCCCCTGATACACATCAGGCACACCAGGACACGTCAGCTTGAATAACGTCTGGGTTAGAGCATTAATTGCGCCGAAGTACGTCACCGACGGCAGGAATTTCTGCATAGTATCCCAGAACAGATTTGTTTTACCCCGAGCAGGAGGCTCCAGAATGCGCTCCAGAAAGGAATTCAGGCCGTCAATGTACTCTGGATTCGGATTGAGCCAGCTCAGGTTGACTTTAGCTTCGTGCGTCGCTTTCTCCATATATTGCTGCATGCGTCGCAGGAATTCGACCCGCGCCGGCTCTTCCTCCAGCTGCATGGGCCACGCTCCCACCAGCGTTTGATAGAGCAGGTACTCTTCATTGTTATCAGGAACAATGCGGCCGTCGGAGAGTTCAACTTTGCGGCTGCGGTTGACCCGTCGCCACTTCATAACCTGCGCTGCCCAGGTGCGCGGCATTTCAGAAAGAACATCCAGCCGCGCTCGCAGGTCTTCGCTCCGCTTGGTGTCGTGGGTGGACGTCGTCAGCATCGAGTTCGGCCAGTGCTCGGCGCGATATTGATTAGCGCGATGAAAATCCGAGGGTAAACAGCCGAACGCACCCGGCGATCCTCCTACTTCATTCACCGAGACGAAACGCGCATAAACATAACAGGCTGTGTCTTCCAACCCTTTGGCCATCACCGGTCCGGTGAGCTGCTGGAACTTCAAAGTGAAATAAAGTTGCCGGCGATAACCGTAGATCGTGCTGTCGACTTCCCCGCCCTCCAGCAACAGGATGCTGCGCAGGAAATCGAAGGCGGCAGGCGCCAAGGTTCCGTTGCGCCGCTTGGCGAGAACAATGGCCTGCTGAATATAGCGGCGATCGCTGGCGGTGATGTGCCCGTGTTCATCAATGTAGGTGCGGTAAACCGGGAAGCAGGCGATGGTCTCGCGAATCGCAACCCGCAACACACTGCGGGTGAAATCCCGCGCGCGACGATCTTGATTGGAAATCTCGTTGAGTATGTCCGTGAGCACGTTCACTTCGCTGGCTAGCGCGCGATACATCACCAGCTTCTTGCTCTCGTAAATCAACCAGTCGACGCGTACGTCGTCGCCGAGCACGCGATGATAAAGATTCGTAAAGAACGACTCGTTCTTATGGTCAATGAGAATTCCGTTGACCAGGTTCGTAAACTCATAACCGACGGTGCCATCCACCGGCCAGAAGTTCGGAAGCTCTTCGCCAGGCTCAAGTATCTTTTCCACCAGTAAGTACAGCGGAGCCTGCTGATTTCCGCTTTGCCCAAAAACGCTGTGAACGTCAAGCTCAATTCCGTCGGCTGCGAGCGGCGGAATCGGTTCAGCTCCCACGCAACGGCTGGCAGCATAAAGTCGCTGCAGCCGAACAAAATATTGCGTCGGATTCAAAAGCCCGTCGGGATGGTCGATGCGCAATCCGCAGACCAGGTCTTCCGCCAGCAATTCGCGGATGAGTTTGTGGGTCTCCGCAAACACTAGCGGATTCTCCATACGCAGTCCGACGAGGTCATTAATATCGAAGAATCGGCGATAGTTAATTTCCTCACCGGATACGCGCCAGAAGGCCAGCCGGTAAGCCTGTTCTTCCAGCAATTCGTGCAGCGCATCGAAGGTACGACTGTCACCCGCAGTTCCGTTCACCCGTTTCAGAGCTTCTTCAATTTCCGAACGCACTTCCTTCGACTCGGCAGCTAAACGTAGCAACTGCTCCAGCAGCGCAGGCATCTCTCGTTGCCGTCGCCGCACTTGATCGGGATCGGTAACTTCGTTGGCGGGAAGACGGCCAAAAGCGTTGACCAGGGAGTTCAACTCGGCTGTCGCCGCATCGCTCTTTCCATCGCTGGTCGGGTGTGGCTCCGACGACGCGAATAGCAACGGAATCGTTTGGGGATCAACTGGCAGCACTTTGTCGAAATACTTCACGACGAATCTGCCGTCCTCGAAGGCCACCTTGATGTTTCCCGACTCCAGATCTTCGCCGTAAGGGTTGCCAAGAATAGGGAGCAGTACCTTGTTGCAGAGCTCGGGCTTAAGCGGCTCCCAATCGATGTCGAAAAAATCCGCATACGCCGACGTGCGACCATTCTGCATCACGTCCTGCCACCAGGGATTGCTGCCGTGGCCGACGCCCATGTGATTGGGTACGGTGTCGAGGATCAGCCCCATACCGTGCCCCTTCAGCTCGGTAACCAGGTTGCGAAGTTCTTCCTCACTTCCAATCTCGGGATTGAGCTGATTATGGTTGATGATGTCATAGCCATGCTGGCTTCCCGCACGCGCCTTCAGGATCGGCGACGCGTAACAGTGGCTTACCCCGAGCTGCGAGAGATAGGGCACGAGCTTGCGCGCATCTTCGAAGCGAAATCTGCCATTGAACTGTAGGCGATACGTGGACAGTGGCGTTATAGCGCGCTTCTCCGCCCAAATCCGTTCGAAGCATTGGCTAAGCTCCGAAGCTTGGTCGGTCAGAACTGGCGATGTTGTCGACATTTTCAACGTACGCGTAGACGCAAAGAGCCTTTTGAAGAAGCAGGGAAAGCCCGTCGTTTTAGATGCGCGAGCGGCGGGTTAGGGTTTTAGCCGGGCCGCCTGCTTTACTTAATCGGGAGCGGCGGCGAAAATAAGAGATTGGCCGAGCTTTCCAACTCAGTTCTGTACATCACCTCGCCGACAAGTCGGGGCAACCGCATTTCTTCGCATCATCCTGCATGAAAGGATTTTTATGGCCGCTACTGGCGAACTGATCCGAATGATGAATTACGTTGACGACATTGCCGCGACTTTGCGTCGCATCAATGCAAGCCTTTACCTGATCACAGACGAGGAAAAAAAGCGCCTCGCCGAATACATGCGGAAGTCAGATCCTAACTTCCTTGGCGTGGTTGAGCATCTGGAAAAGGGAGCCTAGTTTCGATGGCCGAGATTCGTACTGTTGCGGTCATTGGCGCCGGCATCATGGGGCGCGGCATCGCTCATGCGGCAGCGCTGGGCGGCTATCGCACCATCCTCGAAGATATCCTTCCCACCACACTCCGCAAGGCGGAGGTTGAGATCCGCGGCAACCTCGACAAAGCCGTCGAGCTGGGAAAGGTCACCAAAACTGACGCCGATGGCGCGATGGACCGGCTGGAATACGCCTCATCGGTTGAGCAAGCGGCACGAGAAGCGGATCTGGTGATCGAAGCTGTTCCCGAAGAGATGGAATCAAAGATCGAGATTTTTACGTTGCTCGACAAGGTCTGCCGGCCCGGCACTATTCTCGCTTCGAACACTTCATCGCTCAGTGTCACCGAAATTGCCTCCGTCACTTATCGGGCCCCCAAGTGCGTCGGGATGCACTTTTTCAATCCCGTACACAAGATGAAGCTGCTGGAAATTGTGCACGCTTTGGAAACTGACGACGAAACCCTGGCCGCAACCGTCGACGTCGGCAAGCGCATGCGCAAAGAAGTGGTGGTGATCAAGGAATCTCCGGGCTTCATTACCAGCCGCATCAACGCCATGATCGGCAATGAAGCGTTTTACATGCTGCAGGAAGGTGTGGCGTCGGCCCAGGACATTGACAAGGCGCTGAAGCTGGGCCTGAACCATCCTATGGGCCCGTTCGAAATGGTTGACCTGGTTGGGCTCGACACTCGCTTGCACATTCTGGAGTACCTGCATAAATCGCTGGGCGAGAAATTTCGTCCGGCTCCTCTAATGGTGCAGTATGTGAAGGCTGGGCGGCTGGGTCGCAAGGCTGGCCGCGGCGTTTATGACTATCCCGAACAGGCGGGAGCGCCGAAAGCAGAAACACCGACACAGGAAAAGAAGTAAGGAAGCGAGGAAGTTTGGTTCAAGCCGCCTGGATTGTTTACACGATTGAGGAAGCAATATGAGCAAGCACCAATTTTTCTTCCGCCTCATTCCGCCGCGTCCAACTTTCGCCCAAGACCTGACTGAAGAGGAACGTGCGGTCATGATGCAGCATGCCGCCTACGTTCGCGGTTTCTTCGAGAATGGCAGCGTGTTGGCCTATGGGCCGGTCCTCGACCCGGAAGGCTCGTTCGGCATGGGCTTGCTGGAGATGACCGATCTTGCGGAGGCTGAAGAATTTGCGAAGAACGACCCGTCGATTAAGTGCGGGATGAATCGCTATACCATTTCACCCATGCGAATAGGGGGTGCGCAGAGTTCGCGGACGTCGTGATCGGTAGAGCGGCGCTTCAGCGCCGCGTCGAAGCTGCTGTAGATACGGAGGGGTTCAGCCCCAGTTTGCAGGCTTGGTCAGTTTCCTTAATGAAAATCGTGCGAGCGCACGTCGGCATCGGTAACATCGACCGCATTCGTGGTGTAAGCCTCACGCATCGGCGCCACTCGCTCCACCCGCACCGAAATCACACCTTCCTGATTCTGTAGCTCTCCTTCCAGCACTAAGAACTTCTCCGACAAAATCACAATGCGATTTTTCTCCAGCACGTCAGGCGAAATGATGGCATTGCCGATGCCGGTTTCATCTTCCAGGCTAAGGAAGACAAACCCTTTTGCGGTTCCCGGTCTTTGCCGCGCGATCACGCAGCCCGCGGTTCGCACGTGACGGCCATGCGGAACTTGCGCCAACTCTTTTGCCGACAGAATGCGCGCGCGCCGTAGATCCTCCCGCCGATAAGCCATAGGATGCGGGCCCACGGTGACTCCCGTGCCATGAAAGTCGGCGACCAAGCGCTCTTCCGGTGTCATGATTACGAGCGGCGAAGCAGTGTCGTTCTCTGGAATGCTCTCCAACAGAGGACCGGCAAAGCGGGCCGCGCGCTCTACCTGCCATAGAGCATCGCGGCGATGCAGGGTAGAGCGGGCCATCCGGCCAGCGTCTCCATGACGCTGAAGGGGCCCAGATTTAGCTGCGCCATCAACGCTCCTCCAGTCTTTGTCATCCCGAGCCAACTTTAGTCGGTGAGGGATCTGCTGTTCTCCTTCGTGGCCTCCAATCGAATTCAACGCGCCAATCGACGCCAGCAGCACAAGTTCATTGCGTCGCAACTCGGGAACGCGATATGCCAGATCGGCAATCGATTCGAACGGCCGATTGCCGCGCTCCCGCAGAATGGCCTGCGCCGTCTCCTCCCGCAATCCTTTCGCGTAACGAAAACCCATACGCAAGGTAATACAAGAAGAGTCCCACATTGTGGCACTCTCTTCCGTTTCCAGCGTACAGGCCCACTCCGACCGGGTAATGTTCACCGGCCTTACGCGCAATCCGTGCCGCTGTGCGTCTTTCACAATGGTCGACGGATGATAAAAACCCATAGGCTGATTGTTCAGCAGCGCTGCGGTAAACGCCGCCAGGTAATGACACTTGAGATAGGCGCTGGCATAGGCAATCAGGGCGAAGCTGGCGGCATGTGACTCGGGAAATCCATAAAGCGCAAACGAGGTAATAGACAGAATGATCTGCTCCTGCGCCTCGCCAACAATGCCGTTACGCGCCATGCCTTCACGGAGTTTTACTTCGATATCGCGCATGCGTTTCTCGCTTCGTTTAAAACCGAACGCCCGTCGTAGTTCTTCGGCCTCGCCGCCGCTGAATCCTGCCGCAATCATGGCTACGCGCAATAATTGCTCCTGAAATAGCGGCACCCCCAAAGTGCGCTCCAGTACTGGCTCCAATGAGGGATGAGGATAAACAACTGCTTGCCTTCCCTGCCTCCGTTGCAGAAAAGGATTGACCATCTGGCCGACAATCGGCCCCGGACGAATGATTGCGACTTGTACCACAATGTCGTAGAAGTGCATGGGATGCAGACGCGGCAGACAAGCCATCTGGGCCCGGCTCTCGATCTGGAACATGCCTACCGTGTCGGCTTTCTGCAGAGTGTCATACACTGTGGGATCATCGGCCGGCAGCTTTGCCAGGTCTACTTCCTCTTTATAGTGGTCGCGGATCAGGGTGATGCTGTCTTCCAGCACGGCCATCATTCCCAGGCCCAGCAAATCAACTTTGACAATGCCCATGTCGGCGCAATCTTCCTTGTCCCACTGCACCACCACCCGGCCGGGCATCGTCGCGGGCTCCAGCGGCACGATAGAATCCAGCTGCCCCTGGCAGATCACCATTCCGCCGGAATGTTGTCCCAGGTGACGCGGCAAATCCTGCACCGCCAGGCAAAGCTCGAAGAACTTGCGTATTCGCGGATGCCGCAGGTCAAAGCCGGCATCGCGAAACTGGCGCTCCAGCGTGTCCCCTGGATCCTTGTACTCCCACGAGCTCACCAGACTGGCCAACCGGTCCAGCGTCTCGCCGTCAAAACTCAGAGCCTTGCCCACCTCGCGCGCCGCCGAGCGTCCGCGATAAGTGATGACATTGGCAGTCATCGCCGCGCCCAGCTTGCCGTAGCGCTGATATACATATTGAATGGCGCGCTCGCGCTGATCGCCGCTGGGCAAATCGAGATCGATGTCGGGCCACTCGCCGCGTTCTTCCGACAAGAAGCGCTCGAACAGCAACTCCATTCCAACCGGATCGACGGCCGTGATCCCCAACGAATAACAAACAGCGCTGTTGGCCGCCGAGCCCCGCCCCTGCACCAGGATTCCCTTATCGCGGCATTCGCGAACGATGTCCCACACAATAAGGAAGTACCCTGCGAGCTTAAGTTTCTCGATGAGGGCAAGTTCCCGCTCGATCTGGCGTCTTGCTCGCTGCCACAGCTCACTCTGCCCCGGCTGCCAATAACGATCGCGCGCGCCGTTCATGGTGCGTTCGCGCAGAAAAGCATCCATCGTGCCGCCATCAGGAACGGGGTAATGCGGAAACTCGTAGCCCAAATCCTTCAGCGTGAATTCCAGGCGAGACGATAACTCCAGCGTATTTGCTGTGGCTTCGGGCAAGTCGGCGAACAATCGCTGCATCGCTTTGGGAGTCTTTAGATATTGTTCACTATTACGTGCCAGTAGCCGGCCAGCAGTGTCGAGGGTGCGGTGATTGCGAATGCAGGTAAAAACGTCCAGGATCTGGCGCTCTTCCGGCTTGGCATACTGTGCTCCCTGCGTCGCCAAAAGCGGCAGGCGCAGACTGCGGGCAAGCTGAATCGCAGTCTGATTGCGGGCTTCCTGAGCCCGATTGTAATGACGCTGCAATTCAACATATACGTTCCCGCGGCCATAGATCGCGATGAGATGTTCGAGAATCCTGCGGCCGGCTTCCATGCCGTCTCTTGCTAACGCGTGGGCAAGCAGGCCTTCCTCGCCTCCGGTAAGGCAAACTAATCCGGCGGAATATTCGGCGAGATCGGAGATTGAGGCAATGGCTTGGGCGTTTAGAAACAGAGTTTCGTCGGCCGTTGATGTCTTACGTTGTGGCAGTACAGCAGAAAACTTGGGTGCCCGCAATTTCATGCGGGTAATCAGTCGACAGAGATTCTGATAGCCCTCCCGGGAAGCGCAGAGCAGAGGAATTCGCGAGACCAACGATTGACCCGTTGCACTTGGTAACAAGCAAGTGATCTCGGCCCCAATGTGCGCCTGGATTTTGAGTTTCTTAGCCGCAAGATAAAATCTCGGCGCACCATAAACTCCATCGCGATCGAGCAACGCCATTGCCGGCATCTGATATTGGGCACAAACCTCCGCCATTTCCTCGGGAACCGACGCTCCCTCCAGAAAGCTGAAGGCCGAGCCGGCATGGAGTTCGATGTACATAAGGGCGGTGAATCGTGTTTGGTGGATAGTGGATAGGAGCCGTCAATCTTCGTTTAAACCGTTTCGAGCCTCCCTACTATTAAGAAGACCACTCTGTGTCTCTGAGCCTCTGTGGTGAGTTAATCGTAACTGGCGTCTGCAAACCACTGGCCGGTTGCGAGGTCACGATAGATCCGGTAAAGGGCTACGCTGCCATCTGTTTTGCTGCTGTCCTTGGCAAGCGCCACGTCCCATTCTTCGCGATCCCACGAACCTGTATCGATTTGCGTAATTTCTTCTTTACCATTTTCTGTCCACCAATCGCCTGACGAGCGCCACGGTCCGGCTGCCCACACGATTTCTCCCTGGAGTTTCTCCTGGCCTCGTTGCTGTATCTCCGCAGTCATGCCTGCTGGCTTTCCTTCGAACAAGTCGACTTGAAGCCGCCGCGCCGGACGAAAGATTCGCATGGCCAGCGAAACGCACTCCTCTGACTCCGACAATGTGAGAGTTTGTGACTTAGGTTGATCCTGCAGGTCTGCTGCAAAACGATTGACCTGAAAACTATCCCGGCGATGGTGGTCCAGCAGACGTGCAATCCCTGCCCGCCGCTCGCCTACAATGCTGTTGATTCGAGCCAGCGTAATTTCCAATTTTTCCGCTTCAGGAGAAACGGGCAGAAACAGGCCGCGTTGTGCAGAGCGCGGCGGCGCCGGCGAGGCTGCAATCCAAATCCTGCTAACCGGAGCACCAGGAGGATGCGCTGCCAGATCCAATTGCAGCAGCTTCAGAAATACCTTGGCATCGCGCATGGAAACCGGCAGCCGCAGGGTGCGCGCAAACATTGCCTTTAGTCCCACATTGTGGGGGGCGTGGGATGAACCGCACAAGTCACTTAAAGTCGTGGTATCTTCGTCGGCGACTCGCCGCTCCAGTTGCAAACGTAAATGCAGCTCCTGCACCGCAAGCGCCCGTGCCTCCAATCGTGCGCACAGCTGTTCCAACAAGCGGTTCAAGATGAATGCCAGGGACTCCAGATTCTCCACCGGAGATTCCAGTTCCATCGCCTCTTCGAACCGCGATGGCGGCTCGCATAGATTCAGCGTGCGCATACCCAGTCCACAAGCCAGGCGGCGCAGCTGGGCCCCGGTTTCTCCCAGTCGTGAAGCCAGCGCATGCTCCGGCAACAGCGCCAGCATGCGAAAATCGCGGACCCCCCAACGCTCCAGAGTGTCGAGCATCTGTTCACGCAGTTTCTCGTTTGCACGCTCAGAGCTCTTTCCGCCAACGCTTTGGTTAGAAGAAATATCGAATGCGTCCAGCAACACCCGCAACGGCAATACGGCCAAACGTTGCGCTTCACTCCCCGCAGAAATCACGGAGGTCCCATCGAACCCTCGGGCGGCATGCAACGCAGCATTGGGATTGGCAGCGATCGCAATATTCGCCTCTAATCCGACAGCGGCGATACGCGCGGACAATTCTCGCCCCATTTTCCCCGGCTCGCCGTAAAGCCGTTCCAGTCCAGCCAAATCGAGGAGCACGGTATCGTCAGCGCTGTCTTCCACGCGCGGAGTAAAAGCATGGGCCACATCGAGCACGGCAGCGTGAGCGGAAGCCTCCTGTTCTAACGAGCGCAGCCGCAAAATGGCGAGATTGAGAGAGTACGAAGAATGGCGCTTGATCTTCGCGCCGGCATTGGGGGTTTTTGCCTTTGAATCGTTTAATTTGTGCCCAGAGTTGGTCGCTTCCTCCTCCGCGAAAATCGCGGCTTGCAGCTTGGTCATGCCGGCTTCCATTCCCAGCAGTCGGGCTTTTTCGTTCAAAGCGACGACACGTGTCAGCGGAGGTTTGCCTTCAAGCACGGCCACGGCCCGCTCGCGCAACAAGGGCTCGGCGCGAACAATTGCCTCCACGGGAAAATCGGGAATACAGATGCAGGCGAACATTGAGGACTCGTGTGTGCCGTCGGCTAAAGAAGCTGCTGAAAAAGTTCGTCAATGCAGATTCCTCGTGGGCTGAAGCCCACTCGGAATCGCAAAATAAGGCCTTGTACGGCGCACCTGAAGGTGCGCCGTACAAAGAAGGATTAACCCGGCTTTCTTAGCCATCTGTAAAACCGACTCAGAAAGCGGAGAGGCAGGCTCGACGCGAGGCTGAAGGCTCACGCTACCCTCCATTACTCTTGGTCGTCTACCCCATTGTGGTACATAGCTCGAACTGAGCTCCAACCGAGTGTGGCGGCTTGCGCTGCGACCATGAGCGCACAACCTCGGCCCTGAAACTCACCCCTCGCAACAGCGCTGCATGGGTTACGGCAGCGCGAGAAAAGCAGCTTTTTTCTTCTGTCTCGGCGCTACTCGGCACATCCATAATGTGAGAACTGCTTTTGCTCATCACCGCTACTCCAGATCTCGCCTGGTTTTTAAAATCAGAAGATACCCCCGCGCCGGACAAACATTCAAACTCCCTAAAACCAAACTCATTCGAAACTGTGGTCGAATCGGAGATCCTGATTCCCTGCTGTTGCAGCCGCAGCACCAGCGAGGCGCAGGTTTTAGCGCAAGGCTCGTTTTCCAGCAGCAGCAACACGGTCGCGGTTGGTTCCACGGCGCGGCGAAATCGAAACCAGGAAGTGAGCGGCACCCGGCGCACACTTTCCACCGGCACATCGCCAAGATCAAGCACCACCATGCCGAAGCCGCCGCCTTGCAGCAGCAGATCGGTCACCTTCAGCACCTGCTCCAGCCTTCCCCCAAAGGCGAATCCGGCATTCAGCAGATATCCAGAGGGGCGCTGACTTGTCGCAGTGCCTGTCATCTGCCCTTTGGATCGCGACGCGCTCACCGCCTCATTGCATCGCACCCACAGCAGCCGGTTGAGATCCACGCCTGCCGCCACCGCCGAAGCTGGATCGAAGCTGTCGCTGGCATCCACCAGTGCACACACTTCCTGCCGGCGTGTGGCCGCTGCCAGAGCCGCCATCATCACGCCCGTGCGTCCGGAGGAAGCCGGCCCGGTGATCTCGCTGAGCGCGCCACGCGGCAACCCTCCGGTAAGCGCGTCAAGCGCTGCAACTCCAAACGGCACGGTCACGGGAGCCGTCCGCTCGCGGAGCAGCAAGGTTGAGGAAAGACGCTCGTCGAGCGAAGATTCCAAACGGGCACGGAGGGTAGCGGCAGATGACATAAGAGAACCTCAGGCGGGACAAGCGGACGGGCAGGCTTACTTTCGCTTTTTATTCGCCTACCAGTGGGATTCTGCTACGGGGAGCCAAGGTTGTCAACACCCTTCGGAAGAGTATGATTTTACAGTGTCTGGCGCTTCTGGGTCGCTATCCATCTCTCCTGGGAGTAGTCTATTAGCGCTTTTCTCAAGCTTATGCCCAAAAGAAACTTTTTCATCGGCTTCGGTCTCTTCGCGCTTCTTCTCTGCTCCTCGGTTTTACTACCGGCTCAAAAACCTCAAATTCTGCCACCGCGTACTGAAGAGAAAGGCGCTCCGCCTCCGCCACAGGCGCCACAGACTACACCGCAATTAACCAAAGAAGATCTGGAAGCATTCTTCGACGGCTTCATCCCTATCGAGATTCAGCGCGACGATATCGCGGGAGCAGTCGTTGCCGTGGTGAAGGACGGCAAGGTGCTGTTCGCCAAGGGCTACGGCTACTCCGATGTGAAGGACAAGAAGCCGGTCACGGTCGACGCTACGCTGTTTCGCCCCGGCTCCATCTCCAAGACGTTTACCTGGACCGCCGTCATGCAGTTGGAGGAGCAAGGCAAGATCGATCTCAATCGTGATGTGAACGATTACCTGGACTTCAAAATTCCCGCGACCTTTGGTAAGCCGATCACCATGAAAGATCTGATGACCCACACGCCGGGATTCGAGGAGACGCTGAAGGAATTGTTCGTCGCCGGCGCCAAGGACATGCGGCCGCTACGCGAGTACGTCATCGCCCATCAGCCGGAAGAAATCTTCCCGCCGGGAACGACGCCTGCCTATTCCAATTACGGAGCTACGCTGGCCGGCTACATCGTGCAGCGGGTGTCGGGCATGCCGTTTGACGATTACATCGAGAAAAATATCCTGGTGCCCTTGGGCATGCACCGCACAACATTTCGCCAGCCGCTACCCGACGACCTGAAGCCGCTGATGTCGAAAGGCTACGATAAGGCCTCGCAGCCGGCAAAGGGATTCGAGTTCGTGCAGGCATGGCCGGCCGGGAGCGTCTCGACCACCGCGGACGATATGACGCGCTACATGATCGCCCACCTGCAGAATGGCGAGTACGATGGCACGCGCATCCTAAAAACCGAGACAGCGCAACTGATGCACTCGCGCGCCTTCGGGCTGGTGCCGGCGCTGAACGGCATGGCGTACGGATTTTACGAGGAGTCACGCAACGGCCATCGCATCATCGGACACGGCGGCGACTCGCAATGGTTTCATAGCGACATGCACCTGATGCCCGATGACAATATCGGGTTCTTCGTTTCCTACAACAGCGCCGGTAAACCAGGGTTTCCGGGGCGTGCAGCATTGTGGCAGGGCTTTCTGAATCGCTACTTCCCATACACGCCCCCGCCAGGAGAGCAAGTGGCGACTAGCGCGCAGGATGCGAAATCGGTGGCAGGGACGTATTGGTTGAGCCGTCGTTCCGAGACAAATGTTGCGGCTGTGACTTCGGCCTTCAGCCAGACCAAGGTCAGTGTCAATTCTGATGGCACGATCAGTGTCGACGCGGCCAAGGATTTCGCCGGCAATCCCAAGCATCTTCGCGAGATTGCGCCGCTGCTCTTCCGCGACGTAAACGGGCAGGGGCATGTTGCGTTCACTAAAGATTACGCGGGCCGCCAGATTGGAGTTACCGATCTTCCTGTCTTTGTGTTTCAGCGAGTGCCCGCCTGGAAGAACGAGAATCTTAATCTGACGATCCTGATTTTCGCCGCGGTGATGTTTATCCTGACCCTGCTGTTCTGGCCGCTGAACGCGATACTGCGTTCGCACTATGGTTACCGCGCCGATTTAAGCGATCAATATCGCCGGCTGCGCTTCTGGGTGCGCATGGTTTGCGCCCTCGATTTAATCTGCCTGGCCGGTTTTACCGCATGGCTGATGTCGGTCGATGAAAACATTGCCGCGCTCAGCAGCCATTACGACTTCAGGATTCATCTGTTGCAGGCGATCGGACTGCTAGGTGTAGCGGGAGCGCTGATCGCGATCAACTATTGTGTGCGGTCGTGGAAGAGCGAGGGAGTTTGGTTCTGGAGTAAAGTCTGGAACACCCTGTTGATGGTGGCGTGCGTGGGATACGCGTTTTTCCTACTGAACTGGCACATGCTGAATTTCAAGTTGAATTATTAGCGCCGTAGGGGCGGCAGTTAGCTGTTGGCAGTTAGCAATTAGCAGTTGGCAGTTGGCTTTTAGCTCTTGGCTCTTCTTAGCGTTCTTTAGCTTCCGAGAAGACGCTGCAGATGTTATTGAAACTCTGCTTAAGTTTGCTTTGAAGGGCACGGCTTTTAGTGTCTGCGTGAGAACCTCTGCCGTCCCTACGGGACTCATATAATTTTCCACTCTACCCAGCACTCCGCCTTCGGCTGCGTGCTGGGCTATGCTGTTTCGCGCCTACGGCGCTGGGTTCTTGGCCCTTGTCCTCCACCGTCAAGGGGAGACTTTAGTTCTCATGCAGACACTAAAGCCCTCTATATTTACAGCAGCTGTGAGGCGCCGCTCTACCCGAAAACGCGGCCCAAGCACTTAGTCTGCCGACTCGCTAACAAGAACAAAGCTTCTTGTTGTTCTCCGGGCGCTCCGTGTCCTCTGTGGTGAAAAACCGACTTACCGCCCCAGCGTAACGGCCTTCTCCTGCAACTGCACCAACTGCTCGGGGCTGGCCGGGGTAACGACGTTAGCCTGCGCAATCCGAATCTGCTCTTTGAAACTGTCGACCATATTCTCGTGTAGGCGAACTTCGGTTGGCTTTTTGGCGATGCTCATCTGGTCAATCTTGTCCTGCAGTCGCAGCAGTCCGTAGAAAAGGTTCTCCGGCCGTGGCGGACATCCGACGATATAAACGTCTACCGGCACAATGCGGTCGACACCCTGCAGTACGGAGTAGGTGTTGAATGGGCCACCCACCGAGGCGCACGCGCCCATCGCGATCACCCACTTAGGATCGGGCATCTGGTCGTAAATGCGGCGAACCACGGGGGCCATCTTCAGGCTGACGGTGCCGGCAACGATCATCAGATCGCTTTGCCGCGGGCTAGGGCGAAACACCTCTGACCCGAAGCGCGCGATGTCGAACCGCGACGTCGAAGCAGCGATCATCTCAATCGCGCAACAAGCCAACCCGAATGTCATCGGCCAAATTGCGGACTTCCGGGCCCAGTTGAAGACGTAATCGACGGTGGTGACAAGAAAGTTCTTTTCGAACTTGTTTTCGATCCAGCCCATTTCTGCCTTTCTCGGTCACGGCGGGAGGAATTCAGCCGCCGCCATGGGAACCTGTGCTAACTGACAATCTTCACCGATGGATGTACCGGGAGGCTGTGATGGCGGTCACATTTGAGCAATTAGCAGGCGGAAGAAACGGACGGTTTTTAGAGGGAGGCGGAAATCAGCAAAACCATGAAATCGACTGGCAAATGCGGCGGGAGCCGGGCCGTTGCCGACTCCCCTTTGCATGAGAACTTCGGTGACACCATGCTTACTTCTGCTGTTTCTGCTGCTCTTTTTGTTCCTCCGTCGGCTGGCCCTTTTTCGCGATGGACACTAGCTCAACGTCAAATACCAAGGTTTCATTGGGACCAATGTCAGCGCCGGCGCCACGTGCGCCGTAGGCGAGATCGGGCGGAACAAACAACTGCCACTTCGATCCGACGGGCATGAGCTGCAAGGCCTCGGTCCAGCCCTTGATCACGCCATTGACCGGGAAGGTTGCGGGACCACCGTGCTTCTCGGAGCTATCGAATTCCTTGCCATCGATGAGCGTGCCACGATAGTTGCAGACAACAGAATCTGTCGCTGTCGGCTTGGGCCCGGTGCCTTCTTTTACGATCTTGTATTGCAAACCGCTGGGAAGCGCGATCACACCGGGCTTGGTTTTGTTGGCAGCCAGGAACGCGTCGCCTTCCTTCTTGTTGGTTTCTTCCGCCTGCTTACGTTGAGCTTCCATCTTCTGGTGGACCTGCGCCTGGAGCTCGGTCATGGTTGCCTGTACCTGCTCGTCGGTCATCAGGGCTTTTCCGTTTGCCAAGCCATCCTGCAAGCCCCGTTCAATCAGCTTGGGATCGACATCGATGGAATCCCGGTGCAGGCCTTTACCAATGTTCAGCCCGATGGCATAACTGACTTTGTCTTTTTGCGTAGTCAGGGTTGGAGTTGTGGCCGCCGAAGTCGCAGGCTTCTTTGCCGCGGTCGTACCGGTTTTTGTGGCAGGAGCTTTTTGGGCGGGAGCCGCCGAAGTTTGCTGCGCCATCATCGTTCCGGTAAGAATCATGGCAGCCAGCGATAAGGTTGCGGGTGAAATTTTGAGCATAGGATCATTGTCCCATGCTGTGACATATCCGCAAAATCTAGGGCTGGCCGTGGAGCTGCACAATTGCTTGATTTTGGGCCGGTGGTGTCTTTGGAAATCCCAGTAGAGCAAACCTTTAGGTTTGCGTGAAGAAGACGACCTTTAAACCCAGCCGAGCTGCAGACAGGACGCGAACCTGAAGGTTCGCTCTACCGTTTCCTTCGCTCTAGAATTTCAAACTGAGGCGCTGGCTCCGGGCGTTCTGCAGGGCTTTACGGTGTCCTGGTGATATTCTGAGAGTTATCTCCTACCGTGAGGCAGTAAAGCTTTCATGTCGAATCCGAACGTTCCGGATCCCCAACCAGACAAGGAATCCACCGAATCCTTTGGCGACTTGCTTTCGCAGTATGAGCAGAGCCATTCCCACAAGCGCGAAGGCGGAAGCAGGCAGCTAGAGGGCACGGTCATTGCCGTCACCGCCGACTCGGTCCTACTCGATATCGGTTTCAAGACCGAGGGCATTTTGCCGCTCGCGATCTTCCAGGACGCCGGCGAAAGCGTAAAGCCGGGCGACAAGTTTCCGGTCAGCGTGAAAGGCCGCGACCCCGAGGGCTATTACGAGCTCACTCGATTTCGCGTGGAGCAGCCCAAGGACTGGAGCGCGCTGGAACGGGCCTTCGCCGAGAAGTCGACCATCGTCGGCACCGTGACCGCCTTGATCAAGGGCGGCTTCAGCGTGGATGTGGGTGTGCGCGCCTTCATGCCGGCGTCGCGCAGCGGCGTACGTGAAACCGCGGAAATGGAGAAGTTAGTCGGTCAGGAGATTCGCTGCCGCATCACCAAGCTCGACTCAACCGAGGAAGATGTCGTGGTCGATCGCCGCGTGGTCACAGAGGAGGAAGCGCGATCCGCCAAAGACCGGACGTACTCGGAAATGAAGGAAGGCGACACCGTCAGCGGCACAGTGCGCAATCTGACCGATTACGGCGCGTTTGTCGATGTTGGTGGCGTCGATGGCCTGCTGCACGTTTCTGATATTTCCTGGAGCCGGGTGAACAATCCCGCTGATGTGTTGTCGGTAGGCCAGGAAATTGAAGCCAAGGTGTTGAAGATTGATACCAGCAAACAGCGGATTTCGCTGGGCATGAAGCAACTGCTGCCGCATCCCTGGGATTCGGTTGGCGAAAAGTATAAGACCGGCGAACGCGTGCGCGGGACAGTGTCTCGACTGGCCGACTTTGGAGCGTTTGTCGAACTGGAGCCCGGCATCGAAGGCCTTATTCACATCTCCGAGATGTCCTGGGGCCGCAAGGTCCGGAAGACCAGCGATGTCGTAAAGCAGGGTGATGTGGTGGAAGTCGTCATTCTGGGCATTAAGGTCGACGAACAGCGCCTCTCGCTCGGATTGAAGCAGGCTTTGGGAGATCCTTGGGCTGACGTCGCGTCGAAGTTTCCGGTGGGCTCGGCGATCGAAGGGCCAGTCACGAATATCACGAAATTCGGCGCCTTTGTTCAGCTTGCCGACGGCGTTGAGGGCATGGTTCACGTCAGCGAGATCAGCGCCGAGAAACGAATCAATCATCCGCAGGATGTGTTGAAGACCGGGCAAACGGTTAAGGCCCAGGTACTCGCGATTGATAGCGAACGGCGAAACATCAAGTTGAGCATGAAGCAGCTTGTGCCTACCAGTGTCGATGAATATATCGCTGAACACAAATCAGGCGACATCGTGACCGGTCGCATTATTGAGGAGTCAGGCTCCCAGGCGCGGGTGGAACTCGGCGAAGGGATTCATGCCAGTTGCCACATTGTTAACAAGCCGGTAGTGAGTGAGGCGCCCTCGGCTCAGCCCAAGGTCGATCTCTCGTCGCTAGGCTCAATGCTGCAAGCGCGCTGGAAGGGCAATGCCCCGGCTCCCGGCCCAGCCAAGCCGGAAGCAGTTCATACCGGACAGATCCGCAGCTTCCGGATCGTTAAACTTGATCCTGATGGTAAGAAGATCGAATTGGAGCTGGAGTAACCTCTGCATCGCGATGTCTAAGATTGACATCCACAGTAGGTATGATTAATTTTGACCCGAAGGTAACTCAATGGATCAGATGAACGTTTCCATTACCGACCACCTTGCGGGCTATGTTCGCAAGAAAGTGAAGAGCGGCCGATATAACAACGCAAGCGAAGTCGTCCGCGAGGCGTTGCGGCGCATGGAAGACGAGGATGCGCGTTCGCTGCGGCTGGCGAAACCTACCGTGGAGGATGCCCTCGCCAATTTGACGGAAGAACAGCTTCAGGGCATTCAGCAGCGGGTTCGGGCCGGCATTGAAAACGTTGCCGCTGGGCAGTTCGTGGAATATCAGGGCCGCGAGGGATTAGAGACCCTTGTTCAGGATGTTAAAGCCAGGGGCCTCAGACGGCTTGCGCAAAGAGATGCCAGGCGGTGAAGCGGTATCGTGTCGCGCGCGGTGCGGAACGTGACCTGGACGAAATTTTCATTTATTGGGCCCGTCGAGTGAGCATTGAGACCGCTGAACGAATCATCACCAGCATCACAGAACGCTTTTGGTTGATCGGTCAGCATCCCAACGCCGGCAAAGCTGCCGACGACATCGCGGCGGATACCCGGTGCTTCCCCGCCGGAAAATACCTCATCTACTATCGCAAACGCACCTACGGGATCGATATCCTGCACATCTTTCACGGTGCTCGCGACCAGAAAGCCTCATTCAAGGAGCGGAAAGAACCGAGATAGAGCTTCGAGTCTCCATTGGCGTTTGCCCCAAGTTACTGCCCCTCGATTTTTGCCGAATAACAACCCAAATTTTCATACACTTTTCATCTGGTCCCCGGTAATATTCTTCAACCCCCTTCTAGTCTGGCCGGAGACCCATGAGTACCGTAATTTCAGCCCTTAAGTCGTTTGAGCAGCATCTGGACGACACTCCCTTCACCAAGACCCAGCGCAAGGTTTGGATTCTGTCAGCTATGGGCGTCCTGCTCGATGGCTTCGACTTCTTCATCATCGGCGTGGCCTTGCCGCTCATCGCGCGTGAGTTCCAGATGAATGCCCTGACCAAAGGCCTGGTAGCCGTAGCCGCCGTCGCGGGAGCGTTTTTCGGAGCTCTGGTATTTGGGCAGGTTGCCGATCGCATTGGCCGCAAGGGCATGTTTCTGGTCGACATCATTCTGTTCGTGGTGTTTTCGGCGGCTTCGGCGGGCTCATGGAATGCGGCATCGCTCATCGTGTTCCGTTTCTTCCTGGGAATCGGCATCGGCGCCGATTATCCCATCGGCGTCTCGTACATCGCTGAATGCGTCCCCACCCGGTTACGGGGACGTCTGATCGTGGGCGCCTTCGCCTTTCAAGCCTTGGGATCGTTGCTGGGCGTGCTGGTCGGATTGCTCATCCTGAAAGCATTTCCCGTGATGGGGGCCTGGCGCTTGATGCTGGCCTTTGGAGTTCTGCCGGCAGTGGTGGTCGTCCTGATGCGCGATGGCTTGCCGGAAAGCGTGCGCTGGCACCTGGCGCGTGGCCATTTCGACAAAGCATCGCACGCCGCCAGCCAGTTGCTGGAAGCGCCAATTACCTTGACCGCCAAGAACTCTCCGCCGCTCGAACCACTGCTGTCGTTCACGTCGCTGTTCAAGAAGCGCTACCTTCGCCGCACCATCTTTGCTTCGGTGCCCTGGTTCCTGCAAGACATCTCGACCTACGGCATCGGCATTTTCACGCCGACTATCATGGCGGCGATGGCGCTGGGCACTGGAGCCAGCTTCATCGCAAAGGACATTGGGGCAACGGAGGGAGCGGCAGCTGTCGACATCCTGCTGGTGGTGGGATTCATGCTCGCCATCATTCTGGTTCGCCACTTCAGCCGGGTCTCGCTGCAAATCGTCGGCTTCCTGGGCATGGCGCTAGGGCTGCTGATGGTGGGCGCCTCGTCCATGTTTGCTGCCGACTCCGGCCGGACAGATGGGCATGATCTTCGGCGGATTCATGGTGTTCAACCTGTTCATGAACATGGGGCCGAACGCGACCACGTATCTGCTTTCGGGCGAAACCTTCCCCACGTCGATCCGCGCCACGGGAGCTGGATTCGCTGCGTCGATGGCTAAGCTGGGAGCGGTACTGGGTACGTTCCTGTTCCCCATCCTGAAAGCGCAGATCGGAATTCCCGGCGCTGCTGGCCGGGCTCGCAGTTGCCAGCGCGCTTGCAGCCAGCGTGACCTATGGCTTCCGCGTCGATACTCGAGCTTCTCTGGATGCTCAACACGCCGCCCAGCCCGTGCCGGCACCGCGCTACGCCGAGGCCGCAGCCGGCTAGGTTTGGGGTAGCATGGAAAGCTATAAATGACGACCGAAACGAATACGCAGCCCGGGATCTCCCCTTTGGCGGGCAAGCCGGCACCGAAAGAAATCCTGGTGGATCTGGCTCGCCTGGAGCGCGATTATTACGAAAAGCAGCCCAACGTTGAAGACCCGACCCAGCTGGTTTCTTTCGGGACCAGCGGGCATCGCGGTTCGTCGCTAAGCGGCACCTTTAACGAAGCGCATATTCTGGCGATCACCCAGGCCATCTGCGACTACCGCCGCAGCCAGCATACTGACGGCCCGCTCTACATGGGCAAAGATACGCACGCGTTGTCGTCGCCGGCGCAGCGCACGGCTTTGGAAGTTCTGGCAGCCAATGATGTCGCTACCATCATTCAGCGCGACGACGGCGTAACCCCGACGCCAGTGATTTCCCGCGCCATTCTGGTTCACAACCGCGGACGCAAAGATCATCTGGCAGACGGCGTCGTGATCACGCCCTCGCACAATCCCCCGGAGGATGGCGGCTTCAAGTACAACCCCACCAACGGCGGTCCGGCTGACACGGATGTAACTGGCTGGATTCAGGATCGCGCTAACGAGTTGTTGCGCGCTAAGAACGTTGGCGTGAAGCGAGTGCCGATCGCCAGAGCTATGCAGTCGTCGGCGACGCGCCAGGAAGACCTGGCCATGCCTTACATCCAGGACCTGAAGAATGTCGTCGACCTGGATGCGATCAAGTCGGCCGGACTGAAGCTGGGAGTTGATCCTCTGGGCGGAGCTTCGCGTCCGTATTGGGAGCCGATCAACGCGACTTACGGCCTCGATATCAAGATCGTGAATCCGATCATCGATCCGACCTTTTCCTTCATGACGGTCGACCACGACGGCAAGATTCGCATGGACTGCTCCAGTCCGTATGCGATGGCCAGGCTGGTCAAGCTCAAAGATCAGTATCAAGTTGCGTTTGCCAATGATACCGACGCCGATCGCCACGGGATCGTCACGCCCTCGGTGGGCCTGATGAATCCCAATCACTACCTGGCAGTCGCCATCCAGTATTTGCTGACCCATCGTGAGCAGTGGTCGCGCGAGGCCGTAGTGGGCAAGACGCTGGTCAGCAGCAGCATGATCGATCGAGTGGTTAAGAAGCTGGGGCAGGTGGCTGTCCGAAGTTCCGGTCGGCTTCAAGTGGTTTGCTCCCGGCCTGTTCGACGGCACCTGCTGCTTCGGCGGCGAAGAGAGCGCCGGAGCCAGCTTCCTGTGCCGCGACGGCGCGGTGTGGACGACCGACAAAGATGGCCTGATCATGGACCTGCTGGCGGCGGAAATTACCGCTCGCACCGGCAAAGATCCGGGCGTACACTTCCGCGAGCTGGAAGCCGAGTTCGGTACGCCGTACTACACGCGAATCGACGCGGCCGCGACGCCTGAGCAGAAGGCCAAGCTAGAGCAAACTCTCGCCCGAATCGGTGAAGGAAGCTGACCTGGCAGGCGAGCCGATCACTGGCGAAGCTCACGCGCGCGCCCGGCAACGATGCAGAAATCGGAGGGCTGAAAGTGGTGAGCGCCAGCGGATGGTTTGCGGCACGTCCTTCGGGAACCGAGAACATCTACAAAATCTATGCTGAGAGCTTTAAGAGCGAGACGCATCTGAATGCCATCGTGGAAGAAGCCCAGCAGATCGTGAACAATGCCCTCCGATAGCCCAGTTTCAGCTGTTCCCGTAAAACGTTCGGAGTGGGACAAGCGAATTCGCCGCGCCGGCGAGTTGGCCGGGCGATATTCCAGTGCGTCCGAGATTTTGGCGCTCTACCAAACCATTCTCGAATTTCAGAAGACGATCTTTCGATTCGGTTCGGTCGCGACCACGGTACTCCGCTGTATCCGGCACCTCCTTCCGCCAGCAAATCGATGTCGATGCGGTTACGCAATCCTTCCCTGCGCTGTTGTCGCTAATCGAGCAAAAAGCGCCAGCGAAACTGGCCGCGGAAGCGAAAGAGATTGGCCAGGAAGGTCCAGAATCGCAGCGTCGGATACTATGGGCCTTTCTTGCGTCAGACGCAACTTCGCCGCATTCGTTCTTCGCGAAGGTCTTGCTTCAGCCTTACGCCGAACATCTCGCTTCGGGCGCTGCGCCGCAACCCGAAGGCTCCGCTGGATCGGTATGCCCGGTTTGCGGCGACCGACCTCAAGCCGCGGTGCTCCATCCCGAGGGCGATGGCGGCAAGCGTTTCCTGCTCTGCTCCTTGTGTCTGACGGAGTGGGAGTTCCGCAGAATTCTGTGCCCGATCTGCGGCGAGGAAGATTACCTGAAGCTTCCTCGTTATTCTGCGGAAGAAATTCATGCGGTTCGCGTGGAAGCTTGCGATACCTGCCACTTTTACCTGAAGTCCATTGACATGACCTTGGACGGCCATGCCGTACCCCTGGTGGATGAGGTGGCGACCGTGCCGCTGGATCTCTGGGCGGCGGAGCACGGCTACAAGAAGACCGAACTGAACCTTATGGGCTTCTGACAGCGCCGCACTGAACTCGCAAACCGCGCCTCCATCCTGCTACTCTGTCATTTTCCGCATGATGTCATCGCCAAAGCGTTCCCCAGCCCCATACGATCTTTCCTGAAGCAGATGCCTATGTACTCTGCCTTCAAACAGCTGGGACATTACCCGGATTTCTGGTATTGGAAACTGCGTGGCGAACCGCGACGAATTCCGCACCTGTTGAAGCAGCGCACCGTGAGCGAATACGCGAGAGGTTCGGGCTCACGACTCTGGTCGAGACCGGCACCTACTATGGCGAGATGATCGCAGCGGTCGGAAGCCAGTTTCAGCGAATCTATTCCATCGAACTCGATCCGCGGCTGGCCGACATGGCCAAGACCGCTTTCGCGGTCAACCTCAAGTCGAGATCATCCAAGGCGACAGCCAGACTGTGGTGCCGCAACTTCTGCAGCGGATCAACCAACGCTGCCTGTTTTGGCTGGATGCAGGCTATTGCGGCTGGGTGGGAGGGGTGGGTAATCCGAACCGGCTAAGCTCTGAACTTTATGCGGTGCTCGGCGACAAGCCACGACCATGTCATCCTGATGGACGATGCCGATGGGGTAAACGGACAAGGAGGCGCTCCGACCTTGCAAGATCTCGTCGCCTCCATCCAATCCAACTATCCCAAGCGTACGGTCGAGGTTGCGCGCAACATCATCAGGATCACCCCGCGCGCCAATAGCGCCACAAGGCAACCTACACGCACAGGGCTTAGTTTATCCCTATCCGGTATTTTGCGACGCATGCCGTTCACGACCACCTGCATGTAGGTACCACCGGTTTCCAGGTTCGCGGGAATATCCAAGTGAGTGAACGTCGGCCCAGAATATCCAACAGCCATGGTGTTATGCCCGTGGGTCTTGCCGTAGAAGACGTGTCCGGTGGCGATGTTAGTGAAGCGCACGAGCGGATAATTTGTCGCCGACTGGGCATCGTCGCCATAAGCGTTCGCCTGCGACAATCCGTTGAACTTATAGCCAAAAATCGTGATTGAGCTGCCGCGTTGCATGGTCACACTCTTCAGCAGCAGGGTCGGGGCCCACGCCGGGTTGGCGCTGCCGGCGGCGGTGTAGATCTCGACATCCCCTGAGCCGTCGGTGTAAAGCACTTGTCCTGTGGGAAGCACCAGCATGCGCCCGTACCACGAGGAATCTTCCGGCGAATTGGGAACTCCGGGAACCGGAATCAGACTTGTCCCATTCCACTCGAAGAACTGGAGTCCGTTCTGGTAAACGTAGGGGCTGGTGCTCACCAGCACGTTGCCGTCGGGCAGCAATGCCGCGGGGCCATCGGCGATGTCGAGATCACCCGGAAAGTCAGGACCTGGCGTCCAGGTGCCCGCGCTGACGTTGTAGATGGAAGTGTGTCCCGGACCGTCGCCGTTCGCTCCCGTGGCAAAGACGGTGCCGTCAGGACGCAGCATGGCTGGCCCAACCTCATACGATCCATGCGAGTCCCACAGCTGAACAACCGTGCTGCCCGCACTCGTCCATGCGCCGGTGGTCGGATTGTAGATTTCGGAATTCGTGCCGTTGGGGTCGTTGAGGTTGACGTAAGCGTCGACGGTCAGCACCTTGCCGCCGGGCAGCAACGTCCAGCCCTCTTCATCGTTGATATCAATATTTGCCCGATCCGGTTGGCGTGTAGGTCATGGTGGACAGTCCAGTAACGCTGCCTGGGTGGTCAGCGTATTGGCCAGCATGAAGGTTCCGTCGTTCAGGATTACTCCTGACGCATCGCCGATACTGCTCCAACCGGTTGGCGGGTTCACGGGAGTCCAGGTGTTCGCCGCAGGATCGTAAATCGAACCCAGATTCGTCCATACATACTGCGCGAAATTCTGCTCGCCGCCTTCAATAATCATGCGTCCATCCGGCAGAACGGCCGAAGCGAAATAAAGGGGGCCGTAGTTCGACGGCAGCGATGCCAGCTGCGACCAGGTGCCATTGACGTAGCTGCCGTTGATGTCAGGGCTCAGCTTGAACCACTCCGAAAAGCCGCTGTTGGGGTTCTCATGATGCACCATGACAGTGCCGTCCGTCAGCAGCAGAGCCGTGCCGGCGGTGAAACTGGGTTGATGGGTAAGCGGCTGCCAGGATTGCGCGCTGGCCAGATTCACCATCGCCAAGAGCAAAGCTGCACTGAACACAAATCTCCGCAAGGTCGTCATTGTTCTCCTCGATTGGGTGCTTCACCGGCAGGTGGGAAGAGGCAAATCCTGATCGCGTTATGTTGCCACAGGGCCAGCTGGATTTCTGACGGGAGCAGCTTCGGAACTGTAAGCCGAGAGGAGGGACTAAGTCAATTCGTGGTGACGCGGTCGAAACTATGCCAGACGCCGAAGCAGCCGGAAGCGCCGCCTGGCACGTCGTTGCAAAAAAAGAGGCGCCACGTCCGAGAACATGGCGCCCCTTAGTTGTTAACCGATGCGAAGTCTCAGTTTAATGGATTGCAACCAGATAGTTCTGGGAAGCAATACCGTTCACTACGACCTGCAGGTTGTAGCCGCCCTGCGGCATGCTGGACGGGACATCGACGTAGGTAAACGTCGGACCCGTGAAACCAACCGTCATGGAGCTGTGATTGTGCGTACGAGCGTAGAACACGCTGCCGTTCGAAACGCTGGTAAAGCGTACGATCGGATAGTTGGTGGCATCCTGGAAGTCGTCGCCGTACGCGTTGTTCTGCGATGCGCCGTTAAACTTGAATCCACTCAACTTCACCGTGGTGCCACGGGTCATGTTGGTGCTGGAAAGCAGCACGGTAGCATTCCAGCCGCTGTATTCGCTGCCGGTGGAGTTAAACAGTTCGACATCATTGCTGAAGTCGGTGAACATGATCTGCCCAGTAGGCAGCATCATCAAGTGTCCGTAGTAGGAGGAATCGCCAGGGCCGTTCGGCGGGCCGGCAATCTGGTTCATGGAGGTGCCGTTCCACTCAAAGAAGACGGCGCCGGTACCGAAGATGCCAGGGCTGGTCATCAGCAGTACGTTGCCGTTGGTTTCCAGAGCGCCCGGACCATCAGCGATATCCAGGTTGCTGGGGAAATCCGGACCAGCGACCCAGGAATTCGAGGTGACCGTGTAAACAGCATTGTGTCCAGCGCCGCAGCTGTTAGCGCCGGTCGCAATGACCGTGCCGTTCGGCATCAGGACCGCAGGACCAAGTTCATAGGAAGCGCGACCCGAGCCGCCGCAATTGGCAGCCGAATCCCACAACTGTACCGGGGTGCTTCCCTGGCTGGTCCAAGCGCCCGTGGTGGGGTTGTAGTTTCCCAGTTCTTGCCGGTGCTGCTGTACTGGAACACATAGGCATCGACGTCCAGCAGAGCTTCCGCCGGGCAGAAGGGTCATTCCTTCTTCGTCGTAGATGTCGAACTTGCCGGAACCAGTAGAGGTCCAGGCCATGGTGGAAGCATTCAACAGAGCCGCTTGCTTCTGGGTGTCGCAGCAGCTGGTCAGCATGTAGGTTCCGTTGGCTCAGAACAGCGGTCGGGCTATCGCCGATGGAGTTCCAGCCGCTGGGGGGAGTGACCGATGTCCAGGTGTTGGCAACCGGATCGTAGATGGCTCCCTTAGTGGTCCAGGCATCGCTGCCCATGTTGTATTCACCGCCCTGGGCGATATAGCGTCCATCGGGCAGAACCGCGGAAGCGAAGTATAGCGGTCCGTAACCGGCTGGCATGGTAGCAACCTGGGTCCAGGTGCCGGTTGATAGTTTCCAGTGCTATCCGGGGTCAACGTCCACCAGTTACCCCAGGTACCGGAGTTACCGCTCTCGTCGTGCATCAAAACCCGACCGTCGGTCAGGAGCGCCATGGCGCCTGCACCGATGTTGGGTACGTTTTGTACAGGTTGCCACTGGGACTGGGCGCTGGCAGCACTCACTGCCATCAGACCGGCCAGGGCGATTCCGAGCATTCGCAAAAGCTTCATTGTTCTCCTCAGTTGTTTACGTTTGACTAGAAGGCGGGTGTCGATGCAGATCGTCGGCATTCAGGGAGCGCCGCCGTTGAACATCTCGACTCAGCAACAGCTTGGGAAATCTACTTCGGATTGAGGGTGGAAGTCAATCATTAGTGCACTACTACCCACCGTAGTAGAGGCGAAATCACAAAAATTTACAAATCGGGCACATGGCGTGTGCTACTACCGATGGGCAATAGTCGAATCGTGCCAACGCAGTTGCTGAATCGCTCCGACCGGGTACACGAAGTCCCACACCGTGAGACAGCAAACTTCCTGCAAACTGCTACTGAGTTGCAATAGCTCATTGCCCCAGGACCGCGGCCACACTTCTTTGTGCCTTGAGGAAGTCACTTGAGAGGCGCCGCGCTTGCTCGATATCTTCCTGGGCTTCGTTTTCGTGTCCAGTCTCCTGCAATGCCCGAGCCAGCAGCAAGTAGCCGACATCAGAAGGTTGGAGCTTCACGGCCTGTCGATTGCCGCGACTGCCCCGTTCGAATCGCCCGCCAACTGCGTCACAATCCCCAACGCAAGCCAAACCTCGCCCTTGCCGGGATCCAGTTTCAAAGCTTCGCGATAACTCTGCCGGGCGTTCTCGTAGTCCTTCAACTGACGGTAGGCCGAGCCCATGCGGGCAAAGGCGCTCGAGCGCAGCCACAAGTTTTGCCGCACTTTGTTTTCGGTCAGCGCGATCACCCTTTGATACTGCACAATCGCCTGCTGCGGTTGCCCGTGCTGCTGGTCGTAGGCCCCAATCGCCAGGTAGGCCGCTGCATCGGTGGGATTCTCTTTCACTGCGTCTGGAAGTGCGGCAGCGCAGCCTCCGAATCACCGCGATCCATGAGCGTCGAACCCACGATGTTTTCGGCCAGGTAGTTATCACGCGTCACTTCCAGGGCATGGACCAGAGCGTCATGTTGTCGCCCCAGAATCCGATTTGGCGGTAGGTCACCGCTGACAGCGCTAACAACACCGCTATCGCAACCACGCGAAGCACGAGGCGAGAGACACGCAGTTTCTGCGCTATGTCCTCCGCGCCCCAACACACCATAAGAAACAATCCAATGAACGGTAGATAGCCGTAGCGGTCCGCCATCGCCTGCCGGTTCAACTGCACCAGTCCGATCATCGGCACCATGGTTCCCAGGACCACAACCAACCCACCAGCGGATATCGGCGCCGCACCGTGAGAACCGCCAATGCCGACACCGCCAGCAACACAAGAAACGCCGCTACCACTTGCCAGGCTTCCAAAGAGGTTCCGGGGTGAGGATAGAAAAGCGACAGGTTCGACGGCCAGACCGCCTTTCCCAGATAGCGTGCGTACGAAACGACGGCATTGCCCACGCGCAGGGAAAGCGACAGAGCCTTGTCGCTGTTTATGCTGCCAATCGCCTGCTGCGATTTCAGCGTAATGACTGCGCTGATGGCGGCGAGGACCAGCAACGGCACTTTTTCCAGTACCAGCTGAGAAAGGCTTCGCTTCGGAAACGCAGTATCGGCGCTGGTATCTGATCCGGCAGCTTCCGATGGAAACATGCGGCGCAGCGGCCAGTAATCCCACAACAGCAGCACGAAGGGCAAGGTGATGACCTGCGGCTTGGACATCAAACCCGAAGGCAAATAACAGGGCGACCACTGAATAACGTGCCACCCGTGGCTCGCGCGCGTACCAGCGATAGGCCGCCAGCGCCAGCAGGAAGAACGTCATGCTCAAGGAGGTTCTTGCGCTCGGAAATCCAGGCCACCGACTCGACATTAATGGGGTGCACCGCAAACAGCGCAGCCACCATGGCGCTTCGGCCAAGCAGCTCGTGTTGCCCGCCACAACGCCCAGAACAACAGCAGGACATTCAGCGACATGAAAGAACACGTTCACGTCGTGAGGCCCTGCGGGGTCGGGCCCGAACAGTTGCGTGTCCAGCGCGTGAGACAGCCAGGCCAAAGGATGCCAGTCCGGGCACGTCCGGAGTCACCGTGCCGATCGAGGTGAACGCCCACTTCACCGTGTCCCAGGTCAGGCCCGAGCAGGACATGGGGATTCGCGTATACATAAGGCCCATCGTCGAAGTTGGTAAAAGGATGGCCATGGACGGGAAGGTACAAGATTACGGTGGCAGCTATCAGTGCCAATCCCAGCCAAAGCTCCCACCGCCGAGGATGAGCGACGCTGGATAATTGCTCTTTGGCACCACGGTTTTTGGAGCGGCTACGAGTGGGCTGCCTGGCGGGAGAAGACTTCACGAAATCAGCAGCGCCCTTTCAGGATGAGGTCCGACAGAATTACCAGCGCCCATGCTTCGGGCTCAGGCCGGATTATAGCAAGCAAGAGCGGGTAGAGCGGCGCTTCAGCGCCGCGTCCCGCGCTCTTAAACTACCAGAGCCGGACTTCAGTCCGGCGGCACCACGAGATGTCGGTGTCGGCGGGTAAAGTCCGGCTCTCGAATGAATAGAACCACGAAACCCTGGCGAAACTCTACGGCGCGTCGCTGCTTTCTTCTTCTGGTACCGCGGCCGTGACCCAACTCTTGTCGGGATTGTAGGCAGTCATTTGCTTGGCCAGATCGACCGTGCTTGGTCCCAAATCCTTCTGATAGACGATTCCACTTTGATCAACCAGGAATGTCATTACGCCCGAAACCCGATACTCCGCCGGATAGGCGACAAACGCAAAGCCGCCGGTCATCTTGCCGTTCACCAAATAGCTTTTCGCTCCGCCCTTGGCGTGCGTACCTTGTCCAGTCAATATCCGGTAGAAGTAGCCGTGAAACGGCTGCGGCGTTTCGTGCTTGCCTCCGTACCCTTGCTCGGCCGCATAAGCCACCAGCGGACCGATGGGACTTTCAGGCTGGCCGTTGTCGGTCTTCCAATAGAGCCCGTTCTGTTTGCCCGGCTCACTCATAAACTTCTGCGCATATTGTTGAGTGGTATCGCCGTCATGGGTCTGCTGGAAATAGTCTTGTTGCGCCTCGACCAGAGTCTGGCATACACGAATCGCCGCCATCTCGTTCTTGCCGATTCGGCGGAAGAGAATTTCCTGCGATCCCGCTTTGCTGTCGAAATACCACTGGCCGGACGCATCTTTCTTCAAGGGGAAAGGAAACGGCCAATTTTCCGCCCCGATGTATAGCGTTTGATCGCCATTTGTTTCCGTGCCCCAGCGATTCATCTGCTCAAAGCGGCGCAGAAATATGTCTCGATTCTTCTTATCCTGCACCGTGTCACCGGACTCTACGACGCCGGACGCGGATTGCCCGAGAACTGCCAGCGTAGCGGCCTTGTCGTCGGCTTTCACAGCTTCATACATCGCCTTACCCGCTTCCTGCGGGGAGGCAAAGGTTTTTTCTCCGGGCTCCTGCGCCCGGGCCATCGGCATCACCATCATCACAGCCATCGCCGCAACAATCACCAGCATTACTCGGAATCTCATCGGAATTCCTCTCTTATCCTGTGCAAACATCGCTAATCTCCAACTGGCGTTTTCGGAACCGGCTTGCACCGGCCTCAGGCATCGACGGATGTGGCTCGCGTCGACCGCCACCGCCGCGATTGCCTCCGCCGCCACGGTTTGCGCCGCCACCGCCGCCATAGCTACTACGGCCGCGACTGCTTTCCGCCCGCGCGTTGCCGCCCGAACTGTAGTTACTGAAGGCGCCAGTCTTCGTTCCCCCGCCGGAGGATTGCCCATAACCGCGATAGCTATTTGCAGCCGGCTTAGGGGCAGTCGTTTGCGGTCGGGCGGCTTGGTTCGGCCGATTGGCGTTATTGGCGTTGGTATTGCGATTGCCGTTATTTACGTTGGCGTTGTTACGATTGGCGTTGTTGACGTTGGTATTGCGGTTTCCCGTATTGACGTTGACGGTGTTGCCGCTCACATTGGTATTGCGATTTCGGTTGTAATTGTTGTTATTGTTGCGATTGTAGTTATTGCTGCCATACGGCGCAGGTCGAGACCAGTTTCCGTTGTTATAACGGTTGCCGTTGGCGTACACGTTGCTGCGCGAAACGTAAACGTTGCGGTTGTAAACCACGGTGCCGCCGTGCCAGTTGCTGTTCCAGTTCTTCCATCCCCATCCGCAGCAACCACCGCTCATGGCCGCGCCTACCGCGAAGCCGACCCCAAAGGAAATCAGGCCGGTGGCTATCACCGCTCCCGTGCTGTAGCCCGGCGGATAGTACGGCGTACCGTACACCACGGTCGGGTTGTAAGTGGGAACGTAGACGACCTGGGGATTAGCCGGCTGAATGACGATGGTTTGCGGTGACTGTTGCACCACGGTCATCTGCGACGTGGATTTCAAGTTACCTGCGGCTTGAGCCTGCGCCCGCAATCTCTGGACCGCGGCCATCACGTCAGCCTGCTGGTTGTAGAACGCGTCGCCCAGCGATGACGTCCAGGAAAGATTGTTCGCCATGTTGTCCAGCACCGAAGGAAATTGCGTGAGCGCCTGAACGCTGGGTCCCAGACTGCTGATTGACCGCATCAACCAGCGCCGTTCCCTGAAGATTACTGTGGTCCTTCAACCACTGGTCAGCCTCGACCACTTCATTGGGATAGGTGGAAGCCGCCAGAACTTGAGCGACCAAGGCATCCGGATAGAGCGCGATGGGCGCAACCAGAGAATCAATTTGGCTGGCTGGGATGGGGGCCGGTGCGGGAGCCGCTGCGGCATCCTGCAAAGGCATCAGAACTTCGCTGCCGGTAGCGGCACTTGCTGGTGACGTCGCCAGCACAATTCCCGAACTAAAACAAGCGCCAGAAGCTGCTTCAGGCGAACCATGGTGTGTTGCTCCCTTCTGGCGCCGCTCAGGGCTCCGTGCGGGACTTCCATTTGTCGAGTGCGCGGGCGAACCGCTATCGAGCAACCGTCACTGCTAAGTCAAACGTACACATCCGAGGCGGGACATAAAGGATAGTTCCACTACTAAGGAACACATCGCCAACGCTGCTCATCATTATATGTAGGGCAGTTCAGGTTCACTGACAATTTCGGATAGTCGATGTCTTCGCCTGTCGCTGTGGCCGTTGCCGTCGTCTGGAGCGCTTTGCCCTGCGCACGGCGTCTTTCATCTTGTTGGTTTCCGCCTGCGACTGTCATTGTCGAATCTCCAATAACTGCGTTCGCGCTTGTCGGGCTGTTCCCAACTGAATGCGCCCTTCCTCAATGTAAGAACAGGTGCTCTGCCCTGTCCCGCCGAAATAACGTGACAATGTCGAACCGACAAGCCGGAGGCCGTCCGCCAGGCAAACGCCGCACGTAGCGCCGCGCTACCGAGACGATGTGTTCCTGTTTTTCCCGGGTCACGGCGTCGAAGGTGGTGCAAAGCTGGCGTCGGTGCGGGTCTTCACCTCGATGAAGCAAAGTACGTTGTCGTCCCACCCTATCAGGTCGATCTCACCGCGATTCTGGAGCACCCGAAAATTGCTAGCCACCATGCGATACCCCAGCTTTTGCAGATACAAGTAAGCCTCGGTCTCCCCCAGCCTGCCCAGCCTGAGATGATCTTGCTCATCGGACTCGAAGCGCCCGCCGACCAACTGCAATGCACGGATTAGGAGTCGAGTAGGCCAAGCCATCGAAGCGCCAACAATATCCTCGACACAACCGTACGCTCTGTCGAAAGCGAATCCTGTGACCACGGTCACGAAGGCTTCGTACGACCCTTAGGCCGCTGCCTGCATCGTTAGAATAAGAATGTCATGGTGGAAGCGACTGCCAAACAAGAGAAGGACATCCTCAAGCTGCTGGCTGCGCCGAAGCGGCCTCCCAAGCTCACTGCGCGGCGCATCGGCATTCACACTTCTACCGCCGGGGGAGTGGAGAGCGCCGCCGAGCGCGCCTATCGGCTCGGGTGCAATACCTTCCAGATTTTCTCTTCCAGCCCGCGTCAGTGGAAGCCGTACGACCTCGGCCAGGCGCAGTGTCGAGGAGATGAGTCGCTTACGCGACCGTTACGATCTCAAGCCCCTGGTGATCCATGCCAACTACCTGGTAAACCTCGCCGGCGGCAATTCAGAATTCCATGCGAAATCGATCGTCGCTTTTCGCGGCGAGGTGGAACGTGCCCTGGCGCTCTGCGCAGAATTCCTGGTACTGCATCCGGGATCGTTTCGCGGCAGCAGCCGCGAAGAAGGTTTGCAGCCGCGCCGCTTCGGCGATCGAGCAAGCGGTCGATGACCTCAACTTACACGCTGCCGGCACTGCGCATCCTGATCGAGAATACCGCTGGTTCGGAGTTTTCCTTGGCGGCAACTTCGAGCAGGTAGCCGAGTTGCTCTACCTGCTGACGCACTTCGTTCCCCTCGGGCGCTTGTATCGACACCTGCCATACCCACGTCTCGGGATACGACATTGTCAGCGAGGAGGGCATGCCGACACTCTCGACCAGCTTGACGCACTGTCGGCCTGGGCAACGTCTACGTCTGGCACTGTAACGATGCCAAGGCTGCGCGCGGCTCGAAGCTCGATCGGCATCAGCACATTGGCAAGGGTACGATCGGCCTGACACCGTTTCGCAGATTGTTGAACGACCCAAGGCTGGCGCACGCCGCCTTCATCGCCGAAACACCAATCGATGAGCCGCTGGACGACCTAAAAAATGTCGGAGCTCTGAAAAGACTGGTTGTGGAGAAAAAGTAGACGGTATGTAATTCCTTGACCGCGGTGCCCCGGTCTGTGTTAATGTCTGCGGCGGTGGATGCCCAAATGAAGACCGCGCCCTTTAGAGATAGCTGGGTTTTCGCTCCGGTATAGGTGTGCCTATTGACGGGGTGCAGCAGCGGCTGCGGCAATTCGCCGGCGCCTCTCCAGATTCAATTTCGCCTTCGGCGCCCGGCATCCCGGTCAACTCGTCCATCCGAATTACAGGCGACAACAGCACCTCCTCTGCCAACAAACTACACCGGCTCTGGTGAGTGGAGTATTGCTGGAGACTCCAGCGCGTGCATCCAGGCCCTGCCGTCTATCCGCCTGTCCGAGCGGAACCTTGGCGTGGAACATCCTTCCCGACGGGTATGTGCAACTGACCGTTACCTACTACGCCTCTTCCACGCCCGGCACCTATCAAGTCTCATTGCAAGCCGAAATTCTCGACTCCACCAACCAAAATAAGGTCGACTACCAAGGCACCGCGACGCTGCCCGTGATCGTCACCGCCCAATAGCAAACCCTTCCTGAAGCGAGCCGGGATCCATTTTGCTGTGCCTGTCCTAGCGACCGCGCCTCATGCGACCGTTGTCCGGCATTGTAGAATCAAGGTTTGTCCCAAGTTCATCAAGAGAAATTTATGGCCAATCCCAGAGCACCAGAGCTGAATGCTGACCCTGTACCCCAGTCAGCTCGTCCCGACCGCTACGATCCGCAAGCCATCGAGCAGAAGTGGTTCGAGCGCTGGGCGCAGAATCCCGATCTCTATCGCTCCGAGCCCTCCACCAGCAGCGCAAAAAGTATTACGTGCTGGAGATGCTGCCCTATCCCTCGGGCGCGCTGCACATGGGACACGTGCGCAACTACGCCATCGGCGACGCCCTGGCGCGCTACATGTGGATGCAGGGCTACAACGTGCTGCATCCCATGGGATGGGATTCGTTTGGACTGCCGGCGGAAAACGCCGCCATCGCCAACCACACTCCGCCGCGAGAGTGGACGCTGGGCAACATCGCCAAGATGAAGGCGCAGATGAAGCGCCTGGGCTTCGGCTACGACTGGTCGAAGGAAGTCACCACCTGCCTGCCCGAGTACTACCGCTGGAACCAGTGGTTCTTCCTGAAGTTCTTCGAGCGCGGCCTGGCCTATCGCAAGAAGAGCAAGGTGAACTGGTGTCCCAAGTGCGCCACCGTGCTGGCCAACGAGCAGGTGCTGGCCAACGGCTGCTGCTGGCGGCATGAAGACACGCAGGTCGAGCAGCGCGAGCTGGAGCAGTGGTTCCTGCGCATCACCAACTACGCCGACGAACTGTTGCAGCGACCTGGACAATCTGCCGGGCTGGCCGGAAAAAGTGCGCACCATGCAGCGCAACTGGATCGGCCGCAGCGAAGGCGCGCTGGTCGACTTCAAACTCGACGGCGCAGCCGGCCCGGCAGGCGACAAGATCTCGGTCTTCACCACGCGCATCGACACCATCTACGGCGCGACCTCTTTGCAGCTGGCGCCCGAGCATCCGATGGTCACCGACCTGGTCGCCAACAATCCCGAGTTGCTGGCCAAGGTCGAAGACCTGATCGCCGAGCAGCGCAAGGCGAAAGAAGCCGGGCGACATCGGCGCCATCGAGAAGCATGGCGTCTTCACCGAGCAGTACGCGCTGAATCCGTTCAACGGCGAGCGGGTGCCCATCTGGGTGGCGAACTACGTGCTGCTCGACTACGGCACCGGCGCCATCATGTCGGTGCCGGCGCACGACGAGCGCGACTACGAGTTCGCCAAGAAGTACGACCTGGACATCAAGGTCGTGATTCTGCCGCGGCGCGAAGGCGATGCTGCCCGACGGCGAGCCCGGACGAGCCGGTGCTGCCCTTTACCGAGACAACAGCCTGCTGATCAACTCCGGCGACTACAGCGGCATGCCCTGCCAGGAAGCCATCGCGAAGATGTCGAAGTATGCCGAAGAGCACGGCTTCGGCAAGGCGACCGTCACCTTCCGCCTGAAGGATTGGGGCATCAGCCGGCAGCGCTACTGGGGCACGCCGATCCCCATGATTTACTGCCCCGACCTGCGGCATTGTGCCGGTGCCGGAGAAGGACTTGCCGGTGCTGCTGCCGGAGAACGTGGAGATCACGCTGGCCGGCGGCTCGCCGCTGGGCAAGTGTGCCGGAGTTCGTCAACGTGAACTGTCCCAAGTGCGGCGGCCGCGGCGCGGCGCGAGACCGACACCATGGACACCTTCGTCGATTCGTCCTGGTATTTCTATCGCTACACCGATCCCACGTTGTCAGACAAGCCGCTTGACTCTGACGCTGTGGGATATTGGTTTCCCATCGACCAGTACATCGGCGGCGTGGAGCACGCCATCCTGCACCTGATCTATTCGCGCTTCTGGACCAAGGTGATGCGCGACATGGGCTTGGTCCGCAACTCCGAGCCGGCCGAGCGCCTGTTCACCCAGGGCATGGTCATCAAGGGCGGCGCCAAGATGTCGAAGAGCCTGGGCAACGTGGTCTCGCCCGACGACATGGTGGCGCGCTACGGCGCCGATTCCACGCGCATGTACACGCTGTTTGCGGCGCCTCCGGATCGCGATCTGGATTGGCAGGACCCGGGCGTCGAAGGCATCAGCCGCTTCCTGTCGCGCGTGTACCGCTTCGTCGCGCGCAATGCCAAGCCGGAAGATCCGGCGTGGAAGGCGAGCGGAGACGGCGCAGTTGTCTCCTGCGGCGCGCAAGTTGCAGCGCAAGCTGCACCAGACGCATCCAGCGCGTGACCGAAGACTTCGGTGGCCGCTGGCACTTCAACACTTCGATCGCCGCCATCATGGAACTGATCAACGAGCTCTACGCCTACGAAGACAGCGTGCAAGCGAGGCAGGCGATCCGGCCGCACCGCTGCGCTGATCGCCGACGCGCAGCGCAACCTGGTGCTGATGCTGGCTCCCTTCGCGCCTATCTGGCGCACGAGCTGTGGGAGATGCTGGGCGAGACTTCCGACCTGCTGCGTGCGCCCTGGCCGCAGTACGATCCCGCGCTGGCCAAGGAAGAAGAAGTCGAGATCGGCATCCAGGTGAACGGCAAGGTGCGCAGCCGCATCGTCGTTGCCGCCGACGCGGGGAAGAGCAGGTGCGCGAGCAGGCGCTGGCCGACGAAAAGGTCAAGGCCGCCATCGAGGGCAAAGAGATTGTGAAGGTGATGGTGGTGAAGGGCCGGCTGGTCAATATCGTGGTGAAGTAGGAAGCAGAAGAACGTAGATGCGCGCGCCTAAATTCCTAAACCAACAATATGGAATTAAGAGCCTGCACGAGAGGCGGTCGCAGAATCAAAATCCACGAACTCAATGATCCTGACGCGCTGCGGCTGAAACGTGAGCGGACTCGTAATCCCATTTAGAAAGGGCGACTTTCGTATCTGAGCCATGACCCGTGTTCCGTTTTTGGGAAGTTGCGTTTACAGACGATTACAGCCTCCTGAACGCAGCGAACGGATCTATCGTCGTCCTGACACCCGTTCGTCGTTCCTGGGGCATCCTGGCGCCATTACGGGGCACTTTGGGAAGGGCCGCGAACTGGCAAATTGGTGGCTGGCAGAAATGGCCGAAAAGTTTCATTTTGAAAATAATGGCCAGACTATCCCATCCCGAGGTCCTCGGGTATCTCCAGCGGCGTGCCGCACACCCGGCAGATGACCGCCGAGCAGTCGCCGCAGGTGAGCGGATCGTCCACTTCACGCGCGCACGTCGGGCAGTACAGCAGCGGATTATCGTGGCCGTTCTTCGGCACCCGCGGAGTTTGAGCCATCGTTGCCGCGACTGTAACATAATAGAGGTAGCGGAAGGCGCGAACCGCGTTCACTGCAAGAGATGAGTCGCGGCTTTAGTCTTTAGCTCTTAGCCTTTAGCTCTTAGCCTTTAGCTCTTAGTGTTTAGCAGGCAGCCAGATCGTTTCTGCGGACTGTTTGAAGCTACCGGATCGAAGCTGACAGGTAGAGAGGCGCTTCAGCGCCGCGTCCAAGCTGCCATAAATAGAAGAGTGACTTCAGCCCCCATATCGAGGACCGCAAGTTGATCGGAGTTGTGCTGACGGCTAAACAGAGTGCTGAAAAAGTCGGCCAGACATGCGTATGCCGCCGGCTGAAAGCCGGCTCGGGTCATAAATAAAGTGGGACGCTGGCCTGAAGGCCAGCTCTACCCGAGCAAAGCACGCGCGGGGTTTCACAGCACTCTGTCACGCGCAGTCTTACGCTCTGTTACAGGAGTTTTACAGCACTCTGTACAAGCTTTAGCACTCGTAAGCCAATAACCAATTGGAACGAGGAATGACGGAAAACAACACGCTTACTACTGACGAGAAGATGCGGCGCGAGTTCAACGAGTGGGCCGAGGCCGGCAAAGGCGAAGAGATGGAGGGCCACCACATCAGCATCACCCAGCAGACGCTGGCGCTGATGGGCCTGAAGCCGGGGCAACGCGTACTCGACCTGGGCTGCGGCGCGGGATGGGCGAGCCGCTTGCTGGCGCAGATGGTCGGCGGGGGTGAACGGCCGGGCCAGGTGATTGGCGTCGATGTATCCGATGAAATGATTCGGCGCGCGCGTGCGAACTCGAAGCAATTCGACAACGTGATGTTCGTCGTCGGATCGGCCCAGCAGATCCCATGGGAAGAGGATTTCTTCGACAAGGTGCTGTCGGTGGAATCGTTCTATTACTACGGAGACCAGGCCGGCGCGCTGAACGAAGTATTTCGCGTGATGGCGCCCGAATGGCGAGTTGTTCATCCTTATCAATTTGTACGAGGACAACCACTATTCGTTGCGCTGGGTGGAAGAATTGAAAGTTCCAGTTCAGGTGCGCTCGGAGCAGGAATACATCGCTCTTCTGAAGGAGCACGGATTCGAAGACGCGCGGGCGATGCGTATTCCTGACCTTACACCGACGCCGGAAGAGTACAGCGGCAAGTGGTTCAAGAATGCGGACGAACTGCGCGACTTCAAGCGCATCGGCGCGCTGCTGCTGATCGGGCGCAAGCCGGAGGTTAAGTCTCCGCGGTCGTAATTACCACAGAGGCACAGAGACACGGAGAATTCTAA
Source organism: uncultured Acidobacteriaceae bacterium (assembly GCA_963796695.1). Taxonomy (GTDB): domain Bacteria; phylum Acidobacteriota; class Terriglobia; order Terriglobales; family Acidobacteriaceae; genus Bog-257. Next base: position 150,102 of record CAWCMU010000024.1, on the reverse strand, counting down.
GTTTGCAAACCTCAATCTCGTAAGCCCAAGTCTCTTGCCTGCTCTGTGCCTCCGTGCCTCTGTGGTGAAAAAGATCTACAAGCTTCCTCGTCCCGGACCAACGTGAATGCCGCCGTTCACATTGCTGAGTTCAATGTGCACTCCGCCGCTGCCGAGAGTGCCGGACATGCTCTTGCCGACGAAACGCCCTTTGACCGTCAACGGAAAGTCGGTCGATGATACTCCCGTTAACCACGCTGGCATCGACATCGGCGTTCGGCGACTGCGGCAAGGTGAGATTGACGCTGCCATTCACCGATTTCAGCTTGATGCCGCGCACATTATTCAGCGAGGAATAATCGGCATCGATGGAGCCGTTGACCGTCGCCAGATCGGCTTCACCCGCGAGGTCTGAGGCCCGCAACTTGCCGTTCACCAGATTGGCATTTATCTCGCCCGAGACTTTCTGCACCTCGAGGGAACCGTTCACCAATTCGATTTTATCGATGCGGGCATTCTGCGGCACATGCAGCGTGTAATGGACAGAAGCGGCATCATTATTGGTGCGATGTTCCGGATAGCGGGTGCGAATCTCGACCGAATTGCTGCTCGCGTCGACTTCGATCTTCGCATCGTCCAGTCGCTGCTGATCACGGGCTGTCTTGACGGCGTCGATCTGGACCTCATTGCGGTCCCAGCCGGTGATCTCAACGTTGCCATTGATATTGACCAGCGAAACGCGCCCGTCAGCAGATAGCGGAACGGTCTTGTGGAAGTCCTGCGTCACTTCAGCCTGAACCGGAGCGGCCATGATCAAGGCGAGCAATGCGCCTCCGAGAACTCCAGCGATGTTAATGGGCGTTGAAACACGACGTGCCATACTGCCTCCTGTCGCCTCTACGAAAATCGCCGACTCTGGTACATACGGGGACGACGCAGCCGGGGTTCCGGCAAAGGGGACGAGTTGCAAGCAAAGAATGCGAAAAGGACTGACCATCGCCAATCCAGAACACGCGTGAGCCGCCTGACCCGCAGGTATAATCGTTAAGTCACTGAACTTGAAAGGCTTCGCCCGAGGGCGTTCGGAGATCAATCCCCGCTCCGAGCAACTACATCAGGCATTCTGCATGTCCGTTAGCGTAACTGCGACCGTCCTCAACGAAGTAGAACGATATCGATGGGCTGGTCACCACCCTTACGCAACAAACGCTCGCTCCCAAGGAAGTGATCGTCGTCGATGGCGGCTCGACTGACGGCACGTGGGAGCGTCTGCTGGCGGCCAAAGCCAAGTATCGCCAACCTGATCGCCATCCGCGACGAGAGCTGCAACCTCAAAGCTTCTCCGGGCCCAATCGCGCGTGGACGCAACGTCGGTATACGGGCAGCGACCTCTGAAGTCGTTGCCTGCGCCGACGCCGGATGCATCTACGATCCGGAATGGCTTGACCGCCTGACTGCTCCCATCCGTGACGGCAGCGCCGATTATGCGCTAGGCGGCTCTTGCGTCGATCCCGAAGACCAGACGATCTGGGACATCGCTTCGGCGCCATTTTTCGGCATGAAGCTGCGCGCCGATGCGGCGACCAAATCCTGCACGGCCCGCTCCATGGCATTTCGCAAGAGTCTGTGGGAACGTGTCGGCGGATTTCCCGAAACCAGTTTCCTGGGCGAAGACACCATGTTCGACCTGCTGGTGCGAAAGTACACTTCACCGGCTTATGCGGAGCGCGCACAGGCGATTTATCGGCCGCATCACTCGTTTCCGCAGCGCGCTGGGAATGATGGCTCGATACGGTGTGGCTGACGGAGTTCTGGGAACGCGGCGGCCGCGATTGATACGCGCCGTGCTGCGCTGTTTCGCCGAAATCGTTGCGGTCGCCCTGCTTCCGCGAACGACGATACCGCTGGCTGCGGTGCTTCTGCTCGAACTTTATTTCGCATTCCGTCTCGATTGGAGCAGCTTCGGCAAGCATGCCACTGTTCGCCAGCTGGGAGCGCGACTGCTGTATTCGCTGCTGGTGCCGTGGATTGTTACCTGGAATCAGGCTGTGGGTGAATTAACAAAGACGAACCAGCCGAACCGGCAGAATGCGTGAAAGCTGCCGTTAGCCGTTAGCCCTTAGCACTTAGTGCTTTCGTGGGCGATGAACTAACGGAAGTAAAAACTGAGAGCCGCAAGACTGAAAGCTGACGGCTAAATGCCAACTGCTAAATGCTAACGGCTGCCTTCAGTCCTTAAACCTGTACCGCACCAGATCGTAGAAGGCCATCACACCGTCGCTCCAGCTGATCTTTTTGCCTTCGGCGTAGGTGCGGCCGTGATAGACGATGGGCACTTCGTAGATGCGCACGCCCAGCTTGGCCAGCTTCACGGTCATCTCGGTTTCCACGCTGAAGCGGTCAGAGCGCAGATGAATCCGCACCAGCAGTTCCCGGCGAAATACCTTGTAGCAAGCAGTCACGTCATGAATGCTGATTCCCGTAAGCATGTTGCATACCAGCGAGAAAATGCGGTTCAGAACGTAGCGCCAGAATCGCGGCACGCGATGCGATCCAAAGTGGAAGCGATTGCCGAACACGGCGTCGGCATGTCCTTCCAGGATAGGCGCAACCAACGCGGGGTAATCGCGCGGATCGTATTCCAGATCGGCATCCTGGATCAGCACGAGTTCCCCGCTGGCATGCTGCAGCCCGGTCCGCACGCCCGCGCCTTTGCCCATGTTCTTCTCATGCAAAACCAGCTTGACGGTGTTGGCACCGTTGGCGCCCAGCAGTTGCTGCAACTCGGCTTGCTGGAGAAACTCGCGCGTGCCATCCGTCGAGCAATCGTCGACGATGATAAGTTCTTTGTGCAGGCTGAGCGGCTGACGCGCCACTTGCCGCAGCAGTCTCATCACGGTTCGCCGCTCGTTATATACGGGAATGATGACAGACAGAGTGTGGAATTCGGGCAGAATCTCGTCCTGATCGAGTTGCGCAAGCTCATCTTCGTTGTCGCGCGCCGCCGTTCGGGGTCGGGCTTCAGAGACCAAGTAGACTCCCAGGATCAACAGCTGAGGATCAATCGGGTGACGATATCGGGGTTCCGGAAAGCAAATATAGTAGACCAGAGGATAGAAGGCCAGCAGACTGGCAAACAGAAATACCCCGTGCACCCGCCGCTTCAAGGCCAGCAATAGTCCACCGATGCCGAGCACTGATAACAGAAGGATGTGTGTGTTCTTAAGTTGCGCCAGCCACTGAATCTTCGACAACCTGGGTATGCCGTTCCAGAAATAATAGAAGCGCTTTACGGTATTCACTGCGAATTTGCCGGGATGGGCAGCGATCCATTGTCGTGCCAGACGGCCTTGGTCAGCGCAAAAAGCCAGTTCTCCCAGTCGCTGATATTTCGCCAGGATGAACGCGTTCTGACTGGGATGATAGGCCAGCACGTACGCCCCTTCGGCCAGCGGATTGTTGCCTATACGCAGTTCATTGCCGAAGTTGTCGCGGATGAAAACGATCTTCCCCATCACTTCGTAGTTCCGCACCAGCCACGGCATGATGGCCATCCAAAAAACAACTGCACTCAAAAGAGCCGGAAGCAGGAAGCGCTTGCCTCGACGATATAGCTGATAGGCCAACCAGCATCCCGCGAAGGGGAGGAAGGAAAGCGCAGCCGGATTGCTAAGCGCTTCGATGCCCCAGAGCAGGCCATAGCCAATCCATGACGAGGCGCGCTCGTCGCCTTCCATCTCCAACGTCAACATGAAGAGCAGACTCAGCAGGAAGGCTGACAGGCTGGTCTCCCAAATCCACTTCACCGACCAGTAGATGGTGTCCGGATAGAGCGCCCAAATCCATCCCGCCCAGACAGCCACGGTGGGATTAAAGACGCGCAGCGCTATGCGATAAATCGTCCAACAGGTCAGCGCGGCGAACAGGCTATTGAAGCTCAGCAGCGCGAAAGCTGCGGCCGGCGAGTAGCTGCCAAAGACGCGGAATGCCAGCGAAACAATCCAGGGATAAATCGGCGCGGTCCAGGCAGACGGCCCAGTGTTGCCGCCAAACGGCGAACTGAATCCCATACCGTGCGCCAGCGCATAGGCGATACGGCCGATCTCCCAGCCGAATCCGAAGTTATTCTCGGTGGTGCGAATGCGGTAGGTGTGCGCCAGAGCAATCCACAGGACTCGTACTGCAAACGCAATCACAACCATCCACTGCGGCGAATACAAAATCGCTCGCCAGCGGGATGCAGGCGCAGGGTTAGTTGTGCTGGAGTTTGGCGCCGAAGACGCCGCTGATGTCTGCCAAGGCATGGAAGGCAATCAAAATTGTACCGTATGCGGGGCTGCCGAATCGCCCGCATAAAGTGGCGGCGTTCCGGCGTTGCGATTAGCGCCGCCATCCCTGCCGGACACGTTTAGGCACGGCCCCTCAGAAGAAAAGAGAAGCCGCGGCGATTACCTCTATCGACTTGACCTCTGATCTATGGAGTTTCTGACTTCCCCCTTTGTCGCCTTTAAATACCACCTTTTGGGAATAGCAAACGAACGGTTGGTAGGTAATACTGTTGGCGCTTAACTGGCGCTGGTTTGATGTCCTCCAAGCATCTGGCTGCCCAGTGCATACGGTGGTCAACTCAGATTCAGTCGTTCGATTTCACCGGAAAGGTTTCATCATGATCCGACGTATAAGCTGGACAGCTGTGGCGCTGTTGGCGTTCGTTCCCGCCGCTCTCAATTTGGCAAATGGCTGGCCTTTGCAGGATCAGGCAGCTTCCCCGAAACCAGAGATCAAGAAAGTTCCTGCACCGAACGTGAGTCCCGCGTCGGGCAAGGAAATGTACATGGCGTATTGCGCCTCCTGCCACGGGACTGCCGGCACGGGCAACGGGCCGGCGGCGGCGGCGCTCAAGACGCCTCCGGCGAATCTGACCATGCTGGCAAAGCAGAACGGCGGCAAATTCCCCGACGCCAAAGTACAGCAGGCAATCAAGGGCGACCCCGACATGCCTTCCGCCCACGGCTCCAAACAGATGCCGGTTTGGGGACCAACATTTTGGATGATGGGTCAGAGCGAAGCGCAGGCCCAACTCAGGATTCGCAACCTAACGAGCTACATCGCATCGCTGCAGCAGAAATAGCGAAGTTCGAATTAGCGTCTTAGCGGGATCTGAAACAAGAAAACTGTGGGTGACGGAAGCTAAGTATCTCCCCGCTTCCGCCACCCACATTTTTGTCTTTTATCGTGACGAGTGTCCGGCGACGGCCGCGCCGCTCATGACCTCGTGGACAGCCGATAGAACTTTGTCCACGTCAGGAATCACATAGTTCTCCATCGGCGGGCTGAACGGAATCGGCACATCGAGACTGCATACCCGGCGAATCGGCGCCTTCAGCGAGTCGAATGCCTCTTCCGCAACCGTGGCCGAAATTTCCGACGCCACACTTCCCGTCTTGTGAGCTTCGTCAACGATGACCAGGCGACCCGTCTTGCGGACCGATTTCAGAATCGCCTGTTTGTCCCAGGGAACGATTGTCCGCAGATCGATGACCTCGGCGGAGACTCCTTCTGCCGCGAGCTTGGCGGCTGCCTGCTGGGCAACGTCCACTGTCCAGGCAATGCCGATCAGCGTTACGTCGCTACCGGTTTGCAGGACCTTGGCCTCGCCCAGCGGAACCAGATATTCCTCTTCAGGCACGGGACCTTTCTTGCCGCCCAGTTTCAAGTGTTCAAAGAGCAACACGGGATTGTCGTCGCGAATCGCCGACTTCAGAAGGCCTTTGCAGTCGTAAGGATTGCTGGCGGCCACGATCTTCAAGCCGGGCGTGTTGAGGAAATTCGCGTACATGGTTTCGGAGTGCTGCGCCGCGCCTGATCCGATGACGCCGCAAACCGTGCGCAGCGTGATCGGCAGCTTGGCTTGCCCACCGGACATGTAGCGCAGCTTCGATGCCTGATTGCATATCTGGTCCATCGCCACCCAGAAGAACGTGGCAATCTGGACTTCGACGATGGGCCGATAGCCCGTAATCGCCGCGCCAATGCCTGCTCCCACGAAACCTTCTTCGCTGATGGGAGTGTTGCGCACACGCTCAACTCCGAAACGCTGGGCCAGGCCTCCGGTGGTTCCAAAGGCCGAAAGTTTCACATCTTCGCCCATGACAAACACTTTTTCGTCGCGGGCCATCTCTTCTGCGATCGCTTCGTTGATCGCCTGCAGGAAAGTAATTTCTCTCATCATGACTCCAGTACTCGCGACCAAGGCCGCGGTCAGAAACTAAGCGCTAGCAGTTACCGAATAGACGTCTTCCAACGCGGCTTCGGGTTTCGGCAGCGGACTTTTCTTGGCAAACTCAACGGCGGCATCCACCTCGGCCTGCGCTTCCGCACGCAACGCTTCGGCCTCGTCGATGGTCAGCACGCCTTCATCGGTGAGCTTCTTGGTGAAGCGAGCGATGGGACAAACATCCTTCCATTTGTCGATTTCAGCCTTGTCTCGGTAGGCCTGCGTGCCCAGCATGGCTTCTTCGCCATGGAAGTGGCCGTGATGGCGATAGGTCAGGCACTCCAGCAGAGTTGGCCCGTTACCCGTCCGTGCGTGCTCAACGGCTTTACTGGCTGCGTCGTACACAGCTTCAATGTCGTTGCCATCCACCGTTACGCCCGGCATGTTGTAGGCCACAGCCCGGGTAGCGATGCTGGTGACGGCGGTAGATTCGGCGATGGGTGTGAACTCGCCATACTGATTGTTTTCGCAAACGTAGATCGCCGGCAGCTTCCACACCGAAGCCAGATTGAGCGACTCGTGGAAAGCGCCTTCGTTGGTGGCGCCGTCTCCGAAGAACGCGACCGCAACGCCGCCCTTCCCGTCGAACTTGGCGGAGAGCGCACCGCCGGTCAGAATCGGGATTCCACCGCCTACGATGCCATTAGCCCCGAGCACGCCTTTCGTCTTGTCGAAGACGTGCATCGAGCCGCCCTTGCCTTTGCAGAAGCCGTCGATGCGGCCGAAAATTTCTGCCATCATGCGATTCAAGTCGACGCCTTTGGCGATGATGTGGCCGTGGCCGCGATGCGTGGTGCCAATGTAATCCGTGTCCTTCAAGGCTGCGCAGACGCCGACGGAAGTCGCCTCCTGGCCCGACGACAGATGGATGAATCCCGGAATCTGGCCCTTGTAGAAGAGTTTGCCGATCGTCTCTTCGAAGGCGCGCACCAGCATCATTCGCTTCAATAGTGTTTTCTTCAGTGCCTTATCCATTACCAATCCTCTCGAATGAAATCTTTAAGCAGCGGTCAAGCCGCCGTCGATTTGTAGAGCAGCGCCGTGCACCACGCGCGATTCATCACTGGCCAGATAGACCGCCATCATTGCGATGTCTTCCGGAGTGCACCATCCGCCGAGCTGCATATTGCTGAACGCCTTGATGTCGATACCCTTTTTCGCGAACTCTTCCGTCAGGTAGTCGAGCATTGCGGTCTGCACCCCACCCGGTGCGATCGCGTTCACCTTGATGTTGGCAGAGGTGCATTCGACCGCGAGAGCCTTGGTCAGTTGATGCACCGCGCCCTTGGAGGCGCAATACACGGTCTGAAACGGAGCTCCGATGTAGCCGGCCGAAGAGCCCATGTTCACGATGGTTCCCTTGCCGTTCTTCTTGAAGTGCGGGATGACATGCTTGCAGCACAGGAAGACGCCGCGCACATTCACGCCGAAGACACGTTCGAAGTCTTCAACCGTGGTTTCCTCGATGGACTTCAAAACTTCAACGCCGGCATTGTTGACCAGTATGTCGAGCTTGCCGAATTTGGAGAAAGCGCGATCGAACATTGCTTTCACGCTATCTTCCTTGGTGACGTCGACCTGGTCTCCGTAAGCGGTGCCACCTTCTTTAGCTGATTTCCTCAGCAACTGACTTTGCTCGTTCGGGAAAAAAGTCGGGCACCCACACTGTGGCGCCTTCACGCGCAAACGCTATAGAGATTGCGCGCCCGATGCCCTGTCCTCCGCCGGTTACGATTGCAGTCTTTCCTTGCAGCCGGTTCATTCCGTTCTCCTTAGAAACTGGGTAATTCTTCTTGCTGCTTTAGGATGGCTCGATCAGCCCGATAACAGCTGCGACAGGCGCGACCGTGCCTTCGCCAACCAGGATTTCGCTCAGCGTGCCGCTGGCGGGCGATTCCACTTCGCAGGTGATCTTTTCGGTTTCGATTTCAAGCAAGGCTTCGCCCGAATTAACGGCCTCGCCCGGTTTCTTCAGCCAGCGAACCACGGTAGCTTCCTGCATCGTGAGCCCCAGCTTCGGGATGGTAACTTCCACTGCCATTCATATCTCCCTGATGAATCGCATTATTGCTTCGTCTTCTTTTGCGCACCGCCGTTTGTATCCGCAGGACCAAACGCCAGCAAAACATTTCCCGGCATACCCAGTCCGTACGAGGCATAACCGGTTGTCTGATACACCATTCCATTTACGATCGTTGGCCCGGAAGATCCGATGGAGCCGCCATGCCCTTGGACGTGATTGATTCCGTCGTAGCTGCGATCCGTCTCGTAGTCCCACACGATCTTTCCGGAGGCCGTGTCGTAGGCCCGCAGATGTCCGTCAAATGAGCCGCTGAAAACGACGCCGGGGATCAGGGTCGTCGCCGCCGCTTGTGCGATCGAGCAGAGGTCGGGATGTTGTTTGCATGAGTCGGGAGGAGCGACCGTGCGCCATACCCGCTGGCCGCTGACCAAATCGATTCCGTTGATCGACCCATCCGCTTCCAGGCTGCCTACGTCGCGATCGGAGATGGGTACGTACGCGTAATGGTCATCGGCGGAGAAGCCCCACTCGATTCCGCCGTAGATGCCGCCGTGTCCGAGAACAATCTTCCACACCAAGTCTCCGTTCTCGGGATTCAGCGCATAGAAGATTCCGGATTTCTGGCCTGCCAGCACCAGGTCGCGACCGTCGGCCAGGGTTGTCAATGCAGGGGCGGCGCCAAAGTCGAAATCCGGACCCTCGGTTGCCGGACAGTTGGCGGTGTTTTGGCCCTTCATGCAAGCGCCGTTCCAGGCGTCTTGGGTATTGAGCTGCTTCACCCAGCGGCGTTTGCCGGAATCCATTTCGAGAGCCGCCACGGCCTCGGTGGTTAGCGGCTCCGGAGAGGTGTACGCATTGCCATCCGTTACGTACACCAGGTGACGCTTCGCATCGATGGTGGGCGAGCTCCACACAGATCCGCCGGCCGGACCAAACATCGGTGTTCCTTCTTTGTTCTTACCGGTGCTGTGCGAGGGTTCGTCGATGGTATAACTCTTCCACACCTCGGAACCGTCGGCGATTTTGAGAGCCACGACGCTGCCGCGGAAAGTGCAACACGGATACTTCGGATCTTCGGCCGCACCTTCTTCGAGCGACGCCACCGGAACGTAGACGCGGTCCTGCCAGACCACGGGCGATGCGGTGATGCGGGCTTCAGGATGATCGTCGACTTTGGTCTTCCACAGCAGCTTAGTGGTCGCAAGATCGATAGCGTAAACGTTGGCCTTGAAGTCGCCGAAGATGCCGACTCCGCCCACAATCACGATGGGCGTGCGCACTCCGGCTTCCGCCTTGTACGTCCAGTAAGAACATCCGGTCGCGGCATCCAAGGCATAGATCACGCCGTCCCAGCTTCCGGTATAGAGTCGACCGTTATTCACCGTCGGCTGATTGCCCGCGGTATTGAGGCCGGGGAAGACAAACGCCCACTTGAGCTCGAGCCCCGGAACATCGCGCGCACTTAGTCCGGCAGAGGCCGCGGGTTGATAGCGGAGATTACGCTCATCCGGTCCCCAGCCCAGCCACGATCCACTGCCCGCCGTTGAAGCGGATTTGGTTTTGCAAGGATTGAGATCACCAGGCGGCTGCACTTTCTGCTGGCTGCCCACGTATTCCGCCACTGCGTGCTTGTCGGCGTCGGAGAGCGACGCCGCCTGTTGCTGCATTGCGCCGTTCTTCAGCACGTCGTAAATATGCTCGGCGGAGAGCTTGCGCAGTTGCTCCAAGTCAGGCGCTCGCAAACCGGGGCCATGACACAGCAGACATTTGCCGGCAAAGATGGTTTCGCCGTTGGGCCCGGCAGCAGGAGCAGCAGCATTCGCAATGTCCGCGAACAACAGGACCGCAGCGCAAACCAGCAAGCGCAACGCGATTACACCGGATTGTGAGAAATACGAATTACGCACCTGCCTGAGAATTGATTGCTTGCCCCGGACTTCATTCTCTTAACTGAACCGCCCATGTGTGCGACCTTAAATCTGTTGTGGATGAAACCACGTGCACTTGTTGGAGCGCGGCTTACTTGGCTACTGGCTCCTGGGTCAACGAAGGCTTGTATATCCCGCGCTTTTGCAGATCTCGGATGTTGTCGCGCAGAATCTCATTTTCCTTTTCGTACAGCTTCGCTGCCGACGGCATCTTGCCCTGGCTGCGTGTGTTCTTGGGATAAATCGGCTGCTCGTAAATCACGCGAAACTGTTCCGTCCGCAGGTCTTTCACGAAGTTGCCGATACCCAGATTGTTCTCGCGATACTGACGCAGCGCCTCGATGTCGATCGTCGCAGCCACGAACGAGTCGTCGGTAGTCTGATGGCGTCCGATGATGTTGCCTTTATAGTCGGCGATCAGGTTCACGCCTCCGCAGATATCGAATGGCGCGTCGAAGTTGGGGAATTTGTACGCCCCCGAGTTCGGGCTGATGACGTAGGTTGTGTTCTCAAAAGCGCGAGTGCGAACGATGGCCTCGTACATCCCCGTCCCCACAAACGGCTCGTGATAGGTCGCCATGTAGATGACCTCGGCGCCATTCACCGCCAGGCCGCGCGTCACCTCGGGATAGCCACGCTCCATGCAAACCGCGCATCCAATTTTTCCGATGTCGGTATCGACCACCGGGTAGAAGGCGTTGATATCGTCCCCGTATTCCTTCACCCATAAATCCCACACATCGTGTGGAACCGTAGTCCACTGCGCCTCGATGCGCTCCAACTGCGTCTTGGCGCGCCAGTAAATCACTTCTCCGTGATCGTTGACGACGAACAGGCAGTTGAACACGCGATCGTCGGGAATGCCTTTCAGCTTTACGAAAAGCAGTTGGCCGATGATGTAGGTCTTCAGCGCCTTGGCCTTGGCCGCGAAGAAATCGGTCTCGGGGCCGGGGATGGTGGTGATCGGAGGCTCGCCCAGAGGAAAGCCCTGGATCGCCGACTCCGGCAGGCACACCAGCCTCACGGGCAATTCTTGTGACGCCAGGGTGTGCGCCATGTCGATGCAATTTCCCAGATGGCGCAGGTTCTGCTGCACGTCGCAGAACTGGCGGCACTGCAAGCCGATCGCGTTGTACTGTTTAATCATCAGCTGGTCCTCGTCAAACTCAGATTCCCGTCTGCACCATTAGGCGCACAGTACGCGCATGATCAGGTCGGTATCGTTATACTCGGTAAACTTGTCGATCTTGCCGTCTTTCACGTGCCACAGATGGCAGTAGTTGTTGTTGTAGTCCTGACCGTTCTTGGTCACTCCATGCCCGGTGGACTCGGTGACGACCCAATCGCCGCACGAGATGAAATTGGTAACGCGAATCGTGATCAACACGTTCAAGTAGGTGGCAACATCCGTCACAACCTTGGTGAATCCTTCGAGGCCAAGGGTTTCGCCGGAGACTGGCGTGGTTCCTGGCATGCGAAAGTGCACATCTTTAGAGAACGCGCCCAGAAAGGCTTCCGCATTGCCTGAGTTCAAAGCATCGATGCAGGCGTTCACGACTTCAGTTGCAGTTTTGGTCTTCTGTTCGGTGCCCATTATGATTGCTGCTCCTGTTTTTCTGCTCGAAACATCTTTCCACCATCGAAACTGCGCAGGCGATCGATGTGAGCGATCAGCACCACGCGATCAGGACTCATGTAACGCTGCAACGAGAGACTGCGCTCGTCCTCGGTCATCGGACGGTCGAAGCTTGCCATGTGCTCTGTTGCCCAGCGTCGCACCAGTTCCGGATCATCGCTGATTTCGACCTTCCCTCGCGCTGTCACCTGCTTCATCCCTTTGCCTTCGAAGCACAAGGAAACCGCCGGATTGCGTCGAAACGCTTTTACCTTGTCGCGGTTTGCGGTCGAACTCAGCATCACCTTGCCGTCCATCACCACGTAGGCCGCGGCGCACGCCACCGGCTCGCAATTCTTCGTGACCCACGCAATCACGCAATACCAGGGCGGGCTGTCGATCAACTGCCAGGCCTCATCGTCGGTGAGAGAGAACGGCTCCAGGTACTGACGAGTCCACCACACCGGCCGCGACTGCTTTTCCTCAGCCATTCCGCCGCCCCGGCTAAACTGCTACCGCATCTCCCGCGAGCACCTGCAACCCCTTGGGCAATGTGTGCAGACACTCAGCCCCGCTCTCACGAATCAAGTAGCTGCTTTCAATGTGAAATGGCCCAGTCGTGTGACCGAAGTATAAGAATTCGAAATTGAGCACCATGTCCGGCTCCAGATCGAAATTCTTGATGAGCCCGAACGACGGGTAGCCCGAAGGCAGTTCGATGATGTCGAGCCCGATGCTGTGCATGAAGATCAGCAGCTTGTCCGGCGTTTCGATTCCGCTCTGCTGCACAACCTTTGTGCCGGCTTTGAAAACTTCGTGAGTAGAGGTTCCGGCCCGCAGCATCGCTTCAACTTCCTGCTGCATGTCGGTGATTCGCGCGCATAGATCGGAATAAGCCTGCGAGGGCTGGCCCACGTGAACCGTGCGCGAACAATCGAAGGTGTAGTTCTGGTACGAGCCCCACGACTCGTAAATAATGATCTGCTTATCGCGCACCACCCAGTCGTTATCGCGGAACATCAGGTCCGGAAAATACTCGCCGCCATACTCCGCTCCGAACTGCAATCCTTTTTGCGAAGCCAGCAGAACGGCGTCCTGCCGCATGACCGATTCGCGGAAGCGGTCGATCACCTCGCGCCAGACGACGCCCGGGCTTGATGAAAGGCGTGATCTCGCGCAGGGCGGTCTCGTTGATCTTCGCTCCCTGGCGCAGGATGCGTTGCTCTTCTTGCGACTTCACTTTGCGCACGTCGAGCCAATAGTCATGCGCGTCAGCAATCTTCATTTCCGGGAGCAAACCCTGCACATGCTGCGCCAGCCGAAGATCATCGAAACCGATTCGGCCCTTCTTCAAGTCCGAGGTCGCCAAGAGCCTGAGCCGTGCCAGTGATGACGTTATCCACCATCGGAGCGACAACTTTGTCGGTGTAGAGCTTCTCCACATCGGCCTGTAGCGGATCGAGCCGCACTGGCTCAGGAGCGTTGGCGATGTACGACATGTTGAGAAATTCGATGGGACGGATCTGCGGGATCCAGGTCGGCTGCTCCAGCAGCGCGACAATCGACCACTCCGGAATAAGCAGCGTAGCTTGCTTCTGATCGCGAGTTAAGAGAACAGCGGCAAAGTTTTCCTGGAAGAACCACTCCGACATCCGGGTCCAATATCCCGAGGCGTAATACACGTTGCGAGGCGCCGCCGCTATCACAGCGTCCAGTCCGTACTGATCCATCTTGGCGACTGCCCGATCCCAATTCAACAGCATGACCGCAAACTCCTAGCGAATTAAGTCTTTGATAACGTGCCGGCGCGACAACATGTCCACGGATTGCGAGTGGTCGATAAACTTCTTTTCGTCTTCGTACGATTCCTGCGAGGCCAGCGGCGACTGCACCAGGGCTTTGAATTTGGCGACGCTGTCGAAGTAAGCGGTCACCACGCCGTCGAAAGGTTCGGAGCCGTCACCCAGGCCGCTGACTTTACCGGCATCGCCCAGCAAGCGTGTGGTTCTGAATGTAGCCCATGAGCAACCCCATCGCGTGCGCCTTGCGGCCGATGTGGGCATGATGCGACCACAGTTCCGAAAACCGCTTGCGATCGATGTCGGAACGGCGTCGCAGCACTTCGAGCAGCACGTAATTCCCGGGAGCTACCGGCTCGACGACGACGTGTTCTTCGGCAATGCACGCGCTGGTGCGGGCCTGATCGATGAAGTGCTTTTCGTCTTCCAACGCCGCTTGCACATGCGGGTCGTCGCTGAGGCCCTTGTGCAACGATTCGAGGTCATCGAACCAGGCGATCGCTATTCCGTCGAAAGGCTCAACTTTGCTGACACCGGCCTGCGCCATTGCCTCGCGAATTGGATCGTCCAGCAGCACGTGATACTGCACGTAGCGACGGATAGGTCGCACGCGAGGCCCGAACTGCGAATGGTGCTCCAGCCAATGCTGCTGGAACTCCGCCATGGAAAGATGCGGCAAACGCCGAACACAATAGATGAGCTTGATCATTCGATTAATGGACCACCTTAGGCCTGTGGAACCTCATACTTGATCGATTCGTGATACTGAATGCAGAGCCATCCGCTCGCTTGGCGGCGGAACAGAAATGTCGCACGCGGAAATACGACGTACTCGTTGCCGGCTACCTTGAAACCAATCTCGATGTTGCAGAACGCTGAGGCGATGTCACCGAACAGCTCGATTTCAACCCCGCTGATTTCCATCTTGGTGATGGGATAGAGCGCGATCGCCTCGCGATAATACTTGTCGATTTCGGAGTAGCCGCGCAGCGGTGCAGGTTTTTCGGATGCCAGGTACAAGCTGGGATAGTCCTTGTCCCAGGTACTCGTCAGGATCGCGGGATCGGCGTGCCTCCACCCCAGCGCATAACGGTCGAGCACGGCTTGAATCGCGATTTTGTCGTCGGATGAAGCTGCCGTCATCGACCCTCCTGACTGGCCCTCGCGGCTGCCGGTTTCACGTTCTGATTGAGGTGGAAGAAATTGGTTGGATCGTACTTCGCCTTCACTGCCGCCAGGCGATCGTAATTCTTGCCGAAGGTACCGCGGATCAGCTCGTCGTCGCTGTCATTGCTGAGGTAATTGACGTAGCCGCCGCTGGACGAGTACGGCAACATGGCCGCCCAGTGTTTGCGCGCAAACTCAATGTGAGTTGCGGCCTCCGGAGGATTCGTCCACGTCGACATGGTGGTGAAGTTGAACTTCGCGTCTCGATGCGGAAAAGCCGTGGCGTCCGCTGGAACCCGATTAACCGCGCCATGCAGATGCTCCAGAAAGACGAACGAATATGGAGACGTCATGCCCTCGAACGCTTCTTCAACAACCTTCAAAGCATCGTCGGTGAGTTCCGGCATCAGGTTGGTCTTCCAATATTGATGCATGCCTGCCGGACTGCCCGCGTCGAAGTATTTCTGGAAGTCGACATAGGGCATGGGAGCGATGGTGTCGGCCAGTGGAGTTCCGAAATCGCGAACCGGCTTCAGTGCGGCTGCCGCATCTTTCTCCGGTCCCAGATAGCAGACCACGAGCACGACTGCGGGCGTGCCATCGGGCAAAGTCATACGAACCGCGTATACCGTAACCTCGTCGCCGACAGAGGCCGTGTAGTCGCGATAAAAACGCAGCAGATCATGAGCGCGATTCTGCGGATAAACCACAAAACCGGCAGTAACGTTTTTCACCGGATGAAGCTGGAACTCGAACGAGGTAACGATACCGAAATTTCCGCCGCCTCCACGCAGCGCCCAGAACAGGTCCGCGTTCTCCTGCTCGTTAGCGACGACCAGCTGGCCATCGGCGAGCACGACATCGGCCGATAACAAGTTGTCGCAGGTAAGACCGAACTTGGGCATCAGCCAGCCAAATCCACCACCCAGCGTCAGCCCCGCTACACCAGTCATTGAAACCGTTCCACCCGTGGTGGCCAGACCAAAGACCGAAGTCTCCAGATCGAACTCGCGCCAGATCATTCCGGCTTGCGCTTGCGCGGTTTTGCGCTTCGGATCGACACGCATGCCTTTCATCAACGCGAGGTCGATCATCAGGCCACCCTCGCAAACCGCGTTACCGGCGACATTGTGGCCGCCGCCTTTCACCGCGACTGCCAGATCGTTGCTATGCGCGAACTCCAGCGCATTCCGAATGTCTGAAACGCCGGCGCACTGGACGATCAGCGCAGGCTTACGGTCGATGCCGCCATTCCAGACGGTTCGCGACAGATCATATTCGGCGCAGTTCGGACGAAGAGTCTTGCCGCGAAGGCGGGAGGCCAACTGCTCGATGTGGTCCGCGTGTACCGTCTGTGTCTCGCCATGTAGCATTGCTGTCGTTCTGCTCCTTAAGCCAGACTGAAAAATCGAGTTTGCGCCCACCCTTCGTCGAGGGGGGAGATGTAGGTGAGAGTGGCTCTGCGCGAGGTGCATTTCCATTCGCCGTCGACGTGCACAAAATCGTCGAAGTAACGCCCTGCGCTCACGATAGCTTTTCCCTTGAACTCCAGGTCTGCGCGCCAGTAGCTCTGAGCACGCGCCCGCTCACCGTCGAGTTCGATAATCTCGTTGCTGGTGCGATGAATTCTCATGCCGAAAGAGCCTACGACCTGCTCGTAGAAATTTCGCAGCGCGGCTTTGTCGTGAAACACCGCCATGCCTTCCACTTCATATCGAAGCTGGTCGGTGAACTGCCCCAGCAACTCATCCAGATTGTTGTCGTCGCTCAGCCAGTTCATGCGGCTGATCAACTCGCGAATTCGTTCCCGGTCCGACAGTTCGGCAATCATCTTTTCCATCATGGAAGAAGAATCTGTAGAACGTGAGATTTGTCCTGAGTGCATGGTCGCCTGCTCACGCCCTGAGATTGACCACGATTTTTATGTTTTCGTTGCCGGGTGAAGAGAATGGCTCGAAGCCGTGCGAAACAATCTCTTCCAGGCCGATTCGCGAAGTGATTAGCGGCTGAGCATTGATACGCCCGTCAGCCACTAAATCCATGCAGATTTCAAACTCGCCGAAATAGCCAGCGGTGCCACAAATCTCGCGCTCGTTCAAAAGCGTATCCAGAAAGCTGAAGGGCTGCGGCTCGACGCTGACTCCAACCACTACAGTGCGCCCGTGAACCCGAGTGCAACGTGTAGCCATCGCGACGGTGTTGGTGCTTCCCACACACTCGAAAGCCACATCCACCCCGCGACCGTTGGTCGCGTCCTTGATCTTCTCCACGGGATCGCCGTCGGCCGGATCGAGAGCAAATTCTGCGCCCATCTCGAGAGCTTTCGTACGCTTGGTTGCAACCGGATCGACCGTGTAGACATGCGTGGCACCGGCAGCTCTGGCACAAAGTAACGTGGACAGCCCGATCGTGCCCGTGCCCACGATGGCGACCGAATGCCCTACTTCAACATGGCCGCGGCGAACGGCGTGCATCGCCGACGCCAGCGGCTCGATGAGCACCGCGTCCTGGGTTTTCAAGTTCGCGGGAATTTTGTGGCAGATGGTCGCAGGCACCGTGCATGAATCGGCGAAAGCACCGTCCCAGGCGAAGCCCAGATAGGCCGGCTCGCGACACAAAATGTATTCGCCCTTCAGGCAGTGAACGCATTTTCCGCAGGGCAGACTGGCCTCGCTGACAATGCGATCGCCTTCGCGGAATTGCTTGACGTCCGGGCCGACAGCCTCGATCACGCCGGTGAATTCGTGGCCCATGGTGACCGGAGCTTTGCGGCCGGTTCGGGGATGAGGCTGGGTCGGGAATGAACTGCGGACCGTGGGTGTACTCGTGCAAATCAGTAGCGCAGATACCGGCAGCATCAACCTGGATTCGCACTTCACCAGCAGCAGGCGGCCGCGCAGCAACATCTTCGACACGAATGTCTCTTCGCCCGTACCACCGCGCTGCCCTCATGCCAACCGCCTCGTGAAATTGTTGGGGTAAGTTGGAGGCGGCAGGTTCTCCGCCTCCAGGTTGTCAATGGTTAGAAGGTCAACCGCAGCGCGAGCTGAATCTGGCGCGGCGATCCGACCGTGCTGGTAATGACGCCAGCCTGCGGGTTGCAGGATGTTGTCAGCGACTCCTGTGCGGTTAGCGAGCAGGGCAGCGCGTTCAACTGGGCCTGACTTGGCAAGTACGGCTGGCCATTGGCGTTGATGAACTGGGCGCCAGGCGTGTAGAGCTGGTTCGCCGGCAAGTTGAAGTTCGGATGGTTGAGGATATTGAACATATCCGCGCGGAACTGTAGTCCGGCGCGCTCGGTAAGCTTCCAGGACTTCGAGGCTCCAAAATCAAGCTCATTGAATCCCGGTCCGACCACCGAGTTGCGCGGAGCATCGCCAAGAGTACCGGGCGTTTGGAGATAGTAGGCTTTGGCGTTGAACCAGTTATTGATATTGCCAATGACCGGATTCGGAGTGGAAATATTAGTACGGTCCGGGAAGGTCAGGTTGTCGCCCACCCCGGTGATGCCGAAGCCGGCCAGTACTGAGAATGGGAAGCCCGAACGATCCTGATTGAGCACATTGACGCTCCAGCCGCCAATAATCGCGTTCTCCCATCCTTTCATGCCGCTGCCGTACTTGCGTCCCTGTCCGAAGGGCAGGTCGTAGATCGCATTGGCAACGAAACGATTGCGGAAGCTGATCAGCGACTCTGACCAGTCCACTGTCGGCTGCCCGGGATACTCATAGTGCGAAGCATTGCCCAGTAGAAGGGCGCCGCTGTTGTTGGTGTCTACGTCAGACATCGCCTTCGCCCAGGTGTAGCTGGCTTCCAAAGAAAGTCCGTTGTAGAACTTGCGGTTGAAATCCACCGTTCCGGCGTTGTAGTTGGAACGCCCGTTGAAGGCCACCGAATACAGGGAGAAGATCTGGGCCTGAAGTGCCCTCGAAGCCGCCCCTCCGGGAGAGTTGTAGAAATAAGGCTCTCCGTTTGGCAGAGTACCGCCAGGCAGGTTGTAGTTGCCTTCGTAACCACCCATCAGGTGCCAGCTCGCGCTGCCGACGTAGGATACCGTCATCGTCACTTTTCCAGGCAGCTCCTGGGCAATCTGCATATTCCACTGAGCGGTCTCAGGAGGATTGACATTGGTAACGGCGGTCAACAGGCCCGGATAGCTGCTGACCTTTGTGACCTGCGTGGACTGGTTCCAGGGAATAAGTGGCCCTCCGTCAGGCTGACCGAAGAATGAGTTGATGGTGGACTGCGGATCGTTGTAGGTCAGCTCGCCGGCGACAGGCCCGAGTCCAACGAAGCTATAGAACAATCCGCCGCCTACGCGGACGACAGTCTTGCCCTTGCCGTAGGGATCCCAAGCCAGACCAAGCCGAGGCTGAAACTGCTTCCACGAATAGTTGTTGTAAGGGGTGCTGGCGATGGTCAACCCCGAATCCTGATTGCTTCTCACGTTGCCGAACAGCTGCTCGTTAGTCAGGATTGGGAACTGGAAATCCTGGCGCAGTCCAGCCGTAATGGTCAGCTTGCGGGTAGCCTTCCAGGTGTCTTCCACGTACCAACCTACCGGATGCGTGCTGACATTCCATTGCGGATAGGCCGCGTCGTTACGAATGATAAGAACCGCAGTCTGACCGGCGAGCAAGTCATTAAGGCTGTTGAAGGTCCAGCCGCCGCCGATTAAGTTGCCTTTGTGCCAGTTCCATTGCTGCCATCCGAAGCCGCCACCAATCTTGATGGAGTGCCGTCCGAGGGTCCATTCAAAGTCATCGGTGATGGGCCAGCTGTTGTCCGCGCCTTTGAACGGACCCCAGTTATCAGTTCCGATCGTCGATAGTGCGCCACTTGTGTTACCCGATGTCGCCGAGCCAACGGAGATGGTTCCAACCACCTGGCGGGCGGGATTTCCGGTGTACTGGTCAGGTTGGAGCTGAACCGTAGGCTGGACCGAAGCCAACAGCAAGGACCGGTTCCAGCCGAATGCCAGGGTATTCACCTTGGTTGAGCCAAAAGCATGCGTCCATTTCAGCATGAAGTTCTGCAGTCGGTCGTACTTCAGGAATTCATACGTTGGCACCTGATAAGCGTTAGTTCCGTTCGCATCGGTGATGGTGTAACGGCCAGTAAGGGTGTCGTTCTTGCTGAGGTACTGGTCGATGCGGACCAGTCCGTACTGCTGACTGATGGGCTGGCTATTGGGGAACAAAAGCTGGGCGATGCCGTTTCCGTAGTCTCGCCCGTTGGGCAGCGGATACAAGGGCAGGATGGCCTGTGTGCCAGCTGCAATCGGCACGGGAACCGGGCCTCCGGGCGCGTAGTTATCGGTTACCAGGAAAGGCACTCCACCGGGGCAGCCGACACCGCTGCCGCCTACGCCGCCGTTGCGGGCGCAAAGACTAGGCACGTTGCCGACGGATGTCGTGGTGTACGCCTGCTGCAGACCTTCGTAGTTGATGAAGAAGAACGTCTTGTCTTTCTTGATGGGACCGCCCAGAGTGCCGCCAAACTGGTTACGGTGATAGGGGAATTTGGCTGTATCGAAGAAGCTCTCCGCGTCCATCTTGTCGTTGCGAAGATATTCGTACAAGCTGCCGTGCCAGTTGTTGGTGCCGCTCTTGGTGGCAAAGCTGACCACGGCACCGGCAGAACCGCCGTACTGGGCGCTGTAGTTAGCGCTGAGCACCTGGAACTCCTGAATGCCTTCCACACCGGGTACATCGCCGCCAGCCGCGGTGCCGGGAGCGCCGAACGCGGAGTTACCGAAATTCACGCCGTCGATCAGGTAAGCCATATTCGACGAGACCTGGCCGTTGGCGCTGATCTGCGAACCTTGCGCCCAAGTCACGCTGGTCGGAGTCTGTCCGGCGTTGTTCGAAGTGTTCGTTAGTGAAACGATGCCGGGCTGCTGGGTAACCAGCGAAGTGAAACTGCGTTGATTAAGCGGCAGTTGCTGCACCTGAATGGGTTGAATAACATCGCTGACCTCGGTCTTTTCCGTGTCCACGACAGCGACCGACTCTCCGGTCACTTGCACGGTTTCGGAAGCATGACCGACGTCCAGGGTAGAACGTATTTGCTGGTTGGTTCCCACGTTAACCTGGACGTTGGGATACTCAGCCTGCTTAAAGCCCGCGTGAGAAATTACGACGTTGTAGGTGCCAGGCGGCACATCGCGAAGCGCAAACTCGCCACCACTGTCCGTGACGGTCTGCCTTGAGAAATTGGTCGCCGAGTTCTCAACTGTCACGGTGGCCCCGGGTATGACCGCGGAGCTGCTGTCGGTGACCACACCCGTTATCGAACCGTTCGTCGCTGCGGCTTGACCGAACGCGGAGCTGATAACCAGGGAGGCGAAGACCGCATACATCAGAGCCCGAAGCGAGCAAAACACAAGCTTTCTGTACCAATTCATTGCAGTCTCTCTTTCGGATTTCGCGGTGGCCCGGCAGCCGCTACTTGATCTCACGGCGATTCCGGTTCTACTGGTCGCCCTGCAGTCCGATCTGGTACCGCGGGTTTACCAAACAATCGTTTGGTCGGTCAGCAGATTAAAATGCGCCCCAGCGAATGTCAAGAAGAAAACGGTCGGTTGTTTGAGGCACGCGCAATGCCTGTTTATGGCCTGTATTCCGGCCTCAACGTCCTACACGATCAGGGATATGCCACTAGGGCTATGGTGTCGATTGGGTATGGCCTATTGGGACATTTACCAGCCCGACTTGAGTCAAGCATCCACACGACGTTGCCACCGTTATTCTCCTGGCGGAGGCGCGGGATGGAACGGAACCCTTGGGCTGCTCAGGCGGTCCTGAGAAAACTCATTCGACAATAAAGTTGACGGAAGGCTGAATCTGCTGCTTCGACAGATTGTCCTCCACCTTCACGGTCAGTTTGTAAACGCCTGGGGGAATGTTATTCAGGACAACAGTCTTTTCCAGGGTTACCTGCTCGCCGACGCTGCCCTTCTTTTCCGTCGATTCGGAATCGTATAGCACCAGATGGTGGTTGTTCACATTGACGATTTCGTAATTGAAATCGGCGGAAGGTTTCTTGGTCTTCTCGTCGGTTTGCAGATTGTAGACCTGCATCCAGAAACTCAGCCGCTGGGATCGATCAAAACTCGGAGGCTTGCCGTCGGAGCTGTCAAGGCGCGGGTAAACCAGTTTGGTTTGCCCAATAACAAAATTGCCGGCTCCCACCTCCTTTGTCGCGGTTCGTTCCAGATGGTCCGCGAGAATTAGTGACGATGTTGCCAGTCTGTCGTCGCTATATTCGGGAACGACGATACCCCGGCTCCAGGTTCCAACGCGGTCGCTGTTCACGTCTTTCACCACAATATCGAGACGATAGCGGCCCGCGCGAAGTGGAACTGCTTTCCAGTAAACCGAAGGACGGTTGATCGTCTGCTCCAATAGGTCAGGCGGTACGTCCACTTGAACCGTGTCCTCGAATGTTTGTGCCACCTTGCCCGTCAGACTGGTCACTCGGCCGAAGATGTTGACCGCTCCCCGCTGAATACCGTCCTTTTCCACAAAGGTAATATCTTTGTTTCGCAGTTCGATGGTAACCGGAACCAGTACGCTGTCACTGGTGACCTTCACGAAATCAGCACGCGCGTCGAAGGGCATCAAGTTCATCGTGATCTTGTGGTTCACAACTTCTTCCATATCCTTGAACTTGACGGGAGGAGGCGCCTGCGCTCTGGCAAGCGTGTTCATCTTGTCGAAGATCTTGGCGTTCTGCATGCCCTGTAGGGGACCAGGGTTGGCGGAGAATGGATTCATCCTGTCTGTCCGGCTCGCCAGCCCCATGTTCTCGTATTCCGTATTCCCGGCTGTGGGTGTGTGCAGCAGAGCGTCCTTTTCGTTAGTATCCGAGGTCAGGTGATAGTCATTACAAATGCAAGGATCGACAAACTCTAACTTGACGTCCTGCCCCACTCCCTCCATGTTTCGGTAACGCCACTCTTCAAACGGAAACGTGCTGGTGGTGCCGCCCCCCTCTTCCATGGGACGCTCATAGTTGCCACCTGTCGGATGTCTCTCGATTTCGTCCGGCGGACCCCAGATGATGTAAATACGGCCCCGATCCGTCTTCCATCCTGGAATACCGGCAGGAAATTTTTCGTTTGCCTCAGCGATTCGACGGTAGTGTTCTTCGCGATACTCATTTTCCGGCGTGTCGGGAGTGGGATCCCGGCGCTGCCAGAACTGTTCAATGAACTGATCTCGTTCTTCGTCGTTGGAAAGCTGTTTGAACGCGGTCAGCTCTTCCGGGGTGATGATGTAAACCACGTCCTCGTTCAGCCACCGCTTGTAGGTCTGGCTGAGTTCTTGCTTTAGCGCTTTACTGTTCTTCTGTTTCTGCTTGGGAGAAACCGACCGTTGCAAAGGATCGGAAGCGCTGTTAGAGGATTGCGGCGCCGTGGTTGTGCTTCCGCTTTGAGAACCTTGGACCGCGCTTTGGGCAGCAACTGCCGGGGCTGCATCTTGCCCTGATGCCAAAGCTGTAAGGCAAAGACCAAAGAGCACGGTGATAACAACGGAGCCGATCGGACGAAACCTCATCTGCACGAAACCCACCTCAACTGCACGTCAACCAATCGTTTGGTAGATAGCTTTCCCAAATCATATCGCGCTACCCGAACTTGTCAATCGGCAATTCTGGCAATTCCAACGGTAGGCCGGAAGCAGCAGGCTGCAAATGGGTATATGTCGTAGCGCGACTGGGGTGCGGGCCGCCCTCCTGTTACGATTCGCGGCCGAGAAGAATGACGCAGGCCACTGCTCCCGGGCCGCCGAGGTTGTGAGCCAAACCAAGTTCGGCGTCTTTCACCTGGCGTTTGCCAGCCTGTCCGCGAAGCTGGGTTGTGAGTTCGTAGATCATGCGGACGCCAGTAGCGCCGACGGGATGACCGAACGACTTCAGGCCCCCGCTGGGATTGACCGGAAGATCTCCATCAAGAGCACTGCGGCCTTCGGAGATGAAGGCGCCACCTTCCCCTTTCCCGCAGAAACCCAGATCCTCGTAGTTCGTGATCTCCGTCCAGGTAAAGCAATCGTGGACTTCGGCGAAATCAACTTGCTTTGCCGGATCAGTAACGCCTGCGGCTTTGTAAGCTTGAGCCGCAGCCTGGCGCGTAGACGGAAAGCCCAAATACTCACACGTCGGATCAAGATAGGGCTTGCCGCTGGAGACCGCCAGTCCAGAGCCGCGCAGCAGAACCAGTTCCTTGCCGCGGCTCTGCGCGATATCCGCGCGGCACAAAATCGCAGCTGCCGCTCCGTCGGTCGTTGGGCAGCAATCGAACAGGCCGAAAGGATAAGCGATCATTGGCGCCGCCAGCGCTTGCTCCTCGGTGATCTTCATGCGAAGGTGCGCCTTCTCGCTGAGCATTCCGTTAGCGTGGTTCTTGACCGCGACCTTGGCCAGCGTGCTGCGATCCAGACCGTAAGTATGCATGTAGCGGTTGGCAGCCATCGCGAACATCCCGGGCGCAGTCGAACCTGCTTCGATCAGAGGATGAATGCCTTCGCGCTGCAAGCCACGCACCGCGCGGTCTTTCAGCTTCTCCGCGCCTAGCACCAACACCATGTCATATAGGCCAGCGCTGATTGCCGCGGCAGCATTCCGAAAAGCGTCCGTGCCGGTCGCGCAATAGTTCTCTACCCGCGTGATGGGGCGCCCACGAAAACGCAAGGAGTCGGCCAGCGTGATGGTTGCTTTCCCGCCGTTAAACCCCGGCGAAAAAGTCCCTAGCCACGCGGCCTGGAGCTCGTCCATCGTGACCCCAGCATCCTGGCATGCAGCCTGTGCCGCATCCACCATCATGTCGGAGAGACTTTGGTCCACGTTGTCGCCAAACTTGGTGCAACCAACCCCAAGCACCGCGACTTGCTCGCGTAACGATTTACTCACACATCCCTCCTCGGGCGGCACTTCCAGTAATAGTGGTAAAGGCCGCCACCCTCGCGCAGACGGCGCGGGATCAACTCCACCGGCATTCCGATTTGCACTTTATCGGGCTCGGTATCCGCTACCTCACCATAGATGCGCCCACCGCCGTCGAGATCCACAACCGCCATCACCGTTGGAGGAAATGGCGACGCCGCAAGATGATCGACGGCGAAAGTGAACACCTGCCCGGTGCGCTGCATTGCAACTTCTTTCAGGGTGTCGCTCTTCTCGCACTTGGCGCACACTCGTACAGTCGGAAAATGCCGCGTGCCGCACGACTGGCACTCACTTCCATGCAGGCGAATCGTCTGGGCTTCATCCTTGCTGTAGAAGATGTTGGTAATTTCCAGATTATCTTCGTGAATGTGCCGATACTCGCGGCCTTTGCGGTAAAGCGTGTAGTTCTTGTAGGAGATGGGATCGCGACGCAGAGCTTCCATTCCAACCCGCACTTTGAACGCGGCGATTCGCTCGGTGACACGAAAAAGAAAAGCGTCGGCTCCATTTCCGTAGCCAGCACATAAGATCAAGTCGCCTGGCGAAGCCTTTTCCAGCGCGGCCGAGAGAAGCAGCAGAGGAGCGGCACAACCCGTGTTACCCAAGTCGTCCCATGCTACGTCTTGCAAGCGATCGGCAAATCCCAATTTTTCAGCGAGCGTGAGGTGAGAACGTTTGTCAAACGCCGGAACGACAAACTTGGTGACGTTTTCCGCCGCAACACTCGCCTGCTCCAGCACTCGCTGGATCACTTCCAGCGCAAGCTGCGAAGGTATCCGCGATCGACCGAAAACTTTCCTTCGAAAGACGAAACGTAATCATCGCGATCACGGCGCGCAGTTTCGAAGAAATCGTCGTAACGTGTAGCCCGGGCCAACAGTTCGGCGATTACATTTTGCGATCCCAGTGCGATGGCTGCTGCCGCATCGCTGAATGTGAGTTCTTCGTTCGACCCCGGTTCGGCTTCGCGCGCGTCGGCCGCAACCACAATCGCCGTCCCTTCGCCGGTGGCGACGCGGTCGGCAGCCGCCATCAAGCGCTGAAGTCCCGGCGCGAAGCGAGGCGGAGAAATCGGCGACAAACGTCGACTCATCCAGATCGCACAGAGCTGCAATGATGCTGGCGTTCAGTCGCTCCTGGTAGGGAGCCGTGGACGACGCGAAATACAAAGCATCCTGAGAGCTTTTCCGCTGCTCGCGCTCGCTCGCAACGCACGGCCACGCTGCTGTCGCAGCCATGGTGAGGGGATCCTCGTCGAAGCGCATCACGACTTTTCGACCAGCCTGCGCGCGGCCACCCCACGCAGTAGCGATTTCTTCACGCGAAATTCGGTATGCCGGCAGATACGCCGCATGAGCAGACAATCCCAATCATGCGAACCGGCCTCTTTGTGTGACGCTCCGTGTTGTGTACGGTCCGTTGTTCCACTCCGGTTCCTTCCTTAGTGCTACAAATTTGACTAGGCCCGAATCAGTGTCTGCAATCGGCCGCCGCGATCGATCTCGGTTCGCAGCAGACACAATTCGCGATCGGTAGGCGGTGTAGTTTGCGGCACTTCCGCCGGCACCATCAACTCGAATCCGGTATTCTGCTGCACCTGCTCTAGCGAAACTCCGGGATGCAGTGACTTCAAACGCATTCGCTTGCTCTGCTCGTCGAAATCCATCACTGCGAGATTGGTTACCACCAGCTTCGGACCGTGATTCTCCGCCAGCCCCACCTCTGCTCGACTTCCGCTTCCTGACCCATAGCCGTATGCGGAGATGAAATCGACCTTAGGTACGAATGCGTGCTTCGTGTGTCCACGGAAGAAATAAACGATCTCCTTCACGCAGCCGGCAAATTCCAAACCAACGGTTCCCGGACCGCGCAGCGCCGGCCTTTTGTACGGCCCAATCGATACCAGATTCACGTTGCCGAACTGATCGATCTGCATGCCGCTGGCAAACATAATGTCGAATCTGCCGTTCATCTCCAGATCGAAGACGTCCTCCAGCGATACCGCCGCCTCGCAACACGCCAGCGCTTCATCCCCGTTCAGCGAGTCCGGAAGAAACTTGAGCCGAGGATTGACCGCGCCCGAACCGCCGTAGCTGTAGGACAAATTGGGAGCGTGCGTCAGTTGCGCCAGCCGAACTCCGGCAGCGACCTCCCAACAGCCCGTGCCTACGCCGGTGAACATGCCATCGCGCACCGAATGCGCGATCACCGTTGCCATGATTTCGGCCAGCGAAGGAGGCAGCGAAAGATCAACGCCGTTTCCCGCCGGCGCGACCGGCGGGCGAACCTCCTCGCCAACCCGCCCAAGATAATCTGCTTCATCGTCACCGAATTCCGCCAGGTACGCTGCCAGAGTCTCGCTACTCTTGCATGCCGTCACGTAGCGCTTGATTTCCTTGCGATCGACACCGTAAACGCCTGCGCTCGCGGTCGGCCGCGCCGCTCCCCGCAACGGCACTACGGCTTGCACCAGAAATCCGGGTAAGCCGACACTCTCTGACGAGTCGGCAGACAGCTTCGGAGTCGATCAGATCGTCGGCAGCTGGCGATGATTCGCTTCGCGGCCCGGCCCAGCAGCGAATCCATGAACGGCATCGGGCCGCGCCGCAGGTTCGCCCAGTGATCGGTAGCGGGCACGTGCAACAAGGCAACGTCGGGACGAAGCGCCGGAACACAGATCACTTCTTCGCCACTAAAAGGATCGCGGCAGGTTTTATACAGCGCATTGTTCGACGCGCAATCGGAGGCAGCGATATGCTTGGGCAGCACGTAAAATGGCGCCCCGCTGGCCGCCGCCTTCAACCCGTAGCCGAGAAACGCCTCTCCACATTCCACCACTTCAAGCGTCCCCGGCCTCTACCGCCTTGCGAAACGCCGGTGCCAATCCCAGTTCCTCCAGCGACACATACGGCGAAATGATTTTGCGCACCGCGCCGGCCGCAATCAGCAAGTCCGCTTGGATCGATGTAACGGCTGCCGTGATCAGGGTGAGATCGCGCACGCCTTGTCGAATCAGCTCGCGCACCAGCGCCATGGGAGCGCCAAAGTACGAGAGGCCGCCGACCGCAACAATGCTGCCGTCGGGGATCGACGCCGCCGCTTCGCGCAGCGAGACAACTTTTGAGGAGCGCAGGGACATGCGGAAAGAGCAACCTCAACCGCGTTGGCATCATGAATTCGATCTGGCGGATGACCTCACCTGGCAACACCTTCGCTCTCGAATTGCATTTCGGGCACCTTGGCAGGAACGATCAGCTTCGGCTCCGTAGCCTCCTGCACCTCTCCGCGGAGTGAAGCCGGGCGCCACCTCCCGCAATGTCAGACCTTCCGGCGTAACATCGATCACGGCCATGTCCGTGATGATCCGGTGCACGCATTCCAAAGCAGTCAGTGGATAAGAACACGTCTTGACGACCTTCGGCTTGCCTTCCTTGGTGACATGCTCCATGAGGACGACGATTCGCGGACTGCCGACGGCAATATCCATCGCGCCGCCGATCCCGCCTGCGCCGCTGGCGCCAGGCACCTTCCAGTTAGCCAGGTCGCCCTTCTCTGAAACCTGCAGCCCCCCAGCATGGCTATGTCCAAATGACCGCCGCGGGTCATCATGTGAGCGTCGAGCTGGGAGAAGAATGCTGCACCCTGCTTCAGGGTTACATGCACCTTCATTGCATCTACCAGGTCGGGATCTTCCTCCCCCTTGCGGGCGCGCGGCCCCATGCCGAGAATTCCGTTCTCGCTATGAAACCAGATAGTCCTACCTTGTGGGACATGGCTGGAAACCAGGTTGGGCAGGCCAAAGCCGAGATTAACGTAGGCGCCGTCAGGTAGCTCCAGCGCCGCGCGCTGCACCAGTTGTTCGCGAGTCAGTTTGGTTTTAGGCACTGTACACCGCCTTTGCCTGCACAATTCGATCGACATAGATCGAAGGCGTAACCACGGTCTCCGGGTCCAGGCTGCCGACCGGCACGATTTCTTCCACCTCGACGATGGTGGTTTTCGCGGCTCCCGCCATCACCGGATTGAAGTTTCGCGACGCCTTGCGGTAAACGATATTGCCGAGTTCGTCCGCTTTATAGCCGCGGATGAAAACGTAGTCCGCCTCAAGCGCCTGCTCCAGGATGTATCGTTTGCCCTTGAACACGCGCTCTTCCTTGCCGTCGGCCACTTCGGTCCCAACTCCCACCGGTGTATAAAAAGCCGGAATCCCCGCCACCGCAGCCCGCAGTCGTTCGCACAGCGTGCCTTGCGGCAGCAGTTCGATCGTCACCTCGCCCTTCGCCCACTGCTCCTGGAAAAAATAAGATTTGGGACCGGGAAAGCTCGCCACGATGTGTTTGATCTGGCGATTCTTGAAGAGCAGGCCTAACTCGAATTCTTCGGTACCGCAATTGTTGCTGATGGCGTGAATGTTCTTCGTGCCCTTGTTCGCCAGGGCGCGAATCAAGCCATTGGGAAAGCCGGTGCCACCAAAGCCGCCAAACATAATAGTGGCGCCATCGGACACGTCGGCCACCACTGAATCAATCGAATCGTAAACTTTGTTTTTCACAGCGCTATTCCACTCGTTAGGATTTTGGTTTGTCCAGGACCCACTTGCCGTCGTCTACCTTGTAGCGGGTCGCCACTTCAATCAGCACACCATGAGCTTTCTTGGGAGGAACGAAGGTCCACTTCAACCAAGGCAGATGAGTCGGTCCCGTCAGCTCTTTGCTGGTCAGCGGAACGCCAGCCTGGTCCAGGGCTTCCACGGTCTGCGGGAGATCGTCGGAGGTGAAAGCGAGGTGGTGCACGCGTTCTCCGTGCTTCTCCAGCAGCTTTTGATCGTAGGGATTTTCACTCTCGAAGAATTGAAGCGAAGCTCCGTTGGGATTCACGAAGGTAGCCCAGCGCATCTTGAAACCACCTTCCACGCCCTCGTCCCAGACAATGTTCTTGGCCTGCTCGGGGTCGAGCACGCCAAGCATCTGCGCGTAATCTTTTACCGTCTCGTCCAGATTGCGGACGAGGAAAGAAACATGATCAAACTTCACCCGTGGCATAAATATGTCCTCTCAGAACTGCAGATCGTATGATTTGAATCAACCCACTACGTTGATGAAATCGACTCCACCATCCACTATCAGAACTTGTCCTGTAATGAAGTCCGCACCCGGCGAAGCTAGAAATTCCACCGCGGCGGCTACGTCTTCCGGCGCACCGATACGGCCCATCGGCATTTGCTTGACGATTTTTTCGCGCACGTCTGCCGGAATCCCAAACGCCGACGGTTCTTGCCCATCGCCGCGCGCGGCGGTCAATCGCGTGTCGATAATTCCCGGCGCAATCGCATTGCAGTTCACGCGAAACGTGGACCATTCTTTCGCGATCGCCTTGGTGAGCCCGATGAGGCCAGCCTTTGCCGAGGCATAGTTCGCGTTGCCAACCGCTCCGTTCACTCCAGCAATCGACGCGATGTTCACGATTTTGCGATGCTGCATCTCGCCGCGCTTCTTCTCTTCTCTGGCGACCTCTCGCATGTAAGGCGACACCGCACGAATGCAGTTGAATGCGCCACGCAAGACCACATCCATCACCAGATTGAACTGGTCATCAGTCATGCGATGGATCATGGCATCGCGCGTCAGCCCGGCGTTGTTGACCAGTATGTCGATCTTCCCCCACTTCGACGCCGCAGCCGACATGATTGCGGCCGCGCTTGCCGGGTCGGTCACGCTACCCTGCACCACCATCGCTTCGCCGCCCGAAGCCGCTACAGCACTCTCCACTTCAGCGGCCGGTGCAGCATCCAGATCGTTGATGACGACCCGCGCCCCGGCGGAAGCAAGGCGAAGTACAATCGCCCGGCCGATTCCGCGTCCTGATCCGGTGACGACGGCGACCTTGCCCTCAGAGGTTTCGTGTTGTTGGTTGCGTTCAAATCAGTTGCCACCGGTACGCGCCTCTGGAGGCTTAGCTTTAAATTCGATGTGTAGCGCAGTCAGAGCCCGCAAACAGAAATTCGGAGCGTGACGGAAATCGTTTTTCCCCGGCGCGAACCACATGTCGTCCACTCGATTAACCAGCGCGCGAAATCCCCAATAAAGTTCACGGCGGGCTAAAGGAGCGCCCAGACAGCTATGTACTCCAGAACCAAATGCGAGGTGGCTGGGTGAATTCGTGCGTTCAAGATCGAGCTTCTCCGGGCAACCGAAATGCCGCTCGTCACGGTTTGCGGCCCCATAGCGCGGTACGATCAGCGAACCCGCTGGAATTTTGACGCCAGCAATCTCTACATCTGTCTTCGCGAAGCGGAACAGAGCCTGCACCGGCGACTCCAGGCGCAGCACCTCTTCCACAAATGTCCGCAGATACTTGTCTGGATCAGACTTGAGCTTCTGCCACGCTTCGGGATTTTCGATGAGCAGCTTCACTCCCTCGGAGAGAGCATTCGTGGTCGTCTCCGCGCCGCCGACAAAGATGTCGGCACTCATCTCCGCATGCAGTTCGTTGTCGGTCATGGGCCGTCCCCACTCAGGGATGACGGTGTTCACCAGATCGCTGAGCAGTGAACCGTCGGGCTCTTTACGAAGGCGATCGAAGATCGGCTGGAAATAATGCTGCTGCTCAATCTCCATCTCGACCGACCACTGCTGCTCTGCTTCGGTCTGCATGAAACCCAGGCGCTTCACCCAGGCATCAGTCCAGGCCTTGATGCGCCACATGTCTTCTTCGCGTGCGCCGGCCTGGCGAATGATCACGATGAGCGGCATAGGAACCGCAAACTGCTTCACCCAATCGCAATGACCGTCATCGATCCAGCTATCGATCAAGCGATAGCTGAGTTGCTCGACCATGGGATCGACGGCTTTGATGCGCGCAGCATTGAACGCTTTGTCGAACAGGTTGCGCAACTGCCGATGCGGCGGATCGTCGCGATTGGCAAGAGTAAGTGCGGGCAGCCAGCCCTTCTCTTCGTACAGTTTGCGGATGCGTTGCGCCCGCTCGCGATCCAGCACCGAATCGGAGTCGCGAATCGCACCTTCGCTGCTGAAGTGCTCAGTGTCCAGCAGAACCTGGCGCATCAGGTCGTAGCGAGTCACAACATATTGGCCGTTGGCTGCGTCGTGCCACACTGGCGCATCATCTCGCAGCAGTTTGTAGGCGGGATAAGGACAGTCCTGGACGTCGGCATTAAAGAAGTTGATCTCGTCCGGACTCGCGGGATGAACCGGGTCCGCCGTCTTCTTATCGTTCGTCATGCTTCCTCCCAGGGATCGTGCTGCCCATCAATACGGAGCGTCGAGGTAAAGCTCCAGCTTGCGGATTCTCCAATTCGTGTGTTGCTTGCTCAGCTCAAGCCGGTACCAACCCGTGGTTACGAATCTGACCTGATTGTTGTCAGCAGCCGTCACCAATAGAAAGCAGCGGATACGCGCCTGGGCGGACGTAATTTCGTCGAAAACAAAATTGCTGATGCAATGACGACGCTGGTCTGTCTGCGTCTTCTTCACGCCGGTCATCCACTCGACGATTAAGTCCCTGCCGCGATATGGTCCCCACTCGGACGCGCCTTCCAGATACATGGAAAAAGTCGCGTCGCTGGTGAACGAATCCCGAAGCATCTCCACGTCGGTCGAGTCGTAGCCCCAGGCATAACGGCTCATTCGTTCCATGATCGCGAGTTGATCCTGGTCTATTGCGGTCGATACCACGGCACTTCCCTCGCACGGCGCTGGTCCATGTTCCGGCACAACAGATCTTGTTCAGTAACTCCGCGGCAGCCCCAGCCGTTCGCCGATAAAGTTCAGGATCATTTCGTCGCTCACCGGCCCCACCCGGTGCAGGCGGCAATCACGCCAATAACGCTGCATGTCATATTCGCGGCTGTAGCCGTAACCACCAAAAATCTGCATGCCCATATCCGTGACTTCGGTGGCGTGGTTCGCCGAGACCAGCTTCGCCATGTTCGCTTCGATAGCGCAGTCCCGTCCTTGGGATTGCAGCCATGCCGCCTTGTAGGTCAACAGTCGGCTGAGTTCGAGCTTCGTGCGCATCCAGGCGATCTTGTGCTGAACGGCCTGGAACTGTCCGATAGGCCGGCCAAAGGCATGACGCTCTTTTGCGTATTGCAATGCATCTTCGAACGCAGCCTGTTGCTCGCCCAGCGTCAGCGCCGCCGTCAGAATGCGCTCGTTGTTCAGCATTCCCAGCACGCCGTAGAAGCCGCGATCTTTCTCACCGATCAAGCCGGTCCTTCGGGATCTTCACGTCCACGTACGTAACCTCGAACGACGGGGTGGCGAGAATGCCAATCTTTTCCAGCTTGCGCAGTGAGATACCTGGCATCTCTCGATCCAGCAGGAATGCAGAGAAAGCTTCCGCCTTCTTGCGGGGATTCTGATTGGTCTTCGCGATCACAACAATGTGATCGGAGACGTGCGCGGCCGTCGTCCACACTTTCTGCCCATTCAGGAGATAGTGATCGTCCTTCTCCTCGGCATAGGTTTTCATCGCGCCAAGAACGTCGGTCCCGCCATCGGGCTCGGTCAGCGAGAAGGCAAACTTGATTTCACCGCGCGCCAGCTTGGGCAGATACTTCCGCTTCATCTCCTCGCTAGCTGCGTGAACCAGGGTATGCGCGCCAAAGCAGCTCGACATGAAGAAGACCAGTCCGATCGCGCCGCTGCGCCGGGCGAGTTCCTCGGTCACGATGGTCATGTCGACTACATCGCCCTGCACCCCGCCGTATTCTTCGGGAATCGGAATGCCCAGGTATCCACCTTCGGCCAGCGCCTTCCAAACCTTCTCCGGGAACTCCTCTTTCTCGTCGAGTTCTCGCGCGTATTCGCGAGGCACTTCCCGCTCCACCAGTTCGCGGATATTCGCGCGCAGGAAATCTTTCTCTTTTCCGAAATCGAAGTTCAGCGCGCCGCTTTCCGATACGCCGGGTGTCGCCAACTGCTCGGTTGCCATACCTCAGGCCCTCCTCATTGCTTGACGATGCCGTTCAACAGCATTGCCGTAAAAGTTTTCTTCACCGCGTCCAAGCCAGGATTCTTTTCTCCCGGATACCAGCGGTAGATCCAGTTGCACATCCCTAGAAATCCATCGACCATGAGCCACGGATTCAGGTCCACAAACTTGCCTTGCTGCTGCCCGTTCAGCATGATGTCGACGAAGAGCTTCTGATACTTCGTCATCTCTTCTTCGATACGTCCGCGGCGCCGGCCGGCAAAGACATCGAATTCATGCAGGAACAAGCCAACCCTTACCTGGTTCTCGATGATGTACTCGATATGCTCTTCCAGGCCGACAACCAACTGCTCAAGCGGATCGGCGATTCCGCTGACCTTGTTACTTACCCGGTTCTGGCCTGCGACAATCACATCCAGCAGCAACTGATACAGCAAGTCTTCCTTCGACTTGATGTAGTAATACAGTGAACCTTTGAGCATTCCAACTTCATTGGCCAGATCCTCGATGGTGGTCGCGTGGTAGCCCTTTTTGTAAAAGAGGTTCGCAGCGCAAGCCAGAATCTCTTCCATACGGCCAGATGGTTTCGCCTTAACTGCATTCGTGGCGCCTTGTGCTGTTGGCAAGTCGTCCTCCTTGATTGTGCTGTCACTGAAGGTTAGATTCTTGCCGCTATGTTCGCTCCTGCAGTTACCGCATCCAGGATAGTTCCCGGTCTATCAGCATCCCCGATTCGATAGGTTGGAATGGGAAAACCATCGTCATCGCAAAATGCCAAATCATCCGTGGGGCGGTAGCCTAGGGCGATCAACACGGTGTCACATTCATACACCTTTTCATCGCCGTTTGCGTCCGAATAAACCAAGTTACCTTCGTTGATTCTCACTACTTTTGATTTCGTAAGTAACTGTGCGCCAGCTTTTCGCAATTCGTAATACATCCAACGTCGCGTGATCTGTTCAATGTTTGCGCCGATGTGCGCCATCATCTCTAAAATTGCGACTTCGTGTCCTTTATCCACCAGCCACTCGGCTGCTTCACATCCGGTTCCGCCGCCACCCACAATCGCAACGCGCTTGCCCGCTTTCTGGCGCTCCAGCATCACCTCTTCGGCGATCAGCACGTGAGCTTGCCGAACTCCTTCAATCGGCGGCACCACGGGAAAACTGCCGGTCGCATTCACGATGATGTCCGGCGCGATTTCCATCACAGCTTTTTGATCCAGCGCCATGTCGGTATGGATCGTCACGCCCAGCTTGTGGTTCTGATGAATTAAGTAGTTGATGAAGGAGTTCATCTCCGTCTTGGAGGGGGCTGCCGCCGACACGATCAACTTTCCGCCGAGCCGTTTGCCTTTTTCGACTAGCGTTACCTTGTGGCCACGTGTGGCCGCAATGCGGGCAGCCTCCATTCCCGCGGGGCCGCCGCCAACCACCAGAATGTGCCGTGGATGCGGCGCTGGCTCAAGTTTGTCCTGCTCGCGCCCCAAGTAAGCGTTGACGGTGCAGCGAGCCTCTTGTGCGCGTGATACCAGATCCACGCAAGCGTTGCATGAAATGCAGGGACGAATGTCGTCCTGCTGCCCATCCTCTAGCTTGCGCACCCAGTCGGGATCCGCAATCAGCCCACGGCCTACCGCTACCAGATCGGCTTTGCCCTGCTGCAAAACTTCTTCCGCCACTTGGACGCTGTGGATGCGGCCCACCGCAATGACGGGAACATCGACAGCTGCGCGAATCTTGGCCGCATCTCCGGCGAGATAGCCAGCCGGCATGAACATCGGGGCCATGATGTAGCGCAGCGTCTGCCAGTTACCTGCCGAAACGCTAATCGAGGCAACACCCGCCTCGACCAGCTTCCTGGCAATCTTCGAGGTCTGCTCCACGTCCAAGCCGCCCGGTACATACTCGCTGCCCGACAGCCGGAACTGAATGGGAAAATCGTCGCCACAGGTTTCGCGAATGCCTTGAATAATGCGCAACGGGAAGGTCAGCCGTCGTTCGAAGTCGCCGCCAAATTCATCATCACGTTTATTGGAGACGGGCGACAGGAACTCGCACATCAGATAGCCATGCGCGCCGTGCAACTCGACGAAATCGAAACCCGTCTGCTTCACCCAGCCCGCGGCGCGAACGAACTCGTCAATCACGTATTGGATATCCGCCGGCTTCAGCACTCGCGGCGCAGGCCCACGCTCCGAGATCGGAATCGGACTGGGCGCCACTGGCTTGCCCAACGTCGTCTGCCGGCCCATATGATTCAGCTGCAGACCTGCGAGAGCGCCAAATCCTTTAATAACTCCGGCCAACTCTTCTAAGCCGGGAAGATGAATTTCACTGTGCAGCTGCAATTCCGGCCCAACGCCCAGCACATCCGGATCGATGATGCAGTTCTCGACCACCATCATGCCAACGCCGCTCTCGGCGCGGGCGCGATAATACTCGATCACTTTGTCGGAGACGCGTCCATCCTCGTGCGCGTAGCCCATGCCCATTGGCGGCATCACGACGCGGTTCTTCGATCGCAACCGGCCGTTGGCAAACGTGATTGGCTCTAGCAGTTTCAATGTGCTCTCTGGTTACTTCCGCAACATGCCTTCGATATCGATACGTTCACGGAGCGTCTGAATTTCTTCGGGCGTCGGAGCCGCCGTCTCCGGCACGTGCTCGGGAACGATCACTTCGAAACCCGTGTTCTCCAGAACCTGCTCGACGGTCACGCCCGGGTGCAGGCTCTTCAGCCGCATCCGCTTGCTGTTCTCATCGAAATCAAAAACGCAGAGCGGCGTGATGCAATACACCGGCCCGCTGCCCGGAATGCCAAGCTTCTTTGCGGCCGTCGGCCCCGCCCTCTCCCCAGCCTACGGTGGAAACGAAGTCACACTTGTCGACGAAGATTTTCTTGCTGTGCGATTGCACGAACAGGTAGTAACGGTCGACGTAGTGCGCCATGGTCAGGGTGCCGACAGCGCCAGGACCGCGAAAGTCCAGGTGCTTGTAATCTTTGCCCACACCGATCAGGTTGGAATTTCCGAACTTGTCGATTTGCAGCGCGCCGACAACGAATGTGTCTGACACATTGCGCGGGTCTTCCTGAAAGTCGTCGTGCAGGATGTAACCCTCCGCCCACTTTGTGGGACGGTTGTCATAGACGGTGTAGAACGGCTCCATGCGCGGCTCTTTGATGAGGTTCGTAAACGTCATCACCACGTAGAGACGCACGTTTGGGCAGCGCAGCAGGTGAGCCAGCAGAATTCCGGCGCGCGGAACGTGCAGGCCAGCGCCCACAGCTACTCGCTCACCATCACGCACCTGGTGGGAGATAAACGTAGCCAGCAATTCCTTCGTGGTGAAGGCTGCCATCTCCGCTGTTGACTGCTCCACCGTTTTTTCGACCTTCGCGCTCATCTGTGTTTCGTGCTCCGCTGTTTCCTGCTCCGCTGTTTCGTGCTCCGCTTCACTGCTCTGCGATCCGGCTTTCCTGCTCCCGCAACTCAGTATTCGTGCAGCGACAACAACCGCTTGATCCCGATCACCTCGAGATAATCTTCGTGGGTCTGCGGCTCCAGAATGTACCTCTTCAAATACGCTTCGAATGGCTTGCGATCGTCATTCTTCGCGTAGGCATTCCCGGCAGCCACGTACTCGCGGATGTGATCGCCATCTTCCACGTAGTAACCCGGACCGGCATATGGATGCGAACCATAAGGCGACTTGACCACCGCATCCACGCCAATCAGCGAGGTCGCCAGCGGGTTCTTGCGAATCTCTTCGTTGGGAACAACTCGCTCGACCTGCGCGATGGTTTTATCCGCCGCGCGCCACATGGCGCGATCGCCAAATCCGGTGGACACATGCTGCACGTTGCCGTATGCATCCGATTGCGCGGCATAGATCAGCGCCAGCTCCGGCTTGATAGCCGGAATCGCCAGCATGGGCTCGCCGGAAATGGGATCGTTGTAAACCTTGATCTCGGGATTGATTTCCGGAAACGAGGTGCCGATACCTGCTTTCCACGGCGTCGATGGCAACCGTTGGGCGGCCGCTCGCAGTGCGCAATAGAACATCCCCTCGTCGCATTCGAAGATGTCGAGCTCGCCCCGCTGCGCCGCGACGCGAAAGAACGGAGCCACCGGGCAATAGTGTTCGCCGCCCATGTAAGTCGTAACCAACTTTTTCACGCAGCCGGCGGCGATCAGCAAGTCAAGATCGAGCCCACCGGAAGCCGCACCCACGACAGTCAAGTTCTTGATGCCGCGCTTGATGATGTGCCGCACCAGCGCCATGGGATGGCTTGAATTAATGAAGCCACCGATGGCCAGCGTCATGCCATCTTTAATCCACGTGGCGGCGGACGCTTCATCAATCACCAGCGATTTACGTTCTGGCAGCTTAGTCGGGTTCATCAGTCGTGCACGGAGTCCTTAAACTCCGGAATCCTCGTACCCAAAATCCGTTCCGCGCAGGTCAAACCGGCGCGAGCGGCGCGATCTACGCCAATACCACGCGAGCGAAATGTTTCCGACGCGAAGAACATTCCATCCAGACCGGGCACCGTGTAATCGGGGCGGAAGACTCCCACCAGCCCGGGCTTCTGTGAGACGCCGAATGCAGGCTTTTCCACAATGTGACGGCGCTTCCAGATGATGTTCTTGTCATTCCACAATGTGGGATAGAAGGTTTCCAGATCTTTGTCTACCAGGTCGAACATGCGCTCGTTCCAGTCGGAATCGCGGCTGCCCTGGTAAACAAACCCGCAGTTGAAGAGATGAATTCCCTGGGGCGCGACGGTTTCGTCGTAGCCGGTAGCAAGAAACGCCCAGCCAGGCAACTTGCTGTGCGGCGATTCGAACCATATCGCCAACTCTGTGGGATCGACGCCGGTAAAGATGGGCTCGTGCGATGCCACGTAGTACCCCAGCCAGCAGGCCTTGAACTTGTCTTGCGCAAGAGTTTTTATCTTGGCGACATACCAGTCAGGCAGGTCCCGTTCGCGAACAACATTCAAGACATTCCACACAGGCAGAGTGCTCACCACCGCATCGGCCTCAAGCGTCTCCCAGTTGTAAGCCTCGGTCATCATGGCCGGCCGTTGACGTTCATAGCGCACGCCCTTGACCTTGCGGTTCTCGACAATCACGCGCTGCGCCGTGGTTTCCTGCCAGATCTCTCCACCATTGTCAGTAAGCGCTTTGGCCAGCTTGTCGAAGATCCCGTGCCATCCGCCGTCGGGCCAGAAAGAATAGCCGGCGATGCGCCGCTCGGTGTAATGCATCTTGCGAACGTACAAGTTGTCGCTAGCAGAATGGTCGTACCAGTTCTCCGTCATGCATTCTGCAACCGCGATGTACTCGAACAGGGCAATAACACCTTCGCTGGTCGTGTACTGCAGTAACCACTCGCGCAGAGGCTTGTCATCCCATTTATCGAATTCGCTGTAGGGCGTGTCGGTGAGGACCTTGATGACCTTCTTGAGTTCGTTCTTGTCCGCGGTGTAGAGCGCTTGAATGTTCTGCCAGCGCCCATCGATATAAACCGGCATACCTTTGCTGGTCTTGCCGTGCTTCAGTTCTCCGCCGAGATACGAGATGATCTTTGTAATGCCCGACCCGCCATCTTCCAGCAGGTGTCCGCCGAGATTGAGACGATAGCCTTCGAAGGGCACAGCCATGCCGCGTCCGCCGAGATGCTTGTCGCGGTCCATGACCAGGACTTTCTTGCCGTGCTTGGCCAGCAACGCGCCGGCCGTCAATCCCGCGGCTCCTGCTCCGATTACCACAACGTCGTACTTCGCCATGCGCTCCTCTGACAGACGCTCTGAATTACGACCGGAATCCCATCTGGTATTCAGCGATCATGCTGCGATGCATCTGGTTCTGCCCTTCGACAATCTGGAAGCATTTGGCATCGCGGAAATAGCGGCTCACTGGCGACTCGCCAAGGCAGCCATACGCACCGTGAATCTGTACCGCTGCGGTCGCCGCCATCATTGCCGTATCGCTAGCCAGCATCTTCGCGATACTCGCTTCCTTGCGCGCTTGCGCCGCGCCCTGATCCTTCATCCATGCGAGCCGGTAAGTGAGATAGCGCGCGCTCTCGACCCCGGTCGTCATATCGGTAATCATCGATTGCACCAGCTGAAACTTGCCGATCTTCTGGTCGAACACCACGCGGTCCTGTGCGTACTTTACCGAGGCGTCGAGGCAGGCTTGCGCCAGCCCAACAGCACGCGCCGCCACTCCCAGCCGTCCGTTCTCGACCGCGCACATGGCAACTTTCAGGCCTTCGCCTTCAGCTCCCACTCTGTGGGATGCCGGCACGCGAACTT
This sequence comes from uncultured Acidobacteriaceae bacterium, assembly GCA_963796695.1. Taxonomy (GTDB): domain Bacteria; phylum Acidobacteriota; class Terriglobia; order Terriglobales; family Acidobacteriaceae; genus Bog-257. The sequence continues at coordinate 110,084 of CAWCMU010000024.1, read as the reverse complement.
CATCGAGGAAGACGTCGCCGGTGCTGAGCGGACGAAAACCGAGCTTGTTTTTGTAAGGCTTCATCTTTAAGCCGGGGGTATCGCGGTCGATGATGAAGGCGCAAATGTTCTTGCGTGGATTTTCGCGATTGAGCGTGGCAAAAGTCAGCAGATAACTCGCCTGATCGAGAAAACTGATCCAGGCTTTCGAGCCGCTGATGACGTAGCCGTCGCCATCTTTAACCGCTACGGTCTGCATCGCGGCCACGTCGGTCCCGGAGTGCGGCTCGGTCACGCCGGTGGCAGCGAAGATCTCGCCCTTGGCGAGAGGCTTCAGGTACTTTTGCTTCTGCTCTTCCGTGCCAAAGCGCAACAAGGCCGATCCCGCCAGTCCGCTAGGGAACGACAGCGCGCACGCAACCGCATGGCAAGCGCGAGAAATCTCTTCCAGGATGATGGTGTTGCTGACGAAGTCCAGCCCCGAGCCGCCATACTCGACCGGCACGATTCCGCCCATGAACCCCAAGTCGCTGGCTTTGCGAACGATGTCGGCGGGAAAGCGCTCCTGCGCGTCGTATTCGGCGACGTAGGGCGCAATCTCGTGCTCGGCAAACTCGCGCGCGGTCTTGCGAATCTGTTGCTGCTCGTCGCTCCAACCGAAATCCAAGAGGGCCTCTCCGATTCACCAAACAAACGTTTGGTTTAGCAACGAAAGTCTAGCCGAAGAGAGCTCGGGGAGTCAATAGGAACTGGGTAAGGAAAGCAAGATTTTCTAAGCCACCATAAAGTGGACGATATCGAGGATGCTGCCCGTCCGATCTTCGCGCCAGACGGGGCGCACATTCGCGCCAGCCTTCAGGGGCGCACCGTCAGCCGGTCGAACCAGGTGCACCAGACTTGTACTGCAATCCTTCAAGCGAATCAAGCCATAAACCGGCGCCTGCTTCAAGTCGGACAACTCCGCCGGCACACCGGGCGCCTGGACGAATGACTCCAGCGTTCCCTGCTGCTCGACTTCCACGAAGTCGCCAATCGGCAACCAACACCGTCCACAGAACGACAGCGGCGGCACGCTCCGGCGTCCGCACACCGAACACAAACTGGCGAAGATCGTCTTGTCCTTCAGGCCGCGCAGAAATTTCGTTATCGCCGGCCCGGCGGAGTAGTTATAGGGAATCTGGATCTTCTGCTTGATGGTGGGCGCGATGCTGCTCATTGGCTTTGTCCGATCACGCGAAAATTCACAATGTCACGCATGTTGCCTTCGCGGGGCTCGCGGAAATTGGCCTTCACTCGCATGCCAACCTTCACCTTGGCGTCATCGGTTTCGTCGACGAAATGAAACATGCTGGTGCTGGCGCCATCGAGTTTGATGATCCCGAAGCCATAGGGCACCGGCCGCTGCTCGCCGGTCATAGGATCAATAAAGGGCAACCGTACCACGGTGCAACCGATCAGTGTTCCTTCGTCGCTCACCTCAACCCACTCCGTTGACGGAACGTAGCAGATGCCGCACACCGGTCGGGGCGGGATGTAAACCCGCTTGCATTCCGGACAGCGCACGCCCATCAGGCGACCGTGATCTTTCAGTTCCTGAAAAAACCGAATGGCATGTTGCCCCAGGGAGTACTCGTACTCCATTTGCAGCAGGTACGGGACGCGCAGCACGTCGTCCGCTTTTTTCTTGGTTGTCACCGGCGGTGTCTGCATAAAGTCCTTACGCGATCAATTCGGATTACCGCTGAGGATGAGGGCATCGCACCAGGCATTGCCGCCGTAGCCAGTCGCGAGCGCCGTGTTCACCTTGTCCACTTGACGCTTGCCGCCCGTGCCCATCACCTGGACCGCAGCCTCGGCCACGCGAATCATTGCCGTCGCGCCAATGCAGTTCGTGCACAACACGCCTCCGGAGGGATTGACCGGCAACTCGCCACCCATCTCAGTGACGCCCTCGTCGATCAGTTTCCCAGCCTCGCCGCGTTCACATAATCCCAGATTTTCGTACATGGCCAATTCGGCCCAGCTCGCGACTTCGTAGATCTCGGCGACGTCGAGCTGCTTCCGCGGATTCGTAATCCCTGCCATCTTGTACAACCGCTGCGAAGCATCAATCTGGCTACGCATCATGGCCAAGCGCTTAGGGCTGTCGCCCATGTATTGCTGCTCGTGCGCCGTCGCCACAGCCTTGATCCAGGCTGGCCTCGCGGCTAGCTTCTTCGCCTTCGTTTCGGACGTCAGCACCACAGCACAAGCGCCGTCAGATTGGGGACACATGTCCATACGTCGAATCGGAAACGCAATTACATCCGACTTCATGACTTCTTCGACCGTGAGGTCAGGCATCTGAAGATGCGCGTACGGATTGTTAGCGCCGTTGCGTCTAGCCTTCACCACGACTTTTGCGGCCTGCTCTGCGGTCACGCCGCTCTCGTTGATGTAGGTGCTGGCCATCACTGCGAAGTTGCCCAGCGCTCCCGCCATGATGGAACGCTCCCACACCGGATCGCCGACAGTGGTAATCGCGGTTTGGGTGTGGCCGTCGGACTGCTTCTCGAAACCGACCGCCAGGATGGTGTCATAGATTCCGGAAGCGACGTAGTAATAAGCGGCGGCAATGGTTGAGGTGCCAACCGTACCACCGGTATTGAATTTCACCGAAGGCTTCAGATATCCGCCCCAGCCTTCTACGCCCCACAGCTCCGGAAACATGAAACCTTCGAACGGCTCCATGTTGCCGATCATGACCGCGTCGCAATCGCTGATTTTCAGATTCGCTTCTTCCAACGCCGGCCGCACCGCTTCAGTAATCAGCTCGCGCAGATTGATATCGGTCCGCTTGGACGTATGCTTGGTCTGGCCGGTAGCGACGATGGCGACTTTTTGCGGCATCTCGTAATCCTCTTTATGACTGCGCAGCCGAATTCGAGCGCAGGATTGCCACGGCCTGGCTCTGTCCACAGATGCCATCGCGTCCGTGAGCGAGCGCGACTTGCGCGCCGTCCACTTGCCGTTCGGCAGCTTGCTGACTCAATTGCAAGTATGCTTCGATGGCTCGCGTTAGCCCCGTGACCGTTGCCGGATTTCCTGTGAGTGCGCCACCCGAAGGGTTGATCTTTGGGCCTGACTTTTCCGACGACGAAATCCACTCGCGCACATTTGTCCTTGCGCACAATCTCAGCGCCTCAGCGTAAAGTGGTTCTTCGAAGGCATAGCGTGCAGAAATTTCCGCTACATCAATTTGCTCGTTGGGATCGCTAACGCCGGCTGTGCGGTAGGCTCTAGCCGCTGCGTCTTGCAATGCCGCGGATTCCGCCAGCTCGCGGTCGGTCCAGTACGCGTCGGTTGAATTTCCCAAGCCTGCGATCCAAACAGCTTTGTCGCCGAATCGTTTCGCCTGCTCGGCGTTGGCCAAAAGCAATGCGCATGCGCCATCCGACGACGGCCCGGCTAGCAACTCACGGATTACACCAGCTAAGACCGATGACTTCGTGATTTGCTCGACGCTGTAGTCGCCGCTACGTTGCGAGAATGGATTCCGGGTCGCCTGCGCGTGGCGTCGTTTCGAAATTGCTGCCAGATCGTCCGCACTGATGCCGGTCACATCCTCGTAACGTTGCGCCTGCATCGCCGATGCCAGCAATGCATCCAGCCCGAGCTGCCGCTCGGTGAACGGATCGAACATCGAACCGGTAACCGGATGCGGATTGCCTTCCGATTCCTTGCAGTGAGCCACGACCAGTGTGTACTCAAACGATCCGGAGGCCACGCGCGCCGTACCATAAAACAGCGCCTGCAATCCGTCCGCTGCGACTTTGCACTCCGACTTCAAGTAGCCGCCCACAACCTCATTCACCGACATGCCGGAAATCGTCTTGCCGTCGAACATGTCCTGCGACGCGGTGATCTGGCTATGGATTTGCGTCATCTTGACGCCGGTTGTATCCAGTAGCTCGCGCACCACCTCGTACACCAACTCGTTGATGGCAAGATGGCGTTTGGCAGGTTCGTATTTGGTCTGCGCCGTTCCTACAATAGCGACGCCCAGATGAGATGCCGAGGTCATTTTCCCGTCCACTTCGGTTTGCGCTTCTCCACGAAGGCAGCAAAGCCTTCCCGTGCATCCGCGCTCATTACCGCATGCAGGCAATGGTCGCGCTCCACTCGCAATCCGTCTTCGCGGCCCATACCAATCGATTTATGCAGTGCTTCTTTGGCCATTCGGGCGGCAATGGGCGCCTGTGCGGCCAGCGTACCGGCAAAAGCCTGCGCCTCCGACAATGTGGTACCTTCGTCGCATGCCTTCGTAATCAGCCCGATACGTTCCGCGTCATCGGCATGCATCTTTCCGCCGGTCAGGATGATTTCGATAGCTTTGCCATATCCCACAATGCGGGGGAGACGTTGTGTGCCACCTCCGCCGGGAATAATGCCGAGTGCGATCTCGGGGAGCCCAATAAGCGGCTTGCCCCGGCTCATGAAGCGAAAGTCCACGCACAAAGAAAACTCGCAGCCCCCGCCCAGGGCGTGACCTTCAATCGCGACCACTGTGGGTTTGCCAATGTCCTCCACCCGATTGAGCGCACGATGCACGGTGGCGATGCGGTTATCGATCCAGCTCTCCTCAAAAACGTAAGTGGTCATTTCCTTAATATCTGCGCCGGCGATAAATATTCCCGGAATATTGCTGGCGAAGACCACTGCTCGCGTAGTCTCGTCCTTGTCCACTTCGTCACAGGCTGCGTGGAGCTCGGGGTAGAGGTCCTTGTCGAGCGTGTTCATCGGCGGCTTGGCAAAGAAGACCGTCGTCACTCCACCCGCTCGTTCCAGCCGGAAAAATCGATAGTGGGACATGATGGTTCGTGCCGCCGTTACTTTGCTTTTGCCACCACAGGCGTGGCTGCTGAAGCCGCTCGCTTGCTTTTAGGGCTGGCCGCTTCTTCCAAGCCCAGAATTTGCGCGGCTGTATCGTGCAGCAGAGCTTGCTTGGCATGCGGCTTTAGATTGAGCGCGTCGATCTGGCGCAAACTCTCTTCGTGCAGAATCAGGGGATAGTCTGTACCCCAAACGCATTTGCCGATGCCACGGCTGTTCAGGAACTTCACCAGCTTCGGATCCCAGTATTTTGGCGCGTGACCGCTGACGGCGATGTAGACATTGGGGTGCTTCCAGGCCATTGCGATCAGTTCTTCCACCCAGGGCCAACCCGTATGTCCACCGACCAAGCTTGAGCTCCGGAAAATACAACGCGATGTCGTCCAGCAAAATCGGACGACCGCATCGACTCGGCATAAACTCCGCCGAGTGTCCGACCTGAAAAACTACTGGGATGTCGAGCTCGGCGCACTTTGCGTAATAGGGGAACCACTCTGCCGCATTGATATCGAGTCCAAACCCGAAAGGATGGACGTGCGCACCTTTGAATCCCAGCTCTTTGACCGCGCGCTCCAATCGCCGCACGCCCTCCATGCGCTCGAAGGGATTGATGCCGGCAAAAGCAACGATGCGGTCCGGAAATTCAGCCACCAGCTTGCCGATCTCATCGTAGGAGAAGTCGGCGCCCATCTTGTTTTTGCGGTAGAAGGCCTGCTTGAGCGCAGGTACGCAGACTTTCTCGACGCCTAGCCGGTCCATATTGGCCACAAACTCCGCAGCCGTATAGCCGACCATGTTTCCAGTGCGTCCCCATTGCGTGCCCATCATGAAGTGCACTTCTTCGTTGTCGATGAAGAGATGCTGAATGCCTTCATGGGTAAATGGATTACACCACATGTCGATGGCGCCCATATTGTTTTCACCCCCAACCCTGCTAGGAAGTTTGCCCCTCGTCCACCAATTCGATCAGGACCCCAAACGTGTCACCCGGATCAAGAAACGCGATGCGCCTGCCGTGAACCCCGGGACGAGGAACCTGGTCACGCAAGCGCACTCCAGACGATTTCAAACGTTCCAAAGCTGCCTCCAGGTCCGGCACCTCGTACGACAAGTGATGAATGCCCTCACCCAGTTCATCGAGCAGCTTCGCCACCTTGGAACCTGGTTGCGCTGTGCTGAGGAATTCCAGGTGCACTCCCCCCAATTCGATGACGGCAACGTCGGCTCCGCCGGGCAGCGTCTCCTGCTCCACCAGAGTCGCGCCGAACAGAGTCTGGTACTTCTGAATCGCAGCCGGCAGATCGCGCACCAGTACCGCGATGTGGCTGAGCCTCCCGAGGCTCTCTACAATTGTTTGTCCTGGCGAGTCAGACAATGACACCTCTTTAGCGATCGAAAAATCTGGTTTCCGGAGCTCGCGAATCCGCCATCGCCCCGCGCCTTGCTATGGTCGCATTGTTTCTTGATTGAGCTTTCGTTTGCTCAATGGCAACGCAGTCTCAAAAAATTCAAACAAACGTTTGGTACAACCACGAACACTTATAGCAAAGTGCAGGCTGCCGGTCAAAACTATTTTTGCGTTGCGGAAACCCGGGAACCGGAAAACGCCACCAGCTTGACTCGGGATTCCCGTTTTGTGCCGGGATATTAGCCGCTTGCCAGAAAGCGTGAATTCCCGTGAAATGGGTCGGGACGCCGTTGACAGCAGACGGCTTCAACGTCTATTCTCTCAGTCTACCAAACAAACGTTTGGTATAGATGGGTCTCCATGCACTTTGTAGTTTGCATCAAGCAGATTCTCGATCCCGAAATTCCGCCGGCTGACTTCCGGCTTGATCCTGCCGGCCAGAAAGCCGCGCCAGGCTCCGCTTCCCAGGTCATTAGTATTTTCGATGAAAATGCCCTCGAAGTAGCCTTACAGGCACGCGACGCCGCAGGTGGCGGGAAGATTACCGCGCTGTGTGTCGGTCCGCCGAGCGCGGTGGATGCCTTGCGAAAGGCGCTCTCCATGCGCGCCGACGATGCCATCCTTCTTCCCGAAGAGAATTATCCGGCGCTCGACCCGCAGGCGACAGCGCGCATTCTCGCGGCGGCGATTCGCAAACTGGACGCCGTCGATGTCGTGCTCTGCGGACGCGAGACGGGAGATTGGCATGGCGGAATGATTGCCGGCTTTCTCTCGGCTGAACTGAACAGCGCTTACACGAGCCTGGTGGCGTCCGTGAAAGTCACTGGTGACAAGCTCGAGCTGCGCCGCCAGACGGAAGACGGTTGGGAGATCGTCGAGTCGTCTACGCCGGCGGTGATCAGCGTTACCAACGATGGCGGCAATCTGCCACGCATTCCCAAGGTGAAAGACAACATGATGGCGTTTCGACGCCAGATTCCGAGTTGGACATCGGATACGCTTGGCGTCTCGGCTGCCGAGCTAGCAGGCGCGAATGGCGCACTCGAGATGAAGAATCTTTACATTCCCGTGATCGAGCGCAATTGCGAAATGATCGCCGGGGACAACAGCACAGAGCGCGCGCAGCGTCTGGTGGAAAAGCTGGTCGCCTTCCACGTTGTTTAGCCGCGATCAATAGGATTCTATGAAGAACGTGTTAGCCGTACTGATTTCGAGTGGTGGGAATTTCACACGTACGGAGATTGAAGTTCTCAGCGCGGGGCGACGGATCGCCGACGAACTTGGCGGCGTGTTGTCGGCTGCGATCCTCGGCGAAGCCGATGCTCGCTGGAATGACGAGTGTGCGAGCTATGGCGCGCAAAAGGTTTATCGTCCTGATGCGAAGCAACTCACCGGATATCAGCACGACCTTTACACCGCGGCACTCCTTGCAGTCCAGAAGGTCTCGCAGGCCGATTTGATTCTTTTGCCCAGCACAACCTATGGCTTGGAGATCGCGACGGTCTTCGGTTACAAGATTGGCGCGAGCGTCACGCTTGACTGCATTGGGCTCAAAGGCGACCCCAGTACTGGGACGGTGACGATCACGAAGCCAGTTTATGGCGGCAAAGCGAACTCGGAACTGGTCGCGAAGAGTGGACCTGCGGTGATTGCGATGCGCATGCGTTCGGTCGCTCCACTGGCAGCCGAAACGGGCCGCTCCGCGGAAGTCGTCGACGTACGGCTTAATATCGATGCCGGCCTCGCGCGAACTAAAATTATTGAGAAGCGCTCCGAACAGACTGGTGCTGCCAAACTGGAAGACGCTCGCATCATCATCAGCGGTGGCCGCGGTTTGGGCGGACCAGAAGCATTCGCCGAACTCGAAGCGCTGGCGAAGTTGTTAGGCGGAAGTGTGGGCGCTTCGCGGGCAGCCTGCGATCAAGGTTGGGTTCCGGCGTCGCTGCAGATCGGGCAGACCGGCAAGAAGGTCGCGCCTGATCTTTATCTTGCCATTGGAATTTCAGGAGCTAGCCAACACATGGTCGGCATCGCTGGCGCGCGCCACATCGTCGCCGTCAACAAAGATGCGAAAGCGCCGATCTTCCAGATGGCAGCCTGCGGCGTGGTTGACGACTTCAAGAGCTTCCTTCCGCAACTGACAGCCGCGTTGAAGGCACACAAAGAAAAATCGCAGGGGAATGTTTGACGTTAGGCTAAAACTCGATGACGCCAACGCGCGAAGTCTATTTCAACATTCAACACGTCTGGGTGATGTACCTGCTCTTCATCATCACTCTGGGTGTGTTTGGATATGGACTCTATCGGCGGTGGCGGCTGTGGCAGATCGGACGCCCCGCTAACCGCTTCGACAACCCGGGTGAACGTCTGGCCGGCTTGTTTCGCCAGACTGGACTGCACCAGAAACTGCTGGAGCGCTATCGCGGCGCAGGCTTGTACCACTTCGCGTTCTACTGGGGATTCTTCTTTCTGTTGCTGGGAACGTTGGTTGTGTTCCTTCAGGAAGATCTTCATATCCCCATCATGCACGGCTGGTTTTATCTCATCTTCCAGTCGCTGACCCTGAACATCTTCGGACTTTTGTTTACGCTCGCAATCGCGGCGGCACTCGTGAATCGTTATGTGCTGCGCCCCCGCCGGTTGAAGCCTGACAAAGCCGACGACGCAATCATTCTGCTGCTGTTCTTCGTCATCCTGGTTACTGGATTCATCATCCAGGGCGCGCGCATCCAGCTCACCCACGATCCATGGGGCCAATGGTCGCCCGTCGGCAATGCCGTAGGACAATCGCTTGCCGCGGCATTCACAACGCCACAGCTCTTCGTTTTGCATCGAGCGACATGGTGGTTTCATCTCGTCATCGTCTTCGGCTTCATCGGCTGGATCCCCTACTCTAAGCTGCTGCACATGGCGACCGCACCAACGAACATCTATCTACGCAATCTTGAACCTCGCGGAAAGCTTCCTTCCATCGACTTCGAGACCGCCGAAGATCTAGGCGTGAGCAAACTCGAGCAATTCACCTGGAAGGATCTGCTCGATCTCGACGCCTGTACCGAATGTGGCCGCTGCGAGGTAAATTGTCCGGCCACGCTGACCGAAAAGCCGCTCTCGCCGAAGAAGCTGATACTCGATCTTCGCGAAGATCTGCACAAGCTCGATCCGTTCAAACTTCCCCTGTCACTTGGCAAAACAAATGGCGATGCTGCCGCTCCGGCGATCGAAGGCGGGCCGCCGCTGATTGGTCCAGTGATCAAGGAAGAGACGCTGTGGTCGTGCACAACCTGTAGCGCTTGCATGGAGCAATGCCCGGTCATGATTGAGCAGGTTCCAAAGATCGTGCAGATGCGGCAACACCTGGTAATGGAGCAGGCCGAGTTCCCCGAAGACCTGCAAGCCATGATTCGCAGCCTGGAAGCCCGCTCGCATCCTTATCCTGGCAACAATACGTCGCGCGTTGACTGGATGACCGGGCTGGCCATTCCCGTGCTCGGTGAAGATGCCAGTGCACAGTATGACGTCCTGTTGTGGGTTGGCTGTGCAGGCGCGTTAAACGAGCGCAACAAGTCCGTGACGCGAGCCGTCGCCGAACTGCTGCTTCGCGCCGGCGTGAAGTTTGCTGTGCTGGGGCGCGAAGAGCGTTGCACAGGCGATCCCGCCAAGCGCATTGGGCACGACATGCTGTTCCAGCAACTGGCGACGCAGAACATCGCGACACTCGATAATTATGGCGTCAAGAAAGTCCTCACCGCTTGTCCGCATTGCTTCAACACCCTGCGCAATGAATATCCGCAGCTCGGTGGCAAGTACGAAGTGGTTCACCATACCGAGTTCCTGCAGCAGCTCGTCGCACAGGGACGGCTGCAAACCAAGTCCGGATCCCTCGACAAAGTTACCTTTCACGATCCCTGCTATCTCGGCCGCTATAACCAGATCTACGACGCGCCGCGCGATGTGCTCGATGCCGTTCCGGACGCGAATCGCGTGGAAGTGGAGAACTGGAACAAGCGCAACGCGTTGTGCTGCGGCGGTGGGGGCGGGTTTGCCTTCATGGAAGAGAAGGCGGGTACGCGCATGAACGCCAATCGCTCCAAGCAACTGCTCGCGACCGGAGCGTCAACCGTCGCGGTGGCCTGTCCGTTCTGCATGATGATGATCGACGATGGCGTGAAGACGGTTGCTCAACCCGACCAGGCGGTCGAAGTGCTGGACATCGCCGAAGTCCTCGATCGCGCGACAAAATAAGGCCCACCTGCTCCCATTGGCTTCTCGTGAGAAAGTGCTCTTCCCGGGCAGATATTTCATCAGTGCATTAACCGGTGGTCGCTGTCACTTAGAATGTGAGGAGTACGCAGGCTCACACGCAATCATCATCAATCGAAAGAAGAATGAGGAACCAGACATGCCGAAGTTTGTAATCGAGCGGGAGATCCCAGAGGCAGGCAAGCTTTCAGCAGAACAGTTGCAGGCGATTTCGCAGACATCTTGTGGCGTGCTGCGCAACCTCGGCCCGGAGATCCAGTGGGTCCAGAGCTACGTAACCGACAACAAGATTTACTGCATCTACATCGCGCCCAACGAAGAGATGGTGCGCAGGCACGCGCAACAGGGCGGATTTCCGGCCAACAGCGTTGCTCAGGTGCGTTCGACTATTGATCCCACCACCGCTGAATGAAGGTTCGCGGGCGCTGGCATCTGCACCGGTAAAGACGGATCCTTGGAACTATTCGTCTTCCGCCTGTGCCAGTTCTTCCAGCACCTTCTTACGCATGGCGAACTTCATGATCTTGCCACTGCCGGTCATTTCAAACTCGTGCACGAATTTCACCTTGCGCGGAACTTTGAAACCCGAGACGCGGCCTTTGCAATAAGCGATTACGTCGTCTTCCGTGAGCTGAGCCTCCGGGCTGCGCTGGATAAACGCCATGCAGACTTCGCCCAGACGCTCGTCCGGAATGCCGACTACCACTGCGGCCTGGATCGCTGGGTGACCGCACAGAAAGTTCTCCACCTCCACGGCCGAGATATTTTCACCGCCCACGCGCACGATGTCTTTCAGGCGCCCGGTCCAGGTCAGGAACCCATCGGCATCGAGAAATCCGAGATCCCCGGTGTGCAGCCAGCCTTCTTTATCGATAGCGCGTTCTGTCTCCTCGGACTTCTTGTAGTAGCCCTTCATCACGTTGTAGCCGCGAAAACATATTTCGCCGCGCTCACCTGTCGGCACGGACTCCTCGGTAGCCGGGTCGATGACCTTCACCTCCACCCCCGGTTGCGGACGACCCATGGTGTTCATGCGCTTTTCCACCGGATCGCGCCAGTCGCAGATGCAGACATTCGGGCTGCCTTCTGACAATCCGAACAAGGGGCAGATGAACTGGATGCCAATCTCATTGGCTACCATGCGCAGGATGCTGGAGGTGCCCGCCGTCCATCCTTTTCTCAACGAGGCGCGCGAGCGCTTGTTGAAATCCTCATGGCTGCGTAGCGCGATAAACATCGATTCCAGTCCGATATAGGTCGTGATCTGTTCGGACTCGATTGCCTCTAACGTTTTCCCTGCTTCAAACACCGGGCCCATATAAAGGATGTAGCCCATGGTGAGCGCGCCTAACAGAGCGCACACCGACCCGCCGACGTGGAACATCGGCATTGCCGAAAGCACACGGTCGGTTTCGTCGATCCCGGCACGCACGGCCATTTGCGAGGCGTTGCGCAGCACCTGTCCGTGCGCCAACATCGCAGCCTTAGGAAACGCAGTTGTTCCGGAAGTGTATTGCAGAAGTACCACATCGTCAGAGGTGACCTGCTCTTCGCGTTTATGGAGTTCAGGAAGCAGATCGCGGCCCATCTGCTGAACCTTGGCGTAGGTGAACATGCCAGGCTGCTCGTCGCCGAGGACGATGAGGTTTTTGAGCAGCGGCGTGGCCTGAGCGTTCAACTTTCCGGGTTGGGAAGCGGGAAATTCGGGAACGACATCCTTGAGGACGGCGAGAAAATCCTGCGTCAGAAATTGCGGCATCAGCAGCAGCGCGCGGCTGTCCGACTGGCGCAGCACGTATTCCAGTTCGGTGGCCTTGTAACGCGTATTGATAGCCATCATTACCGCACCGATCCGAGCGATAGCCAGTTCGGCAACACACGTCTCCGGCAAATTCGGCAGCCACACGGCGACCGTGTCGCCTTTGTTGATGCCGAGCGCCAGCAGGCCCAGGGCAAGATGCTCGACTTCTTCCGCAAGCCGCTGCGCCGAGATCCGTTGCTCGCGAAACACCAGCAGATCGCGTCCGCCAAAACGTGTGGCGCAATCGCGCAGCGCTCCGCCGATAGTTTGCGAACCCCACTCTTCCGGAGACCGCGTCTTCATTTCCTGCGCAGACGAGGAACCCATGAATGCAACAACTCCTATTTAGGCAGCGTTCCCACCATTTGCTGCACCTTGATGCTGTCGTAAAAAATCTGTAATTGCTGGATCATGCCGTCTTTAATGGTAAATACATCGACGGCGTCAAAGATGACGGCGTTGCCGGTCGCAGTCTTACCTTCAAAATGGATGTAGGCAGCGACGTTCCCCTGCTCGCTGGTAAACCACTGTGTGACGTCATCGAAGCGCTCGGGATAGAACTCCAACACCCCGGCATAGAAGTTTCGGATCGCCTCGCGGCCGCGCAGTGGATCGAGCACGGGAAAATGCAGCACGCCGTTAGGCGAGAAAACTGCGGCCAAGTCGTCGAGCCGCGTCTCGTTCACCGCGGAAAAATATTGCTTGGCGATTGCGATCGCGTCGGTCGCTGTTGCCTGACTCATTTCGATTAATCCCCTTCACTACGCTGCAAAATCATTGCGCTGAAAACCCGCCGTCTACCGGGATAGAAACCCCGGTGATGAAACTGGACTCTTCGCTAGCCAGGAACGCAATCACCGCGGCAATCTCTTCCGGTTGGGCGATGCGTTTCAGCAAGGTGAAACTGGCATACATCTCGCGCATTTCTTGTGCCTTATCGCCGCCCATGCGTTCGATGGCGCGTTTCAGCAGCGGCGTTTCCACCGCGCCCGGACAGACCGCGTTCACCCGAATGTTGCTGCTCGGCGTAATCGGCGGCCATGCTACGGGTCAACTGGATGACGGCAGCCTTCGACGCGCCGTAGGCGGAAAAATCCTTCACGGCAACCAGTCCGCCGACCGAAGACATGTTGACGATGGCGCCTCCGCCGGCCTCGATGATCTTAGGAATGGCGAAACGGCTCATGCGATACACGCCGTTCAAGTTGACGTTGATCTGGCGCTCCCATTCGTCATCTTTCGCCGTCGTCACCGAACCCGAAGTCTCAATTCCAGCATTGTTGATGAGGATTTCGAGGCCGCCCATCTGAGAGACAGCTTCGTTCACCATGCGCTCGGCGTCCGGCAGGCGGGACACATCTCCAATGGTCTTGCCCAGCTTGCCCTCGGAAGCCTGTACGGCGAGGCTAGCTTCTGTGGCACTCAGATCGGCGATGACCACTCGCGCTCCTTCTTGCGTAAACCGCGTCGCGATGGCCAGACCAATGCCGGAAGCTCCCCCGGTGACAAGCGCCCGCTTTCCTTTCAGCTTCATACCTCGATCTCCTGCCCCGATAATCATCGATTCATTAGCGAATATATGCGGGCCAATAATGACAAGTGTCACACATTGCGATATGTCCGATATTGTGGGACTGCAACAACAGGTAAACCCGCTCATTCAGGGCAGAGCTTCGTCCCGAACATCATTGCCTTCATGACTGGCTAGGCAAAACTTAATGATGTCCGACCCAAAGCTCTGCCCGTTACGATGGCCCGTCTCCGTCAATCTCCGCTCGGGGGCGACATGTCCTACTTTGTCGCCACAGAGATTCCGTTCACCAGCTGCTGCACCCGGTCCATGCACTGGAACGACGATTTCGCTCTTACCCGGATCAGCAAAGGCCGTGATGTTCCACAACACAATGTGCCGCAACCCGGCTTCTGCCAGATCCTGTACCTGGGCGGCAACATCTTCGGGCGTTCCGTGCAGCGTGAAATATTCGACCACTTCGCGCGGAACCTTGTTCATTACACGTACGGCGTCCTCATAGGGAAAGCGGCTGGGCACATAATCGTGGAAGCCGACAACGCCCTCGCCAAACGGAGGCTCGTAGCCAAAGCGCTTGAAGGTCTCCGCCGGCAGCAGCAGGCACAAGCCCTTTACCAGAATGTGGTCCATCAGCTTAGGAATTGCATTGCGGTCCTCATCTACCACAACGTAGGCCAGCATGCCTGGCGTAACCGCGTTTGTGACACGGCCAGCTTCTTTCGAAGCTTCGCGAATCTTACTGAGCTTTCCGGCATACTCCTGTGGTGTCATGCGCGTGGGCAACCAGCCATCGGCGTACTTGCCAGTGATGGTCAGCATGCGCGGCCCGTGCGACGCGATCCACACAGGAGGAGCTTTACCCTCGTAGGGCTCAAGTCCGAGTACAGCGCCTTCCAGCTTCCAATGCTTGCCATCGAAATCAACGGCCTTGCCGCCGGACTCCCACAGCAGGCGCATGATCTTCAGCCCCTCTTCGAGTTTCGAGACCGGCTGATCGAAGCTGAACCCGTAAGGCGAGATGTTGCACTGCTCGCCTGAGCCGAGGCCAAGAATGGTGCGGCCTTTCGCGATGTGATCGACCGTGAGTGCGGCTTGCGCCAGCATGGCCGGATGGCGACGGATAAGATCCGTGACGCCGACAGCCACCTGAATTTTGCTGGTGTTGGCGGCCACGGCCGACATTACCGTCAGCGGCTCGAAATAAATGTCGGCGCTTTTCTGATAGTTGGCCAGCGGCGTGATCTCCGGAATCCAGATGGATTGCGGATGCCAGCCCATGAGGTGACAGGGCCACCAAACGGCGTCGTAGCCCTTGGCTTCGCCGCGTTGCGCCTGCTGCAACACTTTATCGAATGGCGGCATGATGCCGCCGGGAATGCCAATTTCAATTCTGTCCATGAATTACCTGGCTTAAACTTTGGTCTCCGAGCCGCGAAATTCCAGCTTGCGCATCGATCGTGGATCAACCTTCTCCCGCAGGATGCGCACTTGCTCCTCGGTCGGCGGCTCGGTTTCCGGGACATTCGAAGGAATCAGCAGCTCGAACCCGGTCTTCTCCTGCACCTGCTTAGGCGTGATGCCATGATGCGCCGACACCAGCCGCATACGCTTGCTCGTCGGCTCAAAATCCATAACGCATAAATCGGTGATAACGAATTTAGGACCGTTCTTGAGCCCCAGCTTCTCGCGCGCATCGCCGCCGTCGAGATAACCAGGCGCAGCGAGGAAATCGACTTTGTCGACAAAGGTTCTTACATTGTGGGTGGTCGACCAGATAAAGATTTTCTTGTCGAGCGTGGCCATGTCGCCCATGCCAGCCGAACCGGGCAATCGCACCTTTGGCTTCTTGAAGTCGCCGATAACGCTGTTGTTCACGTTGCCAAACTTGTCGATTTGCGCACCGCGAATGCAGAAGGTTTCCAGCGTGTTGCGGTGCACGTAGCCCCACATGTCTTCGAGCTGCGGGAGGTACATCACGCAGTTTTTCCACATTGTGGGATCAAGTGTGTTGCCCACAATGTAGCCGGGATCAGCGTCAACACCGACGGCCCCCGCCACCCAGGTAAATCCCGGCGCATGTGTTTGCCTGGCCAGCAGCGCGGCCGACACAGGTATGAACGAGACCGTCCCATTCAGCATGATGTCGTCGTCCGTAAACTGGCGCGCCAGCGTGACCACCATCAGTTCGTCGATCGTGTAGTCCTTGGAGTAGTTGGCCATCGTCTAGTCCCATTTCCTGATGCGCAGCAGCGCGTCGGCCCCGCCTGCCAGCCTGCAAGTATTCGCCGTGCGATTTTGGAGCGTAAACGTATTTGTCGAGGAACTTCTTCGTGCCTTCCTCGGTGCGCGATTCGCCCGCGTAATCGGTAAAGAACTTGCGATCAAAACTGTATTGCGGAAACAGCGAACAGGGGTGCGCGCCGTAAGGAATCTCGACGACAGCGTCAACTTTGAAATAGGGGATGCCGGTATGCAGCGGCGTGCGCCGAATCTCGTCGGTATCGACAATCTCTTCCACTGTGACGATGACCTTGTTGGCCGCACGCGGGAAGACATCGACGTCCGTCCATATCGGCTTGGGAAAGAACTGAATGTTGCCGTATTTGTCGGCGCGATGCGCATGCAGGATGGTCACATCGGGCTGTAGTGCTTTTACTGCGATAACCTTTTCGCCGGTAAATGGACAATCGATGACCTTGGTGATGTCGGGATGAGTTTCGATGAGCTGCGATCCATAGCCGGAGCGAGTGACGCCGAAGCTGAGTCCTTTCGCTCCCGATTGCAGGCGCGTGAGGAACTGATGCTCGGTGTACTCCTCGACCTGGAGGCGCCCTGCTTCGACCTCGCGGCGGAAGCTGTTGGCCATTCCGAACTCGTCCAGGTTGACGATGATGTAGCTGACTTTCTCCACGCAACCAGCGGCGATCAGCCAGTCCATGCCGATTCCACCAACCAGTTGCACGATCTTAAGGTTCTTTTTTTCCGCGCGAATCAACTCGCGGATCATGGCCATGGGCGACATCTGGGTGCCCATGCCTTGCAGGCCGACGACGTCGCCATCGCGAACGATTTCCGCCGCCTGCTCCAGGCTCATTCGTTTGTCTTCTTTTTTCGCCGCCATCCCGCCCTCAATCGCGACTGCAAGAATCTGGGGCTAAAGCCCCTATCGTAAAAAACTGATCGTGCCGGCACGGCTGAAGCCGTGCCCTGATACAAAGCTCCCGGTGACGCAAATTTCGCGCTGCCCCGGGAACGCGCCACGCTGCAGACCTGGCGTTACGCTGAGAATCGCGCACGCTGCAATCTCTCTCGCACGCCGCAAAGCTTCAAACCCCGATACCTTCCAAACTTGTAGCCAGAGCCTCTGACACCTTCCCGCTGTCGGCGCGGTCAAACCCACATTCTGGAACTCGTGGCGACTCGTTGTTTAGAGACAACGAGCTGCCAGCAATGAATTGTCAGCTCTTCTTATCCCCGCGGTCCTCCGGCTCTTCCACGAACACCTGGCAGCTGTTCTTCAGTATCGGCATCCACTTCTGCCGATGCTCTTCTTCGCTGCTGACATATTCCTGCTCCAGCCCAGAGTGGCGGCCGATCAGCAATGTCGCGCAAAAACCTATCGCTGCCTGAAACAGTTCCACTAAGTGCACACAGCCCTGGCTGCGCCCCACCAGGCTGATGATCTTGCGATTGATCCCCGGCCCGATGACTTGACCTTTCAGTTTGCTGACATTCTCCAGAGCTCGCGGACAATATGTCGGATAAGGACGCCGCGACATCACTGCCGTCGCGTCTTCGATGACCCCGGTCGAGGCGTCCACTACCAACTCGCCGTGAAAGCTATGCTCCAGGTCGAAGAGCGAGGCGCGCACTTTGTACTTGTCGTTGCCTTCATCAATGACCTTCACATTGATGTTGCGCTCGTAAATCTTCGGGAAGTCGTTCTCATCCCCGCCAACTTTGCCGAATACCAGCGGCAGAGACTTCCCTGTACTGCCCACTTCGATACCCTCCTGTCGTTACCGCGACCTCGTGCGCGACAGCAGCCATCTACGCCGCGCGATACTTCGGCATCACTTCCTTGCCGAAGACTTCCAGTGACTTCAGCACCGACTTACCATCCGGCCCCTTGGGGAGACGGAAGCGAATCACCAGGTAATCGACGTCATACTCGTTGCCGTACATTTCGATCCGCTTGATACAGTCGTCCGGATTGCCGGTGATGAAATGCTTGCGCACGCGATCTGGGGTGAAATCCGACTCCTGCTTGAAGTCTGGATGATGCGTCAGAATTCCGTAACGAAAATAAAACAGCAATTCCTCGATGGCGATAGGCAGGAAGAGTTCGTCCGCTTCCTTGCGTGTCCGTGCGCACCAGGCATCGCGCATCAACACGACCTGCGAGCGATTGCCGCTGTCCTTAGCCGCCTTGCGATACAACTGGACCTGCTCCAGCCAATGATCTTTGTCGAGCGGGAAGGGATCGCTACACCACGCATCGCCCAGCTTCCCTGCACGTGCGATCGTCTTAGGAAACATGCCGCCCACCCAAATCTCGGGACGCGGCCGCTGATAAGGCTTTGGGGTCAACTCGACGTCGTGAAACTTGTAGAACTGGCCGTCATAAGAGAACTTTTTCTCCGACCAGGCGCGCAGAATGATGTCGAAGGCTTCTTCAAACATCGCGCCGCGCTTCTGGTGCGGAACATTGAAGAACTCGCTGTATCCCGGGTGATAACCAGATGCGACGCCCATAATTAAGCGGCCATGCGAAAGCTGATCGATCATGGCAAACTGCTCGGCCAACTCCATCGGGTTGTGCAGCGGCGGAATGCAAATATAGGTGCCAAGCCGGATCCGCTTGGTCCTCTCAGCAAGCGCGGTCAGCAGGATGAGCGGTGACGGGAAAAAACATTCGGCGCGGCCATGCCGCTCGGGCACCTGAATCGAGTCGAACCCATACTGCTCCACCAGATCGGCCTCGGCGTGCAGCTGATCGATGAAGGCGCTCACTTCCTCGCGCGTTGGCTGCGGGCGATCGTAAGCCCCGGCGTGAGTGTCGAGAAGATATCCGATTTTCACCTGCGTTGTCTCCGCGTCAACTCAGTTTTGGCAGTACCTTTTCACCGAACATGCGTATCGCTTTCATGACCTGGCCGTGATCCGGCCCGGTCGGATGCCGGAAGTACAGCACCATGTATTGGCAGCCGACATAATCGCGTATCGCTGGATCTCATCCAGCACCTGCGCCGGATCGCCTGCCACCATGCGGTTGGGCGCCACTCGGTCGAAGGTCCATTCCTCATCGGTCACGGTGCGCACCCACGGCTCCCATTGCGTGTTGAATCGTCCCGACTCGAAGAAGCCGAGGTTCTTGTAGAACAAATGCGAAGTGCGCAGTGGTGGCCACCAGACGTTCTCGATCTCGGCTTTCGTGTCGGCCAACATGAAGGCGCGCATGATCACGACTTCCGCCGGATTCCCATTTTCATGGGCATGCTTGCGGTAAATCTCGGCCCACGACTTCATTACCTCGATGTGGTGCAGCGGATCGGAGATCCATCCGCTTCCCAGGAGCGCGGCCCGCTTCAGCGCGGGTTCCGACATCGCGCCAATCCAGATTGGCGGATGCGGCTTCTGCAACACTCGCGGAGTGATGCTCACATTGTCGAAATGAAAGAACTTGCCCTCGTAGGAAAAGGATCTCTCTGTCCATGCGCGACGAATAACTTCGATCTCTTCGTCGAAGATTTGCACGGCGTCTTTTACTTCCTTGCCAAACAGCTTGAACTCAGCCTCGACCAGTCCCAGACCCACACCAAGAATCGAGCGTCCGTCAGACAGGTTGTCGAGGACTGACCACGCTTCGGCGACGTTGATAGGGTGCACTCAGGCAATTGCAGAATCGAACTGCCCAGCCTTATGCGCGAAGTGCGCGACGCAATTGCGGCCAGCAACACTTGGGGCGCAGGCAGATAACCGTCGGGCATCATGTGATGCTCGGGCACGAAGACCGAGTCAAAACCAACCTCTTCCGCCAGTTCGGCTTCGCGCAGGATTTCCTGATACAGGCGCGGAATGGTGCTCCCGTCGGGTGGGGCTTGGGTGTTGACCAGCATGCCGAACTTCACGCGGCAGTCTCCCGTGGGATGCGCTTAGCGGCGCCAAGGTGCGAACAGGAGCAAGCAGCCAGTCCTGCATCTACCAAACAAACGTTTGGCCGAAACGATGCTATGCTGTAGGCTCGTTTCTGTCAAGGGAGCGGCGGCCTGTCGGGAATTGGGAATTGGAAATTGGGATTGGGTATCCGGGTTAGCAGCTTAATGAATGCCCTTCCAACGGACAGTCCCGCCATGCCTAATCTCCTGATTCCTGCTTAGCGGCCTCTGGCGGAAAACTCTGTGCCGCAAGGCTGCGAGTTGGTGCGCACTTGCTCATAGAAATCTTCGCCCGAGGGACAGTTGAACCTTGAAAACGATGTTACGTATCGAAAATATGAGTTGGCCTCGCCTCACTCCAAGCGGATAGCTTCGGGGTGGAGGCTGAAAGTGGATACGCAAACCAGAAAAAGCGACATTCTTCGGGCGGCCGCCCGGTGTTCCTCGCCATGGATACCGGCGCACCTCCATGGCGCAAGTCGCCTGGGATGTTGGGATGCTGAAGGGCTCGCTCTATCACCACATCCGTTCCAAGGAAGATCTCTTGACGGAAGTGATTCTGGATACCCTACGAAGCGCGGAAGCCAACCTGCTCGCGGGCAAGTCGGCGATCTTGGATGGGCGCTCAATTCAGAGAAGGCTGGAGGCGCACTTCGAATACCTCTCGCGCCAGCAGGCTGGCCTCGCGTTTCTGCTGCGTGAGGCGGAGCAACTGCCTCGTCCCCGCCGGGAGCTAATCAGGAATCGGGTGAACCGCTATGAGGAACGACTGGCGCAGGTTCTTCAAGCTGGACAGTGCCATGGAGCGGTGACATCCGGCGATCCTATAGTCATGGTCCAACTCGGCCTGGGAGCCTGCCCTGGGCCTATGGCCTGGATCGGGAGCCCGAAGCGCGAGCCACACTGAAGCAAGGCATCTTGGATTGGGTTCTCGCTCCTCGCCGGGTTGGCGGAGGATCGGCGGGCGCCGACGGGCGAGATTTTCCGGCTGAACTGTCCCCCCAACAAAATTCAGCGTGGCGTAGGAAGTGTGCCGGCCTGTTACGAGCAGCCTGAGGACCGGACAGCGGGTGATTCTTGGTTGAATAACCTCGCAAGTTTGCCTTCGCTATAATGGCGCACTATTCATGGATTTCGACCAGCTCGCTACATTCTTGCAAGTTGCTCGCCTCGGTAGTTTCTCTCGCGCCGGAGAGAAAGTGTTTCGCTCGCAGTCCGCAGTCAGCGCCCAGATACAGCAGTTAGAGCAGGAGTATGGCGATCGCCTGCTGGACCGCTCCGGCAAGACCGTGCGCCTCACTCCCGCGGGCCGGGTGCTGTTTGTTACGCCGAGCGGCTGCTTAAGTTGCGCGATGAATCCCTGCTGGCGGTCGCGACGGACGCTGTTCCGCGCGGGACTCTGACGATCGGCGCTAACGAAGCCACTTGCCTGTACGTGTTGCCGGATGTCTTCGCGGAATATTGCCGGCGTTATCCTTCGGTGCAGATGAGCATCTACCGCAACTTCAGCTACAAGATCGTGGAAAAACTGGAGAACGGCGCGCTCGACGTCGGCATCGTCACTCTGCCCATCAAGTCGTCCAGCCTGAAGGTGCAGTCTATCTTTCGTGACCGGCTGATGATGATCGTCAGTCCGCAGAATCCGTTGGCAAAGCAGAAGTCGGTATCGGTGAATGAGGTGATCACCAACCGCTGATCATCCCGAAGACCGGCTACACGCGCCGGGTGATGGACAAACTATTTCGGCCCTACGGCTCCGAGCTGAAAGTGCGGATGGAGTTGTCAAGCGTGGGAATGATCAAGAGCTTCGTGGCCGCCGGACTGGGTGTCTCGCTGATCAGCGCTGCCTTTGCGCGCGACGATGTGCTCGCACAACGTGTGAAGCTGGTGCCGCTGCGCGACGTGGAGTTATGGCGCGAGCTCGGTCTGGCCTATCGCCGCGACCGAACCCATACACGTCCGACCACCGCGTTCATCTCAACCGTAAAACAATTGTCGGCGGGAAAATCCACCGGTTAGGCGTAATGCCTTTCCGGATTAGCAACATCGCCCACACCCCCCTCGCGTCTTCCCGTTTGTGCTCTCGTTGGCCTTGTCCCCAACCTTTTGCGAACGCATTGACAATCTCGAATACGCCGCGCTACCCTTTCCCAAACAATCGGTTGGTTGGCGTAGAGAGGCCCATGCAGCGAACGGAACGCATCCGAGAACAAGCCATCAAACGCAACCTGGACGCTATCGTATGTTCCGAGCCGGCGGACGTTGTGTCTTCCACCGGATACCGTTCGGTACTGGAGCAGTGGGGATTGACCGAGCCGGTGGCGGCATCCATCGTGTACGCCGATCCCAGCAAGCCCGACACTCTGGTGATCCCCGAAGCGCTAGTTGCGCTGGAAGCCATCACGCCCACTCGCGCGAGCGAAATACGCGTCTTCGACCTCGCCACTTTCTGTGAAGTGATCGGAATCCAACGACCCTTCCCAACCCGCCAGCGAAATTGGCAAAGAGGCCGCGCGCATTTATGGCCAGAAAGTCCGTGGCGCCCGCGCACCGGAGATCGTCAGCGCTATCGCCGACGGTCTCGCCGATCACGGTTTGCAAAAGGCGCGAATCGGCGTGGATGACCTTCGTATTGGAGAGCACCTCAAGCGCAAGCTGCCGGGACTGGAAACGGTTGACGCACTCGACGCGATGATGGCGGCCCGCATGGTCAAAACGCCGCCGGAACTTGAGGCAATGTTGCGCGTGGGAAAAGTGGCCGACCAGAGCCTGATGGCGGGCGCCAATGCGCTTCGTCCGGGGGTTATCTGGAGCGAGGTGCAGCAAACCGTGGTCGAAACCATGACTCGTCTTGGCGCAATCCCGTTGGATGAGGGTGGCCTGCTGTTCGGCGGCGCTTTCCGCGGAGAGTTTATTCCTGAGCTGTTCCGCACTCGTCACGACCGTGCGCTGGAAAAGGGACAGGTCGTCATCCTTGAGATTCTCGGCGAGTCTGAAGACTTCTGGTTCGATCTGAATCGCTCAGCCACGATCCAACCTGCCACTCCGGAGTACCAGGCGCTACACGACAAAATCCGCGCTGCTTATCTGATGGTGATCGATAAGCTCCGCCCCGGCGCTTGGACCGGCGATCTTGCGCGCTTGGCAAGCGATGAGCTCCGCAGGGCAGGCGTATCGGCTCCGCAGCGGCTCTTGCTTCTCGCCCACAGTGTGGGACATGTGCCGTTCGAGATGCCGCAGCCCTACCCGGCGTACGGGCGTCCGGACGAAAAAGGTTTCCTGGTAGAAGAAAACATGGTCTTGAGCGTGGATTGCCTCTACTTTGGCGGAAGCCTCGGTCCATGCCACATGGAAAACGTGTTCATCATTCGCAAGGATCGAGCTGAGTCGCTGTATTCGGTACCTCTTGAGATCCTGGGGCCGCGATAGGACGGAGCGCAATGGATAAAACAGCCACCGAGGATCAGCAAAATCTGGCCAGGCTTCGCGACGAGTTGGCATGCCGCAAAGTACTGGCTCGCTACGGATGGGCCCTGAATTGGCGGGATCCGGAGACTCTGGCGAGCATTGTATGGCCCGACGCCGTCGTGGACTACGGCTTCTTCCGCGGTTCCGGCACCGAGTGGGTGCAGGCTTTCATGGAAATCGAGCGCGCCGCCGGCCGCCCGTTTCACATGCTGGTTTGCGATCAGCTCGAGGTGAAGGGCGATGTGGCTGAAGCCGAGAGCCTGGGCATCGCTCTGACGCTTGAAAATGGCGACACTGCCGCCCGCCAATATTGGGGCCGCTATCTCGACCAGTTGCACAAGCGCGGGGAAGAGTGGCGCATCAGCAAACGAACCTACGTGGTGCACGGCGTGTTCGACGTCGGCATCCAGCAACTCGGCTCAGGCACGATCGAAGGCTTGCACGTCGCCACAAACCTGAGCGTTCAGGATCCCAGGTATCGGCGGTTTCCGCGCTAGCTAATTCCTTGCTCCTCAGAAAAGGCGTGACATGACTGAGATCGAAACATTCCTGGAAATAGAAAAAATCAAGAAGCTTCGAGTTCTGTATTCGCACTACTTCGATAGCAATGATCTGGAAAGCATGGCGGCATTGTTCACCGACGACGTTATCTGCGAGTACGGCAAGTATGGCACGTGGGTCGGCAAAGAAGAACTGCTCAACAATTACAAGGCCGCGCACGCTCGCCATGATTTGTTCCACAACGGCTCGTACCCTTACATGCACATCATCACCAATCAATGGGTCGAACTGACGGGACCCGAAACGGCGGAAGGCCGCTGCTACCTTTTCGACAATGTGACCGCCGAGCCCGACAAGAACCCGCTGCTCCTGCTGGGAATCTACGACGACGAGTACAAGAAGGTGGCTGGCGCGTGGAAGATTCACCGCACTCGTATCGAATTCATCTGGCCTGAGCGTAATCTGGTCGGCGGTTTTCCCGGAAGCCGGGTGCCGGTCAAGCTGTAAGCACAGATTCCTCGCAGTCTCTAGCAAACACGTCAAGCTAGGCCGAACCAGCTCGCAACTTCTGCAACTCTCGATTTATTCGCTTCCCCCAAATCTGAATCATTCATCGCTTCGTTCTTAAGGCACGAGGCCGAAGAGCCAAGTCCCTCTCGACTGCCTCAAGCGCGCACTCCCTGGTAGTCGGAATCCCTTGGCGGCTACCCAAACCCATATCTGTTGCTAATGAGCCGCAGGTAAACCCTGCTTACCTTTAGGAAGGGGACCATGACCAAGCTGGAAAAGCTAACGGAGTTGATCGAGAGTCCGCTGAGCCGCCGCTCGTTTGCCAAGGGCATCGGCCTGACCGCCGCCGGACTGGCCGGCGCCTACCGTGCTAGGCGGCAACCGTATTCAAGGCCGCAACCGCGCAAGCGCAGGAATACGATTCGTCCACCAACCCTCACCATCACCGACACCGATGTTCTGAACTTCGCGTTGAACCTCGAGTACCTGGAAGCCGAGTTCTACCTGATGGCGACTTGGGGCACGACCCTGGTGGGAGCGGGCATTTTAACCGAGTCCGAAACCACCGGCGCCAACCACGGGCGGACAGCAAGGTGCCCGGCATCGCTTCTTCGCCCTTCGCCTTCGCCGCCAGCGGCCTGCGCACCGACGAAGTCAATCACGTGAAGTACCTGCGTACGTGCGCTTGGGCTCGGCTGCCGTCAAGAAGCCGGCCATCAATCTGAGACGCTCTGGGCTACGGCTATCTCCAGCCCATCCGACTTCCTCAAGCTTGGCCGTCAGTTTGAGGACGTAGGAGTCAGCGCCTACGCCGGAGCTGCTCCTCTCATCACCAGCAAAACGTACCTGGAAGCGGCAGCTCGCATTCTCGGCACCGAAGCCGAGCATGCCGGCACGCTTGCGCTTCGCCTGCATCTACTGGGGAGTGAACAGCCCTGCGGTTGACGGACTGGACGTGCCTCCCACTTCTTCGCATCCTTTCGACGTCGATTCCAACAGCTTGGCGATCGCGCGCACCACCGCCCAGGTATTGAATGTCGTCTATCACGGCGGAAACTGCTCCGGCGGCTTCTATCCCGTCGGGCATGAACGGCAACATCAAGTGCCAGTCGTAAGGTGTCACTCGTAAAGCTTTACCGGCGGGAGAGTTGTAGCCTCTCCCGCCGCTTTCTGGAATTTCATAGTTGTCGGATTGGAGGAGCGAATCATGTTAGAAGGCCTTTTTCAGCCGATGCATTTGCTGGTGATTCTTGTTTATCGCTCTGATGGTATTTGGTCCGAAGAAACTGCCGGAGCTGGGCAAAGGCTTGGGCGATGGGATCCGCAGCTTTAAGGATTCGATGAAGGATGGAAAGCCCGAGACCGACGGCAAGAGCGTCGAGCAACACGAGGCGGAAGCCTTGTCCATCAAGAGTTAACGCAACCGGTTTGAATCGGAGATGGCGGCTCGCCAGGGCCGCCGTGTGCCTTTCACGCGTTAGCTCCGTCTTCACTACGCCAAAACTTCCTCGCTGATCGCGATTGAATCGCCCTTCCTGATCGCGAACGCTCTGGTGTATTTCTGAGCGCGGTCACAAATTACGCTTGCCCGGCGCGAGTAAAATCGTTCTTCACTCCATGCTGGAAAATATCAACCTGAAGAAAAAGCTTTCGCGGGAGGAGTACAAGCGCATTGTACCCGGCCTGCAACTGCGTCTCTATGATCTGGAGAAGGCGTGCTGGGACAATGAAATGGCCACCATCATCGTCCTGGAAGGCTGGGACGCATCCGGCAAAGGGACGACGATTGCGGCTTTGACCCAACGCCTTGACCCTCGCGGATTCAAGCTCTATCCCATTACCGCCGCGCGCACCTACGAACAGCAACGCCCATGGTTGTGGCGCTTCTGGTTGAAGGCGCCGAATCGCGGCGAAATGGTTATCTTCGATCACAGCTGGTATGGCCGAGTGCTGGAAGAACGCGTCGAAAGGACGGTTCCGGAAAAATCGTGGCGACAGGCCTTTCGTGACATCGTGGAGTTCGAACGCATGTTGGCCGACGATGGCGTGGTGATACTGAAGTTCTTCCTGCACATCAGCAAGAAAGAACAAAAGCGGCGCTTTGAGATGATCGAAGCCGATCCTTTGGAGCAGTGGCGCGTGACCAAAGCCGACTGGGCGCGGCATAGGAACTACAGCGAGTACCTGGCGGCGACCGAGGAGATGCTGGAGTTGACCGATCCGAATTCGCGCCGTGGAACATCGTGCAAGCGACCTCGAAGTCGTACACCCGCAAAGAAGTATTTGAGACGATCATCAATGCGCTGGAGAAGAAGTTAGGCCCGAAGGCGCCGCCGCGCGAAGACTCGTCGACCGAGACACAGAAAGACGCCGAGTTGCGCGCCGCCATGGAATCGCTGGGTGGAGGCGGCCTCTGATGTTGGAGACGGTTGACCTCAGCTGCAAGCTCGACCGCCAGGCTTATGTTCGAGAAGTGACGCGGCGGCAAATTCAACTACGCGAACTGGGATACCAGGTCTACCTCCAGAAACGGCCCGTCATCCTGGTGTTTGAAGGCTGGGATGCCGCCGGCAAAGGTGGCGCAATCAAACGCATTACGGAGAAACTGGATCCGCGCGGCTACGTGGTCTATCCCATCAGCTCGCCGCACGGCGAAGACCGCACCCGCCATTATCTTTATCGATTTTGGCGGCGACTGCCGGAACGCGGACAGATCGCCATCTTCGATCGTTCCTGGTACGGCCGTGTGCTGGTGGAACGCGTCGAAGGCTTCGCCACGGAGCCAGAATAAGCAGTCGCGCCTACAAGGAAATCAACTCCTTCGAACAGCAGCCTCCGCGATTTTGGGGCCATCGTGGCGAAGTTCTGGATCCACATCTCCCGCGAGGAACAACTTCGCCGCTTCGAGGAGCGTAAGGCGATTGGCTATAAAGCCTGGAAGCTGACTGAGGAAGATTGGCGCAATCGCGAGAAGTGGGGAGCTTACGAAGAGGCAGTCGAACAGATGCTGGTTAAGACCAGCACCACGACGGCGCCGTGGACTCTTATCGAAGGCAACGATAAGTACTGGGCTCGGACCAAGGTGTTGGCAAAGCTGGTGAAGATCTTATCGACGGAAATGGGACACCAGCCTGCCGACCCACTGCGCAGACACCTAGCCGAGACACCGCGGAAGAAAAGCTTACAAGCAAAAACTGAAGCAGCTTGCACCGCGAGATTCCGCTGGCTGCTGAGACACTCGAAGGTCGGACCAAAATCAGTGGTAACGCTCGGTGAGGAATTTTGGCATCACGCCGTAGCGGTAGAGATATCCAGCTAGCCAGAATGCCGCGACCGCAACCAAGAGCGCCTGCCAGCAGCATCTGCACAATCAGGTGACGATGCGATTGTGGGCCTTCCACACGAGCATGGATGGCAAGGTGCACTGCCAGGCCGCACATGAGAAGTCCGATACCGCACAGGCCGATTGCGCGTCCGATACCCTGTGCGCCCTCCACACAAAAAGACGCCAGCAGCAAGCATCCGCCAACCGCGATGATGAAGCGCGGAACACGATGAATGCCTTCGAAAAACGTTCCCCGGTCGTGCTGTCGTTCAGAGTCTGTCAAACCGAATCGATCATAGCTGGGAACGTCGCGAAGCTCAAGGAGAGAAGCATCTTTGCTTGGGCACATCGCCTGCTGCCGCTGCGTTGAACTGTTACATTACTGCTTATGCGCGCTGCCCGCGACTTGTCATTTGAAGATCCGCAAATCAGCCGGGACATGTTTGCGGATAGGTTGAGGCGCGCGCACGGTGTCCTCTTCCTGCTGACGCTTATCGGAGCCTGGCTGCGGCTCTCTCACCTCGGCAGCAAGAGTTTCTGGCTGGATGAAGGCGCGACCGTGGCCCTGGCGAGAGCGTCGTGGCGGCATTTTGCCTGGGTCTGGTGGCACGGCGAAGCCAACCTACAGACCATTTACTTTCTTCTGATGCGTGGGTGGGTTCACTTCGGCATCAGCGAAGTGTGGTTGCGACTGCCGTCGGCGGTATTCGGGATCGCGTCGATACCTCTGATCTTTGTGATCGGCCAGAAGCTCATCGGCACTACGCCTGCGTTGGCGGCAGCGGCGCTGCTGACGTTCAGCCCCCACACATGTTGAATACTCGCAGGAAGCGCGCAGCTATACCCTGGCGATTCTTCTCGTGCTGCTATCGACGTATGTTTTCGTCGAGGCTGTCGAGGGGAAGCAGCAGCGACTCTTGGATGCTGTGGACGCTGCTCGGAGTTGCGGCGTTTTACACTCACGACTTTGCGGCGCTGGCGCTCGCGGCGCAAGCGATCTCGCTTTTGTTTCGCAAGAATGCGCCGTGGCGTCCGGCAATGCTCGGCGGAGCAGCCGTTGTCCTGTGCGCGCTACCCGGGATCACCTACATCTTCCGCGCGTCGCCGGAAAACTTGCACTTCCTGTGGATGCCCCGTCCTACACCAAAAGAGCTCTGGCACCTGGCAATGTTCTTTGGAGGAAGCGGCGCGAAAATTGCCGTATCTGCTGTGCTGTGGGCCGCAGGTTTGATCGCAATCGCACGCAGCCGCCGGAACGCAAACCGCGACGACTTCTGGCACGCGATGTTGATCGTGCTCTGGGCCGTCGTGCCGGTCATGATCACGGCGCTGGTATCGCTGTTGCATCCCATGTTTCTTCAGCGCTACATGATTTTTTCGCTTCCCGCGACCATCCTGCTGGCTGCGCTGGGAATGAACCTGCTGCACAAGTGGCACGTGGGCGCAATACTCGTCGTCTTACTTTGCGCGATATCGATCCCGACCATCGTCCAGGACTACAGCAAGCCGCGCGAGGACTGGCGAGGCGCCAGCAATGCAATTCTCTCTTCGGCATCACCCGGAGACGCCGTGGTCTTTTTCCCGTTCTACACTCGCATCATGCTGGATTACTATCGCGATCGCTACCCCGGTGATGTTTCCGCGTTGCATGTTTTCGCGCCTGGATATTACTCCGGCGGCGAGGACGTCCGCACACTGTTGCAGGCGCTATCCGCGAATCCGCAGCAGTTCCGACATGTGTGGCTGGTCGTGGACGGCACGAACGCACAGCCGTCTTCCTTCGATTTAGGCGATGCGACAACTCAGAAACTCCAATCGATCTTCGGGTCGCCAACCATCCAACGCTTCCCCGAAATTACGGTGCAGGAGTACGGGCACTAGACGGATGCGGCCAAACATCGGCATATCGCGGGGATAGAGGTCCTTCGACTCCGGCGGCGAAAACCCGCCGCCTCCGCTCAGGATGACAGGGGATATTGAGGCTGCCATTCCTCTTTACTCGGGAGGAGAAGGCTCGGGGATGAACCTGTAGCCCACGCCACGCACCGTCAGCAGATGTTGCGGATGCGCCGGGTCCTTCTCGATATATTTGCGCAGGCGGACGACGAAGTTGTCGATGGCGCGCGTGTCGGTGTCCTCGTGCAGGCCCCAGACTTCTTCCAGAATCGATTTGCGCGAGACCACGCGGCCGCCGTTGCGGATGAGGTGGCGCAACAACTCCGCCTCCATCAGCGTCAGGCGGAAAATCTTGCCGTTGGCGCGCAGCTCCAGCGTGCCGAAGTCCACCTGCTTGCCGTCGAAGGCATAGACATCGAACTCGCGCAGCGCGTCGGCATCATGCGATTCGGCGACGCGCGCCTCGGCAGGAGGATCGGTCAGCAGCGTTTGTCCCCAGTCGCGCCGCCGCAGCAGGCTGCGAATGCGCGCCAGCAGAATCGCCAGATCGAACGGCTTCGGCAGATAGTCGTCGGCGCCGGACGCGAATCCCTTCAGCACATCTTCGGGACGGCTGCGCGCCGTCAGCATCAGCAGCGGAATATAGTTGCTGGCCTTGCGCAGCTCCGTGGCTACGGCGAAGCCGTCCTTGCCAGGCAGCATGACGTCGAGCACCACCAGGTCGAACTCACTGCGCTCGTTTCAGCAGCAGGTCCAGCGCGGTCTCGCCGTCGCCGACCACCCGGGTGGGATAGCCCTCGGCCTCGAGGTTGAACTTCAACCCGCGCGCCAGGTGCTCCTCGTCTTCCACCAGCAGAATTTCGTTCAATGCGAGTTCCTCGGCAGCCGATCGTGACCGTGGTTCCGCGGCCCGAACCTTCGCTTTCGGCGAAGGCGTTGCCGCCGTGACGGCGAGCAATGGCGCGCACGATGAACAGCCCCAGGCCGCTGCCTTTCACCTGCGAAGCGCCCGGCGTCAGCACGCGATAGAAACGTTTGAAGACGCGCTTCAACTCGCCACGCGGAATGCCGACTCCATTATCGTGCACGCGAATCTCCACCGTTTCCAGGTCGGGCGTGATCACCGCACCCGGATGGCAGGTCCTGGGCGAATATTTCACCGCGTTGTCCAGCACGTTGGGCAGCGCGGTGAAAAGCTCCTCGTGGTCGCCCATGATGGTGAGTTCATCGCCGGGCTGGCCGTCCGACGCCCAATCCAGCGCCGCGGGCGACAGATGATGGCGCGACCGCGCCAGCTCCATCGCCTCCTGCACCAGCGGCCGAACGGCGATCACGCTGCGCGAGAGCACGCGTTCTTCTGCACTACGCGCGCCGCGCGCAGCACGCCATCCACCGTGCCCATCAGGCGCTGCGTGTCGTCGAGCATCACCTGGTAGAACTCGCGCCGCTGGGCTTCGTCCACATTGCGCTTCTGCAGCGTCTCCAGATACAGGCGGATGGAGGTGATCGGCGTCTTCAGCTCGTGGGTAACGGCGTTGAGGAAGCTGTCCTGCTGCTCGTTGCGGCGCACCTCGCGCACCAGGAAGATGGTGTTCAGGATGACGCCGGCAATGATGAAGCCGAAGAAGATGACGCCCAGGATGAGGGGCACGACCTCGCGCCAGTTGAGGATGATCCAACTGGTCTGAGGCACCGTGGCCGCGACCGCAATGCACACGCCCAGCGTGATGAAGAACGCGATCGTCGTTTTGCGGCTGGTAATGCGCATGAGCGACGGGGTCAGGATAGCATTGGGAGACAGCTGTCAGCTGTCGGCTATCAGTTATCAGCCGTCAGCGAAAACGTTGATCGAGTGGACCCTTAGCCTTTAGCTCTTAGTCGCTACACCAAGCGGATTCCGCAACTGCCAACTAACAACTGACCGCCGCACCTACTGCAGTCCGGCCTGCGCCAGCATCTCCAGAAATTGCCGCTGGGTTCGCATGTCGATCGACTGCGCCACCAGCTTGCCGTCGCGGTCGTAGACGAAGCTCTTGGGAATGCCATTCACCTCGAACAGCTTGTCGACCTTCTGCCGGGATCGAGCAAGATGGGATAGGTAATTTTGCGCTCGGCGATGAAGGGCGCAACTTTCGGCGTTTCTTCGTCCTGGAAATGCGCCAGGATGACGAAGCCCTGGTCCTTGAACCGGTTGTAGAGCGCCTCCAGGTCGGGCATTTCTTTCTGGCACGGCGGACACCAGGTCGCCCAGAAATTCACCATCACGACTTTGCCCTTCAGATCTTTCAGCGTCCACGTCTTGCCTTGCAGGTCGGTGAGGGTGAAGTTGGCATTCTGACGCTTATCGTCGTCCGCTTCGAGCTGCGCCATTGCGGCTTTGTACTGCGGCGCGTCGCAGCGAAACCTTCATCTGTTCGTAGCGCGCCAGCTCGGCCAAGTCGACAGTATAGCCTTCGAGCGGCTTGCCTCGTTCTCGGGGGGGGCTGCTGCTGCAACGCGTTCAGCCAGCGTGGTGGTGACTTCCTGAAGGTGTCGTGACCGAAGTCGCCTTCAGTGGCGCGGCCGGCCAGATAACTCGCCAGGCGAAGCTTGCCGGGGAGTGGCGGGCAAGGCACGGATTTCCAGCGCAATGTCCTTCGTCGTCTTGGCGCGGACGTCGTCGGGAAGGCCGCGCAGCGTTTTGATCTGCTCCACGATGGGCTTCTCCTGCGCGGTCCACGCGGCGCCTGCTCCTGGGCGCGGGTAGAGCGGCGTCAAGACCGCCAGGACAATGGCGCGAGGAACAGTCCGCAAGCAGCAGGCGGCAAGATCGGTTTGGAAGGAATCATCCGGTCACCTCGCGTTGTGTCGATAAGGTGGAGACGACAGTCTCTGGGACTAAGGGGTATGTGGGTATCTCTCGCATAGCGGGTTTACTTGTCGGATAACCTCTCAACTTTGAACCTGTATTCCCGCGGCCTGAGCCTAGAAAATCGCTTTGTCATCCCGACCGGATGCCACGGACGGCAGCAGGTCTCCCGGGTGCGGCCAGCAAAGCGACAAAAGTCCCAGCAAATCAGGACCGCATCATGGTCGAGGAGTTCGTCAGCAGCACCCGCATTGTCATCGGAGATATATTTCCAGATCTCCTTCAGATCCCGCCGGGCTGCGGCTGAGATCCTGACTCTAGCCAACCCGTCTCAGCTTTCGGTCGCTGACTTCTTTTCGAGCCTCTGCCTTGATCCGTTTCATGTCCAGTCTGCCGTTCCCTTTGCAACATCGTTCAACCCGCTTGAATTGTTACGAAGACGCTGAAATTCCAAGCCTCGACGGATGTCACGCTCGGCTAACAAACGCAGCGCCTCGCGCACCACTTCGCTGGCCGTCTGATAATTTCCCTCACGGACCTTCTGCTCGATAAATTTTTCCAGCTGCGGAGTCAGAGAAACATTCATCTCGGCATCATAGATCTGATAACAGGAAATAGCAATATTGGTTATTTGGGGACACGAGGAAGCCGAGAGCCACTCTCTTGAATGCCAAAAAAGGACGGCGCTGTTCGCGCCGTCCCTTCGCAATACGAGCTTAACTGCGATTAGTCACCGCTATAGGCCACGGCCCGCCGGCCTCAACTTC
Source organism: uncultured Acidobacteriaceae bacterium (assembly GCA_963796695.1). Taxonomy (GTDB): domain Bacteria; phylum Acidobacteriota; class Terriglobia; order Terriglobales; family Acidobacteriaceae; genus Bog-257. The sequence continues at coordinate 76,757 of CAWCMU010000024.1, read as the reverse complement.
GACCGGCACCATCTCTGCTTGCCGATCTCCTTGATGCGCGACGAACCCAGCTTGGGCAGCTTCACATCCCAGATCAGTCCCAGAGCCTGGAATGTCTTGATGCCGTACCAGTTCAAATCGACTTCCTACCACGCCAGCCCGTGCCGCGCCGACTGGGGATGGGCGTGGTGGTTGTTGTGCCAGCCTTCGCCGAAGCTCAGGTAGGCGACCCACCACATGTTGCGCGAATCGTCATCGGTGGCGAAGCGCTTGGAGCCCCACATGTGCGTCGCCGAATTCACGAACCAGGTCGAGTGCAGCAGGAAGACGGTGCGCAGGAAAATGCCCCAGATCACGAACTTCCAGCCGCCGATAATCAGCAGGATGACGCCGAGCGTCGGTGATGGGAACCCAGTGCTACTCGCTGATCCAGAGATGGAATTTGTCCTTGCGAAGATCGGGAACGTAGGCCAGCAGTTCGGTGCTCTTGTTGTGGAAGCTCTTGCCGGTAAGGATCCAGCCCATGTGCGCCCACCATCCGCCATCGCGGGGGGAATGCGGATCGCCGGGCTTGTCAGTGAGCTGATGATGCACGCGATGCGTGGCTACCCAGAAGATCGGGCCGCCCTCAAGCGCCAGCGTGGCACAGATCGTCAGGAATACTCCACCCACTTGGGACACTTGATAGCCGCGATGCGTCAGCAGGCGATGATAGCCCATGCCGATGCCGAGGCTGCCCGCGACCCAGTAGAAAAAGAGTCCGACGAAAAGAGCTTTCCAGCTGAACATGAAAAGCGCGGCGATGGCGCCGATATGAAAGGCCACCATGAACATGGCGGTAATCCAGTTAACGCTTTTATCTTTCGGTGCCACCACGGGTACTGCTGCTGTCGCTGCTGAGCCATGAATCCCCTAAACTTGATGTATGCCATCCACCGCGAATTCGCGGGAAGAAGTGAATTCAGACTAACAACTTATGGCAGAGGCGTTTGTAATACTTTTGTCACCGGGGATTGTGACGTGAGCAGGACCGATCATAGGAACGAGGCGGGCAGATTGGCTGCGGTCCCACAAGGCCGGCTTACAGTTGCAACTCGGAGCGTAACGTTCGACTGTGAATGACGAGGCTCGCTTTAGGGCTGCAACCACATGCAGGTCTTCAGGGGACTCGGCGAATGCAAGCAGGCTGTCGATCCAGACCTCGATATCACGATCGGGTAAGTGCAGCGTCTCCCTGTCGATAACGTGAGTTTGGTTCCGAGCCGGAGATCCACGACCGAATCGATTGCCATCGCCTCCGTGAGGTTTGTTTCCTTCTGAATCAAGCCGGAAAGAATGAAGCAGCGTGTTTTAGCCCGTAGTGAATGGGAGAGTGACAAGACGGGCTCTTGCTGCGACACGGAGTTCGGCAGGGTGGTCCTATCGATTCGTATCTCTCGCCAACAATCGGGCGATCCTAAAGGCGCTCAGGACGCCTTGGAAAGAATTGGGTCTTCACAACCAGGGTGTCGACGGCTGGAGAGAACAGCAGTCGCTTGAAACAGTAACCAGGTGGAATGCCCATCTCCTCGAAACTCTTGTATAGCATGGTGGATTAGAGCCGACCTAGCCCAAAGTCTGACTCAAAACGGATACCTCAGATTCTACCGACAACGGGCATCTCCCTACTGCTGTTTCGCGTACCCTCGCCCCAGTGAAAGCTCACTGCGACACGGAGCACGTCTGGCCGCCGACTTTGAATCTGTCGCTGACGCCAGCGAGTCCTGGCCGTGCGGTTTGGTTCCGATCATCGGCTTCCCAGGTGCCTTCCAGCGCCGGCCGTTGGGCTGTGCACGGAGTCTGTCGCCGCCCACGTGGCCGGTCACCGTCAGCATCTCGTAGGGCGTAAAGCCGCTGGCACGCACCGAGCACAACTCGGCCAGCGGAGTCTGGCGGACCACGGACAGCTTGCAGTCCTTGTCTGTGGCTTCGATGGGAAATGGCACCGCTTCGGCAAAGCCGGCCACGCGGCCATCGCGCGAGACCACGCCGAATCGCTTGGGCTCGCCCAGTACCGCCGTGGTCCGGATGTTGATGGGATCGTCGACTCCCTGGCCGGTGCAGCCGCCCGGCTTGCCGCGAGCACACCAGCACGCCGTGCTTATCGAAGCTGACGTCCTGCGATGGCTTTATCCGGCTTCTTGCCGGGAATCCAGAACCACAGATCGTACGTCTTGTTCGCGGGAAAGCCTTTGCCAACCAGGCTGTAGATCAGGATGGTGCCCGAAGCATCGTGCTGCCGCGGTCCTTCGTGCGCCGACCAATTCGGACACCGGGACTGTTCTTGCCCCACATGCTTCTCGTCGAACTTCTGGGCCGATCAGCGGCGCGCTCAAGGCGCAAGCGAGCAGCAGCACAACACTGCGAAATAGATCGCAACACTCGCATGATTAATTCTTTTCCTTTGTCGGCTGCCGGGAAGCGACATGCCGTAGAAGTAAACCTGGCGCGCCTTCTGGCTGCACCGCTTCATCGATAGCCCTCCATGATCAGCACGTCGTTGTCGTGCTGCTCGATCCAGGATCGCCTTCCTTCATCGGTCCCGACGATCAAGATCACGTCTTGCCGGCCCCACTCCCTTCGCGTCTCGGAGCAGTTCGATGTCCAATTGACCTTCCGCTGATAACGCTTGGGCAGATAGTCCAGCGTAGAGCTTGACGAAGTCGCGCGCCGCTTCGGGCGAATCCCACGCGAGAAGTACAGCATCGCAATCTGATCTTTGGGGGCGGTCTTGCTTGGTGCCGCGAAGTAATAGCCGCCGCGCCAGTGCCGATAATAGTTCGGCGGATCCTTCGCGCCGTACTGCTTGGCCAGCAGGTACATGTCGAACTCGCCCATGCCGCCGAAGTCGAAGCGCTCGTAGTCCGGCGCAACCATCTTGTCGAAGTCGGGAATCTTGAGTTGCGGCACGACCTGGTGCAGCAGGTAGGTCTCGGGCTGCATGATCTGCCGCGTGTCGACGGGAGGATCTTCCAGCATCACCTCCGGTAAGCCGCCTCCTTGCCTTTGTTGGCAAGCACGGTGCGCACGAAATCCAGGCCGAAGGTATACGGCATCAGCAGCGATTCCTTCAGGAACATCGGCGCTTCGGCGAAGACCGGCGAGTCTTTGTTGTCGGCCATGCCGGCACGCATGGCAGCCACGCTCGGGAGCGGTCAGGATGTTTTTGTTCATCGGAGCCAGCATGTAGTCGAACATCACCACCTGCGCCTGGCCTTCGGTGACGCACTGGCGCGCCGCCTGCGCCTCTTCGACGAATATTCCTGCTGATCGGGCAGCGCGGCATCATCTTTCGCGCCCGCCAGTTCCCACTTGTCGAGGCCGATCTTCTGGTCCTGCAAGTGCGTGCGTCAGTTCGTGCGCCAGCACCGGCTTCTGCGTGTCGGGCGGCAGCCAGTCGAGCAGGTTCACGCTCTTCGTTTTGGGATCGTAGTAGGCCGCGACCTGTTCGGCCATCAGCCGCAGAAACTCGGCATGCAGTCGTAGCCGCGGGCAGCAGGCCGAACTTCTGCAGCACCAGCCGCGACTGCTCCAGGCGCTTCTCGTCCTTGTCGTCCTTCATCCGCTTGTTGACGTACTTTTCCACCGACTCGCGCGTGATGAGGTTGCGCTTGACCTTTGCTCGATGGGCAGCCCGGTGTCGCCGCTGACGAAGCCCAGGATCTCGTCGACCGAGCGAAACAGTTCTTTGGCCTGCGCTTTGGTGATGCGGGTCTCGGACTCGGGCTGATCGTTGCTCTGGTCGCCTGCTGCGTCTGATCCGCGCGGCTGAGTCTGGACTGTGGCTTCCGGCGCCTGGACTTGCTGGTTGGCGGAGCCGCTCGGCTCGGGGGTTGCGGCTGCGCGGGCTCGCGGGATCTGCGGCTGGGAAGAGCAGGCTGCGCGGCGGCGGATAAGGCCCAGAGCGCGGTCGCCAGGCCCCAGCGATTGTCACTGATCGAGTTTTCGCAGCGACGCAAAGTCAAGAATCGGAGACAAGGAGCGCGGCGTCAATCGCTAAGGTCCGACGGCGATTAGGCTGACAGCGCACTGGCCGCCGAAGCAGGAACGCATCGGAACAGTTTTTTCCGCTTCGGCAGACAGCAGGTCCCCCGCCGGACTGAAGTCCTTTTTCGGGATGACAAAGCAGGGCCGGACCGAGTGCCCGCATTACACGCTCGCGGGGCTTGGGGCGGGGCGTAGCCAGAACCTCCCCTCGCCGCTTTACACTGCTCGCGTCCTCTGGCAAAGTAAATGGTGGAAACGCAATCGATCGTCGTCCTCGATTTCGGCTCGCAATATTCGCAACTCATCGCCCGCCGCATCCGCGAACAGAATGTCTTCTCCGTCGTTCTGCCCTGCACCGCCTCGCTCGAGGAAATCCAGAGCTATCACCCCGCCGGCATTATTCTTTCGGGTGGGCCCTCCTCGGTCTACGACGCCGATGCGCCGCCGGCCGACGAGCGCGTGCTTTAGCTCGGCTGCCCGTGCTCGGCATCTGCTACGGCCTGCAGTTCATGGTGCACAAGCTGGGCGGCAAGGTGCGCGCCGCCGAAAAGCGCGAGTACGGGCACGCCGAAGTCGAGCCGCTGAGCAACGATTCGCCGCTGTTCAAGCGCCTCCAGGCCGGTGGCGGTCTGGATGTCGCATGGCGATGAGGCGCTGGAGCTTCCGCCCGGCTTCGAGCTGGTCGGCAAATCCTCCAACGCCGTCGCCGCCATCCAGTACCCCGCGAAGAATCTTACGCCGTGCAGTTCCATCCCGAAGTTCACCACACGCCGCACGGCACGGAGATCCTGCGCAACTTTGTCTTCGACATCTGCGGCCTGCAAGCCGAACTGGACGCCGCAGAGCTTTATCGACTAGACCATCGCCAGCGTCCGCCAGACCGTCGGCGACGGCCGCGTCATCTGCGGGCTCTCCGGCGGAGTAGATTCCTCGGTCGCCGCCGAGCTGGTTCATCGCGCCGTTGGCGATCACCTCACCTGCATCTTTGTCAACAACGGCGTGCTGCGCAAAAACGAGTTCCGAGCGTGCAGCAGAACCTGCGCGACAAGCTCGGCCTCAACATCGATGCCGTCGACGCCAGCGAACGCTTTCTGACCAAGCTCGCCGGCGTCACCGATCCCGAGCAGAAACGCAAAATCATCGGCAACGAATTCATCGCGGTCTTCGAGGACGAAGCGCACCGCATCGAGCAGATTCAAGGCAAGGTCGAGTGGCTGGTGCAGGGCACGCTTTATCCCGACGTGATCGAGTCGCGCTCGGTGCGCGGCCCCTCGCAGACCATCAAGAGCCATCACAACGTCGGCGGGCTGCCGGAAAAGATGAAGCTCAAGCTCATCGAGCCGCTGAAAGATCTGTTCAAGGATGAAGTGCGCCAGATCGGCCGCGACCTCGGCATGCCGGAAGAGATTCTGCAGCGCCAGCCCTTCCCCGGCCCGGGCTCGCCGTGCGCATCCTGGGCGAAGTCACCGCCGAGCGCGTGGCGCTGCTGCAGGAAGCCGACGACATCGTCGTCACGGAGATCAAGCGCGCCGGGCTCTACAACGAAATCTGGCAATCGTTCGCCGTGCTGCTGCCGGTGATGTCGGTCGGCGTGATGGGCGACCTGCGCACCTACGCCTACACCTGCGCCATCCGCGCCGTCACCGAAGACGGCATGACCGCCGACTGGGTGCCGCTGCCGCACGAGGTGCTGAAGACCATCTCCAGCCGCATCGTGAACGAGGTGAAGGGCATCAACCGCGTGGTCTACGACGTGACGTGGAAGCCGCCGGGAACCATCGAGTGGGAGTAGCGCCTGCTCTCGGTATTATGTACGAAATAGCTTTGGGGCGGGATTCGGCATTTGGTAATATCACTGCTATGGCGACGTTAATCTCACCTCGAGTGATAGCTGCTTCTGAAAGCCAGAGTCGCCTTGAAGCCGTTACCAATGCGATCTCGGACCTTCGTCTGGAGGGTCTCAGTTCCTCGGCTGGAGTTCAGGCCCTTTTCGAGCAGTTCATCTTAGGAAAATTGCGCGAAGAAGAGCTGGTGGCTGCTGTTCTCCCGTAATGGAAGACCCGTATCTTGACCCACGATCTGGAATTCTTCGCAATAAGCTAGGCCTCGCTGACCAACGCATGCTCGATATTAGCGAGGCAGATATCGTTTCCGCGCTGAACATTGTTCCGGTGATCGGATCTCGCGAAGTGAACGATCACTCCTCGTCGACTTCGCCCGCGCGTGCTGCCGCCCGATATCGATGAGTACCGCCAGGGAGCGGCGGGTACGCAAAGCGTCGTCCGCTCCCACGCTAGCCAGTAGTTCGGCGTCAATCTTCTCGCGTGCCGCTTTCTGGGTTGCGGCCGCCGCACGCCCGCGCTCCGTCAGCGCTACCGTTAGCTTACGGCGGTCATCCTTGTCCACCGAGCGCTCCAGGTAGCCGCGCATCACCAGGGTGTCCACCAGCTGGCCGGCAGCCTGTTTGGAGATGCGGAGTTCCTTCACCAACTGGCCGAGGGGTATGAACGAATTCCAGCGCCAAGCCTCCCAGCACGTAGAGCCCGTTGCCGGGAATGTCGTCGTATCCCGCCTCGGTTAGTGCTGCGCGCATGGCGACGCCATAGGTTGTGCGAGCGTGCCGAAGTAGAGCCGGCAACGGAATGTCTTCATACCAAGGTTTTTCTTCAACCATTGCGGCAAAATAGCAGCGATCAAATTGACTGTCAAGTTAATTTACTATCAACAAAGCGGCCCTATCTTGCGCAACGAAGATTCTTACGGCGCGATCTCATACACCACACCATAGCCATGAGCACCGCCGTAGGTTGTCATGCCGTAGATCCTCCCACTAGGGTCGAGAACGGGAGCGCCTGAGGGTAGGTGCCCATCGCTGCCACCGGTGAAGTCATAGACAGAGCTGTAGACCCAGCTGCCATGGGAAGGTGTCAGCTTGAAGACGTTGCCCCCGCCAAAGGCACCCTCCGAAACCTGGCCCCATAGAGATTTCCCGCCGCGTCCAGAACCAGGGATTCCTGTGGACCTTCAAATTGAGTCGGCTGGCCACTGAACGAATAAATCGCTTTGTAAGTCCATCCTCCGCCTGACGGCGAAAGCTCGAACGCGACGCCTCCGCCATTCACGCCGCCCGCACTGGTTGCGCCGTACAAGTTGCCGGACGCGTCGAAGACCACGCGAGCAAAGGGTTCGCATCCGTCATCGCCGTTGGTGAAGGTATACAGAACCGTTTCAGCGCCCGCAGGCGTGAGTTTGTATATGACGCCGCAATTGTTCTGGCCGCCGCCGTTGTAAGCCGCTCCCTAGATATTGCCGGCGGTGTCCAGCACCACCCCGTACACGGGATTGCTTCCGTTAGAGCCGGCGAAAACGAAGTTATGCAGGACGCTGTATGTCCATCCGCCACTCGAAGGGGTTAGCTTGTAAACCGTGCCTCCACCTCCGGTACCTCCTTGCAAGGTCGTGCCGTAGAAATTGCCGGCTACGTCGGAGGTCAGGCCGCCGCCAGGAAACGCACCGTCGTTGTCACCTCCAGCAAACGCGTAGAGCTGGGTCACATTCCAGGGAGAGATCACGGATACCGGTGGGTTTGACGACGGCCGCAACTGATAAACCGTCCCCGCCCGGGGCCCTCCGCTTGCTCCGTAGAGGATGCCGCTGGAATCTCGCAACAGCCGCCCAGCAGGATTTTGCGGCTGGCTTGAAGTGAACGCACCCAGGATTCCCAGGGTCCAACTCGAGCCTTGTTTGTGCATTTTGAAGGCGGTCCCACAGCCGGGAGCCGGAAGGTTATTGCAGCCGGTGTTGCCTCCGTCATAGGCCGTGCCATACAGGTTGCCGGAGGCATCGAGAATCAGGCTGCCGGAAGGATAGGCGCCGTCGCCTGCATTCGTGAAGTTGTGCAGAACAGAAAAGGATTGGGCGTGGGCTGCGGAGAAAAGTAAAACCGCACACACGACTGGAGCACAAACGCTGCGCAGAAAGCTGCAAAGAAGCGTCTTCTTCGATTGCATAGTGCACCTTCCGTAGAAGTGGAATTGCTTAAGATTGACGGCTTTTAAGGCGCCAACCGCCCGCCATCATCTCATATTTTTTGTAAATCACAATTGCAGATGCGACCGCGATGACGAAACGTAGGAAGCTTGTGGCGAGAACTCCGAAACCTTTCTAACGGCCAGCAAATGCCAGCGGGTGTGCGGCGACTATCCAACTCCGCACCTTCGCATGTGATGCGCTTCCTAGCCCCGCTCCCCGGCAATTGTGATACACAAGTATGTAAGCCAAGCCGGCCACAGAGTCGGCCCGAGCCAACTATGAGCCATCCCGTGTTGCGGAGCACCGGCTCCGCGCTTCTGTCCTGCCGGCACCAGCCGGTTAAGAGAATTAGCCTGCTAGAAAGCCGGCCTACAGGCCAGCTACCAGCCTTATCTACTATTCCAAATGTCAGCACAGATCAGCACAGCATGCTTCATGTTTGTGAATTTAAGGAGGCCTCATGTTAAGGTCGGCCTTCATCGCTCTTTCCGAAAGCAAAGGCTTGCGCAGCTTTGCCGAGAAATCTCCCCTGGGCCTGCGTTTTTCGCAACGCTTCGTTGCGGGCACACACCTGCATGACGTTATCCGAGCCACCGAAACCGTGAACGAATGGGGTGCCGGCGTCAGCATCGACAACCTGGGCGAGAACGTTACCAATGCCGACGAGGCCAAGCACAGCGCCGAGCTGTATCACCGCATGCTGGACGAGATTCATCAGCGCAAGCTCAACGCCAATATCAGCCTCAAGCTCACGCATATGGGCTTCGATGTCAGCGAGGACCTGGCGTTTCGGCTGGTCACCGAACTGGTCGATCAAGCGGTGCGCATTAACAATTTCGTTCGCGTCGATATGGAAGGGTCCCCCTACACGCAACGCACCATCGACTTCGTGCGCGGGCTGCATCGCGAACCAGGCCACGCCGGCAAAGTGGGTACGGTTATCCAGTCATATCTTTACCGCAGCGAGAAGGACGTCAACGACCTGCTGTCGGAGCGCATCCGCATCCGCCTATGCAAAGGCGCTTACAAGGAGCCGGCCGACATCGCTTTCCCCAAGAAGGCCGATGTTGATGCCAACTACCTGAAGCTGGCGAGCACCCTGATGAAGAGCGGCGTCTACCACGGTATTGCCACCCACGACGAAAAGATCATCGCCGAACTGAAGGATTTTGCCCGCGCGGAAAATATTCCGACGTCAGCATACGAGTTCCAGATGCTGCACGGAGTGCGCCGCGATTTACAGCATCAACTGGTTCGTGAAGGCTACGGCTTGCGCGTTTACATTCCGTTCGGATCGGAGTGGTATCCGTACTTCATGCGCCGGCTGGCAGAGCGCCCGGCCAACGTTTTCTTCATCGCAAGAAACATGTTCAGGCAGTAAACTTCGGCTGTCAGTTTTGTTTTAGTATCATCTTGAGCGAGCGCCCGATCTCATCGTGAGCATCTGCCTTCGGTGCCTCGGCCGAGGGCTGACCCAAAATTCGTAGGTCCAATTACTAACTGGGTTAGAATACCTCCCGCAGTTGGGTCTGTCCGTAATCTGCTACCGGGAGGACCTATGCACGTCAAGAATTTCTCTGTCTGGTTACGCGCCATCTCGCTAATTCCTGCTGTCGCCGTTTTGCTGACCAGCGCCTGGGCGTCCGACCACGAAACCGTCTTGTACAACTTGGACTCTGGACTTTACGGCAACAGTTTCTCTGGCACTCTCATCATGGACGGTGCCCGTAACCTCTACGGCGCCACCAGCGGTGGCGGCAGCGGCACTAACTGCTATCTAGCCGGCTGCGGATTCATTTTCGAGGTGTCGCCCGGCCCGCACGGAGCGTGGACGGAAACGGTGTTGCACAACTTCAACGGTCCTGACGGAATTGAGCCCTTTTCCGGCGTGATCATGGATGCTGCCGGCAACCTCTATGGCACGACTTACGCGGGTGGCGCCCATAGCCTCGGAACGGTCTTCGAACTCATGCCCAACCCGGACGGCAGCTGGACGGAAACAGTGTTGTACAGCTTTGGTACCGGTCCGGACGGAGATTCGCCCATTGGGGGCGTGATCATGGACAGCACCGGTAACCTTTACGGCACGACGACCAGCCGCGGAGCTTATGACCGCGGTACAGTCTTCGAGTTGTCATCCAGCTCCGGTGGCGGTTGGACGGAGACGGTACTACACAACTTCGGCAACGGCGATGACGGAATTGCGCCTGCTGGTAGCTTGGTCATGGATGCGGCCGGTAATCTCTATGGCGCAACCTTCAACGGCGGCCAGAACGGAGACGGAACGGTGTTCGAAGTGTCCCCTGGCGCCGGCGGCTGGACGGAAACCGTATTACACAGCTTCGATGCCAACGACGGATATGGGCCTTCGAATGGTCTGGTCATGGATGGTGCCGGTAACCTCTATGGCACGGCTTATCAGGGAGGGAACCTGGGAGGCCTTGTATGCGCGCCCTTCGGTTGCGGGACGGTATTTGAGGTGTCGCCGGTCGCGGGCGGCGGGTGGACTGAAACGACGCTGTACAGCTTCAACGGACAGCCTGATGCTGGCTATCCTTTATCCAGCTTGATTTTGGACGCCGCCGGAAATCTATACGGCACGACTTCTGTTGGAGGTAATGATAATTACGGAACCGCGTTCAAGTTGTCACCCGGGCAGGGTGGGTGGACAGAGACCGTGCTCTACAACTTCGATCCAAACAATGGCGGAACGCTTCCCGCTGGCGGGTTGATTATGGATCGGGCCGGAGACCTCTATGGTGAAACGGATGCTGGGGGGTTAAACGGCGGCGGCGTAGTGTATGAACTGACTTCACCGTTTATCTGTGCGGCTCGTTGCGCATCGGCAGTGCATTAAAGAGGCATACCCTAGTGAAGTACCCCTGACGCTTGTATGACGACATGGCTTCAGTCGTGCCCTGACACAAAGCTTACACAGTCGTCCGTCGCCGACGTGGAGTTATCGCAAGGGCCCCGTTCTAGCCCCGGCTTTGTGCTAGGGGCCCGGACATACCGAACCTTCTAACGGGGAGCAAGCCGCCTCAAAGAGAAGATTACGAAAACCCGCCCTACGCCAAAAGAAGGCGTAGAACGGGGCACCCCCGAGTCCAGTGTTATATCACCGTGACAACTGACCTGTGACAACCGAACACTGCCAACCCACAACTACTTCAGCTTCGCCCCTACCGGCACGTCTTCCAGAAATCCCGCCAGCACGGGCTGGCCTTCGTCCCCAGCGACGCGGCGACGATCATGCCTTTCGACTCCAGCCCGCGCAGCTTGCGCGGCGCCAGGTTGGCGACGATCACCACTTTGCGTCCGACCAGCTTCTCCGGGTCGTAGGCCTTGGCGATGCCGGCGACCACCTGCCGGACTTCGGTGCCTATGTCGACTTCCAGCCGCAGCAGCTTGTCGGCGCCCTTCACCTTCTCGGCGACCTTCACCTCGCCGACGCGCAGCTCGACTTTGAGGAAGTCGTCGATGGTGATCTTGTTGTCGCTTCCGCCCACCCTGTCGCCAACAGAAGGCGACGAGGATGGGGCACCCGCGGTCGGCGCGGGGCTTCCTGCAACCGCGCCCGGCGCGCCCGGCAACGCCGTTCCGCCTTCCGCCTTCTCGCGGCCGCCGGCTGCGCTGGCCGGCGCCGTGCCGATTACTGTTCCGTCTCCGTTGCGGCAGCCTTGGTCTCGCTCTCGGCGGAGCGTTGCTGTTCCATCTGTTGCATCCTTTCGATCATGCTCTTGTCGGCGCGCGGAAACACCGGCTCCACCTTGCCCAGCTTGGCGCCAACGTTCATTGTCCCCAGGCCAGTTGCCGCAGATCGAGCTGGCGTATTCGCCCAGGCCCAGCTGCGTCCAGATACGCGCCGTGGCCTCGGGAATGACTGGGTGCACCAGCGCGGTGACGATGCGCAGGGCCTCGGCCGAGGTGTAGAGAATGGTCGCCAGGCGCGCGCGCGAATCCTTGTCGTCTCGTTCGGCCACGGCCCAGGGCTCGTTCTCCACAATGTATTTGTTGACGGCCGCGACCAGCCCCCACGCCGTCTCCAGCGCGCGCGAAAACTGGTACTGCTCGAACTGCGGTTGAAGTCGGCGATGGTCTGCTGCGCCAGTTTCGCGATGGCTTCGTCCGCCGGAGTGCGCTCGCTGGGCGCACGGATACGGCACCTCGCCCGCCGAAGTAGCGCGTGATCATGCTGAGCGTGCGGCTGGACAGATTGCCCAGGCCGTTGGCCAGGTCGGCGTTGAAGCGCTGCACCAGGGCGTCGAAGCTGAACGATCCATCCTGTCCGAAGACGATTTCGCGCAGCAGGAAGTAGCGCAGCGCGTCCTGCCCCAGGGTGTCGAGAATGGTCTCGCTGCGCACGATGTTGCCGCGCGACTTCGACATCTTGCTCTCTTCAAACAGCAGCCAGCCGTGAGCCATGATCGACTTTGGCAACGGCAAGTCGGCCGCCAGCAAAAACGCGGGCCAATAGACGCAGTGGAAGCGCACAATCTCCTTGCCGATCATGTGCACATCGGCCGGCCAGTAACGCTCCAGCTTCTCTTGATCCTGGGATCGTCGGAGCCGAAGCCGATGGCCGTCAGGTAATTGGCCAGCGCATCCAGCCACACGTAGATCACGTGCTTGGGATCGCCCGGCACCGGAATGCCCCACTTGAACGAGGTGCGGCTGACCGAGAGATCGCGCAGCCCGCTGCGCACGAAGGCGATCACCTCATTGCGCCGCGTCTCCGGACGAATGAAGTCGGGATGCTCGGCGTAGTACTTCAGCAGCCGCTCGCCCATCGCCGACAGCTTGAAGAAATAGTTCTCCTCCTGAACGGTTTCGGTTGGACGTCCGCACTCCGGGCAAGGCGCGCCCGGGCCCACCGCGTCGACATAGAGTTCGTCGAAGACGCAATACTGGCCGCTGTACGAGCCCTTGTAGATGTAGCCGCGCTCCTGCAGCCGGGTGAACATGGCCTGCACGCCGCGCTTGTGCCGCGGCTCGGTGGTGCGAATGAAATCGTCGTAGGTGATCTTCATCCGGTCCCACAGACCGCGGAACTCGCCGGAAACCTTGTCGGCAAACTCCTTGGGCGAGCAGCCGGCGGCGGCCGCCGAGCGCTCGATCTTCTGCCCGTGCTCGTCGGTGCCGGTGAGGAACCACGTGTCCACGCCCATCATGCGCTGACGGCGGGCAATGGCGTCGCACACCACCGTGGTGTACGTGTGCCCGATGTGCGGCCGCGCGTTGACGTAATAAATCGGGGTGGTGATGTAAAACTTCTCGGGCTTATCCATGCTGTCGGTCCAGGTACAAGCGGATGGCTTCCTGCATCACCGTCTTCAGCGGCACGTGATGCTCGGCGGCGATGCGCCGGCAATCTTCATACTCGGGCGCGTACTGCGAGACCGTGCCATTCATGCTGGCAACCTTCATGCGCACCTCGCCCCATGGCGTCGCGACGCTTCGTGACTGCCGCGGCCAGCGCATACCGCTTTTCATGACGCGTCCGCACGCCCAGCGTGCGGCTCTCGCGAAACAGCAGCGCGCGCAGCCGCTCTTCGTCCTCGGTGCGCGCCAGCACCGTCAGCAGCGTTCCGGGACGGTTCTTCTTCATCTGCACCGGCGTGGTGAAAACATCCAGCGCGCCTTCGCTCAGCGCTTGTTCCACGATGTAGCCGATGAGCTGCGGATTCAGATCGTCCAGGTTCGCTTCCAGGATCGCAATCTCTTCTTGCGGTCACGTGGCCGCCAATCTCGGCACGTGTCCGCCGTTCTTGGGCCTCGCCGATACTGATGCGCACCACGTTGGCGTGTCCAGGAAAGTTACGCGTACCGGCACCGTAGCCAATCCTCTCCGCCATCATCCCCGGGCGCGGCCCGAATCTTGAGACTATCACCTTCACGATCGCCGCCCCGGTCGGCGTGACCAGTTCTTTCTGTATCTCGCCGGAATAAATCGGCACGCCCTGCAGCAGTTCCAACGTTGCCGGCGCGGGAACCGGCATCACGCCATGGGCACAAGCCACCGTTCCGCCGCCCACGTTGAGTGGCGAGCATACGAACTGCTCGACCCCCAGGGCCTCCGCGCCAACGGCCGCGCAAACGATATCGACGATGGCATCGGCCGCGCCCACTTCATGGAAGTGGATCTCCTCGATGCCGACGTTGTGGACCTTGGCTTCGGCCGCGCCCAGCGCCTGAAAATTTCGCTGGCCGTGCTTCGCACCCTCGCTGATCGACGCCGCAGCGATGATCGTCAGGATTTCGCTGAGGTTCGTGATGATGCAGTGTTCATGCTGGTGTCCTAGCGTGCGATGATGTGTTCCATGCGAATGCTGATGCTCATGCCCCTAAGCCGTGACACTTGCTGCGGCATGCTTCGCCGCCCAAAACTCTTCCCGCGGCAGGTCCTTCTCGCCGTCGACGATCACATCCAACTTCACCGCGGAAACACCGCCCCGATCTACGCGCGACATCTCCAGCGTGGCTCCGATGTTCAGGTCAGCCACGGTCTTCTCGCAGAGCTCGAACTGCACTCCGGCATCGAGCAGCGCACCTAGGAACATGTCGCCGCTAATTCCAGAAAAGCAGTCGAGATAGGCAATGCGCATGGGAGTCGGCCCGGCGGATTTCATCATAGGTAACGCTGAAATCAGCGTCAAACCTGCGTTGCTTGAACGTTTTGCTATTCTGCTATGTGCTTTCTTCTCTTTCATTTCTTCTTCACCACGGAGCACACGGAGAAGAAAAATCCGAAGATGCTAAAAGCTAAAACGCTGATGAAGGTCTAACTCGCTGCTAGCGAGGCGCCGCAGCGGCTAAAGCCGCATGGTAATGTGGCAGTGCTTCAGCGCACGGGAAGCCATCCCCTTCAAAACAGGACCCGTAATCAGCTCACAGCGAAGAGCGAAAGAGCAGCCTCATGTACCTTGAGCAACAAAAAAAGCTGGCCAAACATGTACGCGCCTTCCTGCGCGAGAAGTACAACGTCGATCTGGCCGGCATCGTTATCGACCAGCCACCCAACGTCGAGATGGGAGAGTTCGCGCTGCCTCTTTCATTCGAGTTGGCCAAGCGTCTGCGCAAGGCGCCCCGCAAGATCGCCGAGGAGATTGTTGCCGAGTTCCCTGTCCCCGACGGATTCGAAAAACTCGAGGTCGCCGGCGCGGGATACATCAACGCGCGACTAAAGCGTAGTGTTGCGGCACAAGCACTTGCGGCTGGCCAGGTCATCGGGGCTCCGGCCACGCTGGCGAGGGCGCGGCCAACGTCAGCGGCAAAATTCTGGTTGAGCACACCAGCATCAATCCCAACAAGGCCGCGCACATCGGCCACCTGCGTAACGCCATTCTGGGCGATACCTTCGTACGCCTGCTACGCTCCGCCGGCCACACCGTCGACATCCAGAACTACATCGACAACACCGGCGTACAGGTTGCTGACGTGGTCGTGGGTTTCACCCAGATCGAGAACAAGTCGAAGCAAGACATTGTCGACCTGATCGCCTCGACTCCGCGCTTCGATTATTACTGTTGGGACCTCTACGCCCGTGTTTCGCAATGGTACGAGCAAGACAAGGAGCATCTGAAGGCGCGCCTGGATGCGCTGCACGCCATCGAGCAGGGCGGCAACGAGAAAGCCGAGATCGCCGAACTCATTTCCACTGCAGTGTTGCGGCGGCATCTCGAGACCATGGACCGCCTCGACATCGAATACGACTTCCTGCCGCGCGAGAGCGAGATCCTCCACCTGCACTTCTGGGATTCGGCCTTCGAGCTGCTGAAACAGAAGGGCGTGCTCTACTTCGAGACCGAGGGTAAGAACAAGGGCTGTTGGGTGATGACGAGACCGAAACCCGCCACTCCAGCAAAAACCCCGCCCGCTAGAATTGGACGGGGCACCCAGAAACAAATCCTCGGCTCCGCTCTCGCTGACAGTCAATGCAGAACCAGCAACTACCGGCCCCGACGAAGATGCCAAAGTCATTGTGCGTTCCAACGGCACCGTCGGCTATGTTGGCAAAGACATCGCCTATCACCTGTGGAAGTTCGGACTGCTGGGCCGCGACTTTGGCTATCGCCGCTTTTATCGGTATCCCAATCAGCACGAGGTTTGGATTTCGGCCGAACAGGGCGAGCCTGATCATCCGCACTTTGGCAATGTGGCCGCGATTTATAACGTCATCGATTCGCGGCAGTCCGATCCGCAGAACACCGTTATCGAAGCCATTCGCCTGCTGGGATACACCGAACAAGCCGAGCACTACACACATTTCTCCTATGAGATGGTGGCGCTCACGCCGCGCTGCGCGCTGGAGCTGGGCTACGAGGTGAAAGAAGAAGACCGCGCCAAGTCCTACATTGAGGTATCTGGCCGCAAGGGTTTCGGCGTCAAGGCCGACGACCTGCTCGACGCGTTGATCACCGCCGCCAAGAAAGAAGTCGACAGCCGCCATCCCGAACTCGACGAGCCGGAGCGCCTGCGCATCAGCACCCAGATCGCGATCGGCGCGCTGCGCTATTTCATGTTGAAGTTCACCAAGCAGTCGGTGATTGCCTTCGACTTCAAAGAGGCGCTGGCCTTTGAAGGCGAGACCGGCCCTTACGCTCAATACGCGGTCGTCCGCGCGACTAACATTTTCCGCAAGGCCGGCATCGATCCCGAGCAGGCCCTGGCCGCCGATGTCGATTACGCTCGCCATTTCGCCGAGGCTAGCGGCACGGAAATCTGGGAGCTGTGGCTGCTGGCGGGCAAGACTTCGTTCGTTGTCGAGCAATGTATCGGCACCACCGAGCCGGCCTTCGCCGCCAAGCATGCATTTCAGCTGGCGCAGCAGTTCAACAACTTCTATCACCGCCATCACATCCTCACCGAAGCTGATGAGGAGCGAAAGAAATTTCTGCTGGCGACCGCGGCGGTGGTGCGGCGCGAACTGGTGCGCGTGCTCGCGTCATGGGGATCACCGTCCCGCCAGTGATGTAACGCTTACTCCTTTTTTTTTTTTTTTTTTTTTTTTTTTTTTTTTTTTTTTTTTCTTACGTCAATCCTCCTGCTCCACTTGCAGCGAGGCTACCTGGATTCCTTCTGCTATCACCGGCAAAATCCCCAACCGCGAATAAATCGGACGGATGTGGGCGCGAATCTGCGGCAGCTTGTTGACGAACCACAGCGCGCCGCCGATACAGCATGCGCCTCCGATTGCGAGCGTGAACGGCGCTCCAATCCTGGCAGCAATAATTCCTGCGAACAGGCTGCCGAAGGGAGCCATGCCCTGCAATGCGATCGAGTAAAAGCTCATCACGCGACCGCGCTTGTCTTCCTCGACGATCGTCTGTAACACGGTGTTACTGGCAGCCATCTCTTGCATCATGCCGAAGCCGGTGGCCACCATCAGCAGCAGCGAGAGCCACAGCCAACGCGAAAATGAAAACGCGATTAGCGCTCCGCCAAACAGCGCCGCCATGGCTGGGAATCACGCGCCCGAGTCCCAGTACCGACCTCGCGTGGCCAGCCAGGTCGCGCTGATCAGAGCACCCACACCTGCCGCACCCATCAGGAATCCCAACGTATGCGGGCCGCCGTGCAACACATTCGCAGCGAACAACGGCATCAGCACGGTGTAAGGCATTCCCACCAGCGAGACCAGGGCCAGCAACAGAAGGATCGAGCGGATCGGCACGAATCCCGAGACGTAGCGCCAGCCTTCCGCTAGCTCCTGCAATACGCGCCGCCTGGCCTTCATCGGCTGTTCGACGATGTCCTTCATCGCCAGCAGTGACACGATCACCGCGATGTAGCTGAAACCGTCGATCAGGAAGCAATAGCCTTCGCTCGAAAGCGCGATGATGCCGCCAGCGATCGACGGACCGATCAGCCGCGACGCATTCACCATCGACGAGTTCAGCGCGATCGCGTTCGGCAGGTCTTCGCGGTTCTCCACCATCTGGATTACGAACGCCTGCCGCGCCGGCATATCGAAGGCGTTGATCAGGCCCTGGAACAGGCTGAGCAGGATGATGTCCGCGACGGTGATGCGGTGGCTCAACGCTAATGCGGCCAGGCAAACGACTGCACCATCGACAGGATCTGCGTCACCACCAGCACGCGATGCCGGTTCCAGCGATCCACCCAGACTCCGGCAAACGGACCGAGCAGCAGAAACGGAATCTGGCCGGAGAATCCCACCAGGCCAAGCAGAAATGCCGAACCCGTCAGCCGATACACCAGCCAACTGGTAGCGATGCGCGTCATCCAGGTACCGATAAGCGAGACCGTCTGCCCGGAAAAAAACAGCAGGTAGTTGCGATGCCGCAGGGCGCGGATTGCGAACTTCCAATCCGAACGGGCAGCGTTGTGACTCGCTGGTGGGTGGCGGGCGCTTGGCCATGCGACTGCGAGAAGCCCTACTTTCCGAGGTACTGATCGAAGAACGACAGCGTCAAGTCCCACGCAACTTCGCGGCCGCGGGATTATAGCTGGAGCGCTGATCGCAAAAGTATCCGTGGTCGGCATCGGAGAACGTGACCTGCACCGACGGATGCTGCGAAGCGTGCATTCCTTCGGCAACCTTCAGGCGATGCTCGCCGGTAATGTGCTTGTCCCGTCCGCCCCAGAAGAAGAGCATGGGCGCGGAGCACTCCGATGCACGGTCGATAACATCGGCGAGTCCGCCTCCATAGTAAGAAACCGCTGCCTGCACCGGCACGGTCCTTGGCCAGATACGATACCCGTCCTCCCATGCAATAACCAGTGCAGGCGATTTTGTCTCCTACCTGCTGCCAGAAAGCATGGGTGGCGCGAACATCGTTCTCTAAATTCGGCGTTAACTGTTTCGCCAACGCTATCGAGGGCCCTATCTTCGTACTTCCCTTCGAATCCGGGCGAAGTTCGGTGATACAACTCAGGAGCGATTGCGGCGTAACCCGCCTGGCGAATCGGTCGGTTAGCGATCGAATGTGGGGGTTCACTCCGAAGGCTTCCTGGAAAAGCATCAGCCCGGCTTTGATGTTTGTCTTTGGGGGAGACGCGAACCAGGCCCGCATTGTGGTGCCATCGGCAACCTTTAGTTCGACATATTGCGATTGGATCTCGGACATCAAATGACTCCTAAATGAATTGTTATTGCAACGCGAGTGAATCTATTCAGATGCGGACACCACGGCGCTCGCTTCTGCACGGTTCGTCCAGAGTACTCCGCAACCAACCTCAGCTTGCCGGCGCAAGAAATTCAAGCTGCCATTGGCTTGGTGGCTTCGAGCTTTGCCGGTGCGATCTCCGGCACCATGACCTGAAACCACAATGCTCCCGCACCTGCCAGAGCTGCAAACGCAATAAACATCGTGACGAAACCGAGGCGCTGAATCAGGACACCGGTCACCAGCGGGCCCACCACTCCGCCCACCGCCAAGGCCGTGGCGAACAGACCCATGAGCGTATTGAAGCCGCCTTTGCCGCGGGTGAGGTCAGCCGACATGGAAACGATCACCACGCCATAGATTCCCGCGCCAATGCCGTCGAGCGTTTGCAGGGCGACCAACGCCACCGGACTATGAACCAGGGTATAGCTCAGGATTCTCAGCGGCAGCGCCCAAAATGCGATGGCCATTATCGGTTTGCGGCCCCACCCATCCGCCAGCCGTCCTGCCAGCAGCGACACTGGAACCATCACCGACTGTGCCGTCAGCACCGTTGCCGTCATCAGCTTGTCTGATCCGCCGAGTTGCTTCACGTACAGCGCCACAGCCGGAAGAATAGGCGCGTTGGCGAAATGAAAGAGTGCGACGGCTACGAAGAGCACCGCGATGGAACGCTGGCGCAGCAGCGACATCGCGGACACGCCGTCTTTCTGGTTGTCCGTGCGCCCTGTCGCCAGATAAGGGTTTAACTCCGCCGGCCGGATCAGCAGAACCGAAGCTGCGGCCAGGGCGGAGGTAATGCCGACAGCATAAAAGATTCCGCTCAATCCAAAGCGAGCGACCACGGCAATTCCAACCAACGCGGCGACGATGTTTCCGGCATGATTCCAGCTTTGGTTGGTGCCGATGGTCGTGTTCAACCGCGCATGTCCCACCAGCGACAGCGCCAGGGCCGCGAGCAAAGGAGCAAAGAAGCTCTGCGCGGCGCCCGCCGCAAACAGCAATGCAAGGATTGTCGGAAAGCTGTGCACCACCGCCGGCAAGAAAACGAAACAAACTCCCACAATTACGCAGGTGATGGCGAACAGCGCGCGGCGGGAATTGATGCGATCGGTCAGCAGACCTGCGGGAGTCTGAAACAGCAGCGTACCCAGCCCGGCTGATGCGGTGGCAATTCCTATCGACGAATACTGCCAGCCCGACGCGCGCAGCAGACCGTTGAGCACCGGCAGCACGACGCCGACCGCCTCGGCCTGCAGGAAGTTAGCGGCATTCAGGCCGGTGCGGCTGATGGCCGAATCCGGCGGTGCACTTGGATTCTTTGCAAGTTCAGAGGTCTTCATTCGCAGCAGCAAGGCATAATTTGGAACTCTCTTAGGTGGTTGTGATGCGAGGCTCCCCCTCGACTGCCGGATCGAATTTTGCTAAGAAATGTGAATGGTGCTGGCGCCCTGAACGCGCTATGCTTAACCTCCAGCAATGCCAGTAACCGGAAATTAACATTGGCTGCTGACTTCACCGTTTAGAATCATGCGTATGCAAGATAAGCCATTAGAGATTGAGGAAGTTCATAACGCATCCGGGGCCACCGTGTTGCGCATTCACGGGCCACTGTTGCTGGGCAATTTTTTCCCGCTGCAAACGAAAGTACGCTCCGACAATTCCGATCTGCTGATCATCGACGTTTCGGACATGCCCTACATCGATTCGGCCGGCATCGGCTGCCTGGTAGGAGCGCACGTGTCACGCGAAAACTCCGGACGCAAACTGATTCTGGCCGGAGCGAATGATCGCCTGCTTACCTCGCTGAAGGTTACAAAAGTGGATCAACTGTTTACCTTGTCGCCAACGCTCGAACAGGCACTCTCACAGACGGGCGGCGCGTAGTCGCGTTCATCACAGAGGCACAGAGTACACGGGCGAGCACTTCAGATTTCTTGCGGAGTGCCCGTGTTCCTAATTGCAGGCGCCCCTGTCCCCCGGCCTTCTCCGACTGCGCCGCGATAACCTGCCCCTAAATCCCGCTCTGGCCGCCTTGCTCCTCTGATACACTCTCCCGCGAGGATGTGGCGTAGTTCGCGGGACGCGAGTTCCCGCTCATTCATTACCCGAACGGCATTCCGCCCCAGCATCACAAAGCAAGGTGACACCGCAAGCACCTTGCCTCCAGGAGGTTCTTATGTCTACAGCAGTCAGCGCTCCGCAACTTCATAAAAATGTGCAGGCATTCATCGACCAGCCGCGCAAGATGTTCATCAATGGCAAATGGGTGGAGGCGGCGTCCGGCAAGACTTTTCCCACCTACAATCCCGCCACCGGCGAAGTGATGGCGCAGGTCGCTGAGGGAGATCGCGAAGACATCGATCGCGCCGTGAAAGCCGCGCGTAAAGCGTTCGAGAGCGATGCCTGGTCCGAGATGAGCGCCTCCGAACGCGGCCGCAAGATTTGGAAGCTGGCCGACCTGATTGAAGAGCATCTGGAAGAGTTCGCCCAGCTTGAGAGCCTGGACAATGGCAAGCCTCTCTCCGTGGCGCGGGTTGCGGACGTTCCGCTCGCCATCGATCTCTTCCGCTACATGGCGGGATGGACAACCAAGATTGAAGGCAACACGATTCCGATCTCGGCGTCGTCGAAGCACGTGAAGTATTTCGCTTACACCCGGCGCGAGCCCGTCGGCGTGGTCGGACAGATCATCCCGTGGAATTTCCCTCTGCTGATGGCTTCGTGGAAGCTGGGCCCGGCGCTGGCTACCGGATGCACGGTGGTGTTGAAGCCTGCGGAACAAACTCCCTTGAGCGCTCTGCTGCTCGCCGAACTGGTCGCCGAAGCTGGGTTCCCGGACGGCGTGGTCAACGTGGTTCCCGGCTACGGAGAAACTGCCGGCGCTGCCCTGGCGGCGCATCCCGATGTGGACAAAGTGGCGTTTACCGGATCGACTGAAGTGGGCAAGCTCATTCTGCAAGCGGCTGCCGGAAATCTGAAGAAGGTTTCGCTCGAACTGGGCGGCAAGTCGCCCAACATCGTGTTCGACGATGCCGACATGAAGGCCAGCATTCCCGGCGCTGCCAACGCCATCTTCTTCAACCACGGACAGTGTTGCTGTGCCGGCTCGCGCCTCTACGTCGACCAGGCGATTTTCGACGAAGTGGTTGGCGGCGTCGCGGATCATGCCAAGAAGATCAAAGTCGGCCACGGCTTCGATCCCGATACCAACATGGGGCCGCTGGTTTCCGAGGAGCAGCTAAACCGCGTTTGCGGCTACCTGGATGCCGGGCTCAGCGAAGGCGCCCAGGCTATGGTGGGCGGCAAGCGCTGTGAAGGCCTGGGCTATTTCGTCGAGCCCACGGTGATGGTCAATACCAATCCGGACATGAAGGTGGTTCGCGAAGAAATCTTCGGGCCGGTGGTTTGCGCCATGCCCTTCAAGGACGCAGACAAGCTGGTGGCTGAGGCCAATCAGAGCGAGTACGGTCTGGCCGCGGCGGTCTGGACGCGCGATATCGGCAAGGCGCATCGCATCGCCGCCAAGCTGCGTGCAGGTACGGTGTGGATCAACTGCTACAACGTTTTCGACGCGGCGCTGCCTTTCGGCGGGTATAAGCAATCCGGCTGGGGCCGCGAGATGGGACACGAGGTCTTGGAACTGTACACGGAAGTGAAAGCCGTCTGTGCGGCGATTTAGAAGCCTAAGGCGACGATTGATCTTAAGGCAGTCCTCGCCCACCGGAGAAAATAGTCTTACTGGTAAGATTTTTGTGCGATCTTACTGGTAAGACTATTTCTTTGGCCCAGCCACCGTCCCCACGAATTGTCATCCCGAGGAGGCCTTCAGGCCGACGAGGGATCTGCTTTTGATGGAGTGAGCTAAAAAGTCACGCCGCGAAACCGCAAATCCCTCGACTCGGGCGCGCTCTATTCGGCGTGTCCTCCCTCGGGATGACAGCCCCGAGTGGGTTGCCTCGATCCCCAAACTGATTTTGAACATTCGGTGAATCGTCCGCCAACGCCCGGCTTCTCCTCGCAGCGTATCAGCCGACGGATGCTAAACTACTGCTTACCGCTCCTATGGAATTGCTGCTTAATCTGGTCTGGATCACTCTGGCCGCAGGCACCTTCTCGCTCTGCATAAAGCGTCAGCGGCGGTTCCAGCCCGATGGCTCAAGTGCGCGCTGCCTCCTGGCACTCGCCTGCATTCTTTTGCTACTCTTCCCGGTCGTCTCCGCCAGTGACGATCTTCATCCCACGCAAGCCTTACTGGAAGATGCCAGTCGTCGCATTCAGCACTTCGCAGCCCCGGTCCAGGTACCGCCCGGCCGACCTCCCATGCCGATGGCGCCCATGCTTCTGGCGCTGTTGAGCCTGCTGGCGATCACGGTTGCGGTCCCGAACATAAATGCTGAATCAAACGCTCTTGCGCTGGATGGTCATCGGATCTTGCGCTCAGGCCGCGCTCCACCTCTCTTCTGAATTTTTGCTTCTCGCGGCGCCGTATGAGCCGGCGCTTTACAGGTTTCACAAGTCAGTTTTCCCACGCTGGTTGATGTCGGCTCCGGTACCGTTTTGCAGCGGAGTTCTGTTAGATCAGCTTCGGGCCCCTGTTAGAAGAGAGCTTTGAATGACGAAAGATCACTCCAAGTACGAACGCACGTACCGCCTGCGAGTGCGGTTTGCGTTCACGAGTTGCGCCTCCGCAGCCCTGCTCCTGCTATCGTTTTCCGCTGCATGTTCGCGTGACAAGGCCGAGCCTGCGGCGACCAAGATCGTGGAGACGAACAATGATCCCGACCTGTTCACCATGCCGGATCCGAGTCAGTTTGGTCTCACCACCGCCCAGGTGCGCAAGGTCAACGATGAACTTCACGTGAACGGCGTGGTGACCCCGGACGTGAACCGTTCCGTGCCCGTGGTATCCCTGGGCAGCGGGCGCGTAGTGGCCGTCAAAGCGAAGCTTGGCGACTCCGTCAAAAAAGGGCAGGTGCTGCTGCTGATCGATAGTCCCGACCTGACGGCTGCATTTTCCGATTATGAAAAGTTCAAAGCCGACCAGACCCTCGCGCAAAAGCAACTGACCCGCGCCCAACTGCTCTACGACAAGGGCGCCATCGCGTTAGCGGAGTTAGAAGCTGCTCAGGATGCCGACACCAAGGCCAAGGTCGACATCGACAGCGCCGCGGCTCGCATCAAGGTGCTTGGCGGAGACGTCAACAATCCAACCCCGCTGCTCCCGCTGCGCGCCCCCATCTCAGGCACCATCGTCGACCAACAGATTACCGGCGGCACCGGTGTGCGCTCGCTCGATAACCAGCAGGCTCTATTCACCATCGCCGATCTATCGGAAGTATGGGTGATCTGCGATGTCTATCAGGACATGCTGTCCCGGGTGCATGTTGGCGACGTTGCCGATATCAGCCTGGACGGTTATCCGCATGATGCGTTTCCCGGCAAAGTAGTCAACATCAGCGAAGTCCTCGACCCGAACACGCGCGCGGCCAAAGTGCGCATCGAGTTACCGAATTCCAAAGGCGTCATGCGCGCGGGCATGTTCGTCACCGCCATGTTCCGCACCTACAAGCCGGTGGACCGCATTGTGGTTCCGGCGTCGGCCGTCGTCCATCTGCACGATAAGGACTGGGTGTTCGTGCCGGCCGGAGGTAACCATTTCCGTCGCGTTGCCGTACAGCTGGGCGCGCAGGAAAAAGATGGAATGCAGCAGGTCATCAGCGGGCTGAAGCCGAACGACCAGATTGTCACGAATGCCCTTCAGTTTTCGACCGCGGCGGAGGAGTAGCGCAACATGATCCGCTACCTGGTTGATTTCGCGCTGAAGAATCGCATGCTGGTGCTGGCCATGGGAGTGGCACTGCTGATTTGGGGCATCATCTCATTTCACAACCTGCCGGTCGAAGCCTATCCCGATGTCGCCGACAAGTACGTCTGGGTGATCACGCAGTGGCCGGGCCGCGCCGCCGAAGAAGTGGAGCAGCAAGTCACCATCCCCATCGAGACCCAGATGAACGGGCTAGGCCACCTCACTCATCTGCGCTCAACTTCACTGGCCGGCCTGTCGTTCATCACCGCAATCTTCGATGACGAATCGGACAACCTGCAAAATCGCCAGCAAGTTCTCGAGAAGTTGACGCTAGTTAGCTTGCCACCCGGACTGAATCCGCAGATTGGTCCCGACTTCAGTCCAACCGGCCAGATTTACTTCTATACCCTGCAAAGCACCAATCCGAAGTACGACATCATGGACCTGAAGGCGCTTCAGGACTGGGTCGTCTACAAGCACCTGATGTCCGTACCGAACGTCGCCTCTGTCTCGATCTTTGGCGGAGCTACGCGCGAGTACCAGGTGCAGGTCGATCCCGACAAGCTGGTGTCGTACGGGCTGTCGATGGCGCAGGTCGAGGCGGCGCTGGTGGCGAACAACGTTAACGGCGGCGGCAGCTTCATCGAGAAAGGCCAGCAGGCCTACAACATTCGCGCCGTCGGCTTGATGCAGACCACCGACGATGTCGGCGCAACCGTACTGAAGGTGCAGAACGGCACACCGGTGCGTGTCCGCGACATCGCCGTCGTGACCCAGGGTCCCAAAATTCGGCTGGGCAAGCTGGGTAAGGCGATTCGCCACGACGATGGCACTGTCATCGACAATGCTGACGTGGTTGAAGGCATCGTGCAGATGCGGAAGGGCGCCGAGGCCGAAGCGGTTCTGCACAATATCGACATCAAGGTGAATTTCCTCAATACGCACGTCCTGCCGCCGGGTGTGAAGATCGTCCCTCACATCGATCGCGACGACCTGGTGCACCTGACCACGCACACGGTGTTGCACAACCTGACAGAAGGAATTCTGCTTGTCGTTCTGGTGCTGTTTTTCTTCCTGGGAAACATTCGCTCGGCCCTGATTGTCGCCATCACTATTCCTTTTTCGCTCTTCTTCGCCTCCATCCTGCTGGACCTGCGGCAGATTCCCGCGAATCTTTTGTCGCTGGGCGCGCTCGATTTCGGCATGCTGGTCGAAGGCACAGCCGTGATGGTGGAAAACATTCAGCGGCGGCTGGAGATTCGCACCAATCACGGTTCGATGGACGAGACGATTCGCTCGGCAGCCCACGAAGTGCAGCGCCCGGTGTTCTACGCCATCGCGATCATCATCATTTCGTACTTGCCAATCTTCACCTTGCAACGCGTGGAAGGGCGCCTGTTCCGTCCCATGGCCTGGACGGTTTCTTTTGCGCTGCTGGGCGCGCTGTTGTTCTCCATCCTGCTGGCGCCTGTGCTGTCGAGCCTGATCTTCCGTCACGGTGTGAAGGCCTGGGAAAATCCGCTGGTCAACTGGATCACGAAGTTTTACGAGAAGACACTGACCTGGCTGCTGGCTCGCCGGATGGTAGCTCTCGTCTCGTTCCTGGTGATATTGGCGGTGTCGCTTTATCTCGCGATGGGAGGCGTGATCGGCTCCGAGTTCTTGCCGCATCTCGACGAAGGCTCCATCTGGGCCCGCGGAACGCTGGCGCCCAGCACTGGCCCCACCGAGGGCACTCGCGTGATGGATGAGGCGCGCCGGATCTTCGCTAGCTTTCCGGAAGTAACGCAGGTCGTCTCTCAGGTAGGACGGTCGGATGACGGCACCGACGCTACGGGCTTCTTCAATACCGAATACTTCGTCGACCTGAAGCCGCGATCGGAATGGCGAGCGCAGTTCCGTGGGCGCAAAGAGTTGCTGATCGACGCCATGGATAAACAGGTGGAAAAGATTCCCGGTGTCGAGTGGGGTTTCTCTCAACCCATCGCCGACAACATGGAAGAAGCCGTCAGCGGCGTGAAAGGCGAGCTTGCGGTCAAAATCTTCGGCTCCGATCTGAAAGACCTGGAGCAGACCGGCGAGCAGATCATGAACGTGATGAAGACGGTGCCGGGCGTCGCCGATCTCGGCCTGTTCCGTGTGCTAGGTCAGCCGAACGTCAACGTGAAGGTTGACCGCGCCAAAGCCGACCGTTACGGCATCAATGCTTCGGACATTCAGGATGCAGTACAGACCGCGATCGGCGGCAATCCTGTCAGCCAGATTCTGATCGGCGAGCAGCGCTTCGACCTGGTGCCGCGCTACCAGGAACAATTCCGCAGCAGCATCGACGCCATCAAGAACATTCGCCTGCTGGCGCCTTCCGGCGAACGCGTGTCGTTGGGCGAGCTATGCGACATCACGGTGGATGACGGCGCTTCCATGATCTACCG
This sequence comes from uncultured Acidobacteriaceae bacterium, assembly GCA_963796695.1. Taxonomy (GTDB): domain Bacteria; phylum Acidobacteriota; class Terriglobia; order Terriglobales; family Acidobacteriaceae; genus Bog-257. The sequence goes on along the minus strand of CAWCMU010000024.1, from coordinate 49,350 downwards.
CGAAGGCAATCAGCGTTACATCGCATTGAAGTACAGCGTGCGCGGCCGCGATCTGGGCAGCACCGTCGAAGAAGCGATGGCCAAGGTCAACCGCGAGGTGAAACTGCCGCAGGGCTACACGCTCGACTGGGCGGGCGAATACGAGAGCCAGAAGCGCGCCAATCATCGTCTGGCAATCGTGATTCCCTTGACCATCCTGGTGATCATGCTGGTGCTGTATTCCATGTTCCGCTCCTTCAAATGGGGGATGCTGGTACTGCTGAACCTCAGCATGGCTCCGCTGGGCGGCCTACTGGCGTTGTGGATGACCGGCACGCACTTCAGCGTCTCCACCGGTGTAGGATTTCTGGCACTCTTCGGAGTGTCGGTGCAGACCGGCGTAATCATGATCGAGTACATCAACCAACTACGCGCGCGCGGCCACAACGTGCAGGAAGCCTGTTTGCTGGGCGCAACCCGGCGCCTGCGTCCTATCATGATGACCATGCTGGTCGCCTCGCTGGGCCTGGTGCCTGCCGCCATGTCGCACGATATTGGCTCCGATTCGCAGCGGCCTTTCGCCATCGTTATCGTCGGCGGCCTGCTCACCGAACTCGCCTTGAGCCTGGTGCTGTTGCCCGCGTTCTACGCCTGGGTCGCACGGCCGGGCGATGTTCTACCGGAAGAAGAAGAGGAGGCCATCAGCGAATGAAGACCTTCCATTTCTGCTCACGCTATTTCTTGCTACTGGCACTTGCTGCCACCCAGGTCGCGTCGGCGCAGAACACGACTCTGCCGCAAGCGCCGCCTCCGAAGCCCGCACAACAGATCGCCGCGCCGGGCAAGCCGCGAACTCCCAGCGTTATTATTTCGCTGGACGACGCCATCGCGCTGGCTAAGAAAAATAATCCCACGCTGCTGTCGCAACGGACGCTGATCTCACAAAACCAGGAGCAGGAAGTCACCGCCAATTTGCGCCCCAACCCCACCCTGACCTGGGATGCGCAATATCTTCCGATATTTACGCCTGATCTGTTTTCGTCCAGCTACATCGACAACACCGCGCAGTTTGATGTGGGAGTAGGTTACCTGTTCGAGCGCGGGCGCAAACGCCAGCACCGGCTACAAGCTGCCAAAGACGTGACCGCGGTCACCGAGGCGCAGATTCTCGACGCCGAACGCACCACCGTCGCCAATACGGCACAGCAGTTCATTGCGGCTCTCCTGGCGAAATCGAACCTGGATTTCGCCGAACAACTTCTTGACAGTTACAAGCACACGGTCGGCATCAGCCAGGAACAGAACCAGGCGGGCGCCATCAGCAAAGCCGACCTGCTGAAGATTCAGCTACAGACGTTACAATTCCAGACCGACGTAACCAGTGCCCGTATCGCCCTGGTGCAGGCGTTGAACTCGCTGCGCCAACTGCTGGGCTTCGACTCCGTTCCACGCCAGTACGATGTCTCGGGGCAATTGGCCTACGAACCTGTGACCCTCACGCTGGAGGATTTGCAGGCCCTCGCACTAACGTCACGTCCAGACCTGTTGGCGGCGGAGCGCGGCATCACCTCAGCCCAGAGCCAGATTGATCTCGCCAAGGCCAATGCCAAACAGGACCTCAACGCTACCTTCGACTATGGGCACGTCAACGCGTCGAATCTGGGGGCGTTTTATTTCAGCATTCCTCTTCCCATCTTTAACCGCAACCAGGGCGAAGTGGCGCGGACTTATTATGTGCTGACGCAGTCGCAATTTCAGGCTAAGGCGGCCGAGCAGCAGGTGATGACGGACGTGAAGAATTCGTACGAGACCTTGCTCAATAGCCGCGACATCGTGCAACTGTTCGACAACGGCTACCTGCAACAGGCGGAACAATCGCTGGATATTACGAAGTTTTCCTACCAGAATGGAGCCGCTTCCCTGCTCGACTTCCTTGACGCCGAACGCAGCTATCGCTCCACCGAACTGGCTTACCGGCAGGAACTGGCAAATTACATGGCCTCCCTTGAGCAGCTTAAAGCCGCTGTGGGAACGCGCGACTTACATTAACCGCGAAAACGCCTTCACCACAGAGACACGGAGGCACGGGGTAAATGTTGGTAAGGACCCGTGCTCTCCGTGCCTCCGTGGTGAATATTTCTGTTCTTGGGCTGCCCGGTCTGAAATTCCGATCACACCGCGCCGCCTATAATCCTGTCATGCCGTTCAAGCGCTCCTCCAAGGTCTACGACGAAGAATCGCTTTACGAGTACGCTGTCGGCGCGCTGGGGCGGCAGATGCGCACGGTAGCCGAAATTAAGCGCTTGATGCGTAACCGCGTGGGAACCCAACCGGACGGCAATGATCTGATCGAAGCCGTGGTCTCGCGGCTTAAGGCGCAGCGCTACCTCAATGACACCAGCTATGCCGAGAACTATTCTCGCTTTCGTAAGGAAAACGAGAAGTTTGGCCGCCTGCGAGTGGTGCAAGACCTCAAAATCAAAGGTGTGCACGGAGACATTATCGAGAGCGTGGTGGGAGCCGCTTACGGCGATGTTAACGAGGAGGATTTGGCGCGCCAATTCCTGCAACGTAAGCGCCTGGCGAAGCCGGTCGGGGAAAAGCAGGCTGCCCGCGTTTTCCGCACTCTGGCCCGCGCCGGCTTCCCCAGCCGCATCATTTTTCGCATACTGAAAAAGTGGGATGTGGACGAGGAAGTCATCACCGCGATGGAAGAAGGGAATCAGTAGGCAGTAGGCAGTAGGCAGTAGGCAGTAGGCAGTAGGCAGTTGCAGTTGGCAGTTGGCAGTTGGCAGTTGGCAGTTGGCAGTTGGCAGTTGGCAGTTGGCAGTTGGCAGTTGGCAGTTGGCAGTTGTCGGCGACGGCTCGCGCTGTGGAGATGGTTAGCTACCCCTCGGTCGCCGCTCGCTGCCCGGCGGCGGCGGAAAGCAGCGCCGTGTCAATGACGGATTCGTTGGTTTAAACTTCCGGAGCGGTCTTTATTCCGAGTGACCGCCGGCGACCGAACTGACAACTGACAACCGCCCACTGACAACTGAAGTCTGACAACTAATTTCCATGCCTAAGAAACTTGACCACACTGCCGCGTGCGAACACCTGTCACGCGTAGACCGCCATCTCGCGCGCCTCATCGCCAGCACCGGCGAATGCCGCCTGCTGAAGGAAACCACCCAGAGCATCTTCGCGGCGCTGCTGGAGTCGATCATCTACCAGCAGCTGAATGGCAAAGTCGCTGCCATCATCACCGCGCGCGTGAAAGCGCTCTTCCCTGACAACACCGAGCAGCTCCGCACCCGCCGCGGCCTGGTGGCCGGTTTTCCAACCCCGGAGCAGATTCTGGCCGCACCCGAAGCGCTGCTTCGCTCAGCCGGTTTGTCGCAAGCCAAGATGCTGGCGATTCGCGATCTTGCCGCCAAGACCCTCGACGGCACCGTGCCCACGATTCAGCAGGCGCACCGCATGACCGACGATGAGTTGGTGGAGCGCCTGGTCACCATACGCGGCATCGGCCGCTGGACGGTCGAGATGCTGCTCATCTTTCGACTGGGACGTCCCGATGTGTTTCCGGTCGACGATTACGGTGTACGCAAGGGATTCGCCAACATGCGCAAACTGGCAGAACTGCCTAAGCCGAAAGAATTGATGGCGTACGGCGAAAAATGGCGGCCCTACCGAAGCGTTGCCAGCTGGTATCTCTGGCGCGCCGCCGACACCAAGGCTCTCCCCGTGAGCGGCACTGCGGCCAAGAAGGCTGCGGCTGCGCCGAAGAGCTCGGCAACAAAAAATAAGAAGCCTATCGCCACCAGGAAGGCCGCCAGCGCAAAATCGGCTAAGAAAACCTCGCGTAGAACTGTGACTTAGGGCGCCTTCTGTAGCACGGCAACGAAAGCCTGCGCCGCGTCGCGTGGTTCACCGGTGATCTGTGCAGGAATGATTGCGGGAATCACGGTTGGGCACGCCTTCAGCCCGGCACAGACGTTGGTAGCCTGCGCCGTAGCCAACTGCAACGTTGCATTGGACTTCGCATCGTCTGCCGAATCCAGAATGATCAGATCGATGTCGTCGTTGCTGCTGGTTTGCCGCTGCAACATAGTATCGAAGTCGCCTGTCTCACTCTGTATGACAATCGGCTTTCCCGAGGGGGTGCGCGGATTAGCGCCTTGAAAGTCCAATATTCGACGGTCGAGTTCACTTCCATATACAGAATTGAGGTTGCGCAAGACGTGCACTACTATAGGCGTGGCCTTCGGCCTCGGCTTGCAACCGTACAGCAGGGTGAACGGCAAAAGCAGCAGGATTGCTTGGGCAAACCTCAGTCGTTGTACCATTTCGACATCATAACTGGAGCCTCACTATTCGCCTAGAGTTTGCAAGGTGCTAAGGAGAGTTCCTGGCCCCGCAGAGCAGCACTTTTCGCTGCTCTGAGTCAGCAGACAAAGCCTTCAACAGGAAATTAATAAAATGCCTTAGAAAACACCCTTTTCGAAATCCGCAGCTTCATACATAATGCACGCACCGATTAAATCTTGCGTGGGTGGGGCGAATGAGGCGAGGCGGGCTAATTTGTCTGGGGTTAGGGCTCTGTTGCTCCTCGCTGGCGGCTCAGCAGGTGCTCGCCAGCAGCGCCATCTCCCGGCTCCCGAACTCCGCGTCTTTACCGGCCTCCATCGCGGCCTCTGCCGCCCCTGGAGCTTATCGTCCGGCATTGCCGGTTGAGAGCCCGGCCCTGCCTGCTGATTTCGCGGTTTCGGCGGAACTGCCGGGCATGGCGACGAATGCCACATTGTATGACGTCGTCCAGTCGCCTGCTCCCCAGAGTTTTTGCACGCAAGCGCTTCCCCCCATACTCGCCCTCCAGGACAGTGATTACGCCTTCGGCCGGCTGCAATTCAACACGGCAGCGATCAAAGGGACCTTCCGGCATGAAAATCTGGTGAAAATGGCGCGCAACTTTGTTCCCGGCCAGCCGTTGCCCGATGCGCCCTCGTATGTTCCGCTTACCAGCCGGGAAAAATTTGACCTCTACCTGCGCCACACTCATTCGGTCGACTTGGGAGTGGGCGCTGTCATCGATTCGTCTGATCTCGCAGGCTTCGGGTGCATATCCGCGGTTTGGCGGAGGCATGGAAGGCTATGGTAAGCGTCTGGGTGCGTCGGTGGCCGGCGCGGAAAGCGCCACGCTATTCAGCGGCTACGTCTTCCCTACGCTATTTCATCAGGATCCGCGATACTTTCGGTCGCGCCAGAAGGCCATCTCCCAGCGCCTGGCCTATGCCGCCAGCCGCGTAGTCATTGGCCGCAGCGATGATGGCCGCAACGTGATCAACTTCTCGCAGATCCTCAGCCAGTTTGTGCAAGCCGGAGTTTCCAACGCTTACATTCCTTATCGCAATGAAAGCGTCTCAGGCACGGTGGAAAACGCCTTGGCCAGCCTGGGCTCCGTAGCCCAGGCCGACATCCTCAACGAGTTCTGGCCCGACATCAAAGAACTGTTCTCCCACCATAATCCGGAGAACATGTTTCACCGCAAAGACTCGCCTATCGACTTCTCCGATCAGCTGGCCAGCAAGTAATCCGCCGCAGCGCCAGCCCTGCTTCGTATGACAATTGTCACCAACGCCGACTGACAATCCACACTACGGCCTGATCGAAAACCCTGCGATAGTTCTATTCGTATTAAGAGAGCGTCGGCTACCGCAGCGAGACGGTCGAGATCGTGCCTCGCGCCTCTTTCAAACTTGCAGCAACAATGCGATGCTATTGAGGTTCGCCCTTGCAATCGGAACTGCTTATGCGGGAACTGAAAGATGAACTGGCATCGCTGCGCATCGACCGCGAAGCACCGCGTTCCCGACGCTGGCGCACTCTTCTGGTACCGTTGATCGTCTTAGGCGTCATCGGGGTTGCAGCTTTTTATTACACGAAGGCTCATCCTGTCTTCGGTGCCATGGAAGTGGAAACCGTTCAGCCCACTGTGCAGACCGGCAGCGGCCCGAATGCGGGCACACCGATTCTTACCGCCTCCGGCTATCTGGTAGCACGCCGCCAGTCCGTGGTGTCCTCCAAGATTCAAGGTCGCATCTCCGAGCTGCGGGTGGAAGAAGGCAGCGTGGTCACCGCCGGCGAAGTGCTGGCAACGCTGGACAATGCCGATTCTCTGGCTGCCATTGCCAAGGCCAAGGCCGACATCGATTATGCAAAGGCTGATCTCGCCGAAGCGCAGCGGCAGGAGCACCTGCAAGAGAGCCTGTTCAAAGATAAGGTGGTCTCCCAGGACGCGCTTGACGCAGCCAAGGCCAAAGTAAATTTAGCTGCGGCCGCCATCGAACAGGACCAAGCCAATCTGCAGGTGCAGGAAGCTTATCTCGACTTCACAACCGTGCGGGCGCCCTTTGCCGGTGTCGTTGTCAAGAAGATGACCGAGGTGGGAGAGAGCGTCGCTCCCATTCCGCCGGGCGTGAACATCTCGACCTCGTCGGGCGCTATCGTCGCCATCGCCGACATGAATTCTCTGGAAGCCGAAGTGGATGTGAATGAATCGAACGTCGGCCAGCTTCAGCCGAATCAGCCTGCCGAAATCCAGGTGCAGGCCATCCCAAATCACACTTACCGTGGCGTGCTGCGCCAGGTGATTCCCACCGCCGACCGCACCAAAGCTACGGTGACGGTGAAAGTTTCCATCCTCGATAAAGACAAATATCTGCGCCCGGAGATGAGTTGCAACGTGACTTTCCTGGAGCCACAGAAAAAGACGCGATCTGCCAGCGTGGCACCCGAGCGCGTTGTGACCGTGCCCAAGGAGGCCATCCTCACCCGGGATGGCAAGGCGATGGTGTTCGCGATCGACGACAACAAGGCTCACGCCATGCCGGTTACCACCGGCGCGGACCTGCACGGTCAGATCATCGTGAAGCAAGGCCTGGCCGGCTCGGAGACGATCGTAAATAATCCGCCGCAGAAGCTGAAGGACGGCGACATTGTGAAGGCGAAGAGCTAAGAGAGATTGCGGCGCAGCTGAAGCTGTGCCCTTCGGAAAACTGGGAGCAACGATGAGTACAACCCAATCGGCGGCGACCACAACCGCTGTCAGCGTACAAAATGTTCGCAAGGTTTATCAGCGCGACGCCTTGCAGATCACGGTGCTCGACGGCATCAATCTCGACGTGCCGCAAGGCGAGTTTGTGGCCCTGATGGGCCCATCAGGCTCGGGCAAAACGACCCTGCTCAACTTGATTGCGGGCATTGATCGCGCTACCTCAGGCCGGATCACGGTGGCGGGCACCGATCTTGGACCGCTTTCCGAAGGCGAATTGGCCAAGTGGCGCAGCCGCAACATCGGATTCATCTTTCAGTTCTACAACTTGATCCCCGTGCTGAACGCCGTGGAGAACGTCGAGCTGCCGCTGCTGCTCACCTCGCTTTCCAAGCGCGAACGTCGCGAGCGAGCGCTGACCGCCCTCCGCATCGTGGGGCTGGCTGATCGCTCTAAGCATTATCCTCGCCAGCTTTCCGGCGGGCAGGAGCAGCGCGTCGCCATTGCCCGCGCCGTCGTCACCGACCCCACGGTCTTGGTGGCGGACGAGCCTACCGGCGACCTCGATCACCAGAGCGCGGAAGAGATCCTGACGCTGATGGAGACATTCAACAAAGAGTTCGGCAAGACCATCATCATGGTGACGCACGATCCGCGCGCGGCCAGCCGCGCCCGGGTTCAGCACCATCTTGAAAAGGGAGTGCTGAGCAATTGATGACGAGAACCAATAACCACAGAGGCACGGAGACACAGAGGTTCAGGAGTAAAGAGAACAAGGTTTTTCTTCTGCGCCTCTGTATCTCTGTGATCAAGAAGAGTTAGTTCTTATGAAATTCGCGCCGCTGGTCCTCAAGCATCTGCGCAAGAACTGGATTCGCACGCTCAGCACCGTGCTGGCGATGTCGGTCTGCATCTTCCTGTTCTGCACGCTGCAGACGGTGGTCGAGGCCGTGAACTTTGGATTGCACTCCGGCAACGCTTCGCGCCTGGTGACGCGGCACTACGTCAGCCTGGTGTTCAATCTCCCGCTGAACTACAAGCAGCGCGTCGAAGCTGTCCCCGGGGTACAGCAAACGGTGATGAACTGGTGGTTCGGCGGAGTCTATAAAGACCCCAAGAACTTTTTCGCTAACATCGCCACCGAGCCGCAGGCTTTTCTCGACGTCTATCCCGAGTTCATGCTGCCGCCCGATCAGAAAGAAAAATGGCTGCACGACCGCCGCGGCGCGATCGTGGGCCGCAAGCTGGCGCAGCGCTTCGGCTGGAAGGTGGGCGATGAGATTCAGCTGGAGAGCAGCATTCCCCCCTACAGAGTAGGACATCCGTTCGACTTCGTGATCGACGGTATTTACGACACGGATGAGGCGAAGTATCCGGGGGCGGACCTGAATTCGCTGTACTTCGACTACAAGTACCTGTATGAGGCGACTGGGCGGAACCTCGGCATCGGCTGGCTAGTGGAGAAGATCGACGATCCCAGCCATGCGGGCGCTATCAGCAAGGCCATCGACGCGCAGTTTGAGAACAGCGACGCTGCAACCAAGACGGAAACCGAACAGGCCTTCCAGGCCGGCTTCGTGGCGATGGCGGGAAATCTGGCGCTGTTGCTGAACGGCATTGGACTGGCTGTCGCCTTCACCATTCTGCTGGTCACCGCGAACACCATGAGCATCGCAGTGCGTGAGCGGCAGCAGGAGATCGCTGTGCTGAAGACGCTTGGCTTCTCCAGCACGCTGGTGATGACGCTGATATTGAGCGAAGCCCTGCTCATCGGAGCGATGGGCGGCCTGGTGGGCATCTTCATCAGCGCCGGATTGCTGAGGATTCTGCCGCAGGTTCCAATGATCGGCGACATTGTCGCGCAGTATCCGAACTTCGGATTGTCGACCCACACCACCGCCTTCGGCATCGGCATCGCCCTGCTGCTGGGCTTGCTGGCAGGATTCTTCCCTGCGATGAGCGGCTACCGCGCCCGCATCACGGAGACTTTGCGACAGGTGTAGAAAGGCGGCTCTCAGCTCTTGGCTCTTGGCTCTTAGTTGTTGGCTCTTGGCTGTTAGCTCTTGGGTCTTAGCTGTTGGCTGTTGGCTGTTGGCTGTTGGCTGTTAGCTCTTGGGTCTTAGCTGTTGGCTGTTGGCTGTTAGCTCTTGGCTCTTGGCTCTTAGCTGTTGGCTCTTGGCTCTTGGCAATCAGCAGCCAGAGCCAGCAATCAGCAACTGGCAAGCAGGACTAGCGATGACTCATTAAACGGCGATGGCTCCGAAACACGGGAACCGAGTCCCGCGAAGCGGGACGGAACAGCTTAGCCCAGCGCTTCAGCGCTGGGTAGGGCGTAGAAAGAAAGTCGAGTCCCGTAGGGACGGCAGCCTCGCGCGGCTCGCAAACTCGATGCGGGGACGACGAACCGCGAATCCCTCGGCTCGCTCGGGACGACAGTTGGAAACGGATAGCACCGTCACCGGATTGAGTGTTGTCGAAAGCGAAGGGATGAGAGTTGCTCGCTAAACGATCATTGCTAAATGCCAAGTGCTCTAACGGCTAAATGCTAAATGCAGGTTTCTAACTATGGCTCTTCCGCTTTCCTATAACGTGCGCAATCTCCGCCAGCGCTGGAAGGTGACGCTGCTGGCTATCTTCGGCATCGGGCTGGTAGTCGCCGTGTTCGTGGCGTTGCTGGCCATGGAGAACGGCTTTCGCATCGCGCTGCGCTCCACCGGATCCCCGCAGAACGGTATCGTGACCCAGCGCGGCTCCATGTCGGAGCTGACTTCCTGGATCAACATCGGCGACGCAAACGTGATTGCCGTCGATCCCCGCGTGGCGCGCGATAGCGAAGGTAAACCGCTGGCGTCGTGTGAAGTCGTCATCCTCACCAATCGTCCGCGCAAGGCCGACAATCAGCCGGCGAACATCACGTTCCGCGGCGTGTCGCCACAGGGATTCAAAGTACGCAACGGAGTGAAGATCATTGCAGGCCGCAACTTCACTCCCGGCTTGTACGAAGTCATCGTCGGCAAAAAGATTGCCGACCGCGTCAGCGGACTCGACATCGGCTCGACGATCAATATCCAGAAGAAAAATTGGAAGGTCGTCGGATTGTTCACGGCCAATGGCAGCTCATTCGAAAGCGAGATTTGGGGCGACTATGACGCGATGGCCGCCGGAGTCGGACGCAATGGCGGATGCGAGTCCCTCACACTGCGGCTGACGAATCCTGCAACGCTCGCCGCCTTCGACAAGGAGCTGCGCGCCAATCCTCGCGTCCAGCTGCAAATCGATTCAGAGCCGAAATATTACGAGAACCTGGCAGGTCCCACAGCGTCGGCATTGCTGGGCTTGGCCGCCTTCGTCGCGATCGTGATGGGCATCGGCGCAGTCTTCGGTGCCATGAATACCATGTATGCCATCGTGTCGCAGCGCACCCGCGAGATCGGAACCTTGCGCGCCCTGGGCTTCTCGCGCTTGAGTATTCTGATCTCGTTCGTTCTGGAGTCGATCCTACTGGCCGTCCTCGGCGGTGCGCTGGGATGTATGCTGGCGTTCGTGATGAACGGCTACACCGCTGGAACCGGCAGCACGAACAGCTTCAGCGAACTGGCATTCGCCTTCAAAATCACGCCGCCGGTCCTGGTGTTTGGGATGGCGTTCGCCGTGGTGATGGGCTTCGTTGGCGGACTGTTGCCGGCCTTCCGCGCCTCGCGCATGCCCATCACGCGCGCCCTTCGCGAAGCCTGAAGGCGGTGGTTAGGGATCAGGAGTCAGAGGGTGGTCAGGGAGTTAGGGGTCAGGAGATTAGGGATAGTGTCATCCTGAGCGAGGACTTTAGTCCGAGTCGAAGCGACCCCTACCTCTCGCTAGTGCCGGGGTCTACCGTTCCACTCCCGTTTTTGGATGGGCCGGTAGTTTTTCTCACCTCAACGCGAGCAATGAGACTAGTCACCGCGTGGGACGCGCGAGTTTTCAAGCCCTAATCTCAAATCCCCTGCTTTTCAGATCCCCAACCCGGTCACTCTCCACCCCGCACCGTGCACCTTGTGGCGGATGTTCAGCGTGATCAGCAACGCAGTCATGGCTTCCACGATCCGCGCGTTCTCCAGTTTGCCACCGTCAATTGCGCGCACGCCGGGAATCTTGGTCGCCAGCTCAGACGCAACCTGCCGCGCGCGGTCGTCGTCGCTGCACACGATCACGTCGCAATCGACTTCGCCATCGCCATCCAGTACCGTCGCGGAAAGGCTGTGAAAGGCGCCGGCAACAACCACGTTCTTTCCGACAATCTCCTGCGCCTGCTCCGCCGCGGATCCCTGCCACACACCCAGCACGCGCGTGGCTCGACCTCCCACGGCAGCCGCCAGCGGAACCGTTGCGTCGATCAACACCGTTCCCTGGCGAAAGGATGGCTTGAGTTGCTTCAACAAGTCTGCTTGTCCGGCAAACGGAACTGTAAGTACCACAATGTCGCACATCTTCACGGCGACCGCGTTTTCCACGCCTTCCACGCTGCCCAGGGCTCCAGCTTTTTCGGCGAGCTGCGACGCCGCGTTTTTCGCACGTTCGCCATCTCGCGAGCCGATCACCACCGACTCACCGGCGCGCGCCCAGCGCAACGCCAACCCCGATCCTTCCGGCCCGGTGCCTCCTACAATCGCAATCATGCGTTGCCTCCGGCCGCGACAGGCTCAACCCGGTCCGGCCGCATGGGATAGTCATAATGCGTGTACAGCGTGTTTCTCTGCGCCGGCACGCGCCCCAGCTCCAGAATCCGTTCCTGGAATTCAGCCGTGGAGGTGTATTGCCCCGCGGTCGAGCCCGCCAGCCGCGAGATGTTTTCCTCGAACAGCGTGCCGCCGTAGTCGTCGGCTCCGGCCAGTAGCGAGAGCTGGGAAACTTCGCGGCCCAGCTTCACCCACGAAACCTGGATGTGATTGATCGCACCCGCCAGCACGATGCGAGACAGCGCATGCACCTTCATGTGCTCAGCCAGCGTACCGCCGTCGCGGGCCAAGCCCTGCGCGAACAGCAAAGTGTTGTCGTGAATGAATCCCAGCGGAACGAACTCGGTGAAGCCGCCGGTGCGCGACTGGATCTCGCGAAACAGAAGCATCTGATTGACCCACTGTTCATGCGTCTCAGTGTGGCCGTACATCATGGTTGAGGTGCTGCGGATGCCGCACATGTGCGCAGTCTCGATCACCTCGCGCCATTGCGCCGAACTCAACTTGTTGCGCGAAAGAATGTGGCGCACGCTGTCGTCCAGAATTTCTGCCGCCGTGCCCGGCAAGGTGTCCAAGCCGTTATCCTTCAGCATCAGCAGATATTCGCGAACCGGCATGCCGGTAAGCTCGACGCCGTACACCATCTCCATGGGCGAAAAAGCGTGGGCGTGCATCTTGGGCGTGGCTTTTTTCACCGCGCGCAAAATATCGCGATAATAAAATTGCGGCAGATTGCGCGGCAGTCCGCCCTGAATGCAGACTTCGGTCGCGCCCCATTCTTCCGCTTCGCGACATTTCTGTCCCACTTCTTCGAGCGACAAAAAGTACGCGGTTTCATCGCGCGGCCCAACGCTGAATGCGCAAAACTTACAGCCGACATAGCAAACGTTGGTGAAATTGATATTGCGGGTGTTGACGTAGCTGATGACGTCGCCCACCAGGCGCTGCCGAATCTCGTTGGCCGCAACCACCAACCCGAACAGGTCGTCACCTTCGCTCGCAGCCAGCAGCAGACACTCCCCGCGACTCAGCGCGGCGCCGTCGAGCGATGTCATCACCCTCTCAATCGCCGCCCGCACCGGCGGTGAAACGCGGCGTTCAACGTCGCTCCAGGTTGTGCCTTGCAGCGTCTGCCGATTGCACCAACTCATCGCTTGCATGATCCCCTCATCGTTCCAGTAAAGCTCTTGCCATGTGGGCTAGCGAAACAAATCCCGTTCCGCAGGCCGCACTAACTGGCGCGCACTGCCCTGTCCGCGCCTATAGGAGTAACCACGGATTATACAAGCCGGAATGCGGGTATCTTTTCCGCACACCAGGCCCGCCACACACGCCAACTCGTCGGCGACAGCTTCCTCCGTGGCATGCATCTTGTATCCATAGCCGTCGCGCTGGCCGCGATAATCGTGAATCACTTTCATCCCGGCAACGCCAATCGCCGCTTCGCACAGGCCCTCGCGCCACGGACGCCCAAAACTGTCGGCGATGATCACCGGAACGTGCAGCCCGGTTCGCTTCTTCAGCTGGCGATGAATCTTCGCCGCCGAGCGGTCCGCGTCTTCCGGCAACAACACCGCGGTTTTCCCGCCGTCAACGTTAGATACATCGACACCGCTGTTGGCGCAAACCAGCCCATGCTGCGTCTCGGTGATGAGGACGTGTTTCCTCCTCACGACCCGCTTGGCCTCGCGCAACGCTAACTCCACCACGCGCGGATCAACGCCATTCTGTGCGGCAAATTTCCTGGCCGCGGCCAACGGCTTTACCGAATCCAGTACGACTTTGCGATCTTCCGCCTTGGAAACGATCTTGTGTTTCACCACCATGACATCGCCGTCGTGCAGGCGCATGCCGCCAAGCGCCAGGGCGTCGACAATGAGATCGGCGATCGAGTCTCCGGCAAAAACATCGCGCAGTCCCAGCACCGGAATCGCACGCAGTTCTTTCGGAGCAGCAAAAGTAACGGCCGGAGCACGCTTCGTCATCCGGCAACTTCCAGAGCATCGACCCGCGCCGCACCGAAGCCCCACGAGCGCAGCAGGCGTTGCGCGTTGGTCTTGCCCTCGCGTTGCACCAGCAAGTCCAGCTCATGAGGATTGTCGATATCCAGCCCGATGCCGGACATTTCCAGGATGATCAGCTCCTTGCCCGTGCGCTTCATGGCTTCACAATGCGGCAGAAAGCTATCGTTGCCGAAGCGCAGCGGGATGATGGACGCCGGGCGTCGCAGAATGCAATTGCTGCCCCGCCGATCATAAGCCGGGACGAACACCGCGCCTTCCGCCGGAGCGGCGTCCAGCACGCGATGCAACTCCTCTGCGGCAATCAGCGGAATGTCGCCGGGAACGACAATGGTCGTATCGTAGCCATGCTGTTCGCACCACGTGGTCGCCAACTCGATTGCTGCCGTCTCGCTCTGGTTACGAGTGTCCTCAATGACGATGAACCCGAAGTCACGCGCCATCGCCTGAGCTCGGACATCGCTGGTTACCAGGGCGACGTCGATACGGCCTTGAACATCGGCTGCCGCCCTCATCACATCGCGCAGCATCGCTTCCGCCAGTTGCGAGCGCTGCTGCTGATCCAAAGCTTCCGCCAGCCGCTGCTTTGCGGTGGTCAGACTTTTGAACGGAATCAAGAGTATGCCGCGCATGGTCACGCTCGCGCCTCCTGCTTGCTTGCGCAAGCATCGAGAACGAAAGCGGCGAGCTCACGCTTGTCGTCAGCCGACCGCATGATGGTGTTGGTGCAGAGCACGCGAGCGCCGGAGTTGGCCATCTGCTTCGCCTCAACTTCGTCGGCGCGATCGGCAACCAGTACATCGAGAAAGTCTTCGTACGCCTTGGCGACACCGGCAATCGTGCTCGGCCATCCCATCATCTGCATCAGCACACCTGCTGGTCCGGAGACCGCTGCCCCGCCAACGATCGGGCTGACCGCAGCGATGGGAGCGCCTGCGCGTCGTAAAGCGTCGCGGACGCCTGGAACCGCCAGGATTGGGCCAATACTCGTCACCGGATTGCTAGGAGCAAAAACAATTGCCTCGGCCCCTTCAATGCTCTCGATCACGCCGGGCGCGGGCTTCGCTTTCTCCACGCCCTCGAAACGCACGGCGCGCACTTCCACCTGATGCCGTTCACGCACGAAATATTCCTGGAAGCTCAGCTTACCCATGGCTGTGTCGAGCATGGTGGAAACCCGGTCATCCGACATGGGCAGCACCCTGGGACGAATGCCAAACTTCGCAGCCAACTCGGCCGTGGCCTCGCTCAACGTCTTTCCTGCGCGCAGCAGCGCCGTCCGCGTCAAATGTGTCGCCAGGTCTAGATCTCCCAGGCTGAACCACGCTGGTTGATCCATCTGCTTCATGCGTTCGAGGCAGCGGAAGCTGTCGTCTTCAACACCCCAGCCGCGATCTTTGCTCAACAAATCTGCTAACCCGTACAGCACGGAGTCGACGTCCGGGGAAACGTGCAGCCCCCACCATTCCAGGTCATCCCCGGTATTAACGATGACGGTTAATTCTTCAGGAGGGACGACTTGCTGCAAGCCCTGCACCAACTTGGTGCCGCCGGTTCCGCCTGTGAATACCACGATCATCTACGCTGCCCTCGCATATCCGACATTGTCAGACACAGCCTTCAGCCGCTCAGCCAGCAGTCCGCCGCGCGCAATCACCTCCGGCGCAAATTCCGGATACACCGGCAGCCTTTGAACCAGCTTTTGCCCGGCTGCCTCGGTGCGGCGCTGCAAGTCCAACAGATGCGGCCAGGGGGCTTCCGGATTGATGTAATCGGGCGTGAGCGGCGAAACTCCGCCCCAGTCGTTAATGCCGCCCTCCAGCAGCCGCTCGTATCCGTTCTCAGTCAGGTTGGGCGGCGCCTGAATATTCATGTCGCGCAGAATCAGCCGAGCAACCGCGATGGTGCGCAGCATGTTGGCGTTGTCGGGCTCAGGCCACGACGCCATCGGAATGCGCGGCTTTACGCGAAAATTCTGGATGATAACTTCCTGCACGTGTCCATACCGCTCGTGCAGCGCTTTAATCGCCAGCAGCGATTCGACGCGATCTTCCATCGTTTCGCCGATACCGATCAGAATCCCCGTAGTGAACGCCACTCCCAGCTTGCCGGCATCTTCAATCGTCTTCAGCCGAAGCGCGGGAACTTTATCCGGTGCGTTATCGTGCGCCGCACCCGGTTGCAAAAGTTGAGTGCTCGTACTCTCCAGCATCAGACCCAGGCTGGGATTGCTGGACCGCAGGCGCTCGACCCAATTCGCGTTCAGCAGCCCGGGATTGGCATGCGGCAAGAGCGTCGTCTCGCGCAGCACCAGTTCGCACATCGCCTCCAGATACTGCAACGTGCTGCGGTATCCCAGCTCGGCGCAGCGTGTCCCGCATCTCGGGAAACAGCACCTCGGGCCGATCTCCCAGGGAAAATAAGGCCTCTGTGCAGCCCAGCTTCTCGCCTGCCTTCGCGATCGTCAGCACTTCTTCGGGAGTCATGGTGTGCGCGCCCGGCTCACCGGGATCGCGGCGGTAGGTACAGTAGCCGCAATAATCGCGGCACAAATTCGTCAGCGGGATGAAAACTTTTCGCGAATAGGTAATGATGCCGGGACGATATTGCTCCTTCAAAGCGCGAGCGGTGGACAGCAGTTCGGCGAAAGTTTCGCCTTCGCAGCGCAGCAATTGCACAGCAATGTCGCGGGCCAGTGGCTGCCCTTCGCGCACTTCCTGCAGACGTTCGCGCAAGTCCTGCGCCGACACATCGGCGGCTGCCTTCGACGCGATGGGAGCGATAAGCGGTGGCATGCTGAGCTGGCGCCGACCTGACCTTTATCGACGCACTATCGAAGAATAACGCAAGAGTCGAAGCACTGCATCTCGCGTCGCCTCACGATTCGGACGGGGGAGCCGAGATACCGTAGCGGCCTCGAAAGTACAGCAGTGGAACGCCCTCTTCGAGGGTCACTTCCTGCACCTCACCGACAAAAATCGTGTGATCGCCGGCAGCGTGCGAGCCAACTACCGAACAATCCAAATTCGCCAACGCTGTCTCCAGCACGGGAGTTCCACTTTTCATGCGGCGATAGGCAATTCCCAGGCGGTAAGCGGCGTCCGGATTGCGCTCGGGGTCGGCGAAGAACTCCGACAGCGCTTCCTGATCTTCCTTGAGGACGCTGACGCCGAATTGGCCGCGCTCGCGCAAATGGAGATACGTTTCCGCCAGGTGATCGACACAGACCAGCACCAGCGGCGGATGCAGCGACACAGAACAGAATGCGTTCGCCGTCATGCCGTGCACTTCGGCCTCCGCGATCTGGACCGTGATGACCGTGACTCCGCTGGCGAAGCGGCCCAGGGCGGCGCGGAATTGATCGGGTGTGACCGGCTCTTTCATGATCAGTGACGAAGCTCAAATGCGAAAGCGGTGCGCGAACCTGCACGCAAACGCAACTATACCTGATGCCGGCGGCTCGTCTGCGGATTGCGTCGGCTCGCATCCCCTGCAAAGCAGCTCAATTTGCGATAAGCTAACCCACCGGTGGGGTTGTGGGGTCGAATGTATCCTCGAGCGTTTGCGTACCATCGGGCAAAGTCCTATCCGGAAGCAGTTTCGCTGCTGCGTGAACTGGGCGACGAGGCCAAGTTCCTGGCCGGCGGGCAGAGCCTCATCCCGCTGATGAAGCTGCGGCTCTCCGCGCCCCGGCATCTCGTCGATCTCAATTTCATTCCCGACACTTCCTACGTCCGCGCCAACGGCACGCTGCGCTTTGGTGCGATGACCCGTCACGCGGAGATCGCTGTCTCCGCTGAGGCCGCGCGCTTGGCGATTCTTCACGATTGCGCCAGCGGCATCGCCGATCCGCAAGTTCGCCACATGGGCACCATCGGCGGCTCGATCGCTGAAGCCGATCCCACCGGCGACTGGGCGCCAGTGCTGCTTTCCACCGGAGCCACCATCAAAACGCTTGGGCCGGATGGTGAGCACAGCATCGACATCGCCGACTTCATACAGGACGCCTACACCACAGCACTTCAGCCTGCCGAACTGGTCACCGAGATCAGTGTTCCGCTGCCTACAGAGCGCACCGGCGGCGCCTACATCGCCCTGAAACGTTGCGCTCCTGTGTACGCCAGCGCCAGCGTCGCGGTGCAACTTACTATGACGGACTCGCGGACCTGCAAAGACGCACGAGTGTATCTCGGCGTGCTCGGTCTGACGGCGACCCGAGTCACTGCCGCGGAGGATTTACTGCGAGGCCAGGAGGTTTCCGATACACGCATCGAACAAGTTCGGCAGGCCGTGATGGATATTGCCGAACCACAATCCGACATGCGTGGCTCCGCCGAATACAAGCGGCAGGCCGCTGGCGCGTTAGCAAAGATGGCGCTCGACGCCGCCTTGCGCCGGGCACGCGGAGAACATGTGGAGGTCTCGCATCTCTATGCCTGACGACATCGCTCGCGTGCGGGTGAGCGCCACCATCAACGGAAAACTCTGCACCCGCGAGGTTGAGCCGCGCACGCTGCTGGTGCAACTTCTGCGCGAGGAATTGAGCCTCACCGGCACGCACATCGGATGCGATACCAGCTACTGCGGCGCTTGCACCGTGCTGCTGAATGGTAAGAGCGTGAAATCCTGCACCGTATTCGCGTTCCAGGCCGATGGCGGCGAGGTGTTGACGGTCGAAGGTCTGGCGCGAGACGGCGTACTTCATCCTGTGCAGCAGGCTTTTAGCGACTGTCATGGCTTTCAGTGCGGCTATTGCACGCCAGGATTTCTGATGAGTACGCTGCAATTGTTGAGCGAACATCCTTATCCTACAGAGTCAGACATTCGCAAAGGCATAGCCGGAAACACCTGTCGCTGTACCGGCTACCAAAACATTTTTAAAGCGATTCAGGCCGCAGCCGCGGCTCGCTCAACCGAGGCGAGCGAGAAAATGGAGCTGGCCCGGAATTCTGGATCGAGGAGCTAATTTGGCCATCAATTTTTCTGGCGACTTCACCACACCGCGCACTCAGGATGAGGTCTTCGACTTCCTTTCCGATCCCGCTAAGTTTGGACCGCTGCTGCCCGATTTTCAGAGCATGACCCAGCAGGATCCCACGCACTTTGCGGTAAAGGTTCGCGTGGGCGTGGGCAATATTCGAGGCACGGCCGAAATCAAGATGGAGTTGACGGAAGCTGTGAAACCCGTGCGCGCGCAATACAAAGGACAAGGCACGGCGGTTGGCAGCCAGGTCACGGTCAGTGCAGGTTTTGATCTGTCGCCGCAGGACAGCAATACCAAAGTTGCGTGGCAAGGGGAAGCCAACATCTTCGGCAAATTGGCGTCGATGGCCGGCGGCATGCTTGAACCACTGGCACGCAAGAATATCCAAAAGCTGATCGACGGCTTGCAGAAGGCGCTGGCGGAATCCGCGCCCAAACCGGTTGAACAACAGCCGGAAGCCAGCACTGAACGCGCGGTTTCTTTTATTTCCGAGGTGATCAAGCCGCAGATTCAGCACCCGGGGCAAAACGAACTCACTGCTCCGTCCGCAAATCCGAATCAGTCGACTCCGGGGGAAGCGCCGGGCTCGAATCCGGCGAACAGTGACCCATCAAACCTGGCCGCTTCAGCCCCGGCCGACATTCGTATCGAAGGAGATCATGGCAACGACAACACAGCGCGCCACAGCTGACTGGGTCGGCCAATCGATCAAGCGTAAGGAAGATGCGCGCCTGGTCCGCGGCCGCGGCAAGTTTGTCGACGACATCAAGATGCTCGGCATGCTGCACCTGGTCTTCGTGCGCTCGCCTTACGCTCATGCGACGATCACCTCGGTCGACGTGAGCGAAGCTGAGGCCCTCCCCGGCGTCGTCTGCACTCTCACCGGCCAAGAAATTTCCAAGCTCATCGATCCCTTCTTCGAGATTGGCCCACCGCCCAGCAGCCAGATTCTCGACTACCCCATGGCTGTCGATCGCGTGCGCTATCAGGGCGAGCCGGTCGCCGCCGTCATTGCCGAAACCCCCGCTATCGCGGAAGACGCTGCCGAACTCGTGACCGTCGAATACGAACCGCTCGAGGCTGTCATTGACGCCGAAGTCGCGGCCAGCGATCACACAATTCTGCACGAAACCATGGGCACCAACGTCGTCTGGCGCGGTGTCTTCGAATACGGCGACATGGAAAAGGCTTTCGCCGATGCGGCCCACGTCATCCACATCGACCATCTCCACATGCACCGTTTCTCCAGCACGCCGCTGGAGAACAATGCGGTCATCGCGCAATGGGACGACAACGACGAGCGCCTGTATTTCTGGAGCAACAATTCTTTTCCCACCATCGGCATTCAGTTGCTCGCGCCCGCGCTGCATCTGCGGATGGACCAGGTCCGGGTGCAGACGCACGACATCGGCGGCAGCTTTGGCATTAAGATCACGAACTATCCGCAGATGGCGGTCTGCGCGTTGGCTTCGCGCAAAGCCAACGGCGCGCCCATCAAGTGGACGGAGACGCGCTCCGAGCACATGACCTCGAGCGCGCACGGCAACGAGCGCACGTTTCGCGACACGCGGGTGGCGCTCGACAAAGATGGCGTTATCCTTGCGGTGGATTCCCGTCACATCGACGATTGCGGCGCTTACCCGCGCTACGAGCCACTGGGCTGCGTGATCTGGTCGCAGGTCACGCCGGCCACATATCGACTGAAGAATCTGCGCATCGACTTCACTCAGGTTGTGACCAACAAGTGCCCAGTCGGCCCGAACCGCGGCTACTCGCGCATGCAGCACCTGTGGTTTCTGGAGCGCGTACTCGACATTTGCGCCCACCAGCTCAACATTCCCGCTGACGAGATGCGTCTGCGCAACTACATTCGACCTGACGAGTTTCCTTACACCACCCCGAACGGCTGCGTCTACGATTCGGGAAATTATCCCGGCATGCTCAAAGTCGCGAAGGATTTGATTGGCTGGGACAAGTGGCAGGCCGAGCGCGCCAAGGCACACGCGGAAGGCCGCTGGCTGGGCATCGGCATCGGCACCACGCTCGATTCGGGCACCAACAATTTTGGGCAGTCGCAGATCGTGAATCCGCAAGCCCCGTTCTCGGGCAACTCGCAGGCCGCCAGCGCCAAGCTCGACATCTACGGCGAAGTCATCGTCGCCGTCGGCTCTGTGCCGCAAGGACAGGGCCACGAGACTACGGTGTCGCAAGTCGTCGCCGACATCCTCAATATCACGCCCGCGCTGGTGAATGTACGCGTCGGCTTCGATACCGAGCGCAACGTTCACACCGGACACAGCGGTACCTACGCCAGCCAGTTCGCAGTCTCGGGACTCTCGGCCGTGAACGGCGCGGCGCAACAATTGAAAGCGGAGATCAAGAAGCTGGCGGCGTTTGCTTTGCAGGCCAACGAAGACGAACTGGAACTTGGTATCGGAAAACAGGGACCCGAGGTTCGCGTGCGGGGCTCCGAAAAAGCGATTCCTTACATCGGGCTGGCTAATCTCGCTAACGTGAATACCGCGGTTGTTCCCGAGGAGTTGCGTTCGATCACTCTAAACTGCCGTTATACCTGGCGCGCGCCATTTCAGGTGCCGGATGTGAAGAAGAAGTATGGCAATCTGACCTTGACCTATTCCTCGCAGCTGCACATCGCGGTGATCGAGATCGACAAGGAAACTTTCATCCCGAAAATTCTGGATTACGCGGCGGTGGACGATTGCGGCACCGTGATTAATCCCATGATTGTCGAAGGCCAGGTACATGGCGCCACGGCTCATGGCATCGGCGCGGCGCTGATGGAGAATTGCGCCTACGACGAAAACGGCAACATGCTGGCTTCGACCTTTAGCGATTACACGCCCATCACGGCGGTCAACATGCCGATAATCAAATACGGCAACCTCGAGACACCGTCGCCGCATAGCTATAGCGGCGCCAAAGGCATGGGCGAAGGCGGAGGCGCGCCGCTGCACGCGATCAGCGCGGCGTTGCAGGATGCGCTCTGGCGTGAGGGCATTATCATCGACGATTCGCACAACAACGCCAGCACGCTGTATGAGCTGATTCAGAAGCAACGGCGCGGCGAGTTGCGGCAGAACGTAACGGTTGAGCGTGGGAAAGAATAGCTATCAGCTATCAGCCGTCAGCCGTCAGCTATCGGTTAACGAGCTGGCCTCACGGGTTGAATAGCAAGAATGGTAGTGCCGCCAATGATGGTCCTTGTCGAGTACCGGTTGCTTGAGAAGAAAGCATGCTGACAGCTGAAAGCTGACGGCTGAGAGCTGATAACTGACAGCCTCCTATGAAACGCATTCTCATTGTCGGAGCGGGAGCCATCGGCAGCCTATACGCCGCGCACCTGGCGCGTGTCGCCGAGGTCTGGGTCTTCGCGCGCCGGCCTGAACACGCTCGCAGCATCAATCAGAACGGCATTCGGGTAAGCGGGCGTAACGAATTTCACGCGCAGCTGAAGGCCGCGACCGATCCCGCCGATTTGCCGCAGTTCGACTTCGGCATCGTCGCCACCAAGGCCAGTCAGGCACGCGAAGCCTTCGCGCCCGTCGCGCACTTGTTTCGCAATGGCGCGGTGCTGTCGGCACAAAACGGATTAGGCAGCGAAGAAGTTCTGGCGTCGCTTATGCCGACCGGCTGCGTGATCCGCGGAACCACCTTCATGAGCGGCACGCGTTTCGCCGACGACCACGTGCACTACGAACTGAATACACCGACCTGGATGGGGCCGTTTGAGCCAACCAATACGCCCTTCGCAGCGGTGCAGGAATTGGCGCAATTGATCAACGACTCCGGCCTGAAAGCCGAGGCGCTTACCGACGCCCGGCCGGCGCAGTGGTCGAAGCTGATCTTCAATGCCTCGGTAAACAGCGTTTCCGCATTGAGCGGGCTACCTCATTCGCCGCACTTCGCGGCCGAGGCACAGTTCGAGGATTTGGGTCATCTTTTGCATGCGTTGATTGAGGAAGGCAGGACGGTCGCCGCGGCGCTCGGCATCGAGTTGCACGAGGATCCCTGGGCCATGAACTGCCTGGGCGCGCGCACCAACCATCCACCGTCGATGCTCTACGATGTTCGTCATCAGCTGGCAACCGAAGTCGATTTTCTCGGCGGAGCCATCGCGCGCGAAGCCCAGCGCGCCGGAGTTCCCGCGCCGTTGCACACCGCCTTGTATCGTCTCATCAAGGCGAAAGAGGCAAGTTGGGCTTGGAAGAACGAGAACGTTCTGGAAACCGTGAATCGTGAACCGTAGATGGTCTAGAGGGATTCGAACCTGGGGTAGATTAGGGTTTATTTTAGGATTCGCCATAAACCTTGAACCGGAAGGAATAGAGTCCCACAACGTGGGATGGCGGCAACATAGCCCAGCGCTTCAGCGCTGGGTAAAGTGCAATCGGAACACTGAGTCCCGTAGGGACGACATAACCTTATGACGTATCCGATCGATGTTCCCAAACTCGACCGCGTGCGCGAACTCATGACGCGTAACGATCTCGACGCGCTGGTTGTGCGCGCGCCCGACAACATCGTCTATCTCACCAACTACTGGTGCATGAAAGGCTACGACTGCGCCGTGTTTCCGCGCGAAGGCGAGCCCACGCTGATCGCGATCGAGCCGCAGGAAGAAGACGCGCATCGCACTTCGTGGACCCAGGATATCCGGCTTTTCAAAAGCTACGACGAGCGCGATCCGCGCACTCCGACATTGCGCTCGCTCGACGTCGCGCTCCAGGTTCTCAAAGAACGCAGCCTCACGGGCAGGGTCGGCCTAGAACTTTCTCAAGGCACGCAAAGCGCCGATCGCATGGTAGGCGAGCCCACCACCTGGAGCCAGCCGTGGTTCGACGCGTTCAAGCCGGTGGCGCGCGAAGTCGTCGACGCCTCCGGACTGCTGGTGGAAGCGCGCGCCATCAAGACCGCACAGGAAATCGAGCGCATGAAACTGGCCAACGAACTCGCCGCGCTCGCCATGGAACACACCGCGGAACGTTTGCGTCCCGGCATGAAGGAGAGCGAGGCAGCGGCGATTTTCGAAGGCTTCGTTCACTCCACCGGCATCGGCTACAAAGGCAAAGTGGAGATGGCGCGGGCCTTCACGCTGGTTTGGTCCGGCAAAGGCATTCGGACGTTCACCGCTACCGGCGATCGCCCAATTCAAGAACACGAACCTACGCTCTTTGAGATTTGGGTTTGCGTTGACGGATATTGGAACGATCTCACCAAGAATCTTTGCCCTGGTGAGCTGACGCCGGAATATCACAAGCTGCTGGATTTATTGCTGAGCGTGTTCAACGAGGCCGCCGCTTTTGCCAAAGACGGCGCCAGTCTGCCGGAGCTGGATCGCCTGATTCGTGCGCGCATCGCCGAGGGCGGCTACCCCGGACAGCCGTCACATCCGGTATGCCACGGTGTGGGAGCTCGTGCTCACGAGCCACCGTACGCTCATCAGGCCGGCAAAGGTACGGTGCGGCAGGGGATGGTGCTGGCCATCGAGCCAGGCATTTACTGGCCTGGCGGCGGTGGTTTGCGGCTGGAAGACAATTTCTGGATTACCGGTGACGGGAACGAAAAGCTGTGTTCTTTTCCTGATGATTTTCGCGTGGTGCGCATGGCACATACCGGAAAGGCTGGCCGCTAATGGCCAGCCCTGCCAGCAAAGCCGGCCTCGACGATCGCATGAAGAAGGCGATCGTTGCCGGCGTACACGAGGACGAGATCGTCTCGATGTGCTGCGACGTCATCAACATTCCCAGTGCCACGGGCAACGAGCTCGCCATGGCTGAATACATGCGTTCCGCGTTTCAGCGTCTGGGATTGACCATTACCTGGCAGCCCATCGAAGACTCGAGAGCCAATGTTATCGGCCGCCTCGAGGGCGGCGGCAGCGGTCCATGCCTGATGTTCAACGGCCACATGGACACGTCGAATTCCGGCGACGAGGAATTCCTTACTGGCATCGGTTATAAGCCCCACGCTGTGGTACAGAACGGCATGATTTACGGCCTCGGCATTTACAACATGAAAGGTGCGCTGGTCTGCTACGTGCACGCGGTGAAGGCGCTGCTGGAGGCGGGTGTCAAACTCGACGGCGACGTTATCCTGGGCGCGGTGTGCGGTGAAATCGAGAAAACCCAGTGGGGTGAATTTCAAGGCAAGGAGTTTCGCGGTTACGGCGCCGGCACGCATTATCTGGTGAATCACGGCGTGCTGCCCGACATGTGCATTCTGGGCGAGCCCACTGACCTGCAGTTGGTCTTGGAGCACGCGGGCTCGATGTGGGTACGTTTCGGCCTCAGCGGTAACTATGTGCATTCGGCGTTCGCGCCGGGCAAAGAAGATCAGAACGCGATCCGGCGTATGTACCACATCGTGGGAGATGTCATGAAGTGGATTCCGGAGTGGCAGGAGCAGTCCCGTTGGGCCGGGCGGCCAGGCTTCGTGAATATCGGATGCGTGCAGGCAGGACATCCCTGGCGCGCTAGTCGGACGCCGGAGCGGGCCGACCTGTTCCTGGACGTTCGCGTGCCGCCGACCATGAGTATGACCGAGGCTCGCCGCGCCGCCAAGAAGCTGTACCTTGCGCTGAAAGAACAGCATCCGGAGTACGGGCTGGAGTTTGAAACCTACGTCTCCGTTCCGGGAGCGACCATCGACGAAAATCACGCGATGGTGAAATCGATCGAACGCAATCACCAGCACGTGGTCGGATCTCTGCCGGTCCGCGACACGGTGTTGTGGTGCTCGGACGCGTCGGTGCTTTCGCGATTCGGCTGCCCGACAGTGAACTACGGGCCGTCGAGCGGTCCCCGCGATCACGAAGGAGAGAAAGTCGCCATCCGTACGCTGGTCGATATCACCAAGGTTTACGCGCTGACCGCGGCGGAGATCTGCGGGGGAGGATAGCTGTCAGCATCTCAGCTGTCAGCCGTCAGTTTACCCTCTATCGAGATTGGTGGTAGGATCTCGAGCTTTTAGGGGGGCGCATAGGGTAATTTGCGTGTAAACCACTTACGATTGAACGTATCTTGTTTGTCTTGCGAAGCTGACAGCTGACAGCTGACGGCTTCTTGTTAAGGAGCTTTGCGTTTGCCGAGTCCATCCGAAGTACAACGCCGTTATGAAAATATTCGCGCCAAAATGCGCGAGCAGGGTGTCGACGCGCTGATCGTCTGCGGCAACCAGTACGCGGGCTTCGAGGGCGCGGTTTTCTACAGCTCGGGATTCGAAATTGTTCACCGCTATGTTTACGTTCTGATTCCGCTGGCAGGCGAGCCGACGCTGGTGTTTCCTCAGGAAGCGCGTTGGATCGGCGACAAGAAGAAGCCCTTCGTTAATGACAAGGTCTGGGCAGAAATTCCCGGTCGCTGGTTGCGCGAACGTGCGCAGGACGAAGGCTGGAAACGCGTGGCGATTTACGGGCTCGACTACATCATGGCGGTGCGTGACTATCGCGAGTTGCAGCAGGGCGGGTTCGAGCTGGTGCCTTTCGATTACCACTTTGACATGGCACGCGCGGTCAAGAGCGAAGAAGAACTGACCGAGATTCGCGATTCGATGGACATCATTCACCAGGGCTTCTGGGCGCTGCTCGAGGGCTTCGAGCCGGGCAAAACCGAAGCTGAGATCATGGCGCCCGCGGTGGAGATTTTCTTCGCGCGCGGCGCCGGGCCTCGCATGATGAACATCGTGCTTTCCGGCGAGAATGGCGAAGCCGAGGCCCACTTCAAAGTTCCCGGCCACCGTAAGGTTGGCGAACGCGACCTTATGCTTTACTCGCTGGAAATCGCCGGCTCTGGCGGGTATTGGGTCGAGTTCTCACGCGCGCTGATTGCGGGCGAACCCAGCAAACGCACAGTGCAAATGGCTGAAGTTTATCCCGAGGCGATGGAGGCCGCCCGCAAGCTGATGCGCGATGGCGTGCTCTCCTGCGACGTTCACAAGGTCGTAGCCGACACGTTTGCCCGCAGCGGTTTTGCGCTGGGGCATCTATCGGGACATTCCATCGGCACCACCATGATCGAGCACCCTGCGATCGGCGCGAAGAGCCAAATCGAATTGAAGGAGAACATGATCTTCTCGCTTCATCCTCAGGTCGTGGATCAGGACGGCAAAGTCTGCTTGTACACGCAGGACACGTTTCGTGTCGGCGCGCGCGAGGGCGAGAACCTCAGTAACATCCCCTGGAAGTTCTACTCAAAAGCCGACTCCCACGTTGTGGCAGGCCGCGCATGAAGAAGGTTTTGGTTGTGGGATGCGGCGCGATTGGCAGCCTGTTCGCGGCCCATCTGGCAAAGGGTGGCGAGGTCGAAGTGTATGCCTTCGACCAGTCACAGCCTCACATCGATGCCATTAACCGAGATGGATTACGGCTTTCGGGCGCTGCTGATCTGCACGTCAAATTGGCCAAGGCCAGCACGGACGCCGCGGATTTGCCCGTTTGTGATTACGGTGTCGTCGCCACCAAGGCCATTCACACGGCGAGCGCGATCAAGGCGGCTGCGCGCTGCTTTGACGCCAACAGCGCCGTCTGTTCGGTGCAGAATGGTGTGGGCAACGAAGAGATCATCGCCGAGCACGTGAGATTCGTGATTCGCGGCACTACGTTTCCAGCGGGCCATATAGCCGCGCCCGGTCATGTGGGCTTCGACATTAAAGGCGACACCTGGATTGGGCCGTTCGAGCCAACTGCGACGCCGATGGAGCGCGTGACCGAGTTGGCTGGCTACTTTACCCGTGGCGGCATGAATACGATCCCCTTGGCTGACGCGCGTGGGGCGCAATGGACGAAGCTCATCTTCAACGCCGCCACCAATCCAGTGGGAGCGCTAACCCGTTTGCATCATGGCGCTGCCTCACGGTTTACGGCTACAGGGGACCTGTTTGCGGCGCTGATCGCGGAAGGCGAAGCCGTCGCCAAGGCCATGGGGATCGAACTGCACGGCAATCCTCGTGATCTGGTCGCCAAGGGCGCGAATGCTCCGGGCAAACATAAAGCCAGCATGTTGCAGGATGTGATTGCCTCGCGCGTTACCGAAGTTGATTTTATGAATGGCGCCATTGTGAAGTGGGGCGAGAAGTACAACGTTCCGACGCCCTTGAACAAGGCGATGTGGGCGATGATCAAGGGGCTGGAGCACTCGTGGACGGAACCGTAGCGCTGTCGGCTACCAGCTGTCAGCTCTCGGCTGAGGCTCTCACCCGAGCCGTTAGCTATTAGGATCGCACGGGCGCGGCTGCTTAATACGAAAGTAGCAGACTAAAACTAACTGCCGAAAGCATGCGAGCAGACAGGCTGACAGCTGTGCACTACGAAAGGTACAACTCATCGATGCCTGTTCCCTTCCGCATTGGCGTTTTGCAATTAAGCATGGAACCGCTGCAACAGACCGTGCGCATGGCGCAAGCTTGCGATCGCGCCGGTTTCGATATTTTCTGGCTGGCCGAAGCCTATCCCTGGTGGCGCAAGCACTCGATGGAGGCGCGCTCTTCCACCGCGATGACCGCGGTAATCGCAGCGCAAACGCAACGCATCATTATCGGCTGGGGAATCATTTCGCCGTACACGCGGCATCCGGTTCAGATTGCGATGGAAGCTCGCGTCATGCAGGATGCCGCAGGCGATGGCCGCTTTTTGCTCGGCCTGGGCGCGTCCAAGATCTTCATGAAGGAAATTGGCGAGGGCGAGAAAGGTAAAGACGTCGGGCCGGCAATCGTGATGCGCGAGAGCATCGAGATTATCGAAGCTATGCTGAAGGGCGACGCAGTGGATTATCACGGAAAGGCATTTGACGCGTCAGCGCCCGCGCTCAAACCGGATGCGCACATCTCCCGCGCGCGTGTGCCCATCTACGTCGGCGCTACCGGACCCGTGCTGCAGAAGCTGGCAGGCTCCCATTCCGACGGACTGCTGACTGCCAGCATCACCACTCCCGATTTTGTGCGCTACTCGCGCGGCAACATGGAAGAGGGCGCGAAGAAGGCGGGCAAGGATCCGGCGTCACTCGATCTGGGCGCGGTCATCGTCGGCAGCATCAATCGTGACTCGAAGAAGGGCAAGGAGGGTGCGCGCGAAATGGCAGCCATGTATCTGGCCAACAAGGTGCAGAACATTCGCGGCTCAGCCGATGTGCTACTGCAGAAAGCGCAATTAACCTTCGAAGAGATTTCACCGATCGCCGATGCCATGGAAAAAGGTGGCCGAAAAGCTGCCGCGCAGGCAGTGACCGATAACGTATTGAAAAAAGTCTGCGCTATCGCCGGTACGCCGGACGAGTGCAGCGAGGGCATCGAAGAATATCGCCGGGCGGGCTGCACCAACATCATGCTGGAGATTTGGGGCGACGATCGTGAGGAGCAAGCGAAGCTGTTTGGCGAAGCCGTGTTGCCGCATTTCCGCTAATCGAAAACGTCGACAAGGATCAGCGCGCCCGAAGAGCGGTCAAGTTTCCGGCAGTCTCAGACTCGCAACCGGCAGCGGCAAAACGAAACTGGCTTTCAGCTCGCGGGCCGAAAGCCAGATCCTTCCAACAAAGCGGCTACGTAGTTTTGGTTTACGGCAGCAAGCCATACACCGAGACTTGATTTTCGACGCCAACGAAGACGTGCCCGTCGGCGACTGTCGGAACCGTGAACTTTACCGCCAGGCCGGCGTTATCGCGACCGGGATTCTGCTCTGAGTTGTAGAGTTCGTTGCCCAGGTTGGTGGCATCGTAGGCTCGTAGAACAGCATTACCGCCGCCATAGGTATCGGTCTCGATCACCCATACGATTCCGTTGGTTGTTCCGTTGGCCGAAATTGCCGGGGTTGGACCGGGAAAGTTGTAGGTCTCCGGTGAAGTCGATGTGGCTGTAGTGGAGAGGCGTTCTGCCCCGGAATTGAAGGCGAACGCTTTCACATGATCGTAGGAGCCTCCGAAGTAGGCGGTATTGTTCCAGAACGCCGGGCTGCCCCAAATTCCGCCGATGGCGAAAGGCAACGTCTGCACGATCTGGCTGTCATTTCCTCCGTGGAAATGGCCCATGTTGTCGCGATTCACCAGGTCGATGGTTCCCTCTTTTCCAGCTTGAATAAGCAGGTGCGGATAGGTGGTGCCGGGCGCATCTGGCAGGAGCGTAACTCCTCCGGAGCCGAGGTCGGAATCGTAGTAATCCAGCGTTTGCTCATCCCAGGGAGTGAAATAGTCGGTCAAGGTGAACTTGTTGCCTGAGCCGGACCAGGTGACCTTGAGAATGCTGTCGCCAAAATCGTTTCCTGCCAAGTTGGCGTCGAAGCCGCCATTGCCGGTTGCCAGGTACAACACGCCCGTGGAGTCCGCTACAGGCCCGGCGCCGCCGCCCCAATAACCGCCTTCATAGCTGTTCGGGGTGTCGACGAATACTCCGGTCGGCGCCATGTTTCCCTCGTTAAAGGACATCAGCCACCCGTGATAATTGCCCAGGTCGCAGTGCGACGCCCAGGAAACGTAGATTTGTCCGTTGGCTAGCAGTAAGCTTCCCCGTTGACCTTCCACCAGCGGATCGAAGGTCAGAACTCCCCCTACCGAACCGCTGCCATTTCCGGGATAAGTCGCGGTGATCGGTCGCGGTATGCTTCGTTCGGCGCCACTTCTGATGTCGAGCGCGTGCAGCGTCTGATAAAAGTTAGTGGTTTGCAGTTGCAGGTCCACTACCTTGGTGTTTGCCACCAGATACATCGTGTTGGAGTTGATATCGATCACCGGCGTGCCGGTAATTCCGATCTCCGGCACCAGGTCTGTGCAATTCGCGTCCAGGCTGGAAATGGGACTTGTAATGCGCAAGGCCGACGGATTGGGAAGAAAACTAGCATGCCACAGTTGCTGGCCACTGTTCGCATCGAAAGCGTAAACCTGGTCGTGCTCGGTGGCGATGTATACCACGTTGTGGGACGTTCCATTGATGGTGACATGCGGCACATACAAGGGCTGCGCGTAAACAAAGCCTTGAACCGGAAGCGTGGTTCGCAGGCCGAAATTCTGAACGTTTACAGTTGCGGGGGTGAGAGCGGTTTCCCGCGCATTCACGCCCGAATGATAGTTGTCGTTTTGATAAGTTGTGACCGCGACTTGGGCCATCAACAGGGAGCTGCACAGCAGAACGGCACAGGGAACTGCACGAATGCCTAGCCTTGTCACAGAGCAGGTACTCCTCATGTTCTGAAAATGTGTTGGTGAGCAGCAATTATCATAGAAAATCCAGCAGCTCACAACCTAATTTGAATATCGAAATCATGGGATGTGCGCATATGAGGAGCCATTTGCAAAACGTGACAACAGTTTTGCAACCGCAGTCGAGTAACACCGGTTGCTCGCGCTTCTTCGCGGAAACACCTGTATCCCATTGATGTTTATTTCGGCGAGGAGTCACTCATGCCTGATATAGACCTGCCCCCGGTGCACGGTGAAAGTGGGCTGCGAGCAGTTTTTGTGGGTCCGCTGGGGCTTCGTGCCGGCTGGCGTGTACTCGTCTTCGTGGCCTTGTTGATGGTTTTGTTTAGCGCTGCTTCTCCCCTTCAGCGCAGAGTGGCACATAACCTGGCGCAAGATTTCTCTCCCGTTAACGTCATGCTGAACGAGGCAATTGCATTTGGGCTGGTGCTGATTGCCTCGATAATTATGGCTCGATTTGAACATCGGGCAATCGCCGACTACGGTCTTCCGCTCGCCAGGTGCTGGGGAAACAGTTCTGGATGGGAGCCCTGTGGGGATTCGCCATGCTGTCCCTCATTGTGGCACTCATGGCGGGGACCCATTCTTATTCTGTCGCAGGCTTGGCGCTATCGCCCTTGAACGGGTTGAAGTTTGCCCTGCTTTGGGCGCTTGCGTTTCTGCTGGTTGGACTGTTCGAAGAATTTGCCCTACGCGGCTACCTGCAATTCACCCTGACTACCGGCATGGGGTTCTGGCCGGCGGCAGCGGTGACCTGCATCCTCTTCGCGGCCGGCCATCGAGGTAATCCAGGAGAAACCTGGGTTGGGCTGGTGGAGATCGTCCTGATCGCACTCTTTCTCTGCGTGGCGTTGCGCAGGACCGGCAATCTGTGGTTTGCCATCGGATGGCACATGGCATTCGATTGGGGCGAAAGCTTCTTCTACTCCACTCCTAACAGCGGGATCCATGCCACCGGCCACATGCTCAACGCCACTCTCATGGGATCGAAGTGGCTGAGCGGAGGCAGCGTTGGGCCGGAGGCCAGTGTCTTCGACCTGATCGTGACCGCTGCCGGCATCCTGCTGCTGGCCAAACTATATCCTGATGCGAAATATCCCGGCAGTATGGCGGACCCACCTCAGGGTCGGAGAGCCAGGTTCGCTGCCAGCAGAA
Organism: uncultured Acidobacteriaceae bacterium; assembly: GCA_963796695.1. Classification (GTDB taxonomy): domain Bacteria; phylum Acidobacteriota; class Terriglobia; order Terriglobales; family Acidobacteriaceae; genus Bog-257. The sequence continues at coordinate 17,263 of CAWCMU010000024.1, read as the reverse complement.
GAGTTCAGCCGGCCGTTAGAGCCTTAGAAGTAACGGAGTCCTGCGCCCGATGTTCGGAGATCTACAAAAATAATCTTACTGGTAAGTTTCGACGATAATCTTACCAGTAAGATTATTTTGATGAGGGGACGTTGACTAGATTGTCGACTCCCTTCCTCAGCGGCTGAAACCGCAATGATTGGATGATGTTTAACGGCACGGCTGAATCAAGCCGCGCCCTTTCCAAAGCAAGGACTTCCTCAGAGTTTTTTAGTGCTCGTGCTCGGAGTGGGAATGAATGTGGGGATGGGAATGGGTAACCCTTCCGTGAGAATGGCGATGGGCATGCATCAGGTTGGTGCGCAGCAGAAGCTCATGGTTCGAAAGGATTTCGACCGGAGAACCAGCGGCCACCACTTGACCGGCCTCCAGCACCAAGACGCGATCGGCAATGTCCTCGACAATTTCCAGCTGATGCGTGGCCGTAATCACCGTCTTCGTTGAGCCTTTCCATTCCTGAATGAGATCCACGACCTGGCTCTGGCTGCGCGGATCGAGCGTCGCCGTCGGCTCGTCCAGCAGGAGCACCTCGGGATCGAGCACCAGCACCGACGCCAGCGCCACGCGTTTCTTTTCGCCTCCCGAAAGGCGATACGGCGTGCGATCACGCAGGTGCGCAATCTTCATCAACTCCAGCGTCTCGCTGACCTTGGCCAGCACTTTTTCCTTCGGCCATTGAAGTTGTAGTGGCGCGAATGCAACCTCGTCGAAGACCGTCGGATTGAACAATTGCACGTCGGGATGCTGAAACACCAAAGCCACTCGTCTGCGAAACGGAAACGCGAACCTGTCGTCGCGAAGCAATTCCGGTGTCAGCCGCTTGCCCTCGAACAAAAGCGCGCCGCTGGAGAGGAAGTGCAGAGCATCCAGCAAGCGTAGCAACGTAGATTTCCCTGAACCATTGGCGCCGAGCAGGGCGACGCGCTCGCCGGCCTGAAATTGCAGCGACAGCCCCCGTAGAGCGGGTATGCCGTCGTATTCGAAATGCGCGTCCTGCAACTCGAAAAGCGGCATCGGCGGCTATCTCCCCATCCAAGCCGCGGCAGCACCGGTCGCAAGAAATGCCAGCAGTCCCAGCGTAGTCCCACATTGTCATATGAAAGTCGGAAAGTATTTCGACGTCCCCGCGAAATCCGCGCGATTGCATGGCCAGATAAACTTCGTCGCTCAACGCGATGCTCTTGCTTAACAGGACGCCTGCGGTTCGCGCCGCCATGCTTCGCTGCACGCCCGGACTGAGAGCGCCTACCGTGCGACTCTGCCGCGACTGCAACATCTGCCCGGCGGTCTCCACCAGCAGGAATACATAGCGATGCGTCATGGCCAGCATGGCGATGGCTTCCTTGGGAAGGCGAAAAGCCCGCAGCGCTTTCAGGACCTGCGTCCATTGGGTGCACAGAATCAGCAGGGTGGTGAAGGTGACGGCGGTCTCTACTCGCAGGATCAGCAGGCAGGCGGCGCGCACTCCCTGCTGGGTGATGGTCAACGGCCCCAGTGCGGCCATTGGTGTACCGGGTGTCGTAACGATTGCGGGCAGCGCGATCACGCCGGTGAATGCCCAGAACCACCAGCCACACGCGCACAGCCAGGGTCTTGATGCTGACGCGCGAAGCCAGAGCCAGGCGATGCCCACCGCGAGCAGTGCGGCGATGACTGCGATCTTCCGCGAGAGCGTGACTGCCAGCACCAGCGAAAACAGGCCAAGCACGCGCACCCGAGGATCAAGGGATTGCAACAGACCTGGCTGGCGTGCGGTCTGCTCAGAGGTCATGGCACGCGCCATGGCGCGCGAAAAACCCATCATGGTGGATTCCAGCAGGCGCCCGCTCATGCGGAATATCCCGTTCGTCGCCGGCCTTGCAGCCAGCGGCGCAGAATGAGCGAGATGCACAGAAGAAATCCCACCGCAAACATGGCAGAAAGAAGATATCCGAAGCCTCGGCTCTTGACGATCGAAGGAGCGTACGCGGGAAAGGCGCCGTCCAGAGGTTCGACAGCCGTTGCAGTCCACTGGGCGCTGCGGCCTGGGATAACGCGCCGGCAGCGTGAGCAGTTTGAGTTTGCGCCGCTGCGCTGACCAACTCCGATGGCGACCACTCGCCCCAGGCGGTTCCGGCAGCCAGAATCCCCAGCGGAGTCAGCAGCATGAGCAACGCGACCGTCAGCCACAGCCGTTGCAGCGAGCGGGTCGACGGAAGCAGACTCGGCAGTGCAGCGTCGCCTGCGATTCCCGACGTTCCCCGCAAGAGCGCCGGATCTGCAACTTGCAAGTACGCGACTAATCCTGCGGAGACGATCGCTTCCGCCAATCCGGCCAGGGTCAAATGTCCGATCATCATGGCCGGAATGGCCACTCGCAAGGGATACGGCGCATACAGCGGCGTCCCGGCGGCATCGTGGAACAGCAGCGGCTGAAGACCGAACTCAACGGCCGCAAGCAGAGCCGCCGCATTGACCGCAATATAACCGGCGATGCCTGCTGCGGCGATTCGTCGCTTTGAGGTCAGCCCGGAGCCCGCGGCGATCAATCGATAACTTGCGTAGGCCACCAGCGAGCCCACGATCGCCATGTTGAAGCAGTTCGCCCCCAGCGTGCTGATTCCGCCATCGCCAAAAAACAGCGCCTGCATGGCGATGGCGATGGACAGGGCCAGGATCGCGCCCGACGGGCCCAGCACGATGGCGGCGATGGTCACGCCCAGAGCATGGCCGGTGGTGCCGCCGGGCAGCGGCAGGTTGAACATCATCACTACGAAGGAGAACGCCGCGAATACGGAGATGAGCGGGACAACCCGCGTCAGCAGCACGCGTTTCAGGCGCTTCAGGGCCGCATACCATCCCACGCCCGCCCCGACATACAGCACGGCGCAGGTGGATGGACTCAGATAGCCGTCAGGAATATGCATACGAGCATTCGGGCGCCTACTCTCATCCTAAACCACGGCGAGGCTGAACCGAACGCGTACGGGTCCCGGGATCTGCGGTTGGCGTCGGCGCATGGCTTTTTCGCCAGGCGATCGGCAGCAGATCCGTCGTCGGTCTGAAGACCTCCTCGTGATGACAATGTAGTCGGAGTGCCGTGCGGTGCGGCTGATGAAGTGTCCTGATACAACTCGATCGAAGGGTTCGGGACGCGCTTCGCCTACTCTTTTCCCACCACAACTCGCGCTACGGCAAGCATGCTGATCGCTTCCGCCGACGGATCCTGCAATCGTTCCGAGCGCTGAAGGGCGGCGATGGGATCGACTTGTGCCGCAGCCTCGCTCACCTCCTCCACCACGGCGGGTGCACTGGCGCTCGAAGTCGCGCGGTCCGACCAAACCTGCTCCACGGAAGAGAACGCGATATCGAAATAGTGATCGGCCATCTTGCGATCGCCGGAAGTCCCGCTGGCAAAGCCGCTGGCCGCCGCTTCGCGCGCGCGCAGGGACGGCGACATGTTTTGCAGCTCGTCGGTGCGATCGGCGGTGTTGCTCATGGCCCGCAGCACGCTCACACTCTCCTCCTGCGGAGGCGGCAACACCGCGTTCTGCTGCGAGCTGTTGGCCACCTGCTGCACCATCACGTCGGAACGCAACACCTCGTCATACGCATCCTTACCCAACACGTCCTTCAGGACGCCCGTAGTCATGTTCACGGCAACCTGGCGCTCGGGAACATTAGGCAGCTTCGCCAGCCACAGCAGGAATTTCGTGCCCGCGGTTTTGACCGCATCTTTGTCCATGGCGGGAGCCGCCCGCGCAAACATCGCAGCGTAGTTCGGAGCTTCCTTGGTGTAGGCGGTGGCATCAGCGGGAAGCGAGGCGAACATCTTGGCGAACATGGTTTGCGACCAGCGCGAGTTCATGCCGTTCGCGTCCATCAGGGCCAGAATCGGCCGTCCGGCGACGACGCCCTGGTCGAGCCCGGCTTCCAGCTTGCGCTCGGCCGCATCGTTCACCGCCTTGGGGCAGGTGGTGATTGCGCCCAGCAGCGATTGCTCGGCATCGAGCACGGCTGCGGGAGGAATGGTCTGCACGAAGCTGAGGGCTGAGCCGCAGTCAACATGCCCCCCCGCCAGCATCGAAACGGCAGGACGCTGTCCCTCGGCGACCAGCTTGGTTTCAATGCCAGTGCCCTCTTTGGCAAATTGCTGTGCCATCTTGGCGTCGATGGGAGCGACCACGCTGGCTGCGGCGTACAGCACGCGCAAACGGTCCTGGGGATCGGGCTCCTGCAATCCCACCGCGCTGTGAACAACGTCCAGAACGAACTTCCGCCGCGCCTCCTGCTTCTGATTGGCGGAGGAAGCCGTGGCGGAAGTCGCCGACGGCTTGGTCTGGACGGCTTTGGTTTGCGGTGGCGATGTGGTGGATTGCGCCGCGGCCAAGGTGCTTAAGGCCGCGACAAAGAATGGGACTAGCAACTTCAAAATCGAGATCCATCGGCCCGATGGTTCAGGCCTGTCATCATCGTATGGAAAAAGGAGAGCTGGTTATATAAGGGGAACGCCGCAGGGCCTTAGTACTTGTGAGGCATTCGCGCCGCGGCGAAACAGCAGGTCCTTCGCCTCCGGCGCGCAAAGCGGCGCGCCCGCGCTCAGGATGACAACGAAATGGGTAAGGCAGCCTACCGCTTATCCATCTGCACGTACTGATTGGGATACGCCGGGCCGTGATAATCGGCGCGCGGACGGATCAGGCGATTGTCATTCAGTTGCTCGATCACGTGCGCTGTCCAGCCCGAAACGCGCGACACCGCGAACACCGGCGTGAACAGGTCGATGTCGATGCCCAGCGTGTGATACGTCGAAGCCGAATAGAAATCCACGTTAGCGTTCAGCTTGCGCTCGGCCACGATGAACTCTTCGATCTTGCGCGAGATCTCGAACCACTTCACGTTGCCGCTGGAGTGGCCGAGGTCCTGCGACATCTTGCGCAGGTGCGTGGCCCGCGGATCTTCGGTGTGATACACGCGGTGGCCGAAGCCGGGCACCTTCTTCTTCTGCGCCAGCATGCCTTTGATGTAGTCCACCGGATCGGCGCCGGAAGCGTCGACTGCTTCCAGGATGCGGAAAACGGCTTCATTCGCGCCGCCGTGCAGTGGGCCTTTCAGCGCGCCAATCGCCGCGGTCACGGCGGAGTGCATGTCGCTCAGCGTGGCTGCCACCACGCGGGCAGCAAAGGTCGAGGCGTTCAGTTCGTGGTCCGCATGCAGGATGAGCGCGATATCGAAGGCGCGCTCGGCCGTCTCGCTGGGAATCTCGCCATTCAGCATGTAAAGGAAATTGCCGGCATGCGACAACGAGCGATCGGGCTCAACCACCGGCTTGCCTTTGCGGATGCGATCGTAGGCGGCAACGATATAGGCCAGCTGCGCGGTAACGCGGATCGCCTTGCGGACATTCGCTTCGTGATCGTTGACCTTCTCTTCCGGATCGTAGAACGACAGCGCGGAAACCATGGTGCGCAGCACGTCCATGGGCAGGGCGTGCTTCGGCGCCTGGCGCAGCAGGCTGATGATCGATGCGTCGAGCTTGCGCTCGCGAGCCAGGCTCAGCTTCAGGTCGTTCAGTTCGGCGCGGTTGGGCAGACGGCCAAACCACAGCAGGTAGCAAGTTTCTTCAAAGGTGGAATTGTCGGCGAGTTCGTGGATGTCGATGCCGCGATAGGCCAGAACGCCCTGATCGCCATCGATGTAGCAGATGCCGGAATTTGCAGCGGTAATACCTTCTAAGCCTTTGGGCCCGGTCACGATCGTGGACATGAATACCTCTCGCGGTCCTGTGCCGCAGTGGAAGTTATAAAGGCGGGCTGCATCCTGGGCAGGCGCGAAAGAACGCGCAGAGATGCAACCTTCTTTTATACTCCGCCGCTTTCCGGCTCGTCTATCACACAAGCGTGGAATGAGCCGCGCAGCGCCGCATGGAAGTTGACTGCGGCTCGATGGGAGTGTCGGTGAGCGCGACGAGGTCAGCGGTCATCCCGGCAAACCCTATGTACACGCCGGCAGTCGAGGCGTTCGTCACTCCCCTGCTCACGGCTCGAACTCTGGATAGTCCAAGAACTCCGAAGACTCCCGGGGCGACGGGACGCGCAACCGCGTCGTTCGCTGCCGCAAAAACTACCTACAGAGGTTCTGCCATGTACAAGCTTCGCTTCCTGTTGCTCCCCTGCGTTCTGCTGGCTGCAATGCTCTGCAGCGCGCAATCCACCCAACTCAATCTTCCGCGGCAAAGCCAGCGCGCCCAGGTCATGCAGCGAATCGGCATCACGGACATTTCCATTACTTACCATCGCCCGCTGGTCAACGGACGCAAGGTTTGGGGCGGCCTGGTACCGTACGGCGAAGTGTGGCGTGCGGGCGCGAACGAAAACACCATCATCACCTTTCCCAATGACGTCACCATCGAAGGCAAGCCGCTGGCGGCGGGAACCTACGGCCTGCACATGATTCCGAACCAGGATGAATGGACCATCATCTTTTCCAAGATGCATACCGCCTGGGGCAGCTTCAGCTACAACCAGGCAGAGGACGCGTTGCGCGTGACAGTGAAACCCCAGACCGCGGACATGCATAACGCGCTCACCTACGACTTCGATCAGTTGCAACCGGATTCCGCCGTCGTGGTGATGAGCTGGGACAAAGTGGCCGTGCCGTTCAAAGTCGGGGTCAACGTGAACCAGGTTGTCGAAGCCAGCCTGCACAATCAGCTGCGTGGACTTTCGCAGTACACCTGGGACGGATGGGACGATGCCGCGACCTACCTGGTCGACAACAAGGTTGATCTGCCGGAGGCGCTGAAGTACGAAGACAACTCCATCAAGAATGAAGAGCGCTTCGAGAACCTTATGACGAAGGCGCGCATTGAGGAGGCGATGGGGAATGCCAGCGAAGCCAAGGCAGAGCGCGACAAAGCTCTCAGCCTGGCCAACGCTCAACAACTCTACGGATATGGACGCCAGTTGCAGAAGGACAAGAAACAGGAAGAAGCCTTCGCGGTCTTCAAGAAGGGTGCCGACAAATATCCGGATAACTGGTTATCGCACGCCGGGTTGGCCCGCATCGCCGTCGGGGACGGCAACTATCAGGACGCGACCAAGCAAATGCAACTGGCACTGGCGGGAGCTCCCGATGGTTCAAAGGCGGGCGTCGAGGGCCTGGTCAAGAAACTTCAGGACAAGCAGGACATCAACAAGTAAGACGGCCCGGCGTCTCCTATCATGTAAGCGGCCCCGTTCCGGTGCATCTGGCTGGAGCGGGGCCCTCTGGCTGTAATAACCTACACTTTTATTCGGAGGCCGAATGATGCATCGTGTGTGCTTGTGGTGTGCACTGTTTCTGCTATCGTACTTGCCGGCCGGGCTGGCCCAGACGAATTCGAATAACGTGAAACCCGAAACGCAGACAGCCAATGTGCAGCGCGACGGATCACACGACTTCGACCCTCTGATCGGCAAGTGGAAATATCATCTGAAGCGCCGCGTGCATCCTCTCACCGGCTCAAACCAGTGGGTCGAGTTCGACGGGACAGGTGTCTGCCGCAAGCTTTGGGATGGCTCCCAGATTGAGCAGGCGATATTCGATGCGCCGTCGGCTCGCATCGAAGGCCTGACCCTGCGTCTGTACAATCCTCAATCCCATCAATGGAGCCTGTCCTGGGCCAATCGCAAGACTGGCACCCTGGATCCAGCGCAGATCGGCGAGTTCAAGAACGGTGTTGGCGAGTTTTTCGCACAGGACAGAATCGACGGCAAAGTCATTTTGATCCGCTTCCGCTGGACCAACCTGAACACCAGCACGCCTCACTTCGAGCAGTCATTCTCAGACGATGGGGGCACCACGTGGGAAGTCAACTGGATCACCGACCAGACGCGCGTGGATGATTTGCCGGACAAAGAGAAATGACGACGACAACGCCGCGCTTTAGTTCGCCTTCTATTTGAGGGTTGGACGGCACGCGGGCCCTAACGAGTCTCTGATAAAGTTGTCGATCTTTCCCTCAGCGGCTGAAGCCGCCATCATTTTGCGATGCTTGCGGCACGGCTGAAGCCATGCCCCTTCAAAACCAGGACCTAATCGGAACCAGGACTTGATCAGAGTTTGCTTAACGGAACTTTGATCAAGTTTGCTTTGAAGGGGACGGCCTTTAAGGCCGTCCGTAATATTGCGAAATCAATTCGGCTTTACAGTTTGCTGAAAAACTCGATTATGGCCACATCTCGGGTAGAGCTGGCCTTCAGGCCAGCGTCTAAGTCGGTTATTTATCATTTTCACAGCCGGCTTCCAGCCGGCGACACGAGCGTTGTCTGAGTTTTTCAGCCAACTCTTTAGGCGCTGAGGAACCTCTCTTCATTGCCTCGCCCCGCTTGGCGGCTTATAGTTAAGAGTTTGCTTACCTGTTCGGAGCCTCCTGTGCCGAACATGGCAATCGCGGAGTCCTCATCATGAAACGCTTTGTAGTTCTGCTCTGCCTCCTTACGCTCTGTCTCGGCAGCTCGATTTACGCCGATGAGGGCATGTGGCTGTTCAACGCATTTCCCAAAGACAAAGTTCAGGCGAAATACGGTTTTGCTCCCGACCAGGCGTGGCTCGATCATGTGCGTCTTTCCTCGCTGCGCGCGCCCAGCGGCTCCTCGTCGTTTGTGTCTCCCGATGGGCTGATCTTTACCAATCACCACATCGCGCAGGAGTGCGTGCACGACCTATCGACCGGCGGCAAGGATTACATGGCGAATGGCTTCTATGCGTCGACGCGCGCGGAAGAGCCGAAGTGTCCCGGCGTGGAATTCATCGTTCTGGAAAACATTGAAGACGTTACCGCCAAGGTGAACGCGGTAGTCAAGCCGGGCATGTCGACCGCCGACGCCGGCAAGGCGCAGCGCGAGGAAATGGGATCGCTGGAGAAAGAGTGCTCCACCAGCGGCATGCGCTGCGACGTGGTCACGCTCTATTCGGGCGCCATGTACAACCTGTACAAGTACAAAAAGTACGACGACGTGCGGCTGGTCTTCGCACCTGAGTTCCCTATCGCGTTCTTCGGCGGCGATCCCGATAACTTCGAGTATCCCCGCTATGACCTGGACATCTCGTTCTTCCGAGCTTACGAAAACGACAAGCCGGCCAAGGTTCAGGATTACCTGAAGTGGTCGCCGGTCGGTGTTAAGGATGGCGACCTGGTATTCGTCTCCGGTCATCCCGGCCGCACTGGACGCTTGCTCACTACGGACCAGTTGGACTTCCTGCGCGACTACCAGTACCCGTTGCAGCTCAACTCCTACACTCGTCGTATCGACATGCTGCAGAAGTTCAGCGCGCAATCTCCGGAGGACGAACGCGAGGCGCAGAGCGATATGTTCGGCATCCAGAACGCCTTCAAGGCGGTAACCGGCTACGAAGCTGGGTTGAAGGACAAAGACCTGATGGCGAAGAAGGCTGCGGAGGAGAAAGCCTTGCAGCAGTTCGTGAATTCCAATCCAGAACGCAAACAGGAGTTCGGCGATCCCTGGGCCGAAATCGCCAAGGCGGTTGACGTCCAGAAGCAGATCTACAAGCAGTTGGCGTACCTCGACAATATGGGCGGCTTCCGCGGCGACCTGGCGCGTTATGCCCGCGACATCGTGCGTTCGGCTTACGAAAAAGAGAAGCCCAGTAATCAGCGCATTCGCGGCTATCAGGATTCGCAGCTGCCCACGTTGCAGCAGCGTCTGTTTTCCACCGCTCCTATCTACAAACCGCTGGAGCAGGCACTGCTGGCCGAGAGCCTGAGTGAAATGCAGGACGTACTCGGCGCCAGCAATCCGGATGTGCAGAAAGCGCTGGCCGGAAAGACGCCCGAAGAGCGCGCCAAGGAAGTCATCGCAGGCACCAAAATCGACGACGTGGCTGTGCGCAAGCAGCTCTTTGAAGGCGGCAAGGCTGCGGTGGACGCCAGCACCGATCCGCTGATCGTGATGATGCGCGAGGTCGAGCCCGATGCGGCCGCGATTCATAGCCGCGACGAGGATGAAGTGCAAGCCGTCCTGCGCAGCAGCGGAGCCAACGTCGGCAAAGCCCTGTTCGCCCAGAAGGGACTGAGCGTGCCCCCGGATGCAACCTTCACCCTGCGGTTGAGCTATGGAACCATCGCGGGTTACAAATTGAACGGCAAGAAGGTTCCCTGGTTCACCACCATGGGCGGAGCTTACGAACATGCCGCCCAGCACGGCGACAAGCCTCCGTATCAGCTGCCGGAAAGCTGGATCAAGAACAAGTCCGCCATCGATCTGAAGACCCCGTTTGACACCGTTTCCACGCCCGACATTATCGGCGGCAACTCGGGCAGCCCGGTCATCAACAAGAATGCCGAGGTGGTGGGAATCATCTTCGACGGAAACATCGAATCGCTGGCATGGAACTTTGAGTACAGCGACAACGTGGCTCGTGCGGTGGAAGTGGATTCGCGCGCCATCATGGAATCTCTGCGCAAGATCTACCACGCAGATGGACTGGTGAACGAGCTTACCGGCACGGAAGCACCACAGACGCGGAAGGCGATTAAACACTAGCGGTTCGTGGCGGATTTTTCACCACGGAGGGCACGGGGAATTTAGGAAAGTTCTGAACAACTGCGTCACGGGTAGAGCAGCGCTTCGAGCGCCGCGTCAGAGCCCCATGAATAGGTAGGGGCTTCAGTCCCAACATCGGAGTCGCAGGCTGTTCGGAGTTCCTCAAGCGATTTAAGGTTCGAGTTTAGAAAGTGGGATGACCCGAATCGCTTTCTTGATCCTGATTTCTCGGCGACGTCAGTCTGCGCCGTGCTGGCACTCGATGAACCCGAAATGACAAAGGCGCGACCGAAGTCGCGCCTGTTTTCTCGCTGATGCGTGCTCAGGCTGCGGTGGCCGTCTTGTGTCCATCCATCATCATGGACTGCGAATCGGCCTGGTGCATCTCCCGGTAGTGCTTGGGAGTTGCGCCCACCAAACGGCGGAAGACGCTGGTGAAGTGGCTCTGCGTCTCGAAGCCGACCTGGGTCGCCACTTCCGCTAAGGCCGTACGCTGTTCGCGCAGACATTCCTGGGCCCGCTCGACGCGCTGCCGCATGACGTACTGATGCGGCGTGGTGCCGGTGCTCATCTTGAACAGCTTGGAGAAGTAATACTGGCTCATGCCGACTACCTGCGCCAGTTCCGATACAGACAGGTCGCGAGCGATGTTTTCCCGGATGTAGGAAAACACCCGCTGCAGGCGGCGAGGCGGCAAGCCTCCCACCACTTCGATCGGCGCCAAGGTTGCATTGAGATAGGCGTCCACTACTTCCTGCGTGCGATCGTCCTCCAGAGTGTGTAGCGCCAGCACCAGAACATTCATGCCTTCGGTCTTGGCGCCCACGTGGGCGGAATAGGCGTCACTGCACAGGGCGGCGCGAACTCCCGGCACCCGGTTAGCGGCAACCGAAGCGCCTACCGCCCGGCTGCTCACGATAATTCCTCGCTCGGCGTCGTGCCGTAGAACCGACAACGCCACTTGTTCAGCATAATCAGGGCGACCTTGAGCCTGCACCGGTGGCGCAGAATCAGTCACCTCATGTCCGGCAGCAATCAGTTTGGCGGTTAGCCGCTCTTTAGCCTCGTGTCCAGCTTCGTCCGAAGCGATAGCAATTCGCACTTCTTTCCTCCCTATCGAAAGTCGTTGCATGGGCGGCACGCGTCTTCAAATCGCCCGCCTGGCTGCGTCATTTGGTCCACTAAATACCGGTTCATTACGTCAGAGCACCGCAGGGTAGCTCCCCGATGTAACAAGTCATCGAGCACCAGACGCCCCTTGACGTCCATACCCGTTACTCCGCAAAGATCGATCGTCATCACAACCCTTGCGCGCCCAGCGTTCTGCTCATCGCAAAGCCGCTGTAACTCACTAACCCAAGGGCCGACCAATCGGCCCTCCAGCCTCACCAGCAGGGGGTTAGAGTCTTCTTCAACACTGATCCGCAGCACAGCAGACCTCACTTCTCGTTCGCCGACGCTGCCAGATGAAGAACAATCACCCGACTACGCAATCCGGATCATGCTGCCCCATGAAAAGCCAAATCGACGATGCTAGCCGCTGCCGATCCTGCTCTTCACGTAACCGCACCGAACTAAGTGCATCCACCGTGCCAATCCCCTGAAAGTTGTAGACAAAAACATCAGCCCTTTAGATACAAATACTTACATGTAATTCTCGACCTTCTCCGACCTCTCGGCCACTGCTCGTGTCAAATTTATGTCGTCGATAATTCGTCACGAATGTCTAATTTCCGACACTTACTGTCAAAGTCGTGCTCCCACCGATTGCGGACTGCGAAAGATCTTCAGCTTCTCCATCCGGTAGAGGAGGGACGTCCGCTTCATGCCCAGGCGACTGGCAGCGCCACTGGGACCGCCAACCACCCAGTTAGACTTTTGCAGAGCCTCCAGAATGTGTTCCCGTTCAAGATCCCGAAGCGTCTTGGACTCGAACGTTGCTTCGGCCGGAAGAGCTTCCTGGCTGGGCTTGAACTCAGAAAGCTGGGCGCGCAACTCTCCATCGGTACTTAAAATGACCGCGCGCTCGATGAAGTTCTGTAGCTCGCGCACGTTACCCGGCCAGGAATATGCCGTCATCGCGTCCAGGGTTTCGGACGCAATCTTCTCCAGCGAGCGGTTCATGCGTCGCGCATATTTGCTGGCAAAATATCGGGCCAGCAGGGGTATGTCTTCCTTGCGCTCGCGCAGCGGCGGCAGCACGATAGGAAACACGTTCAGGCGATAGAACAGGTCGCTACGGTAATTGCCCTGAGCCACCATCGAACTGAGGGTGTGATTGGTGGCGGCAATCACTCGCACATCCACCTTCTGCGTGGTGGTTCCACCCAGGCGTTCGAACTCCTGCTCCTGGAGCACCCGCAGCAGCTTGGGCTGAAGTTCGAGCGGAATGTCGCCAATTTCGTCCAGGAACAGGGTGCCCTGATGGGCGAGTTCGAAGCGTCCGATTTTGCGCGCTATGGCTCCGGTAAAGGCGCCGCGCTCATGACCGAAGAGTTCGCTTTCCAGCAAGCCCATGGGAATCGCCGCGCAATTGATCTTGACGAAGGTGCGCTCGCGCCGGGAGCTGCGATCGTGAATAGCGCGGGCAATCAGTTCCTTGCCGGTTCCGGTTTCGCCTTGAATCAGTACCGTCGAGCCTGTGGGCGCTACTGTTTCCACCTGTTGCAGTACGGCGCGCAAAGGCCGGCTGGTGCCTACGATGTCTTCGAAGTCCTGCTCCGCCCTGATCTCGTCTTCCAGATACGATTTCTGCTCGATCACACGCTCGGCGCTCTCAGACAGCTTTCTATGCTGCAACGCGTTGTTTACGCCGATGGCGATCTGCCGCGCCAGCTGGGTGTGGAAGTCGAGGTCAGCCTGCGAGAAGGCGTTCTCTTTGCGGCTGCCCAGGGTCAACACACCCACGCTCCCGCCGTTCAGTAGCAGCGGCAAAATCATGGTGGTGCGCAAGCCCTCGCCCTCGGCCACCCGGCCGTTGGAGTTGGTATAGGGCACAGAACCCGGCCCGCTGCCTGCCAACAAGGGCTGTCCGGTTCGAAAGCACCTGCCACAATTCGAATTGCTGATAGAGATCAACATGTCCTGCTGCAGGATGCCTCGTCCCTCAGGAAAATCGAGGGCATGGATGCGTAACATCCCCGGGAACTGCGGATCGGGAAGAATGAGGCTGGCCGAATCATGCGAGACGACACGCCTCAAGCTGGTGGAGAGTGCTTGAAACAGGTCGCGCAGTTCCAGGTTAGACACCACGCTGTTGTTGACCTCGAGCACCAACTGGAGCCGGTCGCGCTCCCGGGCCAGCTCGTTTTGCAACGTAAGGCCTTCTTCGTAATGCAGCGCATTGTCGAGGGCGACGGCCACCTGCGCCGTCACCATCTTGGCAAACTCAACTTCCGCCTGATCGTATCCACCTATCTCGGCACGCCCGAAGCCCAGAGCCCCCAATCGCCGATGTGCCGTCGAGAGCGGCAAGCAACAGAAGGACTCCACCTCATGCTCCCGCAGCAGATCGAATGCTCGCGGATATTGCTCCACTTCGCCCGATTTCGGAAGTTCACAACGCTCTGGGTCGTCCATACGATCCCGGAGGGAGAGCCATGCATAGGAAATTCCACGCCGGTGGGTTCGGCTTTCTTGCGAGAAGAATGCAAAATATGCAAACGCATTTCTCCGGGCAGTGATGGAGCGCTACGCTGAGATAGTGAAAGCGGATGAGGGGCTGGAGGCATTCAGCCAGTTTGTCGAAAAGATCGGCCAAGTCACGATGGGCGCCGATGACCCGCGACACCTCTACCAGAGTGAGGTATTTGCGGGCGGACACGTCGGACTCACACATCATAGTGACACGGCTAACGGGCGTCGGCACGTCACAGGCTCAATCGATAGGTTCCGGATGCGGGAAGTTCGAATACCCTCCACGGCATTGCGGCGAACATCTCTCTTTGCCACATCCTGCTTGGGTTTCATGATAATAAGACACGGAGTTCCATAATTGGTGGATTGCGCAACTCACTTAACGATTCTTTACCTTCCGCCCAAAAGGCGTCGCGATTTGACGCTTCGCGGTAAACTTTCAATGCTTGGACAGGCGTCTGGAACTTGGCTGGTGCTACTCCTGTGATAGGACAAATCAGGGCACTTCCGCATCCGCCGCTAGATTTAAATTCCTCAAGGCCCAATAATTTATAAAATTTTCATAAGGATGGCTGTCACCTAAGGCAATGATGGAAAATCCTATTCAACATGCGCATAACCATAACGCCAGGAGACCTGCATCTTGATTGGTAAGAATCCTGCTCCGGGTGCGCCCGGCATCGAACCACGCTGGACTGGCGGCGCCAAAGACGCCGTGGGTACCGCCTACTCTGTGTCCAGCCGCTTGTGGTACACGCTGGCCAACGGCGTGAATACCGAAGTCTATTACCCCACCATCGATACTCCCCAGATAAGGGACTTGCAGTTCATGGTCAGCGACGGCGAAACGTTCTTTCACGACGAACGCCGCAACACCATCAGCAAAATTGAACTCATCGATCCAGGAGCGCTGGGATTCAAGATAACCAACACGGACCCCGCCGGCCGTTACGTCATCGAGAAGCAGATCATCGGCGATCCCCATCTCAATTGCCTGCTCATTCATATCCGCTTTCTCGTCGCCCCTGAATGGCAGGGACGGCTTCACCTTTATGTGATCTGCGCCCCACATCTTCAGATTGGTGGCTGGCACAACAATGGAGAGGTAATCCAGGCCAAAGGCCGCAGATTCTTGATGGCCTATCGCGACGGTATCTACCTGGCACTCGGCACGCCGGTGGGTTCACCAAGCTTTCCTGCGGGTACGTAGGGACGAGCGATGGCTGGACCGATCTTTCGCACAACTTCAAAATGGATTGGCAGTACGACTATGCCTCTTGACGGCAACGTCGCTCTGACCGGCGAGATCGACTTGTCGCGGCATCACCGAATTCACCCTCGGCCTGGCTTTCGGCCGGAGCCGGCACAGCGCGGGCGCAACCCTGTTTCAATCGCTATGCATCCCGTTCGCAACCAATGTCAAAAGCTTCATCGATCAGTGGCATCGCACGCGCAAGCGGCTGGCCATTATCGACATGAACCACGGCAAAGTCTCTGAGGTGGCCAGCTTGCCTCTTCGCCCGCAGCATTAATCTGCTACTGGCGCATGAGGACAAGATCTATCCCGGGGCCATGATCGCCAGTATGAGCATTCCCTGGGGCGAGGATAAGAGCGACGACGAACTGGGCGGCTACCACTTGGTTTGGACGCGTGACATGATTCAGTGCGCCAGCGCCCTGATGGCTGCCGGCGACACCAGCACTCCGCTGCGGGCCATCATTTACCTGGCAATCGCGCAGCGCGAAGACGGCGGCTTCTATCAGAATTTCTGGATCGACGGCCGTCCCTACTGGACTGGCGTGCAACTGGATGAAGTTTCATTCCCCATCATTGGTGCCTGGCGTTTATGGAAGGCCAACGCTCTTGGCGACTTTGACCCTCATATCACGGTTACCCGTGCCTGTGCCTACCTGATACGCGAAGGTCCCGCGACCGCTGAAGAGCGCTGGGAAGAAGCTGGCGGCTATTCCCCCTCAACTCTAGCCAGCAATATCGCCGCGCTGATTTGCGCAGCCGAGATGATTGAGGCACGCGGCGACAAGCACACTGCCGACTTCGTGCGCACCTACGCCGACTTCCTGGAATCTCATGTCGAGAAGTGGACGGTCACGAATCAAGGAAGTCTGTTGCCGGGAGTCAAGCGGCATTACATTCGCATCAATCCCGCGGTAAGCAACATGGGAGCGGTCGGGGATGAAGATCCGGATAAGGGCGAGCTGCTCCTGGCCAACCAACGGCCCGGTGACCGCATTGCGTATCCGGCGAATGAGATTGTGGATGCCGGATTTCTGGAACTGGTGCGCATGGGGATTCGCCGCCCGCTGGATCCTCTGATCGAGGATTCGCTGAAGGTTGTCGATGCCGTGTTGAAGGTCGACACTCCTTACGGCCCATGCTGGAAGCGGTATAACCACGATGGCTATGGGCAGCGCGCGGACGGCACCTCGTTCAAGGTTTGGGGAGTAGGCCATGCGTGGCCGCTGCTAATGATGGAACGCGCCATGTATGAACTCGCGGCCGGACGCAACATCGACGTTTACCTGCGGGCGGCCGAAGCCTTCTCGACTGGCGTTGGTTTATTTCCTGAGCAGATCTGGGACGAGCCCGACATTCCTGAGCAGCACATGTTTTTTGGCCGGGCCACGGGCGCTGCCATCCCGCTGATGTGGGCGCACGCCGAGTATGTGAAATTGCTGCGCTCGATGGTCGAAAACCAGGTATACGACCTCATTGAGCCGGTTGCGGCCCGCTATTGCAACGATAATCCCCGCCGCGTAATCGAAGTATGGAAGATGAATCGCCAGATTCGATTTGTACCCGCTGGAGCTCTGCTTCGCATCCAGGCATCTTCTCCCTTCGAGCTGCACTGGAGTGATGACGAATGGACAACCTCGCGGGACACCAACTCAACCCCGACAGCGTTAGGAATTGAATACGTCGACATTACAGTCGATGCGGCGCAGAAGGCGCCATTGCGATTTACCTTCCATTGGCCTTTGGACAATCAATGGCAAGGCCACGACTTCTCGGTCGAAGTCCAGCAACCAACCAAAGCTTCTAT
>CAWCMU010000023.1:0-183196 GCA_963796695.1 uncultured Acidobacteriaceae bacterium | reverse complement strand
CCAGCAGGAAATACTTCAGTGAGGATTCGGCGCTTTCGGCGGCGCGACGGCGCATTCCGGCGAGGATGTAAGTCGAAATCGACGAGATTTCAAGCGCGATAAAGATGAGGACCAGTTCGACGGCCGACGACATCAGCATCATGCCGACCGAGCCCATAAGTATCAGTGCGTAGTATTCGCCGGAATGAATGCGCTGTACTTCGAGATAGTCGAGAGAAATAAGCGTGACCACCAGCGCGATAAGAAGAACGACAACATGAAAGAAGACGCTGAAGGTGTCGACGCTGATGGTGTTGTAGAAGGCGCTGCCGTAAAAGCCGGTCTGGTACCAGGTTGCGGCAAGACCTGCCAGCGTGCCCAGCACGGCAATGTAGCCCAGCGGTTTTTTGGAGCCGTGTTCGGGAATAAGCGGATCGATCACCATCACGATGATGCCGAAGATGCTGAGCACCAGCTCAGGAAGGACCCGAATGTAATCAACGGCCGGAATCATCGTCCCATCACCTGTAAGAGAGCTTGAGTAGCGTGCGTGGCCGTTGGGGCGACGGCTTGCGTTACGCCGGAAAACTGCTTGAGGGCAGCCGATACCGCCGGATCAATCGAGTGCAGCCACAGCATCGGAGCCACACCCATCACCAGCGCGGCAACCGCCAGCGGCCACAGCGAAACCTGTTCGCGAGCGTCAAGGTCGCGCAAGCAGCTGTTGACCGGCTTGGTAACGTTCCCGTAAAAGACACGCTGATACATCCACAACAGGTAGCAGGCGCTCCAGATCACGCCGGTCGCGGCCAGGATGCCATAAACCTGCTTGGCCATGAATGCGCCACTCAGCACCATGAACTCGCCCACGAAGCCGTTGAGCAGCGGCAGGCCCACCGATGACAGCATGATGAACGCGAAGAAGGTCGCGTAAATCGGCATGGGCGTTGCCAGTCCGCCGAACTCGGTGATCTCGTAAGTGTGGCGGCGATCGTAGATCATTCCCAGCAGCATGAAGAGCGCGCCGGTAGAAACGCCGTGATTAATCATCTGGTAAACCGCGCCGTCAACGCCGATCTGGGTGAAGCTGAAGATCCCCAGCACCACAAATCCCAGGTGGCTGACCGAGGTGTAGGCGACCAGCCGCTTGATGTTCGGCTGAATCATGGCGACCAGCGCGCCGTAAATGATGCCGATAATCGCCAGCGTCATGATCCAGGGAGCGTTGCGCCGCGCCTCTTCGGGGAACAGCCCTATGTTGAAGCGCAGCAGACCGTAGGTGCCCATCTTGAGCAGAACGCCCGCCAGTAACACGGAACCGGCGGTCGGAGCTTCCACGTGCGCGTCAGGCAGCCAGGTGTGGACCGGGAACAGCGGAACCTTGACGGCAAAAGCTACGAAGAAGCCGAGGAAGAGCCACAGCGCAGCCTGTCCGAAGCCGGAGACCTGCCCACTCTGGATCATGCTCTGGATGGTCGCGAAGTCGAAGCTGCCGGTGCGGGCGTACAGCCAGATGATTGCCGCCAGCATGAACATCGACGCAATCATGGTGTACAGGAAAAACTTAACCGCAGCGTAAATCTTTCGCCCGTGGCCGTACATGCCGATGATCAGCGCCATCGGGATCAGCGTGGCTTCCCAGAAGAAGTAGAACAGGAACAAATCGAGGGCCACGAAAACGCCGATCATGGCGGTCTCGAGAACCAGCATCAGGATGAAGAATTCCTTGACCCGATCGCCAATCGACTTCCACGAGATCAGCACGCATAGCGGCACCAGGAAGGTGGTCAGGATGACCAGCCACAGCGAGATGCCGTCAATGCCCAGGTGATAGTGGATGTTGGGATGCGAGATCCAGGGAACGTTCTCTTCGTATTGGAAGCCGCCCTGTCCGCGCACGAAGTACCACGGCAAATGCAGCGAGGCCAGCAACGTAATCAGCGATACGGCCAATGCAAAGTAGCGGATATCGCGATCCCGGCGGGGAAAGAACGCCAGCAGGATTGCCCCGGCCAGCGGCAGGAAAACCACGATGGAGAGGATGTTGTCGTTGATCAGCTTCATCGCAAGCCCCTCCACACCATGAAGACGATGACCGCTGTAGCTCCCACCGCAACCCATCCGGCGTAGGAGCGAATGTTGCCCGACTGCATGTGCCGCATGGCGTCAGATGTTTCCTGCGCTCCGGCAGCGCCGCCATCGACGGCGCCGTCAATCAGGCCGCGATCGATGCCCTTCCAGAACACATTGGTCGAAAGCGAAATCAGTGGCTGGATGATGACCGCGCTATAGAGTTCATCGATTCGGTATTTGTCGAGCACCAGGGTGTACAGGCCGCCCAAGGACTTGGCGATTTTCGCCGGCAGATCGGTGCGTTTGTAATACAGCCACCACGCCATGAAGAAGCCAAACGCCGCGACTGCGACGGAGATGGCGCTGAAGATCAGCTCGGTGCTGGACCCCTCGGGCTCGGCTGCGGCCTGCGACGCGGAGCAGCGCTGCTTGCAAACGCCGGCGCCAGGAAGCTGTCAAAATGATCGGAACCATGCAGGGAGTGCGGCACCCCGACCCAGCCTCCGGTGAGCGAGAGGAACGCCAGAATCAGCAGCGGGATGACCATCACCCAGGGACTCTCGTGCGGAGCGCCGTGCCCGTGGCTGCCGCCCGCGGCGTGGGCGTCTTGCGCATCATGCACCGCGCCTGTGTGTCCGGCGTGTTGCGCGTCCGCATCGTGGCCATGTCCGGCGGCTTCAGGATTCGGGCCACGATATTCGCCGAAGAAGGTCAGGAACCACAGGCGGAACATATAGAACGACGTCATGCCCGCAGTGATAACGCCGATCAGCCAAACTACGTGAAGTCCGCTGCTCCAGGCCGACCACAGAATGCGGTCCTTGGAGAAGAATCCGGCAAACGGCGGCAATCCGGAGATAGCGAAGGTCGCGATCGTCATGCTCCAGAACGTGTAGGGAAGATATTTTCGCAGGCCGCCCATGTGGCGCATGTCCTGCTCACCGCCCAAGCCGTGAATCACCGAGCCGGCGCCCAGGAAGAGCAGCGCCTTGAAGAAGGCGTGGGTCATCAGGTGGAAGACGCCGCCAATGTAGTCGGCTACGCCGCAGGCCATGAACATGTAGCCCAGCTGCGAGATCGTCGAGTAGGCCAGCACCTTCTTGATGTCGGTCTGCACGATGCCGATGGATGCGGCGAAGATCGCGGTCAGCGTTCCGATGACGGCAACCGCCAGCAGCGCGTCAGGTGCGCGGTTGAAGATGAGGTGCGAGCGCGCCACCATGTATACGCCCGCGGTCACCATGGTCGCAGCGTGAATCAAGGCCGATACGGGCGTCGGACCTTCCATGGCATCCGGCAACCAAACATAGAGCGGAATCTGCGCGGACTTGCCGGTCGCGCCGACCAACATCAGCAGTCCAATGGCGGTGAGCAGGCCAGCCGCGCCGGTCTCAGCCGGATGCTGGGTGACCATCGGCCACAGGCTGGCATATTGCAACGTGCCAAAATGCTTGATCAGCAGAAAGAGCGCAATCAGGAACCCGAAATCGCCAACCCGGTTGGTGATGAATGCTTTCTTGCCGGCATCGGCCGCCGACTTCTTAAGGAACCAGAAGCCGATCAGCAGGTACGACGCCAGGCCCACGCCTTCCCATCCAACGAACATCAGCAGATAGTTGTTCGCCAGCACCAGGGTCAGCATGAAGAACATGAAGATGTTCAGGTAAGCAAAATAGCGGTAGTAGCCGCCTTCATGCTCCATGTAGCCGACGGAATAAACGTGGATGAGGAATCCGACTCCGGTGACCACCAGCAGCATCACCAGCGAAAGCTGATCGAGATAAATGCCGTACTCGACGGAGAATGCTCCCGAGCTCATCCAGATCGCGTAGTGCTCGATGTGCGGGATCTGGTCCGGCGAAAGACCCGCGAACTGCGCGGCCACCCACAGCGCCATAGCGAAGGCGGCCGCCGTGCATCCCAGGGCAAGGGTATTCACCAGAGCTTTCGGGAAGCGCTTGCCCAGCAGGCCGTTAATCGCGGCGCCCGCGAGGGGCAGCAGCGGGATGATCCAAAGATGCAGGCTCATAGTTGGAGGAGATTCACGCGATCGACGTTCAAGGTTTCACGCGTGCGGAATACGGCGATGATGATGGCCAAACCTACGGCAGCTTCGGCGGCGGCCACCACCATCACGAAGAATACGAAGATGTGGCCGTCCAATGATTTGAGCTGGGCCGCAAAGGCGACGAACGTCAGGTTCACGCCGTTCAGCATCAGCTCAATGGAAAGAAAAATAGTGATGATATTGCGCTTGATCAGAAATCCGGCAACGCCGCAGGCAAACAGGATTGCACTCAAAATCAGGTAGTAGGAAAGAGGAACCATTTAGTCGCTCTCCCTTCGCGCCAGCACCACGGCGCCCATAATCGCGATCAGGATCAGAACGGAAGTGACTTCGAAGGGCAGCAGGTAATTGCGAAACAGAAGATGCCCGACGGCTTGCGGATTGCCGAAAACATCGCTGCCATTCATGACCGTCGGACCGCCGATGGCAACGCGGTCCAGCCCGGTAACGTGGGTGACCAGCGCTGCCGTAATGCCCAGGCCGATGATCAAGGCCGGCACGCCCAGCATGGTGGCGACGCGACTGCCGTGGGCGACACGTTCTTCTTCGCCCGCATTCAGCAACATGATGACGAAGACGAACAACACCATCACCGCGCCCGCGTAAACGATCACCTGCACTGCGGCGACAAACTCAGCGCCCAGCAGCAGGTAAATCAGCGCCAGCGAGCCCATCACCACGATCAGCGACAGCGCGCTGTTGATGGGATGCTTCTGCACCAGGAGGTTGATCGCTCCCCCCACACACAGCGCCGCGAAAATGAAGAACAAAATAAGAGGCAACATGAGAATTCCTGCAGTTAGCAGTTAGCACTTGGCACTTAGCAACGACTCGAATTCGACTCAGGTGCAGATCGCAATAAGCCGCTGCCGACAACTAATCTGGATAGTGCGACGGCGTTAGCCTTATCCAGCTTTTATTAATAGCGTTCAGCTTCTATTAATTTTGTCATCCCGAACCGACTTCAGTCGGTGAGGGATCTGCTTTTCGACTCTTACTGCGACAAAGCCCGTCTTTCCAGAATCACGCTCCAGTGCCGCAAAACCCGGTTTCCCTAATTGCTAAGTGCTAACGGCTGACTTCCTTACTTCAGCGCCACGATCAGACTCGTCACCACAATATTGGCGATGGCCAGCGGCAGCAGGAACTTCCAGCCGAAGGCCATGAGCTGGTCATAGCGGAAACGCGGCAACGTGCCGCGGACCCAGATGTAAACAAACATGAACACCAAAACCCGTAACGCAAACCACAAGACCGGCAACAATGACTGCATCAGCGGCGGACCGAAGGTCGGCCCCGACCACCCGCCCAGAAACAGCACAGCAGCCAGACAAGCCACCGTAAACATGTTGGCGTATTCGGCCATGAAGAACATGGCAAACTTCATGGAGCTGTATTCGGTGTGATAGCCGGCCACCAGTTCCGATTCCGCTTCGGCAAGATCGAAGGGGATGCGGTTGGTTTCGGCGTACGCCGCAATCACATAAATAAAGAAAGCAATGAACTGGCCGCGAAAAAAGTTCCACTTGGGAATGAATCCCAGCCAGACCCCCGCCTGCGCGTCCACGATATCGCGCAAGCTGAAGGTGCCGGCCATGATGAGCACACCCACCAGCGACAAGCCGAGCGCCAGTTCGTAACTCATCATCTGCGCAGAAGCGCGCAAGCTGGCCAGCATTGAATACTTGCTGTTCGACGACCACCCGGCCAGAGCCACCCCGTAAACCCCGACCGAAGTGATGCCAAGAATGATCAGCAGCCCGATGTTGACGTCGGTGATTTGTATCGGCGTCGAAATTCCGGCAACAGTGATCCAGGGACCAACCGGAATGACCGCGATCGAGGTCAGTGCGGCCACCAGCGAGATCATGGGAGCAGCAATATATAAAGGCCTATAGGCGTAAGGAGGTGTGAGGTCTTCCTTAAAGATAAACTTGAGGCCATCGGCAAGCGGCTGCCAGATCCCGAACGGTCCAACGCGAGTGGGTCCCCAGCGATTCTGCATGTGGGCGACGACTTTGCGTTCCATCAGCGTGGTGTACGCTACCGCCGTCAGCAGAATAAAGACCGCGATCAGGATCTTAATGAGTGAGACCAGGATGTAGATTCCGATGCTCATTTAGCTTTCAGTTCTCATCTTTCAACCCTCAGCCAATCGATACACCAGAAGCTCCGCGACTATCGCCGGAGGATGAAATCATCCTGAGGGATACGGCTGTTATGTGCTGCCCAAACCAAAACCCTTCAGCCTAAACTTGAAACACGATAGAAAGAAAACGTGAACGACTTAATCTTCCGTTCTGACCATCGGGTCGTACCCGGCGGCAATCTCCTGACCGGAGGGAGCGCGGTAACGCTCGAGAACCGTGTTCAGCGTGTCCGAATATCTCCCCAGTGTGCCCGAGGTAAACAACGTGTCATTCGCCGGCATCACCAATTCCGGGTGGCCCGTGCCGGTTTCACCCGTGATCTGCACCAGCTGCGAGTGCTCATCGTGGCCGGAAAGCAGCCCTAAGCGCGAGATGTCGTATCCGGGAACCAGCCGCTGAATTTCGTCCAGCATGGCGACTGGGTCGTAAGGACTCATCTTCGGCTCAAGATTGCGCTCGGCAAGCCACACAGCATGGCGGTCGGACTCTCCGGACTGAACTCCGCGAGTCTGGCCCATGTCGGCGCGCGTGCCGCCGCCGGTGAACGGAACCAGCTTGCGCACGTCATATCCCATGCGCGTCGCGATACGAATAATGCACTCGAAATCGTTGCGCACTCCGCCGAAGTCGCCGGCCTTCCGCAACATCTGCACGTCGCCGCAGGTGTTGGTGAAGGTGCCGCTCTTCTCGTAGGCGTTGGCCACCGGCAGCACGACGTCTGCGATGGCGGCCGTCTCAGTCAGGAACATGTCCTGCACCACCACAAAGCTTTTCGACAGCGCGAAAGGATCGATGTTGTAGCGTGCCACCGGATTTGAGCCCACAACGTACAGCGCCTTCAGCTTGCCTTCTTTCGCGGCGTCCACCATCTGCAACAGGTTTAAGCCCGGAGTGGTGGGAATCTCATCCAGCCATTCTTCGTGGAAGCTGGTAGCACTCGCGACCGGAGCGTAGCCGGGCAGCATGTCCGGATAAAGCCCCATGTCCGCTGCACCCCGCGAGTTAGCATAGTCGCCCAGGCAGATGAACTTCGCGCCTATCGGAAGGCCGAAATCGACCAGCGTTTTGACGTCGTTGCCGCGCAGCTCGGAACCGAAGATGATGACTAATCCGCTCTCCTTCTTCAGCGCGTCACGCATCTGCGCCAGAGCATCCTGCTTCAGATCGGGCGACGCCATGGCATCGGCGGCGGCACTATTGCCGGCGAGGTACTGAACGAAGCTGCCCTCTGAGCCCGGAGCGATCTGCGCAAAGCTGGTCGCCTGCCGGCGCAGCTTGATGGCATAAGAGTTCACCAGGTAAAACTTGGCGCGATGCAGGCGGACGTTGGTGCGAATCTGCCAGGCCAGCAGCGGATGCTGTTCGGTCGGATTGTTGCCGATCAGCAGGATCGCGGGCGAGTTGAAAACGTCGCGCATGGTGGCCGTGGCGTTTTTCTTTCCCGCCAGGGCAGAGGCGAAAGCAGGGAAGTCGGCGGTGCGATGATGATCGATGTTGTTGGTCTTCAGCACCAGTCGGGCCAGCTTTTGCAGCAGGTAACTCTCTTCGTTGCTGGTGCGGTTGGACCCGATGACGCCAATCGAGCCCGGGCCGGCGCTGACGGCTTCCTGAAACTTGCTGGCGATCAGGTCGAATGCCTGCTCCCAGGTAGAAGGCACAAACTTGCCGTCGCGCTTGATGAGCGGCTGCTGCAGGCGGTCCGCGCGGTTGGCGAAGTCAAAGGCGTAGCGGCCCTTAATGCAGAGGAAGTCGCCGTTGATGCCGCTCTTATCGCGGTTATCGCCGCGCACAATCTCCATGCCGGTATCGGCCCGGCGCACGCCCAAGGTGGTTTTGCAGCCGTCTCCGCAGTGGGTGCAGACGGTGCCAACGTGTTTCATCTCCCAGGGGCGCGTCTTGTAGCGATAAGCGCCTGAGGTCAGCGCACCGACTGGACAGATGTCGATGCACATGCCGCACTCTTCGCACTCCAGGTGGTCTTCTTTATTAGGCGCGATGATGGAGCCAGAACCGCGATTCTGAACGCCGAGAGCCCAGACATCCATGCCTTCGCCGCAGGCGCGAACACAGCGGTAGCACAGAATGCAGCGCGGCCGGTCAAAGTAAACCACCGGCGACCATTGCTGCTCGTCGCGGTGATTCTTCAGGTCCATGAACTTCGATTCGGCAGCACCGTACTTGAAGGTCATGTCCTGCAGTTCGCACTCGCCGCCGGCATCGCAGACCGGGCAGTCGAGCGGATGGTTGGCCAGCAACAGCTCCAGCATCGACTTGCGCGCCTGCTTGATCTTGTCGGTTTCGGTGGCGACTACCATGCCCTCGGCTACCGGCGTGGTGCAGGCCGTCTGCAACTTGGGCATCTTCTCGATTTCCACCAGGCACATGCGGCACGCGCCCTGTAGCGAAAGGCCAGGGTAATAGCAGAAGGATGGCACCTCGATGCCCGTGCTTTTGCAGGCCTCAATGAGGAGTGTTCCCGCGGGAACCGTGAGCTTCTTGCCGTCGACAGTAAGGGTTACATCAGCCATAAAAACCGCTATTCGCTCTTCACCTTTTCGCTTCGAGCTGGTGCGCCTTTTGCCAAGGCTCTCAGCTGTTAGTCTTTAGCCATCCAATTCGCTTGCCATCCCGAGCGCAGCCGAGGGATCTGCGGTTCCCGGCTACGGAACGCAAACCGCTCGTCAGCACAATCACTCAACACAACTCAGCACAAACACTCAGCACAGCCGCTCAAAACAGCCACAGCACCTGTCATCCTGAGCGTAGGTGCGCAGCCTTTGCGCACCGGAGTCGAAAGACCCCTATCGTCCACTATGCCGTCCCTACGGGACTCTGCTCGTCGACCTCACGCCTACCCAGCGCTGAAGCGCTGGGCTATCATCTTTCGTCCCGCTGCGCGGGACTTGTCTTTTATCCAACAACCCGTAATCCCGACCGAACCTGATACCGGCCGGAATACTTCGGCCTTCCTCTTGTCATCCGACCCAGAGCTTCAGCCTTCCTCTTGTCATCCCGAGCGCAGCCGAGGGATCTGCGGTTCCCGGCTACGGAACGCAAACCGCTCGTCAGCACAATCAGTCAGCACAACTCGGCACAATCACTCAGCACAGCCGCTCAAAACAGCCACAGCACCTGTCATCCTGAGCGGAGGTGCGCAGCCTTTGCGCACCGGAGTCGAAGGACCCCTATCGCCCACTATGCCGTCCCTGCGGGACTCTGCTCGTCGACCTCACGCCTACCCAGCGCTGAAGCGCTGGGCTATCATCTTTCGTCCCGCTGCGCGGGACTTGTCTTTTATCCAACAACCCGTAATCCCGACCGAACCTGATACCGGCCGGAATACTTCGGCCTTCCTCTTGTCATCCCGAGCACAGCCGAGGAATCTATGGTCCCCGGTTACGGAACACCGACCGACCGTTAGCACAACCAAAGCGCTGTCATCCTGAGCGGAGGTGCGCTTCCTTTGCGCACCGGAGTCGAAGGACCCCTATCGCCCACTATGCCATCCCTGCGGGACTCTGCTCGTCAAACTCACGCCTACCCAGCGCTGAAGCGCTGGGCTATCATCTTTCGTCCCGCTGCGCGGGACTTGTCTTCTATCCAACAACCCGCAATCCCGATCGAAACCTTCGCGCCCGATTTTGGCGAGAGGGTGGGCACGAATCACACAGCGACCGCTTCCGCCACTTTCTCGAACGGGCACGGCTTGCCGTTGAGGTGATCCTCAAACTCGGGACGGAATTTCTGCACATACGAGATGATGGGCATCGCTGCCGCATCGCCCAGCGGGCAGAAAGTGCGTCCCAGCATGTTTTCCGCTAAATACTTCAGGTTGTCGATATCTTTCGCCACGCCACCGCCGCTGTGAAAGCGGATCAGGGTCTTCTTCATCCAGTCGGTACCCTCGCGGCAGGGAATGCACCATCCGCAGCTTTCATGCTGATAGAACTGCGTCACCCGCAAGGCGAATTTGACGATGCACATGGTGTTGTCGATCACGATGACGCCGCCGGAGCCAAGCATGGAGCCGGCCTTCATGACCGCGTCGAAATCCATTGCGATGTCGATCTCGTCCGGCGTCAGAATTTGTACCGATGAGCCACCGGGCACGACACCCTTCAGGGTCTTGCCTTTGGTCATGCCGCCGGAGACGTCGTAAATCATCTTCTTCAGGTTGTAGCCCATGGGCAGCTCGTAGACACCGGGCCGTTCTAGTTCGCCGCTCATGCAGAACAGACGCGTGCCACCATTGCGCGGCGTACCCAGATTTGCGAACCACTCGCCGCCGCCCAGAATAATGTGAGGCACGCTCGCCAAAGTTTCGGCGTTGTTGATGACGGTGGGGCCGCCCCAGAGCCCGACCACGGCAGGGAAGGGAGGACGAATGCGCGGCACGCCGCGCTTGCCTTCCAGCGACTCCATCAACGCCGATTCTTCGCCGACTTCGTAGGCGCCCGCGCCGGAGTGTACAAAAATGTCGAGATCGACGCCCGAGCCGAAGATGTTCTTGCCGATAAAGCCGCGCGCGTAGGCATCGGCTACGGCCTTCTCCATGATTTGGATCAGGTAGCGATACTCGCCGCGCAGGTAGATGTAGCCAGTCTTTGAGCCGACGGCCAGCGCCGCGATCATCACGCCCTCGATCACCGCGTGTGGATCGTGCTCGAAGATGAGGCGATCTTTGCAGGTGCCGGGCTCGCTCTCGTCGCCGTTGCAGAGGACGTACTTGGGCTTGGCCGATTCCTTGGGAACGAACGACCACTTCAGCCCCGTTGGGAATCCCGCACCGCCGCGGCCACGCAGGTTCGAGGTCTTCATCTCCGCGATGATCGCGTCCGCGCCCATATTCAGAGCTTTCTGCAAGGCTTTGTAGCCGTCCAGCTCAAGGTAGCGGTCGAGCTCGGTCGCGCCCATGCCAAAGCGCTTAGAGACGACCTTCACTTCATCGGGATGGGAAACTAAGTACGCCATTCGCTTTTCGCCAGGTAGAGCGGACCTTCAGGCCCACGTCCAGGCTAAACTTCTCTGTCGGGCTTTAGCCCGCTGTCGTCGGCTAAAAGCCGACTCTGTCTTAATCAAACGCGTTTGACGCGGACCTGAAGGTCCGCTCTACCTTGATACCCCTACTGCTGTTCCTTCTTCTTCAACGTCTCGATCAACTGATCAACCTTTTCGACCGTAAGATTCTCGTGGAAGTCGTAGTTCATCTGCATCGCCGGAGCCCAGGAACAGGCGCCGATGCATTCCACTTCTTCTACGGTGAAGAGGCCGTCCGGCGTCGTTCCCTTGTTGGGGACGCCCAGCTTTTTCTTGCAATGTTCGAACAAATCTTCTGCACCCCGCAGCAGACAGCTCACATTGGTGCAGATCTGCAGGTTGTACTTGCCGATCGCACGGGTGCGTAGCATCGAGTAGTAACTGACGACGTTGCGCACCTCCAGGTCTGATAGCTCCACGCGCTGCGCGATCTCGTGAATCGCGTCGTCCGTCAGCGCCCCCAGTTCGTCCTGAATGTAGAGCAGCATGGGCACCAGCACCGATCGCTTGGTCGGATAATGCGTGACCATGGTGGCGAAGCGTTGTTCGAGTTGATCCGAAAATTTCATGAATCAGCCGTTAGCAATTGGCACTTAGCAGTTAGATAAAAACTTCTCGCGCTTGACGCTTTGACTAATTGCCAAATGCCAAGTGCTAACTGCGATTTACCTGTCGCAATCCCCCAACACGATATCGATGCTGCCGATGGCGGCGACCACGTCGGCGATCAGGTGGCCCTTCGCACATCTTGCGCAGCGACTGCAGATTCGCAAACGAAGGCGACCGCATGTGGACGCGGTAGGGTTTGGCCGTGCCATCGCTCACCACGTAATAGCCCATCTCGCCGCGTGGCGACTCGATCGCCGAATAAACTTCGCCTTCGGGCACCGTGAACCCTTCGGTCACAATCTTGAAGTGATAGATGAGCGCTTCCATCTGCGTCTTCATCTTCTCGCGGTCGGGCAGCACCACCTTGGGCGCGTCGGCCTTGATCGAACCTTCCGGCATGCCTTCCAGCGCCTGCATGGCAATCTTCTGCGACTCGCGCAACTCGGCAACCCGCACCATGTATCGCGCGTAAACATCGCCGACGGTCGAGGTCGGCACGTTGAACTTGAAATTCTCGTAGCCGGTATACGGCGTGTCGCGCCGAAGATCGACATCGACGCCGCTGGCGCGCAGCGTCGGCCCTGTCGCGCACAGCGCAATCGCATCTTCCGCCGAGAGGAACGCCACGCCCTTGGTGCCGTTCACCCAGATCGGGATTGTTGGTCAGCAGATTTTCGTACTCGTCGATGTTCTCGGGAAAGCGCGTAAGAAATTTCTTGGCGCGATCGAACCAGCCCAGCGGCGGCTCCAACGCAATTCCGCCGATGCGGAAATACGATGTCATCATGCGCTGACCGGACACCGCTTCGAACAGGCGCAACACATCTTCGCGCTCGCGGAAGCAATACAGGAACACGGTCATCGCGCCGATGTCCATGGCGTGCGTGCCCAGCCACACCAGGTGCGAGTTGATGCGGGTCAGCTCATTCAGCAGCACGCGCAGCCATTGCGCGCGCGGCGGAATCTCCAGCCCCAACAACTTTTCCACTGCCAGGCAGTAGGCGAGATTGTTGGTCATGGGGCACAGATAGTCGATGCGGTCGGTCATGGGCACGACCTGCTGGTAGAACTTGGCTTCGCAGGTCTTCTCGATGCCGGTATGCAGATACCCGATGTCGGGCATGATGCGCACGATGGTCTCGCCGTCGATCTCGAGCAGCAACCGGAGCACACCATGGGTCGAGGGATGCTGCGGGCCCATGTTCAGGATCATCGTCTTGTCTTGCGACGGATCCAGCACCGGAGTGGGAGTCATGTGAGCCATGATTAACGGTAGCCCTCGACTGGATAATCTTTGCGGAGGGGATGGCCTTCCCAGTTATCCGGCATCATGATTCGGGTCAAATTCGGATGCTCGTCGAAGCGCACCCCGAACAGGTCAAACACTTCACGCTCGAAGAAATTGGCGCCCGGCCAGATGCGGGGTGAGGGAATCGATGTTGGCGTCGGCGCCCGGCAACTTGACCTTCAGCCGCAGATATTTCTTATTCGAGGTCGAAAACAGGTGATAGACAACTTCGAAGCGCGGATCGCGGGGATACCAATCGACACACGTAATGTCGGCGAGGGCGTTGTAGCTCAGCTGCGAATCATTTTTGAGCGTGATGCAGGCGTCGCGTAGCGAGACCCGGTCGACCCAGATGGTGAGCTCGCGACGATCGTACTTGGCGCCGCTGACGGCGGCCGGATTCCGAGCCAGCAGCGTAGCCAGTTCCGGGCGATCTTTCAGCTGCTCCATGTCCGTGATTGCCGGTTCCAGTGCCATCCTAGATCTTCTCCGCCGCGCCCTGCTTGTTCCAATCGAGCACGCCTTTTTTCAGGACGTACCAGTAACCCGCCAGCACGATGCCGATGTACACCAACATCTCCCAAAACCAGAACATCCCCAGCCCTGCGGACTTCAGAGGACGCTGCACCACCGCCCAGGGATAGAGGAACACGGCTTCCACGTCGAACAGGATGAACAACATGCCCACCAGGTAGAACTTCACGGTGAAGCGCTGGCGGGCATTGCCCACCGGCTCCATGCCGCACTCGTAGGGCGACATTTTGGCGGGGTTGTACTTGTGCTGGCCGATGAAGTAGGAGAGCGCCACCATCCCGCTGGCAATGACGCCGGCGACGAGGATGTGGATCAGCAACGGCAGATAACGATCAAAATAAAAATCCGGCATGATTGCGCTTAGGCTCAGACAACATCAAGCAAAGACAGGTAAACATTCGAGTTTAGATTCGCACAGCGGACATGTCAACCGAACCCGGAGCAGTGTTCATGCACGATTCACAAAAGCGAGTTTCAGGTTTCGAGTTTCGAGATACGGCTCGCGATTAGCTGATTTTTGGGGTCCAAATCGCACCTTTGAAAGGGCGCGCCTTTAGGTGCTCCGGCACTGACCTCGCCTATTTTGTCACCCCGAGGAGACCTTCTGGCCGACGCGGGATCTGCTGTGGATTTTCGTGCGGCTGCCAAAAGGCAATACCGCAGCACGATTCTGTTACTCGAAACTTGAAACCCGAAACTTGAAACTCTTCTAACCCCCGCCGACGAAGTGGACTACCTCCAGACGATCGCCGTCCTTGAGAGTTGTCTCTGTCCACTGCGCGCGCGAGACAATCTCACGATTCAGTTCGACCGCGACCCGATCGCCCTTCATGCCAAGTTGCTCGACCAGTTGCGCCAGTGTCAGAGCATCGGAAAACGTTTTGTCTTCGCCGTTGATGAACAGGTGCATGAGAGACAGTTTCCAGTTTCGACTTTCAAGTTGCAAGTGTGGAGAATAACGCTCGTGAAATTTGCATGCATCGCTCGAAACCCGAAACCGGCAACTCGAAATCGGGTTAGAATGCCGGAACTTCGTTTGAGGAGACGACTCATGGGCCGTCCTGTTGTCCACTTCGAAATAGGCTGTCGTGATAAAGCGCGCACTTCCGATTTCTTCAACAAACTTTTCGACTGGAAGACCCAGGAAATGGGACCGGCAACGCTCATCGACACCGGTTCCGGCATAACCGGACATATCACCTCTCTAGGCCACGAGCCGCACCACTACGTAACCATCTATATCGAGGTTGACGACGTGCAGGCCTACCTCGATAAAGCCGTGGCGCTCGGCGGTAAAGCGCTGCTGCCGGTCATTCCGATTCCGCAGGGAGAGTTTTCCTGGTTCTCCGACCCTGATGGAAATACTATCGGCCTCATGAAATCGGCGAAAAAGGCTACAGGCGCGTAAGGATCCCGGCGAAAACGTCACATGTTTTTCCTGAAGCAAAAGCCGCTGGCGCCGCTCGCGCAATTCGTCGACGTGTTGTGGCTCTACGATGGCTACGACGTCGCTCACGAGAAGGAGCGGCTTCTTCCTGACGGCACGGTGGAGCTGGTCATTAACCTGCGCGAAGATTGCATTCGAGTATACGACTCGCATCGCCCAGAAGAGTTCCACACTATCCCAGGCTGTGTCGTCTCAGGCCCGCGCTCCGAGTTCTTTGTGATTGATACTGCCGGCGAAGCTCAGACTGTCGGCGTGCACTTCAAGCCGGGCGGCGCATTTCCGTTCCTCGGCCTTCCGTCATGCGAGCTACACAATCAGTCGGTTGCACTTGAAGATTTGTGGGGGACAGAGTCGGCAAGCCTCCGTGATCGCTTGTTGAACGCTGCGAAACCAGAAGAAAAGTTGCGGGTGCTCGAAGCCTGCCTGCTGGAACACTTGGTGAAGCCAGCCCAGCCGCATCCCGCAGTCGGCTTGGCGGTTCAGCAACTTTGGGGACCAATGCGAGCTGCTCCGGTCTCACTGATGGCGGATGAGTTGGGTTTCAGCCAGCGCCGCTTCATCCAGTTGTTCAGCAATGAAGTTGGGCTGACGCCAAAGCTGTTCTCTCGCGTCAGCCGCTTCCAGCGAATCATTCGCGCGGCCCACGCCCCCGGCGAAATCAACTGGGCCGAGATGGCACTCGATTGCGGCTACTACGATCAGCCGCATTTCATCCACGACTTCCGCTCGTTCGCCGGGATCACGCCTTCCGAGTACCTGGAGCGGAAGACCCCGCACGTCAACCACGTTCCGATGGACTAGCAGGTCAAATTTTTACAAGACGTTCGGCCCTGGCGCGCGTCATTATCTCGACTCAATCGGCCGGTCCGGCAGCGGCTGGCATCTGAATTTCAAAGGAGCTATTTATGGCAGTCAAACCGATTCCTGATGGATATCACACCGTCACTCCTTACCTCACGGTGGACAATCCCAGTGCGGTGATCGAGTTCCTGAAGAAAGCATTCGACGCGCAGGAGACGTATGCCATGCGCGACGACAAGGGCAATGTGCAGCATGCCGAAGTCAAAGTCGGCAGTTCAATGCTGATGCTGGGCAAAGCGCACGACGAATGGAAATCACGGCCGGGCAACTTCTACGTCTATGTAGAAGACTGCGACGCGGCTTACAAGAAAGCCCTGGCAGCCGGCGGGACGTCGCTGAGCGAGCCGGAAACGCAGTTTTATGGCGACCGGCACGGCGGCGTCACGGATTCGCAAGGGAATAACTGGTGGGTGGCCACCCATGTCGAGGATGTTCCGGCGGAAGAACTCGAAAAGCGCGCCAAAGAAGCTGCGGAGAAGCGGAGCGCAGCCGCCCAGAAGTAGTGGCCAGCGAGAGTGGGGGCTCCGCGCTGCCCACTCTCGACTGAGCTTGAGTGCCGGGATATAATCTTTGTTTGCGCGCGCCGTTTCGATGCACTTCGGAGCGAGCGTATCTTTGTGTCCGCAGCTTCCGCGCAGTGATCCGGAAGCGACGCGTGATCTGTACGCTTACCTCCAGCGTCGGTAAGGCACCGCAATCAGTTTTCATTCCAAGTCACTCAAGATCCGAGGTTTTCGCAATGTCAGGCCATTCAAAATGGGCAACAATCAAGCACAAGAAGGGCGCGCTGGATGCCAAGCGCGGCAAGATTTTCACCCGGTTGATTAAGGAAATCACCATCGCTGCCAAAAGCGGTGGCGACCCTGAAAAGAACCCTCGATTGCGCGGCGCGGTGGCGGCGGCCAAGGCAGAGAACATGCCTGCCGACAACATCAAGCGCGCCATTCAGCGTGGCACCGGCGAGTTGCCTGGCGTCTCGTATGAAGAAATCACGTTTGAGGGTTACGGTCCGGGTGGCGTGGCGATCCTGGTGGAAGTTTCCACCGACAACCGCAACCGCACGGTCAGCGAAATGCGGCATGCCTTCTCCAAGAATGGCGGGAACATGGGCGAGGCCGGTTCGGTGGCCTGGATGTTCCAGAAGAAAGGCGACATCGTCATCGCGAAGTCGGCAGCCAAGGAAGACGCCCTGATGGACATCGTGCTGGAAGCGGGCGCCGAAGACTTGAAAGATGACGGCGATAACTGGGAAATCCTGTGCGAGCCGTCAGTCTACGAGGCAGTGCTGGAGGCCGTGAAGAAGGCCGGCATCACCCCCGAAGTGGCCGAGATCGGCATGGTCCCGCAGAACTACACCAAGCTGGAGGGCCATCAGGCGGGCACCATGATCCGGCTGCTGGAAGCACTCGAAGACCAGGACGATGTCGAACATGTGTACTCCAACTTCGACATCGATCAGAAGCAGTTGGAAGAGGTTGCGGGATAGTAGCCGTCAGCTTTCAGCCGTCAGCTCTCAGTTTGAGCAATTGTCGGACAGCCGCTCTTCTCGGGCGGTTGTTTTTATTAGATCTCCGCTCGCGGAACTGGCTAAGAGCTAACGGCTAAAAGCTAATAGCTAGTAGCTAACCGCCAAATGCTAACTGCTAATTGCCTTACAATGTTAGCAACATGAAGCCCCGCCTGATTCCACTCTCGCTGCTGATTGTCTTTGTGCCTGCCCTGATTACCGCATTCCTGTTCGGGTGCAACAAGAAGCAAGCTCCGTCGGAGGCTTCCGCTGGATCACCTGCTGCGGCAGCCACGGCAGCAGCACCGCAACCTCCGCCCGGCGCGGCGACCGCTTCTACAAGCTCGTTTCCCAAGCCCGACCTCGATGGCAATCACGTCATGCAGTACGTCAAGGAAGTGGTGGCGTTCGGCTCGCGCCCTCCGGGCAGCCCGGCTCACCAGAAGCTGGAGCAGTACATTCTGGCGAAGCTGAAAGGCGTTGAGGTCGAGCAGGACAAATTCACCGCCGACACCCCGGCAGGGAAGTTTCCCATCGATAACATCATCGCCAAATTTCCCGGCAAGAAGGACGGCATCATCGTTGTTGCCGGCCACTACGATACGAACTATCCGCTGCCCAAGAGCTATGTAGGCGCTAACGATGGCGGTTCAACGACGGCCCTGTTGCTGGCGTTGGCGGACGAATTTCGCGGCAAGCCGAACGACGGCTACAGCGTCTGGCTGGTGTGGACCGACGGCGAAGAAGCCTTCGTGAAGTGGAGCGACACCGACAGCCTCTATGGAACCAAACATCTGGCGCAGAAATGGCAGCAGGACGGCACGGCGAAGAAGGTCAAAGCCTTCATTCTGGTGGATATGATCGGCGATGCCGATCTCGACATCCAGCGCGACACCAACTCCACTCCCTGGCTGTCGGATGTGGTGCTGCAGGCAGCCACCAATCTCGGCTACCAGTCACATTTCTTCCAGCAGACCATCGCCATCGAGGATGACCACATTCCTTTCGCCAAAATCGGCGTGCCCGTGGTCGACCTTATCGACTTCGACTATGGCTATAACAACGTGTTTCATCACACGCCGGAGGACACGATTGACAAGCTAAGCCCGCAGTCGCTGGCCATTTCGGGAAATGTGGTGCTGGAAACGATTCGCCTGCTGAACGGGCGTTGAAGGAAGAATGATCTTACTGGTAAGACGAAGCTCTGATCTTACCAGTAAGATTATTTAGGATTTTTGCTGTTAGTGAAAAACGCTGATCAAGTTTTGGTCTTGAAAGGCACGGCTTCAGTGTCTGCGTGAGAACTAAGGTCTCGAATTGGTAGTGGAGCACAACGGTGAAGAACCCAGCGCGGTAGGCGCGAAACAGCTTAGCCCAGCACACAGCCGAACCGGGGTCCCCAAGTCGCGCCGCTTTTGCGCGAATTGGGGTGGGATGGCGGAGTGCTGGGTAAGTGGCAGATTGTCCGAGTCCAGTAGGGACGGCAGAGGTTCTCACGCAGACGCTTCAGCCCTGCCGCAAGGGTAGCGAAATCGATACAGCTTTGAAGCTGAGCCCCTGACCCAAAGCTCGCTTCGATTTGATTTGTATCAGGGCACGACCTTGGTCGCGCCGAGACAAGCAATAAATTGCGGGCTTCAGCCCCTGCCAATCGCGGTTTCATATCAACGCTGCCCTGAACTTCCATTGGTGCCGCCGGAAGCCGGCTCGGGTTCATAACCAAAGGCTTAGACGCTGGCCTGAAGGCCAGCACTACCAGACCCGAACAGAACAGAACAGAAGCGGAGCTTTTCATCGGCCTGTTTAGCTGATGGGAAGATCGACACTCAAATCCGAGTTTCCCTGGCTCTTGCCGCCCCTCATTTCAACCCGACATAGATGTCGACTTGGGCGTTATTGCGATCGGCCGCCCGGCTGTCGTAAATCTCATAGTCGGTGGCGTAGGCGCGTTGGCCATGCTGCGGTGACTCGTAGTAGGCCCAGATCTGTTTCCAGGTTTCGGGCACGACTTTCGCCACTGGACCGCGCGGCGTGGTGAATACCGCGTACTTTCCGCCCGGCACGCTCTTCACAATCATCCCTTCAGGAATCTTAGGCACGGGAGTGGGCTGAACTTTCGCGCCCAAAACAAACGTGTATTCGCCATGTGCGTCGCTGGTAAAGTCTGTGTACGCCGCGATAATCGACTGGTCGACCCGGCTGGGAATCTTGTTCAGCAAGCCTTCCTGCATGAAGCGATGCCACTCTTTGCCGATGACCCCGTCCGGTCCAGCCTCTTTCGCATTGTTCGTGCTGACGGTAATTCCCACCATCTGAAACGGCTTTGCCTCGACAATTCGCGGAGTCACGGTGTCCTCGGCTTGAGACAGGCAGAGCGCAGCCAACCCGGCTCCCAGGATGAGCAGACCGGCCTTCCACCATGTAGATCGTAATGAGCGGCTCACAGGCATCCAGCATTTTATAGGAAGTACCGCGTTAGGTGTGGCCCTTCGCCTCTCTTGTCTATTTACGTGGCTCTTCCCGAATAAGGCCAGGTTATAGGGCCATAAAAACGTTCTATTTCCTGCGGCGACCTCGAACTCGTATGCTGGTGAGTTGGCTGCGGGTGATTATCCTGCGGCAAGCGCCCACTCAAATCCCGAATTCTTACCCGGAAAGCCTCTTCACGATTCGCGGAAACAGCGACTTTCCGCCATGGCACTTTACCGTTCATTACCGCCCGCAAAGAGGCGAGACACGCGCGAGGAGAATCGAATGACCGACAGCAAGTCCGATCCCAAGGCAGTCCTGGAGTTCGTCAAAGAAAAGAATGTACAGATGCTCGATCTGCGATTCACCGACCTTCCCGGGCTTTGGCACCACGTTTCTTATCCCATCGGACAGCTAACGGAAGCGTCGTTTGAAGAAGGCTTCGGCATGGACGGATCGTCGATTCGCGGATGGGCGGCCATCCACGAGAGCGACATGCTGCTCATCCCTGATCCCGCCAAGTACATGCTGGACCCATTCACCGACGTGCCGACCATGGTGATGGTGTGCGACGTCATCGATCCCGTGACCAAGCAGCGCTACGATCGCGATCCCCGTTACATCGCCAAGAAAGCCGAGATGTATCTGGCTTCCACCGGCCTCGCCGACACGGCATTCTTCGGTGCCGAAGCCGAGTTCTTCATCTTCGACAACGTGCGCTTCGACCAGAACGAGCACGAAGGTTTCTACTTCATCGACGCGGAAGAAGGCCGCTGGAATTCAGGTCGCGTCGAGAACAACCTGGGCTATCGCCCGCGCTACAAGGAAGGTTATTTCCCCGTTCCACCCACCGACCACTACCAGGACCTGCGCACCGAGATGGTGTTGACCATGCAGGACTGCGGCCTGGTGGTCGAGTGCCATCATCACGAGGTAGCGACCGGCGGACAAACCGAGATCGACCTGAAGTTCAATTCGCTGCTGAAGTCGGCCGACGCGATGATGCTCTACAAGTACATCGTGAAGAACGTCGCCAACCAGTACAACAAGACCGTGACCTTCATGCCCAAGCCGCTCTTCCAGGACAACGGCAGCGGCATGCACTGCCACCAGTCGCTGTGGAAGGACGGCAAGCCGCTGTTTGCCGGCGACGGCTATGCCGGCATGTCGCAGATGGCACTATGGTATATCGGCGGCCTGATCAAGCACGGTCCGGCGCTGTCGGCGCTAATCGCACCTACGACGAATTCTTACAAGCGGTTGGTTCCCGGTTTCGAGGCTCCGGTGAATCTGGCTTACTCGCGGCGCAATCGTTCGGCCGCCTGCCGCATTCCCATGTATTCGGCCTCGCCGAAGGCGAAGCGGGTCGAGTTCCGGCCGCCAGACCCAAGCTGCAATCCTTACCTCGCGTTCTCGGCGATGTTGATGGCGGGCCTCGACGGCGTCGCCAACAAGATCGACCCCGGTCAGCCGCTGGACAAAGATATCTACGATCTGGGTCCGGAGGAGTTGGCGAAGGTTCCGTCGATGCCGGGTTCGCTGGAAAACGCGCTCGACGCGTTGGCCCGCGACTACCAGTTCCTGCTGCAAGGCGATGTGTTCACCGAGGAGATGCTGAACACCTACATCGACTACAAACGCGAGAAGGAAGTGAACGCCATGCGCCTGCGTCCACATCCCTACGAGTTCCAGCTCTACTACGACATTTAGTGCCGGGACGATTCAGTATTGGTGGGACTCGATAGAAGGATAAGGTCGATCGCGAAGGTGGTTGATCCTTCACCTCTGGCTTATCTGGCGCCCGGCAACTGAGCGGTCACAAGGTAGCTGAAGGCGCCAACTTCGTGAGAAGTGACCTGCCAGCATCCGTGCTTTTCCAGGAAGCTAGTCACCGAATCGGCGGCGATGCGATGCTCTTGCGGCGGCCCCGGAGGCGACGGTTTGTCCTGCCGCCAATCCAGAATCGCTATCCTGCCCGAAGGGACAAGAATGCGGAACGCTTCGCGAAGCACAGCCTCATGTTCATCGATTTCGTGCCAGATGTTCGCGTAGAAAGCGACATCGACGCTAGCATTTGGCAGCGGCACCGCAGACGCCGCACCTTCGTGTAGTGAAATATTTTTTGCTGCGCCGGCAGCGTCAAGTTTGGCGCGCAGCTTTTCGATCATCTCGGGCTGCAGATCGACAGCGAAAACGTGCCCAGAAGTGCCGACCGCCTCGGATATAGGGATGGCGAAATATCCTGTCCCAGCACCGATGTCGGCGACACGCACTCCCTCGCGCAACCGCAGGTGGGAGAGAACCTCGGCTGGCGGCATCCACTGCAGCCGCTCGGGATCCTCCAGTTTGTGCGCGTGAGCGTGCTTGAAAACGCGATCGTTCATTTCAAGTTTTGAGTTCCCGGACTTGTATTGGACCCTGGCTGCACTGGGGACTGAGACTTACTCTGTCGAGACTCGACAGAACAGGTGTTGCTTCTTCAGGTGGGTATTCCAAGCTTGGGCAAAATCCATTTGGTCAGCACCACATACCCGACCAGGAATGCGACAATCCACAAAACGTCTTTCATCCATAAATCGTAACAGAACGACCAGCGCAGCCTCGGGTGGAGCGGCCCCGGATTGATGCCTCTAGCCCATTGCGGGACACAACATAACCCCACGATGCGAAGTTGACGGTTATCACCAAGTCTCGCCCTGGTTTGGAGTTCTCGGTTGGCCTCGCGTACCATGGACGTTCATTCAGTAAACACCATGACACGAGCTTTCGCCGGATCCCTCCTTCTTTTGCTGCTTTGTTCAGCAACCTTTGCCCAACAAGCTCCTGCGGGAAACGCCCAGGCGGCTCCTGCCAAGAATGCTGCGCAACAGAATGCCGGTAAAGACACCGCGCAAGCCGGACCCGCCCAAGCTCCCACGCCTCCCGACTACTCGCAGGAGGCCTATGTCGTCGAACACTACAGTGAGTCCATTCGTTTCGAAAACGACGGAACCGGACGCGATCAGACTGACGCAGAAATCAAGATCGTCAGCGAAAGCGGTGTGCAAGCCTTGGGTCAACTCAAGGTTGGCTACAGTTCGTTAAGCGACAAGCTCGACATTGAATACGTGCGGGTGCGCAAGCCCGACGGCACCGTAGTAACCGCGCAGGCATCGGCGATCCAGGACCTCACCTTTCCCGACGCGCCGGTTTATACCGATTATCGCGAGAAGCACATTAGCGTGCCGTCACTGCGTCCCGGCGATGTACTGGAATACCGCTGGGTTCGTACCATCGCGAATCCTTTGACGCCAGGTGAGTTCTGGACCAGCTACAACTTTGCGGAGAGAGGGATTGTTCTTGATGAGCAGTTGGAGATCAACGTCCCGAAAGATCGTCCTATCAAGCTGAAGACGAAGCCAGGATACGACCCGAAGGTCACCGAGGATGGCGACCGCCGCATCTATCGCTGGACCCACACCCGGTTGAAGGATGAAGACGAGGACGCAAAAAAGAAGAAGAAGATTCAGCCTCGCATGCCCGACGACCAGGTACCCACGGTCCAATTGACGACCTACAAGAGCTGGCAGGAACTGGGTGCGTGGTATGGATCTCTGGAGCGCGACCGCCGGGTGCCCGATGCCGCGGTGAAGGCGGAAGCCGCTGCCCTGGTCAAGGGCAAGACTGATGACATGGCCAAGGTGAAGGCGCTCTACGACTACGTGTCGCGCAACATTCGCTACGTCAGCTTGTCCTTCGGTTTGGGCCGAATACAGCCGCATGCGGCCAGCGAAGTTCTGGCCAACGGCTACGGCGATTGCAAGGACAAGAACACGTTGCTGGCCGCGCTGCTCGACGCCGAAGGTTTTCACTCGACATCCGTGCTGATCGGATCGCGTCTGAAGCTCGATCCCGAAATTCCTTCGCCTTCGCAGTTCGATCACGTCATTACGCGGGTCCCGGTCGACGGCAAGCAAATCTGGTTGGACAGCACGCCAGGCGTGGCTCCGTTTCGCATGTTGTCGTCAGACCTGCGCGACAAGGAGGCCCTGGCCATTCCGCCCGACAGCAACGCGGAACTGGTATGGACTCCGGCAGATCTGCCATTTAAGGCTTTCGATCGTACCGTCGTAACCGGGACGGTGAGCGATACCGGGAAACTGACTGGGCACGTGAGCATCACCGGCCGCAGTGACAACGAAATGATCCTTCGCTATGCCATGCGGCGCCTGCCCAGCAATCATTGGAAAGACATTTTCGATTACATGCTGCAACGCTCGCGCCTCAAGGGAGCAGAGATCACGAACCTGAAGGCCAGCGATCCCAGCGACACCGACAATCCTTTACAGATCGATTTCGATATCACGGCGAACAATTACTTCGACTGGTCGGCGGCTGACTCGAAATTTGCGCTACCCCTGGCTGCTATTCCGCTGCCCGGCGGGGATGAGGACGACGACTCGCAAAGCGCTTCCGAAGATCGCATAAAACTTGGCGGGCCGGTAGAGAATCAGGCCGAGTTGAAACTCACCTTCCCGGCAAAGTACAAGGTGCACTCCCCCATTGGAGTCGACGTGAAGCGGGATTACGCCGAGTACCACTCGCTGTACAAAGTTGATGCCGGTGAGTTCAGCAGTAAGCGTACGGTGCTGCTGGTGGCGCGCGACATCCCTCACGATCGCAGTGAGGATTACGCTGCGTTTCGGCGCGTGGTCATGGCCGACGAGGCACAAGAGATCGCGCTGCAAAATACCCAGCCGGGAGCGACTGCCGGTGGCGGCAACGAGTCCGCCGGCGATCTGAACGAATCCGCCATGCAGGCCTTCACCAACCAGCATTACGCGCTGGCGGCGGAACTGCTGCAACGCGTGGTGAAACTTGATCCAAAATACAAATCGGCATGGGACAACCTGGGCCGCGCTTATCTGGCGCTAGGCAAGGATGACCAGGCAGTCGACGCCTTCAAGAAACAGATTGAGCTCAATCCCTACGACGAATTTGCCTACAACGGGCTGGGGCTGGCGTATCAGCACCAGTCGAAGTTTGATGATGCGATTAAGCAGTACCAAAAGCAGATTGAGATCAATCCGCTAGACCAGACGGCCCATGGCAATCTTGGCAGCCTGTATGTGAGCCAGAAGAATTTTGCCGCGGCGGTTCCGGAACTGGAGAAGGCTGTCGACATTCAGCCCAACAACCCGCTGCTGGAGATATCCCTCGGTCAGGCGTACATCGCGAATAATCAAACCGACAAAGGTCTGGCGGCCTTCGAAAAAGCGATCACTCTGTCGCCGAGTCCGGTCACCTGGAACAACATCGCGTTTTCGCTGTCGGAGCAGAATCTTCAACTGGATCGGGCCTCGAAATACGCGGACGCCGCCATTAACGCGGTGGAAACGCAACTACGCGACGTCACGCTGGACAACATGCGCATGCAGGACCTGTTCACCACCAACTTCTTGTTTAACGTTTGGGACACTAAGGGATGGATCGACTTCAAACGCGGAAACTTGGACGCAGCGGAGCAATACATCTCGCCGGCATGGTGGAACGGCGGATACGGTGACGAAGCGGAGCACCTGGGCGAGATCGCAGAAAAACGTGGCAAGAAGGACGAGGCCATCCGCTACTACTTGTTCGCGCTCCTCGGAGAAAATGCCAGCCCGCAGGGCCGCGATCGCCTGAATGCCCTGGGCGTGAAGGACATTGAGAGCCGACTGCCGGCTGCGCGGACGGAACTTCAGCAGCACCTAACTGTTTCTCTCAAGAAGAGTGAGAAAGGCACAGCTGAATTCTTCCTCCTGATTTCGCGAGACAAAGTGGAGCAGGTGAAGTTCATCAAAGGGGATGAAAACCTGAAGACGTTTGGTGACGTTCTGCAAAAAGCGGATACTGGGATGAAGTTTCCTCCGGGGGTACAAGGGCATGTGATCCGGAGAGGCATTGTGCGTTGCGGCACAGCGAATCCCGCTCCGTGTACGTTGGAGCTCATTCCCTCATCGCAGGTGCGTTCGCTAGAATAGTTCAGGCTCGGGTCGGGCCCATGTAGAGGAGTTTAGAAATGACTGCTGACTTACGTTATCCCGTCGGGCAATTCAAATGGACCGAACCTGCCAGCGAAGAGCAGAGCGCGAAAGATCGCGTCGGCTATATCGAAATTGTGGCCAAAGCACCAGCGGGCATGCGCGCTGCAGTCCGCGATCTGAGGCCCGAGCAACTTGATACGCGTTATCGTCCGGAAGGCTGGACAGTGCGGCAGGTGGTGCATCATGTGCCCGAGAGCCACATGAACGCCTATATCCGATTCAAGCTGGCGCTAACGGAAGATCAGCCTCCCATCAAGCCCTACGACGAAGCTAAGTGGGCGGAGCTTCCCGACAACCAGGTAACGCCCGTCGAAGTATCGCTCCAACTACTGGCGGCGTTGCATTCGCGCTGGGTGGATACGTTACAAGCTATGCAGCCGTCCGATTTTGGACGCACACTGTACCATCCTGAACGCGGGGTTCTTAGTTTGAACCAGATGCTCGGGCTATACGCCTGGCATTGTACCCATCATTTAGCGCATATTACCTCGCTGCGCGAGCGCATGGGATGGAACCAGCGCGCCGCAGCACAATAAACCAAACAAACTTTTCGCCAGACAGCTGGGACGAAAGCATTGCTGCATGCGATGTATGC
This sequence comes from uncultured Acidobacteriaceae bacterium, assembly GCA_963796695.1. Lineage (GTDB taxonomy): Bacteria > Acidobacteriota > Terriglobia > Terriglobales > Acidobacteriaceae > Bog-257. The sequence continues at coordinate 156,514 of CAWCMU010000023.1, read as the reverse complement.
GTGTTAGTTGAATGTGAAATGAATTCCCCTGCGTACAAGATGAGCTGCGCTCACCTCGATAGCAACCATGCGTCCAAGCCAGCAAGTCGAAAGTTTCCAACTATGTGAACTTTCGCAGCGCGCTCGACGTATATACAGGAAGGTGAGCTGAGGTAGGAGTGCGTGGCACTCCGAATGCAACTAAGAGTGGGGTTAAACAGAATGTTTCGCCAGCGGTTTGGCGGCCCAGGCGAGACAATCTAAAGGGAGGGTTCAAAGCGTCCCGTGCCTGTTTAACCCCGGTGTCACATTCTATGCGGAGCGGTAGGAATTGCAAGCTATTTCCAGAGTTCATTTCGAGCGCTGGAAGCCTGCGTAAGGTGCCCGCCTGGGCCGCCAGAACGAGCAGTTGCAGGTAATTAAGGAGATTGACCATGACTCGTACACTGGCCCGTGTTGCCCTGTTTCTTTTTGCCGTAACCATGTCAGTCAGCGCGTTTGCTGGCTCCAAGTCCGAAACGGTCACCCTGTTTCACGACGCACAGCTCAATGGCAAGACCATTCCCGCCGGTGAATACACCGTGAAATGCGAGACCACAGGTTCTACCGCTCAGGTAAAGTTCATGAAGAGTGGCAAGGAAGTGGCGTCCGCAAGTGGGCAGGTCAAGACACTCGCGTCGGCTCCGCAGTATAACCAGGTCATCACCCAGGATGGTGGCAGTGTTCCTTCCATCAGCGAAGTGGATTTCAGCCACACTGCTACTGGAGTGAGCTTCGATGCCGGAACCATGTCCAGCGCCGGTCGATAGCAAGATCCAACTTGGAATATGGGAGCCTCTCTCAGGCTCCCTTTTTATTTACCACTCGCCCGCGGCTCGAAGCGCCTCACGGGACTTGTCGCCGACGAATCGTAGAGATACTAGCGCACCCTGCATAAACTACAGGAGCGCTTAAGCATAGCTGAAAACAATCGCTATCCAGGTCTGCGAGTCCGGTCCCAAACTACTTCCTTTCCTTCCTTTAATTAATAACCACCGCTTCTCAACAATGGCAGCGAATCAGATGTTGTGGAAGGTCTATCGATATAGAGGTAAGTAAATTTCGGTAGGAGAGTGCAATTGAAACATCTATTGATAGCATCGAGCTTATTCTTCCTGACTATCGGCCTTTCTTCTGGAGCATTCGCTAAGTCGAAGTCAACGGAGGTCCAGATTTACCAGACTTCTCAGGTTGCCGGCGCCACACTACAGCCGGGCAGCTACCATGTGACCGTCAATCCCACGGGATCGACGGCTGTAGTTACATTCAAGCAGGATGGGAAATCGGTAGCGACAGCGACGGGGCAGGTGGTGCAGCTGACAAAGCCATCCCATGACACTTCGGTGACTTCAAACACTAGCGGCAGTGTGCCCACCATTGACGAGATAGATTTCGAAGGGTCGCTAACCGCAGTAAGCTTCTCATCAGCAACAAACGCGAGCGCCGCGGGCGAGTAAGTCACTGGACGGTGGACGGGATTGCCCTACCGCTCGCTAACATAAAGCGATGTGGTAGGGCCTCGGGCGACCGGGCTGTTATCCCTCAGATTTGACACAGTATGCATGCACACATATACTGTGCTCATGAATGTTACCCTCTCCATTGACGAGCAGATTGTCGCGCGTGCTCGAAAGAAGGCGGATGCGCTGGGTAAGAGCCTGAATCAGCTGATTCGTGACTACCTCCAAAGGCTTGCGGGAAGCGACGACCCGGAAAAAAGTATCGCTGAGTTCAAGCAGCTCTCAGGACAGGGTAACTCGCGCGGCTGGCGATTCGATCGTAACGAGATACATGAGCGTTCGTAGCTTCTTCGATACTAACGTTCTCGTCTATTCGGACGACAAAGCATCGCCTTTGAAACAACGTCGCGCCCTCGATTTAATCGCGGAACATCGACGCGCGGGTACGGGTGTCCTTTCGTCTCAGGTTTTGCAGGAGTATTTCGTCACGGTTACCAAGAAATTGCACGTTGATCCACGTATCGCGCGTCGGAAGGTCGAACTGCTGGCAGAATTTGATATCGTCACTCCCAGCGTTGACGATATCCTTGCCGCTATCGACATTCATCGCCTGCACAACTTTTCGTTTTGGGATGCTCTGATTCTTCAATCTGCAAAGCAAGCGGGTTGCAGCGTGGTGTTAACCGAAGACATGCAGGGAGATCGAGAGATCCAAGGTCTGCGGATCATCAATCCTTTTCGACAGAAATAGCTCTAGCGCTGCGGCATCATCTCTGACTGCCAACTTAGCTACGCGATGGCCGACGCCAGCTTCGCCGATTCTTCCTGGAAGCGCACTGACACCAGCTTAGATACGCCAGGCTCCTGCATGGTCACGCCGTAAAGCACCGGCGCCATGCCCATCGTCTTCTTGCTGTGGGTGATGATGATGAATTGCGTTTGCACGCTCATCTCGCGCACCAGTTCCGTGAAGCGGCCGACGTTGGCTTCGTCGAGCGGCGCGTCCACTTCGTCCAGAATGCAGAACGGACTCGGCTGATATTGGAAGATGCCAACCAGTAGCGCCAATGCCGTCAGCGCCTTCTCTCCGCCGGAGAGCAGTAACACGTTCTGTAGCTTCTTGCCCGGAGGCGACGCTACGACGTCGATGCCGCTCTCCATGGAGTTCTCCAGGTCGGTTAGGCGCATGAAGCCCTGGCCGCCTCCGAACAGCTTGCTGAAGGTGCGGCCGAAATTCTCGTTGATGATGTTGAACGCTTCTTCAAACTTCTGCCGCGAGATGGTGTCGATTTCCTTGATGGTGTTCTGCGTGTTCTCGATTGATTGCAGCAAATCCTGCCGCTGGGTCTCGAGAAATTCATGACGTTGCGCGGTTTCCTTGTATTCCTCCAGCGCCATCATGTTTACTGGACCCATGTTTTCCAGCCGCGTCCGCATCTCGCGGTAAGCATTGTCCTCGTTCGCCAGTTCCTCGCCCGCAACTCGGGGCAGGGAATCGTCAGCCATCAGTTCATCCCGCTGCTGGCTCAGCTCTTGTACGCAGGTCTCTGACATGTGCTGCACATCTGAGTGCACCCGGGCCTGCGCGGCGGAAAGTTCGCCCCGACGATCACGCGCAGCATCCAGGGCCTCACGCGCGGACTTCAACGCCTCTTCCAACTCCGCCATGCGCGCACGGACTGTCTGCAATTCCTGTTGTAGTTCGGTATCGCGCTGCTGCGCCAACTCGCGCTCGGTCGTCCATTCGACAATCTGGTCCGCCAGGCGAAGATTTTCAGACTCGCGCTGTTGCTTCTCGGCGATAGCTGATTCCACCTGGGACTTGAGTTTCGCCAAGTGGGCTGCGATCTCCGACAACATGGCTTCGATCCGCTGCACTGCCAGCATCGCTCCGCGGCGACGCTCTTCCAGAGTCGCGACCTTCACCCGACATTCGCTGGCAAGATGAGCGGCTTCGTCCCGATGCAGGCGCAACGATTCCAGGCTGCTCTGCGCGGCCTGCATCTCAGCTTCAAGCCCGCGTTGGCTCTCTTCGTGCTGCACTAGTTCGCCGTGTTGCGAAGCGATAAACCCGCTACGCTCGGTGCGCTCCTCGCCCAGCCGCTGCAATTCACACTCATAAGTCGAGAGACGTTCGCGGGTGCGCGTCATCTCGCTTTCGAGCTGGCGAAGGGTGTGTTCGGAGGTCATCGCCTGCCGTTCGGATTCACGCTTCTCGTCTTCCAGCCGCTGCAGCAATCCGGTAAGCTCGGCGATATCGCGGCCCAGCGCGGCGATATAGGTTTCCTTCTCGCCCATGGCGCGTTCGAGTTCGCCCATCTGGAGGAGCACATCGCGCAACTCGCGCTTCATGGAGAGCGGCCCTTGGCTGCGCTGCTTGCCTCCCGTGACGGTCACGTTATGGAAGCATTCACCTGATTGCGAAAGGAAGAACGCGTCGGGATTCTCCAGGGCGAGTCCGCGGCCAACTTCCGGGTCAGGCACGATGTAGCCGTTGCCCAGTTTCGGCAGGATCACTTCGAGTGACTTGCCGAATCCATCGAGCACGCGAATGCAGTTCTTCAAGGGAACAACGCTATCGGCGTGCGAGACGTGATGCATCGACTCGTCAAAATCGAAAGAGAACTTCGCCTGCGAGTCCTCGGGATGAACCAGGAAGGTGGCACGGCCATCGACATCGGTGCGCAAAAGGCGCAGGCCCTCGTCGGCAGCGTCCCACGACTTCACCACGATGTAGTTCAGTTCGTCGCGCAGAAAGTCGTCGACCACGTGCTCATAGCGGTCTTCCACTTCCAGAAAATCGGCCAGCACGCCCGCCGGCGCACGACCACCTTGCAGCGCTCCTGAGGTAAACAGCTTGCGCACGGAGTCAGTCGCGTAACCATGCTCGGTGATGACCGCTTCGAGCGAGCCTCGCTTGCCCATGAAGCCGGCGTACTCGCCGCGCATGGCGTCCAGATGGCGTTTAGCGGCCGTCTCGGCGTCACGCTTCTCGTCGAGATTGCGCCGGGTGTCGCCGATCTGCGCGGTCAAGGCATTCACGCGTTGCGATGCGGTTTCAAAATCCAGGCCAAGCTGTCCGCGCTGGCCGCCAAAACTTTCCAACTGCTGTTGCGCGGTGGTTGTCTCCGCATGCAGCCGTTGCGCCTCGCGGTCGAGGGCGGCAATGCGCTCTTCGGCCTGCGTGATGCGATTGCGCACCGACGCAGCCGCCGCGACGGCCCGCATGATGTCGTTGCGATGCTGTTCCTGTCGGCGTTCAACCTCGATCAGTGATGAAGCTGCTGCCGCCGCTTCCTGCTGGCGAAGCTGAAGCTCTTGCTGCGCATTCGCGACATCGGCGTTGGCCGACTCGAGCGTGGCATGATCGACTTCGAGCTCCTGTTGCAAGCGGCCGGCTTGCTCTTCCGTATTGGCGATCTCGGCCTGCGCCCCGGCAGAACGCGCGTCCAGTTCAGCACAACGCTCTTCGTTCGTGCGGCGGCGTGCTGCGGCACGGTCCAAGTCCAGCGCCAGGGTGTTCAGCTTCTCGCGATTCTCCTGACCGTCACGCTCGATGGCGTAACCGCGTTGCGTGCGGTCGGTGTGCTCACCTTCCATCTGCTGGACAGCTTCGGTCTGGCCGTGAATTTCTCCGGCGATCTCGGTCAGTTGCTGCTCGAGCGCAGAAGCTTCGCCGTCCAGTTGGGCGAATTTGCTGGCGAGCACGACCCGCAACTTCTCACGCATCTCATCGCGCAGCTTGGCATAGCGCTCGGCCTTTGATGCCTGGCGCTTCAGCGAATTCATCTGGCGCGTGACTTCGTCGAAGATGTCGTTGATACGCGAGAGGTTGAGTTTCGCATCTTCCAGCCGAGCTTCGGCCAGCCGCTTGCGCGATTTGTATTTCGTGATGCCGGCAGCTTCTTCGATAATGGCGCGGCGGTCGGTCGGCTTGCTGCTGAGAATCTGACCGATGCGTCCCTGTTCGATGATCGCGTAGGACTCCGGCCCCAGGCCGGTGCCCATGAAGATGTCCTGAATATCGCGCAGGCGGCAGAGCTTGCCGTTGAGCAGGTATTCGCTCTCGCCCGAGCGGAAAAGGCGGCGCGTGACTTGAACTTCGCCAGCCTTGAATGTGCGCTTGAACTTGCGGCGGCGAATCTTGAGCACCACTTGCGGAGCGGATACAGATTGCTTATCCCACCCTCCCGTTGAAACGGGAAGGGTAGGGCACCCGGTATTATCTGTGTTCTCTCCCCCTCCCGCAGAATCGGCGATTGAGGTGGGGTGCCTGTCCGCGGAAGCTGGGTTCGCGCTCGCCTCCGGCGACTGCGCCTCTTCATCACCTTGGCCCGGGCGCACCTCTTCTGAATAGCTTTCAACATCGGCGGCGCGGGCGGCTCGCATGGCGGACTCATCCCAGTCATCAGGCAACTCGTCCTGAATGTCGATCTCCGGCTCGGCAACGTCGCCATAGACCTCAGGATCGACCAGGGTCAGCGACACTTCGGCCATGCCGGTGGGCTTGCGGTCACGCGTGCCGGCGAAGATGACGTCCTGCATATTCACGCCGCGCAGTAGTCGCGCCGACTGCTCGCCCAGCACCCATGAGATCGCGTCCGAGATGTTCGACTTGCCGCAGCCGTTGGGACCAACGATGGCCGCGATGCCTTCACCCTGAAAGCGGAGGTCGGTGCGGTCACAGAACGATTTGAACCCGAGGATTTGCAGCTTCTTCAGTTTGAGCAATGCGTACTCCTTCAACAGGCAACGACGCAGCGACGGCCAGCTTGAGTAATTGTTTCACCCTTTGAGCCAGACTTCCGAAGGGAATCCAGCTTCAAGGCGTACCGCACTCAGGCCGGTTCTCGGCGGAGAGCAACACCGAGAACTTCCCAACTTTACGTCCAAAAAGCCGGGAGGGTCAATATCTAAACCCCATATTTAGGGCCTGGCCTGTGGAAACCACAGTATATTGCACCACCCATGCAGCAAAATCGCAAAGTTTGCCTGTGAGGATTGAAGAGGTCGAAAGGAGGTAGCACCAGAGTTAGTGCAAGTTTACGACCCGGATAGCGGGGATTCAAGGGCAGAATCGGGAGGGTATCCGGGCAGTCACGAGGCTGAGGATGCCGCGGGACGACAGCGGTTTTCACGGAGGGCTGTCGTCCCCGGGGGACTCGGGTCAAAAGATACGTGTACCCAGCGCTGAAGCGCTGGGCTATCATCTTTCGTCCCGCGCCGCGGGACTGGGAACTTGGCTGACGCGCCCGCTTCGACGAAGCCCGCATTCTTAGTCCGCCTCTGTCAAAGCCCCGAACCCGAACCGTGGTACGTGAAATTTCAAGGGGCGCAGCTTCAACTGCGCAGCCGCGCCAACAGAACTCGGTGGATGAACTCCAAAAGCAAAGCCCCACCAGTCGATCCGGTAGGGCTCGCGAAACATCACGTGATGCTGTTACTACGCCTTGTAGCCGGCGCCGCGCAGAGCCTTCCCGAAGCACTCCACGAATTCGTTGACGCTCTCTTTGGTCGCCAGCGGACCCATCAAGCCCACGCGGAAGATCTTACCGGCCAACGGGCCGAAGCCCCCGGCGATCTCGATGCCGTTGTCCTTCAGCAGCGTGGTACGGACCTTGGCGTCGTCCACGCCTTCTGGGGATTTCGGCGTGTTCAGGTTCCAGATGCGATGGTCAGCAGAGACCAGCATCTCCAATCCCAACGCCTCGATCTGCCGGACAAACTCCAGATGCGCCTGGTGATGACGTTCCCAACGCTTTTCGATGCCTTCTTCCTCGATCAGGGAAAGGCCTTCATGCAAGCCGTAAAACATGGTTGCCGACGCGGTGTGATGATAGCGATGCGATTGCGCCAGGTAGTCGGCAATCAGCTTCAGGTCGAAGTACCAGGAGTGATTGGTGGTCTTGCGCGCTTGTAGAAATTCAGCGGCGCGCGGCGATATCGTAATCGGCGCCAGTCCCGGAGGGCAACTCAGGCCCTTCTGCGAGCAGCTGTAAGCCACGTCGATACCGGTCTTGTCGACTTCGACGGGCATGGCGCCCAGTGAGGTCACGCAATCGGTGATGACCAGCGCGCCGACTTCGTGAGCGGCTTTGCAGATGGCTTCGCCACGCTGAAACGCGCCGGCCGATGTCTCTGCCTGCACATACATCACAACCTTGGGCTTTTCGCGATGAATAAATTCGGCTGCTTCTTTGTCGCCGAAGACTTCGCCCCACGGTTTCTCCAAGCGAACCACTTCGCCGCCTTGGCGGCGCGCCATCTCGCACATGCGATCGCAGAAGAAGCCGTTCGCAAATGAAGCAACCTTCGTGCCCGGCTCGACAAAGTTGCTGATGGCGGCTTCCATGCCGCCACTACCTGTAGCTGAGATAACAAAGGTCAGCTCGTTCTTCGTCCCAAAGACGGTGCGGAGCAGTCGCTGAATGTTCGAAGAAATCTGGAAAAAATAAGCGTCAAGATGGCCGACAATCGGCTGCGCCATTGCCTGATAAACCCGCGGATGCACCTGGCCCGGACCGGGTCCATATAAAAGTCGTTTCGGCGGATGTACGGAAATTTCGTTCATGAGATCAGTAGGTTCTGCAACAGTAACCATTAGCAAACTCCCTTACATAATAAACGGATACTTTGAGTATAGCCGGGGCTGCGAAGCGCCTTCTGTGACGCGTAAACATCATGGTCGTCAAGTTATGACATAGGAGATAAGGCTCGGAGAAGGCTTTCTCCAACCCACCGCCACAAAACCACATGTTTTGGTAGAGGTTTCTAGTACACTCGTCCTGCCAATTCTATGTTCTTGATTATGCAGGCACATCGGAGACTACTACTTTCGATGCTGGCCAACCTCTGCGCACTGGTGGCGCTGATGCTTGTGACCCAGTCGCCGGCGTGGTGTGCCTCGCAGCAGGAAGTTCGCGGCACAGTGCAAGATCGCAGCGGGGCCGTCATCGCGCGCGCGCAGGTAGTGCTGCATGTCGAGGGGCAAAACTTCGGCCGCACCACTCAGCCGGATGGCACCTTCGTTTTCAGTGGAGTGTCTGGCGATTCCGGAACCATCGAGGTCAGCGCCTCGGGATTCGCCACGACCACCGCCAATTGGCATGCAGGCGATAAGAGCCTTAGCATTACATTGCCTCCGGCCAGCGTGCAACAAAGTCTGGACGTAACCGCCACGCGAACTTCAATCCTTCCCACGGGCGTTGATAACGTCGAATCGCAGCCCGACGCCGTGGTGGTGAATGACAAGCAGTTGGAGGAGTGGGGCGCGCTGACTACCGACGACAAGCTGCGCCAGGTGCCGGGCTTCTCCCTGTTGCGGCGCTCGGGCAGCCAGACCGCCAATCCCACCTCGCAAGGCGTTTCGCTGCGCGGACTGGGCGCAAGCGGCGCCAGCCGTGCCTTGGTGCTCGTGGACGGCATCCCTATTAACGATCCTTTTGGTGGGTGGATCTATTGGGCACGTGTTCCGCAGACGTCGCTTAACGAAGTGCAGTTGGTTCCCGGCGGCGTCTCGGCCCTCTATGGCAATGATGCGCTGGGTGGGGTCATCAATCTGGAGACAAAGACCGGCGTGCAGACAGCTGCCGACGTCGAAGGCTCGTATGGCAATGAAAATTCGCCGTTCGGCTCGGGATGGGGCGCGCTGAGTTTCGGACAGTGGAACATCGTGGCCAGCGGCGAAGGCTTTCGTACCGACGGCTATATCGACATTCCACAGAGCCTGCGCGGCACCGTCGATACTCCGGTCAGGGAACAGTATGGCAGCGGAAACCTGCGGCTGGAGCGAGTCTTCGGCGATCGCGGCCGGGCCTTCCTGAATGGAACGCTCTACGGCGAGGATCGCCAGAATGGCACGCCGGTACAGCTCAACGACACAACCATCCGGCAACTGGCCTTCGGCACCGACTACGACAGTCCTGAAGCAGGCTTATTCACGTTGCGTCTGTACGGCGGCACAGAAAACTATCACCAGACATTTTCGTCCGTCGCCAGCAACCGCGACAGCGAATCGCTGACTAACGTGCAGAACGTTCCCGTCCAGCAGATGGGGATGATCGGCCAGTGGTCCAAGCAACTCGCCAGCCGGTTCACCATGCTGGCGGGACTCGACGGCACTTACGTTCAGGGCGTCAGCCTGGAGACAACCTACTCCAAAGGTAATCCCACGGCAGCCCTGTCGAATGGCGGAACCCAGGAAGCGCTGGGCGCGTTTCTTGAAGGCATCGTGCAGATCACGCGCCGCTGGTCGCTGACCCTGGCGGGCAGGGAAGACCTCTGGAGCAACTACGACGCCAGCTCTATCCGCATCCCGGTGTTTGGCAATGAGACGCTGATTCACTATCCCGACCGCGGACAGAATGCTTTCGACCCGCGTATCTCGACCTCGTATCGGTTGAACGATCGGGTCGTACTCTACGCGTCAGGATACCGTTCGTTCCGCGCGCCTACGTTGAATGAACTCTATCGCTCATTTCGCGTGGGAAATGTAAACACTCTCGCCAATGCCTTTCTGCGGGCGGAGCGATACAGCGGTGGGGAAGCGGGCCTGCGAACCAGCATGCTGAACAATCGCGTGTCGATTCACGGCAACATATTTGGCGGCATCGTGACCAATCCGGTGGAGAACGTTACCCTTAGCTCCACGCCCTCGCTGATCACGCGCATGCGCGAGAACCTGGGTCGTACGCAAGCCATAGGCTTTCAGCTAGGCACCGATATTCGCTTCACCAACCGCATCACGCTGGCCGCAGGCTATCAGTTCATGGATACCACGGTCGCGAGCTACCCGGGCAATCCGGCATTGGTGGGCAACCAGATCCCACTGGTTCCCAAGAATGTTTTTACCTTCCAGGGCACATGGGCAGCGCCTAAGAGTTTCTTCGTTGCCATCCAGGGACGTACGGAGAGCAACGAATTCGACGACGATCAGAACCTATTTCCGCTGGGCTCGTATTTCGTCTTGAGCGCCACGGTTTCGCATCCGCTGCCCAAAGGCTTTGACATCTTTTTCCAGGGCGAAAACCTCACCAACGAGGTGTACAACATTGGCAAGACGCCGATTCCAACGATTGGCCAGCCCATCCTGGTGAGAGGTGGTGTGCGCTGGCATACTCGCAAATAACTACAGGAAATAATGGAACCGTGATACTTCCTGCCTGGGAATTCCATCTTAAGTAGATGTAATCGCGTCCCGAGCGCGGTAGAAACGGTGGCCATGTTCAGATGTCTGCGGCGCTTTGCAATTGCAATCCTTGTCTTGATGTTGACGCCATTGTTTTCCGCGGCGCAGACCGAACAACCGACCCGCTCGGCAGAATCGGCCAAACTGCTCAAGAACGATCCGTTGCATGTCTTCAGCCAGTCGGTCCAGCAATTATCCGCAACCGTCACCAAGTCGGTGGTGCAGGTGCTGACCACGGGATTCGGCCTCAGCAACGAAGGTGAAGAAAAAGATACAGCCTATTTGGAAGCCGAGCGCGGCATTGGCGCGGGCGTAGTTTTGTCGTCGGACGGATACATCGTGACCAACGCCCACGTGGTGCAGGGTGCGCATAGAATTCGCGTGCGCTTGCAAGGCCTGAACAAGGGTGCCGCCGCCGCTCTGGACGCTCCGCACGGTCCGATCGAGGCCAAGCTGGTGGGATTGGATCGGCTGACTGACCTGGCGGTCCTCAAGATCGATCTTACCGGCTTGCCCGCGCTGCAACTTGCCGACTCCAACGACCTGAAGCAGGGACAGATCGTCTTTGCCTTCGGCAGCCCACTCGGCTTGGAGAACTCGGTCAGCATGGGCGTAGTCAGTGCGACTGCGCGCCAAATTGATCCCGACAAGCCCGACATCTATGTCCAGACCGACGCTCCCATCAATCCAGGCAACAGCGGCGGCCCGCTGGTGGATGTTGATGGACAGGTCGTCGGCATCAACACATTCATTCTGTCGCAATCAGGCGGCAACGAAGGTTTGGGCTTCGCAATCCCCAGCGATGTGGTGCGCAATGTTTATGACCAGATCCGCGCCGAGGGCCACGTGCATCGCGGCCAGATCGGGGTCTACCTGCGCACGATAACGCCAGACCTGGTCGAAGGCCTGCGTCTGCCCGTCAATCACGGCGTCCTGCTGGAAGACGTGGTTCCGGATTCTTCGGCTGCCAAGGCCGGGCTGAAAGTGGGCGAAGTGGTGGTAAGTGTTGACGGCAAGCCAGTGAGCGATGTTCGTCACTTCGCCCTCGATTTGTACTCCGACAAGATTGGCCAAAGCGCGCAGATCGGGGTACTGCGCAATGGCAAGGTGGAAACCGTTCCCGTGACCATCGAGAAGCGCCCCGACGATCCCCAGCGCTTTGCCGATATGCTGACCGGTCCCAATAATGTCATCAATCGTCTCGGCATTGTGGCGCTCTCGATCACCCCTGACCTGCGTGAAACCCTGGGCGATAACTTACGCATTCCGAATGGAGTCCTGGTGGCCGCGCGTACTCCTACCAGCACGCTTCTGGGTCAAGGACCGCAGCCCGGCGATATCATTCATGCGGTCAACGGCCATACCGTGGATGACTTGAATCAGTTGAAAGACGAGCTGCACAAGCTGAAGCCGGGCGACATCATGGTGTTACAGATCGAACGCGGCGGCCTGTTGAATTACCTCGTGTTGGAATCGGAATAAAGCTGATCCGCTGGTTTTAGCTGCCAGTCTCGACGCGATACCGGTAGGCTGAGGCTGAACCTTCGACTAGTGCCTACATCACAGACAGACGAATAATCCTGCTCCTACAATCCAGCCGTAGCGGTCTGCGTGCAGCGATGCCCGCCGCGCCGGGAATTCTTCTCGAGTGCAGCTGCCCGCAGGGCTCGACAGCCGCGGCTGTCCGTTGCCCTCGTCATCCGTATTGACGCCGCTGGCACTTGGCAAACCACTCTAGGAATATTGGGAGGTGTGCGATGGCAGTGCTGATTGCTCGACCAAGGATTGCGTTGAAGACGATTGTGGTGAGGACGGATTTCTCGGCGGCGTCGGAGGTGGCGCTGCAATACGCCATCGCTCTTGCCCGCCACTACGGAGCCAAGATCGAGCTGGTGCACGGTGCGGAGCCGAAGACGCATAAGCCGGACGAACCTGAAGCAGCACTTCGTGCCGCCTCGCCGGAACAGATGCTGCGCCGCCAGGTTAAAGAGTGTGGCGACCTCGAATGCTCATCGTGGTTCTTCACCGGAACGCCGCTGGAAGTTGTGGAGCGCCTGCTATCATTCGAAAAAGTTGATCTGGTGGTGCTAGGCACGCAAGGTGCTAGCGGCATGAAGAAGCTGTCGGCAGGCGCTGCCAACGAGCATTTGTTTCGGCACATCCATTGTCCGGTGCTGGCCGTGGGCCCCGCGGTCGCGGTGCCGGAGCCGGGATGGTATCCGAAGCGCATTGTGCTGACCACAGACCTGCAATCCGACGAATCGACGGCTGCGAAGTGTGCCGCCCTGCTGGCTCGCGAACACGAATCGTCATTGGCTTTGCTGTACGTGGCACAACCGGCGCCAAAGCCTTTTCCCCTGGATCAGGAAGTTAGTGCCAAGCCTTACTTCCAGACGCGGCTGCGGGAGCTGATGTCGTACAAGCCCGAGTTGGATTACCCGGCTGACTACTGGGTTGAGTTTGCAGAAGATCCGGTGAAGTCGATCTTGCAGGTCGTCAGGGAGAAGGCCATCGATCTGCTGGTGATGAGTGTTCATCGCGAGGAGCCCTGGGGCTTCCACTTTGTTCATCACGCGTATCGCATCGTTTCCGAATCTCCATGTCCGGTGCTCATCACCCAGCGCGAGCTGTGAGAATTAAGTATGCGTTTCGCAAGGAGACATCCGGTGAGGTAAAGGTTGGCAACTTAATCAGAGGTTCCTTAGTGCATACCAATAGAGGCCAGATCTGCGCCGGGGCTCCGATGGCTGCAACCGCCGGCTTTTGCCAATGCTCTACGGCGCGAAGTAGCTGGAGATATCCAGGATCATCTGCGTCAGCGCGTTCGCGTAAGCGTCAACCAATCCGTTAGTCGTCGGCACGATCGCCATGTTCGACGTGATGGCGCCATCTTTGGCGTTCAAGGTCGACGTCCCCGGTTCGGGAGCGCCGTCGGCCCACAAGCTCAGGAAGCCCAGCGTCGGCTGCGGCACCACCGTAGCATTCAGCACATAGTCCTGCGCCGTGCTCGGCGGTGCGCACAAACTACCTTCCACGTTCACGGTTAGCTCCCCTTCGAACGGCTGGCCCGTACCGGCCTGGCGCGTGTCGATAATGCGGCAGGGCACCGAAGGATACAGTGACAGCCCGCCCGCTCCAGCTTCGGCGAAGTAGCCGTTGATGTCGATGAGCAAGTCCGTGTCGTTATTGGGAAAAACCGCGACCGCCCCATTCGTTCCCGCGGGCACGATGGCCGCGTTCGCCACGATGGTCCCGGTAGGATTATTCAACGTCGACACGTTCGGTGTCGGCCCACCCGCAGGCCACACGGTGAGAAATCCCAAGCGCTGTCCGGCAGGATGGGGCACGGCGGTGACGTTCAGCGAGTAGGCCGCAGGGTTGAGTCCGGAGGGGATGCAGGAGCTTTCCAGCAACAGGAAGTCGCGCTCCCGATTGCCGGTCAGAAACGGCCCGCCAAGATCGCCGTCCGGATTGCGAGTATCCACCAGGCGGCAGGGCGGCAACGAATAGAACTGAAGCGTTGAAGTACTCGCCGGGGCGAAATATCCGTCAACATCAATTAGTAGATTGCTTGTATTGTTGACGTACACCGTCACCCCGCCATTGGTGCCCGCCTGCACCGTCGCTGCATTCGCCTTGATGCGGCCATCCAGCGAGTTCATCAGCGAAATGCCTGGGCGGCTTTCGCCAGTCGGCCAGATGGTCAGAAATCCCAGACGTCCCGACGGCACCACCGTTACATTCAACGAATAGGCGGCAGCCGACAAGAGATTGCCGCAGTGGTTCAGCTGCGCCAATTGAGGCAACAGGAAATCCTGCGAAGTTCCGCCTTGAATCGGGCCGCTGCCTCCGTACTCCGGGCGAGTGTCCACCAGCCGGCAGGGAGCCACGCTCACCAGTTGCAGCTTGGTGTCACCGCCGATGACCGAAACCACATTCTGATTGGCCGCGTAAATCCGATTCGTAGTCGGATTTATGTCGATCGCCTCCGGATAGTTTCCCACCACCGTGATGGGCGTGGTTGCCAGCGTGTTACCGTCGATCGCCGTGATGGTTCCCGCGCCGTCACAGGCCGCATCCGTGCATCCGGATATGTAGACCTTGTTGCTGCTGGCATTCACCGCCAGCCAATCCGAACTGGGGCGAGTCATGTACAGCACCGGGACGGTTTGTGTGCCCAGTGTGGCTCCGTCAATGGCAGTCACCGTTCCCACGCTGCAGCTCGCGCTACCGCACTCATTGCCCACATAAATTTTGTTGGTCGTCATGTTCGTGGCCACGGCAAAAGGGAAGTATCCGACGTTCACCGTCTGCGTCGCCAGCGTGGCTCCGTCAATCACTGTCATGGTTCCGTTGCTGGCGCAGTTGCGGCTGTTGCCGCAGGCGTTGGCCACGTAGATCTTATTGGTCGTCGAGTTCACCGCCAGCGCGACCGGCGAGAAGCCAACCGGCACCGTCGTCGTCTGCAAGGTAACCCCGTCGACGACCGTTACCGTCGGACTGCTGGTTTCGTTGCTGACGTAGATCTTGTTGGTGACCGTATTCACCGCCACGGCGCTGGCATCGTTTCCCACTGCAACGTTCTGGGTCGCGAGCGTAGCGCCGTCGATCACGGTCAGCGCTGACTCCCCGCTGCACGTGCGGTCGGCGCAGGCACTGGCGACATAGACCTTGTTGCTGGCGGAATTGACCACGATACCCTGAGGATCGTAGCCCACGTTGACTGTTTGGGTAGCCAGCGTGGCTCCGTCGACCACCGTGACTGTAGCCGTAGTGTTGTGGCAGTTGTGATCGGCGCCACAGTTATTGACCACATAGATTTTGTTGGTCATGGAATTCACAGCCAGATAGGTTGGGCCGAAGCCAACCGTGACCGTCTGTGTCGTCAAGGTCGCGCCGTCAATGATGGTGACGGTTCCGGCGCTCAGCGGCGGCTGGCAGGATGGAGTTATGCCGCAATAATTCGTGACGTACGTCTTATTGGTCGAAGCATTGACCTGGACATCGTAGGGTTCACTCTCGGCGGGAACAGTTGCGATCAATACCTGAGCGGCGGCCGAAGCCGACAGCGCAGCAACCGAGAGCACCAGGACGAACAGCGTAGAACGGGGCATTGTGTACATGGCTCCTCCCGCGCAAACCGCCATCGGGATCGGCCGTGTACTCCCGACGCGTTCGCCGAGATGCTAAGACTGGACCTGACTCCCCAGACGCCAGCGAGATTGCTGCCTCGCACCGCCTGGGATGGTTACTTTCGCAATCTGCGAATAGTAGCACTCGTCAGGTCCGGATTGAAGTAACTTTCGGGGCACCGCGTGAGTCCGGAGGTCCTTCCTTTTTCCATTTGACATCCCGACCGGAGCGAAGGGGAGTTTTCCATTTGTCATCTCAACCGGAGCGAAGGGGAGCGGAGGGACCTGCTGTTTCTTCATCAGTCGAAGCCCTGCCGCCAGCTGGAAGCCGGCTCTTTTGTTAGAGTGGCGGAGGCGCTGGCCTTAAAGTGTCCGCGTGAGAGCTAAGCTTTCGAATTGGTAGTGGAGCACAACGGTGAAGAACCCAGCGCCGTAGGCGCGGAATAGCTCAGCCCAGCACGCAGCCGAACCGGGGTCCCCAAGTCGCGCCGCTTTTGCGCGAATTGGGGTGGAACGGCGGAGTGCTGGGTAAGTGGCAACTTGATGCAAGTCCCGTAGGGACGGCAGAGGTTCTCACGCAGACACTAAAGGCCAGCTCTACCCACTATTACGGCGCGAAGTAGCTGGAGATATCCAGAATCAACTGCGTCAGGTCGTTGGCATAGGCATCGATGGAGCCGTTGTTTGTGGGGACAACCGCCATGTTGGATGTGATGGCGCCATCCTTGGCATTCAAGGTTGACGCATTGGGTTCCGTCTGACCATCGGCCCATAGGGTGAGGTAGCCGAGTTGGCCGGGCGGAACAACCGTCGCATTAAACACGTACGCCTGCGCGGTGGGTACAGCGCATTGGCTGCCCATCACATTGACGGTCAGCTGCCCCACAAAAGGTTGGCCATTGCCGACCTGCCGCGTATCAAGCACGCGGCATGGGGCGACCGTATACAACGACAGCCCATTCGTTCCCGGAGCCGCAAAGTATCCGTTGATATCGATGAGCAGATCGGTATTGTTGTTGGGGTAGACGGAGATCGCGCCGCCGGCTCCCGCCGGTACGATAGCGGCATTGGCAACGATGGTGCCCGTCAAATTGTTGAGTGTCGACACCCCGGGCTGGGGCTCGCCCTTGGGCCAAACCGTCAGGAATCCCAAGTCGCTGTCCGGAAGGATGCGGGACCGCGGTAACGTTGAACGAATAGGCCTGCGCGTTAGCGTTTTGCGGAATGCAGGTACTTTCCAGCACCGGGAAATCGCGTTTCTGGTCCTGACTCAGAAACGGGCCGCCCAGATCACCAGGGGGATTACGGGTATCGACGATCCGGCAGGGCGGCAGCGGATAGAACGCCAAGGTCGAATTTCCCGGCGCGGTGAAGTAGCCGTCGATGTCCAGGACGACATCGGACGTATCGTTGACGAAGACGCTCACCTGTCCCTGATAACCGGCGGGCACGATGGCGGCGTTAGCCTTGATGCGTCCATCCAGCGAGTTCATGGTCGAAGCCACGGGTTGGTCTTCGCCTGTAGGCCAGATGGTCAGAAATCCCAGTCGTCCCTGCGGCACCGCCGTCACGTTCAGCGAGTACGCGGCCGCCGTTGTCGGAATGCCGCATCCGCCTAATTGCGGCACCGCGAAATTGCGCGAGGTGTTAGCTGGAAGCGAGCCGCCGCTCAAGCGCGTGTCGATCAGGCGGCACGGCGTGACCGGCACGAACTGCAGGGGATTCGAATTGACAGCGCCTCCCATGACGGAAACGGTGTTCTGCGATTTGTTGGCCGTATAGGCGCGATTGCTGACCGGATTGACGGCGACGTCAGCCGGAATCCCTCCAACGGTGACGGCGACCACGTCGTTGGTCGCTCCGTTGACCACATGTATGGTTGTATTCTCGTAATCGGCGAAGTAGATCTGGTTGTGCACCTCGTCCACGGCAAGCTGATTGGGTCCGGAACCGTCGGCCAAGGTCGTGGTGTTGTTCGTAGCGCCGTCAATAACGCGAATGTCCCCATAGATTCCACCGCCAAAATCCGCAACATAGATCTTGTTCGTGACGCTGTTCACTCCAACGTCAGTTGGATCGATGCCCACATTGACCGTGGTTGTCTGATTGGTGGCGCCGTCAATCACCGTGACCGTACCGTCCAAGTCGGTAACGTAAATGAGGTTCGTTACCGAGTTAACCGCAAGAGCATTAGGGCCTCGGCCGGTAGTGACCGTCGTCGTGCCGTCGGTTGCACCGTCGATAACCGTCACTGTAGTGCCGCCCTGGTCGTGATAGTTGGCCACGTAAATCTTGTTCGTCACCGGATTGAGGGCGATGAACTGCGGCCGCGTGCCGACCGGAACGTCGTCCAGAATATGATTGCTGGCTCCATCGAGCACGGTGACGTTGGCGCTGTTGATGTTGACGACATACACGCGATTCGTGACCGTATTTACAGCTACGCTGACCGGGCCCAGGGCATGGGGATCGTTCACGGTTACGGTGTTGTTGGTCGCTCCGTCGATGATTACAACGCCGACTTCGGGCAACGCGACATAAATCTTGTTGGTGACGGGATTTACCGCCAACCCTTCAGGAATATTGGGCAACGCAAAGGTCGTCGGGTTGTTGGTGGCGCCATCAATTACCGTAATCGACGCCCCAGCCTCGTTAGCCACATAAATCTTGTTCGTAGCGGTATTGATGGCGATTTTCCACGGCTCAACCCCCACCGGTATGTTGGTCAGCAACTGCTGCGCGAATACAGGAGACACAGCCAGGATCCAACTTGCCGTAATCAGGAACATCAGGCGCTTATGCAACGTTCGCATCACTTACTCCGATTAGATTTTTTCCTTGGATTCGGCCGGTGGACGCGAGCACGCAACTCGACGCAAGCATGCGCAACTTGCGGCACCCTATGTCCAGCAAAAATTAAAGGTTGAGGTGATTACACCTGGGAGCGATTAAACCGGCTGCATAGTACCACGATTTGTCGGTCGCAAAAGCATCAATTTCGTGTCGCAAGCGAAGGTGGTAGAGCGGCGCTTCAGCGCCGCGTCCCCGTGCCCCTCCCCAATCAGAGCTGGACTTCAGTCCTGCGGCGCGGCTCCCTTTGTGGTGTTTGGGTTCCGGTTTCTGATAGTCTCGCTAGGCTCCCTCGCGGAGGGACAAATTCCCACCGGAGATCGATTTGATTGTCAGGCTTTGGGGTTTCTGCATAGCGACGGCGCTCCTGCTCGGAGTCCCGCTATCGGCCCAGGTGGACGACTCCACCAAACAACTCTCCCACGACATCTTCCAGCAACTCATCGAGATCAACACCACCGATTCCGTGGGCAACGTGACCACGGCGGCGGAAGCCATGGCGGAGCGCTTTCGCGATGCCGGCTTTCCGGAGAGTGACATCCAGGTGCTGGGCCCGAATGATCGCAAGAAAAATCTCGTCGTCCGCCTGCATGGCAGCGGCCAGCAAAAGCCGTTGCTGCTGATCGGTCACCTCGATGTGGTTGAGGCGCGTCGCGAAGATTGGACCACCGACCCGTTTCAGTTCGTCGAGAAGGACGGATATTACTACGGCCGCGGCACCCAGGACATGAAGTCGGACGACGCGATCTTTGTCACCACGCTCATCCGCTTCAAGAAAGAAAATTACATCCCCGACCGCGACCTCATTCTGGCGTTGACTGCCGATGAAGAGGGAGGCAAATCAAACGGCGTCGATTGGCTCATCAAGAACCATCGCGAGCTGATCGATGCGGCGTTCGTGCTGAACCCCGACAACGGCGGCGTCAACACCGTCAATGGCAAGCCGCTGATGGTCACCATGGATGCCACCGAGAAGCTTTATGCCGACTACCGCCTGGAGACCACGAACCCCGGCGGCCACAGTTCGCTGCCCGTTCCTGACAATGCCATCTACCGCTTGACCGATGGCCTGGAGCGCCTCCAGCACTATCAGTTTCCTTTCGAGCTGAGCCCGGTTACGCGCGGCTACTTCAAGCGGATGTCCACCATCGTTACCGGTACGCAGGCTGCCGACATGAGGGCGATTCTCAAGCAGCCGCCGGATCCCGCGGCCGCGCGCCGGCTGGCGGGCGATCCGCTTTACAACGCCATGATGCGCACCACCTGCATTCCTACTCGCGTGGATGCGGGGCATGCCAACAATGCGTTGCCGCAAAGGGCCACGGCCAATGTAAACTGTCGGATTCTGCCTGGATACACACGCGAACAGGTTCGCCAGACGCTGGTGCACATCCTGAAAGATGAGAAGATAACGGTGCGCTACTTAACGCTCGATGGAGAATTGCTCGACCGGGCTCCGCTTGCCCAGCCCCTACATCCGGCGCCGTTAAGTCCCCAGGTGATGAAGCCGTTGCAGCAGGTGGTGTCGGCGCTGTGGCCGGGAACGCCGGTCGTTCCCAGCATGAATACCGGAGCGTCAGACGGCATCTATACAGACGCCGCCGGGATGCCTACCTATGGCATCACAGGTGTGGGCGTCGATACCGATGATGTGCGGGCGCACGGACGCGATGAGCGGGTGCGCAGCCAATCGTTTTACCAGGGAGTGGACTTCTATTACCGCTACCTGAAGGCAGTGACTCAAAGCACTGCCCGGCAATAAAGCATGACTTATGGTTCGAAATGTGATCTCTGGAGGCCATTTTGAAAGGAAATAAGATTCAGTTTCTCGCTCCCCTCCTGGTTGCCGCGCTGCTCGCATCGGCGGCCTTTGCCAAGGAAGATCCACATGAATTGCTGACCAAGTCGTTCCAGCAAGCCGACATCTGGACTCAGGGCCCGGTCAAACTGGCGGCCAAGGTCCGCATGCCGTCGCCGAATGGCGACTTGACTCTCGACTACACCGTCTCCTGGGCGGGCCCGGAAAAGTGGCGCGCTGAATGGAGCGCACCCGGCTTGCAGCAAGTTACCGTTCTCAACAACGGCAAGATGTCGTACTACAGCAATCAGTCGAATCCGCTGGTGCGCGCGTTGGAATTCGAGGTTGCGCTGATGTCGCTGGACGGAGGCAATCCGGCCGGGCCTTATGCGCTTCCGCCGCTCGACTACATGAAGGTGAAGCTCGATACCGACAAGAAGAAGATCAACGGCATGGATGCAAAGTGCCTTTCCTGGGGCCAGCCGCCGCAGCCGCCGCAATCCTTCTGCGTTGAAAACACCACGGCACACATGCTGAGTGCCGACGTGGAAGCCGGCACCTTTGAATACAGCGACTATGCCGCAGTGGGAAGCTCCTCTTATCCGCAGACCGTCAAGGTGAGCTATGCCAAGACGCTGATGGAAGATGCCAAGATCACCGTGACCCGGGGCGATAAGTTCGCAGATAGCCTATTCGCTCCGCCGGACAAGAGCACGACCGTGGATTTCCATTCCTGCGCTGATGTGGACAAGAATTTTTCCGCTCCGCACGTGAGCAAGATCGTGGCTCCCAAGATGTCGGAAGCAGCCAAGAAGGCCAAGAAGTACGGCATGGTGTGGACGCTGGCCACCGTGGGCAAGGATGGGGTAGTCACGAACGTTACCGTCATCGGCGGCGATCCCGATAACACGGCAGCAGCCAAGGAGGCGGTGCAGCAATATAAGTTCACTCCTTATATGCGCTGCGGCGAGGCCGTGGAGTTCCAGAAGCTGGTCGTGGTGCCGTTCGCTCCATCGTCGGGCATACCCGACCTGGGCTCACGATCCGAAATCGGCAAGTAAGCGTGACCTGCTGAGCACGTCCAGAAATGACGGCAATCACAGCCGGGCCGGCTCCCGTGGCTTAAGTTACGCTCGGGAGCCGGCATATCATTCCTGGGCGGTTTTTTCAGCAGTGGTTTTTGGCCGCTGAGGAAACATCGACAACATCATCAAAGGTTTCTTGGCGCACGCGTCAGCTAGCTTTATCCCTCCCAATTTTCTCCCCGGCGCACAACACGATATCCTGTGTCTATGGATCGTGGCTTATCGGATGTTTTCCACCTGGATGTGGTCGTGGTCGGCGCCGGGCCGACCGGTTTGGCCTGCGGCATCGATGCCAAGCGTGCCGGCTTGACCGTCGCCAACATCGACAAGGGCTGCCTGGTTAATTCCCTCTACAACTATCCCAGTAACATGACGTTCTTCACCACGCCGGAGCTGCTGGAGATCGGCGACATTCCCTTTTCCAGCCCGAACCAGAAGCCGACCCGGCAGGAAGCGCTGGAGTATTACCGCAAAGTCGCCGAACATTATCAGCTCGACGTGCGGCAGTACGAGCCGGTGCTCAAGATCGAAGGCAGCGACAATAATTTCGTCGTTCACACCACCAATCTGCACGGCCACAAGCGCGAATATCACGCACGCAAATTGATTCTGGCCACCGGCTACTACGACCGCCCCAACTACATGAACATCCCCGGGGAAGATCTCGCCAAGGTCATGCACTATTATCGCGAGCCGCATCCCTTCTTCGGGCTCGATGTGTTGGTGATTGGCGGCAAAAACTCCGCAGCCATTGCGGCCCTGGAACTGTGGCGTCACGGCGCGCGCGTGACCATGGTTCACCGCGGCCCGGGCATCGGCCCTTCGGTGAAGTACTGGATTAAGCCCGACATCGAGAACCGCATCAAGTCAGGCCAGGTGAACGCCTACTTCAACACCTGCGTGCGCGAGATTACGCTGGAGCACGTC
Organism: uncultured Acidobacteriaceae bacterium; assembly: GCA_963796695.1. Taxonomy (GTDB): domain Bacteria; phylum Acidobacteriota; class Terriglobia; order Terriglobales; family Acidobacteriaceae; genus Bog-257. The sequence goes on along the minus strand of CAWCMU010000023.1, from coordinate 134,057 downwards.
GTGCTCGATACACCCGACGGGCCAGTGACTTTGCCCAACGATTACGTCTTCGCACTGACCGGCTATCATCCGGACTTCGAATTCCTGTGCTCGCTCGGCATCAAGCTGAGCGGCGAGGCCGACAAGAAGCCGGTGGTGGATCGCGAGACCCTGGAGAGCAATGTGCCGGGAATTTATCTGGCAGGCGTTCTGGTTGCCGGCATGAGGACCAGCGAGATCTTCATCGAGAATGGCCGCTTCCATGGCCAGATGATTGCCGCCGACCTGAAGCAGAAGCTGCGCCCCGAAGCGGTGAGGGTGTAGGGTGCTGCAATGGCGCCGGCTGTGGCGATTGTGTTTTGAAGGGGCGCGGCTTCAGCCTCGCCGTGCAATCGAAACGAAACCACGAGTGCCTTCAGGGACGACATAACAGCGGGTCGAAAAGCAGGTGGCCGCTCCACTCAGGATGATAACCGTAGGGATTTGCGGTTTCCCCGCGACGGAAGATAACCGCGTACTCACCACCACGACAAACTAACGTTATCGAGCCACACCGAGTACGGATCCTGGCGGTAATCCCCGTCCATCTGGAACGCGACATTCACGTCATTGCCGTTCCAACCCGGTTGCGGGTCGTAGTACTTGTCCACTGTGCCCACGTTGCCATCCAGTGTGACGCTGATGTAATGCGCTTGGCCGTTGACGCGCTCGATCTGCCAGGTCAGATGGTGCCAGGTGTTGGCCGAAACCACCGGACAGGGCACCGAGGTTGTCTCCCATGATCCCGTCTTATCGTTCCAGATGTCCCAGTAGCCGGTGTTGCGATAGCTGCATTCGCTGCCCCAGGTGTAACGCGTTCCGTTCATACTCTGGTTCACGTCGAACTCCAGCGCCTCAGGAGCGCCTGGTTCCTGCAAGTAGAAGTAGACGTCGTAGACGAAGTGCGTGGGCGTGCTGTTCGAGCCGAACGAGTGCCACCACAAGGCGTTGGAATATTGCGTCGGTCCTCCCAGGGTGAACAACGAGGAGCTCCCGCTGAGCGATGGCGTGCCCTGTTTCGGCGTCATGCTGGAAGTGGCATTGCCGAGGCCGCTGGCGCAGGGCTTACCGTTCAACTTGGCGGTGCACCAGTCCCAGTTGGGAAGCGTCTGAACGGCCGCGTTGATCTGCGCTCCGGCGGGAACACCCGGAGGCCCGGATGGCGGAGCCGGAGCAGGCGCAGGCGCCGGGGCAGGCGTTGACGTCGAGCCGCTGCCGGACGAGGTTTGCGAGCCTGAACCCGAGGTCGAGCCATTAGCGGGCTGGGCCGGTTGCGAGATTGGAGTCTGCGTCAAAGTGGACGACGCCATGCCTCCGCAACCGCTCAAAATCAGTAGCAAAGGGAGCAAGAAAGCGAGAAATTGTAAATTGTGGCGACGAGCGAAATGAGCCGATTCAACGATCACGGCGTACTGCATCCTTACACTCCAAACAGTGGTTTTGCTGCGAGGAAAAGAAGTGTGGTAACGAAGGTTTTAGTAATTATACGAGCCTGGTTGCGAGGCCGAGTTGAAGCACCCTGAGAATGCTGGAGAAAATTGTCGTAGTCCCTTTGAGCAGGTGCGCCTTAGTTCTTGCGGATTATCAAGGATGGTTTTGACAATTGCATTGCGGCTCGGGCAGCCGCTGCCAACCTACTGGACGCTGACGAGCTGGCCGCCGAGTTGTTCACTGATCAGCCGGGTCACCAGGGCTTTCAGCGGTTCGCCGGTCCTGGTCAGAATGAAGTTGCTCTGCGCCTCGGACCAGTCCAGCTTGAAACTGGTGGACAGTGCTGAAATCCAGATCTGGTGCATCGCGGAATTCGGCGAGATAACAAACCTTCCCGGCGGCTCATCGAAGCTGATCTGCAGCGCGCCGTCGTTCTCTTCGACATCAAAATCGGCATCGCCCTCGACCGCGTAGAGACTGCGCTTCAATTCGTCCAGCAATTCATCAGCATGACGGCGGAAGGCTTGATCGTCCATGAGGGGAATTATAGAACCGCCGCCTTTCGCTGTTCGCTCTTCGCCGTCGGCAAGAAAGAAAGACCTGTTTTTACGAAAACCGAATAGCGAAAAGCGAATTGCGGACTACTTACACGTATCGACCCCGCGCTCAATGGCGGTGCCTTCCTCGTAGTCGTTCCAGGTTTCAATCATGAGGAAGGGAAGCGGATGCTGTTGATCGTAGTAGCGGCGGAACATGCGCAGCGTGTCGTTGAAGGTCTGCCCGCAGCGCGCGCTCATCTTGCGGTTCTGGCTCCAGCTGGCCTTGGAGTCGTCGAAGCCCGGCCAGGCCGCGCCCACCGCAATTTTGTTGGGATACTCAGTGATCATCGTCTTGTAGAAATTGTCCAGATACTGCTGGCCCCAGTTGCTGCCGTTGGCCTGCCAGCCCTGCTTGCCGGGATTGATCCAGGCATAGAAGCCGTCGAACGCGCCGGCCTCATTCGGGCGAATGTCTTTCATGATCAGCAGCGGTGGATCTTCCCACGTGTTCACCGCCTGGTGCACGCGGTTCCAGTCCGTGTGACCGCCTTTGGGGAAAATGAAAATCATCGGCCGCCCGCTGAAGTGCAGATACGCTTCACGCGCCGAAGCCTTCGGGCCGATGTAATGATCGTAGGCATACTGCAGATCGGAGATGACCGCCTCGGTTTCGCCACCCGGCTCGCTGTCGTCTTCGTCGTACATCAGTGCGACCTGAAAACTCTTTTCCTGGGCGACCTCTTGCATAAGGCTGTAGGCCTTGTCCTCAAAGTCATGATGCGCACCGTACCAGTTCACCACGAAAGCAGCGATGCCCAGCTGCTTCGCCTGGTCAATCTGCTTCTCCAGCACCACGCGGTCCTGCGACGAATAGCCAACATTGATGTGGCCCGGCCGGCCAAACCACGGCAGATATGCCGCCAGCATCATAGGCTCACCCGAGCCGCCAACAAAGCTATTGGCCGCCAGCGAGGAGCGCACGTCGGTGCGGTGACATCCCGCAGTCATGAGCAGCGCAGCAGCCAGCGCCAGCAGCACCGCCAGCGAAAAGGGCTGCCGAGGATAAGTATTTTGATCGTGCATGTCAGTTGGAATTTTGGTCAATCAAGTAGGATGTGAGATTCAGCAGGAACGTTGGATTGGGACACAAAACAGGGGTCAGGGATTCGAGCTTAAAGGTTAGAAACAAGGACCGCGCGCGGTTAGTGCATCCTCATGCTGTCATCCTGATTGTTCAGTAGTCATTCCCACCGTAAACCAACCATCCTCTCCCCTGTCATCCCGAGCGCAGCCGAGGGATCTGCGGTTTCGGGAAATAGATCCGGACGCGAGAGAAGTCTTCGACTTCATTTCACTTAGTCATTCCCACCATAACCCGGCCATCTTTCTCCCCTGTCATCCTGAGCGCAGCGAGATCGCGCAGCGAATCGAGCGAAGTCGAAGGACCCTTATAACCGCAGCGATCCCTCCAGCGTGGCGATTCAAATTTCTTCTGGCTTTGGGACCGCCAAGATATGTGCCGTAGCGGCGATCAGCTAGAAGTGATCGCGCAGGCGGCCGAAGCTTTCGACCTGCAACACCCGGCCGGTTCCAAGCTCCGGGCTCACCTCGCCCCGCTCCAGCATCCAGGTATTACGGTGCGGCACGAAGACGGCGTGCAGCCCGGCTTCCAGCGCGGGATTGATATCGGACTTAGGACTGTTGCCGATCATCCAGGTCTGCTCCCGCACCAGCGCATACTTCTCCACCACAGCCTTGTAGGTCGGCGCGTCTTTTTCGGCGACCACTTCAGCCGCGATGAAATGTTCCTTCAGCCCGGAGCGCTCAAACTTGCCGGTCTGTTCGCTGATGTTTCCCTTGGTTACCAGGAATAGGCGATGCCGCTTAGCCAAATCGGCCAGCGTCTCAGAGACCTCGGGCAGAATTTCCATCGGATGCTCGGCGATGGCGTAGGCGAAGCCTTTGATGGTGTCGTGCAGCGCGGGAGTCAGCGGCTCAACCGACAAGTTTTCGAAGCACCGCACCAGCGACAACGCGAAGCTGTGCATGCCGTACCCGTGTTGCCGGATGTTCTCGCGCTCCACGTCGTACAGTACTTCGCGCACCTGGTCAGGCGTGTACTCATGATGATTCAGAAACGAGATGAAGCCGGCGATCGCCCGCTCGAAGTAAATGTTGTTCTCCCACAATGTGTCATCGGCATCGATGAGCAGGTTCTGGCCGGGCGGGGCACGGTGCGGAAGCATGGGAGTATCTTACCGAAAATCAGTGACAAGCCGAATTTCGTGGCGTCTGCTGAATTTAAGCTCGAACGACTTTGTGAACTACGCCGATTTCCGCAGGCGTGATCGTTTGGCAGCCGCAAGGCGCCCATGGAGGCGTTTGCGGTTAGCGCTTTGGATAGGGCGAATCAGGACTTCGGCAGGTATGCCAAGTTCTCGATGCAAATTACGAATCATGGTCAGCGATAAAGGACGGTCACCCCGCATTACCTCATAAACGCGGCTCCGTTGCCCTACAATTCCCACTAGCGTCTTGAAGTCCTTCCCCGATTGTTCCAACCTGAATTTTATGGCGTCCAGCGGATCGGGAAGATCGATAGGGTAATTCTGGCGTTCGTAGGCTTCGATTAAGGTAACCAGAACCTCCAGCTCGTCTCCCGGTGGAGTATTTGCCGCCGCGCCCCAAAGCTTTTCTACACGTTCCAGTGCCAACTGATAATCGCGGTCCGATCGAATTGGCTTAATTTTCATATCGCACCGTCTTCACATCGACCCTGTCGTATTCCGCGTGACTTCCGATCCACTTGATGAAAACGATCTGGCGTCCATAATCCACCGCAACTACCAGACGGTAGCTGTTGCCCTTGATGTTGAACACTACCCGGTCTGGTCCCACGATGCTGGCGTTGCGATAGTTGACCCGGACATTAGCGGGTGACTTCCATTCTGCCCGCAGGGCCTCATGAAACCAGGAATCCAGTGCAGATTTCACCGCCTTGTGGTCGGCGCTGCCTTTCAGGGATTCGACAAACTTCGTCAAGGTTCGCCGCGCAATGACCCTCACCGGCAATCACCGTTAACCCAGCAAATTCGATATTACACTTGTACCCAATTTGGGCACAATCACTATTTCGCCCCGACTACTGTCCTCCCGGGCCCTCCTGCTGCATCAGGCTGGCCGGAGGCGGCGGAATCGCGATGTCCACGTTCTCGACCGGCCCCAGCGTGCTGAGCGGCTTGCCGAACTCGGAGTCATTGCCCACCACCAGCACTGCCATGCGATCTTTGTGCACGTACTTCCTGGCCACACGAGAGACATCATCAGCCGTGACCTTTTCGACCTCGGTGCGGTAGCGTTCCAGGAAGTCCAGCGGGTAGTGATAGAACTCGTAGGCCATCTTCTCGCGCAGAACTTTCTCCGGGGTGTCGAACTGGAAGACAAACGAGTTCAGGATGTCGTCCTTGGCGCGTTTGAGTTCGTCCGGCGTGGCGGCGTTCTTCAGCAGATCGTCAATCTCGCTGTCGAGTCCCTCAATGCCTTCCACCGTGCTGGCGCTCTTGGTCTGCATATCGATGTTGGTCACGCCAGGATGGTTCCAGGCATATCCCACGCCACCTCCCACAGCGTAAGCCAGGCCTTTGCCTGAGCGCAGATTGTTGAATAGCCGCGACGAGAAGCCGCCGCCGAAAATCTCGTTCATCACGGTCACAGCGTAGTAATCGGGATTGCTGCGCTCGATGCCCAGGTCGAGCATGTCGATGCTGCTCTGATTCACATCGGTCTTGCGCACGAAATAAATCCCCGGCTTCGGCGGCGTGAACTTGATGTCAGGCGTCGCAGCCTGCGGCCCTTTTTGCCATGACTCGAAAGCCTGGCGCAGCTTGGCTTCCATGGCTTTGGGATCGAAGTCACCGGTGATGCCGAAGATGATGTTGTTGGGGTATACGTACTGCTTGTGCCAGTCAATCAGGTCCTGGCGCGTGACCGCAGCGACCGTCGCGTACTCAGGCACGCGCGCGTAGGGATTTTCCTTGCCATACGCGATGATCAGGCTCTCGCGATGCACGATGGAGCCGACATCGTCATTGCGGCGGGCGATGCCGGTGTAGGCCTGCTGCTTGGCCAGTTGTATTTTGTCGTTGCGGAACTCCGGTGAGTGCAGCAGTTCGAGATACAGATCGAAGACCGCGTCGAAGTCGCCCTTCAGGCAGTTGAGCGAAATGCTGGTCGAGTCCGATTGATTGTCCGTCTCGATCTTGGCGGCGCGGGCTTCGAGGAAGTCGTCCATCTGATCGCCGGTCTTTGTCTTGGTGCCACCAGTACGCCACACGTCGCCATAGATGTCGGTGAGGCCAGTCTTCGTCGGCGGCTCAGAGATCGAGCCTCCACGAATACGGGCGGTCGCGCTGATCAAGGGCAATTCGTGATCCGGCTGCAGAAAGATCACCATGCCATTCGGCAGTTGAATGCGGGTGGGCGAAGGCGGCGTAAACGCCGGCAGTGGCGGCGCCTGGATTTTGTTCCAGGGGGTAAGCTGCTGGGCCGAGGCTAGGGTTGCGAATAACAGGAGTGTTGCTAAAAGCGAAAACCAGATCCCTGGGCGGAAGCGCAAGGCATGGCCGTTTGTTTGGGGCACAGCAAAAGCCGCGCGCTGCCATCGATCAGTGCGGCGGTAGGGGGCCTTCGACTCCGCGCGAGCAAAGGCAGCTCGCGCTGCGCTCAGGATGACAGCAGAAAAGGACGGATTACTGCTCGTTGCGCTTAGCTCCTTCGCAGAAGCGGAAGCTTTCATGATCGTGCTCATTGCTGTTCCGCTCCTTTGCTGGGGGCTGCGCCCGGTCCAGGCCCGCTCGACGCGGTTTGTGTCTGGATGACGCCGACTGTCCTGTTCGTGTCCTGGAAAACCTGGTTCGACACGCGACGGATGTCGGCCTTGGTCACCTTGTCCACACGATCGAGGTAGCGGAACAGTTCACGCCAGTCGCCATAGCGCGTTTGATAAAAGGCAAGCTGCTCGGCCAGGCCCTCATTGCTGGCCAGGCCGCGAATCAGGTCGGCCTTGGTGCGCGTCTTGAACATCTGGAGCTCTTCGTCGGTTACGTCCTGCGTCTTCAGCTTGACGATCTCCTCGGCAAACGCCTTCTGCATTTCTTCGTTAGTGTGACCGGGAATCGGTACCGCATAAAAAGCGAACAGGTGGCTGTACTTGTTTCCCGGAAATCCGCTGAAGCCGGCGGCGAAGGCCGCGATCTGCTTGTCGCGTACCAGCGAGCGATACAGCCGCGAGGTGCGGCCATTGGACAGAATGTCGGAAATGGCGTCGTACACCGCATCGTCCGGCGCAAGATAGCTGGGCCGGTGATAGCCCTCGATGTAGAACGGCTGCGACGGATCCTGGAGTGTCACCTCGCGCACTGAGTTCTGCGGCGGTTCCGTCGTGGTCAGCTCAATCGGCTTGGGCGTCGTCGGGATCTGGCCGAAGTAGCGCTCGACGATGGGAAACACCTCGTCGGGATTGAGATCGCCGACCAGGCCAATCACCATGTTGCTAGGAACGTAGTAGCGATGGAAAAATTCCGCGGCATCGGTCGCCGAGAACGAGTCGAGATCGGAAGCATACCCGATGGTCGGCCGATGATACGGGTTCGCCATGAAGGCCGTCCCCAGAAACTGCTCCACCAGACGTCCTGTGGGACGGCTGTCGGTGCGCATGCGGCGCTCTTCCATCACCACGCTGCGCTCTTTGTAGAACTCGCGCATCACCGGATGCTGCATGCGATCCGACTCCAACGCCGCCCACAGCTCCAGCTGGTTCGAGGGCAGCGAGTACATATACGCCGTCTCGTCGTAGTTGGTGAAGGCATTCACCCCGACGCCTCCATGGGCCTCGATGACCTCGCCGAACTGGTTCTTGATAACGTACTGGTCGGCCTCTTTGATCGCGTCCTGCCAGGCCTGCTTCAGTTGCGCCAGCTTCTGCGGATCCTGCCCGACGCGCTTGATGCGCTCGGCCTCATACGCGGCGTACGTCTGCTCCACCTTCGCCAGCGCTGGCTTTTCGGCGGCATAATCCTTGGTGCCGATGTCGGGGGTGCCCTTGAAGGCCATGTGCTCCATCATGTGCGCCAGGCCAGTCTGATGAAGCGGGTCCTGTGCCGAGCCGGCATCCACCAGGGTGAAGAACGAGAACACCGGCGCTTCGGGCCGACGCCACAGCACCATCGTCAGCCCGTTGGGCAGCTTCTTCACCGAAACGTTTTTTTCATATTGCACCAGGTTGTCCGCCGATCCGCTGCGGTTTTGCGATGCGGAATCCTGCGCCATCGTGGGCAGTGCGATCGCCAGCAGCAGCAACAGGCTGAGCTTGGCAAAGCAACGCTTCATCGTGCCTCCGACATAAAGCTAAGTGGGTACGTAGTAGAACGTTACGCAGAGAGAGACGGGCAAGTCAAACGGAGGCGAGCAGGATGGCTCGTTGCCAGGACCGCGCGACGTTATCGGCTGTCAGCTATCAGCTTTCAGTTATCAGCCATCAGCTATCAGCTATCAGCCGTCCGTTAAAGAAATTCTGATCAGGCTCTCAGCTTTGAAAGGGCACGGCTCAGGCGTGTCGCAAGCATCGCAAAGTCATTTGTGGCTTTTACAGGCTGCTGAAAAACTTGCGCTTCTGTTCTGTTCGGGTAGAGCTGGCCTTCAGGCCAGCGTCTAAGCCTTTATTTATAGATCCGAGCCGGCTTTCAGCCGGCGATACAAGCGCTCATCTCCGGCTTCTTCAGCAACCTGTTCAACCGCATCGAAAGCTGCTTGGGTTTAGCTGAGAGCGGACAGCTGACAGCGGACAGCCCCAAACACAAAAGCCCAGCCGGCATGGCTGGGCGATTTCGAAATTTCACTCTACTTCCAGCATAGCAAATTGGATAGGGAATTCGCCGGTTTTTTGAGTATTTCTATTTCCAATGGGGACATGCGGTTACGCGTAACTGTTGCGTTTCTCCTAGTTGACATGTAGAAAATACCCGCCCAGTCCAAAAATTGGACACAACACTCACCCGCCGAGTTCCAGTTGGGGAATGTCTGATCTTTAACGGGGCGCGCGGCGTTGTCTGGGTTAATGGTTCGGCGGAAGCTGCACAGCAAACGACGTTTGCTCGGCCGCCCGTAGGATGTGCGGGGTGATGACCACCAGCAGCACGTCGTCGTTGACGGTCTTGCCGTGGACCGTACTCGCGTAGGTCAGGCCAGGCACGCGCGCCAGAAATGGATATCCGTTAAGGCTGCGGTCGTCTTCTTTCGTGTACAGGCCAGTGACCACGCTCGACTCCCCATTCTTCACCGTGATCACGCCGGTATATTGCCGGTTGTTGATGATGGGAATGCCATTGACGTTGGTCGTGCCCAGCGAGCGAAACTGCAAATCGAGCTTGAGGGTTACGTCCGAGTTGGCGTGAATCATCGGCGTAGCTTTCAGAATCAGGCCAATGTCTTCGAAGTTGAAGGACGGGAACGGAGCAACGTAGCTCTGATTGCCGATGACCGAGGCGATCGCGCTGGTGTTGTAGATGGGCGCGAAGGTCGCGTTGATGATGGGGTAACGCTCGCCGATCTTCATGGTCGCCGCGTCGTTTTGCGAAGCGCGCAGGGTCACGTGCTCCAGGTTGCGGATGTCGGATGAGTTCAGGCTGAACGTCGGCGCGGCGCCCACGCCGCCCGCATTCAATCCGAATAGCGTGTACCCGCCGCCGAACGAAACGAACGGAGTGGTCAGCAGGGAACCGGTCGATGAGTTTTGCAGTTGCCCCAGCAGCGCGGAAATTGCCTGTGAGTTTGCCTGGTTGATGCCGCCGGACGCAATCAACTGGTTGATGGCGTTGCTGGCGCCCGCTCCCAGTCCGGCGATCAGTGCCGGACTGATATTGAACATGGTGAATTGGGTGGGCAGCGCCGTGCCCAGTTCGCGGGTGAGGCTTTGGCTTACGGCGTACACGTTGATGTCGAGCAGCACCTCAGGCGGGCCGGTGGTGAGACTCTTGATCAGCTCGGACGCGGCTTCCAGCACCGGAAGCTCGGCACGTATGGCGATGGCCGACTGCTCCTTGAGCTGGGAGATGTAGCGCAAATTCAGCAGCACGCGCAGAGAGTTCGTCATCTCCGCCAGTTGCTGATCGGTAAGTTCGGGCAGGATAAACGTGCGCAGGCCCATGCGCTCGAAGTTGCGGTGATTTTCCACGTTGTCGGCCAACAGCAGTACCTGCTTGGTCGAGAGCGGCACCCAAAACGTTTTCGTCACGTCGTTGGCAGCCTGCATGGCAGTGGCGAAGTTCACATCCTGAATATCGAAGTGCACCCGCCGGGCCTGCACCGAATCGTCAAACTGCGCCGTAATGCCGTAGGCGCGCGCCACTTCCGTCAGCAAGGCCTTGGAGTCGCCGCGGAAGTGGAAGTCCTGATGTTTCCGCGTGGGTTGCAGCTCGACCGGCACAGACTCTTCCACCACGCTCACTGGCTGGGTCGGTTGCTGCTCGATGGGCACTGCGTCGTGCAGACGTTGCACCGCGTACTCGTTGGTCGGATCGTACTCCAGCGCGCGCCGGAACTCGGCCATGGCAACAATCTCGTTGTGATCGAGCATTGCCTTGTTGCCGCGCGTCAAGGCCTGCATCGCCAGTTCCTGACGCGTGAACTCGCGGGCGGTGAGGTAGTCAACATTGCGGGGATCGAGTTCGGACGCGCTGGAAAACTTGGTGAACGCCGCGTCCATATGCCCCTTCGAGTTGAGCTTGACGCCGGCCTCGAATTGCCGCTTGGCTTCTGCTATTTCGCGCTTGGTGGGCGTCGGCACCAGCACCGTGACGGCTGAGCTACTAGCCGGGTTGGGCGCGGTTGCAGGCGACGCTGCTGCACTTGCGGGCAGGGAAGTCGCAGCCTGAGCCGGCGCCGCAGAGTTTTGGGCGGAAGCAGCAGTTGGGCCGCCGGCTGAAGCACTGGCCGGCACAGAAGTTGGTTGCGGCGCAATCGCCTGAGCCGAGCTGGGAGATGTTTGTTGCTGCGGCGAAGCTTGGGTCGTACTCGGCGAAGTTTGCGGGACAACGGCTGAACCGGACGCGACGCTCTGCTGGGCGAGCAGCGAGCCCGCCATCGCGAGGAGGAAAAATGTCCCAGCTAGAAACCGCATGCGTGAAGAAATTGTAAGCTACCGGCTCGGAAATTGTCGCCTCAAGCGAGCCGCGGCAGCATTGCGCAACTCGGCACACACAGGTTCGGCTGGTCCTTCTCGAGCTCTTCGCATTTGTAGATGCCGGTAGCGACGGCGACCACCGGCAGTCCGAGATGGGCGGCAGCACGAATGTCGGAAGGCGTGTCGCCGAAAAAGCAGACGCTGGTTTCCGGCCCGCGCAGCTGACGCGCCAGCTCGACCCCGTGGCGAAAGATGTCCTCGCGCTTTTCGCGCAAATCGCTGAACGATCCGAAGTCGAAGAACTGTCGCACCTCTCCGCGCTCCAGCTTGCGCCAGCCAATCTGCTCCAGATTGCCGGTCACGACGCCCAAAAGTTTTCCGCGTTGATGCAAATCGGCGAGCAGCTCACGAATTCCCGGGCAGAGCTGCACGTCCATGTCATCGGCATGGCGCGCCACTTCGGCGCACATCACATCGCGCGCTGCCGGTAGTCGAGCCTCGAAGTTGGCCGGCATCTTGCCGTGATAGTTGAGCGCATCGCGCAGGATGCCGATGTCCGTGTTGCCATGCACCGGTACGGGATCGATGCGGCCTTCGCAGCCATACACCTCGCGCAACGCCCGGTGAAACGAGTTGAAGTGCACTCCTCCATGCGTGTTGGCGATGGTTCCATCGATGTCGAAGAGATAGGCGTCGAAGTTGCGCCAGTCGAAAGTGGTCATTGCTTTCAGTGTAGCGGAAAGGCCGCGGATCGCTGTTCGTTCTTCGCGACCGGCCCTTCGCTGTTAGCTCTTAGCTTTTGGGCCAGCAGCTCTTAGCCTGTACTGTTTGAAAGCGCTTATCACGTCTGTGCGTTGCGGGGCCCTGTTTCATAGGCTGCTGAAAAAATTGCCGGCTTCCGTTCTGTTCGGGTGGAGCTGGCCTTCAGTGTCTGCGTGAGAACTAAGCTTTCGAATTGGTAGTGGAGCACAACGGTCAAGGAGCCAGTGCCGTAGGCGCGAAACAGCTTAGCCCAGGACCCAGCCAAACCGGGGTCCCCAAGTTGCGCCGCTTTTTGCGCGAATTGGGGTGGGATGGCGGAGTGCTGGGTAAGTGGGAACTTGATCCGAGTCCCGTAGGGACGACAGAGGCTTTCACGCAGACACTTCAGGCCAGCGTCTAACTTTTTATTTATCGCTCCCAGCCGGCTTCACAGTTTGCTGAAAAAGTCGCGAAAGCAGATTCCTCGTGGGCTGAAGCCCACTCGGAATGGACAAAAATAAACGACTTGTACGGCGCACCTGAAGGTGCGCCCCTTCAAAGACGGCCCAAACTCGAGTTTTTCAGCAGTCTGTTCAGCCGGTAACACAGGCAATCGCTGTCCGACCTTTTCAGCAGCCGGCTTCAGCCGTGTCATCGGCATCGGAAAACACGTGGGCTTTACGCCGAGGCATCTCGTTTTTCACTTTATGGATCTGCTAAAACCCTGAGCAATTCCGCACGGTCCCACCCCACTTAATCGCGGGTTGGCTAAGAGCTAAAAGCTAACAGCCAAAAGCGAAGAGCGAATAGCGTGTCGCATCTCCGCTACCCGGAAATCACTTCACCTCCAGAAAACCCCGCGCGCTCGCGGAAATTCTAACTATCCGAACAGGGGTGATCCGATGAAACAGGCATTTTGGTTTGGGTTGTCAATGCTGTTGGCCGCCGGCATGGCGTTTGCTCAGGATACTTCCATGCAGAATCCGGCAACCAGCAGCCAGTCGTCTTCCACGCAGAGCACGGTGATTCGCGGATGCCTCAGCGGCTCCGCGGGCAATTTCACGCTGACCGACCAGAACGGCATGCAGTACAAAGTGCTGGGTGACGATTCGGCGCTGAGCGCGAAGGTCGGCCATGAAGTCGAGATCAGCGGCACGGAAAATCAATCGACCGCGGCCGCGAGCCAGGGCGGCGAAACCATGGCGCACGCCTCTAATTCAGTCCAGGCTTCCAACGTTCGTGAGGTTGCCAGCCGTTGCAAGATGGGCAGTTCCACAGGCGAGCAGCCAGCCAGCGACAGCAACGGAATGAATCCGAAGGGCACACCGGAAACCACCGAGCCTGCGCAGCCGCAGCCGCAGGAGATGGCGATGTTGTTGCCGCAGGATTTGCCCCAGAGCAGTTCCGGACAGCCTAAGACCAGCCCGCCTGTGACCAGCCAGACGCCGGCAACTTCGACTTCGCCGACCAATCCGAATTCGCAGGTGGGAAATAGTCCCGCCAACAACACTGGCATGACCGAAAGCGAAGCCAACCATGATGCGCAGGCCGCGCGCCAGGGCGAGCTCAACACCAATCCGCAAAATGGTCAGACCACGGGACGCGGGGTAAATAATCAGGGCGTGAACAACCCGAAGCAGACCAACCCCAATGCGGTTCCTGACTCGCGCAATTCAACCTCAGGAACAGCAACCCCGCAGAGTAACGCCAACGATCAGAACAAGCCGTTGTATGAGCGGCAGGCTACGGACATTCCCTGGGCCAGCCATTCGGGCAGTAACAGTGGAACCACCACCGCAACTCCGCAACAGTAGTTCGTATACAGCTCATAACCGCGGGGCCTGCCGCAAGGCGGGCCTTTTTTGTTGCCGAGCTGCCTGGAATCGCTGTGCTACACTGCCCCCGATTGTGGGAGTCGGCAAATTCTCGCTTTCGCAATCGAGCGTCCCGCAATGAAGGACAACCAGGTTGTCGAACTATTTCGATCGGTAGGACGCCAGGAACTCGATCGGATCGCTGCGTCGGGCCACCGCGCGTTTCCTCCCAGGTCGCCGGATGAGCCGGTCTTCTATCCCGTCCTCACCCGGAAGTATGCCGAGCAACTCGCGCGAAACTGGCAGGCCCGCGATCCCAACTCAGGCTTTCGGGGATTTGTTTTGCGATTTCGGGTACGCGCCGATTACCTTTCGCGCTTCGAGGTGCATACGGTCGGCGACACGGCTCACCAGGAGTACTGGATTCCAGCCGCTGGGCTGGAAGAATTCAACTGCCACATTGTGGGACAAATCGAAGTCGTCGCGGTATACGACAGCCGCTGCGATGTGCGAGTGAAACGATAAAAAACGGCATCCCACATTGAGGGATACCGTTGTTTGCAACTTGGCTCGTGAAGTCTTTATTCGAAGATCAGGATGGCGGCCGCGATCACCGTGGTCCAGAGGCCGCGCTTGTCGCCTACCGCGCTCTGGGTGACGTTGGCGGTGCGCACAATCTTGTTGGACAGGCGGTAAACCTCTTTTTTCTCGTCCCAGGATTTATCGGCGTCGAACTCGACGTCGAGCGTGGTAGCCAGCATCTCGGCCGCCAGTTCCTCGGCATAGTCGCCGGCTACGTCTTCTTTTTCGCCGAAGGAGTGGTGCTCGCTCAAGTATCCGTAGGTGCTGCGGTCGGCGGGGATCGCCAGTCCGATGCTGGAAGCCACCAGGCGATGGGCTTCGCGCGTGGAATTTTCGGCGACAACGGCGAACACGACTTCGCCCGGCGACAGGAAGGTCAACCCTTCTTTGCGGGTGATGAGCTTGCAGTTGGGCGGGAAGATGGAAGAGACGCGTACCAGATTTTGCGCCGCGATACCCGCGTCGCGCAGGGCCAACTCAAACGAAGTAAGCCGTTCTTTGTGTTTCCCCACGCCTTTGGTCAAAAAGATGCGCTTGGGGACCATGTCTTTTGTCAATTTAGGAGAGCCTCCAGAAAGGAGAAGTTTGCAATTGAAATGTAAAAATATCACATCGCAGCAGTTGTGGAATGTGAATTCAAAATGAATGTAGGAAAAAAGCCGCTTCTCGCTCTTTTGCTCTTCTCCGGGCGCGCTGGCCGCTAAACCCGCTCCGCGTTGCCTCCACTACAATCGAAAGGTGAAAACCTGGGATGTCGTCGTAATTGGCGCGGGAGTGATTGGGCTGTCGCTGGCGTGGCGCTTGCGGCAGAGTGGCGCCACGGTGCTGGTCGTCGAAAAAGGCGAACCGTTCCGCGAAGCCACCTATGCCGCCGGAGGCATGATCGCGCATTGCGATCCGGGAACGCCGCCGCCACTGAAAGAATTGGTCGCCGCCAGTGCGCGCCTCTATCCGGAATTCGTTCGCCAGTTGCGCGCCGAAGCTTTCGAGTCGCCCGACCTGCGCAAGCAGGGAACCATCGCCTTCCTGGACGAGGACGAATCGCCCGCATGTGAAGGGGCGCATCCGCTCGACGACGACGCGTTAACGCAACTGGAGCCGGCGATCGCAAAACGGGGCCGCAGCTATTTTCTGCCGGAGAGCAGCGTCGATCCGCGCAAACTGGGAAGCGCGCTGGATCGGGCAGCGCGGACCCTGGGCGTCGATTTCGCGACCGGCTCTCCGGTCACAGAAGTTGCGGTGCTCGGCAAGCGAGTGACCGGCGCGCGAACTGCGAAATCGTTCTATGCTGCCGCTGCGGTGGTGAACTGTGCCGGAGCCTGGGCCTCGCAGATCAAGCCGTTTGGAGCGCCGACGCGTCCGGTGAAGGGACAGATGGTGTGCATGGTGCCGGCATTCGCGACTCGCGAGGGCCCCGTCATCAAGCACGTGGTGCGCACGCCCGAGGTGTACATCATTCCGCGCACCGATGGCCGGATTCTGCTGGGAGCAACCGTAGAAGAAGCCGGATACGACAAGCGCGTTGATCCCGACACGGTGAAGCGCTTGCAGCAGGCGGCGACCGAAGTTTCGCCGGAGATCGCGAAGCTGCGTATTCACGACGCCTGGGCCGGCTTGCGGCCGGGTTCGCCCGACGGTCTGCCGATCCTGGGGAAGACGTCGTTGCCGGGATACTACATGGCGACCGGACACTATCGCGACGGCATCCTGCTGGCGCCGGTGACTGCGCTGGTCATGACGCAGCTACTGACCGGCCATGAACCCGATTTCAGCTTGGAAGCGTTTTCGCTGGGGCGGTTCGAGTAAGGAGGCTTCGGTTCACCACAGAGGCACAGAGACACAGAGCAAGCCAAAGATTGGGCTTGGAATCTTCCGCTGCATGCGGCAAGCCGCCGAGAGCCTAAGCACTCCTGTGACGATAAAGAAAAACAAAACGACTTGCCTTCTCTGTGTCTCTGTGTCTCTGTGTCTCTGTGTCTCTGTGTCTCTGTGTCTCTGTGTCTCTGTGCCTCTGTGGTGAATAGTCTTCCTCACTCCTGAGATTGCGTGCACACGATCTTCATCTGGTCGCAAACTCTCATCACCCCTTGCACAACCAGCGACGTCGCATCGGGCGCGCCGACCAGATTCGAGGCGACCACCAACTGGGTGAGCTTATCGCCCAGGGGCGTGGCTTGCATGCTGGCAATCTGGTCGCCCTTGGAGAACTTGATCTCGCGCTTCTTGGCGTCGTTACTGTTGATGGTGACATCGCTGTGCGCCTGGATCGACTTCAGCGCCGTCTCGTAGACCTTGTCGGCATTCGCCATAAGAACGACCGTGGCGACATCGTAGCCCGCGCCGTTACCCGACTTGTTGGTCATGCGCTGCACCTGTCCTGAGACAGCGCGCGCTACCATGACCCATTGCGCTTCAGCCCCAAGAGTTGTAAACAGGCAAGCAGCGGCGATCAGGCCCAAGACAAACTTTCGTAGACTCATTTTCCCTCCTCCTGAAATAGAGCAGGCGAACCCGGTTGCTCAACTCCAACCCAAGTTCGCCTGTTGCCTGATTGCCGCTACTTCTTTTCCTTCGGCGGATAGTTCTGGAACAACTTGGCGGCTGCCTTATCCAGATTGTTGATGTTCTTATTGCTGTTGTCGCTGATGGTGTTGACTGCGGAACCGCGCCACAACAGATCTTTGTCCTTAACATCCGCCAGTTCCACGACCAAGGTTCCAACCTTGGTGACGTAGGTGTTGTAGCTCACGCTGCTGGGCCCCCAATAGCCCCATCCCCAGCTCGGGCCCATGGAGTAGCCGGTGCCGACCACTTGCTTCTGGTCATGAATGCTGTTGCTGTAGACCACCCACAGGTCGGGATTGGCGTCGACCTTGGTCAGCCCCTTGGCTTGCAGCTGCTTGTCGACCGCATCCATGATGCGCTGGTCCCAGAAACCTTTGGCGGGGTGCGGGCTCTTCTCCCACATGTAAGTATGAAAGTTGCTGAAGTTTGCGCTGCGGTCCCAATCGATGTTGATTTTCTGCGCGAACGCCGCGGTGGAAAGCAGAACACACAACACTATCCCCGCCAGAATGCTTCTCTTCATGGATCACGACTCCCTTGAATTTTGTGGAATTGCTTGCGCGGGCCACACAGTCCTGCGTCGCCGCACCGCAACGATACTATTCCGGGATGCCGCAGTCCAGCATCTTCCCGCGTTGCAAAGCGCCGGAGTCGCCGTGAAAGTCCGGCTCGCGGGAACCCTCTGCCGCCTGCTAACGTAATGTGCTCGGGGGCAGCCATGGATGGAATGCGGATTTGCGCGGGCCTGTGGCTTGGGTTCGTCGTCCTGTGGATGGTGTGGGCGCTGCGAGGAAAGCGCGTGCAGCACCGGGAGAGCGTTTCCTCGCGTTTGTCCTACACGGTGGTGACATTCGTTGGGTTCTACGCGCTGTTCAGCAGCGATGTGCCGCAAGGCTGGATGCGCATACGCATATTTCCGGCGTCGCTCTGGACCGAAGTCCTCGGGGTGGTCATTACCGCAGCGGGAATCGGCTTTGCCATCTGGGCACGCGTTTACCTGGGCGGCAACTGGAGCGGCTCCATTACCGTGAAGGTCGGTCATGAACTGGTGCGCTCGGGCCCGTACCGCTGGGTGCGGCACCCAATCTATACCGGATTGATTCTGGCGGTAATCGGTACGGCCGTCGAGCGCCGCCAGGTCCGCGGCGTGGTCGCGGTCGTGCTCGTGTACATCGGGTTCAAGATGAAGAGCAAGATCGAGGAACGCACCATGATTGCTACCTTCGGTCCGGCCTACGAGGAGTACAGCCGAACCACCGGGGCGATCGTACCCAGGCTACCTTTGTAGCCGATCTGGCCGGCCGAGTCGCAAGAATATGTGCGAGGCAACACAGCCCCATCCACGCCGCCTGTATCATAGAGAGCAGCAGCTGTATGAGTCGCCCTCTTCCGTCTTTCCGGTATCTGTGCCGGATCAGCAAAACAGAACGACAGAACCTCGCGCCTGAACGCCGGCGTAAGCTGCTGTGGGTTGTGCCCTGCTTCGGGCTGCTTTTGTGCGTTACCTCCGTTGCCTCGGCGAGCCAGGCTTCACCGTCGTCAGACCAGGCGTGTCCGCGTCCGCAATCCGGAGCCACCGCAGTCAACCCGCCGGAATTGCGCAGCCGGAACGGCGTTCTGGAAGTCACGCTTCATTTCCGGTATGAGAAAACCGTGACCGGACAGGGGCCGCAGCGCTACTGCTATGTCAGCGACCGCGGCGAAGAGTCGCCAACTCTGCGGGTCCATCGCGGCGATCGGCTGATTATCCATTTCCACAACGATCTTCCTACCTCTGGCTTGAGCCAGTCGCAGGCCGCGATGGCCATGCCGCCGTCGACAAATGAGTCGAATGCTACGGACTGTGGCTCCGGAGCGATGTCGGCGTCGGTGACCAACCTGCATTTCCATGGCATGAGCGTTCCGCCAACCTGTCACCAGGACGACGTCATCAACACTCGGATTCAGCCCCAGCAGGATTTCGAATACCGCGTCAAGATTCCGCGGGACGAGCCGCCCGGGCTGTACTGGTACCATCCGCATCCGCATGGTTACAGCGAGCGGCAGGTGCAGGGCGGAGCGTCGGGCGCGCTGATCGTCGAAGGTATCGAGCAGGTCGATCCGTGGCTGGCCAAACTCCCGCAACGTGTGATCGTGCTGCGCGATCAGTTGCTGACGAACCTGGGAACAACCGATATCACGACTCCGGCGTGGGACGTGTCGGTCAACTATGTGCCGGTGATTTATCCGCGGTATCAGCCGGCGGTGATTGAAACCACGTCCGGCAGCCAGGAACTCTGGCGAGTGGTGAACGCGGGTGCGGATATCATCTTCAACCTTCAGCTGCTTGCCGGCGGCACGGCTCAACCGGTACAAGTGGTGGCGTTGGACGGAGTGCCCATCAAGGGAAGCGAGCCTCCGCAGACCAGCATTTTCCTGCCTCCCGGAGCGCGCGCCCAATTTGTGGTGGCCACGCCGCCGCACGGCGAGCCGATGCACCTGGTAACCACGCAATGGGATACCGGCCCGGAAGGCGATCGGGATCCGGCTCGTCCGCTTGCCGATATCGTAAGCCGTGACCAAATCGCGAGCCGGGCGAACGCGACGTCAGAAAAAAAAGCGCGTTACAAATCAGAGCGAGCCAAGCCTGCCGACGCCGACGATGGTCACGTGCAGCGCAGGCTTTATTTCTCGCAGTATGTTCCGAACCCGGTTGAGGGCGACACTTCGGTCTTCTACTACATCACGGTTGTGGGACAGAAGCCGGCGCTGTATCGCATGGGACAGGCGCCCAACATCGTGGTGCATCAAGGCGATGTGGAGGATTGGGAAGTTGAGAACCGCGCGCTTGAGGACCACGTTTTTCACATTCACCAGATCCATTTTCAGGTGGTCGAGGTCGACGGCCGGCCAGCCGCGCGTCCTGAAATTCGCGACACCATCAACCTGCCGCATTGGAGCGGCTCCGGGCCGTATCCCAGCGTGCGTTTGCGGATGGACTTCGGCGATCCAAACATTGTGGGCACGTTTCTCTATCACTGCCACATCCTGAAGCACGAGGACATGGGCATGATGGGCGTGATCCAGGTGCTGCCGCCGGGAATCGCCACCACAACTTCACTCAGCACACCGTCATCGACGATTGAGGTCGCGTCACCGCTGACCATCACGGCAGTCGTGAGCGCGACTGGTTCAAGTAAAACGGAGGCGACGGGAAGCGTTCAGTTCACCGTGGATGGCATCAACGCCGGAGCGCCGGTGCCGCTCGCGCAAGGCCGCGCGGTTTTTACCACCACGTTCGACGTTGCCGGCGATCAGAACATCACCGCAACCTACTCCGGAGATTCGGCGCACGACGAATCGCTTTCGCGCGCCCTGCGCGTCAAGATTTCCGATCCGAACTAACGGCATCAACCCTTTTGTCTCTGCGCAGACGCCCGCCGGTAGCCGGATTAGCTGTGCTAGACTCGCTGCGCTCGACCGGAGTTCATATCACCTTCGCAAAGGAGCGCATCGCGATGCTTCGGCGTGCCTGTATTGCTTCCGCATTCTTCCTGTGCCTCTCGACGCTGCTATCCAGCGCGCAAAGCCAGCAGACGTTGCAAAACTATTTTGTGGGACGGCAGGTTCGCCTGGAGATCGATATGCCCGGAACGCAGCAAGGCGTTGACCTGCGCATGGATCGTGACGATCCCATGGACTGGAAGAGCTATTCCGGCCGGCTGAAGCAGTTTGGTCCGGCGATTCGCAGCGGCGATCGCTCGACCATCACCACGATTGTCGTCAAGAAAAATCTCATCGAGTTTCAACTCGACGGCGGCGGCTTCGGCACATTCTGGGATGACAGCAGCGAAACCGTCACGCCGTATCACGTCGAGAAGAGCAACTACGAAAAGCAACTGGAGCGGGATATCCGGAACGAAACGGACCCGCAGCGTCGGCGAGATTTGCAGCGCGAACTGGATCGCGTTCGCAGCCGGCGCGACCGCGAGCAGGCAGCCGACAACCGCGCGGCCATGATCGCCAGCCAGCTCAAGGCGCAGCAGATTGCCGACAAGCGCACGCGCGGCGGGTCGCGCTTCAACCTGCGCTGGGCCGGGGCGATTCCTTCCGACCAACTGACGCCCGAAGCCTTGATCAAGCTGCTCGACGGCTACGTCGATTTCGGCGACCTGCAAGCGCAGAAGCCGATCTTGCAGGCTGCGGCGCAGAACACTGCCAGTGCTCCCGCCAGTGCAGCGCCCATCGGCGCGCCGTCTTCGCCGATTACGCAAATGAAGCGCGGTATGCAGATCGGCGAGGTCAGCCAGATGATGGGACTGGGACGCCGCTTGTCGGAGTCGACCTCCGAAGAGGGCCTGAAGACGCAGATCTTCGAGTATCTGCCTGACGACTATCGCGTGGAAGTCACCTACGTTGACGGCGTGGTGGTGCGTTACTCGATCAATTCGAGGTGAAGACGCTATTGGCTCTTAGCTCTTAGCTTTTAGCTCTTAGGAGAAATCTGCACGAATGCGTGACGGGTGGAGCGGCGCTTCAGCGCCACGTCCAAACTGCCGTGATAGACGAGGGCTTTAGCCCCGGATGGGAATCGCGCGGTTGAGTTCTGCCGGGGTGCCCCATCCTCACCGCCTTCCGTTGGCGACAGAGTGGGAGTCAATCACGGTTGATATGATGAAGCCGTGGGCAAGCGGACGGAGCGCGGCAAGTTCATCACCTTCGAAGGACTGGACGGCTGCGGCAAGAGCACGCAACTGGAGAAGCTGGCCGTGGCGTTACGCCAGCAGGGAATTGACGTGCTGACGACCCGCGAGCCGGGTGGAACCGAGGTAGGTGAGCGCATTCGCGCGGTGCTGCTGGACTCACGCACGGCCGGCCTCGACTCTCACGCCGAGATGGCGCTCATGTTCGGCTCGCGCGCGCAGTTGATTGCCGAGGTGATCGAGCCGGCGCTGGCAGCAGGGAAGTGGGTGCTGTGCGATCGCTTCACCGATTCCACCGAGGCTTACCAGGGCGGCGGGCGGCAATTGGGCAGCGAGGTTGTTCTGCAACTGCATCGCTTACTCTGCCGCGGATTCTGGCCAGACCTGACCATCCTGATGGATTCGGACGTGAACTCCAGCGTGATGCGGGCTCGCCGCCGAAACAAAGTCGCGCCAGGCAGTCAGGACGAGAACCGCTTTGAGAAAGAGAGTCGCGCCTTTTACGAGCGGGTGCACGACGGGTTTCTGGAAATCGCGCGGCGCGAACCGCAGCGCATGGTCCTGATCGACGCGCGCCCGGCGATCGATGTGGTGCATGCAGAGATCGTCAGGGTGGTAGAAGCAAGGCTGATGAGTTGATCGTTCGTCGTGAATCGTGGATCTACAATCCACAAGTGGTCAGTGGATGGTGGATTGTAATCCCGCAAGTGGTCAGTAGATTGGATAGCCGCCGCTATCGCGACCCACAGTCAACCGCCGGGAGATTCTGAATAAGCGAAAGCGAGGTACCTAAGCGGCTGAACAGGCTGTTGAAAAAATCGCCAAAGCAGATTCCTCATGGGCTGAAGCCCACTCGGAATAATAAAAATAAAGGGCTTGTACGGCGCACCTGAAGGTGCGCCCCTTCAAAGACGGATCAAACCCAAGTTTTTCCGCAGACTGTAAAGCCGAGTGTATTTTGCAATACTTTAAGGACGGCCTGAAGGCCGTCCCCTTCAAAGTGGGCCTGACCAGAATTCTTGGGGCTGTCCGCTTTGAAGCGCACTTAATTGGAATTTCCTTGGGGGCCGTCCCCTTCAAAACAGGACGATTCACGATCCACTGCTTTTAGGACCTACTGATGCCGTTTTCTGATTTTCATGGCAATGCCGCTACCGTGCACACGCTGCGCGAAATGCTGGCGCACGATCATTTTCCTCATGCGGTGATTCTTTCCGGGCCACAAGGGTCGGGCAAATATACGCTGGCGCAGATGGTGGCCAAGGCGATGAACTGCCTGGAGCGGCCGCAGACCGACGGACTGCCGGATTTCTGCGGACATTGCGCCAACTGCGTCCGCATTGGGGAAGCCGATGCGCTCGAAGATCGCTTCTCCGAAGCGGTCGACGCCCGCGATAACTTGCGCGATGTCGACAAGCGCGAGACGCGCATCTTCGTGCAGACGCATCCCGACGTGATGATCATTCCCCCCGACCCGCCGCAGATGCTGGTGAAAGTGGACCAGGTGCGGCATGTGATTCACGAGATTTACTACCGCCCCGTCGAAGGCCGCGAGCGGGTGTACATCTTCAGCGACGCCGACTTCATGAAGGAGGCGGCCAACTCGCTGCTGAAAATTCTGGAAGAGCCGCCGGAGTTTGCCACCATCTTTTTGCTCACCGACAATCCCACAGCGTTGTTGCCCACGATCCGTTCGCGCTGCATGCAGTTGCGGCTGTCGCCGCTCGCGGATGCCGAGGTCGAGCAGTATCTGGCTGAGGTTCGTCCCGAATGGAAGCCGCGTGAGCGGATGTTGGTAGCGAGGGTTTGCGGCGGAGGATTAGGCCGAGCCCGTAGTTTCGATCTGCCGCAGTACTTGGCGGCGCGGCAGGACGCGCTGACTTTGCTTGGTCCGGCGATGGGGACGGCTGACCACAGTGCGCTGTTTCGCGCGACCGACGCCTATCGCTCGGGCGCGGATGGCAAAGCCAAGACCGAGCAGTTGATTCGTACGCTCTACGCTTTGCTGGAAGACATGCTGTTTCTGCGATCGGGCACGCCGGAGCTGGTACGCAACCAGGACATCCAGCCGGAGCTGGCGCGCATGGCCGAGAATGTGGACTTCGCCTGGATCACCGCGGCGGTGCAGCGGCTGGGCGAAGTGGAGAGCGGGATGCGCCGGAACCTGCTGCGATCGCTGTCCCTGGACAGCTTCGCCACCGCGCTGGAACGGTGACACCAAAGTCGCACTGGTCGGGACTCTCTCGGATTGTCACAGGGAAACGCATGTGTTAGGGTATCGCTTAAGTTCACACCCGGAAAACCTGGGGACGTCTCTCGCCCGTTAGCTCACCGGATCATTC
This sequence comes from uncultured Acidobacteriaceae bacterium, assembly GCA_963796695.1. Lineage (GTDB taxonomy): Bacteria > Acidobacteriota > Terriglobia > Terriglobales > Acidobacteriaceae > Bog-257. Next base: position 110,165 of record CAWCMU010000023.1, on the reverse strand, counting down.
GTTGGGTTGCCACGTCCCAGTTGACGATCGCCGAAAGGCTGGTGTGCAGACCACAGGAGCCAACGCCATGAAAGATTCCATGGATGCCACCGCTGTAGGCAGAGCCGTAGATCCGGAAGTATTTGCCAACCGCAAACTCATTCGTCCCGCCCTGAACCGCACCGATCATCCTCACGCCGACAGCGAGCGCCGGGAGCGGAGTGACGATCGCCGTAATGGGGGAGATCGAGCAGAACGCCCCAGCAACGGCAAGAAGACCGCACCGCCGGAGCAGACGCACGCCGAAAATTTCTATTATCAGAAGCAGATGCAGGGCAAAACGCCCATGGTGCTGGTGCTCCAGGACGGTGAAGAGATTCATGGAGTTATCGAGTGGTATGACAAGTATTGCTTGAAGGTCAACCGGACCGCTGCTTCGAACCTGCTGATCTACAAACCCAGCATCAAGTACATGTACAAAGAGAGCGAAGGCGTAGGCCAGCGGAAATAGGTTTTCTGCCGCTCGATTCGGATTAAACCGAAACCGCGCCTTGAGCGCGGTTTTTGTTTGCTAAGCCCCACTATGGTAGAGCGGGTGCCCCATTCATTCCTGCCTTTGGAATGAGTGGGAGCCGGTAGGTCATAAAGCGTACTCCGTTTATTCCGATGCGCCCACAGTGTTGTCACCCACACATTCGAACATCGCGAACGTGTGGGGCACCGAGGGTTTTTTGTTTGTGGGACAGATCGATCACGGGGGCTAAGCCGCTTTGGCCTGCGCCCTGGGCCGCACCAGCTTCTTGCGGGTGAATTCCTGCCAGCTGAGGACGATGTCGGCCAAAGGCACGGCGAAGATCACGCCCATCCACACCAGGGTTTCCGTCGCGGCAAGGCTGTCGTCCAAGCCCAGCAGGCCGCCAAACACCCGCACTTCCAGGAAGACCAGGGCGACGGCATAGCTGCGCGTCATCCACTGGCGGTGTTGCTGAATGTTGCCGCGCAGGATGAAGCACAGGGCGATGCCGGTGGTCAGCATCAGCATGGCAGCGTCGGTGCCAGCGGCCATGGTGAACGATCGCGGCGCATGATTGCGCTCATTAAAGAACTGGATGTAGGTTCCCAGCGGTGCGACGATCATGGCGCCGACCACGTAGATCCAGCCGATCGTGCGGTGCAGCCGAATGTAGCGCTGGCGCAGGCGATCCCAGAATTGCAACGGTCCAAGGAACAAGGCGCAGGCGCCGGCCAGTCCGTGCGGCAACAGCCACCACTTGAACGGTTCATAGTGTTGCCATACCGGGTCGGCGCGGTTAATCAGGAAGCTTTCGTTGTGGTACAGGACGTAGGCCGTCATCAGCCCAACGCAGGTCCACAGCAGGGTACGGGGCCAGTTTCGCGGCGCAACTTGCAGCCGCTGGGTAGCGCTTGCCATTCGTGCTTTCACCTGGCGGATGGAATTTGCGCTGTACTATACCCCAGATTGGCCTGAATCTATCAAAAAAGTGGAACGTTGTTTTCGGTATTCTCCGGTATTTCCGGATAAATCGAAATAAAGCCTGGACGCCGCAAAGCAAAAAAGTTCCTGTCATATATGCCTTGACAAGTATATACCAGTTAAAGTATATAAAGAAGGTGGAATCCAGCTTCGAAATCCTCGCGGAACCGAATCGCCGTGCGATCTTGAGCCTTCTGGGCTCGTCAGAGAAGTCGGTAGGAGAGATCGAGCGCCAGCTGCGGATGCCGCAACCCACGGTGTCCAAGCATCTGCGGGTGATGCGTGATGCCGGATTTGTGGAAGCGACTGTAGACGCCCAGCGCCGTCTCTACCGGCTGAAACCTGAACGGTTTCAGGAGCTGGATTCCTGGCTGGCGCAGTTCCGCCGCTTCTGGTCGGCCCACGTGGACGCTCTCGAACGCCACCTCGACCGCATGGGGCGGACCAAACCAACGAAAGGGAAGACAAAGGAGAAACCGCCGCGGCGCAAACCGCGAGCGTCGTCAAGGAGCAAGAAATGAAAATAAAACTGACCAGCGTTTACGTAGACGACCAAGCCAAGGCCCTCAACTTTTATACCGAAGTATTGGGCTTCACCAAGAAGGCCGATTTCAGCCAGGGCGCTTATCGCTGGCTGACCGTAGCTTCACCCGAGGAGCCGGACGGCATCGAGCTGCAACTGGCGTTGAACAATAATCCTGCGGCCGCAGCGTATCAGCAGGCTATGTTTCAACAGGGGCAGCCGGCGGTCATGTTCTTCACCGACGACATTAAGGGCGACTACGAGAAGATCAAGGCTCGCGGCACTGAATTCGCCATGCCGCCCACCGACGTGACCGGCTCGACCATCGCCAAGCTGAACGACACTTGCGGCAACCTGATTCAGATTACCCAGCTGGCGCGCTGGTAGAGCGGCGGCGGTTCGCGATTCGCTCTTGGCTGTTTGCTTGTCATTGCCTCCCGAAAACTTTAGCGACAAGCGAACGGCGAAGGGCGAAGAGCGAAGAGCGGAAAACAAGGAGAAGCAGGTGATCGATCGCGAGCAGTACACACCGGGTCCGCTCAGCGGAGTGCGGATACAAAAGGAAGGCGAGAAGTGGACGCTTGTCCTGGTCAAGGAATTGCGCCACTCGCCGGAAAAAGTCTGGCAGGCGATAACCGATCCGGTGCAGCTACGCGAGTGGGCGCCCTTTGACGCCGATGGGAACCTGGGCACAGTGGGAAGCACGGTAAAGCTCACCTGGGTGGGAACCGGCGCGGCAACCGAAACTCGCGTAACCCGGGCCGACGTTCCCGAGGTGCTTGAGTACGGCGATCTTCGCTGGGAACTCGAAGCCGTGGAGAACGGCACGCGTCTGACGCTGTGGCACAGCATCGATCACCGCTTTATTTCCTGGGGAGCTGCAGGCTGGCACATTTGTTTCGACGTCCTGGATCACTTGCTCAGCGAGACGCCCATCGGACGCATGGCTGGTGGCGAGGCCATGAAAGTCGACGCCTGGAAGCGATTGACCGGCGAGTACGCCAAACAATTCGGCGTCAAGTAAGGTTGTTCCACCCATTGGGCACCTGATACTTGTGGCTTTACTGATAGCCGATAGCCGACAGCTGACGGCCGACAGCTGACGGCTGAGCGCCGACAACCGACAACCGACAACCGCCGACTGACAACTGCTTCTCACAGCTTGGGCAGCACGATGCCTTTCTGTGCCTGATATTTTCCGCCGCGGTCCTTGTAGCTGGTCTCGCACATTTCATCGGACTGGAAGAACAGGATCTGGCACAGGCCTTCGTTGGCGTAGATCCGCGCCGGCAGCGGCGTGGTGTTGGAGATTTCGAGGGTGACGAAGCCTTCCCACTCGGGCTCGAACGGCGTGACGTTGACGATGATGCCGCAACGCGCGTAAGTCGATTTGCCCACGCAGATGGTCAGCACGTCGCGCGGGATCTTGAAGTACTCGACCGAGCGGGCCAGGGCGAAGGAGTTTGGGGGCACGATGCAGACCTCGGCATCGACCTTCACCAGCGAGCGCTCGTCAAATTTTTTGGGATCGACCACGGTGCTATTGACGTTGGTGAAGATGCGAAACTCGTCGGCGACGCGCAGATCGTAACCGTAGGATGAGAGACCGTAAGAGATGACGCCTTCGCGGACCTGCTTCTCCGAAAAGGGATTGATCATTTCGTGTTCAGTGGCCATTTTGCGGATCCAACGGTCGCTCTTGATTGCCATGAAACTCCTTGGGGGCGCATGATTGATGATAGTGCTATTGATTTGTATCAGGGCACGGCTTCAACAGGCTGCGGAAAAGCTCGCGCTTCTTTTGTGTTCGGGTCGAGCTGGCCTTGAGGCCAGCGTGAGAACCTCTGCCGTCCCTACGGGACTCATATCAATTTCCCACTTACCCAGCACTCCGCCGTCCCTCCCCAATTCGCGCAAAAGCAGCGCGAGTTGGGGACCCCGGTTCGGCTGCGTGCTGGGCTAAGCTGTTTCGCGCCTACGGCGCTGGTTTCTTGGCCCTTTGTCTTCCACCGCCATGCGAAACTCTAGTTCTCACGCACACACTTTAGCCCCTCCCGCTAGAGCCCCGTTCTCTTAGTACGCCAGTTTCGGCACGACTGAAGTCGGGCCCTGATACAAACCAGTCGACTCGTAAACCGAAAGGCTTGTAACGGCGCACCTAAAGGTGCGCCCCTTCAAACCGTTGGCAATCAAGTTTTCAGCAATCGGTTGAGTCGTGCCCTGATACAAACTGAACGTCTGCGAAAACGTCATCTTACGGAATGCCGGGCGAATTGACAAAGGGACTGTCTGGAGGTCCTTAAACTGGTCGACCAGTGAGCGGAAAATGCACGGCTAGCTTGATTGCAACTGGAGTAGCTGCCAAAGCCTCATGTGTTCGTTGTCGCGGGTCTCTTCAGCCGATAATAAATGTTGTCCGAGTCCTCCTCGCCAGTGGGTTCTACATGATCGCGCACTTCTTCGAGAGGCACCCAGAGATAACGGGTGACGCCATCATCCGCCCTAAGCGGAGCGGTATCGTGCCCGCTGCGACCTCTCTTCCAAAAGAAAAACCGCTCTGGGTTGGTGCTAGGCCATGTACTGGCCTTCTCGTGTTCGCGGAACAGTTGTGCTACCTCTTCATGTGTCACAGCTTTACCTCGTGTGGACAATTTTCATCTTAGCCGATTTCGCGCGGTGCATTCCTGCGGCTATCGGTTGACAATGCTGTCCGGCTTCACTACGATTCGCGCATCAACTTGCAAGTCGAGGCTGAATTTAGACTTAGCGCAGAACCTGCGAAGTCGGTTAGAATCGCACCAGCGCCTGCGGTTGGGGCTAGACTGCCCGGCAAGCGAGCCCAGCGGAGCCACTTGTGATCAAACTGGACCTGATCAACGAAGTCGTTACCAAAACTGGCGTCACCAAGACCAAGGCCGAAATGGCGGTCGAAACCGTTTTCGAAAGCATGAAGAAATCCCTGGCGCGCGGCGACCGTATTGAGTTGCGCGGCTTTGGCGTCTTCACCGTGCGTCCGCGCAAAACCGGTATTGGACGCAATCCGCGTACCGGCGCCGAGGTCAACATCCCGCCCGGCAAGGCGGTGCGCTTCAAGCCCGGCAAGGAACTGCAATCGATCGAGTAGGTGGCGTCGTATCGTTATTCGCCAGCGCAACTCGATCGACGCTGCTCATCCTGGCCCGCAGCGGCGGGCGGGCGCCGACTGCTTCCGCGACCCGGTGTGCGTCATCTAATGTAGTACGTCCAAGTAAGTAACCGATGTCTGACTACACGCCACCAGCTTCTTACACCTTTGAAGTGCCTGCGTATCCCTCGGTGTTTGCCGCCGCACCGGCGCGTCACCGGCGATATTGGGTGCACATTCTGCTTCTGCTGCTGACCATGGCGACCACGCTGATTGTGGGCGCGCGTCTGGAATACAACTTCATTCACGACTTGCCGGCTTTCGATCCTGACACGTTTGTGTTTCCGTTATTCCATCTTGGCTGGATCATGCAGCGCCCGGCGAGATTGCTGATGGGCGTTCCGTTCTCCGTCACGTTGATGGGAATTCTGCTGGCGCATGAGTTTGGACATTACGTGGTGGCCGAGCGCAACGGCGTGTACGCCACCTTGCCGTATTTCATCCCTGCGCCAACTTTTATCGGAACCTTCGGCGCGCTGATTCGAATCAAGTCGCCCATACGCTCGCGCAAGGCGCTATTCGATATCGGCATTGCCGGGCCCATTGCCGGTTTCGTCGTCGCTGTGCCGGTGCTGTTCTGGGGACTGGCGCTGTCGAAGCCGATGCCGATTGGCGCGAGTGGCTCGGCGCTGGAGTTCGGCTATCCGCTGATCTTCCGAATCGTGAATCACTACATCGCGCACTTTTCGCCGCATGCCGCACCCCTGCGAGCCCTGTATCTGCATCCGGTCGCGGTGGCTGCCTGGGTGGGAATGTTTGCCACCGCGCTGAATCTTCTTCCCGGCGGCCAATTGGATGGCGGACATATTACCTACGCCGTGGCTCCGCGCACGCACAAGTGGGTGACGCGCGCCACGATTGTCGCGCTCATCCCGATGGGAAAATTCTGGCCGGGCTGGTGGATCTGGGCGCTCATCCTGGGATTCACCGGGATGCGTCATCCCAACGTTCCGCAATGGCCGGACATCGGCAGGGAACGGCGGTGGCTGGCGTTGCTGGCGATCCTGATGCTCGTCCTCACGCTGGTGCTGGCGCCGATTGAAGGCGCCGGGCTGTCGGGTTCGTGATTCGGCGCGAATGAAAACGCGCTGGAGAAATCCGGTGCGCAGCACTGCGCTCACTACAAAATGAGAATGAAGCTGCGAGCCGGGGCTAAAGCCCCGCCGCGTGTATGACAGCTTTGACGCGGCGCTGACGCGCCGCACTCCCCGCCCACGCTGAGGCGCAGCACTATCTACTATTCCGTTGTTCAGACCCCCTATCCGTTCGCTTTCTGGTGACAGTCCGCGCACTTTACCGGAGCTGCCTTGCCTGCGCCGTTCTGCTTCTTGTGGCAATCGATGCAGAGCCCGGCCGTGGCAGTCGGGTTGTGGAACGCCGCCTGTAGATTCGTGGTGACCGGCGGAGTGGCCGGCTTGGTGTGGCAGTCGGTACACGCTTCTTGCGGCGACTTCAGCGGCTTCTCCGGCTTCGACGCGTGGTGGCAGGTATCGCATTTGCCGCCGACTTTCATGTGCGCCGTGTGATCGAATTTCACTGCGCCCATCGGCGCTCCCTTGATGATGATGGGGCTCTGTGGAACGGACTGCGCGACGGCGATGCTCGAAATCATGAGGACGATAAGAAATCCAAGTAGGACTGCAAGCAGGTTTCTAACTTTCACGACGCCTCCAAAGATGGCGATGATGCAGCAGGTCGGGATTCCCGAGCACGGATGTAGCGCGCGAGCGGGACGCAGCCAGTTTCGGCAGTGCTATCCTTCGGCCACTCCGATTCTAAGAATCGCGGGCGCGAACGGCTGTGATGGCGGAGCCATCGCCGTGTGACAAGGTCAGCAAGTTGAAAGCCACGCCGGACGCCTTCTTCAGAAGCTGACACCGAGCTCCAGCACGGTAGTGGGATTGGACAAGTCAGGATCGAAAACGTAGGTGGTGAATTCCAGCTTCTTGTGCGAGACGCCGACCAGGAAGCCGCGCTGCGTGTTGAGGCTAGTGTGATATACCCTGGTATGTTGCGCCACAAATCCAACCTTCAGCCAGTCCAGCAGGGAATAGGTAAGCTCCGGCCAGCTGTAAAAGAAGCTGCCCGAGCTATGCGAGGTGTCGAACACGTACTCGCTGCTGCTGGAGAACTGTAGCTTCTTATAAGTGAGAGACGCTTCGCAGCCGGGAGCGATGCCGGTGGTGCGGCCGAAAACGCCGCCAATCATGGGCGTCAAGGCTAGCTGGAGCTTCTTGCCGGCGCTGAAGTTGTAGCCTGCCCACAACGATCCGGTGTTCAGGTTTTCGTAGTTGTAGCGAGCTTCCAGGTGAAGCCACTGGCGGTCCGCCGTCAGCACCGGGCTGACGTAGGACTCGCCCTCAGGAATGATGTAGCCGTCGGTAGTGAGCGAGTAGGCCCAGGGCTCCTTGTCGGGAGATTTCGGCGTGGCCGGCGGCGGCGTGCCCTGCGCCCACAGTTGTGCGCCCAGCAGAACAACCCAGGCCGCGCAGACGAGTTGGCAAGTGCGTTTCATCCCGATTTAAAGCGGCTCGCCACGACGCTGAGACGTCGCTCGACCCTTGAGCAGCAGCTTGATCTTAGTTGCGAGTCAGCCTGCCGTCACTCGTAAGATTGCCAGTCCGCGTACCAGAAATAACTACGCTTTGGCGACACATGTTGATTGACACGGGTTTTAAGCTCCCAGAGAATTGCGAGTAGCAGGAAAGGATTATGCATGTTCGAAGAAGCTGAGAGCACGCCTCTCGAGAACGAACCCGCCGGCTCTGACAGAAGTTCCATCCTGAAATACGTGTTGCTGGCCGCTGCCGCGATTTATGTCATCGCCTCGCTGTACCTCATGTACGACCTGAGAACGCGAATCCTGGCGCTGGAGCAGAAGGAAGTTGCTCTGGAAACTTCGCAGGACGAGCTGGGCAAACGCATTCATGCGACCTCGTCGGAATTCAAGCAGGCGCTTAGCTCTGAAGTCGGCATGACCAAGCAGCAACTGGCGGAGCGCACGGCCGACCTGGAACGTCAGCAGAAAGCCGCGGCGGCGAAGCTGGCTGCCGAGCAGAGCCAGCAAGGCAAGCAGATCCAGGCAGTGAGCGGGGAAGTCAGCGGCGTTAAAAATGAAGTAGGCAGCGCCAAGACCGACATCCAGAAGACGCAAACCGATCTGGCCGCGACTAACGCCAAGCTGGAGCACGCGATCGGCGATCTGGGCTTGCAGAGCGGACTGATCGCGCACAACGGCTCGGAGCTGGAGATGCTGAAGCGCAAGGGCGAACGCAACTATTACGATTTCACCTTGCAGAAAAATGCCAAGCGTCCGATCTCGACCGTGAGCTTGCAGCTGAAAAAGGTTGATCCCAAGAAGAGCCGCTTCACCCTGAACGTCATTGCCGACGACCGTACCATCGAGAAAAAAGATCGCACCGTGGGTGAGCCGCTCCAGTTCTACACTGGCCGCGATCACCTGCTGTATGAGGTAGTGGTATTCACGGCGAACAAGAACAGCATTACCGGGTATCTGTCGACGCCTAAGAACGCTCCTACCCCGGTGACGCCTTAAGCGGGGCGAGCGCGTAGTGGTCGACTTTGGAGTTCGGCTTTCGGCGGGAGCGGCCGGGTCTGCGGTTCTGGCGTGAAATATACGCGTACCGCGACTTTGGCTCTTCAGCCGGAGGCGGCGCCGTCAGCAGTTCGGGCCGGCAGATGTGCGCGGCTTCTTCCTCCAAGGCCTTCATCACGTTTCGAGCAAGGCATATCGTGGTTAAACACTCCAGACAAATTGATTCGACTTTTCCATCCTGGCTGTAGCGATGGACGAAGGTGGGGGCCCCGGCAGAATCCATTTTTGCTCCGAGCTCCCGCGCGATGCTGGCTGGTATCGAGGAGACGTGCTCGATAGCATCGCGGGAAGAAATCATGAAACCGATGATGCACGATGTGGCGGGGAAACTCGCGTGACTTCGGTCACAGAAGCCTTGCCACTTGTGTGGGAAAGAGCGGTTACTGATCGGGAACGAGTAACGCTATGAGAGAGGGGCGGGAAAATTGTGTCGCGAAAAACTATTCGGTTTGCCATCCCGACTGGTGCGAAGGGATCTGCGGTTTGTTCATCCGCCTACGGTGTGCCGCCGGCTGAAGCCGGCTCGGGTCGAAAAATAATATGACTGGACGCTGGCCTGAAGGCCAGCACTACCCGAACAGAACACCAGATCCACGCGGACACGACATAAGCTCCACGCGACCAGAGGGCCAGTTCTACCCGAACAGAAATAAGCTCCACGCGGACAGAAGGCCAGCACTCCCGAACACAACACCATCGCTACGCGAACACAACACCAATTTCACCTGGCCTGAAGTGTCTGCGTGAGAACTGGAGTTTCGTGTTGGCGGTGGGGTACAGCGGCCAAGAAACCAGCGCCGTAGGCGCGGAATAGCTCAGCCCAGCACGCAGCCAAACCGGGGTCCTCAAGTCGCGCCGCTTTTGCGAGAATTGGGGTGGGATGGCGGAGTGCTGGGTAAGTGGGAAATTGATGCGAGTCCCGTAGGGACGCCCGAGGTTCTCACGCAGACACTGAAGGTCAGCTCTGCCCGAACACAACATTAGCTCTACCCGAAGACAACACCAGCTCCATCCGAACAGAACTCTACCCAAACACACTAGCACTAGCCGAACAGAACCGAAGCGTTCGCCGGCCTGTGAGCGAGTGCCTGTCAATGCCAGAACATGATCTAGAGTTTCACTAGAACGATTGACGGCCTACTTCCCCTTGGCAGTCTTTTCCCGCAAAACGATGGGAGCCTGATCGTAAGGCTCGATGGTGACCACCAAGTCCTTGCGCGTGTCGAACTGCTCTTTGCTGATTGCCAACGACACCATCACCGATCCCTTCTGCACGGCTCCGGGAGGAATCTTCATCTCGACCATCAGCGGACGCTCGTGCCCGCTCAGGTCAGGATAGGCCTGCAAGTAGCGGTCAAAGTCGCTGGCCGAAGCCGCGTCGTCGGACTGATCGCCCGCGCTGGTCTTCATGCTGGCCTTGATGTTTTTGATGTAGAGAGTCTTGTTGCTAACGTTGCGCAGCGTGACGTCCATCAGGATCATGGGGCTGGTCATGTTGGCCGGCTGGCTGAAGTGAACGTCGTCGATGCTGCCCCGGGCAGCGGGCTTGGCGCGCGAGCTGTACACAACCACGCCGACAACCAGCGCGACCAGCGCCAGTGCGACCACAACCGGCAACACGGGCGGCAGCGTGCGCTTGGCGCTGTCGAACTCTTCGGTAATAGGAACATGTCCGGCGCTATAGGGCGGAGCCGGAGGCTTCGGTGGGATTGCATTGTTGTCGGCCATAGTTCCTCCGATCAGAAGACGAGGCGAATATCAGTATGAACTTTTCGCATGAGTTAGGCACGAGTGAGTGATGGCTAAAGGTATTCTTTCGGCCGTATCGTATCAGGGTGCGACTTCAGAGGCGGCTGAAAACCTGGCTGTGAAAGCTTTGTATCAGGGCACGACTTTTAGTCGTGCCAATTTGCTGCCATTTGACATTGGGCTTCAGCCCCTGCACGCCGCCTGATTCCCGCAGGGCCTAAAGGCCAGGTTTAATGCGTCTGTTTCGGCATGACTAAAAGTCGTGCCCTGATACAAGTCGCAGGTTACAGGCAGTGTCGCGCTCCAAACCTCTATCCCCTAATCCCTGGTCCCCAATTGTGGCGCCGCGCTATCAACTACTCTATGCGCCAACTATCCACAATCCACTAAACACTACCCACTATGCTTCATCGCCTTGCGAAACTCTTTTTCGGGCAGCGTGTTCAGCACGTCGGACGGTGTCAGCCAAGCCCGGCGCGCCTGAAGGATGCCGTACTTGATCTTGGCAAAGTGCGTGGTGTGATGCGCGTCGGTATTGATCACGATCTTTACGCCGCGTTCGCGCGCCATGCGCAGATGCACATCGTTCAAATCGAGCCGGTCGGGATAGGCGTTCAGCTCCATGGCAACTTTATTTTCGAAGGCAGCCTTCAATACCGCGTCCATGTCGAACGGATAGGCATCGCGGCGCAGCAGCAGGCGGCCCGTCGGATGTCCGAGGATCGACACGTTCCCATTGCTAAGCGCGCGCAGCAGGCGGTCCGTCATCTGCTGCGAGTCCTGATTGAAGGCCGAATGAACGCTGGCGACGACGACATCCATCTGTTCCAGCACCGAGTCGGACAGGTCGAGCGCGCCGTCGGTCAGAATGTCTACCTCGATGCCGGCCATGATGGTTATGCCCTCGATCTGATCGTTGGCGGCGTGGATGCGCGTGATGTGCTGGACCGCTCGCGCGTCGTCCAGACCGTTGGCGAAGGCCAGGTTTTTGGAGTGGTCGGTGATGGCGATGTACTGATAGCCACGCTCGATCGCCGCTTGCGCCATCTCCTCGATGGTGTTGCGGCCGTCGGTCTCGACCGTGTGCATGTGAACTTCGCCGCGCAGGTCTTCAACCGTGATCAGGCGAGGCAGCGCGTGTTTCGCCGCGGCTTCAATCTCTCCGCAATTTTCGCGTAGTTCCGGAGGAATGCAGTCCAGCTTGAGCGCAGCGTAAATTTCGTCTTCGGTGGCGCTGGCCACGCGCTCATTACCTTCCAGGCGAAACAAGCCATACTCATTCAGCGTAAGGCCCATCTTCAAGGCGCGCTGCCGCAGCGTGACGTTGTGGTTCTTCGATCCGGTGAAGTATTGCATGGCCGCGCCGTAGGACTCGACGGGCAGGAGACGCACGTCCACCTGCATACCGTTGCGCAGTTTGAAGCTAACCTTGTTTTCTCCCTTGCCGAGCACGTCCACGATGCCGGGGAAGCGCAGGATTTCTTCGATCAACTCGCCGCGTTGCGTGTCGTCCACGCAGCAGGGGCCAGTGATGAGCACGTCGAGGTCGCCAACGGTCTCGCGGCCGCGGCGCAGGGAGCCGGCCGGCGTGATCTTGTCGATACCCTTGATGTGCTTCAGGTGCTCGGCTAGCTTCTCGGCGGTGCGGTCGGCTTCGTCCAGCAGAAAGCGGCCGGAGATGCGGCGGTAGTCTTCGATGGCCTTCAGGATCTTCTGCTCGGTTTTCTCGCTCATGCGTGGCAGTTCGCGCAGTTTGCCGTCGCGCGCCAGTTGCTCGACGCCTGCCAGGTCGCTGACCTGGAACGCGCTCCACAGGAGCGCAATGGTTTTCGGCCCGAGGCCCTGGATCTTCAGCAACTCCAGCATGCTGGGCCGGTACTTGGTCAGCAGCTCCTGATGCGGCTTTAGCTTGCCTTCGCGCTCCAGCTCCTGAATGTTGGCCACCATGCCCTTGCCGATGCCGGGGATGGCGAGCAGCTTTTTCGGTTCGTGGATGAGTTGCGCGACCTGCTCGGAATGAGCTTCGAGGGCCTCGGCGGCGCGGCGATAGGAGCGGATGCGGAACGAGTCGTCGCCGTTGACCTCCATCAGGTCGGCGGTCTCGTAAAAGATGTGAGCGATAGCCTTGTTATCCAAGAGAGATACCCGTGCGAAATTGTAACGTGAGCGGGGCCAGGGGTGTCGGATTGCGTCGCGGGTGGCGTCAGACAACGTGCCGCGGGCGCGATTACCTTGCGATGCAGCAGTTCGGGTGCGCTATGCTGTCGAAATGAAGGTCACGCGCCATACCGCCAGCGAACTGGTCGTGGGGGACAGTTGCCTGTGGCTGGCGGCGGTTTGCCTGATCATGGCGGTGTTTCCAATCTATGCGGCGATTGCTTCCGGCAAGAAGAGCACCATGGTCGCTGCGGCCCTGGTTGCTGTCTTCAGCGTGGTCTGGCTGCGCAAGAGCACCTTTGTCTTCGACGCCGGTCAACGTGTGGTTCGCTGGAAGCGCTTGCGCTATTTCAACACTTCAAGCGGGACGATTTCGTTTGACGACATCCGCGACATTACGACCGAAACCATGCAAAACCGGAGCGGCACCCTCTATCGGCTGACCATCATTACGCCGCTGGCATCCGTTCCTCTTGCCGACGCCTATGGCGGCGGCAGCGATAAATATGCTCGCTTGCGGCAAGAAATTCTGAGCTTCGTAAAGCCTCAAGCTTCCATGCCGACAGCGGGGCGTTCTCAGGACCTGGAATCTTCAGTTCGGGAGCTACTCCTGCAAGGACGAAAGATTGATGCGGTTACGCTGCTGAGAAACGCCGAGGACCTTGATCTTTCCGCAGCCATGCAGCGGGTAGAAGAGATTGAGCTGGGGATGAAGGCAGGGAAGTAGCCGGCGTACTGGCCGATTCTCATAATTGCGGCGTCGACTTCTCTTACTTGCGTCGCGGTCTTTGCTTTTCCGACACGGAGCGGATGATGAGCTTGCCCTTGCCGGTCTTCGGCAGCGGCGTCTTGTTCAGCGCGACAGCAGCGGCGATCAAGGCTTCTACTTCAGGACGCGCCAGCACCTTGGCCGATTCCAACCGAATGAAGCGATTCTGACTCCCGGAACCGAGTAGCAGTTTGTGCGGATCGGGAAGGTTGGAGCCGCAGTAAGGGAAGGCCAAGCCAACGCCGCTGGCTCCGGCGGCCAGGGAGACGATCGAGTCAGAGGGACGCTCCGTGGGACAGTAGCCGATGACGAAAAAATTGTAGTTGTCGTAGACCAGCTCGTTGGCGCCGGCCAACCGCTTGCGCAATGCCTTGCGCAGGCTGCGAATCAGTTCCTGGTTGTCGGGCGAGAACTTTCCGATAAAGCTTTCCAGCTGTTCTTCCGCATCGCCTGGATTTTCGTGGGCGCTCTTGACGGCTGCTTTCATATGACTCATTCCCAAGAAATTTGCCGGAGCCCAGGGTCGCCGAAATCATGGCGCAGGATTTGCCTGCGGAGGCAGGCGAATGGATGGAGTTTACTGCAAGATAGGGGTTATGTCACCGAAATCGGCGGGTGTTGCTTGTTGTAACGCTTCATCTGCTTCTGCTGCGCTTTCAGCTGCTTCTTCTCCTGCTTGGCCTGCTTCTTGCTGTAGCTTTTCCACTGCTTGTTCGCGGTTTTCTGAGCCTTCGTCTGATGTTGTTTGTAGCCGGAATGGGCTGCGAGCGGGGCAGCCAGGCCCAGGGTAAGCAGGACCAGGAAAACGGAGCTGGCAAGTCTCTTCAGCATAAATCTCTGTCTCGATTCTACAAGCTGACGGGGTATGGCGAAAAGCACAGGCTTGCGTCCGCTTCCATAAAAGAGTCATTTTTGGGACTGGTTCCGGATAGGATCGAGTCAGCCGCGCAGCGGCGGCATAGCTGCGACACAGACGCCCACGGGACTCGCATAATCTCCCAGAGGCGCAAAACTCAATCAGCATTGCCCAATAGCTCTGTCATACAAAGAACTCCTGCCGCCGCCTTACCGGCGATGGCAGGAGTAACCACACACAATCCAAGCTATTCGATTTACGTCAGCCGCGCGCGAATGTTGTTACTGCCCGGGCGAAGCCGAGAGAATGTGAATCGAGTTGTTGTCTGTATTGAATACGAACTTCACTGTGACGTTCTGATTGGAGTACTGCTTCAGAGCGCCGGGATTGTTGACCCGGTAAACCGTATTGTCACTGGTCAGCTGTTTGCCGTCGTTGCTCACCATGCCCGTCATATGGTGCTGCGGCATGGTATTCATACCCATTTCCGAAGTTTCGGCTGCCTGGTTCGCCTCCTGCTGCGCGTGGCGATCGGCCTGGTCCGTGGTCTGACTGCTCTGGGCGAATGCCATCGCAGGGACAAACAACGCCATTGCGAGGACAGCTAGCATAACTTTTTTCATGATCCCTTCTCCTTGTCGCATTCGACTAAGTTGTCCTGCTGGTTCGTGCTCTTTACATGAGAAGGCAAATGCGGGCCAGAGGTTTTCCCGCGATTGTTGTCCGTAGCTTAGGTTTTTCTTGGATTTGCAAGGCGTGAGTTGTAAGGGAACTCTGACCAAAGCTGCTGCGATTCCATCAGAGTCACGGGCGCGATTCAACAACTGGGTTGGGCGAGGGTCCGCTGGGTTGGGCCCCTGACTGCCTACGAGAGTTCCTCGTAGTAGCGTTCGCCGGCACAGCCCCGGCACAGGATCTCGCCGCCGCGCCGCACCTCCCGCTGGAAGTTGATCCCTTCGCCGCAGCGAGCGCACACCATGCGCTCGCCCTTGTAACCCGGCAACTCCTCAGGGGGCAGCGATACTTTGACCCACTGCTCGCTGAACAAGTCTTCGTTCGACATTTCACGGTAAGCCAGCATCTGCTGCTGATTCTTGTTCTCAATCTCGGGATGCAGCTGCCGCGCCATCGTCTTCGAACTTTCCTTGGCGCAGACCCGGATTGCTCGCCCAGACTCCAGATCGATGAAGGTCGCGGCGACCTTGCCCCAGTCGCGAAACTTAAGCGCGCGCTTGCCCAGGCGGCAGCCGGTCACGACGCCTACCGCATCCGTGGCGCAGCGATCGATCTCGACGAAGGTGATAAGCCGCTTGCGGTCTTTGCCGCGGGGATCGTCAATACCCAACAATTCGAGGCCGCGCATTGCCAGCCGAACACCCAGGACCTGGCCGGCGCACAAATGCCCGTGGGCTATTTCGGCGTCGCGCAGCAGCTCGTCGAAAGTTTTCAAACGATCCTCAATCCCCGGCGGCTATGGTTCGTCCGTGTCATTTTCTGATGCCTGGTCGGCGAAGCGTCCGCTCACGTTTACCGTAAACTTATCCCCGCCCTTGGGCAGAAATGTTACGCGCGCCGGTCGTCGATCCCAATGCGGTGCTGAACAGTTACTTTCGAAATCATCTGCAAAACTGTTCTTCGCTATGTCTTTGCGGAACAGCGCTTTTTTCCCGCCAATCTCCGTAACCACGGCGATCACGCGCTCGCCACTGGAGGACACGCCACAATAGGCAGCATAGTCGCGATACCAGCTTACTTCCGAGTAATACGGATCGAAATCAAAAAGCTTGATGGGCACAATCTTACCCGACACGCGATTCACCAGCAGCCATCCGCCGCGCTGCCACATCCATTTTGGAGACTTCCGGGTGTCGTCAGGCAGCGTGTCATTGATGCGAAAAACGCGTTGCACCACGAACTCGTGGTCGGTCACGTCATGGGAGTCGCCGGTGGTGAACTCCTTCAGCTTGCTGTCGACATAGAGCGGACGAATCCTGATGTCCACCGTCTTATCTTCCGCCGATCCGATAAACGACTTGACGTTCAGCGACTTTCCTAAGGCAACAACATGGGGCTTGGAAGCGGCTGTGGCCAGCGAGGGAACCAATAGTGCAATAACCAGGCAATAAACTATGCGCATGAGAGTGGCTATGGGAAGGCTAATCCCCGGCGCGCACGCGCCGCAAGTGCAGACTCCCGGCCGCTCCGCTCCGCTCGAGAAACATTTCATTTCCCGATGTTGACTAGCTTACAACTGTCTTACAATGTGTGTGCGTCTAAGCTCCTGATGACGGACTTGCTTTATACCTTCATAGTTCCGGCGTACAACGAGAGCGAGCGGCTGACCGTGTCGCTGCCGAAGATTCTCGACTACGTCCGGCGGCAGAACCTGCACAGCGAAATCATTGTGGTCAACGATGGCTCAAGCGATAACACGGCTGAGGTCGTCAACCGCATTGCAGCTCTCAATCCGGATATCCGTCTGCTGAACAATCCCGGTAACCGCGGCAAGGGTTACAGCGTGCGGCACGGGATGCTGGAGGCGCACGGCGACGTGATTTTGTTTACCGACGCCGACCTGTCGTCTCCAATTTACGAAGCCGGCAAGCTTTTTGCGGCCATTCAGCAAGGCGCGGATGTGGCTATCGGGTCGCGATGGCTGCAAGCAGAATTGCAGACCGAGCGCCAGCCCTGGTATCGCCAACTCTACGGGCGATTGTTCAACCTGGCTCTCCGCATGGTGTTGGGCTTGAAGTATCGCGACACCCAATGCGGGTTCAAGGCCTTCACTCGTGAGGCAGCGCAAACGGTGTTTACCCGGCAGCGCATTGAACGCTGGGGCTTCGATCCTGAGCTGCTCTTCCTGGCTGACAAGTTCAAGCTGCGTACAACGGAGGTTCCAGTGGAGTGGGCGCACGATCATCGCTCGAAGATCAGCCCGCTGCGCGATGGGATCCGGATGGGCGTCGAAGTGCTTACCGTACGTTGGAACGACATTCGCGGTCTTTATCGCCAACCCCTGGTCTCGGTCGACGAACCCATGGCCAAATCTGCTGCTTCGGTGAACATTGCGGAGTAATTGAACTCCCGTCCGAAAATTTGTACCTTTCTTCTGCCCAGCGCATCTTTTCCTGAGTCGGTTTAACGTGACGGCGAAAAACCAGTATTCGTCGTAGCCCTACCCGCCGTTTACGGCATCTAAATGGAATCTTATGTCGCAGCCAGTCATGAACAGCGTCGATGTTGCACTACCTAGCCCGAAGCCGGCGCAGGACTCGCATGGATTGTCTCTGCTGGACCGCTACATGCGAATGCGCGAGACCTCGATGCGAATCTGCGCTCCGCTTGGAGTGGAAGATCACGCTCTCCAGCCTATGCCGGATGCCAGCCCAGCCAAGTGGCACCTGGCGCACACGACCTGGTTCTTCGAGACGTTCGTGTTGTCGCAGTACATGACTGATTTCCGGCCCTTTCATCCGGCCTTCCGCAGTCTTTTCAATTCCTACTACAACGCGGTTGGCGATCGGCCACGGCGTGATCTGCGGCACATTCTCTCGCGTCCTACGCTCGACGAAGTTCATGCTTACCGAATTTATGTCGACGAGGCCATGGTTCATCTGCTGATGACCGACCCTGCGCCCGAGGCGAGCGAGTTGATCACGCTGGGTATTAATCACGAGCAGCAGCACCAGGAACTGATCGTCACCGACGTGAAGAATGGCCTGTGGGCAAATCCGCTGCGGCCAGCTTATCGCGCTAGTGTGGAAAGCTTGCGCGCGCCGGGAGCGGCCGTTCAGCCTTTGCGCTGGCAAAATTTTTCCGAGGGAGTTTATGCGGTCGGCTTCGAAGGCGCCGAGTTCGCCTTCGACAACGAAGGTCCGCGGCACAACGTTTATCTGGAGCCGTACCGGCTGGCGTCGCGACTGGTGACCAACGGCGAGTATCTGAAATTCATGCGGGATGGCGGCTACGCCACGCCGAATCTGTGGCTTTCGGACGGATGGGATACGGTGCGCGTCCAACAGTGGTCCGCGCCTCTGTACTGGGAACAGCGTGACGGCGGGTGGTGGAACTACACCGTTGAAGGAATGCAGCCGGTGCATTTGGATGAGCCGGTTTGCCACATCAGTTTCTACGAGGCCGACGCCTTTGCGCGTTGGAGCGGCGCGCGCCTGCCTAGTGAATTCGAGTGGGAGCTGGCAGCGCGGTCGTATCCGATCGAAGGCAACTTCCTTGAGTCTGGCGCCCTTCATCCCGAGCCTGCGCCCGCGCCCGGCGCTCATGCGCTGACGCAGATGTTTGGCGATGTGTGGGAGTGGACTTCCAGCGCTTACATTTCGTACCCGGGATTTAAGCCTGCTGCGGGCGCGGTAGGTGAGTACAACGGCAAGTTCATGTGCAACCAGATGGTGCTGCGCGGCGGTTCCTGTGCTACCCCGCAATCGCACATCCGGTCAACCTACCGCAACTTCTTCCCGCCCCATGCGCGGTGGCAATTCATGGGAGTCCGGTTGGCGAATGGCGACTAGCAAGCAATTACAACTACAGACAACCTCGGCAATCGCTCTCGATGTATGGGAGGGGCTGTCGGCAATGCCCAAGCGGCTGCCGTCCAAACTGTTTTATGACGAAGTGGGCTCGCAGATCTTCGAGCAGATTACCGAATTGCCTGAGTACTACCTGACGCGGACCGAGCGCGCAATCCTCGAGAACTATGCCGGCGAGATACTGGAGCAGGCCGGCCCGGGATTGACCCTGGTGGAGTTGGGTGCGGGCACCGCGACGAAAACCTGCATCCTGATTGAAGAGCTGCTGCAAAAGCAGGCTCGCGCGTTGTTCTACCCGATTGACGTTTCGCCCTCGGCGCTGGAAGAGGCGGTGCGGCAGCTGGGACAGCAATTCCCAACCTTGCGAGTGAACCCTGTAGTTGCCGATTACACCGGCGGCGTTCCCGCGCTCGGCCGTATCACCGGCCGCAAACTGGTGCTTTACATCGGATCGAGCATTGGCAACTTCGAGCCGCCCGAGGCGATTCGCATCCTGCGCCGCATTCGCCGCATGTTGCGTTCCGGCGACGCGCTGTTGCTAGGGGCGGATTTCGCTAAGAGCTCCAAAATATTAGTGCCCGCATACGACGATGCTCAGGGCGTGACCGCCAGCTTCAACAAGAATGTTCTGGCGCGCCTGAATCGCGAGCTCGATGCCGATTTTGATCTCGACGCTTTCCGCCACATCGCCACCTGGAGCCGGCGGTGTTCGCGCATGGAAATTTTTCTCGAGAGCCTGAAGGAGCAGTCTGCCTTTATTCCGGCGCTCGATATGGACGTGTCGTTCGCCGAAGGTGAGCGCATCCACACCGAGAACAGCTACAAGTACACGGACGCGATGATTGAGTCCATCCTGCACGAAAGCGGCTTCAGCCTGGAGCAGACCTGGACCGACCGCAAGAAGTGGTTTGGCGTGCATCTGGCGCGCGTGTAACCTGCACACCTAGCTGCGACCTCAGAGTTGCCGCCCGCAATCGCTGGCGGCACAACTCACCTTTACGTCTTCATTTCACTTGGCACATACCGGCTTTCTGGATATGCTGTCGGTCCATAGCTGTGCCCTTGTATGGCCGACCACTCCAATTTTCAAATTGATTCGCCCCGGGCCTGGATTATTGTCGTCGCCGCCTTCATCGGCGCCTTCGTCAGCTTCGGCATAACGTACACTTTTGGCGTTTTTCTGCGGCCCATGGCGCTGGAATTCCACGTCAGCCATGCGGTTATGTCGGTACTGTTTTCCGTGATTGCTGGGCTCACGTTTTTCCTGGCTCCCTTCACCGGAGAGCTTGCCGACCGGCATGGGCCCCGGCCCGTAGTGGCCTCAGGTGCAGTCCTGATGGCCGTCTCCCTGATGCTGACGGCGCGCGTTCACAGCTTTCCGCTGGTCATGTTGACGTATGGCGGAGGATTGGGAGCTTCCGCCGCCTGCATCTACATTCCCTGCGTTTCGGCGGTGGGCGAATGGTTCAAGGCGAAGCGGGACATCGCGCTCGGCATCGCCATCAGCGGCATTGGCTGCGGAACCCTGGTGTCTGCGCCGTTATCCGCGCTGCTGATTGAGCGCTACGGCTGGCGAACGGCGTTCGATGTATTTGGGATTTCCGCCGGGGTGCTGCTGCTTCTCGCCGCCGCAATGCTGGTTCGCCCGCCCGTGCCCGGCGACAAGAAAGACGCCGCCATCAAGCACAAACTCTTCACCCCTGCTTTCGGGTTCCTGTATGTCAGTCTCTTACTGGCGGGCATAGCGGTGTATGTGCCGCTCGTCTTTATTCCCGCCTACGCGACGGACATCGGCGTTAGCAGAGTGGCGGGCGCGGCGGTAATCGGCTACATCGGCGCGTCGAGTGTGCTGGGACGTCTCGGCCTGAATGCGCTGGCGCCGCGCTTTGGCCTGATGCGGATGTACCAGGTCGCGTACACCATCCTGCTGCTCGGCATGGCGATGTGGCTGATGGCGCACGTGTATTCCATGCTGATTGTGTTTGGGCTGGTGATGGGCGTGGGTTATGGCGGGATCGCGGCCATGGCGCCGGCTGTGGCTGCAGCGATCTTCGGCGTAGAAGGATTGGGTGAGCTGCTGGGAATTCTCTTCACCGGCTTCGGCGCCGCCTGCATTGTGGGACCCCCGCTGGCCGGCTTGCTGGTGGACTACACTCACGATTTCAAGTGGCCAGCTTTCGTCGCTTTCGGGGCCGCGGTTCTGGCTTTGATGGTCGTTATTCCCCTGGGACGCTACCGGGCCCGGCGCCAAGAACGGGCAGCAGCCGCAGCCTGAGCTCGAGGGTTGGCGGCGGAAACAGGCCGCAGCGATTAAACTCGGGAAGTACGATTTGTGATCCCGATGACACGTCCCCTGTTTCGCCCTGCGCTCCTTCTTCTGACCTGTCTGTTTCTTTTATCTCCAGCGTGGCCCTGGGGCAACGAGGGCCACAGCGCCATCAATCGCGTTGCCGCTGAAAAGTTGCCGCCGGATGTGCCGGCATTCCTGCGTAATGCAGGGCCGCAGCTTGCGTATCTTGGTCCGGAGCCTGACCGCTGGCGCGAGACATCCGAGCTGGCGCTGAAGCGTTCGCAAGAACCAGATCACTTCATCAATCTGGAAACCATCGAGGGCATGACGCTTCCGCCCGATCGCTACAGTTTCTATCGCGCTTTGAATGCCCGTCGCGAGGAGACGCCCGGGCATCCTGACGACCTGCTGCCGGAGCATGTGGGATTGCAGCCCTACATCACCATCGAAGTTTACGAGCGGCTGATCGTCGCGTTTCGCGAATACCGGCGGGCCCTGCGCGACCACCGCAGTCCGGAGTTCGCCGAGGCTAACGCAATCTTCTATGCCGGATGGCTGGGGCATTATGTTGGCGACGGGTCGAACCCGCTGCACACCACGATTCAACACAACGGATGGGTGGGCCCAAATCCAAAGAAGTTTACGACCTCCAACACGGTCCATTGGAAGATGGAAGGCATTTTCGTCAAAGACAACTTTGCCCAGTTGCAGTTCGCCGATCTGGTTCCAGCGCAAGCGAAGTTGTTGCCCAATCCGTTTCAGGATTACCTGCAGTATTTGCGCGACTCGCATCAGCTGGTGGAAACCGCCTATCAACTGGAGAAGGAAGGTGGGTTTGATGGCGCGGGGACGGCCGCGTCGCGTGAGTTTATTCGCCAGCGCCTCGCCGCTGGAGCCGGGATGTTGCGCGACCTGTGGTACACGGCCTGGGTAAAGAGCGGGGAAGAGTTCGCGTCCGGCGCGGCGCCGAAGACGGAAGAAACGCCCAAGGCGACGGGGCATTGAAATAGCTGGAATCGGCCAAGCGTTACTGGCCCGCAATTGCTGCGTGACCAGTCAAGCCCCACTGCCGCGCTTCGAATCCACGGAACTGCTGTTCGAGCTTCCACTGGAGTCGCGCTTTATCGCTGGCGCCGAGGAACGTCTGGCATTGGGTCGACGGTGGCTTTACATTCGAAACATCTTTCGAGCACTGGCTGACGACAACGAAAGTTTGGCCGTCGCGCCACAAACTTTTGCCTGGCAGAAATGCGTATTCCAGGCTGGTACGGGCCATTTTCTTCAGTTGCGCATAACTCAGCTTCTGGTCCTCGGCGCCGCGCAGGTATTCGTGCGTCATGTCGGAGCGCGCCACACCTTCATCGTCGGTAGCCAGTGCGACCGGAACTCCGGCGCGGATATACTCGCCCAGCGGATGTTGCGGCCCGCTGACACTAAGAATCACCGCGTTGCTGGTCAGGCAGATTTCGACCATCACCTTGCGTTTTGCCATTTCGCCCAGCAGTTGCTCAGGATCCCGTTCATTCATCACGTCCACGCCATGTCCGATGCGTTCGGCATGGCCTATCTCAATCGAATCGCGTATGTGAAAGCGCAGTCCCTCGGGCGGCACCAGTCCTTCCGCCAGCTCCCCCGCGTGCAGCGAAATGTGTACTTTGGGATAACGCCGGTGCAGGTAATCCAGCATCCGCATGTGGAGAGAGAAGTCTCTCATCGGCACATACCAGTCTTCGGGCATCACCAGATTCAAGCCCAGCATGTGAGAATCGGGCGTGACCAGAGAAGGCTCTGCCCCGGCCATCAGAAAGCCGGCGAGTATCTCGGCGAAGACCAACTCTTTGGCGCGCCCGCGGGCCACCTGGTAGAGATAGCGCTGCACAACCGCGCAACCGGCATCGGCTGTGGGAGTACCACAATGTAGGATGCTGTCCCGTTCGGCTTCAGCAGCACGAAGATGCTGGCTGGCATTGGCCAGAACTTGCGGTAAGCCGTTGGCCATCAGCTTTTGCTGCATGCGGGCAAAATCGTCATCCCACCCTTCAGACTTAGCCAGTTCGTCCAACTCTCTGCCGGCCGGCGGATACGTCAGCTCCTGATACACCTCGTGTTGCGAGCCGGCGCGCTCGGCAGCTTCGGCCAGCATGTTGCCGGTGGTGCCTTGCGTGGCCTGGTAGTACTTGCCGAAGGTGTCGAAAAAATGATCGTGCCCAGATTGACCCGAGTACTGCCAATTGCGCATGGAAAACGCGTCGATCATGTCGGCATAGAGCCCGGGATCGGAGAAGCCGTTGGCAACCGGCAGCAGGGGATCGTTGCATGGCCCGGCGCTCAAGTCCAGGGTCTTGGGATCGACGCAGTCGCCGGCTTCGGCCGCCCACTGAATGAACGATTCGGCATAGACACCACCGGTCAGGTGGTTGTGCAGATCGCCGCCCTTTGGCATCTCCCGCAAGAACGCCAGCAGCAGATTGGGATTGCCGCGAATGCTTTCAAAGTATTTTTCCGTGCGAGCTTCGGCGGAGTCGGACGAGCGCGCCGGGGTTTTCGCTGACGAGAACGGCGTAAGACAAATCGCAAGCGTGAGAGAGAAGACAAGGCAGCGCAGGCAACGAGTCATGAAAGTCCCCGGCCGGATGGAGAGTTCCCGGAACGCGCACGATCATAGCAGCGCGTTCTGGCGAAGCACACATTTTGTTACGTGCGAAGTGCGAGGACCGGCAATGGTCGAGGGGTTGGCCAAAAAGAAAGAGCCGCCCGGCGGGGGCGGCCCTGATCGTACGGCGTATGCGTGATGTTACTTTGCCGCGGCTTCGATTTCCTTCATTTCTTCGTCCGACAGCGAAAGATGTGCAGCCTTCAAGTTCTCTTCCAGGTGCTTGACCGAAGACGTGCCCGGGATGGGCAACATGACCGGACTGCGATGCAGCAACCAGGCCAGAGAGATTTGGGCGACGGTAGCGCCATGGCGTTTCGCGATTCCATCCAGTTTGCCGCCCGGTTGTGCCAGTTTGCCGGACGCCACCGGGAACCAGGGGATGAAAGCCAGCCCGTGCTTCTCGCAATACTCCAGAGCATCTTCATGCTGCCGGTCGGAGACGTTGTACTGGTTTTGTACGCTGACGATTTTGATCACTTTGCGGGCGCGATCGATTTCCTGGGGTTTCACTTCGCTAAGCCCAACGTGCCGGATCTTGCCCTCTTTCTGAAGTTTCACGATCGGCTCCAGCGACTCTTCCACCGGGACTTTAGGATCGATGCGGTGCAATTGCCAGAGGTCGATGGTGTCAGTCTTCAGATAGCGCAAGCTCATCTCGATCTGCTGCACCAGGTACTCCGGCCGTCCCACCGGCAGCCATTCGTTAGGGCCCTGACGTGTCAAGCCCTGCCTTGGTGGCCACGATGACGTTTTTGTGGCGTGTCCCCAGGGCTTCGCCGATGATGGGTTCGCTTACCGCTGGGCCGTAAGAGTCCGCCGTGTCGACAAAGTTCACGCCATGGTCAACGGCTGCTTTGATGACGCGTTTCGCTTCTTCGCGATCCTTGGGTTCGCCCCAGATGCCTTCGCCGGTCAGGCGCATTGCGCCGTATCCCAGGCGATTTACTTCCATATCGCCGCCAATTTTGAACGTGGTTGCTAGTGCGCTGGTATGTAATGTGCTCATGGTTCTCCAATCTTTTACGAATCTGTTGAACGTTGCTTATGAGTTGGAAGAAGGTGGTGTTGTAATGGATGAGAGTAAAGGCAAGCCGGATTCGTGGGGCGCCGCCTGACTGTGATTCCTGTGGCGTTTTCCGACATCTAATAAGCTGCATAGAGAATTGCTATAAACTTCGTTCATGCCCACTGGCCGCCAAGGATCGATTCGCCTCTTCCGCTTTAAAGGCATCGACGTATTTCTGCATTGGTCCTGGTTTCTGGTGGCAGTCTTCGAAATCAATGCCCGCGCCGGCCGATACACGTTTGTCGGCTGGAACGTCCTGGAATATCTTGCGCTTTTTGTCATCGTCCTGCTGCACGAGTTTGGACACGCCCTGGCCTGCCGGCAGGTAGGCGGCAGTTCGAACCAGATCGTGCTCTGGCCGTTGGGCGGAGTCGCTTACGTGGATCCGCCCCCTCGTCCGGGAGCAACCCTGTGGAGCATCGCTGCCGGGCCCCTGGTTAACGTTGCTCTGATTCCGGTCTTATGGGTGTTGGTCGGAGTGAGCAACGTATCCGGATGGGCTGAGACCATGCCCAACCTCGACGCTCTGCTGCACGCCGTCCTATTCATCGACATCGTCTTGCTGGCTTTTAATATTTTGCCGGTCTATCCATTGGATGGCGGCCAGATCCTGCGCTCCCTGCTCTGGTTCTTTATGGGACGGGCGCGCAGCCTGATGACAGCTACCATCGTCGGCTTCATCGGGGTAGCGGGATTGATCTTTGCGGCCTGGAAGATGGGCTCGCTGTGGTTTGCGATACTCTCGGCGTTCATCCTGTTCAATTGCTGGGGAGGGCTGAAGCAGGCGCTGCTATTGTTGCGTTTTGCCAAGCTACCGCGGCGTCACGGCTATGCCTGCCCGTGGTGCAAGGCAGAGCCACCATTGGGCAGCTTCTGGATGTGCGGACAGTGCAGGCAGGCGTTCGATACCTTCGAGACGCACTTTAGCTGCCCGCATTGCCACGCGCAGTATGCCACTACGCGGTGTCTGGATTGCGGCAAGTCGAATCTGACTAGCGAGTGGAGCGTTCCGGTCTATGTAGTGTCCTCGTCAGCGGCAGAGCTTGTACCTTGATAAGTTGTCTGTCAGCCGGCATGTTTTTCGCTGCAGCATTACGTGTTCAGATTGTTCGAGGTTCTTTGGAAGACTTGTGGCCGACAAACTTACCGTCCTGATCACGCGCCAGCAGATAGCAGCCAAAGTGGCTGAACTTGGCGCTCGTATCACGGCTGACTTCGCAGGCGAGCCGGTGGTGCTAATCGGCGTGCTCAAAGGAGCGACGGTATTTCTAGCCGACCTTGCACGCGAGATCAAGTTGGACGTGAGCTTCGACTTTATCGCTGTGTCCAGCTACGGCAATTCCAAAGAACACAGCGGGGAAGTGCGGCTGATCAAAGATGTGGATCAACGGATGGAAGGCAAGAACGTTATCCTGGTGGAAGATATCCTGGATACCGGAGTGACGCTCACTCATCTCCGCGGGCTGCTTCAGGACCATCAGCCCAAGTCGTTGAAGATTGCCGCGCTATTGGACAAAACCTCGCGCCGCATCCAACCACTAACTGGAGACTATGTTGGTTTTGAGGTTCCTGATCACTTTGTAGTGGGATATGGGCTTGACTTTGCCGAGCGTTATCGTAATCTGCCAGATATTTGTGTGGTGGAATCGTAGTTGGCATAGAATCTGACTTGGCTATGTCTGTTTACTCTCCTGTTGTCGCCGGAGTGGCCGCTCTTGCTGTGAGCGATTGGCAGAGCGCAGCTAAACTCATCGAGCACACCCTTCTCAAGCCAGACGCTACCCGTAACCAGATCATCGCGTTGTGCCAGGAGGCCAGCCGCTATGGATTCCATGCGGTCATGGTTAACCCTGCGAACGTGGCTCTGGCGGCGGCGCAACTGCGTGGAACGTCGGTGAAGGTGGGCACGGTGGTCGGATTTCCGCTGGGCGCGTCCTTGACGGTCACCAAGCTGGTGGAGGCCGAGAACGCTCTGCGGCAAGGCGCGCATGAGCTCGACATGGTGATGAACATCGGAGCGCTGAAGTCGGGCGACCGCATACTGGTGCAGACCGAGATGCGCAGCCTGGGACATCTGGCCCACAGTCACGGTGGGCTGCTGAAGGTCATCCTGGAGAATGCGCTGCTTAGCCCGGAAGAAAAGATTCTGGCTTGCGCCTTGGCCGCCGAAGCCGGAGCTGACTTCGTGAAGACTTCCAGCGGGCTCGCCGATTCCGGCGCGACCGCCTCTGATATCGCGTCTGATGCGCGGCGTGGTTGGTTTGGCGATTGGGGTGAAGGCGGCCGGTGGCATTCGCACTGCGGCTCACCTGCTCGAAATGGTGGATGCCGGCGCCAATCGCATCGGTACCAGCGCCAGCGTGCAAATCATGCGCGAAATGGGCGCCCCGGAAAGCTGACCGATGCCGACCTCTACGGCATGTGACGGGATGCAGGTTGCTGCGACCTTCCGGGAGCCTTCATGGCGCGTCTGACCGGCGTGCTGGGTATTCTCGCGATTCTGCTTTTCTGTTTCCTCTTCTCCACTGATCGCAAGGCCATTCGTCCGCGTACAATTCTCGTTGGGCTCGTGCTCCAATTTGTCTTTGCGGTGCTGGTGCTGCGGGTGAGCTTCGGGGTTCGCGTGATGACCGCGGCGGGTGATGCGGTCGACAAGCTGTTGAGCTATTCGTTTGCAGGATCGCAATTTGTCTTCGGCGAGTTTGGCGCCAAGATGTCGAAGTTTGGCGTAGTGTTTGCGTTTCAGGTATTACCCATCATCATCTTCATCGCGGCGTTCTTCGCCATTCTGTACTACTACGGCGTGATGCAGTTCATCATCCGGCAGACTGGCGAAGGTGATGATGCGCTTGATGGGCGCCAGCGGCGTCGAGTCGCTCAATGTCGCTGCCTCAATCTTCATGGGCATCACCGAAGCGCCGCTGACGATTCGTCCGTTCCTGCCTAAGGTGACGCGCTCCGAGCTGATGACCATCATGACCAGCGGCATGGCACATGTCTCCGGGTGCGATGCTCGGCGCCTACATTCTGCTGGGCATCGAGGCGCGACATCTGCTGGGAGCGGTGATCATGACCGCGCCCGGAACGATCCTGATCGCCAAGATGCTGGTGCCGGAAACCGAAAAGCCGCTGACCGCCGGCGATGTGAACATCAATGTGTCGGAATTCGAAGAGCGTCCCAGTAACGTTCTGGATGCCGCCACCAAGGGCACAACCGATGGTCTGTTCCTCGCATTGAATGTGGCAGCAATGCTGATCTCGTTCCTCGCCATCATCGCCTTGGTTGATGGCCTGCTGGGAGGCACGCACAACTTACTTGCCGCGCATGGCTTTCGCTGGTTCCCGTCGAAGCTGGAGAGCATCTTCGGCGTGATCTTCGCGCCCGTGGCTTGGCTGATCGGCATTCCCTGGCGCGACTGTCTTTCCATCGGCAACCTGCTGGGCACCCGCATGGTGCTGAACGAACTGGTGGCCTACACCATGCTTACCGGCCAGAAGGCGTCGCTCGATCCGCGCTCCTTCACCATCGCGACGTTTGCGCTCTGCGGCTTCGCCAACTTCGGCTCTATCGGCATCGTGATTGGCGGGCTCAGCAGCCTGGCTCCGACTCGCCGGAAAGATTTGGCGCAATTGGGATTCAAGGCAATGATCGCCGGCACCCTGGCAAACCTGATGTCCGCCAGCATCGTAGGACTGCTGATCAGGGGATAGTGCGGAGCCGGTCTTACGCCGCTGACCCCGAACCCGAATCCCCAACCCATCCTCCTCAATAGATCTCGATCTCTGGGCCATCCACGACCCACGATCCACCATCCGCTGCTCTAAAGTGACCCGCCTCACAAGTGGTTGTGACTCTTACACTAGTCGTCCCCTGCACGAAAGACGATGCTCGAAGTCAGGAGCCGTTCTATCCGCTCCCATTCGCGTGCTCTGGCACGGAAGCGCGTTGCCTCAATGAGTTTACTGTCCGCTGCTTGGTTTCTGAGTCGCCACGGCCGTAACCGCGCGCCTGTTGAACACGCACCCAAGTTCAGTCACTTTGGAGAAAATTATGGCAATTACAAAGCAGGACGCACTCGACTACCACCAGGGGACGCGGCCGGGTAAGGTGGAAGTCGTTTCCACGAAACCTTGTCTTACCCAACGCGATCTGAGCCTTGCCTACACGCCGGGCGTTGCCGATCCTTGCCTTGAGATCGAAAAGAACCCGCAGGATGCATACAAGTACACCGCCAAAGGCAATCTGGTGGCTGTGGTCACCAACGGAACGGCCGTGCTTGGACTTGGCGATATCGGCGCTTTGGCCGGCAAGCCGGTGATGGAAGGCAAAGGCGTCTTGTTCAAAAGATTTGCCGACATCGATGTGTTCGATATCGAGCTCGACACCAAGAATCCCGACGAGATCATCAAGGCCTGCCAGCTGCTTGAACCCACTTTTGGCGGAATCAACCTGGAAGACATCAAGGCGCCGGAGTGCTTCTACATCGAAGAAACGCTAGAAGAAGACGATGAAGATTCCCGTCTTCCACGATGATCAGCACGGAACGGCAATTATTTCGGGTGCGGCGCTGGTCAATGCCGTGGAGTTGACCGGCAAGCGTATGGACCAGATCAAGGTTGTGGTCAATGGCGCGGGAGCGTCGGGCATCGCGTGCGCTGAGCACTACGTCAGCCTGGGTGTGAAGCGCGAGAACATCACTCTGGTCGACACCAAGGGCGTTATCTACAAAGGCCGCAAAGAGGGAATGAATCCCTATAAGGACCGCTTCGCGAAAGAGACCACGATGCGCACCCTGGCCGACGCCGCGAATGGCGCCGACGTTCTGCTGGGACTATCGAAGAAGGGAGCATTCACGTCAGCAATGATCGCCTCACTCGCCCCGAGGCCGGTTGTCTTCGCCATGGCGAATCCCGATCCCGAGATTACCTATGACGAAGCCCGCGCGGTTCGCGACGACATCATCATGGCCACCGGGCGTTCGGATTATCCGAACCAGGTCAACAACGTGCTTGGCTTCCCCTTCATCTTCCGCGGCGCACTCGATGTGCACGCAACCACGATCAACGAAGAGATGAAGCTCGCGGCCACCTACGCGCTCGCGGCGCTGGCCAAGGAAGACGTGCCCGACTCGGTTTGCCGCGCCTATGGCGTTGAGACCTTGAAGTTCGGCGTGGACTACATCATTCCGAAGCCGTTCGATCCGCGTGTTCTGGTGTGGGAAGCCGCGGCGGTCGCCAAGTCCGCCATGGACACAGGCGTCGCACGGAATCCGGTAGACATCGCGGAGTATCGCGAGCAACTGGAGAAGCGTCTGGGCAGAGCACACGAACTGATGCGCCTGATGATCCACAAAGCCCAGGCGAATCCTAAGCGAGTGGTTTTCCCCGAGGGCAATCACCAGAAGATCCTGCGGGCCTGCCACGTTCTGATCGAAGAGAAGATTGCGATTCCGATATTGCTGGGCCGCAGCAATGAAATCCAGCGTGCCGCCGCAGAGTTGGGACTGGATCTCACCGGGGCGACCATTGTCGAGCCCGAAACCGCGCCCCGCCGGCAGGATTACGTGAATGAACTGTATCGCCTGCGGCAGCGTCGTGGTGTAACCCTGGGAGCAGCCGACGAGCTGATGAACGATCGCAACATCTTCGGATCGATGATGGTCCGCATGGGCGACGCCGATGCCATCATCTCCGGCGTCACCCAGAACTATCCCGATACGATCCGTCCTGCATTGCAGGTAATCGGCGTACGCGAAGGCATCCACAAGGTATCCGGCGTATATCTGGTCATCACTCGCAAGGGCGACCTGTACTTCCTGGCCGATGCCACGGTCAACATCGAGCCGACGGCAGAAGATCTGGCGGAGATTGCTCTCTGTGCCGCGCAGGAAGCACGCCGCTTCGAAGTTACTCCCCGGGTCGCGATGCTTTCATTCTCCAGCTTTGGCAGCACCAAGCACCCGCTGTGCGACAAGATGCGGCGCGCCGCCGAACTTGCCCGCTATGCCGATCCGTCTCTCATCATCGACGGCGAAGTGCAGGGCAACGTCGCCGTGAGTGCCAAGAAGCTGGAAGCGGCATTCCCGTTCTCAGCTTTGAAGGGCGGAGCCAATGTGCTGGTTTTCCCCGATCTGCAGTCGTGCAACATCGCCTGCAAGCTTCTGGGCTCGATTGGAGGCGCGGAAACGGTTGGCCCGATCCTGGCAGGTATGGCGAAACCGGTACACCTGCTTCAGCGCGGCGTCGAAGTGGAAGACATCGTCAACATGAGCACGATTGCAGTGGTCGATGCGCAGGACAGCTCGCACCCCGTAACCGTGCGCGTGGCCAAGGCAGCGGTCAGCGTCGGATAAATGGAGTTAGGGAAACGCTGATAAACCCCGGCAGGAAACTCTGGTCAAGTCGTGGCTTTGAAGGGGAACGCTGATCAAGCTGGCTTTGAAGAGACGCGGCTTCACAGTTTATGGAAAAAACTTCCGCTGCTGTTGTGTTCGGGTAGGGCTGGTCTTCAGGCCAGCGTCTAAGGGTTAATTTATCGACCCGAGCCGGCTTCAAGCCGGCGGCAAAAGCCGCTGAGGGAAAGGCTGACTACTAGACCTTCCAAGCAAGGGCGCTCCTGGCAACGGAGGTCAGCTCGTTCCGCAAGAGATTCGCTTTGCCGGAACGATTACAACGGAAGTTGTACAAGCCCTACGGCATACGGGGTATTGGCCCCCGGTTACAAGGGTGTAACAATCGCCGCATTGGGATCACCCGCCCCGTCAATTCGGGGCAAGGGAAGGCGACAGAGTCAAGGGTGTCTTCACACTCCTCCTCGACAGCTCTGGCGCCTCAAAGGGATGGCGGAATTCTTGGCCTGACGGCATCGGATGTGCAACTGGGCGCTGCGCTTCCGGACAGAATTCCGCCTGTTTTCTTTGCGATCCACCGCCTTTCATTCCGCAAACAGCATAGCTATCGCAAATCAGCGTCACCTCGCGACGTGCTGCCGGTCACACCGAGCTTCGGCCGCAATATCTGATATTCGTATTCTCTGTGGTAGGCGTGCACTCCCTTGCATGCTCTACAAAACGCTAAGCGCTGCCGTTTACGGCATCGATGCCAACCTCATTGAAGTCGAGGTAGACATTGCTGCGATCAAAGCCGAAAAGGACACTTTCACCACCGTTGGTCTGCCTGACGCAACGGTGCGAGAGAGCCGCGAGCGTATCCGCGCAGCGCTGAAGAACAGTGGCTACGACATTCCTCCAACCATCACCACCATTAATCTGGCGCCCGCCGACATTCGCAAAGAAGGCTCAGGCTTCGATCTGCCGATGGCCCTGGGCATTCTGGGTGCCTACGGCGGCCTGAACAACAAGCCACCTGCTGACGCGCTATTTGTGGGCGAGCTTTCGCTGGATGGAGGCCTGCGCGGCGTCCGTGGCGCGCTGCCGATAGCCGTGATGGCGCGCAGCAACAACATCCGCAAGCTGATTGTTCCCGAGGTCAACGCGCGCGAGGCTGCCCTGGTGGAGGGTGTCGACGTCTACCCGGTGCATTCGCTGATCGAGGTGGTGCAGCTGCTGAACACCGGCAATGGTATCCAGCCAGTCAAGATTGACACCCGGGCGCTGCTGGAGACGTCGCAGGATTTCGCCGTCGACTTTCGCGACGTACGCGGACAGCAGACGGCCAAACGTGCCATCGAGATTGCCGCAGCGGGCGGTCACAACCTGCTCATGATTGGTCCGCCCGGATCCGGCAAGACCATGCTGGCCAAGCGCATGGCCACGATTCTGCCGCCGCTGACCTTCGAGGAAGCACTGGAGACCACCAAGATTCACAGCGTGGCTGGCGTGCTGGATACCGCCAGCGGCTTGGTCGGGACGCGACCGTTTCGCTCGCCGCACCATACCATCTCCGACGCCGGACTGATTGGTGGCGGCATGATCCCGCGTCCCGGAGAAGTTTCCCTGGCGCACAATGGCGTTCTTTTTCTCGACGAACTGCCGGAGTTTCCACGCAATGTTCTGGAGGTCATGCGCCAGCCCCTGGAGGACGGCACCGTAACGATCGCCCGAGCGGCGATGTCGCTCACCTTTCCGGCGCGCTTCATGCTTGTTGCGGCAATGAATCCGTGCCCGTGTGGTTACTACAACGACCGCACCCGCGAATGCCATTGCAGCCCCATGATGATCCAGCGCTATCTGTCGAAGATTTCCGGGCCGCTGTTGGATCGTATCGACATTCATATCGATGTGCCCTCGGTGAACTATCGCGAGCTGCGCGGAGGGGGAGCGCTGCCGGAGAGTTCGGGCGATATCCGCACGCGAGTGATTGCGGCGCGGGAGGTACAACTTCAGCGGTTCAGCGCGGAAAGGCATCGCATCTACGCTAATGCACAGATGGGCTCGCAGGAGATCAGAAAATACTGCGAGCTAGCTACGGATTCCGAACACCTGCTGGAGCGGGCCATGGTGAAACAGGGCCTGAGCGCGCGGGCCCACGACCGTATCCTGAAGGTCGCGCGTACCGATAGCCGACCTCACGGGGAGCGAAGTTATAGAACCGGGCCATATCGCCGAAGCCATCCAATACCGCACTCTGGATCGGACTTTCTGGGCATAAACAGGGCTGTCCGGCCACCGAGGCAGATTACCAGCCACTTTGGGGCTAGTCTGAGCCTCGGAGCGGCTGAGGAAAATCGTCGTTTCCCAAGGCGCAACTAGCTGACGAATTATGGGTTATGAACGATTTGCAACATTTTCGACGATGGCGCGTCTAAGCCAGAGCCGTAAGAACCGATGGTTGTAAATAAGCGTTACGTAAGTGGTTCGGGGAACGATTTTCCTTGACTGTGCGGTCTGGGACGTCTAACTTACTGTTTTTGCCCAAGGCGTCATCCTGTAAGGTACCGTCCAAGACGTCCTGCCCCGAAACGGCCCCCACTGAAAGCCACCATCAGGGAATCAGGAAGGCAGTCCCCGACGCGGCATTTTTGGCCGGAATAACGGATGAAGAAATAGGTAAGTTGTTGTTTAGAGGCGGTTTTCCGTGCTTGCGGAGCCGTGAAGGACAGACGAAAAAATACCGAACCAATTCCAGCATCGTGACATCCAAGAAAGAGAACTCCTGTCGCGGCTGTGTTGTAGTAGGTTCCCTTCGCCTGTATTCATTTGCCAGGAGTTTAAGTTCCATTCTGGCGGGCTCTGGAACACTCATTCATAAATCAAGGAGAGATATAATCGATGCGTTCTGAACTAGTTTTCGAAGCGGTACACACGCTCCGCAATCGCTACACGTTGTGTCAGTTGGCTTCCAAGGCGACGCGGAAGTTCCACAAGCCTAATACTCGTATTCAGGACACGACGAACGACGTGCTGCACCGCATTGCCGACGCGGATCGGCGTTTCGTCATGGTTGAATCGGAGACAGCTACCGAAGCGCAGCGGCGCGCAGCGTAAGCGCGCCGCGCCTTTGGCGCTCCCCCCGTAAGTTCCTCCGGCCCGCCCTTCTGCAAAATCCCTCGTAGGTGAACATGACAATCTCAGAACTAAAAGAAAAGAACATCACCGAGTTGACCCGCATAGCTCGGTCTCTCGAGCTACCCGGCGCCAGCGGCCTGCGCAAGCAGGACCTCATCTTCAAGATCCTGCAAGCTCAAAGCGAAAAAGAAGGCCACATCTTCGCCGAAGGCGTGCTGGAAATCCTGCCTGATGGTTACGGTTTTCTTCGCTCGCCCGACTACAACTACCTGCCCGGCCCGGATGACATTTACGTTTCCCCCTCGCAGATTCGCAAGTTCGACTTAAAGACCGGCGACACCATCAGCGGCCAGGTACGTCCTCCGCATGAAGGCGAAAAATATTTCGCGCTGGTCAAAATCGAAGCCGTCAACTTTGAGTCGCCGGAAGAAGCACGCAACAAAATCCTCTTCGACAACCTCACTCCGCTGTATCCGCAGGAGCGGATCAAGCTGGAGACGGTTCGCGAAAACAT
This sequence comes from uncultured Acidobacteriaceae bacterium, assembly GCA_963796695.1. Classification (GTDB taxonomy): domain Bacteria; phylum Acidobacteriota; class Terriglobia; order Terriglobales; family Acidobacteriaceae; genus Bog-257. The sequence continues at coordinate 75,300 of CAWCMU010000023.1, read as the reverse complement.
CAGCGCCCGGGTCATGGATCTGTTGACGCCGGTAGGCAAGGGACAGCGCGGCCTGATCGTCGCTCCGCCCCGTACCGGCAAGACCATGCTGTTGCAGAACCTGGCCAACTCCATCACCACCAATCATCCCGAAATCGTATTGATTGTGCTGCTCATCGACGAGCGTCCGGAAGAAGTTACGGACATGCAGCGTTCGGTGAAGGGCGAAGTCATTTCGTCGACCTTCGACGAGCCCGCCGCACGTCACGTCCAAGTGGCGGAGATGGTGATCGAAAAGGCCAAGCGCCTGGTCGAGCACAAGCGCGATGTCGTCATCCTGCTCGATTCAATCACTCGTCTGGCGCGCGCTTATAACACCATCGTTCCGCCGTCAGGCAAAGTGCTCTCCGGCGGCGTGGATTCCAACGCGTTGCAGCGGCCGAAACGATTCTTCGGCGCAGCCCGCAATATCGAAGAAGGCGGCTCGCTGACCATCATTGCCACTGCGCTGATCGAAACCGGATCACGCATGGACGACGTGATCTTCGAAGAATTCAAGGGCACCGGCAACATGGAAATCATTCTCGACCGCAAACTGGTCGACAAGCGCACGTTCCCGGCCATCGACATTCAGCGCTCGGGCACGCGTAAAGAAGAGTTGCTGATCCCCAAGGAAGATCTGGCGCGCATCTGGGTGCTGCGCAAGATTCTGAACCCGCTGTCGCCGGTAGAAGCGATGGAGTTGCTGATCGATAAGCTCGGCAAAGCGCGCTCGAACGGCGAGTTCCTGTCGAACATGGGGTCGTTGTAGAGAGCTGTCAGCTATAGCTGTCAGCCATCAGCTTTCAGCCATCAGTTTTTGAGTGGGGACAATGGTGTGGTGCTCGCTGGTTTTGAAGGGGCGCAGCTTTAGCTGCGCCGTTCCCGCCTAACTTTCTTGAGTCCCTTAGGGACGGCACATCCGAAAATTGGATCGAGGTAATGGCGCGGAGACCGGTTGGTTTCCGCGCTTTCTTTTGCTCCGGATGGCGCCTTTGCATCGCGAACCACATATATCATCGTGCGCCCTGGGACATTCACCGCTATTGCGTCAAATGGTTGGTCGCACTCCCTCACTCGGCGCAGCAACAACTCGCGCTCGCGAATGTTACGGGTGAGCGATGCTGCGCGTTCGAACTCGACCCGCGCCTCTGCAGGCGGCCAAGCTTCTTCAGAAAATCGCCTCGCACGCTGGGCAACAGGTGATAGCGCTTGAGCGAAGGCTCGTCCATCAAGCTGTCGACCAATGCCAACCCAGCCGCGGGTCCGTCAGCCATGCCGACAGCCACCGCGCGATTCAACTCCACGATCGGCGATGGCGCCATGTTCGGCAAGTTCCCCGTAAAGCGTGGCAATCCTGCGCCAATCCGTTTGCTCGGCCGTGCGGGCCCGCGCGTGACAAGCGGCTATCTCTGCCTGCATCAGATAAGACCCTGGCGCGCGCCCCAGAGAACTCGCGCGATCCAGAGCCGTCAGCCCGCGGCGGATCAAAAGCTGGTCCCACTGCGCGCGGTTCTGCTCCAGCAGAAGAATCGGTTCGCCCGTTGGTCCCACGCGCGCCCGCGAGCGTGATGCCTGGATTTCCATCAGTGCCACCAGACCGTGCACTTCAGATTCGCGCGGCACCAACTCAGCCAGAACGCGTCCCAAGCGCAGCGCTTCTTCGCACAGGGCCGGCCGCAGCCAATCTTCTCCGGCGGTAGCTGAATAGCCCTCGTTAAAGATCAGGTAGATAACCTGCAGCACCGACGACAAACGCTCGGCCAACTCCGCCCCGGAAGGCACCTCGAAGGGAACATTTGCCTCCGACAGCGTTCGCTTGGCCCGGACGATACGTTGCGCGATGGTAGGTTCGGGCGCGAGATAGGCGCGCGCGATTTCGTCCGTGGTCAGACCGCCCAGCAGGCGTAACGTCAGGGCAATGCGGGCTTCGGTCGAGAGCACGGGATGGCAGGCGGTGAAGATGAGGCGCAGCAGATCGTCACCGATATCGTCATCCATCGCAGCCTCAAGTTCGCCGCGCGATAATTGCTGTTGGAGCTCGAGATCGCGGCCCAGTTCCTCATGTTTGCGGTCCAGCAGCTTATTGCGTCGGAAAAAATCGATGGCGCGGCGCTTGGCTGCGGTCATCAGCCATGCGCCAGGATTGTTCGGGACACCCGACGTCGGCCATTGTTCCATCGCGGCGACCAGCGCGTCTTGAGCCAGGTCTTCGGCGATCCCTATGTCATGAACATATCGCGCCAGCGCCGCGATGAGCTTCGGCGCTTCCATCTTCCAGACTGCTTCGATCGCCAGATGAGTATCGGTACCGGACACAGGTACCGATCACATCATCATTCGCGCCTCGAACGCAAGCATATGAGTTGGAAGAATTGACTTGTCATGACGAGCGTCACAATTTCTGGCGCGGGAGATCAGTTTTCGCTGTTGGGACGAAAGCTAATCGCTCGCAGGCTCGAAGCCTGCTCGTATGACAAATCGGTGGAGCGGTCAGGCTCGAAAACGCTTCGGAGCGGGATATTCCGCTCCTCGCGCATTTAGCCACAGTCGCAACTACGGCTTACAAGGGAATTCGCCGGCCTCGTACATGGGACGAACTTCGGTCTCACCCTCCCATCCGGGCCAATGCTGCTTGTGGAGTTCCATGAAGTACTTCGCGCCTTCCAGCGCCTCTTCCTTCGACTTCAGCTCAAACTGCGCGAATCCGCCGATGACCTCTTTGCCTTCGGTGAAGGGACCATCGATGACGGTGATCTTCCCGTCGGCAAGGCGCACGCGAAGTCCCTCTGAGGTGGGGCGAAGGCCGCCGCTGCCGAGCATTGTGCCCGACTTGGTCGCCTCTTCGCTGACCTTCGCAATCGCTTCCATCAACTCTTTGGGCGGCATACCCGCCCCTTCCTTCGTCTTTACGATCATCATGTATCGCATGTTTAGACCTCTCTCATGAGTTGTATTTTTCGTTCTAACTTGAATTCGTCGGGCTTTACTGGAAGTGCAAATCCCGGCTCTACTCTTACGACGAATGTTGACCTTCCAAATCGACAAGCTCAGGTTTTTTTCCCACGAAACCTGGCTGCCCCGCTTAAGCTCGCTTTGCGCTGGAATCGCGCCGGCGCCGCTCGTCCTCGCGAAACTCGGGCGTGAGCGCAGGGCCGAAGTCCTCGGCTTCGAACACGGGGCGAATTTCGATCTCCGAATCCGGGCAACCGGGATTAGGGCAGCGCTTGACCCACTCGACAGCTTCTTCCATGGAGCGAACTTGCCAAAGCCAGAAGCCCGCGATCAGTTCCTTGGCTTCGGCAAACGGACCGTCGACTACGGTGCGGTTGGAGCCGGAAAACTTCACGCGCTTGCCTTGAGAGCTGGCTTTCAGGCCTTCGCCGGCCAACATGATTCCGTTCTTCACCAATTCTTCATTGAACTTGCCCATTTCGGTGAGCAGTTCCCAGCTGGGCATTACCCCTGCTTCCGAATCCTTCGTGGCCTTGACAACTACCATGACTCGCATCGCTATATCTCCTGATGATGAGTGAGAGCCGGTTCACGGCGCTGTGTGCCGTCCTGAATCGCGCTCTATTTAGACGTCGAACGGCTGGGGGACGAAATCGACACACCGGGTTTTCGGTCTGGGAAGGTTTTTGAGGGGCGAGCGGAAGATGCCGGGGGCGTCTTGAGCGCCGCGGCGGGGCGGACGCCGTTCAGCGCGGCTAAAGAGTCTCTGCTTCGCTGATAGTCTAGGGTTTGCTTGCCGCGTCCGCATCCAACATTTGAAACAACGCCATCTCGGCTTGACGACGCTTCAATAGTCCCGGTAAGACTATTTTTCCGGCATGACACCATTTGCAGAATTCGGCCGCAGCGCCCTGGAGATCGTTGGCATTCAGCTTGTGTAACAAGGTTGAGGCGGCAAAGTTCCCGCATCCCGCGTTGAGGACGAAATCTACCAGCGCGTCGAACTGGTTTTGGGTTAGCTCGATCGTTACCAGGCGGTTGACGTGTGCAACCGCGCTCGACACATCCTGCGTTAAGAGCTCCGTGGCCTGCTCCTGCGTGATGGACAACGCGGGGTGAACATCCGTGCCGGTATGCCCGTAGCCGATGGTCCATATCCCAACCGAATCCTGGTAGGCCGTCAGCCGCAGCCCTTCGAATTGTTGCGTCAGCGCAAGACCTTTTGGGCTGTACGAAAGATTGTTGATGCTAGCCATCCATGCTCTCCAGTTTGCTTACGGGTTTTGAGGAATGATTAGACCATCAAGCGCCATGATTTCAAGATAAATCTACGCGACTACCGGCATGGGCGGCTTCCGCCGAAGCGTGCCTGACTTTTGCGGGGTAGGTTCGGCTATGGCGCAAAAGATAGCCAACCAGCAGCAGCGCCGAAAATGCCAGCCATGCCAGATACGGCCACGGGTTTCCCATGCCGGACTCGGCTTTGACAACGTGAACTGGTAACGAGAACTCGGCATGGTCGGCGTTCTGCTGCACGGCAAGATTCAAAGTCCAATCGCCTTCGGTTGGCAGATTCAATTCGGCAGCCTGAAGCAGCTTGTTTTCGGAGTCGCTGGAACTGGCCCGTGTCGGCGCTAACTTCGAATCGCCAGAGGTGGGTCGGACGATGACGTTCACAGTCTCGTCAGTTAAGACGGCTTGCGTCCGGCTGTCCTGCACCAGGACGTTCAGGGTCGTGGTGCCGGCCGGAATATCTCCTGGCGGAGCAAATACCGTTATGGCAAAAGGGCCGGACTGCTGTTGCAGTCGCACGACCTGATCATCGTCATCGGAGGAGCGCGATGCCAGCGTTGCCAAAGACAGACCAGTGATCGCGAACAAAAGTACGAACCACAAAGCCTCTACTTTGGCTGCACCGAGCTTCGGCTTCAGCCAACGATTGGCCAGTGAGAATCGTTGCGCTGCGGCCAGGAGGCGTTCCAGACAAATCATGCCTTCGCCGACCCAGCTCGACCAGAACCGTGGTCCCGCTGGCGTTGCATGCATTGCACGGCAACAATGACCGCCGGAATCAAATAGGCCAGCGATCCCAGTACCCACATGATGGCGCCGGCGGCAGCCTGATCGTGCAGCGGCGAGAATCCGAACAGGCTGGGCTTGGTCGCGTACGACGGATAAATCACGCGATCGGAGAAGACCAGGATCGCCGACAGCACCGTGTTCTGCAGATCGGCGATCAGCAGGTACGGCACCATCGCCCATCGCGGCCACAGCGCGTGGCTGGGCCAGGGCTGCACCACCGGCCACCAGAAGATCAGCGAGGTGAGGAAGAAGCAGGCATGTTCGAATTCGTGCCACGACCCGGACGACAGCGCCAGCTCATAAAGCTTGGCGTGTGCCAGGCAAACATGGCTGCGCCCATCAGCAGCATGGCGACAATGGGATTGGTCAACCAGTTGCCGACCCGATTGCGACCCGCCAATTCAGAAATGGGCCGGCAAACTCGCGGGCCGCAAACACCGGCATCCCTCGCACCAACGGGATGAGCGGTGCCCCCAGCAGAATCAGCGGAGGCGCCACCATCATCAGGATCATGTGCTGCGCCATGTGAGCGGTGAGCACAAATCCCGAGAAGGTATCGAGCGGCGAGGCCAACGCTACCCACAGCGAAAGCATTCCCAGCAGAAAACTAACCGCGCGCCACAGCGGCAGGTAGGGAACTCCGGCGCGTCTCAGCAGCAACCAGCCGCGCAGATAGACCAGCGCAGTCAGTGGCAGGGCAAAGCTTGCGGCTGGGGGGACCGACCATGACAACAGGACGGCTTGATAGAGGGGCTGCATGGCTTCGTCAGCGGAACGGGCTCAGGAGTCCGACTTGCGGCTGCGCTTCGGCGCCGCAACTGCGCTGGCACTCTGCGTCGTCGTTCCAGTTTATTTCGGCCTGGCTGAAGCGGTCGAGCACCTGATCGCCCTTGACCTCGGCGAAGTAGTCCCAAGCCCATTCCACAAAAGCTTCCATCCGGGCGCGGGTGGTGGTCAAAAGGGCCGCGTGCACCCCGATCCATGCGGCGAAGGCGATCGCTCCCTGCAGTTCGTGACGATGAGGCCAACTTCGGCGACGGCAGCGTTGCGGCCGATCATCGCCATGATGCCTTTGTCGAGGTAGTCGAAGGGCTTTCTGGGCTTGCCGGCGATTTCGGCTGCGATATTTCTTGGCGCACCATTTGCCGGCCTGTTCGGCGACCGACGCCAGTTGCGGCAGCGGCTTGCCATCCTGCCGATGATGTTGGCGAAATCCCCCAGCGCGTACACCTGGGGAAAGCCCCTACCGTGAGATCGGATTGCACATCAATGCGGCCGCCGTGTCCGGGCCGCAAACCCAGGTTGGCCGACAGCTCGAGGCGCGCAGGCCCCGGCCCAGACGACGGTGTGGGTGGGAATTCGGCTTCCGTCGGAGAGCAGCACATGCCCATCCCCGACTTCCTTGACTGCCGTGCCCAGGTGGATTTCACCCCGCGCTCAGCTAGCATTTTTGCGGCGTAGGCTTGCGCTTTGGGAGAGAACGCACCCAGCACGCAATGTCCCATGTCGACTACGTAAATGCGCGCCTCATTGAGGGGCAGATTGGGATATTCCTCCTTCAGCGCCCGGTGCAGCATGTCTCCCAGCGTGCCTGACATTTCCGCGCCCGTGGGGCCGGCGCCGACCAGCACAAAGTTCAACGCGCCTTTCGCCACCAGCGAGGGGTCGCGGTCCGCAGCCTCCATGACCGCCAGAATTCGCGAACGCAGCAACTCGGCGTCATGCAGGGAATAGAGGGGTAGCTGTACTTTCGGCGCCGGGTGTGCCGAAGAATTGGCCTGCGATCCCGCGGCCAATACCAGGAAGTCGCCCTGGTACGTCTCACCCGTTTTCGTACTACGGTGCGCGCTGGCGACATCGGCAGAGACCACCTCAGCCATCTTCACCTCGACGTTGGGATGTTGACCAGGATGTTTCGCAGGCTGTAGGCGACGTTGCTGGGCGCCAGGAATCCGGCCGCAACCTGGTAAAGCAGCGGCTGGAACTGCTGGTAGTTGTTCTTGTCGATTAGGGTGATGCGGATCTCAGGATGCGCGGCCAGCTTGCGGGCGCAATTCAGTCCGGCAAAACCACCGCCGACGATGACGACATGCTTCACTGGTTAGGCTCACTTTCGAGGCTGGAGTGCAGACTCAAGGAAGATACACGTGTCCTAGCACTTTACAGGCGATCCGCTTCGTCGACAACTGCGAAAAATACTAGTAGCAATCCGTCAAAGTTTCGGCTAGAAAGACAGCTAAACCTTTGCAGAGAAACCGTTGTGCCCTAATCTCGCCGAACTCTGAGCAGGAGTGTGTCAATGCAAATCCGGAACTGAGTTGCCAATGTCGCCGCGGAATCACGGTGGCAGATGCACTAGACAATCAAGACGCATTTTATCGCGACCCCATGTTTGCCGTAATGCCACGATCGCGGGATTGTTCCTTGGCCCTGCTGCTGGCCGCTTGCGAAAAGAAGGAGGAAGCGCCAAGCCGGGCCCGCCGGAAGTCAACGTCGTCGAGCCTCTCCAGCAAGATGTTCCTGTCTACGTCGAGTGGGTCGCGCAACTCAATGGCCCGGTCAACGCAGAAATCACGCCCAAGGTGCAGGGATATTTGCTGCGGCAGGATTATCAGAACGGCTATTTCGTGAGGAAGGGCCAGCTGCTGTTCGAATTGGATCCGCGGCAATACCAGGCGGCGCTCGATCAATCCAAGGCCGACGTGGCCGCCGCTCAGGCGAATTTGGACAGAGTCCAGGCCGACGTGTTGCGCGATACGCCGCTGGCAGCGCAAAGCGCCATCCCGCAAAAGCAGCTCGACAACGATGTGGCCAACCAGGCTTCCTGGGAGGCGCAAGTGAAAGCCAAGAAAGCGGCTCTGGACAATGCCGAGCTGAACTTGGCGTGGACCAAAGTCTATTCGCCCATCGATGGCATTGCCGGAGTTTCGAGTGCGCAGGTGGGCGACCTGGTCGGCACCGCGACCAAGATGGCCACGGTTTCCCAGGTCAATCCCATCTGGGCCTATTTCAACATCAGCGAGAGCAGTTTCTTCGACATCGCTCCCAAAATAACGGAGGTGATCAGCGGCAAAGTCCCCATCGAGAAGCTGGCCTGCCGCCCATGGAATACATCCAGGCCAACGACCAGCCCTACCCGCAGAAGGGACGGTTCATCTATGTCAATCGCCAGGTCGGCACCCAGACCGGAACCATTCAGCTGGCCGGCGAGTTTCCCGAACCAGGGCGCCTGCTGCGGCCCGGCGGATTCGGACGGGTGCGGATTGAGACCGGCGTAAGACAAGGGCGCGCTGCTGGTACCGCAAGCTGCAGTCATGCAGGTCCAATCGATGTACCAACTGTCTGGTGGTCACTCCTGAAAACAAGGCGTTTTTCCGTCCGGTCAAAGTGGGCGATCGCGTCGGAACCAACTGGATCATTACCGATGGGCTGAAACCCGGCGAAAAGTAGTGGTCGATGGACTGCTGAAGGTGCAGCTGTTTGCGGCCCAAGCGCCGGAGCTGGCCAAGACAGGTATTCCGGTGGTCGCCAAGCCGTACGTACCTACTGCTGCGCCGGCAGGGGGCAACTAGCCATGGCGAAATTTTTTATCAATCGGCCGATCGTCGCCATGTGCATCTCCATCCTGATGGTGCTCGTCGGCGTCGTGGCCATGCTCAGCCTGCCGACCGCGCAATTTCCCAACATCGCCGATCCCCAGATCCAGGTGATCGCAACCTATCCCGGCGGCGATGCCCAGACTGTCGCCGAGTCGGTCGCCACTCCTATCGAACAGCAGATGTCGGGCGTCTCCGGCATGAACTACATGTATTCCACCAGCGCCAGCAACGGCATCATGACGCTCACCGTTGACTTCGCCCTGGGTACCAACGCCAATACCGACCAGATCCTGGCCCAGATGCGGCAGGGACAGGCCAACTCACAGTTGCCCAGCGCAGTAATCAACACCGGCGTCATCGTGCAGCAGTCAACTTCCTCGCCCTTGATGCTGCTGGCGCTGTCGTCACCCAACGGGACCTACGACAACATCTTTCTGGCCAATTACGCTTACATCAATCTCAACTACGCCCTGACCCGTCTGCCGGGCATCGCTTCGGTATCGGTGTTCGGCGCCGGCCAGTATTCCATGCGCGCCTGGGTCAACCCCGACACGCTGGCGAACCTCGGTGTGACCGTTCCCGAGATCATCAACGCTATCCAGACCCAGAACGCAGTCAATCCCGCGGGCCAGATTGGCGGAGCGCCCGTTCCGCCGGGACAGCAGTTCACTTACAACGTCCGCGCTCCGGGACGCTTGACCAGCCCGGAAGAGTTTGGGCAAATCATTATCCGCGCCACCCCCGATGGCGGCGTGCTGCGCCTGAAAGATGTGGCGCGTCTGGAATTGGGCGCGCAGAACTACAACCTCGAGGACGCTTCAACGGCAAGCCTGCCGCGCTGCTTGGTATTTATCTGACGCCGGGCGCTAACGCTCTGCAAACCGCTGCCGAAGTCCGCAAGTTCATGGAGGAAGCCAAGGGCCGCTTCCCGCAAGACCTGACCTACAGCATTCCACTCGACACCACGCTGGCCATCACCGCCGGTATCCACGAGATCAAGAAGACGTTGATCGAGGCCTTGGCGCTGGTGATTTTCGTGGTCTTCATCTTCCTTCAGGGATGGCGAGCCACGCTGATTCCACTGCTGGCTGTTCCTGTCTCTCTGGTCGGCGCTTTCATCGTTTTTCCGATTCTCGGATTTTCCATCAACACCCTGTCGCTCTTCGGATTGGTGCTGGCTATCGGACTGGTGGTGGACGACGCAATCGTCGTGGTCGAGGCCGTGGAGCATCACATCGAGGGGGGAATGACCCCGCACGACGCTGCGCAGCTGGCGATGGAAGAGGTCTCGGGCCCGGTCGTTGCCATCGCGTTGATTCTCGCCGCGGTGTTCATCCCTACGGCATTTGTGCCCGGCATCACCGGACAGCTCTACCAACAGTTCGCCATCACCATCGCGGTGTCGGTGCTGTTCTCCGCCTTCAACGCACTGTCGCTCAGTCCAGCACTCTCGGCGATGTTATTGCGGCCGAAAAAAGAGGGCCGCGGTCCGTTGGCAGCTTTCTTCCGCTGGTTCAACAATATGTTTGGCAGGGCGACAGACGGCTACGTCGGGGTCTGCCGCCACCTGATCCACAAGGCCGGCTTTGCCTTCATCCTTCTCGGAATTTTGGTGCGTTGGAGCGGGCTTCTTCGGCTCGAAGGTTCCCGGCAGCTTCCTGCCCGACGAAGATCAAGGCTATGTGTTCGGAGCGCTGCAATTGCCTGACGCCTCCTCCCTGCAGCGTTCCTCCGAGGCGGCCAGGCAAGTCGAAAAAATCATCATGGACACGCCGGGCGTGGAAAACGTCAGCTCGGTGCTGGGATACAGCCTGCTCAGCGGAGTCCAGACCACCTACAGCTCGTTTTTCTTTATCTCGTTTAAGCCGTGGGAAGATCGCAAGACTCCCGAAACCAGCTATGACGGAATCAAGCTGCATCTTATGCGGGCGCTCTCGCAGGTCAACTCGGACTTGCCTTTGCGTTTCCGCCCCCTGCCATTCTGGGTGTAGGAACTTCGGGTGGATTCACCTTCATTCTTGAGGACCGATCGGGAAGCGGGACCGATTTCCTGGCCAAGAACGCGCAAGCCTTCATGGCCGAAGCTCGCAAGCGCCCCGAACTTACGGGTGTGATGACCACTGCTCTCTTCGGAGTGCCTCAGGTCGGCGTCAACGTAGACAAAGCAAAGGTATTGACCCAGCAATTGAACCTGAGCAATGTGTACCAGACGCTGCAGGCCTTCATGGGTGGCGCGCTGGTGAACTACTTCAACCAGTTTGGCTTGCAGTGGCAAGTGTGGGTGCAAGCCGACGGTCCCTTCCGCACCAACGTAAACAATCTGGGCAAGTTTTACGTGAGGAACACGACGGGAGGAATGGTTCCCCTGAGCACGTTGACCAGTACCTACACGCGCAGCGGGCACCGAGTTTGTCATGCGCCAAAATTTGTACCAGTGTGTGCAGATCAACGGCTCGGCCGCTCCCGGCTATAGCTCCGGCCAGGCCATGGCAGCGCTGGAAGATGTCTTCAAGAAGACCATGCCGACGCAGATGGGCTACGACTGGAGCGGCATGTCGTACCAGCAACAAAAAGCCGCGCAGGGCGTCAGCCCCAACTATCATCTTCGGCCTGTCAGTTCGTGGTCGTGTTCCTGATCATGGCCGCGCAATACGAGAGCTGGACGCTGCCGTTCTCGCGTGCTGCTGGGCGTACCCATCGCGGTCTTCGGCGCCTTTGTCGCGCTCTACTTCCGCAAGCTCGACAACGATGTCTACGCCCAGATCGGTCTGGTCATGCTGATCGGCCTGTCGGCCAAGAATGCCATTCTGATCGTCGAGTTCGCCAAGATGGAGTACGACAAGGGCGCAACCCTGCTCGAGGCTTCGCTGACCGGAGCGCAGTCTGCGCTTGCGACCCATCCTGATGACCGCCTTCGCCTTCATCCTGGGCTGCGTGCCGCTATGGACGGCGACCGGCGCCGGCGGCATCTCGCGACAAGTGCTGGGATCGGTGGTGATCGGCGGCATGCTGGCCGCAACCTTGCTGGCCATCTTCTTCATCCCGGTTTCGTTCGATGTGGTCGAGCGCTTCGGCCTGTGCCTGTCGGGCAGGCAAGAAGGAAGCCGGATGCCCGGCCTACGCACGCCGACGCCGCCAGCACTCGCCGGCCGCGGCAAAGGAGCCGGCACATGACTAAGGCGAAACCATCTTCGGTCATCGTGTTGCTGCTCTCGCTCGCGCGCTTGCAAAGTCGGGCCCAATTACAAGCGTCCGCCGCTGACCGTTCCCGATCAGTATCGCGGCCTGGCTCCCGACGCCTCGACCCAGCAGCAGGCCAGCGATCAGTTTGCCGAGATGAAGTGGTGGACCGTCTTTTCAGGATGAGACGCTGCAAGCCTGATCAAAGAAGCCCTGGCCAACAACTACGACATGCGCATTGCCGCTACGCGCATCTTGCAGGCAGCGCCAATCTGGGAATCACCCGCGCCAACCAGTTTCCCACGTTGAACGGCGGCTTCGGTATCACCAACCAGCACTCCACGCCGTTCTACACCGGCGCTCCCACCTTCGATACCGCCGCCTTGCAGCTCAACTACATTGTCGATTTCTGGGGACAATATCGCCGCGCCACCGAAGCCGCGCGGGCCGTCCTGCTGGCCACGATCTATGGAAGCGATGTCGTTCAGACTACCCTGATTTCCATGGTGGCCACCGATTATTTCCTGCTTCGCCAGTACGACGCCCAGCTGCAATATTCGCAAAGACACGGTCGACGCCGACAATGACATCCTGAAGCTCAACACCATCAAGTACAAGGGTGGCGACGCCGCCATCACCGACGTCTATCAGGCGCAGGTGCTGGTGCAGCAGGCCGAAGCCGAAGTCATCACGCTTGCAGCAGGCCATCGAACAGACCGAGAACAACATCAGCATCCTGCTGGGCCGAAATCCCGGACCGATCGCGCGCGGACTCGACCTGACCGAGCAGCCGCACCTGCCCGAAGTTCCGGCCGGATTGCCTTCGGCGCTGTTGCAACGCCGGCCCGATGTGCGGCGCGATGAGGAGAGCCTGGTGGCCGCCAACGCCAACGTGGGCGTCGCCAAGGCAGCGTTCTTTCCGCAAATTTCGTTGACCGGACAGTTCGGCGCGCCAGAGCACCGCCATCACCAGCTTCCTCAAAGGCCCGGCAACCTTCTGGGCGCTGGGCGGGCAGATTGCGCAGCCCATCTTCCAGGGCGGCCGCATCCGCAGCGACTATCGCCTGGCCTGGGCGCAACGCGACGAAGCCGAGTTGACCTACAAGCAGACCGTGCAGAAGGCTTTTGGCGATGTCTCCAACAGCCTGGTCGGCTACAACGATTCCCGCAAGTACCGCATGAAGCTGGAAGAAGAAGCGGCACCTATAAGGAGACCGCGCGCCTGGCCAACGTCCGCTACCAGGGCGGCGTTACCAGCTTCCTGGAAGTGCTGGTGACCGAACAGGATTACTTTGCCGCCGAACTGAGCCCTTCGCAGGCGTGGTTTTCGAGTTGCAGAATTACGTGCAGCTTTACCAGGCCCTGGGCGGAGGATGGGACCAGCATAGCAACTCATCCGACACGACGCGCGTAAAATGGGCTGAATTCCAGCCTGGAAGCCAGCCTCATGACTTTTCTGAATTCGCGCGTCATCCGCATCGTCGCCGCCAGTCTTGCTTGGCGGAATCCTGATCGGCATCGTCGGCGGCGCTTTCCGCTACTTCCTGATTCTCTTCGACAACCCGCGCACCCAGCCTGATCGTGTGGGCCCATCAGCGGCCCTATGTGGGCTGGCTCTTTCCGGTGCTGCTGGGCGCTGCCCGGCGCCTGGCTGGCGCGCCTGCTGGTTGTGAAGTTTGCCCCCACCGCCGAAGGCAGCGGCGTACAGCGGGTCGAAGCGGTGTTCAGCGGCGAAGTCCAACCGGCCTCCTCGAGTGTACCGGTGAAGTTCGTGGGCGGCCTGCTGGCCATGGGCTCCGGGCTGGCTCTGGGACGCGAAGGTCCGACGGTGCAGATGGGCGCGTCCTTCGGCGCCGCGTCGCCCGCTTTTTGTTGACGGAAGAAGCAGGACCGCCGGGTGGTGGACGCCGCCAGCGCGGGCGCCGGACTGGCCGTGGCCTTCAACGCGCCCATCGGCGGCTCGATCTTTGTCTTCGAGGAGCTGACCAGCAGCTTCACTCCCTGGCTGCTGATAGCCACGCTGGCCGCGGCCACGATCGCCGTCTGATCATGCGGGTGATGCTGGGCAACGCTCTCGACTTCACCGTTCCGCAAGTGAGTCCGACGGAAGACTGGAGAATTGGCCGTTTCTGGCGCTGGGCGCGCTGTTGGGGGCTGCTGGGCGCGATGTACAACCGTTTCGTCATGGCCCTGCTCGGGTCTGCGACAAGCTGGCCACGATCTCGTCGTTGCATCGCGCCGCCATCATCGGCGCGGTGCGTGGGATTGGTGGCCTGGTTCGTCCCCGCCATGGTGGGCGGCGGCGACACCCTGACCCAGGCCATCCTCCAAACCAATTCGGCTGGAAAGCCTGATCACGATTTTCCTGGTGCGGTTTCCGATCGGCCCGTGGTCCTACGCAGCCGGAGCTCCGGCGGCCTGTTCGCCCCTATCATCCTGCTGGGAGCCTCGTCGGGCGCGCTGTTTGCCGGCGTGTGAATCATTTCATGCCGGCACGCAGTCTTTCCCTGGTGGCTGTGCCATCGTCGGCATGGGAACGCTGTTTACCGCCTGCGTTCGCGCGCCGCTGACGGGAATTGTGCTGGCGGTCGAGATGACGGGCCGCGCCGACCTACGCCTGGGCCTGCTGGGCGCATCGCTGATGGCCATGGTGGTGGCGATGCTGCTGCAGAGCGAGCCCATCTACGACAGCCTGAAGCGTCGCATGTTGTCGCAGGCCATGGTGACGCCACGCGAGTGGATGCCGGGCATCAACGCCGCGCCGGGGCATAGCTATGCGGAGCGAGATGCTGGCGTGACCGGCTAAAGCCGGTTCGTGACCTGGAGACAATTGTAACGGGCAGAGACGCTTGGTAGTGCGGCGCTTCAGCGCCGCTTCAAAGCTCGCTTAAAAGCGGAAGGGCTTTTCAGCGGTTGAAAACTCTGGTTTGGAGGCTTTGTATCAAGGCACGACTTCAGTCGTCCCGCATTTGCGATTCCTAAATTCGGGGCTTTATAGCCCCGGATTGATCCAGGGTCACAGAGTCTATCGGCTCCACCCTCACCATAGCCTTCATCATGTGCTCCTGCCCGGGCGCCAATTCCACTGCGAACTCGCCGACGTTGGTCTTTCGATGCACAGCATCTGCCTCCACTGGTCTTCGCCCAGGTCGGACATGGCCCGCGCTTTCTCCACCCAGGGATTCCACACCACGGTGGTCAGCGAATTGTTCTTCTTGACGCTATCCTACGCTGTAGGACAGGGTCGGGCATCCCGAGCGCGCGCGAGGTATCCAGGTAGACGCGGTCGGTCTCGGCGGTAATCACCACGTCGCCCGCTGTGTCTTCTCGCGGTAGGCGTCGGTCTTGTCCAGATAGTGCGCCCCGTCCAGCCCGGAGAGTCGGCCTGTTCCGCATCTCCCACTCTGTGGTAGGCGTGCAGGGCCTCTTCAAAGCCCAGGGGTTGAGCCCAGTGTTGGTCATGACCAGCTCCAAGGTCCAGCTCGGCCCCGAAAGTGACGCGATGCACCAGGCGGAAGTCGGCGGCCACCATTTCCGGCGTGCCCTCATCGCTTGATGGTAAACATGCTGACGATTACATCATCGTCCGCTCCGCGTAATCGATTCCAGCTGCCACGTTTGGTGCGCACAAAGCCGTGGGCCGGCGCCTGCGGATCGTCCGCCTTGTCGCCGAACCAGGGGAAGCAAATGGAACGCCTCCGCGAATGGCGTGATGCATCCGCCCAGCGGAGTGTGGGCTGACGAACAGGACTTCCTGCGCGCCCGCAGGCTTCCACGAGGTGACATGCGCCCCATGCAGGTACATCTCTCCCGCTGCGGCGGCAGAGCTGATCTGCACTTTCGCTAAGCCGCCATTTCCTTCGGCAACCTCGCCGAGCCGGCTATCCCAAAGCGGCGATCGAGTTCAGCGATGGCATCGTCATGCCAGTCTCCTCCATTCGCCTAGATTAAACCAGATAAGCGTGGTCGGTCTCGGTAACTGCTCCTCGGGATGACTGGAATGTAGAGGAGAAGCAGCGTAGCGTCGGCAACTCGCGAATCACTGGTAACGGATGAACGCTACCTGCGGCCCATCTAATGGAATAGAGCATTACCACCTAAGTCCGGCCATTGTCTTTCAGTTGATGAATGTTTCGTGAATTCTTCCGTTCGGGTTGTATAGTGGCGCGAGCATTTTTCTGCCCACTTAGCCTGCGGCCGATCACATCGGTCCCTACTGGACTGCCACTTTTACCAGTTGAAGCACTCCTGCTGCTGTTAGTTTCAAGCTATCGATTCTGAGGTGATGGCAATGAAAGCGACACAAGTTTTGCATGATTTCGGCCAGAGTCTCTGGCTGGACAACATCACGCGCGACCTGCTCGACACCGGCACGCTGAAACGCTACATCGACGAACTATCCGTTACCGGGCTCACCTCGAATCCCACCATTTTCGATCAGGCCATCAAGAAGAGCGCCTCCTACGATCCCGCCATCCAGGAGAAGTGAGCCAGGGCAAATCCGGCGAAGGCCTGTTCTTCGAGCTGGCGCTGGAAGACCTGACGCGCGCCGCCGATCTATTCCGCCCAATCCACGATCAGACCAAGGGCGTCGATGGATGGGTTTCGCTGGAAGTTTCGCCGCTGCTGGCCTATGACACCGCCAGCACGCTGGCCGCGGCTAAAGATCTTCATGCCCGGGCGGCGCGTCCCAATCTGTTCATCAAGATTCCCGGCACGCAGCAGGGTCTGCCTGCGATTGAGGAAGCTATCTTCGCCGGGGTATCCGTGAACGTGACGCTGCTGTTCTCGCGCGAGCAATATCTGGCGGCGGCGGAAGCCTACTTGCGCGGCATCGAGCGCCGCATCGCTGCCGGGCTGCCGACGAACGTTGGCTCGGTCGCGTCGGTGTTCATCAGCCGCTGGGATGTTGCTGTGCAAGCAAAGTGCCGGACGACCTGCGCGACAAGTTGGGCATCGCCATCGCCGGACGCACCTACAAGGCGTACTCGATCTGCTGGCGACGCCGCGCTGGCAGGCGATCGTCAAGGCAGGCTACAATCCGCAGCGGCTGCTGTGGGCGCAGCACCGGAACCAAGGATCCCAAAGCCTCCGACATTCTCTACATCAAAGCGCTGGCCGCGCCCAACACGGTCAACACCATGCCGGAAAATACGCTGAATGCATTGGCCGATCACGGCGAAGTGGGCGGCGTGATGCCCACCGATGGCGGCGACTGCGAGCAAGTGCTGGCCCAGTTCGCCAAAGCCGGGGTCGACGTTGATGCGCTGGCCCCGCAGCTGCAGGAGGAAGGCGCGAAGTCGTTCGTGAACTCCTGGAACGAACTGCTGAGGGTGATCGAGTCCAAGAGCATGGCGCTGACGCAGGGTGCGTAGTTCGAATTCGCCACCACTCACACAGAGGCACGGAGACACAGAGGTCGGCGACTGCAGTACTTTCGCGCGCGCAGTCGATTGAGCACCTCCAAGTCGTGGGGCGCGAGCGGTTGAAAGCTGATTTTCTCTGTGTGATTCTCCGTGCCTTTGTGGTGAGCACGATCTTTTTGAAATTGAGGAGTCTAGCAATGCAACTGGGAATGGTAGGTCTGGGACGTATGGGCGCCAACATGGTGCGGCGTCTGATGAAGGCGGGACACGAATGCGTCGTGTTCGACATGTTCCCCAAATCGGTGGAAGAACTGGTGAAAGAGAAGGCGGTTGGTTCGTCCTCGCTGCAGGATTTCGCCGCAAGCTGAGCAAGCCGCGCGCCATCTGGCTGATGGTTCCTGCCGGCGCGGTGGACGAGACCATTGCCGGCATCGTGCCTTATCTCGAGGCGGGCGACATCCTCATCGATGGCGGCAATTCCTACTACATCGACGACATTCGCCGCGCCAAGGATCTCGCGCCGAAGGACATCCACTATGTCGATGTCGGCACCAGCGGCGGCGTCTGGGGCCTGGAGCGCGGCTATTGCATGATGATCGGCGGTCGAGGACGACGGTGCAGCATCTCGATCCCATCTTCAAGACGCTGGCGCCCGGCAGGGGCAACATCGATCGCACTCCCGGCCGCGAGAAAGTCGGCGGCACGTCGGAGGAGGGCTATCTGCACTGCGGCCCCAACGGCGGCGGCCACTTCGTCAAGATGGTGCACAACGGCATCGAGTACGGCATCATGGCCGCCTATGCCGAAGGCTTGAATATTCTGAAGGCAGCCAATATCGGCAAGCAGAAGGGCGAAATCGACGCCGAAACCACGCCGCTGCGCGATCCGGAACACTATCAGTACGACTTCAATCTGCCCGACGTCGCCGAAGTCTGGCGGCGCGGCAGCGTGATCGCCTCGTGGCTGCTGGATCTGACGGCGTCGGCTCTGATCGACGATCCGCAGCTGGCGAAGTTTGCCGGACGCGTCTCCGATTCCGGCGAAGGCCGCTGGACCATCAAAGCCGCCATCGACGAGGCCGTGCCGACGCCGGTGCTGACCACCGCTCTGTACGAGCGCTTCAGCTCGCGCGGCGAAGCCGACTTCGCCGACAAGCTGCTTTCCGCCATGCGCTACGAGTTCGGCGGACACCTGGAGAAGGCGGCAGGGAAGTAGAGACGCTATGCAAGTTGAGATTCTTCCTGATGCCGCCGCGCGCCAAGAAAGCCGCCGCCATCATCGCCGCCGATGCCCGCGCCGCAGTGGCCGCGCGCGGCCGCTTCATCATGGCCGTCAGCGGAGGCAAACCCCGTGGGTCATGCTGCGCGAGCTGGCCAACGAAGATGTGCCCTGGGCCAACGTTCATGTCTTTCAGATCGACGAGCGCATTGCGCCCGCGGGCGATCCCGACCGCAACCTGACGCACCTGCGCGCCAGCCTGCTGGAGCATGCTCCTCTGCCGCCCGACAGATCTATGCCATGCCGGTGGATGCCGCCACTCGAAGCCGCCGCCAAGCAGTACGCGCACACGCTGAGAGCATTGCGGGCAAACCGCCCGTGCTCGATCTCGCCCACCTCGGCATGGGGCCGGACGGACACACCGCATCGCTGATTCCCGACGATCCGGTGCTCGATGTTACCGATCCGACGTGGCTATGACCGGCGTTTACATGGGACGACGCCGCTGACCCTGACTTATCCGGTGATCAATCGGGCGCGGCGCATTTTGTGGCTGGTGACCGGCGCCGATAAAGTTACGGCGTACCCAAGCTGTCTGCCCGCTGCCGATCCATCGGTGCCTGCCGGGCGCATCAGCCAGGCGCAAGCCGTGCTGCTGGCCGACAAGCCGCAGCAGGGGAGAAGGCGAACTCTTAGGAAAGCAGGCAGAAAACCAGCAGCCAAATAAATAAGGCCGCCCAATCGTACCGGGCGGCCTTTTCCAATGGCGGTATTCATCCATTGGCTCCGGGCTGAGGAGAGCTTGTGAGAACGGCAGGCGGCGGAACTCGAATCCCGCCGCACTGTCGTTGGGCAGCTGCGCTATTGCCGATTCTGGTCGAACTGGGTTGCGCCGAACTGGCCGATTCCGCCAGGCTGTTGGCCATCAGGCGAACATCGACTCGGCGATTCTTTTCACGGCCGGACGCACTGGTATTCTGCGCAACTGGATTATCCTTGCCTAATCCAATCAAAAAAATCTTGTGCGCCGGCACGTTGTACTTCTGCGCCAGGTACTGAATCACCGCGTCGGCACGTCGCTGGCTGAGCTGATAGTTGTAATCGGCCGGCCCCGTCGAGTCGGTGTAGCCTTCCACCTGAATGATGTAGTGCTTCTGGCCCTGCACCTGTTCGCCAAACTCATCGAGCGTCTGCTTGTCTTTGCGCGTCAGCTGAGCTTTGTCAAAGGCAAACAGCACCGTGGTGTCCGTCACCGGCTTGTAGTTGTCCAGGTTCTCGACCGTCCCGGCCAGACTGGTTACGCGATTCGAGGCTTGCGTCGCATTCTGGTTCGCCTGATCAGCAGCCTGACCGGCAGCCAGTGCCTTCTGATCGGCCGCTGTGGCCTTGGAGTTTACCTGCGAGATCCCCTGCTGGGCGCGAGTGTCGACATCGCGGATATCACGAGTATTTTTCGCCGTTTGATCATCTAATTCATTGACGTTGTTGACCGTCGGCGTTACTTCATTTCGAACGTACTTTTTTGTGGCGCAACCTACGGTCAAAGGCAGGCTCCCGGCCACCAGCACTGCGAGTACGGTAAATCGATTCATGGGAAATGGCTCCTTGCCAAACTGTCGGCCTCGGCGAGAAACGTATCCGCACCGGCCTGCCCTAAGCAGGAGCAAGCCAGCTGCCATCAGCTGCCATGAATCGTAGTTAGTATAGGGTAGTAGTTTCAATAAGTTATGAGGTTCGCGCAGCAGAGGATTCCCGCGGCAGGAGGCTTGTCCAGATAATCCTGACGTAAGGAGTAGAATTTTTACCAGCTTGAAACGCTGCCCAATTTGAGCAAACTTCAGGAACAAACAGGCAGTTCCACCGGAACTCCTCTGCGGTACTCTCGTCCGAGTTGAATGGATCTTCAGCAGAAAATTCGTACCCTCCCGACCTCGCCCGGCGTGTATCTCTACAAGAACGCCGAAGGCCAGATCATCTACGTGGGCAAGGCAAACAACCTGCGCTCGCGGGTGCGGTCGTATTTTCTGGAGGGGGCTGCCACCAACGCCAAGACCGGTTCGCTGCTGCGCGAGGCTGTCGATCTCGACTACGTGGTGGTGGACAACGAGAAGGAAGCGCTGGCGCTTGAGAACAACCTCATCAAGCAGAAGAAGCCGCGTTACAACATCCTTCTCCGCGACGACAAGACTTACCCGTACATCAAGCTGACGATTGGCGAGCGTTATCCGCGCGTTTTTCCCACGCGCCGCTTGCGCAAGGACGGCTCGCTATACTTCGGCCCCTACTTTCCCACCAGCCTGGCATACCGGATCGTGGACTTGATTCACCGGCATTTTCTGATCCCGTCATGCAAGCTCGACCTGAACCGTTACTATCCGCGTCCGTGTTTGCAGTACTACATTGGGCGCTGCCTGGGGCCCTGCGTCGAAGGCCTGACCACGCCTGAGCGCTACTCCGAGGCAGTGCACGACGTGAGAATGTTTCTGGAAGGCCGTGGCGCCGATCTGTCGCGCTCATTGCATCAACGAATGAATGCGGCTGCGGAACGTGAGCAGTATGAGCTGGCGGCGAAATATCGCGACTTGATCTCGACGGTTACGCTGCTGGATCAGAAACAGCGCATCGCGGCGGTGGAAGGTGACGATGCCGACGTCTTCGGTTATCACTACGAAAACGAGATGCTGGCGGTCAACCTGTTCCACATGCGCGGCGGCAAGATTGTCGACAAGCGTGAGTTTTTCTGGGAAGACCTGGGCGAGCGCATCGAAGCTGACCGCTTTGAGCCAGGAGAGTTTTTCTCGTCGCTGCTGAAACAGACTTATCTCGACCAGCAATATGTGCCGCACACCATCTTCGTCCCCGTGGATTTCGAGGACCGTTCAACCCTTGAGGAAGTGCTGTCGGAAGGGCAGAAGCGTCGGGTGCAGATCCACGTACCGCAGCGTGGCGATAAACGCTCGCTCATCGATTTGGTCGGGCAGAACGCCAAGCAGTCGTTCGACCAGCGCTTCCGGGTGATGAAACCTGCGGCCAAGGCCGTTCAGGAAGCGTTGCAGGACGCCTTGATGCTGCCCGAACTACCGAATCGAATCGAGTGCTTTGACATCTCGCATATCCAGGGCGCGGAGACCGTGGCTTCCATGGTGGTTTGGGAAGACGGCAAGATGAAGAAGTCCGACTACCGCAAGTTCATCATCAAGAGCGTCGCCGGGGTGGATGATTTCGCGTCCATGCGCGAGGTGATTGCCCGCCGGTATCGCCGCATGGCAGGCGTCGTGCCCTCGATCGCCAGCGACCTGGTACAGATTGGTGAGGTAGATTCGACGTCTGCTGAGCCCGAAATTGCGGATAAGCCGGAAAAGCAAAAGATGCCAAGCCTGGTCCTGATTGATGGCGGCATTGGACAATTGCATGCCGCCGCTGAAGCTTTGGAGGCTTTAGGCATCGTTAATCAGCCGCTGGCGTCCATCGCCAAGCGCGAAGAAATCATCTATGTACAGGGACAGGAAGACGAGCCGGTGGTCCTCGATCGACATTCGCCGGTGCTGCACCTGGTGCAAATGGTCCGCGACGAAGCCCACCGCTTCGCCGTGACCTTCCATCGCAAGCGCCGCCAGATCCGCGATCGCAAAACGGAATTGCTGGAGATTCCAGGCGTGGGCGAGCGCACGACCAAGCGCCTGTTGCAGCACTTTGGCAGCCTACAGGCGGTGAAGGAAGCCGATGCCGCGGCGTTAACTTCCGTGGTGAGCCGGCCGCAGGCAGAGGCGATTCTGCGGCATTTTCGCAGAGACGAATCTCCGGCTGAAGCGTCTCAGCTTTCAGGGGCGAAATAGGACGGAATCCAATGGATGTGGGCAGAGACTCCAGGGCAAGGCTGATTGTCCTGTGTGTGATTGTAGTTTTGCTGGTGTGCGCGGTGGGATACGGCTTCGACCGAATGCTGGGCAGGGAAGGCGTGACCCGCACCGACATCCTGCTTATGTCGAACGGTCTCACCGGCCTGGTCGCCGGGCTCCTCTTTTACACCCTGACCAATGTCGAGCGCCAACGACGCAATTTGGTGCGGGAGCGCTTGAGTACGATTTCCGAGATGAACCACCACATTCGGAATGCTCTGCAAGTCATCACCTACGCCACGGCGACCGGCAATCACGATGAGTCGGTGGAGCTGATTCGCACTTCGGTGGAGCGCATCGAGTGGGCCTTGCGGGAAGTCCTGCCCGGATTCCCTTACAATACTAAGGTGCGTTTTCGTTTTCTTCCTTTCGCCTTACTTTGCTTCTGTCTCTGTATAGGCGGCATCGCCCTGTCCCAGGATGCGCCGCCGCAGGATTCCTCCCAAGATTCTCCGTCGGCGCCGGTGGAACGCGTGCACACCGACAAATCGACGCCTCCGCCCAAGGACAACGCCAAGCTGCCGCCCCGTACCGACAACATTCCGGCTGACGAGAGTTCCAGCAAGCAGACGCAGATTGACGTGGCGCCTCCCTCGGACGATGCCAAGAGTCATCCTGAGGCTGATCTTGGCAGTAACGATGTCGATGAATTTACGCCTTACAACCCGATGAAGGCGATGAAGGCCGTGGAAGTTGGCGACTTCTACTTCAAGCGGGAGAATTACTCCGCCGCCATCAGCCGTTATCGCGAGGCGCTGGAATATAAGCCGCACGACGCCGAGGCTACCTTCAGGCTGGCGCAGGTCCTGCAAAAAACTGGCGATACCGCAGGGGCCATGGAAAACTACCAGGATTACCTGAAGATCCTGCCCGATGGCCCATATGCCAAGAAATCTCGCGAAGAGCTAGACAAGCTGAAGAAGTATGCCGAGTCCAGCCAAGCCAAGAAATAGCTGAAAAACAGAAAATGATCTTACTGGTAAGATCGAGCGGAAATCTTACCAGTAAGATCATTTTGCGTTTTTGAGGGAGACCGCGATTCCGAGCCCCGGCTGAAAAGACCCATGGTTTTTGCGACATTTCCGGCACGGCCGAAAACCTGACAGGAGTGCTTCTGCCGCCGGCTGAACAGTTTGCTGAAAAAGTCGCGAAAGCAGATTCCTCGTGGGCTAAAGCCCACTTGGAATCACAAAAATAAACGACTTGTACGGCGCACCTGAAGGTGCGCCCCTTCAAAGACGGATCAAACTCGAGTTTTTCAGCAGTCTGTGAAGCCGGCTCGGGTCCATAAACAAAGGCTCCGACGCTGGCCTGAAGGCCAGCTCTACCCGAACAAAGCAGAAGCTGGAGCCGGAGTAGGGGCCTCAGCTAAATCAAGCCCATACGTATCCAGCATCCCTCAAACGGCATTTTAAGCGCGCAAAAAGCCCGCCTTTCGGCGGGCTTTGGATTCCAGTGTTAGTTAGGATTAGCGACTGCTGGACGCTGCCTCGCTTTGCTGAGCCGTCAGGCGAGCGTTGTTGCGCTGGGCGATGATCTTCTTGGCATTGTCAGCCAACTGCTTCGCCTGGGGCAGCAGTTCGAGCGCCTTCTGCACTTCGGGATCCTGCTCGGCGTGGACTCGCATGCCTTCCTGCTGGCCGAACTCGTTGATGAACAGTTCAGCTTTGATGTTCGAGCGGATCCAGTCGTTGTTCTGCGCCAGGTCGGCTTCAGTGAAGGTAATCTTCTGCTCGTCCAGGAACTTGCGGAACTCCTGCATCACAGCGTCGTCAACTTCAAAACTCTTGTCGACCTTGTGGTTGATGACGTAGTGCTTGGCGAAGTTAAAGAACGCGTACTTCTCCAGCAGGGTGTCTTCAAACTTGTTGGTCTTGGGATTCGGAATCTTGACGTCTGGCGTGATCCCGCCACCGCCATAAACCGTACGACCGCTGTCGGTCATCTTCACTTCGTGGTTGGTAACGTTTACGTCGCCGTTTTCGCGGTCGTTGTAATAGTAGTCGTACAGCGAAACGCCGTTATAGTCGCGCTGAATCAGGCGGCCGCTGGGGGTGTAGTACTTGGCCGTGGTCAAAGCCAGGCCGGTGTTCTCTGATAGCGGATACACGGTCTGCACCAAGCCCTTGCCAAACGTTGTTTCACCGGCAATCAGGCCGCGATCATGGTCCTGAATCGCGCCGGCGACGATCTCAGCTGCCGAAGCCGTGCCGCGATTTACCAGCACCACGATGGGGTAATCTTTGCCGCCATTGCCATGGGTCGCCTTGTAAACCTTTTCCGCCGAAGCGCGGCCGTGATGAGAGACGATGACCTGCCCCTTCTTCAGGAACTGGTCCGCCACGCCGACGCCTTCGCTGAGCAGGCCGCCGGGGTTCTGCCGCAGATCAAGAATCAGGCCGTGGATGTCGCCGAACTCGTCCAATGCGTCCCGTACTTCCTTCTCAGTAGTCTCCTGGAAGCCGGAGATGTGGATGTAACCAATGCCGGGACGAATCAGGAAGTGCACGTCGACGCTGTACCGGGGAATCTCGTCGCGAGTCACGGTGAAGTCGAGCGGCTTATCGGAACCTTCGCGCAGTACCGTGATTCTAACGTTCGTACCCTTGGGTCCTTTGAGCAGTTCAGCCACGTCGCTGGTGCTCATGTTGTCCGTCTGCTTGCCATCAACCGCGATGATGATGTCGCCAGGCCGAATGCCGGCGCGATAGGCCGGAGCTCCGGCAAAGGGCGCGATAACGATGACCTTGTTATTGCGCGGTCCCACCTGCATTCCCACGCCGTAGTACTTGCCGCGCTGCTCTTCGCGCAAAGCCGCATAGGCCTTCGGGTCAAAGAAGTTTGAGTGTGGATCCAGCACCCGCAGCATGCCGGGAATGGCACCGTTGTAAATTGCTTTGTCCGGGTTGACGGGCTCGGCGTAGTTCTCTTGCACCACGTCGTAAACCTGGCTGAAGCTGCGCACGCTATCGCGCACATCGCCTTCGTTGCCGGAAGAAGCGCTGGAGGTGAGCCGCTGGCCAAAGAGCATGCCGAGACAACCGCACACAAGAATGGTGGAAAGGACCAGAACAGCGGACCGACGCGAACTACGTGCCATTTATGTTTCCTTCGACTACGACCCCGGCAAGCACAAAAGGGCTCTCCATCGGGGGCCTCAGCTTGGCCGGAAATGCGTTTGGGGGACTGGCTCACCGGTGCGAGACTTAGCCGCAGTATACCATGCGATCTATAGGCCCTTAGGGGCCAGTTCAGCCGCTATTTTGGATGCTCGACTAGAAACGAAAGGTGCTAAATCCGTTTGTGTCCCGCCTGCGTAACAGACGGTAGAGGGAGGATTCGGTGAGCAGGAGGAAGTAGTTAGCCGTTGGCATTTAGCACTTAGCACTTAGCATTTGGGGAAACCCGGGATGAAGGGGGTTGAGGGAGAAGCAGCGCTTCAGTGACCGCGTCGAAGCTGCGGCGGATTCGTAGGGGATCAAGTATCGTAGGGTCGTTAGATTTTCTTGCATTTGTCCCGACCCTGTTGCTTCCTCGCGGCATCTCCCGCAGCCCCGATCCACGAAGTGCTAAATGCCAAGTGCTAAATGCAGCCTTTGTGGTGAAATCTTACATTGCGCATTATCATGATCCTATGAACCTCGGCATGCCAGAGATGATTTTCATTTTCCTCCTCGCTCTGGTGGTCGTGGGGCCGCGTAAGCTCCCTGAATTAGGACGTCAGCTGGGGAAGTTTCTGGCTGAGTTCAAGCGCGCCAGTAACGAGTTCAAGAACCAGCTGGAAACTGAGATGCTCAATATCGAACTGGAAGAGCGCGCTAAAAAGGACGGGGAGAATCCCAAGGTTCTGCCACCGGAGCAGCCCTGGGAGCGGTTGATGAAGCCCCTTTCGGAGTCGGTCAGCCGGGCCCATGCCGAACTCTCGGCCATGACCGAAACCTCAGAGCCGGTAAAGGTGATTACAGCGCCGGCGGAGCCTTCCGTCGAACGTCCGAACCCGCCAGCCAAGTCGGCAGGTGGCGAATAGATGCCCAGCCCCGTGGTAGAGACCGCGCAGAAGCGGGCTTCGGAAGAGATGACGGGCATGAGCTTCCTCGAACACCTCGAGGAGCTGCGCCGCCGCATCGTCTATAGCTTTCTGTATGTGGTTGGGGGCTTCGCGGTCTGCTGGTGGTTCCACGAGCAGATTTTCAGCATCATGCAGAAGCCGATTATGTCGGCGCTGGCCAATCATCACCTGGACCAGAAGCTGGTCTACCTCAATCCTACCGATCCGTTCAACATGTACCTGAAGATCTCGTTTCTGGCGGGGATCTTCGTGGCTTCGCCGTTCGTGCTCTATCAGGTGTGGGCGTTTATTGCGCCGGGGCTTTATCGAAATGAGCGGCGTTACGTGCTGCCGTTTATGTTCAGCACCGTGGGACTGTTTCTAGCCGGAGGCTATTTCGGCTATCGCATGGTCTATCCCGCCGCCCTGGATTTTCTTATCACATTCAGCGGCCAGTTTACGCCCATGATAACGGTGGGCGAGTACACGGACCTGTTTCTGACCATCATCGCCGGCCTGGGCATTGTCTTCGAGATGCCGATCCTGGTGTTTTTCCTGGCGCTGATGGGAATCTTGAGTGCAGGCTGGATGTGGCGTAACTTCCGCTATTCGATCCTGGTGATCTTCATCATCGCTGCCATCATCACGCCCACTACCGACATCATGAACATGTGCATCTTCGCCGCGCCCATGATCGTGTTGTACCTGTTCAGCATCGGCATCGCATGGTTCGTGCATCCAACGCAGCGCCGGAAGCGGGCAGAGAAGAGTAGCTAGAGGCAGCTGTTAGTTGTCAGCTATCAGCCGTCAGCTATCAGCTGTCAGCTTCTCACTTGCTGAACATCGGCTTTGATCTAAAAGGTGTCATCCCGACCGCAGCGAAGCGAAGTGTAGGGATCTGCGTCGCACCGCGCCGCGCAGGCGCGCGTTCGCGGGACAATGTTATAAGCTGAGAGCTGACGGCTGACAGCTGATAGCTTTTGTGCGTCCCATCACATTCCACTCCTCTGGCATTCATTACAATATCCACATGGACTCATTCACTATTGCAGGCAAGCAATTTCGCTCGCGGCTGATTGTAGGTACGGGCAAATACAAGTCAGGGCCGGAGACGGCGCGGGCCATCGCGGCCAGTGGCGCGGAGATGGTCACTGTCGCGGTGCGGCGCGTTAATCTGGACCGCAGCAAGGAGTCGCTGCTCGACTTCATCGATCCGCAACAATACTTCCTTCTGCCAAACACCGCCGGTTGCTACACCGCTGACGATGCGATTCGCACGGCGCGGCTAGGGCGCGAGGTCGGCCTGTCGGACTGGGTGAAGATCGAGGTTATCGGCGACCAGCAAACACTGTTTCCTGACGTGCTGGCCACCATCGAGGCCACTCGAGTATTGGTAAAGGAAGGCTTCACGGTCCTGCCGTACACCTCGGATGACATTGTGGTTGCCAAGAAGCTGATTGATGCCGGAGCGTCAGCCGTCATGCCCCTGGGCGCGCCCATCGGAAGCGGCATGGGCATTCAGAACCAGCCGAACATTCGCATTCTGCGCGAAATGATCACCGAGGTTCCTCTGATTGTCGACGCGGGCGTGGGTACGGCGTCGGATGCGGCAATCGCGCTGGAGCTAGGCGTCGATGGCGTACTGATGAATACCGGTATTGCCGGCGCGCAAGATCCCGTGCTGATGGCCGAGGCCATGAAGAACGCTGTGATCGCTGGGCGCCAAGCATATTTGGCCGGTCGCATGCCGAAGAAGCTCTACGCCACGGCCAGCTCGCCGCTGGAAGGCGTAGTTAGATAAGTCAGTGGATGGTGGATAGCAGACCGGGGATGTTGGGATTGGGGATTCGAGCCGAGTCGAGACTGCGCAGCGCTCATCCAGCAAGGTTTTGTTAAGAGCTAGGAGCTAAGAGCCGAAAGCGAAGGGCGCACCGCGAACCACGCAACCCAAGCTGAAGGGCGACCATCGCCGGCCGCCCTCTTCTATCCCCACTGATCTTTCGCTCTAGTGCATGTCGTTCATAGCGCCGCCGGTCCCGCCTTTTTGCGAGAGCATCTTGACGCTGTCCACGTGCATGGATCCATCGGCGGTCATCGTGCCGGTGACCTGTACATGGTGACCCAGGTGATCCTGCAATGCATCGGGGTTAGCGACCTGCACGACTTTCTGATCTTTATCGCTGACGAAGACCGGCTTTTCGCCCGCTCCGACACACTTCTTTGCGCAGCCCTCATGCGCCGCGTTCGCGCCCCTGGCGCCGCACTTGGAATCGCTGATCCACCCATCCCACGTCTGGTCTTTCGCGGCGGCGAATACAGCCATGCTGCAGAGATAGAGCCCGATTACTAAAAGAACCTTCGTTTTCATTTCCATCTCCTATTCGATACGGCCAGGCTGGCCGGCGAGGGTTGGTGCGCGCCAATCGTTTTCCCGGATATTCACCCCGAGAACATGGTCCGTCAATCCAAGTCCGCAGGCATGGCCCGTACGGATTGCGGTGTGCACAAGTCTATTCCATTTACCGACCGCATTGTGGAAGAAAAGCAGGGTAGGAGGTTGGCAAGGCAGGGAACTGTTACGGCCGCTTCAGCAGCGACGTTCATTGCTAAGGCGCATTGTTATTTCTGTTGGGTATTTTCGGCTACCGCGGAGGTAGTCCGCGGGTCGGCCTTGGCTCTCTGCTCAAACAGCACAACCTCACCCGGCTTCACATAGCCGAGTTGTTCCCGGGCTTCTTTTTCGATAACGCTGGGATCGCCGCGTTGCAGGGCATCGACATGGCGCTGGAGTTGATCGTGGTCCGCTTTGCTGCGCTCGATCTCCTGCTCCAGTTGACTTACTTCGGCGCGCTTACCCTGCCAAATCTTCATGCCATTCGCGCCGAACACTACTTTGTAGCCGATAGCCACCGCGAGCAGCCCAATGCAGAGCGTCGCCAGCACTCGGCGCATGCGATAGACCCAGTTCCCGGCGATGTGGACGGTTACCTTCATCACGCAGTTCTAGACCTAGTGAACGTTGCTTCACGCTGGGGGTCAAGAGATAGTTCCGCAAGAAATGCAAGAGGAATCTATCTTGATAGGCGATGAATAGGCGAAGAAAATCCGTTGTGGGAAATGTCTGCGGCAAAGCGGCGGCTTGCGATCGGCGTGGTAGAGTCACAGACAAAATCTCGCGGAGTATGCAATGACCCAGGCGCGTATTGTTCTGACCACCATCGATCGACGAGAAGGAGCCGAGAAGTTGGCGCACGCTCTGGTCGAGAACCGTCTCGCAGCTTGCGTCAACATCGTAGGCCCGATCCGTTCGGTTTATCGCTGGAAAGAGGAAGTTCACAACGACGAGGAGTATTTGCTGGTCATTAAGACGACAGCTGAACACGCGGAACAGCTGAATTCGGCGCTCAAGGAGTTGCACCCCTACGAACTGCCGGAGTGTGTCCATCTGTCGATCGACGGTGGCAGCCGAGAGTACCTGGAATGGCTGGGGGAGCAGGTAAGTGGCCGCTAGCGCGTAACAACGATTTTGTTACAATGTTCGCACGGATGTCCCGGTGGGGTTGGGGCGTTCGCCGCAGATTTGAACCGCAATTCCTAACGAACTTTTTCACTCCCCGATCCGGTAATTGTGGACGGATTCGGTGTCAACACGCCCCACAAGCGAAGTTATCGCTTTGCGCGGACGCAACGTTATAGGGAGCTCGTTCTGACGTCGCGATCTGGTCCTATCGCCTACAATTCGGCCCATCATCGATTCGCTATTGTTCTGGCCTGGGCAACGTTTCTTCTCATCGTAGCTGGCGCATTGGTCACCAGCAACGATGCCGGCCTGTCGGTTCCGGACTGGCCAACCTCCTTCGGCTCGCTGTATCGCTTGCCGCCCATGGTAGGCGGGGTGAAGTACGAGCACTCGCATCGCATGATTGCCGAGTTCATCGGCCTGTTGATCATCGTGATGGCCGTGTGGACGCAGAAGGTCGAAACCCGAAAGTGGATGCGGGTGTTGGGATGGACAGCCCTGGGATTGGTTATCGGCCAAGGCATGCTGGGCGGCATCACGGTGCTGCACTTTCTGCCGTGGTCGATTTCAACCGCGCACGCGACGCTCGGTCAGACTATTTTCTGCATCGTAGTTGCCATGGCGCTGTTCACCAGTCGCTCGTGGCTGCAAGATAGCCCACCGATCGGAGAGCACGATCTGTGGCCGAGCACCCCGGCGCTGACGGCGTTGGCGGCGGTATGTGTGTGGGTACAGCTAATTCTTGGCGCAGCCTTTCGCCATTCCGGGATCAAGCTGCTGCCGCATTTGGTAGGAGCCTGCGTCGTAACCGCGATTTTGTGCTGGACCATCGTCCGGGTCTTGACAAGGTATGGTAATGTCGAACACCTGCGCAAACCGGCACAGCTTTTGCTTGGGCTGTTAATGCTCCAGTTGGGACTAGGGTTCTGCGCCTACCTGACACGTTTGACCTGGGGTCATGACGCCGTGCAGCCGATGCAGATCATGGTAATCAGTACGGTATCGCATGTTGCCGGAGGAGCGTTGCTGCTGGCTGCCAGCGTGGTGCTGGCTATTCAGACCCGGCGCACCATCAGCCTTCATGCAGTTGAATCCGCAGCCCGCAGCGCACCTGGAAAGGCCGTGATCGCATGAGCAGCGCCTCCCAACCGTTGGCTGTTCCGCGCGAAGGTATAGCCTCGCTGGCTCACGACTACGCAACCCTGACCAAGGCACGCGTCACCACCTTGATCGTAATGACCGCGTGGGCCGGAGCATATTTCGCAGCAGCTAAATCCGGCACCTCCTTGCTTTCGTGGACGCTGCTGCACGCGCTGATCGGCATCGGTTTGGTTAGCGGTGGCACTGCCGCTATCAATGAAGTTGTGGAACGCGACATTGACGCGCTGATGCGCCGCACTGCTCAGCGGCCGCTGGTCACCGGCAGCATGAGTTTGCTGCATGCATCGATCGTGGCCTTCGGCATGACGATCGGCGGGGTGCTCTACCTGTGGGTCACAACCAACTGGTTGACGGCCGCGTTGGCCACGCTGACCTCCGTTACCTATCTCACCATCTACACGCCGATGAAGCGCGTGCATCCCATCTGCACGTTTCTGGGAGCGTTTCCCGGCGCTATGCCTCCGGTGCTGGGCTGGACTGCGATTCGTGGACGGCTCGATGGGGAAGCGCTGGTACTGTTCGCGATTGTTTTCTTCTGGCAGTTTCCGCATTTCCATTCCATTGCGTGGCTCTATCGCGAAGATTACGAGAACGCGCGCATTCGCATGCTGCCGGTGGTGGAAAGTGATGGTCGCTCGACGGCGTTCGCCATCGTGATGTATGCCTTGGCGCTGATACCGGTATCGCTCGCGCCCACGTTGATGGGTATGTCGGGGTGGACGTATTTTGCCGGCGCTTTGCTGCTTGGCATGGGCATGCTGTGGTTCAGCCTGCGGATGTGGACCATGAAGTTGACGCCTATCGCGCCCGAATCAAAGCTGCGCGCGCGTCATGTGCTTCAGGCCTCGGTGATTTATCTACCACTATTGTTCGCGCTGATGATGATCAACCGCGCGGGATAGTACACTGTTCTGTGGTTTCGCATACAACAACTCCACGCTCCGATCCAGCCGCTCTGGACGCTTCCGACGCCACTGAACAGGCCGTCATCCAGCTGCAAGCCCTGCGACACCAGTACGGTGATCGCGTCGCCCTGAACGGTGTTTCCTTCGATGTACGGCCCGCCGAGATATTTGGTCTGCTGGGACCGAACGGCAGCGGCAAGACCACGACCTTCCGAATTCTTTCGACCCTCATGCTGCCCTCCGGCGGCCGCGCCACGATCATGGGACATGACGTTGCCCGCGAACCCGGACTGGTTCGCCGCAACATCGGCGTGGTCTTCCAGGCACAAAGCATCGACGTCAAGCTGTCAGCCGAAGAGAACCTGATGCTCATCGGCCATATCTACGGCCTGCGCGGACGCGCTCTTAAGAACAGAGTCAGCGAAATGTTGAGCCGGGTGGGCTTGGCCGATCGCGCCAAGGAAAAAGCTGAGACATTTTCTGGCGGCATGCAGCGGCGACTGGAACTGGCGAAAGGGCTGCTGCATCATCCTTCGGTGTTGCTGCTGGATGAGCCGACGACCGGCCTCGATCCCGGCGCGCGTCGCGACCTATGGCAGTATCTTCAAATTCTCCGCGACGAAGAACGGGTGACGGTGTTGGTCACTACTCATCTGATGGAAGAGGCCGAGCGCTGCGACCGGCTGGCGATTTACGCCAACGGCAGCGTGGTCGCGCTGGGAACTCCGGCTGAACTGAAGAGCGAAATTGGCGGCGACGTCATCCTGCTCGAGGCAAATCAGCCAGAAGCGTTGGCGCAACGTATCGAGCAGCGTTTTGGATTGCAGCCCACGGTGTTGGACCATCGTGTACGGCTGGAGATCGAAAGTGGACATCGCTTCGTGACCGATGTGGTCGAGGCGTTCCCCGGCGAGATTGAGGGCGTATCGGTGCACAAGCCGAGCCTGGAGGATGTGTTCATACGTCGAACCGGGCATCGCTTCTGGACGGAAGAGAGCGACGGCGAAGAGGAGAAGTAAATTTCACCACGGCGGGCACGGAGTTTTTTAAGTAGGCTCTTGCAGTCTGACCGGGGAGAATGAACAGCAGGTCTCTCCGCTCACCCGCTGAAGCGGGATCGGTCGGGATGACAATTTAAGACTTGCTGGGATTTCGTAGCGGCTTATCGGCAACTGACGACTGACAACTGCCAACCGGCAACTGACAACTAATTTATGGCTAGTCACACGCAATCATTTCCGGCAACGCTCACTCCCACCAATGCTGGCACGCTGATGCCGGCGGTTTCCTTGTGGTGGCGCGAGATCATTCGCTTTTATCGGCAACGCGCCCGAGTGGTAGGCGTTATCGCTTCGCCGCTGCTGTTCTGGATCGTCATCGGATCCGGCTTCGGAACCTCGTTCCGCTCCAGCGGAGCGGGCGGTCAGCACTATCTCGACTTCTTCTTTCCCGGCGCGCTGATCATGATCGTGCTGTTCACCGCCATCTTCACCATGATGTCCGTGATTGAAGACCGAAAAGAAGGCTTTTTGCTGTCGGTGCTGGTTGCGCCAGTCAGCCGGTCGGTGATCGTGCTGGGTAAGGTGCTGGGTGGCGCGACCTTGGCCACGGCGCAGGGAGTGATCTTCCTGGTTTTCGCTCCGGCAGTGGGCGTTCACTTCACGCTGGCCAGTTTTGGCCTAACCGTTCTGACCATCTTCCTGGTTGCGTTTTCTCTGACAGCCTTGGGCTTCATCATTGCGTGGCCGATGGACTCTACCCAGGCCTTTCACGCCATCATCAATCTGTTTTTGATTCCGTTGTGGCTGCTGTCGGGATCGTTGTTCCCGCTCTCCGGCGCGTCGATGTGGATCCGGCTGTTGATGCGCATCAATCCGCTGACCTATGGAACCGAAGCGCTGCGCTCATTGTTGTTTCCGGCGTCGGCGGCAACCGATCTTTCTCTGGGCGGCAACTTTGCCGTGCTGGGATTGTTTACCCTGGTGATGTTTGGGTTGTCATTCCTGATAGCAAACCGGCGGAGCACTAAGCCGGCGGCGTAGTTCTCATCGGCGAACGCCGGGTCAGCGACGAGAAATCTTCGACTGCAGCTCAAGCCACGACCGTCACAACTTAAGGCGCCCCCAATGCAACTAAGTCCCACGTTCTTTCCTGCCCTCGACGCGTTCCTGAACGGCTCCAGCGCCGTGCTGATTGGCTCGGGCCTGTACTTCATAAAAAACAAGCGTGTCGCAGCCCACAAACGCATGATGCTGGCAGCTTTCATTACCTCGACGCTGTTCCTCATCTCGTATCTCTACTACCATGTGGTGCTGCGGGCCGGAGTGACACACTTTCAAGGGCAAGGCTTGTCGCGCCCGCTGTACTTCACGCTGCTCACTTCCCATACGATCCTCGCCGTGGTGGTGGTGCCGTTTGTGCTGATCACTCTGATACGAGCGCTGAAAGGGCGTTTCGCTCGCCATCGCGCTATTGCTCCTTACACCTTCGCCATCTGGATGTACGTCTCGGTTACCGGCGTCATCATCTACCTGCTGCTGTACAAGATTTACGTGCGTTAGG
The DNA here is from genome assembly GCA_963796695.1 of uncultured Acidobacteriaceae bacterium. Classification (GTDB taxonomy): domain Bacteria; phylum Acidobacteriota; class Terriglobia; order Terriglobales; family Acidobacteriaceae; genus Bog-257. The sequence continues at coordinate 40,787 of CAWCMU010000023.1, read as the reverse complement.
CGTTCGTTCCCTCCCTGGCATTCCATTCCTAAAAAGTTAAAGGCGACCGAGGGAGCACTCGGTCGCCGTGGTTGAATGGTGCGTATTGGATGGTTGCCGCTTATTAAGGGGTGGCAACGAAGCCGGTGTTCGTCGGCGACGTTCCGAAGAACCCAACCAGGCTACCGTTGTCGTTGATGCCGTTGACGACGGTCATGCCGATGCCAGCCGGATCATCAACCGACTGGAAGCCGGCGGTGCGGGTCCATACGAAGCCGTGCAGGGTATTGCCACCATCCGGCGACCATACGCCAACTACCTGTCCGCGGTTGTTCAAGCCAAGAGCCTGGGTGAAGGTGCTGCCCGGGACATCCAGGCGGGTGAAGGTGCCGAAGCTGAGCAGGAAGCCGTGGTTCACCTGGTTCTGGTCGATGTAGAAGCCGCAAACCTGCTGCGTGTTGTTGATGCCGGTGGCCTGCGCTCCGCCTACAGCGCCGGGGATGGTAATCACTTCGAACTCTCCACCGTTTTCGTCATAGATGTAGGGGAAGTCCGGGGTGGTGTTGTCGAGGCTCAGGCTGTAATATCCCGCAGCCTGTCCCATATCGTTCTGAGAGAGCAACTGGTTAAAGCGCGAGCCGGGGAAGTTAACCCCGATGAACAGGGCGCCGTTCTTATAGAAGCCGTGGGTGACGTTGGAGCGGTCAACGTAGAAGCCGGAGGTTTCGCCGGTGTTGTTAACGCCGATGACCTGGGTCATCATCGACTGAGGATAATTCTCAGCGGTGAAACGGTTGGGCAGGTTCAGAGTGAAGCCCAAGTTATTGTTCACGTTGTGGTAGCCCACGATCAGGTTGGCATTGTTAATGCCCAGCAACTGGGTAAAGGTGTCGCCGGGGTAGGTCACGTTCTGAAAGCTGTAGGTGACCGACGTGTCCTGCCCGAAGGCGGAGACGCAAAGGGTTAAGGCGAAGGCGAAAGCCAGGATCAGGTGGAAGCGTTTCATTGTAGTTTCTCCTCTTTTGTATTCACGGCGGCGGCCGTTAGATTTTGTTTTGCGACCGATGTTCCCGGGGCAACTTACTGCTTGCTGCCTTCGGGTATCGCCGGCTGCAAATGCAAAGTAGCGCGGTTGCGTTTGGGAAGTCCTAAAGCCGGAGTTAAAAGCAGGTTGGGAATTTGTTGGAGAAAGGTTAGGGCAGCATTGGTTTAAGTGATTGTCCAGCAGTAGTTTAGGGGAACTACGAGCTGCGGAATGTGAGGCGAAGAAGGCGATCGGAGCCGGCAGTCGGGGATGGAATGTCGAACGTTCGTTCGGGCAGAGAATTTCCCCCAACAAAATCGATTTTGCCCGCCCGGAATTCAGCGAAGAAAGCTATCCGAAAGGATAGATCAGTGCCGCAGCTCAGTTCATTGCCATTGAATTTCGATCGGCTGCCGGAGTTCTCCAATGATTGTTCCTTCCAATTTTGTGTTTGCGGTCGCATGGTCGAGCGACGACTTTGTCAACAAGCAGTTTGAAGAACAGCAACCCCCACTAATTTCCCACGCCGCAGGATTCAAAGCGGTGTAAGCTTCTTGAACTTCATCCCGCCATGCATAGCGATCAACACCAGCAAATCAACACCAGCGGATTAACCTAATGCTGAGTAACCTTCTCATCGTCTTCGCCTGCGTGGGCGCTTCGATCGTGTTTCTCTTCGGAGTCACTCGCACCTCGACCGCCCATTCCCGCCAGGAGTCCAACGACTTCACCGGCGCGGTGGTTGCCGTCATTGGGACGACTTATGCGGTTCTCCTGGCTTTTATGTTGTCGGGCGTCTGGAATATGTTCCAGCAGGCGCAGATCAATGCCGAGCAGGAAGCCAACGACCTGGTCAACGTATTTCGAATCAGTGCGCAACTACCGCAGCCGGAGCAGCACAATATTCAGGAGCTAACCCGGCAGTACGCCCAGCATTTGATCGAGGTCGAGTTCCCGGCGATGAATCAGAAAAAGGTGCCCCCACAAGGGGCGCAAATGGTTTCTCAGATGTGGAAGATCGTGCAGACGGTGCAGCCGCAAACCAACGATTCCTCACGCGCCGTGGGAGAGTTGATGACCACTCTCAAGTCGCTAACCGAGCATCGCCGCATTCGGATATTACAGAGCCGGGAATCGCTTCCCGGTATCCTTTGGTTAGTATTGATAGCCGGCGGCATCATTACCGTAGCCGCCGCCTGCTTTTTCGGGGTACCCAACTTTCGCTTTCACCTGTTGCAGGTAATCGTGCTCAGCTTCCTGATCGCGCTGGTACTGGTGGCGATTGCCGACATCGACAGCCCCTACCAGGGGGATGTGAGGGTGAGTCCGGCCGGCTACCAATTCGCGCTGGAGACATTCTCCGACGGAACAGACTGACCTGCGGGACGAGCGAAACTGGCGGCGCAACTCAGGCTGCCAGAGGATCGTCTTTGCTCTGGTTCTGATTAGTTTTCTGGCGAAAGCCGGGATTGTCGTCTTGGGCAGTGCTTCTGGCTTGGCATCCTTTCTGCTGCTTTGATTCCTTGCATTAGGTTCGCCGGTGTGTTCCTCGTTTTCTCCCGGCTCCGGAAAATCGCTGTTGGCGGATTTCAGCCGGGGTCTTGGTCGCGGTGGCCATTTTGGCCCGCCATCGAGGTATTGGTGTCCTGCTGCGGCTTGTCCTGCTCGACCGCGCCTTTACCTGCATCTTCGTCATGAGTGGTTTCGGACATTTTTAAATCCTCCTGTCTACGAGATGAGGGGCCGGCGCTTTCTGTTGCTTTAAGTGCTGCATAACGCAAGAAAGCCGGCAAACGGGTTGCCGGCTATCAATGTAATAAGGTTGTGCGGATGCGGAGGTGGTTAGCCCTCGAGCGCCCCCACAGCGACCTGGGTTTCCTGCTTTATGATGGTTTCGGTCAGAGCCTTCGTTCCGTATTCGAAGCCGCGATCGAAGGCCTTTAGGTTCAGATCGCGATAGGCTTCCGGAACCGAAGCCGCCACGGCCTGCCGCAGTGCGTTGGGATCCACAACCTGGGCGATCGCCCCAAAGAATCCGACCATCACGATGTTGAGGACCATCTTCTTGCCCAGTTCCTCGGCGATACGTGTAGCCGGAACGCTGAAAATGCGAACTCCGGCGGGATGCTCGCCGATGCGGACCAGGTCTTCTTCGATGATCAGCAGTCCGTCATCCTTGAGCTGCGGGCTGAACAGGGTGTAGGCCTCTTGCGACATCACCACCAGAATGTCGGGGCGGGTGACATAGGGATAGAGCACGGGATTGTCGGAGAGGATGACCTGCGCGCTGCAAGCGCCGCCGCGAGCTTCCGGCCCGAAGGCCTGCGTCATGGTGGAGTAGCCGCTTTCGAAGATGCAGCCTGCCTTTCCGATAACCACGGCTGACAGGATGACACCCTGTCCGCCAAAGCCGGCGATACGAATCTCGGTTACTGACATGTGCAAGCCTCCGTTTCTACGTAATCCTCGCCCAGCGCATCCAGCAGGCTGTCGTGCATCAGGTTGCCGTAGTCGCCGCGCTCGCGGTCCACGAACTTCCCCACGACGATTTCGCCGCTCTTGCTGAGCGCGACCTCGCTGGTAGGAGCGCCGTTGCGCACCTTGCTCTTCTCTTTGTAAAACTTCATGGTGTCCAGTCCGTCGCCCATCTTGTTGCGCCGCTGATAGAGCGTCGGGCAAGGCGAGAGAACTTCGATGAAGCTGAAGCCCTTCTTGGCAAACATCTCCTGCATGGCACGCGCCAGTTGCTTCACGTGGAAGGCTGTCCACCTCGCCACGTAAACCGCGCCGGCCGCTTCCACCAAATACGGCAGGTTGAATGCGGGATCATAGGTTCCGTAAGGGTTGGTGGAGGTAATCACATCTCCCGGAGTAGTGGGCGCGGTCTGGCCGCCGGTCATGGCGTAAATCAGGTTATTGATGCAAATTACTTTGAGGTCCACATTGCGGCGCGCGGCGTGGATCAGATGATTGCCGCCGATGGCAAACAGATCGCCGTCACCGGAGTAGACCACGACGTCCAGCTTGGGATTGGCCAGCTTCAAGCCGGTGGCGAAGGGAATCGCGCGACCGTGCGTGGTGTGGAACGAATCCTGATTGACGTAGCCAGCCACGCGCCCGGTACAACCGATACCCGACACGATAGCCACATTCTTGGTATCGATCTTGGCGTCGATAAGAGCGTGGGCGAAAGAGTTGACGCTGGTGCCGATACCGCAGCCCGGACACCAGATGTGGGGAATGCGGTCCATCCGCAGGAACGACTCAACTGGGTTATGAATGGTTGTCAGCTCACTCATCGCGCCACCTCCATGATCGCCTTCAGAATTACTTCGGGATTGTGTACGCTGCCTCCAGCGTGCGGCACCAGCCGGACCACCGCTTTGCCGGCTGCGGCCCGTTCGACTTCGCGCACCATCTGACCCAGGTTGATCTCGGGAACGACCAGGGCCTTTACCTTGGCTGCGATCTCCGCGATGCGCTTCGAGGGGAACGGCCATGCCGTAATCAGACGGAACTTGCCGACTTTCAGGCCCTGCTTGCGAGCTTCATCAATGGCACGCTGCGCCACGCGCGACGTGATGCCGTAGGAGACTACGACTACATCGGCGCCATCGATCTGATCTTCTTCGTACAAGAGGATCTTGTCGGCGTTCTTGGTGATCTTCTCTTGCAGGCGTCTCACCAGGCGGTCCTGCACGTCGGGCCGCATGTCCGGATATCCGCGCTCGTCGTGCGTCAGTCCGGTGACGTGAACGTTGTAACCCTGACCGACATGCGGCATGTCGGGAACCAGATCGGCATCCGGCTCATAGGCTTTGTAGACTTCCGGCGCCAGGGTGGTGTAACGGCGCGGCGTGACTTCAATCTGCTCGGCTGGTGGAATGACAACCTTCTCTGTCATGTGTCCGACAACCTCGTCCATCATGACGAAGACCGGGCAGCGATACTTTTCGGCGTAGTTGAAGGCGGTGATGGTGAGGTCGAAGCACTCTTGCGGCGAATTCGGGCAGAGGGCAATCACTTCGTAGTCGCCGTGTGATCCCCAGCGCACCTGCATCATGTCGGCCTGGGCCGGCAGAGTGGGCAAGCCGGTCGACGGTCCGCCGCGCTGCACATCAACGAAGACGCAGGGAGTTTCGGTCATCGCGGCGTAGCCGATGTGCTCCATCATTAAGGAGAAGCCTGGTCCGGAGGTCACGGTGAAAGCCTTCGCGCCACCCCAGACCGCGCCTTGGATCGCGATCGAGGCTGCCAGCTCGTCTTCCATCTGAATAAATGTTCCACCTACCGTGGGCACACGGGCAGCGAAGCGCTCCACGACCTCGGTCGAAGGAGTGATGGGATAGCCCGCGGAAAAGCGAGCTCCGGCGGCCAGCGCGCCTTCGCAGCAGGCATGATCGCCGTCAAGAAAATGGGAGCCGGTCATGACTCCAGCAGGATCAGCGTGCATCGTTCTCCTCCTTCGTTTCCGCTGTCGCAGGTGGCTGTTTGGCTGCGGTCGCTTCCTTGGGAAGGGCCGGTTGCTTGAATCCGAAGATGGCGAAATCGGGACAGTACATGCCGCATAGATCGCAGCCGCTGCACTTCTCCGGGTGGGCCATATAAGGAGTGTGATATCCCTTGGCGTTGAATGCCGAAGAGAGTGCCAATACGTGGGTTGGACAGAATTCCACGCAGAAGCCGCAGGCTTTACAGCGCTCGACTACGATCTGAACCGCACCTTTGGACATTGCTGCCCTTTCTTTTTTCGCGGGAGTATCGGAAGGAATTTCCTCGTACCTTGCGATTTGCCATCCCACCTGGAATTACGGTCGGCCGAGAGACTCACCCCCTACCGAACGATGGTTCGATTTTGACTGCTAATGGCCCAAGTCGAAGTGATGGCAGTCACATGCCGATGTGAGGTGGGACACGTCCGGTCGAATTCGGCTGCTTACGTTGTCTCATGGCGACGTGATGGGCCTCACTGCGGAGATCGGGCCGGGGGTGCAGTATCGCGGCAAGGAGAAAAGTGTCCCCACCTCATGGGTCTAATGACGCTTTTGGCGAGCTATGAAACGAGTCCTCATCCTTGGAGCTGCTGGACGAGATTTTCATGACTTCAACGTTGTTTTTCGCAACAACCCTGAATTTCAAGTCGTAGCCTTTACCGCCAATCAAATTCCCGACATCGCTGACCGGCGCTATCCTGCCGAACTGGCGGGTAATCTTTATCCCGATGGCATTCCCATCCTCGACGAAAGCAGCATGGAGCAGATCATTCGCGACGAGCGGGTTGACGTCGCGGTATTCGCCTACAGCGACGTGGCCTATGCCACGTTGATGCATCTGGCTTCGCGCGTATCTGCCGCTGGCGCCGACTTCTGGCTGCTGGCAGCTGGAAGGACGCAGTTGCCTTCGGAGATACCCGTCATCTCGATATGCGCCGTGCGCACCGGCTGCGGCAAGAGCCCCGTATCGCGTCTGGTCGCTACCGAACTTCGCAGGCAGGGCTGGAACCCGGTTGTCATTCGACATCCCATGCCGTATGGCGACCTGGCCGAGCAATGTGCCCAGCGTTTCGGGTCGCTGGCCGATCTGGATCGTCATAAGTGCACCATCGAAGAGCGCGAGGAATACGAGCCGCACATCATCGAGGGCACCACCGTCTATGCCGGTGTCGACTACCACGAGATTCTGCGGCAGGCCGAAAGCGAAGCCGACATCATCCTCTGGGATGGTGGAAACAACGACACCTCGTTTTATCGTCCCGACCTGTCAATGGTGGTACTTGATCCGCATCGCGCCGGTCACGAACTTGGCTACTATCCCGGCGAAGTGAACTTCCGCAGCGCTGACATTCTCATCATCAATAAAGTTGATACCGCCGATCCTGACGGGATCAAGACTGTGCGCCGCAACATTGCTCTGCACAATCCGAAAGCGAAAGTCATCGAGATGGCCTGCCGGGTAACGGTGGACGATCCGGAGCGGGTCAACGGTAAAAATGTGCTGGTGGTCGAAGATGGCCCCACGCTCACCCATGGCGAAATGCCGTACGGAGCCGGCGTGGTTGCCGCTAATCGCTATCATTCGGCCTCGTTAGTGGATCCGCGGCCTTATGCCGTGGGTTCCATCCAGAAGACTTTCGACAAGTTCCCGCACTTGTGGAGAGTGTTGCCGGCCATGGGTTACAGCGATACCCAGCGGCACGAGCTGGAGGAGACCATCAAGCGCGTGCCTTGCGATCTGGTTCTGGTGGCGACGCCGATTGACCTGGCCCGCACCATCAAGCTGGATAAGCCGAGCGTTCGCGCCCGGTATGAGGTTGAGGAAATCGGGAACCCCGCCCTAGTCAAAATCCTGGAGGAGTTCACGCGAGCGCATAAGCCTGTGCTGGCCGAAGTTGGGAGGTAGCATGCCCATCAAGGATTTTCTCTCGATTCGGGATTTCACCCCGCAGCAGCTCCGGCATTTCCTGCATGTGGCTATGCAGTTGAAGTCCTACCCTAACGTCTATCACACGGCGCTGCGCGGCAAAACGCTAGCCATGATTTTCGAAAAGCCGTCGCTGCGCACTCGGGTCAGCTTCGACGTAGGTGTCGAGGAGTTGGGCGGCCATCCGCTGTATCTGTCGCCAGCCGAAATCAGTCTCGGCAAGCGAGAGTCGGTGTACGACGTAGCCAAGAACCTCGAGCGCATGGTGCACGGCATCATGATTCGCACCTTCTCTCACGACATCGTGGTAGAGATGGCGCAGCACGCCAACATTCCGGTGATCAACGGGCTTACTGATTACTGCCACCCCTGTCAGGCAATGGCGGACTTCCTTACCATTCTTGAGGTGAAAGACCATATTGTCGGCTTGAAGGTGGCCTACATCGGCGATGGAAATAATGTTGCTCGTTCGCTGATGTTTACTGGAGCACAGTTGGGCGCGAATGTCTGGGTGGCAACACCGCCGGGATACGAGCCGGACATCGGGGCGATTGCCTGGACCGAGGAACGCTGCGCCGAAACCCATGCCAGCTTCACCTTGACGCATGACCCGCATATGGCGGCCTGGGAAGCGGACGTAATTTACACCGACGTCTGGGCAAGCATGGGACAGGAGGCCGAGGCGGAGGAGCGGAAGAAGATTTTCGCTTCCTACCAGGTCAACAGCAAATTGTTTGCCTGCGCGCGGCCGGACGCGATGTTTCTGCACTGCCTGCCGGCCCACCGGGGTGACGAGGTTACCGCCGATGTGATCGACTCTCCGCAGTCGGAAGTTTTCCGCCAGGCTGAGAACCGGCTGCACGCGCAGAAGGCAATCATGCTGGAGTTGATGAAGTGGGACCGCACACCGGAGCGCGCAACGGTGCGCGAGCCGACGTTGGAGTTGGTGAAGTAGAAATGCCGCGATCCAGCGGCAAGCAGTTAGCCGACCTGAGGGGATGGGAGACAGCGATACGCGAACCCATAGCGAGGGGCCTCCCATCCTTCAGGCGGTGAAAAGACGCTCTTCGCTCTTCGCCTTTCGCTTAACCCCGCGGCAACTCTACGTTTGCCCCGAGGAAGGGACGGCCGCGAATGGGTGCTAAAGGCTAAGAGCCAATAGCGAAGAGCGAACGGCGAATAGCGTCTTCTAAGGTTTTTCTATGTCAAAGACTGCGCTGGTCGCGGTTGGCGGCAACTCTCTCATTCGCGCTGGCGAACGGGGCGCGATCGCCGAGCAATTGGCAAACGGACGACGTACGGCCGAGGCCATTGTCGGCCTCATGCGCTTGGGATATCGCCTGGTCATCACCCATGGCAACGGCCCACAGGTGGGTGCACAGTTGCTTCGCTCCGAGCGCGCTTCGGACGTGGTGTACAGCCAGACGCTTGATGTCTGTGGGGCGGCCAGTCAAGGAGAAATTGGATACCTGCTGGCGCAGTCGCTGCGCAACGAACTCGCGGCTGCCGGCAGCGACGTTCCAGTCGTGGGCCTGGTGACGCAGACCGTGGTTTCAGCCGATGATCCGGCGATGCTCCATCCTACCAAGCCCATTGGGCCGTTCTATTCGCGTGCCGACGCCGAGGAAAAGAAGCGCACTCTGGGCTGGCAGATTGTCGAAGATGCCGCTCGCGGGTATCGCCGGGTCGTGCCTTCGCCTGAGCCGATCGAGGTTCTGGAGACGGGCGTCATTCGTTTGTTGATGAAGCGCGGTGTAATCGTGGTCTCGACTGGGGGAGGCGGAGTTCCGGTCATGCGTCGCGGTGGACAATTATTCGGCGTGGAGGCCGTCATCGACAAAGACCGCGCCTCAGCGCTGCTTGCGGTACAACTCGATGTCGACCTGTTTGCCATCTCCACCGACACCAACTACGTGTATCTGAATTATCGCAAGGCCGATCAAACGCCGCTGACGCGAGTGACCGCTTCGGAACTCGAGCGCTATCATCGCGCCGGACATTTTCCGCCCGGCAACATGGGGCCGAAGGTCGAGGCGGTTCTGCACTTCTTACGCAGCGGTGGCAGGGAGGCGGTCATCACGTCGTTCGATCACTTGTGCGAGGCCGTAGCCGGCGATGCCGGAACGCGCATTGTTCCCGATTCAAACGCGACCAGCGCAGTGAACGCGCTGGAGTTGGAGGCGCCGGTTCTCCGGTAAGCATGCCGTTTTCACATCCACCAGCTAGACTGCGAGAAGACAAGATTGGTCGTTCGCGCATGACGTTGAAGCACGTTGTTGAATCACAACAGTTCACCGTTCCGCTGCTGATGGAGCTGTTTGACCGCACCCGTGGAATGGAACGTGTCGTGGCTCGCGGCGGCACGCTGGATTACCAGAACCGCATCCTGGCCAGCCTCTTCTATCAGCCATCCACCCGCACCCGGTTCTCGTTCGAAGCTGCGATGCATAGGCTGGGGGGCCGCATACTCTCAACCGAACACGCACGGGCGTTCTCCTCAGAGATCGAAGCGGAGCAGGTAGAAGATTCGATTCGAATCATTGGCAGCTACTGCGATGTAATCGTGATCCGGCACCATGAGCCGGGCGGAGCGGCGCGCGCGGCCAAGGTATCGCCGGTGCCGATCATTAATGCCGGCGATGGAGACGGAGGCCAGCACCCGACGCAGGCGCTGCTGGACCTGTACACCATCTATCGTGAGCGGCCGCTCAACGGGCTGAGCGTAGCTTTCATCGGCGAATTGGATCGCGGCCGGACCGCACGCTCGCTGGCTTATCTGCTTGCCAAGTTTGAGCGGGTGAAGATATTTTTTGTCAGCCCGCCAGAGATGCAGATGCGCAACGACATCCTGCAATATCTCGACCGGCACAATGTGCGCTACGAACTGGAGTCGGACATCGATCGCGTGGTGGGTGAAGTAGATGTGGTTTATCAGACCCGCATTCGGCCCGACCGCATGCCTCGGCTACCGAGGGAGCAACGCTACGCGATCAATTCGTCGGTCCTGACGCGCATGCGGCCGGAGGCGATGATCATGCACCCGCTGCCGCGCACGGTTGAATTGGACAAAACCGTGGATGACGATCCACGAGCACTTTATTTCCGTCAGGCCACCAACGGACTTTATGTTCGAATGGCCCTGTTGACCATGCTATTGGATAAGGAGTGAGGGAGCGGCTGTTAGCTGTTAGCTCTTAGCTTTTAGTAACCGCGGAGTCAAGCTCCCAGCCTCTGATCAAGGCGGTCGTGATCGACCCAGCAAACTCGGCAGGCAGTCGATTGCTAAGAGCTAAAAGCTAACAGCCAAAGGCTAAGAGCGAATAGCGAACAGCGAACAGCGGCTTTATTACGAGGAACCTATGCCAGTCCTAGATCATATGAAGACCAGTGAATTTATCGAACTTGAAGACCGTTACGGAGCGCACAACTACCATCCGCTTGACGTGGTGATTGATCGCGGCCAAGGCGTGTGGGTATACGACGTGGAAGGGAATCGCTACCTCGATTGCCTGGCGTCGTATTCGGCCGTTAACCAGGGCCATTGCCATCCCAAAATCCTGAAGGCTCTGGTCGACCAGGCGCACAAAGTGACGCTGACGTCGCGCGCCTTCCGTAACGATCAGCTGCCTCTGCTTTACCAGCAACTGCATCAGCTCACCGGCTACGACATGGCGTTGCCCATGAACTCCGGCGCCGAGGCTGTGGAGACGGCCATCAAAGCCGCCCGCAAGTGGGGTTACAAGGTCAAAGGCATCGCTGACGGCAAGGCGGAAATCATTGTGTGCGCCAACAATTTTCACGGACGCACCGTTACCGTCATCGGTTTCTCTACGGACGAGCAGTACCGCGACGGCTTTGGTCCGTTTACGCCCGGCTTCAAGGTCATCCCTTTCGGGGATGCGGCGGCGCTGCGTGCTGCCGTCACGCCGAACACCTGTGCGTTTCTGACAGAGCCCATCCAGGGCGAAGCGGGAATCGTTATTCCGCCAGCTGGTTTCCTCAAAGATGCGGCTGACATTTGCCGCCGCAACCGCGTGCTCTTCATCACTGACGAGATTCAATCAGGCCTGGGGCGCACCGGCAAACTCTTCGCTCACCAGCACGAGGGCGTGCGGCCGGACATGGTCATCGTTGGCAAAGCGCTCTCGGGAGGTTTCTACCCCGTCTCGGCGGTGCTGGCGTCGAAAGAGATTCTGGGCGTATTCAATCCCGGCGATCATGGCAGCACGTTCGGTGGCAATCCGCTGGGATGTGCCGTTGCCCGCGCCGCACTCGAAGTGCTGGTCGAAGAGAAGCTGGTGGAGCGCTCGGCTGAACTCGGCGACTATTTCCTGATGCGGCTGCGGACCCTGCACAGCCCTCATCTTTGCGAAGTACGCGGCAAAGGCCTGTGGATCGGCATCGAGCTTGACGTGGCGGCGCGGCCGTATTGCGAAGCTCTCAAGGCGCTCGGCATCCTTTGCAAAGAAACCCACGATCACGTGATCCGCATTGCTCCGCCGCTGGTCATTACCCGCGAGGAGATTGACTGGGCTTTTGAGCGCATCAAAAAAGTAATTGAAGAACGCGCGTAAGAACTCGACGAATGATGCAGGAGCCTTACGCCTGAAGCAGCTTGCCCGACCATCCAGAGCCGCTGAAGTTTGGCGGCTTTGCTCTTTGAAAGCGGCACGCGCCAAGTCGCGACACCCGTTCGCCCACGTCTGGCGCCCAATGACTGACTAATTCAGCACGACCGCTGCGCCTGGGTCCCACCTCTAACCCTCACTGCCCTATAATGAAACGTTGTCCCCTCCGCTCTCATCCAGTATGTAAGGGGTATTGATGGCTACAACTGAATTTGCTGTGCACGGCACTGAACAAGGCGCCGTGCGCGAGCCCGTTGTTAACGACTTCAGCATCCAGATCGCAACCGTAAACGGCTCCGGCTCGCAGAGCGCAAACACCGTGCTTCTGCGTACCATCTTCCAGATGGGCATACCCGTTTCCGGCAAGAACATGTTTCCCTCGAACATCGCAGGGCTGCCGACCTGGTACACCATCCGCGCCAGCAAAAAAGGATACGTCGCTCGTAAGAAGGAGATCGATTTCCTGGTCGCGATGAATCCCGAGACGGCGCGCGAAGATGTTTTGTCGCTGGCGCCGGGCGCGGTCGCGCTCTATGACGAGCCGCTGAAACTGAACGAACTGCGCTCCGACCTTACGTTCTATGCCGTGCCCTACGACAAGATCACGGCTGCCGTCTGCCCCGAATCGAAGCTGCGCAAGCTGGTCAGGAACATGGTGTATGTCGGCGTGGTGGCCAAGCTGCTGAACTTCGACATGACTGAAGTCGAGAAGGCTTTGCGCAAGCAGTTCGCCAAAAAGGTGAAGGCCGCCGACCTGAACTGGAATGCCGCCAAAGCCGGTTACGATTACGCTGCTTCGTCACTCACCAAGGCCGACCCCTTCATCGTTGAGCGGATGAACCAGACCACCGGGAAGATCATCATCGACGGCAATGCTGCTGCGGCGCTGGGCTGCATGTTTGCCGGCGTCACGGTCGTGACCTGGTACCCCATCACACCCTCGTCCTCGCTGGTCGAAAACCTAATCGATTACATGAAGGAATATCGTGTTGACAAAGATGGCAAGGCCACTTTTGCCATCGTCCAGGCAGAGGATGAGCTGGCTGCCATTGGCATGGTTCTAGGCGCAGGATGGGCTGGCGCACGTTCCATGACGGCCACTGCGGGTCCGGGCATTTCGCTGATGGCTGAATTTTCCGGACTGGGATATTACGTCGAAATTCCGGGAGTGATCTGGGATGTGCAACGCGTGGGTCCGTCGACCGGACTGCCGACTCGAACCTCACAAGGCGATATCAGCTTCGTTGCCAAGCTATCGCACGGCGATACCCGCCATCCCATGTTGATCCCCAGTAGCGTTGCTGAGTGTTTCAGCATGGCAAGCGAGGCTTTTGATTTAGCGGAGCAGCTACAGACACCCGTCTTCGTTATGTCGGACCTGGACCTGGGCATGAACAACTGGATGTCGGATCCGTTTCAGTATCCCCACAAGCCGCAGAATCGCGGAAAAATCTTGACTGCCGAAGAGCTATCGAAAGTTGGCGCCTTTGCCCGCTACAAAGATGTGGATGGTGACGGCATTGGGTATCGCACGCTGCCGGGAACCGATCATCCGCTGGCGGCATGGTTCGCACGCGGCAGCGGACATAACGAAAATTCCCAGTACAGCGAGCGTCCCGACGATTACGCGAACAACATGGACCGGCTGGCGCGAAAGTTCGAACATGCTCGAACCCTGGTTCCCAAGCCGGAGAACGTCCGCAACGACGGCAATGGGGTGGGCATCGTCGCCTATGGCACCTCGCATCACGCGCTGGTGGAGACGCTGGATCAGTTGCAGAGCGAGTATGGCGTAAAGGCCGATTATCTGCGGCTGCGGGCGTATCCTTTCACCCGCGAGACGCACGACTTCATCGCGGCGCACGAGCGGTTGTACGTGGTCGATCAGAACCGCGACGGGCAGATGTATGAGTTGCTGAAGCTCGACATCCAGATCGCGGACATACCCAAGCTGCGGAGCGTTCGCCACTACAACGGTCTGCCCATCGACGCGCGCTCGGTCACGGATGAAATCATCTCGCAGGAGGGCAAGTAAATGGCGACCACCACTACGCCGCCGTCTCAGCCTCAGCCAAAGACCAACCGCGTCGGGCTGACGGTGCTCGACTATCGCGGCGGTAAGACCACGCTCTGCGCCGGATGCGGCCACAACGCCATCTCCGAACGCATTATCGACGCCTTTTACGAGATGGGTATCTCGCCCGATCGTGTAATCAAGATGTCGGGTATCGGCTGTTCGTCCAAGACGCCTGCGTATTTCATGGGCCGCTCGCACAGCTTTAATTCGGTGCACGGCCGTATGCCTTCGGTGACGACCGGCGCGGTCTTGGCCAATGCAAGAATGGTTGCGCTGGGCATCAGCGGCGACGGGGACACGGCTTCCATCGGCATCGGACAATTCGTTCACCTGATGCGCCGGAATCTGCCGATGATCTACATCATCGAAGACAACGGAGTATACGGGCTCACCAAGGGACAATTCTCGGCGACCGCCGATCTCGGCTCGAAGCTGAAGACTGGCGTGATCAACGACCTTCCGCCCATTGATACCTGCGGATTGGCCATCATGCTGGGAGCGACGTTTGTTGGCCGGTCGTTTTCCGGCGACAAAAAACAGCTGCACACCATGTTGAAGGCGGCTTTGTCGCACCGAGGCACCGTGATGCTCGACGTCATCTCGCCTTGCGTAACTTTCAATGACCACGAGGGCTCGACCAAGTCGTACAAATTCATCAAGGACCACGAAGAACCGCTGCACGATTTGAACTTTGTGCCGCACTTTCGCGAGATCGATGTGGAATACGATGCGGGCTCGAGCATCGCTGTGACCATGCACGACGGCTCGACTCTGCACTTGCGCAAACTGGAGCGCGACTACGATCCGACCAACAAGACCGAGGCGATCCGGCGCGTGATGGAATCGCATAAAGCTGGGGAAGTCCTGACCGGCGTGCTGTACTTGAACACCACGGCACCCAACTTCCTCGACATGATCAACATCACCGATCAGCCCCTGGCTACGTTGCCCGAGAGCGTCACCAAGCCTTCGCGCCAGGTGCTGGAAGAGTGCATGAAAGAGTTGCAGTAGAGCATCGTTACTGAGAAATGCGAGACCCTCCCGCGCGGAGGGTCTTGTTTTTGCCCGCTTCGTTTTACTATGAGAATGCTCATGGTTTTCGTGGTTGCGAAGAGGACGAGCGGCATGGCAAAGTAGCCCAATTGGCACGCCTGCGTTCTAGTGCATGATTACAACTGCATCTTCAACCCTGATCGACGCGCTCAACGCCGCTCCCGAGAACCGGGAGTTCGTGACCTCATGGATTGATGAGGATGAGCGCGAGACGGTGACCTTCGGCGAATTTCGCGGCCGCGCAGCGAAACAGGCGATGCTGCTGCGGGAACATGGCGTTGTCAAAGGCGATCGGGTAGTCATCATCATGCCTCAGGGCATTCCGGCGATGACCGTGTTCGTGGGAGCTATGATGCTGGGCGCGGTGCCTGCGATCCTTGCATATCCCAACTTCAAAGTCGAACCGGCGAAATATAGATTCGGTCTCTCAGGCGTAACCGCGAATCTCGGCGCGCGAGTCGTGGTCATCGACGAAGGCTTTCCCGATGATATGCTGCAACACGTCTCGCTCGGCAAGCAGGCGGAAGTCGTGCGAGCAGCGGATCACGCCGCCGCCAGCGTTGGTCATGTCGACGCATTGGCTGATCGTAGCGTGGATGCCAACAGCCTCGCACTCTTGCAACATTCTGCCGGCACCACCGGGCTGCAAAAAGGTGTGGCCCTGACTCACGCTGCCGTGCTCAGGCAGATCCAATGTCTGGTCGAGGTTTTGCAGATCGACGGCGCGAAAGATCGCGTTTACAGCTGGCTGCCGCTCTATCACGACATGGGATTGATTGCCTGCTTCATGTTGCCGCTGGCGTGCCACATGCCGGTGGTGATGCAGTCGCCGCTGGACTGGGTGATGCATCCCGAGAGCATGCTACAGATCATTGGCGAGTATAGTTGCACGTTGTCGTGGCTGCCGAATTTCAGCTTTCAGTTTGTTCCACGGCGCACGCCGAAAGAGCGCTGGGCGCACTACGATTTGTCGTCGATGCGAGCTTTCGTCAATTGCTCGGAACCGGTGCGTGCGGGCAGCATGGATGAGTTTTATACTGCATTCGCGTCAATTGGGTTGCGGCGAGAGGCGTTGCAGTCGTCCTATGCGATGGCGGAAAACGTTTTTGCCGTGACGCAGTCCGGCATCGACGGGCGCAGCGGCCCGGCTCGTATCTGGGCCGATGGCAAGAAATTCCGTGCGGATCATGTAGTCAGCCCAGTCGCCGCAGGCACTTCCGGCGTTATATCGTTTGTTTCCTCCGGACAGTTGCTGCCGGGAAATCAGGTGCGAATCGTCTCGGACGATGGTGCGATTCTTTCGGACGGACACGCCGGCGAAATCCAGATCAAGAGCGACTGCCTCTTCGACGGCTACTACAACCGGCCCGACCTCACGGCACAGGCCATGACTGACGGCTGGTATCGAAGCGGCGACCTGGGATTTCTTTTCGATGGCGAGCTTTACGTAGTCGGGCGAAAGAAAGACCTGCTCATCATCGGCGGCGAAAACATTTATCCTCAGGACATCGAAGAGATTGCCGCGGCCCATCCGGCCATTCATGATGGCCGCGCCGTGACCTTGGGCATCTACAATGCCGATCTGGGGACCGAGGAGATTGTTTTGATCGCGGAAGTGGAAAGCGAAGAGCTGTTGCAGGACGCTGCTGACATTGAGCGTGAAATCCGCAGCCAGATTGTGGCCGCCTCCGGCGTTGCCGTTCGGACAATCTTTCTTAAGCCGCCGAAGTGGATCGTCAAAAGTACCGCGGGCAAGCCTGCGCGCTCTACCACTCGCGAGAAGTTGCTGCGGGAGCATCCTGAGCTTCAGCCGGAAGGAACCGGCCTGTGACCCCTGAAGCGCAGCAGATGATTCAGCATGTCGGCGAGTTGATTCGCAAGCCCAGTTTGCAGATCGATGAAAATACCAAACTGGTTTCTTCCGGGCTGATCGATTCCATGGCGCTGGTGGATTTGCTGCTCAAACTGGAAGACCTGACGCGCATGCGAATTCCTCCGGGCAAGGTGCAGCCGAAAGATATGGACACGGTGGCGCTGATGTTCGCCACCGCAGAAAGAGTAGGGAAGCCCCGCAAGTGACGAGCGCCAATCAGTCCAACAAGCTTATGGGACAGGCCGCCTCTTGAGTACCGCGCAAACCTCCGTGACTCCGGCAGGCTCGGCGACCGAAGACGTGAAGCGGAGACTCCGCATACGGCTGATGCTTTTCCTGGCTTCGCTGGTCATCAGCCTGGCAGCCTTCGTCACGGTGGATTTCTTTTATAGTGCTGCGATTTTGCGATCGGCTGTTTCCGGTGGCCCGCATGGTTTCTGCTTCAGTCGCGATCCGGTACGGGCCTTCGGTTTCCGCGCGGATTGTTCCTGCATACGTCCCTGGCTCGGCACTTCGTTCGAGTTCAATACCAACAGCCTTGGCTTTCGCGATGAGCGCATTCGCGAGGTGCCATCCAACGATGTGCGCCCGCGCATCCTGATTCTGGGCGACTCCGAAGCCGAGGGAATGACTGCGTGGCAGGACAGTTTTGTTGGGCGGCTTGCCGCAGCGTTTCCACAATACGAGTTTCTTAACGGCGCCGTCGAGGGCTACTCACCGTCAAACTACCTCAACACCGCTCGAATGGTTATGCGGCAAGGTATAGAGTTCGATGAAGCGATCGTCTTCGTCGATCTTTCTGATGCCCAGGACGAGGCTGCTTTCTTCCATGACATTGATTCGTCCGGGGCAGTTGGTCTCGCCTCGCACAAATCTTCCCGTACCTCTCTTTATGGGAACTCGCGGTTGTGGATCAACGACCATCTGCTGCTGACAAACGATATCTTCGATTACGCGGAGAAGGCGCTGGTGGGACTCGGCTGGTATCACCTTGATCTCGGGCACGGCGGCAATGAGTTCGACCTTGACCGGCTGGCCTGGACCTATCGCAAGGTGTCCGATACCGAGCCTTATGAAACCGGATACGCGCCACTTGGCCTGGAGGGCGGCATTGCGAAAGAGAAGTCCAAGATGGACACGCTGTGGCGCGAATTGCGCGACAAGAACATTCCGCTGAGCGTGGTCGTTTTTCCCGCGCCGCCTACTTTGGCACACGATATCGTGAACTCGCGGCAAGTGCATATCTGGCAGGACTGGTGCGAAGGGAAGTGCAAGCGCTTCGTGAATCTTTTTCCGGCCTTCTTTGCCATCAAGGAAAAGTGTTCTCCCGGGCAGCCCGGCTGCTGGTACCTGAACGATTTCATCTTCGGCGACACCCACTACAACGCCGCCGGAGACGCCGTGGTTGCTGATGCGCTAGCCCGGGAATTCAACGATGTGCCTGCGGTTAAGCGACAGCCCCCGGTCGCTGCCGCACCGGCGGAACCTACTACGCGACAGCGTTCCGGGAGGCACAATTGACCCCGGAGCACGACATGTTGTTTCGAGCGTTGCAATACGGCATAGCGCTAGTGGTTGGGCTGCTACTCTTCAGCCGGGTACGCTCGCGTGCTGTCCGCCAAGGCTTTCTGCTGATTGCCAGCTACGCTCTCTATCTCACCTGGGGATCATGGTTCCTGCTGGTTCTGCTGGCCTCCACGGTGATGAATTTCCTGCTCGGCCGCTGGCTCAAGCGTCAGCCAACAGCCTCTATCTTATGGATCGGTTTGACTCTGAATCTGGCGCTGCTTGCGGTGTTCAAGTACCTGCCGGGCGCAGCGGTTTCACTGCCTTTTGCCTCGATGCAGAAGTTCTCGCAGGTAGCGCTTCCCCTGGGCATTTCGTTCTGGACCTTCCAGGCGATGAGCTACCTGCTCGACTTGTATCGCGGTGAAGAACTCGATCCATCCTTTGGAGAGTTCGCGTTGTACATGGCATTTTTCCCAGTGGTGATCTCCGGGCCCATCTGCCGCATGCCTGACATGCTGCCGCAATTTCGTTCGCAGGAGTCGCCGAGTCGTAACGATGTTGGCCGCGGGCTAAGCCGCATCGCCACCGGCCTGCTGATGATGCAGATCGCGCAACTGCTGGGGAAAGGACTTCTGAGCGGGCAGGGAGTTAATGCCGGCTTCGATCAAACGAGCAGCTGGAGCGGTCCGGACGTCTGGTGTCTCGCCTTCGGTTATGGACTACAGGTATTCTTCGACTTCGCGGGATACTCGCACCTGGCCATTGGCGCTGCCAAGATTCTCGGATTCACGGTGCCGGAAAACTTTGCGCGTCCGTTTACCTCGACGACCGCCTCCGTTTTCTGGACGCGCTGGCACATGTCGCTTTCCTTTTGGATTCGCGATTACGTGTTCATCCCGCTGGCCGTTCTCCGTCGCCAGGACTGGTGGAGAAAGCTCTGCCTGCTGATCTCGATGGTGCTTTTCGGCGTATGGCACAAGGGAACGATTCTTTTTGTCCTGTTCGGCTGCTATCAAGGTGTGGTGCTGATCCTGCATCGCCAGTCGCAGCAAGTGCAGCGGCGCTTCAACTGGGAGCTTTCGGGCAGGCTCTGGACGGTGTTCTCCTGGGCGCTGACCATGGCGATCGTCAACTTGGGATGGATCTTCTTCCGGGCAAACTCACTGGCGCAGGCACGAGAGATGTTTTCTGCACTGCTATCTCCGTCCAGCTACACGAGGCACGTGCTTCATGAGAGCTTGTATTTGCTTGTTCTCGGCTTGGCTCTTGGCTACGCCATCGTGTTGTGGATGGTTGATGAACTGGCAGCCTATGCGGAGCGAATCGATTCCTCCGTCGACGGTACGCGTTCGGAAATAATCGCGATTGCCATCCGGGACCGCTGGGTCTGGATCGCTCCCATCTGGGCGATGGCGTGTCTGCTCGTGTTGACGCTGATACCGCAGCAAAGCCGCGCCGCCAACGTCTTCATGTATCGCTTTTTCTAGAGCGTTGTGAAATGTTCGTTAAACCTTGGATAGGTTTTCTAGTGCGGGCGTGCTTGGGAACGTTCTCGACTTGGTAATTCGGTATTCGTATGTGCTGGATGTAGCCTGGAAGATAACCCTCCGCGAAAAGTTGAATGATCATCAGGGCGTGTCACATTGACCGAATCCGGTACAATCTGGGGTAAAATGACGCACGGTGTTCCCACGCAAAACCATGCGCATTTGTGCGCCAGGGGAACAGGGTACTGAGGAGAGCGAGATGCGTTTCATGCGGACAACCGGTCAGCGCTTAGGCACCGCTGGGCAGCTGTTTTCATTTTTCTGGAGCAATAAGCGGTGGTGGCTGACGCCCATCCTGGTGACGCTGGCCATCTTCGGCGTGCTCTTGATTTTGGCCCAAAGCTCGGCTATCGCGCCGTTTATTTACTCGTTCTTCTAGGGGAAAATTAATGTTGGCGCCGGCTCATTTCGTGAGACTACATTGGCGGACTGTCGCGGGTGTCGTCGCTCTCCTTGTTGCAGTCTGGCTATGCTTACCTGCTTCCCTCAGGACGAAGATTACAACCGGATGGAAGAAGTTTGGCCATGCCCTGGGCAACTTCCAGGCGCGCGTTCTCCTCACTGTCATTTACTCCGTGCTGATTTTGCCTTTCGGACTGATGGTGCGTTTCTTCTCCGACTCGTTGCATAGCAAGAAGAGGCCGGAAAAGTGGTTTGACCATCCGGCAAATCCGAACAATCTCGAAGAGGCCCACCGCCAAGGTTGACATGAATATCCTGGGAATTTCCTGCTATTACCACGACGCTGCCGCCGCGATATTGCAGGACGGCCAACTAATTGCCGCTGCTGAAGAAGAACGCTTCAGCCGGATCAAGCATGACTTTGCCTTTCCCAAGCTCGCTATCGATTTCTGCCTGGAGAGCGCCGGCATCAAGGCTGGCGATCTTGACTACGTAGTCTTTTACGAGAAGCCATTTCGCAAATTCGATCGCATCCTGATGAGCGTGCTTCAGACCTACCCGCAGTCGTACAAGGTCTTCCGCGAGTCGATGATCACCTGGATGATCGACAAACTGTGGGTCGGATCGAAAATCTCGGCAGAGTTGGGCATTCCGTCAGACAAGATTCTGTACTGCGAACATCACATGTCGCACGCCGCCAGCGCGTTTCTCTGCTCACCGTTTGAAGAGGCGGCCATTCTCACGATCGACGGCGTTGGCGAATGGGTGACCGGCACTTGGGGCGTCGGGCGTGGCAACCAAGTCGACATTCGCAAGCAGATGATGTTCCCGCACTCCATCGGCTTGCTGTATAGCGCGTTCACGGCCTTTCTCGGCTTTGAGGTGAACGAGGGCGAATACAAGGTGATGGGCATGGCGCCCTATGGCCAGCCGCGCTATGTCGACAAAGTGTGGAAGCTGATTCGGCAGGAATCGGACGGGTCCTTCTCGCTGGATATGGATTACTTCAGCTTCCAGCACTCGACCGAGAAGACGTTCAACAACAAGTTTGTGCAGTTGTTCGGCGATCCGCGGCCGCCCAAGATGTTGTTCTTCACCGCTGAGTCGGGCTTTCCTACCTACTTCGGCGAGGCGCCAGGAAACTTCGCCGAACTGTGCAAGATGAACCAGCATTACGCCGACATTGCGGCCAGCATCCAGCAGGTGACGGAAGAGGTCATCCTCTGCATGGCTCGCCAGCTTTACAAAGAAACTGGTCTGTCGAAGCTGTGCATCGCGGGAGGCGTGGGCCTGAACAGCGTGGCCAACCATCGCATCCTTCGCGAGACGCCGTTTGAGGATGTCTTCATCCAACCGGCTGCCGGAGATGGCGGCGGGGCCTTGGGCGCGGCGCTCTGGGCGGACAACATGCTGCTGGGCAACAAGCGGCGTTTCCGCATGGACCACGCGTATTGGGGCAAGGAATATTCTCCGTCCGAGGTGCAGCAGTTCCTCACCCAGAACGGCATTCCCTATCAGCGTGTGGAGGACGACGACAAACTGCTGGACCTGGCCGTCGAGCGACTGCAGCAGGGCAATGTAATCGGCTGGTATCAGGGCCGCTTCGAGTGGGGACCGCGCGCGCTGGGCAATCGCAGCATTCTGGCTGACGCCCGCAATCCCAACATGAAGGACATCGTCAACACCAAGATCAAGTTTCGTGAGCCTTATCGGCCGTTTGCGCCGTCGGTGCTGGCCGAGCGTACGGAAGAGTTCTTCGAGCTGCCGAATGCCATGGAACACTATCCGGCGCGCTATATGCTCTACGTTGTGCCGGTGCGTCCGGCGAAGCACAGCGTGCTGCCGGCCATCACCCACGTGGATGGGACGGGCCGCTTACAAACAGTCTTTCGCGAAGCGAACCCGCGCTATCACGGACTGATCTCGCGCTTCGCACAGGCGACAGGAATCCCCGCTGTCCTTAATACCTCGTTCAACCTTAAGGGCGAGCCCATTGTCACCACGCCAGCCAACGCCTTCAGCACTTTCTCCCGCAGCGAAATGGACATGCTGTTCCTGGGAAATTTCGTGGTGGAGAAAGAGCGCTTGCAGCAGAGCAAGCAGCAGCTTCAAGCCGAGCCAGTAGGGGTGAAGTAGGCTGCGGATTTATCAGACGGCGAAGGAGTATGCGTTAGGTCGTAACCGCAACCCGCGCCAGTAGGGAAGGCGACAGTTTGTCAGCGCCGCTGCGCAGATGGCGGCGCAAGGTCTCGCCATCGCCGAACCCCGCGCTTTGCGCCACGGTCTCAAACTTCTCGGTAGCTGCGGCAAGCTTGGCTTTGGCAGCTTCGGTTCGCAAGCGCGCCACGAAGCGAGCCGGGGTGGTGTTCACTTGCTGGGTGAAGACGCGGCTGAAATTGCGATCACTCATACCCACACGTCGTGCCAGCGCATGGACCGAGAGATCGGCATCGAGATGCTCGGAGATCCAGGCAACCAGTTCGCGAATGGGTTGCCGCTCGGCTGCCTGCGCCGCAAGCTGCGAACTGAACTGGCTTTGGCCGGCGCCCCGTCGCATAAACAGAACCATGCGGCGAGCAATTTCGAGCGCAAGCGCGTGACCATGATCTTCCTCGAGCATAGCGAGCGCCAGATCTACGCCTGTAGAAACGCCGGCACTCGTCCAGATATGTCCGTCTTGCGTATAGATGCGATCGCCATCGACGGCAACTTTCGGATAGCGCTCGGCCAGGAGATCAGCCAGTTCCCAATGCGTGGTAGCTTGTTTGCCATCGAGGACACCAGCCGCAGCCAGAACGAACGCTCCCGCGCAAACTGAACCCACCCGCCGCACATCGCCTGTCCGTTCGCGGATCCAGGCAAGCAAATCAGGATCGATACGAGATTCGACAATGTTCGCGCTCGCCATGACCAGCAGCGTGTCGATGGGCAGTTTCGCTTCCTGCCAGCGCACGCCACCCGCCAGGAAAAATCCTGAGCCTGTTGGCAGCGGAGTATCGCCCGCAGTGAGCAATTGCAGTTCGTAGGCGGGCGTCAGCCTCTTTCCGGCGCGAGTCAAGGCTATAGATGCCCGAGCGAAAACGTCGATCGGACCGGCAAGCCCCAGTAAGTGCAGGTCAGGGAAGACCAATAGTGCGACTCGTCGGGTAGGCCACTCTTTCATTTGCAGCGCTGCCTGGTCAGAAGTCGGGGTGCTCGACTGCATACAAGACAGATGATGATGACGCGGGTAAAGCTACATGAAAATTCAACCAATCAGAATGGCAGAAAATGAGGGTAGGTTGTCCGTTCGATTCCGCGCCTCACTCAATCTGATACGCAGGTGAGGAGGAACGAACATGAAGGCTCTTCGAATTTTACCTGTTGGACTACTTCTTTTACTTTCCGTCGCAACCCTGTCGGCTCAGAACTCACTGCCGAATCCCCATGACGACAGCTGCTGGTCGAGTCTGGCTGCCCTGAGGGCGTGCCAGATGCAAGCCTATGATCAGGCCCAGGATTACGCGAGCCGTTGCAGCTCGTATCCTGAGTATCAGTGCCTGCCTGCGGATAAACCTGTCGCCCAAAAGATGTCGAATAAGCATGCAGCTAAAGCCACCGCTAAGACGACGGCTGATTCCACCCCAAGCTCCGTGACGAATACAGCGAATCCGGATGACTCGGCCGAAGTACTGGTTCAGCCCAGCAACTAAAAAATCAAGACAGCCAGCCTACACCCCCATTCGGTTAGAGCGAATGGGGGCATTTTTCTTTTCCGACATCACATCGCTGATCCTGGCACTTGCCGCCCGCCCCACAGTCACCCCCGCTTATCCCTGAAAGATTCATCCCCGAATTTGACGATCAGGTGTATAGTGCGTGGCTATTATTTGCCGTTCGTATCCGGTGGACGTAAAGAGATTTTTCCCGGCTTTTTACCATCTGAGTAGGCGCTGCGAATCAGAAGGCGCCGGTAAGGGAATGACCCCATGACCTGGACGCAGGTTTATGATCCGCTGGGACACTGGTGGCTGTCGACGCTGATTGCCGCTCTGCCGATTGTCTTCTTGTTGGTATTGCTGGCAGTTTTCCACGTGAAGCCGCACTGGGCCGCACTGGTGGGTGCCATAACCGCCGTGCTGGCCGCCATTGTTGTCTTCCGCATGCCTGCGCCGTTAGCTACCGCGAGCTTTCTGTACGGCGTTGCCTTTGGGCTGCTGAAGATTGCGTGGATCGTGGTTGCCGCAGTCTTCCTCTACGACATCGCTGTCGACACCGGACAATTTGAAATCATGAAACATTCGGTTGCCGCCATCACGCCTGACCGGCGTCTACAGCTCCTGCTGGTGGCGTTCTGTTTCGGCGCGATCATGGAGGGCGCAGCCGGATTCGGCGCTCCGGTCGCCATCGCGGGCGCGTTCATGATCGGCCTGGGGTTCAAGCCCTTTCACGCGGCCGCACTGAACCTGATCGCAAATACAGCTCCGGTCGCCTGGGGTGCCATCGGCACGCCGGTACATACACTGGCCGCGGTGACCGCGCTACCGGAGTCGGACCTCAACGCCATGATCGGACGCATTTTGCCATTCACTGCCGTCATCGTACCGTTCTGGCTGGTGCGCGCGATGGTGGGATGGGAAGAAACCTTCGAGGTTTTCCCCGCGATTCTGGTGGTCGGCATCTCGTTCGCAGTCACGCAATTCCTGTGGTCGAACTTTGTCGACAGCAACCTGGTTGACATCGCTGCCGGCGCAGTCTCGTTGGTAGCGACCGTGGTGTTCTTGCGAGTGTGGCAACCGAAACGCATCTGGCGTTTCGACCACGACAAAGACGAGATATTTCCGACCCGCGGAGTTACGCGCGAAGTCACGGGCGGCCCCATGGATGTGGACTTCCCGATTGTGGTTGAAGAGCGCGGAACCGGCGGTCAGTCGGCGGATTCGGGATTGCAGCACTACACCGGCGCCCAGATTGCACGGGCGTGGCTGCCATTCGCCATCCTCTCACTGTTCGTCATCGCTTGGGGACTGCCAAGCGTCAAAGGTCCGATGAACAAAGCGACGACTCCAGTATGGAAAGTTCCCATACTGCACAATGCCGTCACCCGCGCCGCGCCGGTTGTGTCGAAGCCCACGCCGGAGGCAGCCAAGTACGATTTCAACTGGTTGACCGCGACCGGTACTGGCTGCTTCCTGGCGGCGGTCGTCTCCGGCTTCATTCTGGGGATGAGTCCGGGCCGCATCCTGAAAGTCTTCGGACAGACACTGTACCGTATGCGCTACGCAGTCATGGCGATTTCGTGCATGCTGGGACTCGGCTACATCACTCGCTACTCGGGTATGGATGCTGTGCTGGGGCTTGCCTTCACGCGAACGGGAGTGCTGTTCCCGTTCTTCGGAACATTCCTGGGTTGGCTGGGAGTGGCCCTTACGGGTAGCGATACATCGGCAAACGCGCTGTTCGGCGGGCTGCAACGCATCACGGCGCAGCAGTTGAACCTCGATCCCATTCTGATGTGCGCCGCCAATAGTGCGGGCGGCGTGATGGGCAAGATGGTGGATGCGCAGTCCATCACCGTGGCCACTGCGGCGACCAACCAGGTCGGCAACGAAGGCATTATCTTTCGCTTCGTATTGTGGCACTCAGTTGCGTTGGCGTCGATCGTGGGCATCATCGTGATGCTTTATGCCTACGTGTTCCCACACCTGGTGCCGCACGGACTTCACTTCGTACACTAAGCTCCTATATGCCATAAAGAAGAGGGCGGCGCGATTATGCGGCCGCCCGCTTTGTTATCAGCCGTACTTTCCTAGAAGGTAAAGACGGGCCCGAACTCGGAGCGCCAGTCGGTTGAGGTGCAAGTGGGTTTGCCGGCGACCTTGGTAGTGCACAGGCCGCTGTCGGCAGGAACAGCGTAGCTCGAGTAATTGCTCTGTTCGAAGCCAAACTGTACCCAGGGATTCATCTTGTAGAAGACGGTGACAGCCTTCAGATTGCTCTTGATGGGACCAGCGCCGCTGGCGCCAATATCCTTCGCGATGTAGAAGTCATTGGCGTTCGCTGCATCCAGACCATACTCGAAGTAAGCCTGCCAGCCGGCATTTCTGCCCCTTGGCTCAGCGTTAAACCAGCGCGAGATGGGGAACCCGACTTGCACGAATCCGCCGTAGCCACGAACCGGTAGCTGCGGCGCAACCGTGGCTGCACCAGCCGCATTCAATCCAAATACGGCCGGATTGTTGTCCACGGAGAAGGCGGTAGCGGTGTTCGTCAACCCGTGCGACTGGTTGTAGTAGGACAGAGTTTGGCCAGCGAAGAAGAATCGCAGGTCCGATCCCATGTAGCCGCTGGCAACAACCGTTACCCAGCGGGTGGGGAGTGAGATTGCGATCTGATTGCCGTAGCCGTTGCTGTTGAGATCCACGCCGTCTGGGAAGGACGTCTTGAAGGCAGCCGGTACAGCCGAAGCCAGGATGGTAGCCTGGCGTCCGGTGTAGAAGCCGCTCCAGAGAATCTGGGCGGGAACTACGCCCGGAGCCTTGTCGAGTTGGAACTGCAATACGACTCGCGATTCCAACTGCGGCTTGCCCCAGTCAGCGCCTTGGCGTTCGCCGTATCCCAGCTGAGTTGCCGTGCCGTCGAACACGGTACAGGTAGTGGGTTTGTTCAGCGCCGTGATAGTGCAGGTCGTGCTGTCCGCCGGCAGATCACCTTCCGACGGCATCATGATGGCAAACTCGGGAGAGAGTTTCCAATCACGCGATCCGCCCAGCTTCTGCACGAACCCTAACCGCATCTGCGGCGAGCGTTCGTACAAGTTGCCCCAATAGGCGCCGTAGAACGTGGTTTCGAACAGGTTCATCAAAGCGCTGGAACCGAAGATTGTCCAGTCTTGTCCGG
Source organism: uncultured Acidobacteriaceae bacterium (assembly GCA_963796695.1). Lineage (GTDB taxonomy): Bacteria > Acidobacteriota > Terriglobia > Terriglobales > Acidobacteriaceae > Bog-257. The sequence goes on along the minus strand of CAWCMU010000023.1, from coordinate 13,396 downwards.
CTTCGAAGAAGATGTCTGTGTTAGGGCTCTTTGCCCAGTCGATGCGGCCGTAGGCCAGACGCAATTGCAGGGCGTTGCTGCGGATGCTGGAGACGTTACGATTGTCGGCGCGGCTGAAATTGCCTTCGAAGTCGGCTTCGATCTGGCCGGTCACCGTGATGTTCCGGGAAATGTCAGGCCACTCGAATCTCGACCCGAAGCGTGTAGAGCGCGCCTTCATATGCCATTCGGGATTCTTGTTCGGGCCGGTGTCGGCGGCGGTGAAGCCGGGACGGGGGAAGTCATCGCCCGTCGGGTTGAGCGAGTCGTACGCTTCCGTGGCCTTAATGAATCCGTAGGGCATCATGCGTGCGCCGGAGCCGAGCTTTAACCCACCTATCAGGCTGTCTTTTGCGGGGGGGTCCAGTGGAAGCACTCGCACCGGTGCGATGGCCGGAATAACGGTTGGCCGGGTCGGCTCGGGTGGTTTGGGTTGCGTGGATTGCGAAGTTGTCAGGCTTGCTGACTGTATCGTGCTCGATTCATCGTCGGCTAGAGAGTGCAGGCTCTCGGTGGTGGCAGTGCTAACTTCAGCCGCCTCGCTAGCGCTAACAATGCCTTTTGCTTTGAGCAGTAGCAGTAGCTGTTCCATACCAGCAGAACCGGAAACGTTACGGAGACTGCTGGCCTCCGTGCTTGTCAGAATGCCCTTCTTCACCAGAAGGTCGACGAGAGTGGAGTTAACGGCGGTTGCGGGACCTGCATTGGTGGCCGCAGGAGTGGACTCGGCTGGAGTGTTCTCGTCTGAGCCAGCAGCAAAGACGGTCACTGCTAACGTCAGCAACAGGATGGCACTCCAAGTGGGAATCGATCGGAAGGAGTTTCGCATCGTACTGCCTCCAAAATTCGGGCAAGATGGGAATTTCAAGTGGGTACTTGTAATGGTTTGTTGTTGACTCTTCAGTCCCCACCAGTTTGTGTGAACGGCGTGGAAGGCTAATGCAAGGAATAAGGGAAAGCAAGGGGAAAAGCCCCGAGGCCATAACAACCAAAAAAGCCAGGCTGGGTCACCTGAAATTTGGTTACCTTGAAAGCATCGGCGGCTTAGGATACAAATCCAACCACCTGATACCCCAGCAGATGATAGGTTGTGCTGGTGTAATTCATACTCAGGCGTCAGATATGTATAAGTACGGGATGGCGGGCGTTGGCTCGCAAGCATCGGGTAACTAAGCAGTAGCTTTGAACTGTATTTCCAATCACGGCAAAATAACCGAAAGGACGCGATGGGAAAAACAATCGTTCCGCCACGAACTACAGAAGGCGCACTAGCCCGCTTCGGCTTAAGCCTGGCGGACTGGAGCGAGCGCTGGTTTCCCGATCCCCTGGTATTTGCCTTGCTGGGAATTCTGGTCGTGTTTCTCACCGGCTTATGTCTCCATCAGCCTGCGGGAAAGCTAGCCATTCAAGGCGTCAAGAATTTCTGGACGCTGGTTCCATTCACCATGCAGATGGTGATGATCATTATTGGCGGCTATGTTGTGGCCACTACTCCAGCCGTGAACCGCCTGATCGAAGCGCTGGCACGCATTCCGAAAAGCGGGCGGGCAGCGATTGCCATGATTGCTCTGTTCTCGATGTTGAGCTCGCTGATTTCGTGGGGCTTGAGTCTCATCTTCAGCGGGCTGCTGGCAAGGGCGCTGGCGCGGCAGGTGAAAGGCATGGATTACCGTGCCGCCGGGGCCGCCGCATACTTGGGATTAGGAGCCACCTGGGCGTTGGGCCTTTCATCGTCGGCTGCCATGCTGATGGCCACGAAAAGCGCGATTCCTCCGGCGCTGCTTGCCGTTTCCGGGATTATCCCACTGCGTCAGACTCTGTTTTTGTGGGAGAGCATGGCAATGGCCGGCGTGCTGGTTGTCGTTTCGGTTGCGGTGGCTTACTTTTCCGCTCCTTCAGCAGAGAACGCGCGTACGGCTGAGTCTTTCGGCATTGAGGTCAATACAATTGTTCGCAAGGATGAGCCGCGTACCAAACCTGGCGAGTGGCTGGAGTATAGCCCGCTGCTGTCGCTTTTCGTGGTTGCCCTGGTCGTCTGGTATTTAATCGACTTTTTTCGTAGTTCTCCGCAAGGCGCACTGGCCGCTCTCGATCTCAACACCTATAACCTGATGTTCATCACCGCCGGCTTACTACTGCATTGGAGACCGCGGCGGTTTATTCGTTCGGTCACCGACGCCGTGCCGGCCACCGGAGGCGTGCTCATCCAGTTTCCCTTTTACGCGGTCATTTTTGGGATGATCGTAGGCACAGGCATTTCCACCTGGTTGGCGGATTTATTTGCGCGCGTCACCACCCATGAAACCTATCCTCTCCTGGTGGCGCTGTACTCGGCGATCCTGGGAACGTTCGTACCTTCCGGCGGGAGCAAATGGATCATTGAAGCGCCTTATGTCTTGCAGGCTGCTAACCTCCATCATGTGCATTTGGGATGGGTGGTGCAGATTTACAACGCCGCCGAGGCGCTCCCCAACCTGGTCAATCCCTTTTGGATGCTGCCTCTGCTTGGCATTCTTAAGCTGAAGGCCCGCGACCTGGTGGGCTATACCGTTCTGCAGATGATGTTGCACATTCCGATTGTGTTTTTCTTGTGCTGGCTGTTCGCACACTACATTCCCTATGTGCCGCCGATGCACTGATGGAAGTCGCCGCAAGCGCCCGGGGCATCAGCGACCTGTTGTAGCTCATTAATCCGTAGAAAAAAAAGGGCAAGCACATGGCTTGCCCAAGTATCGCAAATTGGAAAACTGCGTTTACAACGGCGTGATGACCGTTTCTTTCTTGGGTAGCTTACGCAGGAAGCCCTCGCCGGTGCCGATGTGCTGATCGACCAACCGCGACGGCACATGAGCCAGCCATTCGGTCAGCGAAATGTCCTGATACTCGGGCGTGGGGAACACTTCCAGAAATACCAAGTCGGTGTTGCCGAGATTCTCGATGTAATGTGGTTGCGATTTGCCGATGTAGCCCACGTCGCCGGTCTCGAAATCCATGGTGCGCGCGTGTCCCCCGGCGGAGAAGACAGTCATGCGACCCTGTCCGGAGACATAATACTGCCACTCATCTTCATTGGGATGCCAGTGTAGCTCGCGCAAGCCGCCGGGCTTCAGGGTGACAATCGCGGCGGCGATGTTGGTGGCCGGAAAATTCTTGTGATCGACGATCTTCACGCTGCCGCCGGCAGTCACCTTGGTAGGCTGCATCTTGCTGGCGAAAAACGAATACGAATCCGGCACCGGGCCGTTACCCTCGTACACCTCTTTCTGTTCTTCGGCGAGCGGTCGCGGTAAATCTCTAGGAAAGATAAACAACTCGTGCTTAGGCACGTTGTTGAAAGTCGATTCTGGACTGTTGAAATTCTTGGCCAAAACCTCTCTCGGAGTGTGATGCATCCAGTCGGTCAACAGAAAGGTTTCGAACTCGTTGAAGTTCCCATCGTTAAATACCAGCAGAAACTGGCAGCCATCCGGGCCCAGGCCTTGTATCGAGTGCGGAATGCCGCCGGGGAAGAGCCAAAGATCGCCGGGACCAACGTCGTCGACAAAGGCGCGGCCGTTCGTATCCACGGCGGTGATGCGCGCGGTCCCTGTGGTCATGAAGGCCCATTCCGCGCCGACATGCCAATGGAGTTCGCGAATGCCGCCCGCGATCAACCGCATTTCTACCCCGGCCATCTTCTTGGAAATCGGCAGATCGCGCTCTGTCACCTGGCGTGTCCATCCGCCGGCTTCGATGCGTTTATGCGAGTAGCTAAACGGGTACTTGAAGGGCGGCTGCCCTCCGTTATCGGTAGTGGGAGGATAGGCCGAATCTGGATTCATCGCGTCCAGTGGCTTGTTGATAGGCCCAGGCTGTGTCTCGTTGACCCCAGTGTGGGTGTCGCCGCTCATGTCCTTAATTTGCTGTGCCGACGCGATTATCGGTAAGCTAGCGGTCAGGGCCAGGGCGGCCGAACCCTTTCCCAGGAAACTTCGACGGCTGAGGTTATCCACGCTCTGTTCAGCCTCTGCCATCTTGAGCACTTGTTTGTCATGACGCTCTGCCATCTTGCTTCCTTTCTGTGAAAAGTGTGTTACACCTGCTTAATTAATCCGTCAGTATAAGCAATACTGCTTTGTAATGGGCGTTTTAGATGCTGGCACGCAGCGGTTTGCGCACGGAAGTTTTTGGCTAAACCAGCAGGGTTTCAACAAAGCTGCCACCGACCGTCTTCGGTGTTCTCATCGCTTAGGCGCTTTCCGCCTCAACTGATTGCTGTTATTTTTGCGTCATTAACCGCGCCGGTTTGTTGAACCTCAAACGGAGAGATAATGCCAACTCGTGGAGCCACACCCGACAACGTCGACGAGTACATCGCCACGTTTTCGCCGCAGGTCCAGGCCGTCCTCGAAAGGATAAGGACGACGGTTCGCCGGACTGCGCCGGACGCGCAGGAAATCATCAGCTACAAAATCCCGGCGTTTACCTTAAACGGTATTCTGGTTTACTTCGCTGCCTTCAAAAAACACATCGGGCTATACCCACCTGTAAAGGGCGATGCAAAGCTAGAGAAGGCCATCTCACCCTACGCAGGAGAAAAGGGCAACTTGAGGTTTCCGCTTGACCAGCCCATTCCTTACGACCTGATCAAAAGAATCGTGAAGCTCAGAGTGAAGCAAAACCTATCGAAGGCCGGCAAGTCCAAGAAGCGATGAGTTTGTTTCTTCGTTCTGGCATTCTCCAGCAACAAGACTGTGCATCGGAACGGGCCGCTTTGCAATGCTTCAGGAATGTCTCACGCGAACGGGGAATACTCTAACCGCCAATCAAACGCACGACGCAGCCACAACTGCGCCGTGCCTGAGTGCGGTTAAGTTTGCGGTAGCACAGCTCTCCGCCACGCGACGGACGCTTTACGCCGCCCGAGATTCTTCGCTTTGCCGAGCGCGTGCCTGGCGCACGGCGTAATACAGCAGGCCAATCCCTGCGGGAATCGCGACTCCCAAGGTCTTCGCCAGCTTGCTGCCGTTGCCCGAACTCCATCCACCGTAAACATCCGCACCCTCGTTCATGGGATGCAACACGCTTCCAGAGTTGTCTGGCGCGGACTCCTTCTGCGCCATTTGCGATTTATGCGCTTGCTTGCCCATTTGCTTTTCCATCAAGCTGGGCGCCAGGCGCTGTACGAAGCTGCCAAGGTTGCCGGAACTGCCAACCACTACTTCGTCCTGCGGTTCCAGCGCCATCTGGTAAATCACGTCTACAACCTTTTGCGGATCGTAAACTGGCGGGATCGGCTTCACAGGCTTGCCGGTGTGGTTCGCTGCATGTTCGAAGAACGGCGTGTCCATCGAGACCGGCATGACGGTCGATACGTGGATACCGTCTTCTCCGTTGTTGTCCAGCTCCTGCCGCAAAGCCATTCCTAAGCCGCGCACCCCGAACTTCGATGCCGAATAGGAGCTGAGATAAGGCGCGGCAACTTTGCCGGCGAAAGAGCCAACGTTAATCAGAACGCCTTCGCCTTGCTGCCGAAATTGTTGCAAAGCGGCATAGGCTCCATAGACAGTGCCCAGCAGGTTTGTCCGGATCACCTGTTCGTGCTCTTCCAATGGCGCATCTTCAAACCGGCTAACCGTGCCGACGCCGGCGTTGTTCACCCAAACATCGATTCGTCCAAACTTCTTCACCGCCTGCTCGGCCAGGTCCTCAACATCTCCGGCCTTACTGACGTCGGTTTCGACCGCCAGGGCATCAACTCCCAGGGCGCGACACTCATTCGCCACTTCCTTCAGCAGCCGCTTACGCCGCGCGGCAAGCACGATGTTGGCTCCCGCTTTGGCAAACTTCAAGGCAGCTCCGCGTCCAAAACCGCTCGATGCTCCGGTTATTACCACCACATGATTTCGCAATTCACCCATGATTGAGACTCCTTGTTCGCAAAGATGGGTGGCAGGCGAAGCGAGATGCCTTGAGAAAGGATTGCTCTCGAGATTTTGGTAATTTGTGGCGGAGGGGCCAAATCAGGAGTTGCTGTTGACGGTTTCGTTGGTCGATTTGGCAAAGACAATTTCGGCGACCAGCAGTATCGCGCCGATCACGATGGCGCTGTCAGCGACATTGAATGCCGGCCAATGGTAGTTGCCGACATAGAAGTCCAGGAAGTCGACGACGTGGCCGCTCACCATGCGGTCCCAAAGGTTACCCATGGCGCCGCCCAGGATAAGAGACAGCCCGATAGTTGTGGTACTCAGGGCATGGCTGTTCTTCCAGAGCAGGGCAGAGACAATGACCAGCGCGACCACGGAGAAGCTGACCAGCGCGCCGACCTTCCATTGCGCCGACGACTCGGCAAACAGTCCAAAAGCTGCGCCGGTATTCTGCACGTGGGTCAGCGTGAAGAAACCCGGGATGACCGGCACGCTCTCGTGCAGCGGAATGTTGCTGGCTACCGCCCACTTGGCCAGGCGATCCAGCAACAAAACCACAATCGCTATAGAGAAGAAATACTTCCGCATGGAATCTCTTGGCTATTCTCCAGTTTAGACGCTGCCAGCCCAGGGAAAGAAGCAGCAGAAAAGCGCCGCTCGTCCCATTGCGTCTAAGACTCAGGCCTTTGTCGTAGCTTCAATCTCCGCCAGCACCGCGCTACAGCGTTCGCATACCGTCGGATACGACGTGTCTTCTCCCACATGAATCGAATAATTCCAGCAGCGTTCGCATTTCAATCCTGGAGCCTTACTGATGGTGATTTTCAATCCAGTATCGCCGTTGCTGGCAGCCGACTTCTCCAGCACAACATCGGACACGATAAACAGATATCGCAACTGATCGCGATAACGTTCCAGCACGGGATAAATGCTCTGCGGCGCGGCAAGATGGAGTTGAGCTTCCAGACCGCTGCCAATCTGCTTTTCCGCGCGTGCGGTCTCCAGTGCTTTCAGTGCCTCATCGCGAACCGACAGTAGCGTCTCCCAGTCGCTGCGAATTGCGGCGACGTCAAAGCCCGGAGGCAGTTCACCCGTAAGTTCATCGGGAGCAGGGAAGTGCTCCAAGTGGACACTCCGAGTCTTGCCCGCGAATGTCGGGAGGGAGGCCCAGACTTCCTCCGACGTGAAGCTCATCACCGGAGCCAGCAGTCGGACCAGCGCGTTGCCCAACTTCCAGAGCGCAGTCTGCGCGGAGCGACGTATCAGGGCCTTCGGTGCGGACGTGTAGAGCCGGTCCTTCAGCACATCGAAATAGATCGCACTCAAATCGACGATGCAGAAATCCTTCAGCCTTTGATACAGCCGATGGAATGTGAAGGTGTCGTAGTGTTCACGAACGTCCTTCGTAACATCAGCCGCGCGCAGCAGGATGTACTGGTCCAGGGGATGCATTTCGGCAAACGCAACTCCGTCTCGTTCGTGATCAAAGCCATCCAAATTGCCGAGGATATAGCGAAACGTATTACGAATCTTGCGATAGCTGTCGGCGATGCGCTGCATCAGCTCGTCGGAAGCCATCACGTCCTCGCGGAAGTCGACGGACGCAACCCACAGGCGAATGATCTCCGCGCCCAGCTTGTCGGCTACCGCAACCGGATCGACGGTGTTGCCCAGTGACTTATGCATGGCGCGACCTTGCGGATCGAGCGTCCACCCCACTGTGGCCACGCCGCGATACGGTGCCTCGCCCCGGGTTGCGACCGAACAGAGCAGGGAAGAGTGGAACCAGCCGCGATGCTGATCGCCGCCCTCAAGATACAGATCGGCGGGCCAGGGAAGTCCCGGCTCGCGGCCCAACACCGCTGCGTGGCTCGAACCCGACTCGAACCACACGTCGATGATGTCCATCTCCTTGCGGAATTTAGTAGCGCCGCACTTTGAACACTTTGTCCCAGCCGGAAGAATCTCTTCCGCCGGGTGGCGATACCAGGCATCGGCGCCCTCGCGCGCGAACAACTCAACCACCAGCCGATTCACCGCTGGGTCGTTCAGGAACTCGTTGCAGCCCTCGCATTGAAACACCGCGATCGGCACGCCCCAGATGCGTTGCCGCGAGATACACCAATCCGGACGCGTGGCGATCATATTGGAGATGCGTTCTTCGCCCCACGCCGGATCCCATTTGACTTTGCGAATCTCTTCCAAGGCGCGAGTCCGCAGCGTAGCCCCGGATGCCGCGCTCGCTCCCAACTTGAGCTTGCCTTCCATCGAGATGAACCACTGCTCCGTAGCTCGGAAGATGATGGGATTGTGGCAACGCCAGCAATGCGGATACGAGTGCTCGATCTTCTCAAAGCCCAGCAGCACGCCGCGGCTCTTCAACAACTCCACAATCAATGGATTCGCCTTGAAGATCTGCTGCCCTTTGTACTCAGGCAATCCAGTGCGGATTATGCCGGCGTCATCGACATCGCAATGCAAGTCGATTCCATATTTCACGCCAGTATTGAAGTCGTCGGCGCCGTGGGCCGGAGCGGTATGAACTGCGCCCGTGCCGGTGTCCATAGTCACGTAATCGCCCAGCACTCCCAGCACTTCGCGATCCAGGAAGGGATGCGCAAACGTCGCATACTCCAATTTCGCGCCGGGGAACAAGGCCAGCTCTTTCGGCTCTCCGAGGCTGCATTTGTCGATGGTCTGCTGCGCCAGCGCTTTGGCGACGATGTAGATCCACTCGCCGGTGTCGAGGGCAACGTACTCTGCTTCGGGAGCAAACGTGACCGCCATGGAGGCGGGCAGCGTCCACGGAGTCGTCGTCCAGATGATGGTTGCGACGTTCTTCTTACCCGCCAGGTCGGGCGAGATATTGGCCGGGTCGCTGGTCAGCGGATAGCGCACCCAGACGCTGGGGCTGCTGTGCATTTCGTATTCAACTTCAGCCTCAGCCAGCGCCGTCTTGTCGTGAACGCACCAATAGACCGACTTCAGGCCTTTATAGACCAGGCCTTGTTCGTAGCACGAGTAGAACGTCTCCATTACGACGCTCTCGTACCGCGGATCCATGGTCGAATACGGGTCTTCCCAGCGGCCGAGGACGCCCAACCTCTTGAACTGGCTGCGCTGCAGGTCGAGGTACTTTGTCGCATACTTGCGACACTCCTCGCGGACCGCCAGCGGATCCATGTCCAGCTTTTTGCGGCCAAGCAGGTCGTCGACCTTGATCTCTATGGGCAGGCCGTGACAGTCCCATCCCGGAACGTAGGGGGCGTCGAAGCCGCTCATGCTGCGCGACTTGACTACGAAATCCTTCAAAGTTTTGTTGAGTGCCGTACCCAGATGGATGGGCCCATTGGCGTAGGGCGGCCCATCGTGCAAAACATAAATTGGCTGCCCGGCATGCGCTTTACGGATTTCTTCATAAAGCCGCATTTCCTCCCAGTGTTCGAGCATCTTGGGCTCGTTTTTCGGCAGGTTCGCCTTCATCGAGAAGTCGGTTTTGGGCAGATTCAGCGTTGCTTTAAGGTCGAGCGGCACTCCGTATTTTCCCCCGCCTGCTCAAGAAATGGATCGCCAGCAGGCTCTTCCTTCATTATAGGGGCAAAAGCAGCGTCCATCAGCAGGCGGGGTAGCGGCACCTACGGGTGAGCCTGAGCCCAGGCAGTTACTTACGTCAGGGCTCGCCTTTACTCCACGGATGCGTCTTAAGTATTGCGCGAATTCGAACAACGATGTGCAGAGCTTCGCATCTAACCTGTGTGAAGCCGAGTCACGCATTTTCGGCGGTTGGGACCAAAGCACCGAAACCTCATCGGAATCTGTGGGTTTGACCGATGATCGAGCGCCAACTTTTTGAGGCAGAGCCGGCGGCATCCATACCACGCAGACTAAAGGACCAAGAGAAGTATGCCTAATCAGACTCTGATTCCCCCCTCTCAGCAGGAAGAGTTGCATCTTCTGCCGCAGACCACCGTGAACGAGTCCCTGTGGAGTTCGCTGCGGGAGAACGTCCGGGCCGCGCTGTTTCCGGAGAAATTGCCGCCCCTGGAGCTGACCTCGAAGCCCGTCAAGGTTCGCGATATCTGGGGCGAATACAACTACAAGAAAGAGAGCGCTGGCGTCTCGTTGGTAGTGCACGTTGCCATGGTGGCCGGTCTGATTGGCATTTCCATCATGGGCGCTCGCGCCATTAAGCAGGACAAGCCCCAGCAGACGGTCGATCTGATTGCTCCCGATCTGACCCCGCCCCTGCCTATGACCGCCAAGAAGCAGCAGACCATGGGCGGTGGCGGTGGCGGCGGTGATCGAGACAAACTTCAGGCTCCCAAAGGTAAGCTTCCCAAGCAGGCGATGGAGCAGATCACGCCTCCCGCCATTGTGATTCGCAACGATCATCCCAAACTCCCGGTCGAGCCGACCGTGGTTGTTCCTCCACAGATCAAGCTGGCCGCAAATATGCCGAACATCGGTAATCCGCTTACCGCGGTCCCGAGTGGCCCCCCATCGAATGGCACAGGTAGCGGAGGCGGTATTGGATCCGGCTCCGGCGGCGGCGTGGGCTCGGGAAGCGGCCCAGGCGTTGGTCCCGGACGCGGCGGTGGCTACGGGGGTGGTGTGTTTCGCGTCGGCGGCGGCGTTTCGGCTCCGCGAGCGCTCGATACGCCCGACCCGGAATATTCGGAAGAGGCTCGCAAAGCGAAGTATCAGGGAACCTGTGTACTGTGGCTGATCGTGGGACCCGACGGTAAGCCTCGCGATGTGAAGGTCGCTCGCGCCCTCGGCATGGGGCTCGACGAGAAAGCGATTGAAGCTGTCCGCAACTGGAAGTTCGAACCTGCCATGAAAGATGGCAAGCCAGTCGCGGTGCAGATCAATGTCGAAGTGAACTTCCGGTTGTACTAGATTCCCAACAAGAAAGCACAGCAAAGGAGAGGCATTAGGCCTCTCCTTTTTGCATGGCCTGTGGCGTGTTACAAGCTGTTCAAGTACTGGACGATGTCGGGCGATGTCCAATCCGTGGCGCCAATGAATTTGCGGACGATCTTGCCATCTTTGTCGATTATGAAGGTCTCGGGAAACTTAAATGTCCCGTAAATTTCGTTTGTGCTTCTCCGCGTATCGCGGACGGTCAGCAGGTCGACTCCGTGATCGTGAACGAATTGCTTGTAGGCCGCGTCATCGGCGTCCTCGCTGACGGCAAGGACCGTCACCTTATTTCCCAATTGCTTCTGCAATTGCACCAGCGAAGGCATTTCTTCCACGCACGGCGGGCACCAGGTCGCCCAGAAGTTCAACACCACGGGCTTGCCGCGCAGTTGGCTCAATACCACAGTTTTCTGCGAGTCGGTAATGGTGAAATCGGGAGCGGCGCTGCCGATACGTGGCGGATGGGATCCGCTGTTGCAGGCGGTGAGCAGAAAAAGACTGAACAGGCCGACGTACAAGGAAAAGCGCTTCACACTCTTATAATAAAGCAGAGAGCGCAGGGCTGAGGCATAGCGAACCGCGCCCTGCACGCTACTTTAGTAGCAGCCGCACGGGAGTCGTAGTCCCGGGCGTTTGTCGTATCGCACATGAATGAAATAAGCGCGACTCCCGAGGTCTCAGTCATCGTTCCCGCGCGGAACGAGGAGTCATGCCTCGCGGACTGCTTGGGCAGCCTGGTGGGGCAAGCGGGGCCGGCCTACGAGATTATCGTGGTCGACGATCACTCTACTGATGCCACGCGTGCGATTGCCGAAACCTTCCCCGTCCGCTTGATCGCCGCTGATCCGCTGCCGGAAGGCTGGAGCGGCAAATGCAATGCTGTTTGGAGCGGCGCGAAAATCGCGAAAGGGAAGTGGCTGCTGTTCACCGATGCCGACACACGTCACACGCCAGCGTCGATCGCGTGCGGTCTCGGGGAGGCGCAAACCCTCGGGGCAGGCCTGTTGTCGTACTCCCCGAGGCAGGAGGTCCGCGGATTCGCCGAGCGGGCGCTGATGCCGGTGGTCTTCGCCGAGCTGGCGGCAACCTACCGCCCCAAAGATGTCAGCGATTCCAAATCCCCAGCGGCTGCGGCCAACGGGCAATACTTGCTGATTCGGCGCGATGTTTACGATGCTGTCGGCGGCCACGCCGCCGTGGCAACGACGATTCTGGAAGACGTTGCGCTTGCTCGACGAGTGAAGCAGGCCGGTTATAAGCTGCAGTTTCGTGTATCGGATGTGCTTAGCACGCGCATGTATCGCAGCTTCCCGCAGATGTGGGAAGGCTGGACAAAAAATCTCGCGCTGCTGTTTCCACAGCCTCTCAAGCTGGCGATCATCCGCTTGCTGGAGTTCACGGCGATCACAGCCTGCGCCCTCATCGCTGTGCTCAAATGGAGCGCGGGCGAAACAACCGGCGCATTCATCGCCGTCGGGCTTACCGTTTTATTTTTTGCATTCTTTCTGGCACGAATTCGCCGGGCACACTTCGACTGGCTCTCCAACGCGTTGGCATTCTTTGGCTTGCCGCTTTTCGCGGTTCTTTTGTTGAACTCTGACATCTCACATAAGCGAGGATCGGTGCGGTGGAAAGGACGTCAGTATCGCGGCGGGAGCGCGCAGCCGGAACCGGCCGATTCCACCACAACGTCGCCCGCACCTTATCGCTCATCTTAGTTGCAGGAGATTATGGTCTACCTAACCCGCAAATGCGAGTTTTCTGCTTCGCACTATTATCACAACCCGGAGTTCACCGAAGAAGAGAATCGGCGCGTCTTCGGCAAGTGCGCCAATCTCAACGGACATGGCCACAACTACACGCTGGAAGTCACGGTGAAGGGCGAAATCGACCCGCAAACCGGCTTCGTGGTCGACCTTAAAGACCTTAAAGGAAATCTTGAACCGCGAAGTCATCGATGCGCTGGATCATCGGCATCTCAATAAGGAAGTGCCGGAATTTTCAGCGGCAAATTCCGACGACCGAGAACCTCGCCATCGCTATCTGGAATCGCCTGCAGAATAAGCTGAACGTTGGCCAAGCTGCATCGCGTGCGCGTCTACGAGCTGCCCGACCTGTTTGTGGATTTCTACGGAGAAGCATGAAGGCCTATCTCACCCGGCGGTATCTTTTTTCGGCTTCGCATCGCCTGCATCGCGACGACATGTCGGACGAGGCCGAATCGGGCGGTCTATGGCAAGTGCAACAACCCGTACGGCCACGGACACAATTATGCGCTGGAAGTCACAGTCAGCGGACAGGTCGATCCCGCGACGGCATGATCTGCAATCTGGTCGATCTTGACGATGCAGTGCGGCGCGAAGTGCTGGAGCGCTTCGATCACGAGAACCTGAATCTGCGCGAGGAGTTCTCCGCACTCGTGCCGACCACCGAAAACTTGAGCGAAGTGATCTTCAACATTTTGAAGCAAAGCTTTAAGGCGGCTCATCTTGAAAAAGTGCGGCTGGAAGAGACCATGATGAACA
>CAWCMU010000022.1:0-24403 GCA_963796695.1 uncultured Acidobacteriaceae bacterium | reverse complement strand
ACTTTCTGTGTCGTCCCTACGGGACTCGAATCCTGATACAACGCCCACCCAGCACTCCGCCTGCGGCTGCGTGCTGGGCTAAGTTATACCGTCCTGCTTCGCAGGACTGACTCCTGCCAGTGCCATTTGGCTACGCAAGGCCAGCTTCCGGCTGCTGCTGTCCCACTACGCAAGGCCAGCTTCCGGCGCTGCCGTCCCACTACGTAAGACCAGCTTCCGGCGCTGCTGTCCCACTACGCAAGACCAGCTTCTGGCTGCTGCTGTCCCACTACGCAAGGCCAGCTTCTGGCCGCTGCTGTACCGCTACGCAAGGCCAGCTTCCGGCTGCTGCTGTCCCACTACGCAAGGCCAGCTTCCGGCGCTGCCGTCCCACTACGTAAGACCAGCTTCCGGCGCTGCTGTCCCACTACGCAAGACCAGCTTCCGGCCGCTGCTGTACCGCTACGCAAACCAGCTCGACCGCGTAGGAGCTAGTTTCATGCTGCGCAGGACTAGCTTCGCGTTGGCAGGGGTGCTACATCCCCCGTATTGACTGACTACTGACGACTGACAACCGACAACTGACAACTGCTTCTTCACCGCCAGTCATCTTGCACCGGCGGATTTTCCGCCATCAGGGCGTCGAAATTCGTGTGCTTCTTCAGCACGATGTCGCCGAAGACGCTGTCTTGCCGCGCCAACACCGCTTGCAAGCGTATCAGTTCCAGGATCGCCAGGAAGGCGCAGACCAACGCCGAGCGCGAGTGCAGGCTGCGCAGCATCTGTTTCAAGCGCACCGGCCGCTCTTCCAGCGACAGCCGCCGCCGGACGTAGTTGATCATCTGCGAGACGGTGACGGCTTCTTCGTCGACGTCGAACGAAGGACGCTTGCGCGCTCGATGCAGAATCTGCTGAAACGTCTTGACCAGATCCACCACGTCGGCGGCCATCTCCGGCTCCGTGCCCTCGGCGTTCTGGAATTCCTTCAGCGCCGGGTTCGACCAAACGGCTTCTTCGATCTGCTGCTTCTGCAACAGCATCTGCGCGGCAGTTTTGAAGCGCTCGTGCTCCAGCAAGCGATTCACCAGCTCCATGCGGGGATCGTCTTCGGCCGCCGGGCCGGCCGGATCGCGCGGCAGAAGCATCTTCGACTTGATGTGGATGAGCAGGGAAGCGGTGTAGATGAACTCGGCTGCAACATCCACGTCAAAGCCTTTCATGGTCTCGACGTACTTCAGGTACTGCTCGGTGATCTTCGCGATAGGAATGTCGTAGATGTCGATGTCCTGTTTGCGGATGAGATCGAGCAGGAGATCGAGCGGCCCGTCATAGACCCGGCCGACAAAGACGGAGAACGACGAGTCATCAGACTCTTTGCGCTGCATCGGGTGCGGCGGCGGCTGAGCGGTGCCGTTGGGGGCGGGCGCGGGTTGTGGAGTGTCGGTCATCAACGTTTCTGGGTGCTGTTCGTCCTGGCTTCAACGGCGGCGTCTGCAGACGCGCTTATCTTATGCCGTCCCCTACGGGACTCGGGTCCATTTATGACATCCACCCAGCGCTGAAGCGCTGGGCTATCATCTTCCGTCTCGCTGCGCGAGACTCGTATCGTAGCGATGCATACAGAGTGCGTCAACGAAAGCACCCTTGCCCGTCTTCCAGTGTCGTGTCCGTGGAACCACTGTCGTAAAGAACCGTGTCCCGTGGAACTACTGCTGTCCAGCGCTCTGTGCTGGGGCCTCGTAGTCGTGCGACAGATTTGCCGCTTCGCGGGCTTCTACCATCGTCGCCTCGGCCACTGTGCGGGCTTTCTTCGATCCCGCTTCCAGAATGTCCCAGGCCAGTTTGGGATCGGCTTCGTACTTCTGACGGCGCTCCTGGATCGGGCCCAGCACGTTCCACAGACTATCAGCCGCCCACTTCTTGCACTCGATGCAGCCGATGCCGGCGGTGCGGCAGCCATCGTAAACCTTGGCCATCGTCTCTTGCGAGCTGAAGATTTTGTGCAGATCGCCCACCGGACACTTGTCGGGATCGCCGGGATCGCTGCGCCGGATGCGCGCCGGATCGGTCACCATGGTCTTCAGCTTCTGGCGAAGAGATACTTCCGGCTCGCTCAGCAAAATCGTGTTGCCGTACGATTTTGACATCTTGCGGCCATCGGTGCCGGGGAGCTTGGGAGTCGGCGTCAACAGCGGCTGCGGCTCAGAAAAAACAAATTGTTGCCCCGTCGTCAGCAGTACTGTTGAAGCGTTTCGTATGTGTTGGGTTCGGGGATAAAACTGGTTGAATCGCCGTGCGACTTCACGGGTCAATTCGACGTGCGGCACCTGGTCTTCACCAACAGGAACGAAAAACTTGCGCTCGGTCTCAGGTAAATCAGACGGAGGCGTGTAGATCAGAATGTCCGCCGATTGCAGCAGTGGATATCCGAGAAAGCCGTATGTCCCAAGGTCTTTGTCCTTGAGGTTCTCGCGCTGCTCTTTGTAACTAGGCACACGTTCCAGCCAACTCAGCGGCGTGATCATGCTGAATAGCAGGTGCAGCTCGGCGTGCTGCGGCACATGCGATTGGATGAACAACGTGCTGCGTTCGGGATCGAGGCCGGCGGCCAGGTAGTCGAGGATGACCTCCATCGAGTTCTGCTTCACGTTGCGCGTGTCGGCGTAATCGGTGGTCAGGGCGTGCCAATCGGCGATAAAGAAGAAGCAGTCGTAGTTATCTTGCAGGCCCACCCAATTGCGCAGCGCCCCAACATAGTTGCCGAGGTGCAGCTTTCCGGTGGGTCGCATGCCGCTCAGGATGCGGCCCTTGTTAATGCGGTTGATATCGGTCATCGGAAACCCAGGAAGAGAGCCAGAAGAGCCTGAAAGAATGCCATGAACGGCGTGATCAGCATACCGATTATGTCGATGTGCAGCATAGGCAGGATGAATACCAGAACGATGAGGCCGCCATATCCGATGCGGTCATAGACGCGCAGCGCGTTGTAGGACAGGAAATGGCGAATGACGTGGCTGCCGTCGAGCGGCGGCAGTGGAATCAGGTTGAAGACCGCAAGGATCACGTTGATCCACATCGCATCGTAGAACAGCGTGGCGAGGGCTTCGACGGTGGTAGCGGTATGAGCGTATCGCCCGATAGGCGTCGTCGAACCATGAACGATCACCGCCAGAATGATGACGGACAAGAATGCGGTGAGGAAGTTGCTGATGGGACCGGCAATGGCGGTCATGATGTCGTCCTTGACCGGATTCTTGAAGTTGCGCGTGTCCACTGGAGTGGGTTTCGCCCAGCCAAACGGCGGATAGCCCAGCACAATCAGAATCAGCGGCATCAAGATGGTGCCAAAAGGATCGATGTGGACCAGGGGGTTCAGGGATACGCGGCCCAGCATCTTGGCCGTGGGGTCTCCCAGGCGGTTTGCCATCCAGGCGTGCGCCGATTCATGCACGCAAATAGCGAACAGCAGTACGATGATCTGGAAAAATATGTCGACCGGATTCGCGTGACCAAACATTGCGTTTTGCTTTCGATACTAACATGCGGGCGCAGCGGGAGGGACTCACCACAGAGGCACGGAGACACGGAGAATTCAAAAAGAATAGAGGAGGTTCAGACCGCCAGCTGCCGGGCGGCAATTGGGTGAATCAGGCCAGATCGGCCTTCAAAATTTCCGTGCCTCTGTGTCTCTGTGGTTAATCGGCTTTCACTTCTGCACCAGCCTTACCCGCCCGGTGTCCACGATGGCGCTGTCGATGCGCAAGGGCAGCTTGAAGGTACTGGTGATTCCCACGTTGTGATACTTGGGCGTAACGAAGCGGTCGACGAAGAGCTGTAGCAGGAACTGCGGCACCTGGATGCCATCGAGTTCGACCGACTGCACGCGAATCGTGCCGGTGCCGTCTGTGCCTGTAGCCTGGGCCACGGCGTGAATGTCGTGAGTGCCGCTGAACAGGCTGTACAGCGGATTGTTGGCGCCGCGTCCCTGGGTGATGGCTTCGAAGTCGACTTGGGCATGCGCGTCGAGCACGGCCGGCTGCGAGGTGAGGCGCACGTGACTTACCCCTTTGGGCAGCTTCACGCCGCCTTCATTGAAGTAGGCGTTGACCTCGGGCTCAGTGAACTCGGTTGGCTTGGGATCGGGATGAGGTTTGGCCGAGTTCTCCTTCAGGTAGGCAATCTTTTGCTGCATGGCGCGAAAGTCGGCGCTGTGATTGTCGGCGGGCGGCTGCCCGTGCTGATCAGCGGTGGCCACGCCTAACAGTAGCAGCAAAAAAGCAAGCAGCCGAGGGCGCAGGATCATCGCAGCGAAGCCTCGGCGGCAGGAGTGTTCACGGTCTGGACCTCTGGCTTGTCCAGCGTTCCTGAGATAGCGTAGGAGCGGCCGCCAGTGTGCTCCAGCTTGACGTCGAGTGAGCGATCGTAGGAAGCCGTGCCCTTCACCGCGTAGTTAAGTCCGCCGGATTGCAGCTTGCAGTTGGCCAGGGTAAAGGTTCCGGAGTCAAGCGCCACATGGCCGGAGAAGCTCGAGAACGACATGGGAGCGCCGCGGCCTTCCAGCGTGACATGGCGGAGGGATCCGCCGCTCCAGGTGAAGTCGGCAGTGCCGCTCGCGGACTTTTGCAGGCTCGCCGCGGACAGCCCGGTCATCGACAAGCTGTAGTCCGCGTTGATGGAACCAGTCGCCCAGTTGTCGTGCATGGTCGAGGCCAGCTGCGACATCGACAGCTTGCTGATCACGCCGTTGCCCATGAAGCGCGGCGGCGAGACGGTGAAATCCGCCAGCCACGAGCCGATCTGATGACCGCCAAGCAGGTCGCCTCGAATCTCTTGAATTCGAAGCTTTCCGAAGGAAAGCTCAAGCGTTCCATTAACGTTGCTGGCGATGACGTCGGCCAGCATCAGATGCGGCACCGAGAAGTGCCCACGGGCGTGAAGCTTGAGCAACGCGTCTTCGTGGCGGCGTCCGATAGCCAGCAGGCGATACCATGGCTGCCGGGAGAAGCTGGGATTCACCAGCTGATTGATGCGCGCCAGCGAGGCCTCATCGGCGTGCACATCAAATTGCAGGATGCAGTTTTCCGGGCCGGTGCAGTGGACTGGGAAACTTGCGGAGCCGCCGAGCTTGGTTCCCTTAGCGAAGGCGGCGGAGAACGAAGTGATATTGACCTGCTGGTTCGCCAGCGAGACTGACGCTGTATCGACCAGCAGCGGTTCGGAGACGCCTTGCAATTCGGCCGTAGCGTTGCGCACCTGCACCGTGCCGGACGGCGCGGGCGGAGCAAATCCCATCCAGGAACCGGCGACCTCGACATCGAGTTCAGCGGGGCCGGCCAGTCCGAGTCCTGGAGTTCCGACGCCGAGTGCTTGCGCCACATTGAGCAGGCGTGCCAACTCGACGTTGCCGGCTATGCGCGCGTCATAATGTTCACCGTCGAAGACGGCGCTTCCGGTTGCCGGCGACGGTGCGCCCAGTGGGAGAGCGAAAGGCTTCACGACGAGTTGAAGTCCGTTATGAGAAGCCGGGGTCGCGATTTTGGATTTCTGGGCGACGCGCCGGGATTTGGAAGTGTTGGCTGCGGTTACGCTGGGCACCGCAAACTGCACTTCGCCAAGTTCAAGATCCTGTTTCAGAATGTCGGCATGAAGGGCGAAGGAGTTTGTTTGACCTCCGCCCGACCATTGCGGGGCGCCACCGGGCGACTTGCGAACCGTGAATGTAGCTTCCACCTCACCGGTTGCCGTGAGATCAGCCGGGAGATCTTTCTTGGCGTGGCGCGCGAAGGCAACGACGCGCTCGGCAGGAATATGTTCGGCGGAGATTCCGAGATCGTAGCCAGCCTGGCCCCAACCCTGGGAATCGCCACGCACCTTCAGCAGCCCGGGGCCGACCGGCGACTCGCATTGAACATCATAGAGAGCGTCACCATTGGAGGAGTAGGTCCCGGTGCAATGGGTGCGGAGCCGAAGAGCTTCTCCCAAGGCGATGTCGTAGCGGCGAAAGTCATCTACCTGCGCGTCGACTGTGACGCCCAAAGCCGCTGGTGTGCCGGTGAGTATCGCGTTGGAACGAACGGTCCCGCGCCAGCCGCGATCACGTCCGTAGAACAGTTTGGTCATCTGGCCGAGCGGGCCGTCACTGAATGTGAGCTTCAGGTAGACCGGCGTGTCGCGCAGGTTGGAGGCGCGCTGGAAGCGGCCATCGAGCTTCAGGGTCCCGGTGTCGGTGATATTCAGATCCGTGCGCACCGGCCTGGCTTCGGCGCGAATGCCCCACTGGTTCTCCGATTCCAGCCAGAGGGCGAAGTCCGCATCCGTGAACGCGAAGGACTTCTTTACTTCCCCAAGCTTGAAATTGATGCGTCCTGCCGAAGCTTCGACGTAAGGGAATCGCGGTCTGGCTTCCGGACGAGTCTTCGAGGTCGGAGCCGGACTCACCTGCGAGGCGCGCTCGACTAGTTCTTCAATGTTCCAGTGTCCATCAGACCGGCGAACAAGATTGAGGCTCGGAGCGTCGAGGTCGAGGGTGCCGATCTCCAGCCGTCCGCGCCATAACGATGTCAGCCGAATGTAAGCGGTGACGGTATCGGCGCGGAGCATGGGCTCGGCGCCGTAGCTGGGGGCATCGGCCACTACGAAGTTGTAGAGCACGAGGCCGGGCCGCGGCAGAAGCTTGAGCTCAATTGAGGAGACCGTGACGTCGCGGCCAAGAGCGCGACTGATGGAACCGGTCACCCGATTCCGGTAGCGATTCACGTTGATGAAGGGCGGCAGCAGTAACGCCAGTATCACCACCAGCAGGACCGCCCACATCATTCGCCGTGACGCCCGGCGCCGCATCAATGCACCACGTGGAACATCCGGGACCAGCGAGTCTGGTCGAAGAAGTGGAAGATGATGTTGAACATCCACATGATGCGATCGCCGATGCTCTGGCGTTCGTACTCATCACGCGGAGTCACAAAGGACCAGTAGATGAACATGGGCCGGCCGATGATGTTTTCGAAGGGCACAAAACCCCAATAGCGGCTGTCCAGGCTGACATCGCGATGATCGCCCATGGCGAAGACGCTGTTCGGCGGCACCACCAGGTCTCCATCCTTGATGTAGGAGGGAAGTTCGGCGCGCCACTCCGGAGTCACTTCTTCATAGGGCGACGGGGGCACACTGGGAAAGTCGTCGCGATAGGGAACGATATCGCCGGCGCTCAGGACGTAGGGCTCAGTCAACCTCTCTCCGTTGCGATAGACCACGCCATCCTTGAGGTGGATGTGGTCGCCGGGGAGGCCCATGATGCGTTTGACCACGTACAAGCCGGGTTGAGCCGGCGAGATGAAAACAAAGACGTCGCCACGTTTCGGTCCGCGGTAGGGGATCAGCTTGTCGATCCACTTGGTGGCCGGCGCCAGCAGAATGCGATCCACGAAGACGTGATCGCCGATGAGAAGCGTGTTCTCCATCGAGCTCGAGGGAATGGTGAAGGCCTGCAAGGTGAAGGTGATGATAAACAGGCCTGTCACCAAGATGATTGCGATAGAGGCAATGAACTCAGGCAACGTCTCTTTGGACTTTTCCAGTTCCGCAGCTTGCGCCTTGTCGGGTTTTGCCAGTTGCCCTTTTTCTGGCGCAGTCTTCACGGGTTTCTTGGTAGCAGCCAAATCGGTTCTTCCTTGAGATGTCGCTTCGCCACCGGTTGCCGCAATCTAACGCGGGACCCGCATCATGCGGTGCCAGCGCAGACTGTGCAGCAGGTGGGTGATGTTTAGTGTCAGACTCGAAAGTTTATCAGACGGCGGACTACTTACTGAGTCATCGTCGCTGCGGTCCATCGACCAGTAAATAACCAGCGGGCGCCCCACTACGTTTTCCCGAGGCACGAAGCCCCAATAGCGGGAGTCATAGCTGTCGTCGCGATTGTCTCCAAGCACGAAGTAGCAGCCTTCTGGGACGATCAACTGACCGTCCTCGACCAGCTTCCGGGCCTGCATAAACCACTTTGCCGAGGTGCTGGCAGCGTAAAAACCGCCATTAGGAAAGTTGTCGCGGAATTTGTCATGCCATGCCCAGTTGAACGTCGCATAAGCGTCGTCCTGGCGAACCCCGTTGACGTAAACGTGCTTGTCGATCAGGCGCACATGATCGCCGGGCACAGCCACTACGCGTTTCACGAAATGCTGATGCGGGTTCACCGGATAGCGGAAGACGATGATGTCCTGGCGGCGGATAGGACGATACGGCATCAACCAGCCCCAGACCCCGGAGTGCCCGAAATGCGCCTTGTCGACGAGGAGGTAGTCGCCGACCAGCAATGTCTTCTCCATCGACTCCGATGGGATCTGAAACGCCTGCACGATAAAGGTGATGACGAAGATCGCAATGACGACAGTCGAAGCCAGCGATTGCAGCGAGGGCAGCCCTTTCTGCGCACGCGGCTCAGGTACTTCCGCGGTCGGGGCTTCGGGAGGCGTAACCTGCGTTTGTGAGCTGACTTCGCTCATGAATGCTCAGGAGATTGTGCACTGACAGCGGGAGCGTTCATCGCGCTCTGCATCGATTGTAGACGCTCCCAGGCCAGACGCGCCGCCCCCTGTTCGGCAGCTTTCTTGGTAGTAGCCTGACTCCGGCATACAAATGCGTCGTCGGCATTCGGCGTATGCGGGACGTGTACCTCCATGGTGAACATCTTGCGATGATCCGGGCCTTCTTCTTTCACCATGACGTATCGAGTCTGGGGACGGCCGCTGGCGTGAACCGCCTCTTGCAGTGCTGACTTGTAGTCCATGACGGGCAGCTTCTGGCCGCCATGTTTGTGCACCTCGGCAAGCTCCGGCTCCAGAATGTATTTCAGAATAAAGCGGTGTGCCTCGTCCAGCCCTGCGTCGAGGAACAGCGCTGCGATGATGGCTTCCAGCGCGTTGACCAGCAACGCGCTCTTGCTGCGCCCTCCACTGCGGTCTTCGCCCCTGCCCAGCCGCAGATACTCGCCGATGTGGAGGTCGCGCGCAGGTCGAAGCAGGCGGCGGGCGCTTACGATATGAGCGCGCAGCTTGGAAAGCTCTCCTTCGTGATACTGAGGGAAGCGGCGGTAAAGTTCCTGGCTGACGACGAACGACAGAACGGCATCGCCGAGGAATTCCATTTGCTCGTTGTCGGATTCGACAGCAGTAATGCCGCCGGCGGCGCTTTGCGACTCAGCCTCGCGAGCGAAAGAGGCGTGGGTCACGGCCTGCTCCAGAAGTGCACGGCGCTGGAAGGCATGTCCCAGCTCTTCCTCGAGCGCGCTTATGTCAGTCAAAGCGGAATTCATTCCTGGTGTTGGTTAGAACGTGGCCGGCGATGACGGCGGCCAGAACTTTCCTGGTTTAATGCGGTGGCATTGCCGTGCCCGGCGCCTGCTGTTGTCCCGGCTGCGCACCCGGTATACCCGGCGACATCGGACTTGCCGCAGGAGACGTTGGTCCGGCAGGCGGAGTCTCCGCACTCATCAGTTTTTGTAGACGCACCTGCTGTTGCTTGGCCAGATTTTGCGCCGGAGTTCCTTCCTTAGCATATTGCAACGCTTTGTTCACCGAGTCGAGTGCTTGCGGATATTCCTTCAACTTATCCTGTGCCACGGAAAGTCGGAGATACAGAACCGCCTCCGGACTGGACTTACTTTCGTCGATGGCTTTCTGGAAATTCGTAATCGCTGAGGGATAGTCGTTTTTGCCCATGTCGATCATGCCCAGTGTGTCGTAGGACATGGTAACGATGCTGTGCTTGGCGTTTGCAACCCGTTCAGGATCGGCATTGGCAGGAATGATGAGCCCGGTATCGATGTTGTCGATGGCGGCGTGCGCGTCCTTGGCCGCTTCGGCCATACGCTGCTCGCGGTCAATGTCAGTGTCGCGGGTGGTCTCGGCCAGGGCTGAGGCGACTTGCACCAGGGGAATTGGATTCGTGGGATCGGCCGCGATGGCTTTGCGTCCGCTCTCGATGACCTTCTCGCTGTTATTGGCCTGAGCGTACAAATTCATGGCCCGGATGTATAAAGAAGCGCGCAGCTCGCTGGTGGGGTACTTGGCCGCGAAGTCGTCCGCTGCGGCTTCAACCAGAGCCGGATCGGTTTTCGCCGTTACATCCTGATAAGCCTTCAACTCTTCTTGCGACTTGGCCTGCAACACACGCTGTCCGCCGGCAGGAGGCTGAGCAGCTGGAGTCCCAGGAGCCTGGCCAGCGCTCGTTCCGCTTTGTCCCTGAGGAGCCGCACCCGGTGCAGCGGGCTGGGTCTGCGGCGGGTTCGCCTGCGCTGCTGCCAGCGTCGCGGCCGCGAGCACCGCCGTTATGATTGCTGTCGATTTCATCAAACTGTCCTTTCGTTCCCGGAAGCAGCCGGCTTTCCTTGCCATGCCGAGGCTATTGTTCCTGCTCTTGCTGCTTGGCCCGGGGAGGCTCATAGGGCGCTTGCAGCCCGTGCTCGGCGGCTGTCTTGGCATCATCCGGCACATCTTGAATAGCGAGTGCAGCCTTATATTGTGTTATGGCTTGCTCACGTTCTTCCTGCAAATCCAGAATTCGACCCAGATAGATGTGGCACCAGGCCGCGACGTGCGGATCTTTGGCCGCGCCCACCGCTTTTTGAAAGTCCGCCTGTGCGCTGGCCATGTCTCCCTTAAAGCTGGCAACTTTCGCCAATACGAAATACGCGCGGGCAGGATCTTCGTTGGCTTGCAGGCTATCTTGCGCCAGCTTCTCGGCCTCAGCCGGGTTACCGCTGGCCAGAGCTCGCTCTGCCAAGTCTATCTTCTTCTGGGATGCATGTTTTGCCACCTGTAACACCTCAGGCTCTGCCTGAGTGGCGAAAGCGATCTGGCTGGCGCGCTTCTTTTCGTGGTCGACATCCATGTTGTGCAGCCAGTTTGGCAGGGCATCTTGTAACCCGCTGTTGCCCTTTTCGAAATCGCGGAGCTGCTCGTAGAAGTAGCCGGTCAGGACGAAGCCTTCAGCTTCGGCATGCTGCACCATCGCCAGGCGGTCTTTTTCCGGCAGCTTGGGATCGGTGGGGGTACGGGCTTCGATCGCCCGAATCAGACATTCGATCACCAGCAAGCCCATGTCGCGCTTGTACTCTTCCGCCATAGGCGCATACTGCACCGACAAAAGGATGGGCTTCAGGCGATCCAATGCGGTGGCTCGTTTCGCAATCAACGGATCCAGCACAAAATGCAGATAGGTGTGCCGCATGGCCTCGACGTGAATGTTGCTGCCCGCGGGCGAGATCACCAGGTAGTAGTAATCCTGAAGGTAGTTCCGCGAGTTGACCTGGCCGGGCGCGGCCATGGGCTCCAGATACACCGTGAAACTGCGCCCCTGGTAGCCCGACAGCGGCATGCGCAGAAAGTTGTCGGTCGCAGTGATCATCTGCGTAACCGGCCCGTGATACTCATCGATCAGCGCCAGGTATTCCGGCTGATGCTTTTGCCAGATGGCATGAAGATTCGCAGATTTGTAGTACTGCTTCAGGAGCGGAACGTAGCCCAGGATGTAGCCGGCGTCGGGCGGCAGGTCGGCTTCTTTGAGCCGTGGGGTAAAGTCGGGCGGCGGACCAAGATTCAATGCGAGCGAGACATACTGTGCCAGGTCGTGAGCCGCGTCTCCCTGCAAGTGGTCGTGATAGAAACGGCACATCTCTTTGGCAGCCGCGGCAGCCTCGCGAGACTTGCTGGCCTCTACCAGATCGGCACGAACTTCGGCGCGAATGGGCGACGAGGATTGCAATTCCTGATCGTAGCCGCAGACGTTCATCCCGGCCACGACGCTGAACAGCGTCTCGTTCACATCGAGTGTGGCTTTCGATTGAGCCACAACGGCGCAGCTCAGCGACGTCAGCAAAACCGGCCACAGCAGATTGCGGAGAAGGTGCAGACGAATATCCTCTAGGGAAACTGGAAAGTAAAAGCAATTCCTCAGCGGTTAAACAGTTTGCCAAAACCTCGACTATGGTCGCATCTCGGATAGAGCTGGCCTTGAAACGCGGTCCCCTTCCAAGCAACTCTCAGTCAAAGTTTTCCTAAGCCAAAAGCTCAAGGTCAAGCGCAATTTCTGACAGGGAAGCAGCCCGCTCCAGTTTACGAGCGGAGCGTAGTAGGCGGCAAATCAGGCCGCCAGCTACCCTCGTACCTGCACCTTGGAGAAGGTAAGGACCACGCGGCTGGCCGTTGGTTGACCAAACGAGGTCGCGGGTTGGAAGGTAGTGAAGATCAGCATGTTCTTCAACTGCGGCAAGATGGCTTGCGCATCTTCCGGAGCTGAAAGAATGCGGTAGTCCTGCACCCGGCCATCGGAGCCGACGTAGGCTTCAATCACCAGGGAGTCCCCGTTGCCGCCGCCCATGGACAGTTCAAATGGAGTGGATTGCAACTCCGCCGGAGTGTACAGCATAGTCGGCACATCGTTCGAAGCCTGCACCTGAGAGGGATACAGGAAGCTGATCAGCAGGCCAAAGATAATAAGAGTGGTGACCACGCCGGCGGTGGCCGGAACCATCGTGGCATTGAAGGCGTTCTCCCAGCGAAGGCGCAGAGCGTCCCAGCGCGAACGGCGGGAGTTGGCCATCTCCTGCGAAAGCGCGACCCGCAATTTCAGGCTGAGATCCGGCGGCGCTACCTTGCGCCCCAGCCCATTGACCAGCGACTGCGTGCGCTGCACCGAGGCAAAGCGGGCGGCACATTCTACGCAGTCGCGCAAATGCTCGTTCATGTGAGTCAACTGGCTGCGCGACACGGCGCCATCCAGGTACGACGACATGAGGCCCTTCGCTACGGAACATGTCATGGTATGACCTCGATCTTGCGGCCACCAAGGGGCCCTTCCTTACGACGTTTTTTCTCCGGCACCGCGGCTGCCGCCATGCCAAACGACGGTAGATGCCGTTCCAGGCGCTTACGCAGTGCTTCCCGTCCCCTGACTAGCCGGGACTTCACCGTGCCCAACGACGTTTGCATTACCTCGGCAATCTGTTCGTAGGACAGGTCTTCAATATCGCGCAGAATGACGGTGGTGCGATAGGGCTCCACTAAAGCTTTGACTTCGGTTTCGACGCGGGCGCGCAGTTCCTCGTCATAGATGTTTTCCAGCGGCGACTTGCCTTCATCGACCAGCGTGTCTTTCATGCCGGTCTGTTCTTCGCCCTCGCGCGCCGGGCCCGGCTCGATGGAAGTCTCGTGGAATTTGTGCCGGAACCACCAGCGCCGGCGATTCGAAGCCTCATTCACGGCGATACGGTATATCCAGGTTTTCAGGCTGGAATCGGCATTGAAGCTCTTAATCCCGCGAAAAACCTTGATGAAAACTTCCTGCGTGGTATCCGCGGCGTCCGACGGGTCGTCGAGAATGCGGTAAATCAGGCTGTAGACGGGCTGGTTGTAATGTGCGATCAACCAATAGAAAGCTTCCTCCGATCCGGCCTTTAATTCGGCCACGATGGAAGCTTCTTCGGTGCGAATTCCTATCGCACTTGCGAGGTCACTCAATGTTATTGCTCCCGCCACCGGCGGCACCTCAATGATAAATAGTTTCGTGACCCCGAACAACTCTTTGCGCCGACCAGCAGCGCTGGCGCTGTCAACCGCTCCACAAACGGTTCAGGCGCAGACAGAGCTACCCGGCCGTTGACAAGCACGCCTACTTGAATAGACTCCGGGGAGAATAAAAATGTTCCCAGAAAGGTGGTTCAATTTGCTGCACGGAGGTGGGGAGCGAGACTACTGTTGTTTAGCCGTAGATGTCGCGCTTCCGCCGTTACCGGCAGACGATCCGGGACCAGCGGTGCTCCCATTCGAAGCCGGTTTGGCGGCCGGCTTTTTCTTATGTGTCGTCTTCTTTACCGGCTCGGTGTCGTCTACCACAATTTTCTTCGGCGGAGCCGCAGGTACGGCAGCTTGCTGCATGGTGCGTAGCTGGGCGCGCAGTTGGGTTAGCTCCGACTGCGTGGACGCAGCCAGGTTTTCCAAGGAATTGCCAAGATTGTGCCGCACGGAATCGAACACGCCGAGCTGTTCCGCCAGCGTCTCGTAATCGCTCTTCGAGCCGAAGGCGCCTGTCGATTCGGTGAGGGAAGCAAGAACATCGTAAAGAGCGTCGAGGTTGCGGTAGAGCCGGAACTCGGCGCCGATATCCTGCGGAGCCGAACGGACATCGCTGATCAGCCCCGGCAGCGCCGCGGTTAAATTGCGCTGGATAGAATCCGCATTAGCCTGCGCCTGCTGCTTGGAGCCACTATCAGCTTTCCACTTTTCGATACGCATGTGGCCGAGGTCGAGATTGGTTTGCGAAGCCGCCTGTTGCAGCCGGTCAAGGTCGGGCAAGATTGAAGTCATGGAGGTGCTGCCGACTGCGGTCTTGTTATCAGCAGCAACCGTCTGCGCCCGCAGCGTAGGGACAAGCATGGAGACGATGCAAAGCAGTCTTAAGGTGAATAGCATGACGAACCTATCCGAAGAGGCAGCTGTTGCGGGAGCGGCTAACGAGTAACGGTAGTTTACCAACAATTGCACTTGGCCGTTGGATGCCTGGGTACGAAACCGGGCTGCGCCGTCGCACTGCCAGAAGAGGGAAGTGGCGGCTACTCGGGACTAACCGCGTGAAGAATGATGCTGATTGGGGGATTTTGCGCTGGCTTTACATAACGGTCGACCAGAAATCTTTGTCCGTCGGGGGTGACGTCGTAGGAGAAGAAATCGCTAGAGGAAACCGCTTCCCGGGCTCGTGCCTGGAATAGCGGCGTGGGATTGCTGGTAGACAAACTGCCTTGACTGTCCACCTTAACCGAAACGATAAAGCCTTTGGGATCCAGATAGAAAATTTCCATGCCATCGTCACGCCAGCGCGGCTCCTTGCCGCCTCCGCGCGAAACCTGCAACTTGCCGCCGCCGCTCGGAAAAGGAGAAATGTACACCTCCCACTCGCCGGTTTCATCCGACTCGTAGGCCACCCATTTGCCGTCCGGCGAAATCTGCCCGTCAGCCTTATTGTTCTTGCCGGCTAGAAAAGGAGTTGCAGTTTTGTCTTTCACCGATACCAGAGCCAAGCTGAGACCGCCGCTGTCTCCTTGTGCCGTGGCCAGCAATTGCTGATCTCCGGGCTCGAAGGAGTTGGGGGCCATATCGTCGCTGCCGGGCACACCCCTTGACATCGGACGGTCGGCTTCAAACCCGTTGGAGTTTTTCAACCGTAGGACTTCAGGAGACCCGGCCCATCGGTAGGCAATCATTTTGCCGTCACGCGACCAGACGCCCGTCGTCTCCTCCTCCGGATCAAAGGTGAAGCGCGTGGACGCACCTCTCTTCAGATCATCGATCCACACATCAATGTTTCTCTCCAGCGGATCAGAGATGTCGAGCACAACCCGGTCACCATCCGGAGACAGGTTAGGGTTGGCCACCATGCCGACATTTCCGACGCGCCCCAGTTCCTTGCCAGATCGGTCGTACCAGGTGAGCTGCGAAAGCGAAGAACCGGTTCGCTTGTGATAGACCACGGTGCCATTCAGCGCCACGCTAAATGCGGCCCAATGCGTGGAGGGATGATGTCCCACCTGATTCGTAACAATGTGAGGCTTTCCGTGCACTTTCAGATTGCGGTCCAACCCCACGTATACCAGCGACCCTTTATCGTCGACGTAGAAGAGATGACCGTCGGCGTATCCGAGACTGGAATGGGCAGCCAGTAGTAATTGCTTATGCCGCGGATCGGAGAGTGAAGTTGCATAGATCCCGATCGTGCTGGCCTCGCTGCGCTCGTGCACGTCGCCAGACCAGAAGAGCAAGCGGTCGCCATCGGGCAGAAACACCGGCCAGCGATGGGACGACTCCCGCACCGCAAACGTTCCGTTAGTGAGCGGTGCTGCGCCGGCCCCATCCGCATCCACGCGCCACAGTGGGCCGCAGGCATCGGGCGCGTAGACGATGACTCCCTTCTTGCTCCAGCTGCCACCTCGGGCCTGCAACACGTTGGCCAGGATCCGGGGTGCGCCGCCAGTCGCCGAGACCCTCTTCAACTTTCCTTGGGCGAAGAAACCAATCGCATCATTATTAGGCGACCAGAACGGATAGGTTGCGCCTTCGGTGCCTTCCAGGCGAGTGGCATTGGGCGAGCCTACCGGCTGAACGTAAAGCACGCTGGCTCCAATGTTTTCA
This sequence comes from uncultured Acidobacteriaceae bacterium, assembly GCA_963796695.1. GTDB lineage: Bacteria > Acidobacteriota > Terriglobia > Terriglobales > Acidobacteriaceae > Bog-257. The sequence continues at coordinate 8,249 of CAWCMU010000022.1, read as the reverse complement.
TCCATGGCAGCGTAGGCCAGCATGCTGCCGTCGGGCGACAGCGCAATGTGTCCAACCTCGCCCTGTACCGGGATCGCGAACTCCATCGGAGGGGAAGATGTCCTTCTATCGGAAAAATAGATAGCGCTGCCGGCTACTGCTATGAGCACAACAGCGGCCAGCGCTGCCCACCAGACAGATATGCGTCGACCCGCACTTGGCGCAGGCGTCAGTGTCGAAGTGGTTTGCGATCCCGACAACGCTGCCAAGGCAAACGTCAGATCGCGGTCCGACTGAAAACGGTCGGCAGGGCTTTTCTCCAGGCAATGCCGCACGATGCGCTCAAGCCCGGGAGGAACTTTCACCTGCTCCGGATCAAACTCCGGGGGCTCCGCCTTCAGAATGGCAGTCATGATCTCGACGGAGGTGTCGCCCGCGAAGGCCCGTTTGCCGCACACCATTTCGTACAGCACTGCGCCGAAGGAAAAGATGTCGGCACGATAATCGACCTGCTCGCCGCGCACCTGCTCGGGGGCCATGTAGGGCGCGGTGCCCATTACTACGCCGGGCTCGGTTTGCATGGTTTGGGCGGTAAGCGCCAGGTCAGACAAGCGCCCGGATTGCGCCGACGCAGCCGCAGTCTGTGCCCGAGCTTTGGCGAGCCCGAAGTCGAGCAGCTTGGTGTGGCCGTCCCGGGTGACGAAAATGTTTTCCGGCTTGAGATCGCGATGCACGATACCGCGCTCGTGCGCCGCTGCTAATCCTTGCGCGATCTGCAAGGCGATCTCCACGGCCTTACGAATCGGCAGAGGACCACGGTCCAGCCGCTCGCGCAGCGTCTCACCCTCCAACAGCTCCATCACCAGATAAGGAGTGTCGCCCTCTACGCCGACGTCGTAGGCTGCGAGGATGTTGGGATGATTGAGGGCTGCGACGGTGCGCGCCTCCTGGTCGAAGCGCCGCATCCGGTCGGGATCGCTGACCATGTCCTGGGGCAGGACCTTGACTGCAACCGAGCGATTCAGTCGAGTATCGCGGGCGCGATATACCTCGCCCATACCGCCCTCGCCGAGGCGGCTGATGATTTCGTACGGCCCAAGTTTTGCGCCTGCGGCTACAGCCATGAGAACCCGCGGGCATTATAGATGAGGAACACAGAATGGGGACGGGATATGGAGTGTGGTACCGTCCTATTGCCTTGTTAGCACGGAACCCGGTGCGTGGTTGCGTTTATTTCACTCATCACCGAACGCTCGCGTTTGACTAAGGTGTGTTAGTGGGAGAAAATACTTGAGACGCAGCAAACGCGGCGTCATCCTTCCGCAAAAGTGGGCCTGTGGCGCAGCTGGGAGCGCGCTTCCATGGCATGGAAGAGGTCGTCGGTTCGATCCCGACCAGGTCCACCAAAATTATCTCACTAAAAATAAATAACTTAACAAGTCGGCCTCCTCCACTGTGTAAGTCTTGTGTAAGTATTCTGGCAACCTTCTCCTGAAAAGGAGAGCTCACTTCTCATGGCCAGAGTTTCACGTGCCTGTACGTCTGGGTCCGCCATAACGCGGATTGCGCGCAGGTCGACATTTATTCTCACCGTTGTCGTTGTCAGAAACAGATTGCCGGAGTTGCTCCCGACGGCACTCGCATTCGGCAATCCGCACAGACCGAGAGCTGGGAGCGTGCACAGAAGCTATGCGCCCGTCTCGAAGCCGAGCACGACCCTTTCAGCCGCAACAAACCGGAGCCCAAACCTGGCGAGTCCACGACCGTTACCTATGCGGTCGAGCAGTTTCTCGCCGCCAAGCGCGGCGAGAACATCGTGGACATGACGCATTATGAAGGCTTGTTTGAAAGGGAACTCCTGCCCTGGTGCAAGCAGATCGGTCTGCACTACATCACCGATCTGAATCTCGAGCAGGTGACGAAGTTCCGCAACTCACTCAACAATGCGGCCACGGTGCGCAATCGCAAAGTCTCACGGCTGCGCACGTTCTTTAGTTTTTGCAGGCAGCGGCATTGGATCGTCGATAACCCTGCCGAGTACATAAAAAGAAGTCAGGAGTCGGAACCTGAAGCGGAATACTTCCAGCCAGAGGAATTTTCGAAACTCATCGACGCGCAAACCAGCAGCGGACGCCCTTCGACTGCAGGTCGGCATACAGCCGATCTGCGAATGGCTGGTCTTTGGTCGAATAGCTGATGAAGCACGAATAAAACTCGATGGGCCGCCCGACCATCGATCCGATGTAGGCGATGAACTCATCTGGTAAACCACAGCTCCGAAGGAAAACTTCTGGGATTTTACCGCCCGATTTATAGATCGTGTCGATGCCAATCGTACAGGGACCGAAGTTTCTGACGGTTTCGAGGCTCTCGGCAGGCGATAGATCAACGTTGGCGAAGATCACACCCGCTGCCTCGGCCTCAGAAAACCGCGTTCCGCTGACGTTCGCTTTGACGAGGTAAGCTCCTCCGAGCTTCGCCCCGCGGAGATCAGCCCGGCTGAGGTTAGCGCCGTAGAGGTTTGCTACCCCTAGTGTGGCTTGCCGAAGATCAGCTTCAGTTAGATCCGCATCGCTCAAGTCGGATCCGTAGAGGTCAGCATGCGCGAGCTCGGCACCTGTGAGATTCGCCCCGCTTAGGTTTGCCTTACTAAGTTTTGCCAGGCTGAGGTGCGCTTTGCTGAGATTCGCTTCACTGAGATTTGCCCAAGCGAGTTCAGCGCGGTCAAGCTCAGCGCCTCGAAGGTCGGGCCCGCGAAGAACTGTTCTGCCTAGCGTCGTATCCCATTGGACAAGTTCTGGATTCTGACTCCTCCACTTATTCCAGTTCTCTACCCCTTGCTTGAGGATTTCGAGATGTTCGAGATTCGCCATTGCGGTCCTCGCTTGAAACGCCACAATCTATGCGATCGAGTCGCGCGAGTCAACGCGGCGCTGGCGATTACTTGCTTGATGCTTCCCGTTCTTCGCTTGGCCGGGCTGGAAAAGTCTTCCCGCATTCCTTGCACTGAAAGGTGTCCCAGCCGTTACGCAGAAGGTCGCTAGCTCGATGTTCAAAGCCGCAGTGCGGGCAGCGCCAGAACATGATCGGAACGGTGGTGTAGCGGGATTTGCGCGTCATGGTTCAGCCCCAGCCTCTTAATCTCTCCCCGGCTTCTTTCGCCAGCCCTTTCTAGTTTTGGTCCGGCCCGGCATTCGGCCACGGAGGTCGAGTTCAATCTCGTTGAAAGACTCGCCTTTCAACTCAGCAATCTTGGCCGTCAGCTGACAAGCGCCCTCTCATTGACCGGATCAATGCGCTTCCGAAGTGGGCGCGCGATTACATCATGCAAATTGAAGCGGAATCGGACCCGGCCGGCACGCAGCGCAGGCTCATTGAGCAGCAGGATCTCATACGCCCCCGAGAAGAAACTGGATCTGTTCCAGCTCTCCGCCCGATCCATGGCACAGCTTCGCGCACGAACGCCTCAGATCATGCGGCGCTACATGGGGGAGCGCGAGTTTTAGAGCGTACTGTTTTACAACATGCCAGACGACTCGCTCGGTTGCCTCGTAGGCGAGACGGCGTACTGCAGCAAGTCGTCCGTTGATCGTTCCGGCCGCGAGTTGCCGATTCTCGAGTGCAATCCGGTAGCGAGTCACTACGGTCTTGTTGAACGACAGCCGCGGCTCGGAGCAGTACCACTGAATGAATTCATCAATGGCGTGTTGATAGCCACGCTTAGACTCGGGGGAACTAAGGCTGTCAAGCACCGCCGACTTGCTGTGGTAGAGGTCAGGAAGACCAAGTTTAGTCTTGGGCCGCTTTGGTTTTGGGGATTTGCCCTTGGCTTGTCTGCTCATGCCAGCCGCCTCCACTGCGGCTGGCCCAGAGCCTATGCTCGCTTGCTGGGGGGGTGGGCATTATACGGCCAGATGATAGGAAAGCATTCGTAAAACCTGGCCGACTTACATTACTGATCGTGACTCAAAGAGTGCATTGGCGATCATGCACTCACCGATTCGCCGATTCAGGTTGCCGAGACGAAACAGCGCCATGTTTCAGGGCCTGCGGCTTGCGGCCGTCTCGGAGGCCCGCGCCAGTGCTTGCGTGTCGACATATTCACGGATGTTCGTCAGTTTGCTATTTCGAACGGTAATATCGAAGACCCAATGGTCCTCAAACGTCCTATTCGTTGCTTTGATTCTCCCAGTAGCGACGCCGACGACCAGAACCCGGTCTCCCTGCGCCACGAATTCGGGAGGCTTTGGGTATGTCGTTTCTATCTGTTCGGACGCTTTCTTAAGCACATCCGTCAATCCCGAGTGCCCGCGGTGCGTGCCGGCCAGCGGCCAGCCCTCGCCTGGAATGATCCACTCAATGTCTTCGGCCACCAGCGCCAGCAAGGCCTGCTTGTCGCCGCTTCCGATTGCCGCGAAGAAATCCTTCACAACCCGTACATTCGCTTCGATGCTCATCGAATCTCTCCTTTCCTTCAAGCGCGTCCGATGGAATGGAACCTTTCCGAATCATCGTTCTCGGCTCTAATCACACGGTTGCAAACCGGTTACTGCTGCGTCTTGAACAGATCCTGAAAAATTAGCTGCCCCCAGGTGCGGCCTCGCGCGTGCACCAGCCATCCGCCCTCGTTCAGCTTTCCCAGCTTGACGGGGGCGAACCCAAGTTCTTTGGCCAGGTCTGCCACAGGAGCCACCGCGTCGTCATCGTCGCTCGAAAGGAAGACCACCCTTTGCCCTCCCTCGACCTCTGGATCGGTCGCCAGCTTGGCCGCACCCAGGTGATTGAAGCCCTTTACGAGCTTGGCGTCGGGGAATGACTTCGCCACGACGGCGGAGGACGGGAGACCGTCGAGTTCCTCAGGCGGGATGGGAAACGAATTCATTGCGTCGATGATCGTCTTGCCTTCCCAGCTCCGTCGGGCCTTCGCAATCTCGTGATGTTCCCCGAACGGGATAGCTAAGATGATTGTGTCGGCCTCGAGTGCATCCCGCAACGACTTGGCGACGACCGTAGGTCCGATCGCACGAGCTTGCGGTTCCAACTCCTCGGGCGACCGGCGGCTCGCGACCGTCACGTCGATGTTCTTACGCGCGAAGGCGTGGGCCAGGGCCTGTCCTATCTTGCCGAATCCAACAATTGCATAGCTCATCATGTTTCTCCGATCTAGTGTGAGAACTGAAGTTCGAGAAATGACAGCGCCGAGGTCAGACCTGCGCCATGCCTCCATCGACGGCGAGATCCACACCGGTGACGTAAGAACTTTCATCCGAGGCAAGAAACACGACTGCTGCCGCGATTTCTTCGGGTTTACCTCTGCGGCCAAGTGGAACCTGCGAGACGAACTGCTCGGCCGCTTGCTGGACTTGCTCAGGAGTGAGACCTCCATTCTCAAGTGCTGGAGTTTCGATTGGTCCGGGGCTTACAGTGTTCACGCGGATTTTGCGGTCTTTCAGCTCCATCGTCCAGCCACGCGCGAAGCTGCGCACAGCCGCCTTGCTCGCGGCGTAGACGGTAACGCTGCACTCCCATCACGTTCGCGACCGAAGAGTTCAGGATGATCGAGCCTCCATCTTTGAATAAGGGGAGGGCCTTCTGCGCCGTAAAGAACAGTCCCTTCACGTTCAGGTCGAGGTCTTGTCGAAATGAGCTTCGGTAGCCGCTTCCAGCGGTGCGACTTCACCCCAGCCGGCATTTACAAAAAGTACGTCGATGCGACCGTGTTTCTCTTTCACGACTGCATAGAGCCGGTCCAAATCCTGCAGGAGCGTTACGTCGCCCATGACCGTCGTGACGTTTCTCCCGATAAAGGCTGCGGCCTCTTTCAGTTCTTTCTCGCGTCGGCCGCAGATTACAACGTGCGCGCCTTCTTCAACGAAGCGCTTGGCTGTGGCTAGCCCAATCCCGCGGTTACCGCCTGTGACGACTGCAACTTTCCCTTCAAGCTTTCCCATACTTGCTCCCTCGATGGATGCGTAGCATCCAATACAGTTGATTAGAGTGATTTGGCGGTGGACGGGAACCGCTCAGAAGTCCAGTCTTTTTGCCTATTCGTCCAGAACTGGAGACAAACGTGGACCCGATTACAGACATCTTCAAAACGATGCACGTCACCGCGTTCGGTCTTCACAGGCTGGAAGCGACAGCCCCTTGGGGCCTAAGACAAGAGAACGAGGTCAAAGTACTCGGCAGGCCTTCCGGCAAAACGATGCCGCCGGCAGATTTGGCGCACTTCGCGATGCTTTCGCGGGGAAACTGCTGGCTGAGTGTGGAAGGGATCGAGGAACCGATTCCGCTCACCGGTGGCGATTGCTTCTTGCTGGCGCGGGGGACTTCGATTGTTCTGCGCGACAGCCCGCGAACGCGTCCGAAGTGGACCTTTCGGGAGATTGGGGCCAAGGCTAACGGCAATGTCGCTCTTTGTGGCGGCGGCGGCACCCACCACTATTGTTTGCGGGTCGTTGAGTTTCGATGAGGCCAGCTTGAAGCCAATCACCCAGCTCTTGCCGAACTTTATTCTGATGAAGGCCGATCAGGCACGCACGCTGGCTCTTCACAACACCGTGCAAGCGCTGGCGTCAGAGATGGCAGAACAGGCGCCTGGATCTGAAGTCGTCGCGACTTGGTTAGCCGAGGTACTGGTGATCCAGTTGTTGCGAGCGCATATCGCGTCGGGACCGTCCCGCAGCAAGGGATGGCTCCGCGCAGTCTTCGATCCTCAGTTGGGCACCGCGCTGAGTGCTCTTCACGACAAAGTGAATGCACCGTGGACGGTCGAATCACTGGCCGAATCGGCGGGCATGTCTCGCTCCGCATTCGCAGCACGTTTCAAAGAGCTACTCGGACAAACGCCGCTGGAATACGTAACCGAGTGGCGGATGCAGAAGGCGATACAGCTACTTGAACGGCGTGACAAAAAGATCCCAGAAGTCGCTCGATTGGTCGGTTACGAGTCCGACGCCGCATTCAGCAAGGCATTCAAGCGAATTGTCAGGGTAATCCTGGCGAATACCTCAGGCGTGGGTTGAAGGACCCGAAGTCGACCGAAGCAGACCACGATCAGTCCCGATAGACGCGCCAGTGTCCGGGAAGCCACCCGGTCGTATAGTCGGCGTTCCGTCCTTGTGGCCGCGACCTCGTAGAGTTCTTCAACTGCCCGGGTCGGACTTTTCCGTCCAGGCGGATTACTTCCGAGTCGCGCGTGATCAGTGCGGCATTGGCTCCCGACACTGGACGCATTTAGAACTCTTGCAGCCTAAATCCAGTGTCGCTCGAACCCCAGCACTCCTGCCGCAGATGACGTAGCTTACACTCAAACTACATGCTCAACCGGGGCTATGCCTACACCACAATCATCAGCAAAAAATACCATGGACAAACCCTGCTCTCCCACTTGGCAAGCCTTTACACCCACTCAACCCCGCAAGCCTGGCAACAAAAACTGAACAACGGCGAACTCACCCTCAACGGCGTCACCGCCGCCGGAAGCGAATTGGTCACTTTAGGCCAAACCCTTGTCTGGAACCGTCCACCCTGGATCGAACCAGACTCCCCTCAGCACTTCGAAGTCCTGTTTGAAGACCCCCATCTGTTGGCCGTCAACAAACCCAGTGGGCTGCCCACCATCCCCGGCGGCGGCTTCATGGAAAACACCCTCCGCGCCTGGTGCAAAAGCAAACTCCCAACGCAAACCCTATCCACCGGTTGGGCCGAGCCACCACCGGCATCGTCCTTTTCGCCAAAACACCGCAGGCGGCCTCTAATCTACTGGGACCCGAACACACCCACAATTCAAAAAATCTACCGGGCGCTGGCTCAAAACATTGCACTGCACGACACCTACGAAATCCTCACACCCATCGGCCTCGTACCGCACCCGCTGATCGGTTCCGTGTGGGCCGCCAACTCAAGTGGCAAACAGTCAAAGTCATTGGCAAAGGTGATCTCACGTACCACCAGCACCACAACATTTGAGGTAAGCCTAAATTCGGGCCGCCCTCTATCAAATCAGAATCCATCTGGCATCCATCGGCCATCCCCTGGTAGGCGATCCTCTGTACGGCTTGGCCGGCCAGCCTCTGGAGAACCTTCCCGGCCTCCCCGGCGATGGAGGATATTTCCTGCACGCCCAATTTCTGAACTTCCACCACCCAATCACCGGAGATCAAATCAATCTTGAGGCAGCTTTGCCGTCTGGATTCTCCACTTGAAAAGTCTTGGGGCACTCTGGGGACATGAAACAACCTTGGTTCCCGGAATCCACTCGGTCGTAT
>CAWCMU010000021.1:0-258156 GCA_963796695.1 uncultured Acidobacteriaceae bacterium | reverse complement strand
CTCCCAAGGAAGCCGAGCAGGACGCCGACTCAAAACCGGTTGAGGTTGACGAGATCATGGTGGAGATTGGGGGAAAGAACACTATCCCCGAATTTTCGGAGAACCTGCGCGGCGCCAAGGCAGGCGAGCAGCGCACCTTCGACGTAAAGTACGCCGACGATTTCGCTGACAAGCGGCTGGCGGGAAAGTCGATGACCTACGAAGTGAATATCAAAGGCATCAAGACCCGCACTATCCCGGAACTGAACGACGACTTTGCCAAGGAGTTGAGCTCCGACTTCAACACGCTTGACGACCTCCGCAATCGCCTGCGCGACAACATGAAAGCGGAGAAAGAGCACGAAGCCGAGCACCAGGGAAAAGACAAGCTGGTCGAGGAGCTGGTCAATCGCAACGATTTCCCGGTTCCGGAAGCGATGTTGAATGAGCAGATTGATCTTCGTCTGGAGCGTGGGCTTCGCGCCCTGGCAGCCCAGGGCATGCGCACCGAAGATATGAAGCGCATGGACTTCAGCCGGCTACGGGCCGGGCAGCGGGAAGCGGCCCTGCGCGAAGTGAAGGCGTCACTCATCCTCGAGCAAATTGCTGACGAAGAAAAGATTGAGGTCACTGACGAGGAACTCGATCACGAGGTCGACGCTCTTGCCAGCCAGTCAAAACAGACGGTGGAGCAGGTTCGCGCACGTTTGACGCAGGATGGCGGGCTGGATAGAATTCGGCATCGCCTGCGCAACGAAAAGACCTTAAATTCTCTGTATCGCAAGTCCGCATAGGGCGGCTTGCATTCCACTTTTCCCTTCGACCCTGGGGAAGAGGTGTGCTCAGGTTGAGGCTTTCAGCAGGCGATTCAGCCTGCCGCGAAGGTCCTGAGCACAACGAAGGTTCGGCACTGAACTGAAAGGATGGTAACGATGCTTGTGCCCATGGTGATCGAGCAAACCAGTAGGGGCGAGCGGGCCTACGATATCTATTCCCGCCTGTTGCGGGACAATATCATTTTTCTCGGCACTCCTATCGATGACAATGTCGCGAACTTGATCATCGCGCAGATGCTGTTCTTAGAGGCAGAAGACCCGGAGAAGGACATCTCGTTGTACATCAACTCCCCGGGTGGTTCAATTACCGCGGGGATGGCGATTTACGACACCATGCAGTTTATTCGCCCGGATGTGACGACCATCTGTATCGGCCAAGCGGCAAGCATGGGGGCTACACTTTTGTCCGGTGGCGCGCCTAAGAAGCGCTTTGCCTTGCCGACCTCGCGCATCCTCATACATCAGCCGCTGATGTCAGGCTTGTCTGGGCAGGCAACGGATATCGATATTCATGCCCGCGAGATCCTGCGCATGCGCGAGATCACGAACCAGCTTTTGTCCAAACACAGTGGCCAGCCTTTGGAAAAAGTCGAACGCGACGTTGAGCGCGATTTCATCATGAACGCGTATCAGGCGAAAGAATACGGAATCGTTGACGACATCATTTTCAAGCACAAGTAAGGTGCCCGCTGGATTGGGGACTAAGGTGCGGAAAATTTTCTCGTAACTGGTTCCAAAGTTGTATCCGGTGTTGCACCGGTGTTGCGTTGAAGCAAGCGGAATTGTGGTTCAATAGTTTTCATAGTGCAGCAGCACTGTGGGGTTCGCGAGAGGCACGACCGATGGCCGAAGTGGTCGGTTTCTCAATAGGGGTAACGCAGCCCCTCCCGGTTTTGAACAAACGGGAAAGCAACTTAGGGAGACAATCTCAACTTGCCAGCGTGGGGGTAAAGGAGTTTCCGTGAGAACCAGGACCGGTTCCGAAGAAGTACTTCGCTGTTCGTTTTGCCACAAGTCTCAAGACGCGGTCGCTAAGTTGATTTCGTCTCCAACCGACTATCCGCGCGCTTACATTTGCGATGAGTGTGTTGCCGTCTGCAATTCGATCCTGGAAGACGATCGCTCGGAAGCCCAGCCCAACGCCACTCCCAATCAACTCCCCAAGCCCGCCGAGGTGAAAGCCTTCCTCGACGAGTACGTTATCGGGCAGCAGCAAACCAAGAAGAAGCTGGCAGTCGCGGTTTACAACCACTACAAGCGCGTTTACATGAATCGCCAACGCGGCGCCGATGTGGAACTCGCCAAGTCGAACATCATGCTGATCGGGCCTACTGGTACTGGCAAGACGCTACTTGCCCAGACCCTGGCCAAGATGCTCGACGTACCCTTCGCAATCGTTGATGCCACCACGCTCACCGAAGCCGGCTACGTCGGCGAGGACGTGGAAAATATCATCCTCAAACTCTTGCAGGCGGCCGACGGCGACGTTACCCGCGCTCAAACCGGCATCATTTATATCGATGAAGTGGACAAGATCGGCCGCAAGGACGAGAACCCGTCCATCACCCGCGATGTCTCCGGTGAAGGCGTGCAGCAAGCCCTGCTGAAGATACTGGAAGGTACAGTGGCCAATGTTCCGCCACAGGGCGGGCGCAAACATCCTCACCAGGAATTCACCCCGGTTGACACCACCAACATTCTGTTCATCTGCGGCGGGGCCTTCGTAGGTCTGGAGCGCACTATCGGACGCCGCCTGGGCAAGCGTTCCATGGGATTCCGCACCGATGAAGCCAAGGAAGCGGCTTTCACTGAGAGCAACAAACGCGATACCGAGTTGCTGTCCCAGGTCGAACCCCAGGATCTAATTAAATTTGGACTGATTCCAGAATTTGTCGGCCGTCTACCTGTTGTCGGCGTGCTCAACGATCTGGATGAAGATGCCCTGATCGAGATTCTCACCAAGCCGAAGAATGCCATCGTGAAGCAGTACCAGCGCCTGTTCGATTTCGAGAACGTGAAGCTGCGTTTCACCGAAGAGGCACTGCGCTGCATCTCTCGCGAAGCGATGTCACGCAAAGTGGGAGCTCGCGGGCTGCGCATGATTCTGGAAGAGCTGATGCTCGACCTGATGTACAGCCTCCCTGGCCAGAAGCGGGTCAAGGAATTTGAGGTTACTCGCGAGATGGTGGAGAAGCGCAACGTCAGTTTGCCCATCATGGAGAAGGCTGGTTAACATCCACAGTTATTCCAAGGGTTCGACAAGAGGGCGCGGCTTCGGTCGCGCCTTCGGCTTTGCCAGTGTCCGTGATGGCATTTCGTGGTTCACTCTAGCTGCTTTGACTAGGCCGGCTGGTTCGGGCGAATCGAATTTGCCGGCAAGGCATCAAAACGGTATCGACTCGATGAACCGGGCCTCAAACCAGCCTGAGCTTTCCCGAAAGCTCCAGTACCACGGCAAGCTCCTCACCCAATGGGACTTTGTTCGCTTCTGCCCTCTTCCCATGCGTGATATTCTTGACTCAACTTGGTTGCGGCAGGGGGCGACCACGCGCGAGTAGAGGCGCGTTCCATTCATTTGTTTCTTTCCCAGAGCAGCTACTTCGCTCTGAATGACAAGGCGGTTTTTAGTGACGCAGCGCGAGAAATTCGAAACCAAGAAACTCCCCATGATGCCGATCCGTGATGTCGTCATCTTTCCGTACATGATGACGCCGTTCGTGGTTGGCCGGGAGTCTAGCGTGCGTGCTTTGGAAGAGGCGTTGGCCGGCGACAAAAAGATCTTCCTGGCAACCCAGCACGACGCCAGCATCGACGAGCCCAAGCCCAACGAGATCTATCAGGTTGGCACCATCGTCAACATCGTGCAGAGCCTGAAGCTCCCTGATGGCAACATCAAGGTCCTGGTCGAAGGGCTCGAGCGCGGCAAGATTCTGCAGGTGGTCGACACCGATGGCTATTTCGAGGCCACGGTGCGAACGGCCAAATACTCGGCCGAACCGACCCCGCAAATCGAAGCCAGCATGCAGCGCGTTACCGGACTCTTTGAGCAGTACGTGAAGCTCTGCCAGTCGCTGAATTACGAGACCATGATTGCCGCGGTTCGTAACGACGATCCGGCGAAACTCACCGACACCATCGCCGCCAACCTGCAGCTCTCGATCGAAGAGAAGCAGGAATTGCTGGAAATTTTCGACCCTGCCGAGCGCCTGAACCGCATTGGCGACGTTCTTGACGTCGAGATCGAGAAGCTCAACATGGACCGCACCATCCAGTCGCGCGTGAAGCGCCAGATGGAACGCGCCCAGAAAGAGTATTACCTCAACGAGAAGATCAAGGCCATTCAGAAAGAGCTGGGCCGCGGCGAAAAGAGCGAGTTCGACGAGCTCAAGAAAAAAGTTGACGCCGCAGGCATGCCGCGTGAGGTGCATGAGAAGGCGCTACAGGAGTTGAAGAAACTCGAAGCCATGCCGCCCATGTCGGCCGAATCTACCGTGTCTCGCAATTATCTGGATTGGCTGTTGGCTGTTCCGTGGAAGAAGCGGTCGAAAGAGATTCGCAACATCGATGTCGCCGAGAAAGTTCTGAACGAAGATCATTACGGGCTGGAAAAAATCAAGGAGCGCATTCTTGAATTCCTTGCGGTTCGTCAGCTGGTGAAGAATCCCAAGGGTTCGATCCTCTGCTTCGTCGGACCTCCAGGAGTCGGCAAGACCTCGCTTGGCATGAGCATCGCCAAAGCCACGGGGCGCAAGTTTGTTCGCATGTCGCTTGGCGGCGTGCGTGACGAAGCTGAAGTCCGCGGACATCGCCGCACCTATATCGGCGCGCTGCCCGGTCAGATCATCCAGATGATGAAGAAGGCCGGCACCAAGAACCCGGTCTTCATGTTGGACGAAGTCGACAAGATGTCGATGGACTTCCGCGGCGATCCCTCGGCGGCCCTGCTGGAGGTGCTCGATCCTGAACAGAATTTTATGTTCGTCGATCACTACCTCGACGTGGAATACGACCTGTCGCAGGTGTTCTTTATCGCGACAGCCAACGTGCTGCACACCATCCCTCCGGCGTTGCAGGATCGCATGGAAGTGCTTCGCCTCCACGGCTACACCGAGCCGGAGAAGGTCGAGATCGCCAAGCAGTACCTGGTGCGCAAACAGCGACAGCAGACCGGACTGACCGAAGAGAACATTGTCTTCAGCGATGAAGCGCTGACTACCGTTATTCGCAATTACACGCGGGAAGCCGGCGTCCGCAACCTGGAGCGCGAGATTGGCAACATCTGCCGCAAGGTGGCGCGCAAAGTTGTTAGGGAGGGCGACAAGTTCGCGGTGAGTCTCACTGCGGAGAATGTCCCTGACTACCTGGGCGTGATGAAGTTCCGCGACAGCGAAGTGCACGAGCGCAGCGAGGTTGGCCTGGTCACTGGCTTGGCGTGGACCGAAGTCGGCGGCTCGATCCTGACTACCGAAGTGTCGGTGGTTGACGGAAAGGGCGGAAAGCCTTTGCTCACCGGCAAGCTCGGCGACGTCATGCAGGAATCAGCACAGGCAGCCATGACGTACGTGAGGTCACGCTGGCAGAAGCTGGGATTGCAACGCGACTTTTACCGCAACGTCGACATCCACGTGCATGTGCCCGAGGGCGCCATTCCCAAGGACGGTCCTTCCGCCGGCATTACCATGGCGACTGCCATTGCCAGCGCTCTCAGCCACATTCCGGTGCGCCGCGACATTGCCATGACCGGCGAAATCACGCTACGCGGCAAGGTCCTCCCCATCGGAGGGTTGAAGGAGAAGTTGCTAGCTGCGCACCGCGCCGGCATCATGGAAGTTCTGCTTCCCGCTGACAATGAGAAGGACCTGGCCGATGTGCCCGAAAACCTGCGCAACGTAATGAAACTGCGTTTCGTCAATACCATGGACGAAGTGCTCGCCTACGCGTTGGAGCGGCCGCTGCCGGAGGTGCCGGAGGAAGAGGCAACCAGCATCCCTGCCATTCCGCCCGGCCCGGAGACGGTGCCAACGGCTCACCAATAAGGTTAGGCTGAAATAGAAGCCCGCTTCGGCGGGCTTTTTCATTAGCGTCGTACTATTATCCGAAGTGAAGCAAGCGGGCTCGAGGGCGCAATAGGCCGATTTTGTCTGACGACTGAGGTAGCAAAACATTGCTTCCACGAGCAACTCTCCTGCCGACCCCTTGCACTTTCCTTTCACTCCAGCGATATTGATCGTATGAAGGTGTTGACTCGCTTCCTGCTTTCGGCGGCTGACCCCCGGCAGTTCCCTCCTGCCACGGCGCCTGAGATTGCATTCGCGGGCCGGTCTAACGTCGGCAAATCGAGCCTGATTAATAGCCTCGTGGGCAGCAAAATCGCCAAGACCAGCAATACCCCCGGTCGCACCCAGACCATCAACTTCTTTCAGATACGTCGTCCCGGCAAGCCGCATCCGGACTTCGTTTTCGCCGACCTGCCAGGCTATGGCTATGCGCGAGCTCCCAAGGAAGTGACGGCCCAGTGGGCGCAATTCATCAATCCTTATCTGGAGACGCGTGAGTCCCTGGTTCTGTGTCTGGTGCTCGTGGATGTCACGATTCCGCCACAGGAATTGGATGTGCAGTTGCTCGAGTGGCTGCGGCACATGGGACGTAATTTTCTGCTGGTGGGAACGAAGGCCGATCGAATTTCCGGCAATCAGCTTCGGGCTTCGATGAAAAAGTTGAGCGAACGACTGGGTATCGGCGACGATCGCATCATTCCCTTTTCCGCCAAGGCTCGCATCGGCTACGAGGAGCTCTGGGCCGCAATCAAAAGTGCGGCAGGCGTGGGAGACGCGACCAATCCCGAAAACATTGAGCGCACCGGTTCTTAGACGGCCGGCATTTATCAACGTCAGCTCAACTTCACATGTGGTGTATTGCGGTTCCCGCCCCGTCGTCTATTCTGGCCAGATACCCAAGGCCGTCTTGCTGAGTATCTGCTCTTTGACGCTTTCGTCGAGCGGCAGCGCACGAAACTGCCCTAGATTCTTCTCGATCTCCGGAACTCCCGGTCCCGGCCAATCGGTCCCAAACAGAGTTTTGTGCGCGATCTCGTCCAACCGAGGAAAATATTTGAGCAACGTCTTCGGCGGAATGCCGCTGATATCCAGGAAGACGTTACGGTGACGCCGTACCAGGAAGAATGCCGTATCCATCCATAATGGACGGCCACCGTGAGCTAACAGAATCTTCAGTCGCGGAAAGTCAACCGCTACGTCGTCAACGTAAATGGGATCGCCGAACTTATTGCGTGCCCCGGGGAAAATCGACGTTCCGGTGTGGACCATGATCGGTATACCGTTGGCCTCGGCCGCCCGATAGATGATCTCCAATTCCTTAACGCCGTTTACGTAGTCGTTCGGATAAAGCAGCTGATGCGGCGGATGAATTTTTATCAGCTTGATGCCCAGCCGCACGATCTGCTCCATGTCGGCCAGGACGTTCGTCGTGTGGCGCGGATGAACGCTGCCACAAGGGATCAGGCGCTTGGGATCCTCTTTGACGTAGTTGGCAATGAACTCGTTGACCGCGGGAGTAAAGCCAATCACCTCCGGCGCCACATAATTGATCAGCACCGCACGATCGACTCCGATCGCATCCAGGTGCTTCAAGAACGCTTTCGGCGAGACGCAATACTCCGCAACCTGATCAAAATCTTTGCGCGACTTCTTCATCAGCGCCAGAGCTTCCGGCTTGAAAAGTTCCAGCGGCTGAATATGAATGTGGCAGTCGGTGATTATCATGGGATGTTTAGAAAAGCTCTGATTACGTTTGGCTGAAGGGAGCGGCTCCTAGGCCGTCCGTAAGCATGGCAAAATCAACTCGGCTCTGCCGGCTGCCGAAAAACTCAGACTTTGACCGGTTTTGAAGGGGCGCACCTTCAGGTGCGCCGTACAAGCCCCTCATTTTTTATTCCTGTGGGCTTCAGCCCACCAGGGATCTGTTTTGGCGACTTTTTTAGCAATCCGTCTAGCCACTGCGGAATCCGGGTCTCAGCTATTCGCAGCTTCCCTAGCTCTGATACTACTCAGACTCGATACGTTCTACCTTAATTCGCAGCTGCCGCTCGCATAACAGCCCGTTTCGTGAACACCCGCACCATCTCCCGGCGATACTCCGGAGTCAACGCCGAGGTGGTCAACGGCTTTGCAGTTCAGGATGCGAGTTCTCCGATGCGCTCTGCAATCTCCTCCGTAGGAACGGCGCCAATCAAGTGCGCATCTGCATCCTTCAACAGGTGCGGAGCAGGGTTGACCGCGGTGATAGCCACGCGTGCATCCTCCACGCGACCTGACGTCATCCTGAGCGACACGGCAACTCCGGCCAGGGGATAGTCAATGCTGCCTCGAATGCGCAGCTTCTGATAACTTCCCCGCCATCCAGCCGAAGACTCTGGAAGATGAATTCGCGTCACCACCTCGCTTGGAGGAAAGATGCAGACGCACAATACCGTCATTCACATAGAACTCTGACAATGGGGTACGCCGCAATCCATTCGGACCGGCGATTTCTAACTCGGCTCCCAGGCACAACAACGCCGGCGGCGTATCGCCCGAAAAGGCCGCCCAGCAGAACTTTCCGCCCGGCGCGACGTGGCATAGATTGCCATCTTTCTTGAGGCAAAAGCCACAACTGGTCCGCCATAGCTGCGATTGGTTGTACCAGACGCAGCGAGTGTCGAGGCATATGTTGCCGCCGATCGTCCCCATATTCCGCAGAACCGGCGAAGCCACAGTCTTCACCGCCTCGTATAGCACTGGATAGTCTTTGCGGACGATCGCAGAGTTCTCGACTTCATGAAGCGTCGTCAAGGCTCCGATCTCGATGCCTTCACCGGGAACACTCCGAATGCCCCTCAGCTCGCTTACTCCACGCAAATCCAGCACATAGTCTGGAGTGAATAATTTCTGCTTCATCGAAGGCAGCAGGTCGGTGCCGCCGGCAACAACCTTGATTTGGCCGTCGTGCTTGGCCATCATGTGAATGGCCTCGTCGAGCGACTTGGGACGTAGTAGCTGGAACGTCGGAAGGCTCACCGTTCACCTCCCACAATGCCAGACACCGCAGCCGGTTGCCGGGACGGATCGAGCGGATGCCGCGTCGGACCTTTTCCTTTGAACCACAACGAGCCGCCGTGTTCACGCAATCTGACCGGTGCGGTTGGGTCAACCGATTCGGTCATCTCAATTCGCTTCAGGCCCTTCTTGGCACGTAAGGCTGACAGCACGCGTTCTGGAGTGAAGGGCGACTCGCGGAGCCGTACTCCCACAGCGTCGTAGATGGCGTTCGAGATCGCCGGAATCGTGGCAGCCAGCGAGCCCTCACCTGCCTCTTTCGCGCCGAACGGTCCTTCGGGATCGATGCTCTCCACGATCATGCACTCGATCTCGGGCGACTCCGCCGACGAAGGGCTGCGATATTCAAGCAGTCCAGGATTCATCAACAGCCCATCTTTCCACACCATTTCTTCTTGTAGCGCCTGACCAAGACCCATCCAGACCGAGCCGATCACCTGTCCCTCAACCGCGACCGGATTCAAAGCCCTTCCGCAATCATGCGCCGCCCAGATCTTGTGTACCGTAACTTCTCCGGTCTCCTCATCCACGCTGACCTCGGCAACTTGTGCCGAATATGAATAGGCCGGTGACGGTCCCGACGCCTCCGCCTTTATGCTTGCCGCCGCGCGCTTCTATTGGCGGAGCGTACGATCCCGTTCCCGTCAACGCTCCATGAAAATCGATTGCCGAAACCACGGCTTCCTCGAAGCTCATGTGCTCTTTCGGTCCCTGCTCCTTGCGCGTCTGCAACACCGAGCCCCGCAGGATCTGCCCGTCGACGCGACCGCGGGGAGCGTCTACTTGTTCCAGGATGTCTGACGCTGTGGGATCATGATCGCCAGGCGGAGTTCCCTGCCGGTAGACCCGGTCGCCGCGCATAATCACGTCTTCAGCAGCGCAGTTCATCCGCTTAGCGGCAGCGCTAACGATGTTCTTCTTCACATCCTGGGCGGCTCGTAGCGCCGCATTGCCGGCCATAAACGTCACGCGACTGGAATAGGAACCGAGATCAATCGGGGTTAAATCGGTATCAGCTGCGATGACTCGTACTCGCGACAGATCGCATCCCAAAACCTCGACCACAACCTGCGCCGTCATCGTGTCCGAACCTTGGCCGATCTCCGACGCTCCGGTGTATACAACTACGCCGCCGTCTCGATCAATCTTGATGTTCACCGTGGAATGCGGCATGTCGGAGCGAATGATGCTGTTGGCAGCGCCGCTGACATAGTGACTACACGCGACTCCCAATCCGCGGCCCTTTGGCAGCTTGCCCTTGCGCTCCTTCCAACCGGAACGTGTAACGACCTTGTCGATGCACTCAGGCAGACCGTAGCTCAAAACGCGTAGGCCATTCACCGTGACCGTAGGCGGTTTCAGCAGATTTATGCGGCGCACCTCAGCGGGATCTAACTTCAGCGTGGCGGCGATTTCGTCCATCTGCGACTCGAACGCAAATCGCACATTCACCGTACCGTGACCACGCATGGCTCCGCACGCGGGCTTGTTGGTCAGCACCCGATAACCGTCATACCGGATATTAGGAATGTCGTACAAAGCGCCGAGCAACGCTCCGGAATACAAGATTGTGACCACGCCGTAAGAGCAATACGCCCCTCCGTCCTGGATCACCTTGCAAGCCACCGAAGTCACGCGGCCATCGTTTTTCACGCCAGTCTTCAGGTCGACGATGGTGCGCGGTCGGCCGCGATGTGCCCAGAAAACTTCCTCGCGGGTATAGATAATCTTCACCGGCGCCCGGGCTGCGCGCGCCGTTACCGCCGCGATGATCTCAATCGGGATGATTTCACTCTTGCCGCCAAAGCCGCCGCCCACCAACGGCTTGATAACACGTATCTGCGACATGGGCATTTCCAGCACGAGCGAAAGTTTGTGTTGCAGGTAATACGGAACCTGGGTGGAGGACCACACTGTCAGACGTCCCAGTTTGCCGGTATAAGGATCAAGCTCAAAATTGGCCAGCGTGCAATGTGGCTCCATCGCCGCGTGTGTTACCTCATTGGCAATGTAGCGGGCCTCCGCAACGTAATCGGCGTCCGCAAAACCGCGATCGACATCGCCGAAAACGTGGTGATAATCCTTCTCAATATTGTGCTCGCGGTTCTCGTGAATGAGATCACTCCCCGCTTTCATCGACTCTTCCGGGTCAAAGTACGCGGGTAGCGGCTCGTAATCTACATCGATCAACTCCAGAGCGCGCTCAGCAACCTGTTCGCTGACTGCGGCGACACAAGCCACATGATCGCCAACGTAACGAACCTTGCCGACCGCGAGCGCCGTTTCATCGTGACCCACAGGAAGAATGCCGTAAGGATTCGGAGCGTCTTCGCCGGTGACAACTGCAACCACGCCCTCAAGGGCCCGAGCGCGCGATGTATCAATGCTCTTGATGCGCGCATGAGGATAGGGGGAGTGCAGGATCTTGCCGACCAGCATGCCGGGAAGCGAAAAATCAGCCGCGTACTTGCCGGCGCCCGTCGTCTTGCCGGCCGCATCAATCATCGCGATCGGTTTGCCGATCACAGAAAACTCATTCATTGATTACTTTGCCCCCACCAATTCCTGCTTCACGTTGTTCTGCTCTGCCTGGATCGCCGCGCGGATCGCCTGATACATCTGCAAGTAGCCGGTGCAACGGCACAAATTGCTGCTCAACGCCTCGCGAATTTCATCCTCCGAGGGATCGGGATTGTTGGCCAGCAACCACTTTACGGTCATCATGAAGCCCGGGGTGCAGAAGCCGCACTGCGAGCCGCCGAAATCGCCGTAGGCCTTTTGCAACGCCGCTAAACCGCCGTGATCGGCAACACCTTCGACGGTGGTAATCTCCTGCCCCTCGCAACTGGCCGCCAGCATGGTACAGGAGAGCATCGGCAGACCGTCGACCTGCACCGTGCAGGCTCCGCAAGATGAATCGTCGCAACCCCGCTTGGAACCGGTTAAATCAAGGTCCTCGCGCAGGACATCCAGTAATAGTTTGCTGGGTTCGATTGCCAGTTCGTGCGCGCGCCCGTTAACACGTAATTCGATAAGTTCTTTTTTCATAAGAAAATCGCTTTTGGCCTTTAGCTCTTGGCTCTTGGCATTCAGTCTTTGCTGTTGTCCCAACGTTTCCAGCTCCGGATTGCTAAAAGCTAAGAAGCTAATGGCCATCTTCAATACAGCGGCACTTTTGGATCGACCTGTCGTGCCCAACGGTCGATGCCGCCGGCCAAGGATTGCACCTTTTCAAAACCCTGCTGTCGCAACCAGGCCGTTACATTCATGGAACGAACTCCGTGATGACAAACCACAGCGATGTGGTCCTTCGGGTCAAGCTCCTGGTTGAATCGCGCTGGAATGTCGCCCATGGGAATGTGTCTGCTGCCCTCGATCTTGGCTATCTCGAACTCCCAAGGCTCACGGACGTCAAGTACCACAATGTCAGAGGCGTCCTGGTCCAACATCGACTTTAGCTCTTCGGGAGTGATTTCATAGTCCATTCGGCTTCTATTTCCCCACCCACTTCGGCCGACGGCGTTCCATAAACGCGGCGACGCCTTCCTGGGCATCGGCGGTGTGCATCAGTTCGTCACAATAAATTTGTTCGGCGCGCGCCAACCCTTTGTCGAAGTGGATTGCGTCCCAGGAATAAAGCGCCTTCTTTGCCGTCCGTATTGCCGCTGAACTCAGTTGCGACACCCGTTGTATACATTCCGACACCAGCGTCTCCGGGTCGTCGGCGACGCCGTTTACCAATCCTGCGGCCAGAGCCTCTTGTCCGCTCAGCGTACGGCCAGTCAAGATCAATTCAGCCGCCAATTTTTGTCCCACAATGGAGGACAAGGCCACACTTGCCACTGGTGGATAGCAGGCCAGCTTGATCTCCGGAAATCCCCATACCGAGTCTGGAGTGGCGTACACGATGTCGCACACCAGCGCCAGCTCCGCGCCTCCGCCCAGACAGTGCCGTCGAACGCTCGCAATCGTAACCTTCCCGCTGTCCACCACCGACCGAATGACACTATGGAAAGCGGTCAGCATGCTCCGCACTTTATCCGGCGTGTGCGCGGGAATGTCGACTCCGCTGGAGAACGCCCGCTCGGAACCGGCGAACACAATCGCGCTGATTTCCGCCCGCGCTTCGATTTGTTCCAGCGCCGCTCTGAGCTCATCCATCATGGGAACGTCAATGACGTTCAATGGAGGATTGTTCAACACGATCCGCGCCGCCGGAGGTTGCAACTCCACGGTGAGCCGGCTGAAGGTCGTATTGTTAGCGGCGATCATTCGCTGTTTTAGCTTCGCTTACTTCGCGGTGAATTTTGCGGGACGTTTTTCGATGTATGCGGCGAGACCTTCTTTCGCGTCGTCGCTTTCAAACAGCAACTGCTGATTTTCGCGCTCCAGCGCCAATCCTGCCTCGATAGGAATTTCCCACCCAGTCTGCACCGCGCGTTTAATGCGTCCAACGGCTTTGGCCGCTTTGTTCGGCGGGCAAAACTGACGGGCGAATTTCATCACCTGCTCCATGAAGTTCTCGCCTTCGAAAACGTCATTCACCAATCCCATCTGCCTGGCTTCGTCGAACGAGAACGTCTTGCCAGTCACCATCAGTTCGATAGCCTTCGATTTCCCCAAAAGCCGCGACAGACGCTGGGTTCCACCGGTTCCGGGCAGTACTCCCAGGTTCACTTCCGGCAGGCCGATCTTACCGCCGTCCTTGCGCGCAATACGCATGTCAGCCGCCATGGCAATCTCCAGGCCACCTCCCACGCAGTGGCCGTTGATGGCAGCAATCACCAGTTTGGGTGTGTTCTCCAGGCGCAGCAGGGTTTCGTTGGCATGCAGACAGAAGTAATACTTAAAGGTCGGATCGACTTCCGTCAGCATCTGGATGTTCGCGCCCGCGGAGAAGAACTTCTCGCCGGCTCCTGTCAGGACGATTACGTAGACATGGTTGTCCATTCGCGCCTGAAGAATAGCGTCATCCAGTTGGCGGTTCATGTCGTAGCTGTAGGTATTGGCGGGCGGATCGCTGAGTTCGATCACCGCAACGCCCGATTCCGTGCGATAGCGGATCAATTCCCGCGTGTCCGATGCGGCCGATTGGGTACTACTCGCCATGCTCGAAATTCCTCTCATCCTTTATGACTTCTTGGTCGGGTTACGGCGTGGTGCAGGTTTGGCCTTTGCCCGGCTCGGCAGAATCGCACCGGCGGTCTTGGCCGCAGTCGCGACCTTGCCGCTGCGGATTCCGCCCAAAAAAATGTCGCTGATTTCGCGAGCCAGAACCTCGGCATCGGGATCGACGCGGGGGTTATACCAGGTGTACAGCCAGTTCATCATGCCGAAAAGGCCCATTACCGCGATTCGCGCGCTTACTCCTCCAGGAAACACGGTGTTTCCACCATCCGCTTTCGAGCCTTGCGACTTCGCGAGTTCTTCTACCAAACCCACGCAGATGCGATAGTATTCGCGCTTGATGGCCGCCAATTCCGTACCGTAACTGTTTTTCAGAGCATCGTCTTCGTGGGACAACACCTTCATCGCCTTTTGCTTGGCGACGGAGTATTCCACGTGATTGCGAACGAAAATTCGAATGCGGGTTTCCGGGTCAGTGCTTTCGGCCAGGCGCTCGCGAAGCCGCTCGACGATGATGCTGAAGGTGTGCTGCTGAATGAAATAGAGCAGCTTCTCTTTCGAATCGAAGTAGTAATAAAGACCAGCCAGCGAGATCCCACTTAAGCGCGAGAGGTCACGCATGGAGGCGCCTTCGTAGCCTTTATCGGCGAAGACTTCGGTCGCGTAATCCAGGATCTCGGCCAATCGGCGGTCGAATCGCGTATCCAGAGTTCGGGTTGTGCCGGAAGCTGACATGGAATTGGAATCGGCTAAAGCGCGACGAGCGGAGCAAACTTCGAACGTTCGTTCTAATTTTATCTGGAAGTCCGCGTCGACGGCAACTGAGCGAACCGGCTTGGAATATCGCGGTTCATCACGCCGCAGGCGGCAGAGCCTTGGGTTTCTGGGCCCAAGGTCTTGATCGTAACTGAGGCGGAAATGCCTGCGGCCAGGGATTCGGCAACTCTGTGCCAGAGACAAACGTCGCAATTTGCAAGGCTACGAACCTACTTGACATTAGGCGCGCGAACAGGCAAACTGCTTCATTCTCAGAAGATTGCGCTTTGCAGGCTGCCGACGGGAAAAGAAACTTCGTACAAGAGCCAATTGATGACCGCGCCACAACGCGTTTCATACCGCATGGAGTCCACGCTGGACAGCGTGAACAAGGCCGAAGAAATGGCCGACAAAGCTGCGGCGCGAATTGGTTTTGACGAGGATACGCGGGGTGGAATCTCGATGGCTGTCCGCGAAGCGATGATCAACGCGGTTCTGCATGGAAACGCGTATGATCCAAACAAGTATGTGAACCTTACGTTCGAGCAGAGCGGATCTGAGTTGACGGTTATCATTATCGACCAGGGAAAAGGCTTTGTGCCGGACGAGGTGCCTGATCCTTTGGCGCCGGAAAATCTTCTAAAGCAGTCGGGACGCGGCATATTCTTAATGCGGGCATTCATGGATGAAGTTCGGTTTCGTAAGTTGGACCCCGGCACTGAAATTATTTTGATCAAGCGGCTCCAGAGCAATGAACTGGACCGCCAGGAGGCTTCCACGTGAGCATGAAAGCGAGCACACGGCAGGTAGATGGCGTGACCATTGTCGACTTGAGTGGTCGAATCACTCTAGGCGAAGGTAGTGTGGTGTTGCGCGACAGTATTAAAGACCTGCTGGGCAAAGGACAAAAGAAGATCCTGCTGAATCTGGGCGATGTCAGCTACATCGACAGTTCCGGCATCGGCGAGTTGGTCAGCGCATTTACCTCAGTTCGCAACCAGGGCGGCGAGTTGAAACTGCTGAACCTGACCAAGAAAGTACACGACCTTTTACAGATCACGAAGCTGTACACCGTGTTCGACGTGAAAGACGACGAGGCCGCTGCGATCAGCGCTTTCAGCAAGTAGCGAAAACTGTCGCCTCAAGAAAGCTCAACCTTGAATCGCCCTTTTGCGTCTTGCGCGGAAGGGCGTTGATTTTTCCTGCGAGCGTGGCGGCTGTTAGCGTTTCGCCATTGACAGCTTTTCAGGGCCAGCCACGCCGACTCGAACCGAAAAAGATTGAAGCCCCAGGCATCGAGTTCGAGGTAAAGTCCGGAAGACAGCATTTCGGCACCGTCGCGCTCGTAAACAGCGTCTGAGAACAAGTCCTGCAGCCGCCAAGTCTTTCCTGCTACACTCTTGCCACGGAATTTGAATGCGCGCCTGAATCTGTTATCGCTGAGACTTGCGGCGATCAGGATAGCGCTCTTCGGCTTTGTTCCAACACCACACCACCAGGTTTTCGAAGCTGGAATTGTCTGGCCAGCCCGTTCGTTCGCAAAGCTGCCAATTTCCTTCACGAAAGACTGGCGAGTTAATGGCCGCCAGAAGCTTGGCGTAGAAAGCTTGAATTCCCGCATCCACCAGCTCCTTCGGGCGTCTGGCTAAGAAGACAGGCAAACGTACTTTCCGCGCCTCGAATTGGCCTTCATGAAATAGGCGGGCGCCCAGCGAGGGTCGAAGTCGCAACTGCGGCAGCCTTTTCCTTTGCCCCCGGAAAAGCTGTTGCAGCCCGCGGTTCGTCATGATTCTCCAGAAAGCGCAGCAGCTTCTGCTGGTAAGCTGCGTCAGCGCACAGATGCAGTCGAACCGACTCGGCGCTCTCATGCTCCAACCGATCGTACAGCCGTTTGTCGTAGCAGAAATCAAAACCCTTCTGTTGCAGTTCCCATTCCAGATCCCAATAGGCCTCGGCAATGAAGAGGAAGTCAGGATGGCTCCGCTTGACGGCGGGTATAACGTTCTGCCAATACTCCGTCGGCGGGGGCTGCCCGGCCCGGCCGCCCCAGGTGCGCTGAAAAACGTCATTGAGCAGCAGCATGGCCATGTCGCAGCGCACGCCGTCGCATTGGTTCGCGATATCGGAAACCGTGTCGATTACAGCTTGACGTAATCCCGTCTGAAAAGCATTCAACTGCACGACATCCGGCCAAGCCGGAAAATACGGGTCCCGCCCGCAAGCCAGGAAAGTCCCCTTTACCTCGATGTAGGAGTTGGGAGAGCTTCTCGCATCTTCGGCGCCCCCTGGTATGAAATATTCGGGATGTTCGGTGACCCAGGGATTATCCGGAGCGACGTGGTTCGGCACGAAGTCGAGAAGGAGTTTCATTCCGCGCTGCGCGAGTTCGCGGCGAGCGGCTGCGAGTCCGGCCGGCCCGCCCAAATGCTCATCCACCACATAGCGCCGCACGCAGTAAGGAGATCCAACGTTGTCTTCGAAACGGAAGTCAGGCAGCGCTCGGCGAAAGTCTTGCAACAGCCCTGGGTTGCGATTGGCAATGGCGATGCCGGCTGGACTTCTCTCCCATACCCCCATGAGCCATACAGCGTCAAAACCGTAAGCAGCCAGCGCGTCCCAGATCCGCCGCCGGAACAGAACTCAAGTCCGTCTTGCGGTTTGTTTTTCGGCTGATTTCCGCCAGCCAAAGCCAGGTATTGATCTCATAGATCGTAGGATATTGGGGCCATGAAGTCATGGTGGATCAACCCTTCTCGCCTGTTATTGCTTGCCGGCAGGCGTAGTGCCCGCGGTCTGCGCTCCGAACTTCGCATAGGCGTTGAGTGCATCGTGCAAGCGGTGGAAAATCATATCTTCCCCGATAGCCCCGGTGATGTGGTGGCGATCGAAATCGGCTTTCAGGTACATCTGAACCCGGGCGAATGCCAAAATAATCCCATCCCGTGCCAGATCTTTTTGCAGGCGTCGAGACAACGCGGCCGCCGTGTAGTCGATATTCGTGATCGCCTCGGCATCAACTACCAGCCAACGTACTGGTGAGGGCGGCGGACCACACAGCGTCCTGATTTCTTCCGCGAACATTCCGGCATTGGCGTAAAAAAGTGGAGCACCAAAACGATAGAGCACCAGTCCCGGCTCGGTTGTGGCTCCAAGCTCCGGAGGAATCAATCGCCAGTACGCGCCATTGTCCGATACCAGTACGCCGGTATGCGGATGGTAGCTGTGCCGAACAACACGCAGCAGCGACAGAACCATGGCGAGCACAATTCCCTGCTCAACGCCTACCAGTACCACGACCCCAGCCGTCGTGACGGCCAGCGCAAACTCGCCCGGACTTTCGCGGCGTATCTTGTCAAGACCGCGCAGATCGATCAACCGGATAGCGATGATGAAGACGATGGCGCCAAGCACGCAGCGAGGCAGATACTGCAAGGGACGGGTCAGGAAAAGCAGCACCAGCGCCACAATTGCAGCCGTGGATATCTGCGCCAACTGGCTGCGTCCCGCCGGAGTTTTCTACCATCGCAGTCTGCGTGGGGCTGCCGTTCACGACGAAAGTTCCGCTAATCGCCGCAGCGGCATTAGCGGCGGCCAGACCGACAAGATCAGAATTTTCGTCCAGTGTTTGATGATGCCGGGTGGCATAGAAGCGCGCCGTGGCGGCACTCTGACCCACGATCATGACGAAGCACGATCCCGCGATTCCAATCAGCATTTGCAGGTCTTTGGTGCTGGTGTGCGGCAATGACAAATGCGGCAGGCCACCGGCCACCGGTCCAATGACGGCAATGCCATGAGCCGCGAAATTCCAGGTGGCACTGGCCGCGACTGCCGCAACAACAGCTATTAACGGAGCAGGAATCTTGGGAGCGAAGTAGCCAAGCAACAAGCACGAGACCACGACTGCCGCTGAGACAAGTAACGTGGGCAGGTGCAGATGCGGAAGATTCGGCACCAGTTCCGCGAGCTGCTGAACCGTGCGTTGCGAGTGGATCTCAATGCCAACCATCTCGCCGAATACCGCAATCCCTACCTGGAATCCAACTCCTGTCAGAAATCCCACCAACACGGTTTGCGAAAGAAAGTCGGCAAGGAAGCCCAACTTGAGCACCCGGGCAATCAGCAAGAACGCGGCGGTGATCAACGCGACCACGCTCGCGAGTTCCACGTAACGCTCGCTGCCCAACGGCGCCATGCCGGCAAGTCCGCCGGACAGTATCGCGGCGGTAGCGGAATCCGCGGCCACCACCAGATAACGGGACGATCCGAAGGCGGCGAAGGCCACCAGCGGGAGAAGCAAAGTGTAGAAGCCAGTCACCACCGGGGTACCGGCAATCTTGGTGTAGCCCAAGGCCTGGGGAATATTCATGGCGGCCAGCTGAAATCCCGCCAGCGCATCCCGACTCGCCCTATGGCGATCCCAGGGCCGGATGCTTCGAAATAATCGCGGCCACCACTGCCGGTGAGTGTCCGTGGTCACTTCTCACCTCCCGGGTTCTCCGGCGGTGGTCCCTGGCCCAACGAATTTTCATCCAGACTCTCTTTGCGGCGGATTTCCCTGATCTCAGCCTTCTCCGCTGCTGTCATCTCTCTCACATGCTGCTTCTCTTCTTTCCAGATTTTTCGGCGCTCAAAGAACGACGCTCCGGCGGCATGTTTTCTGGTGTCTTCCTGCAACGTGCGTTCCGCTTCTCTTACGTGGGCCAGGGTGTCCCACACTGCCTTACGCTCGGCCGCCCGAAGAGCCAACTGCTCGGCACGCTCCACTTCCAACTGCTCGACAAGCTTCAGGTAGGCAGTGACAATGCTGACCAGCGAGCTTGTAGTCCAGGCAAACGTAAATAACCCTGAAATCGCAATGATCGGGCTGATGTTTCTCCAGTTCACGCCAAGATCGACGGTCCCATAGCCGAGCGTGGTGTAAGCATTCGCGCAGAAGTAGAGGGCGTCGGCAGCCTTGATAATCAGCCCCATGCGCACCAGGGCGAGCGCCCAGGCCGTGATCTCCATGATGTGGAGAGACAACATCAGGAAAACGGCCCATCCAAATAAGATGGCGGCTCGACCGAGATGGGGGCGGCCGGTGCGAAGCCGTATCTCGCCCCTCTTAAACAGCACCAGGATCTTGTGCAGGCCGGTGCCGTGAAACAGCACCAGGACAACCAGGATCACCGAGCCGATGGCGAGCGCCGCGAAGGGCCTGTATTCATCCGGGATTGAGAGCAAGAGCGACGTCGGTCGCAAAAGTTTGTGTCCCCCTGCCAGTTGCTATGCACAGAATGTAACACTCTCACCTCGAAACCCATGCGACTCATTTCAATTCTCGCCGACCCAGGTTCAGCTGCGTCTTCTCGGTTCCGGCTCCGGCTAAATCTCCGCTCGATCGCAATCGGAAGCGCGCCTGGCAGCATCCATAAGATTCGGTAGCACGAAAACAAGGACAACAAAAATGGCAATCAATACCGCAATCCAACCCCGAAAGCTCGGATCCGAAGGGCTCACTGTTTTCCCGATCGCCCTCGGTTGCATGGGCATGTCCGGGGTGTACGGGCCTGCTGACGAGTCGGAAAGCATCGCCACGATTCACGCCGCATTGGATGCCGGCATCAACCTGATTGACACCGGCGATTTCTATGGTATGGGGCACAATGAGCTGCTGGTGGGACGAGCTCTTGCCGGGCGTCGCGATCAGGCGCTCATCTCGGTAAAGTTCGGCGCTCTACGCGATCCCAAGAACGGCTGGCTGGGCTTCGATGGGCGTCCCGCAGCAGTGAAGAACTTTCTGGCGTATTCGCTCACCCGGCTCGGAGTCGACTACATCGACATTTATCGGCCCGCGCGGCTGGACCCCACGGTTCCGATCGAGGACACCGTGGGCGCGATCGCCGACATGATTAAAGCCGGCTACGTGCGACACATCGGGCTATCGGAGATGGGCGCCGAGACCATTCGCCGAGCGCAGGCGGTTCATCCCATCACTGATCTGCAAATCGAGTACTCCATTGTCAGCCGAAGCCCGGAAGACAAGATTTTCCCGGTATTGCGAGAGTTCGGTATCAGCGTGACAGCCTATGGTGTGCTCTCGCGCGGCCTGTTGAGCGGTTCACGTCCGGCGGCTAAGAACGATTTTCGTGCTTATCTGCCGCGTTTCCGCGGGGAAAATCTGGCGCAGAATGAGCGGCTGGTCGAAACCCTGAAGGCTCTTGGGGCTGAAAAAGGTGTGACGGCGTCGCAGCTAGCCATTGCATGGGTGCTGGCCAAGGGAGAAAACATCATTCCCTTGCTGGGCTCGCGTACTCGCGCTCAACTCAACGAAGCATTGACCGCTCTGGAGGTCAAGCTGTCAGCGGAAGATCTGAAGCGAATCGAAGCAGCCATTCCGGCGTCCAGCGCCGCAGGGACGCGCTACGATCCCAACCAGATGAAGCAGTTGGATAGCGAAAAATAGCGCCGGCTAAGGCTGATAGAAACTCCCCGCCCCGGACAATCAACTCCAGGGCGGGGAGTCCTATGATCTCGAGCTAACGCACAACGAAGTATGCTAACGCGATGGCGATGATGTCCTCGGGGATCGCAATCATGATGTCTTTCACTTTCAATCCGTTCACCAGCGAACGGCGAATGTGGTAGCCGCCATAGGTTCCAATGACCGCGCCGATGATGCCGACGATAGCGCCCACCAGCGGCGTAGCCGCCGCGGCAGCGTAAATGGAGGCGCCGCAGAGGCCTCCCATCACGATTCGAGCAATAAGCGGAACTGGGGTAGTACGTGCCGGCGTCTTCGGAAGCACATCGCCGATCAATTCTAGAATCGCCAGAAAGGTGAAAATCCCGACCGCGGCTGTCGTTCCCATGAAGGCCAGGGGCGTGCCTTGGAGGTTCATCCAGCCGAGGTGTGCAGCCCAACTAACCAATGCGGGGGCAGTGAGTGATCGCAGTCCCGCGACAATTCCGATTACCAGCGCCAGCAGCAGAACATGGTTCATGCGAAAAATGTACCGTCCTTTTGCCTCTGGACCTCAAGGCGAGCTTTGGTGTCAGATGCAGACGCTCTGCTGGCGTCGCAACTTTATACTGGGTTCGGCCAAATCAGGAAATCAGGTGCTAAAGAAAGTGTGCACCGCGTGCATAGCCGGTAGAGCAGCGCTTCAGCGCCGCGTCCACCCTGCTGTAACTAAACGAGGGGCTTCAGCCCCGGACAGGAAACGCAGGGTTAACCAAAGTTTCCCTGAAGAACTCTCTGGTAGAAGAAAAGCAACCATGGAGCCGCAAGCTACTTCACAAAGACGCGAAGCAGCCACCTCTTCGCCGCAACTCAGCACGCGAGCATTTAGCTTATCTCTAGTTCGGTTTGCGGGGCATGATTTGCTCGTCGCGAATGAAGAACTGAGCCGAGCAGCGTTCCGAGCCGCAAATGACCGGCAACAAGCCTCCGACCTGTTTGCGAGTGACCAAGCCAAGCTGTCCACAGGAGGGGCAAGACAGCACTGCCCAGTAAGGATCGTCCTTTTCGCCCATCTCGCCGGCGTTCTCCAGTACGAATATGGTTCCAGGCTCCATCTGTTCGGGGATCCACTCGCTCAAGATACTGAGTTCTCCGATCATGTGCCCTCCTTCAGGACCGTTCAAGAAGCCTTGCCGCGGCGCTCCCTATGATGTCGGCTGGAGCCATTGCGGCTAGCTGCTGCACGCGCCGGCGGTCGGCGCGGTGAACTGCTCTGCGGCTTACTGGCGACACTGCTCCGGGACCCGGTCCGAAGGCCGGCTTCCCGCCCAATGGGGTCAAGAACCCTTTGGATCGTGTCACTCAGGCACACAGATAACATCGGCTGGCGCGCATTTTTCAGCAGATCCACCACGCCTCGAGCTGAATCTTCCAGGTAAATGTGCCGCCCATCGGTCAACAGGTGGTACTCGGAAGCGGCAGTTACCGTTTGCACTAGCCGCTTGCCCAGTTCCTTTTGCAGAAAACGAATCACGAGCCGAATCTTTTGCAGGGAAAAGCCACGATCGCGCAGGTCGCAGATTACCGCGACCTCAGCCAGGTCATCGAGCGAGTAGATGCGTTTATGTCCCTGGCGCGCGGGAACCACGATGTGCCGCTCGTCCCACCATTGCAGTTGGCGCGGGCTGATACCCGTCAGCCCCACCACTTCTTTTGATGTGAACGTGCGCTGCATCCTTTTTGACCCTAAACAATTCCACTCGAAAATGTTTCAAACATCATAGTGCAACAGCGTTCACTGTCAAGCCGGATTATTGATCAAGTCGGCACTTGGCGGGATGAAGATTGGAAGAATTTACCTTGCCGTAATCGGCCACCGGGTAATGCCCACGACCTGCGTCACTCCTGGTTGTGAGCCTTGCACTTCTCGCCGGGTCGACACCCGCCGCATGATGATAAGTTGACTACAAGGTCAGCTGAAGATTCATCCCCAGCTCTCATTACTTCCGGAGGTTCTCGTGGGACCGTTTCGCTATCACGCTTTCGTTTGTGCACAGCAAAAACCCGAAGGTGTTCCCTGCTGCGCGGCCGCAGGCTCATTCCAGGTTCTCGATGCGCTGCATCGTGAGCTTGGCGCTAAAAACCTGATTGGCGAGGTTCAGGTTTCCAGTACCGGTTGCCTCGGTGTCTGCGACAGCGGACCTGTCATGATCGTCTATCCCGAAGGCATCTGGTACACCAAGTTGACCCCCAATGACGTTGCGGAAATCGTGTCCTCGCACTTCGTGGCGGGGAAGAAGGTCACCCGCCTGGAACGCACCGACTACGACGCCATGAAGGCGGAGATTCTTGAGCATCGCGAAAAGTACCTGGCGATGCTGAAAGGTAAAGATGAGGCCGGCGTTTTGCCGGATGAGATCGTCGACCTGATTCGCGGCTTCATGCCGAGTCGCGCGATCCTTACCGCGTTGGAGCTCGATCTGTTTACTGCGATAGGCTCCGGCAGCAGCTCCACACAGATCGCGAAACAGATTCATTGCGATCCGCGCGCCACCGAGATGCTGTTAAACGCGCTCGCCGCGTATAACTTACTGGAGAAGCATCACGACATTTACAGCAATACGCCCCTGGCTGCTCGCTTCTTTGTCGAAGGCGCTCCGGACAGTGCGCGTACCGCACAGTTGCACTCGGTGAACATGTGGAAGCGCTGGTCGAGCCTTACCGAGGCGATGCAGGCAGGAACGAGTGCCGCTCCGCAAACCTCAAATGGCAGCACGAAGCCGTTCATCGCGGCCATGGATCTCAACGCTCGCGGACGAGCGTGGGCAATCGCGCAAGCCGTGCAGATCAACGGCGCCAAGCACATGCTCGATCTCGGCGGTGGCTCCGGCGCGTACTCGATTGCATTTGTGAAAGCCGCTCCCGGCCTGCACTCGGAAATTGTCGATATGCCCGAAGTGTTGCCACTCGCCGAAGACTATGTGCGCAAGGCGGGGCTGTCGGATCGGATCGCGACCCGCCCGGGCGACATGCTGACGGTTCCTCTGGAACCTGGCAAGTACGATCTCGTCCTGCTGTCCGCCATATGCCACATGTTTTCTCCGGAAGAGAATCAACAGTTGTTCCGGCGCGCTTACGCCGCTCTGGCACCAGGCGGCCGGATCGTGATCTCGGACTTCATCCTGGATCCGGATAAAATCGCTCCACGTTTTGCTGCGCTGTTTGCCTTGAACATGCTGGTGGCAACGCGCGCGGGTTCCAGTTATAGCGAACCGGAATACGCCGAGTGGCTGAAGTCGGCCGGATTTGCGGAGGCAAAGCGCACGCGCATGCCCGGCCCGGCGAGCCTTATGATTGCGACAAAGTAGAAGAGCGGCTGTTAGCTCTTAGCCATCGGCTCTTAGCTCTTCGGGGGAACTCTGCACCAATGCGTGGTCGGTAGAGCGGTGCTTCAGCGCCGCGTCCAGCTGCTTTAGATGCGGGGGCTTCAGCTCCAGGGTCGCCGGCTCTACTTGCTCTCCGCCGTGTCTTTCAGCGGCGCATCGCCCACCCAGTAACCGGTGCGGGCGGTCACCACAAAGTCGCCATGCCCGGCGACAGCCACACGCAATGAATGCTGTCCCGGCGACAATCTCTTCGGTGTGAAACTGAGCAGATACTGATTGAAGAAATGGTTGTTCACATCGGACAGTTCACCTTCCAACGCTTTCTCATCATGGAACGGAAGATATTCGCCGCCGGACATCTGCGCGACCGTCTTGGGCACATTCTCCTTTGCCGACCTCATCAGTCCGGTGAGCGCGCCCAGAATATTCACTGGATGATCTGTAGGATCAGCGATAGCCTGCCCAATTTTTGACGATTTCGCTTGAGAATACGTGGCGCTGTAAATGAGGATGTTGCTGCGTTCAATCTGACGCATCACTTCCGGGATGGTGGCTCGGCTGCCGTCGTCGTTGGCGCCGCTCACCAGCAGTAAAACCTTGCGGCTTTGCGCCGGTCGAGAGTCGAGCATCTCCACCGAGAACGCGACCGCGTCCAGAACCGCAGAGCCATAACTGCCGAGGGCAATCTGATTTAAGGCCTTGGTCGCCAGGTCCAGGTTCGCCGTGAAATCCAGCTTCAACTCGGGCTTGTCATCGAAAGCCACGATGGCGACCTCGCCGCGCCCTTCTCCCACAATGGGGTACAGCAGACTTCCCAGCCGCTTGATCTTATCGAGGGTCTCGCCGGCAGAATGTCCCTTCTGCACCGCGACTACAACCGATGTCGGGACGCCTAAGGTCTCTTCGTCCAATTGAAGTTTTTGCTCTACTCCATTGTCGTAGACGGTGAAGTCCGCAGCAGTAAGTCCGAAGATTGGCTCACCGGCAATGTTGGTCACCAGCGTCGGCACCAGCACTACGCTGGTGCCACCGTGCAGGGTAATATCCTGTGCTTCAACAACAGTTAGGAAGGAAACCAGGAGAAGCGAGATTAAGAGGAAAAATCGACAGACTCCAAGGCTTTGGCTCACAGGATTATTAACCCGGCAGGACAACTTAGTTCCAAGATATTCGTATAGCAGGACAGAAAAGGCTCTCGTCTTTAAGAGATTGTGCAATCCAGCCGAAGAAAACCGAAATTCCAGGCAAGAAAATGCCCGCCATCCGCCGGTGTAGGCGAAATGGCGGGCACTTCGCAAAGCCCGAATTACACTCCGATAACGCCCACCAACTCTTTCACCGAGTCGGCGCTCTTTTGCAGGGCAGCTTGCTCTTCCGGCGTCAGCTTGATCTCGATGATCTTCTCGATGCCGGTCGAACCCAGCTTACAGGGCACGCCAACGAACAGGCCCTTGATTCCGTACTCGCCTTCCAGGTAAGCCGCGCAAGGAACAATCTTCTTCTTGTCCTTGAGAATCGCTTCCACCATCTCCGTAACCGCAGCCGAAGGGGCGTAATAGGCGCTGCCGGTCTTGAGATGCTTGACGATCTCTGCGCCGCCGTCGCGAGTACGCTGCACCAGGCGGTCGATCGTCGCCTGGTCCATCAACTCGGTAATGGGAATGCCGGCCACTGTGGAGTACCGCGGCAGCGGAACCATGGTGTCCCCGTGGCCGCCAAGCACGAACGCGGTAACGTTCTCGACCGAGACGTCCAGTTCGCGGGCGATGAAGGTGCGGAAGCGCGCTGAATCCAGGATGCCGGCCATACCGATCACCCGGTTGCGCGAAAAACCGCTCAGCTTATAAGCCGCCTGGGCCATGGCGTCCAGCGGATTCGAAACAATAATGAGGATGCAATTGGGCGAATACTGTACGGCCTTGCCCACCACATCGCTCATGATCTTATAGTTGGTGTTAAGCAAGTCATCGCGGCTCATTCCCGGCTTCCGGGGAATGCCGGCCGTGATTACCACAATGTCAGAGTTCGCGGTGTCAGCGTAATCGTTTGTTCCCAGGATGTAGGAGTCGCGCTTCTCGATGGGCATTGCCTGCAGCAGATCGAGGCTCTTACCCTGTGGGACACCCTCCACGATATCAATCAAAACCACGTCGGCGTGCTCTTTCGACGCCAGCCAATGGGCCGCAGTAGCGCCCACATTACCCGAACCAACCACTGTCACTTTTCTACGCATGAGTCCTCGCTATAATTGCCCGGATGGGCCATAGAATCGAACCGCAGAAAACCATAATGAAGCGGGACGACCGACGGCCGTCCCGAGAATCGGAGATCATCTAACCTTACTTGCCGGCTAAAGCCGCTACCGGCGTCATGTTCTGGATCATGTGGGAAGCGAATTCGCTGGTCTTTACCTTGCACGCGCCTTCCAGCATGCGCTCGAAGTCGTAGGTGACCTTCTTCTGCTGGATAGTGTGCTCCAGGGAATCCTCAATCAGCTTTGCCGCCTCGTGCCAGCCCATGAATTCGAACATCATCACACCCGACAGCATAACGGAACCGGGATTGATGACGTCCTTATCCGCATACTTTGGAGCCGTGCCATGAGTCGCTTCGAAGATGGCATGCTGATCGCCGATGTTGGCGCCGGGAGCAATGCCTAACCCGCCAACCTGGGCCGCGGCTGCATCGGAGATGTAATCGCCGTTCAAGTTGGGAGTGGCCAGGACCGCATACTCGTCAGGACGGGTCACGATCTGCTGGAAGATGCTGTCAGCGATGCGATCGTTGATCATCAGCTTGGATTTCCACGCGCCGTGGCCGTGGGTGGCATAAATGCTGTCGATCACGCCCTTCACTTCTTTGTACAGGGTCTCGCGGAATTCAGGTGGTGCAAACTCCAAACCGGGTTCCACCATCTTGGCATTCTCTTCCACTGACAAGGTGGGGTTGCGATCCAGGTTGTCAACGATCCAGCTCTCGCGCTCAGTGATGACCTCATCGCGGAACTCCTGGGTCGCCAACTCATAGCCCCACTCGCGAAACGCGCCTTCGGTGAACTTCTGAATGTTGCCCTTGTGGACAATTGTCACGGATTTGCGGCCATTTTCCAGCGCAAATTTGATCGCCATACGTACCAGGCGCTTGGTCCCGGTAATCGATATGGGCTTAATCCCGATGCCGGAATCCTCGCGCACCCGTTTGTTGGTGCCGGCCAGCATCTTATTGTTGATGAAATCGATCAACTCTTTCGCCTGCGCCGTTCCCTGCTTCCACTCGATGCCGGCGTAAACGTCTTCCGTGTTCTCGCGGAAGATGACCATGTTCATGCGATGAGGATTCTTGACGGGAGAAGGAATGCCCTGGTAGTACTTCACCGGGCGTACGCAAGCATACAGGTCCAGGATCTGCCGCAACGCCACGTTGAGTGAGCGAATTCCGCCCCCCACGGGTGTAGTCAACGGTCCTTTGATGCCGACACGTAATTCGCGGAAAGCCGCAACCGTGTCATCCGGCAGCCAGGTCTTAAAGCGATCCATGGCTTTTTCTCCGGCGAACACTTCATACCAGGCCACACGGCGTTTGCCGTTGTAGGCAATCTCAACTGCCGCGTCGAACACTCGCACCGACGCCTTCCAGATGTCACGCCCGGTGCCGTCGCCTTCGATGAAGGGAATAATGGGATTGTCAGGGATGACAAGCTTACCGTCGTAGGTAATCTTGCTGCCGGAAGAGGGCAAAGGAATTCCGTTGTAAGAAGCCGCCACAAAGCACCTCAAAAGAAGTAAAAACTTGGGCTGAAGTCAGCCGTGCTTCGGGAGTTGGAAAGCGTCAGCAGAACCGGCTACACGCCGGAAACCTGAACAGTATGATGACAGCGACCTGCGCCCCACTCACAGCAGACCCGCAGAAGCGGGCCGCGTCCGGACCGGAAACGCCAACCGTCTTATCCCGAACCTCATTAACGTTATCACCATGGGATGTGAGGTTCAATGAAAACCCCCGTTTACTCGTCACACCTGTGTGTGATTGAGCTTCTAGCCAATGTGCCGCAGGTAGGTCCCGCGAGTTTGACGCAGCGTCTGAATCAACTGGGTGTCGGGATCGAAGTTGTCTCCCCCGTCCAGTGCTCGCCACAACAGCTTCTGCACAGCCCGGCGAGGATGCTCCGCCACCGGCAGCCATTTGCGCGCGCGACCGGTTACCATCCGGACCAGGTGCTCCACGGTACGAAGAAATCGCGCCGCGTCGACTAGGCTCTCGTACTCCTCCGTATCGAGTAGCTCGTGTCCGTGCAATAAATGCAGACGTTCACGCAAACTTCCCGCCAGCCAAAGTTGATGGCGCGCCTGCAAGGATCCCGCAAGATAGTCAATATCGTAGGTTCCGCCCGGACCGGTTTTCAGGTTCTGCACACTCTCACTGCGCTCCAACCGGGTACGAACCTCGGCAAGCTCCCGCAAGAACTCCGGCCGCTCAGCCATACCCGAGATCCCCGCATGCACGCTCTGCAACGCTTGCTCCGCGACTTCCCGATCGCCAGCGATGAAACGCAGCTTCAGATACGTTAGGGCCTCCCAGGGCTTGGCTTCATCCTTGAAGTAGGCCGCTAACTGTGTCGGAGTGACGATCAACTCACCTTCGCGACCGTGTGGACGCAGCCGCGGATCCACTGGAAACACAGTTCCATCGCGCGTGTACGCGGTCAGCACTTCCATCAGTTGTTCGGCGGCGCGGCGCATTTCGTCCTGGTCGCAATCGTTGGTTCCGACGAACAGAACATCTGCGTCGGATAACAAATCGAACTCACGAGAACCTAGCCGTCCCAGTCCCATGACGGCGAGTCCCGGTGGGGCTCCGGCGAGTGTCAAAGCCACTTGAATCGCGGCGTCGGCAGCTGCCGTATTCTCCTCGAAGGATTCGAGAATATCGCGCGGCTGAAACAAGTCCTGCGCGCCTGCCAGGAAAACGCGGCGTCGATAATGCCGCCGCAAGATTGACATCGCTTCCGAGCGATCGACGCTCTCGTGTTTCAAATAAGCAAACACCGGATCATCGAGTGCGCTAACGCCCATCGCGCCGGCAAGCAGCACCTCGTCGTTCTCCGGTGACGGAACCTGCCCGATGTCCTGCAGCAAGCTCACCTCTCCCGGATGACGCACCAAGATGTCGGTAAGAAACTCGCTGAGTTCGAAGATCATGAGCGCCCGCTCGACCGCCTGAGGGGAACGCAAGACCGCACCATAACGCTCTGACGTCGTTCCCGCCGAACTGAGAAAGCGATCAAGATTCCGCCGCGCGTGCTGCGACAGGTCCGCGCGTCCTGCAATTTCGCGGAGTGCTGGGGAATCCACCGCCAACCGCTGCATCATCTGGCTGTAGGAGTTTTCGTGCGTGGCCGCAACTTCAGGCCGCAACTGAAAATCGGGCGCGGCCTGATCCTGGCCCTGTTCGCGATAGATAACGCGCTGGTAGATTTCCGCTACGGCGGCCATGCGGCGCTTCACATGAGCAAGAAACTCCTCGGGCGTGGGAGCCGCAGTCCCTTCGCGAGTCAGGCTGCGAGCGAGCGAGTCGAGTTCCGCTCGCGATTCCGGCAGACGATGCGTCTGCTGTCCGCGCAGCAATTGCAAGCGATGCTCCAGGTGGCGCAGGAATTCATACGCGTTGGTGAGGTTGTGAAAGTCTTTGCCGCTGATGTGTTCCTTGTCGTGCAGCTTCTGCAAGGCGAAGAGCGTCCCGCGTGAGCGCAGCCACGGTTCGCTGCCTCCGTACACGCGTTGCAGGCACTGCACCAGAAACTCGATATCGCGAATACCTCCGCGATCAACCTTAACGTCGATGCCGGCCTGTGCTCCCTGCTTCAGCAGGTGCTTGCGTCGATGGCTACCAATCTTCGCGCGCGTCTCCAGGGCGGTCTTGATGGCCACGAAGTTGAGCTCCGGACGATAAACGTAAGGCTGCACCGCTCGCACAAATTCGCGTGCCAGGCCGACGTCGCCCGCCGAGTGCCGCGCCTTGATCATGGCTTGCAGCTCCCAGTCGTGCGCCACCTTAGAGTAGTAATGAATGGCGTGCGGCAGCGGCACCGCCGGCTCACCCTCTCCGCCCTGCGGGCGCAGCCGCAAGTCGATGCGAAACACCGGCCCCTCGCGCGTATGCCGCGACAGCAGTTCGGTGGTCTGTTGCGCCAGACGAATGAAATATTCTCGGTTGGAGATCGCAGCGCCGGCCGGCTCTTCCCCTCCCTCGTAAAGAAACAGAAGGTCGATGTCGGAGCTGTAGTTCAACTCGTTGCCGCCAAGCTTGCCCAGCGACAGGATGGCGAATCGACAATCCGCAACCCGGCCTGCGGCGTCCAGCCGCCGCGGCGTGCCGAAACGATGCTGAAGCTGCGATTCCACTTCCCGCAGGGCTTCCTCGATGAGAACGTCCGCCAGGGCGGAAATCTCGGCCGTCGTCTCCGCCAGGGTTGCGATCGCCAGCACGTCGCGCAGCATGATGCGGACATATTCGCGTCGCTTGAAACGAGCCAACAATGCAGCCGCGTCGGTTTCCAGCGATCGCGACCGCGTACGCGCGAAACCCTCTTGAAACTCTTCTCGCGAATGCGTGCGGTCAAGGCTGTGTTCCCGTACCAGCTGGTGAAAAAGGTCGGGATTCTGAATCAGGGTCTCGCCTATCCAAAAGCTGTTACCGAATACCACCATGGCGTAGTGCAGCAGGGAGGGATGTTTATCCAGGAGTCGCAGCAGCTCCGGGGAGGTCGACTGCAACAACCGCTCGAATTGATTGAGTGCCGCGTCAGGATTAGGCGAGGTCAGCAGAAGAGCGGCGAGAGACCGGCGAGACGGCTGCAGGCGCGAGTTCATTAAGGGAGGCGAGCTTGCGCACTGCGCCATCCGGATCACGAAAAGCCGGCCTGGTTCCGACTCATAACCGAGTCGGGATGGCGCACGTCCGTCATGTCTCTGGGATTCTATAGGTTTTGCGGCGCGGCATTCCTGCCAGGGAGGGCAGCGAAGTCAGACGGAGCCACGACAGGGACTTCACGCGAGTTTGGCTGACAAAAAAACGAGGCACCCATTTCGAGTGCCCCGCATAGACTGTTTCACCTTTGGCTCTGGGCGCTGTGCGACCAAGCTTTCAGGTTAGGCGCGTAGCTTGCGACGAATGGCCGCTCCCAGCCCCAGTACGCCCGTTCCCAGCAGGATGAAGCTGCTCGGCTCAGGGGTAGTACCGGTCGTTCCCGAAGACACCGAAACGTTGTCCAGAGCGATAAAGCCGGGATCGTCCCGGAAGGAGAATGAAATGGAGTCAGACCGGTTCCCGTGGCTGTGTACGAATACTGCGTCCAAGCCCCGCCCGTGTTCGGGTCGGACAGGCTCAGAAGCTGGGTACCGTCCCAGGAAGCGCTGAAATCGCTGGGCGAGTCGCCTACCGCGTTCAGCCAGAAGCTGAACGTATAGTGGGCGCCCACTGTGTCTGAGAAGGTTTGGCTGAGGGTTGCATCGCTACCTACCGGCCCCAGGACGGCATAGAAGTTGCCCTCCTGAGCTCCTGTGTAGGCATAGAACGCACCGGATACAACTTCTGTATCTTCGAAATTCCCGCCTGTCGTCCAGCCGGTAAAGTCGCCGGTTTCAAACCCGCCATTGGTGATGAGATTTGTTGCAAACGCTTTCGGCACTCCAACGCTGAAAACAACCGCCAGAGCGACGACGAGCACGAGGATCTTTGGTCGCATACTTCCTCCGGAGTTAGGTCTAGAGCCCCACTTCTTCACCAGTGTTTGAGCAATTTCAGAGCCACTTGTAGACACGCTGGCTCATACACTTAGCGGTGACAATGTCAACAAAGTGCACAATGTTGCAACGGAAGGACAGGCCGCTACTACCGAAACCGTACCCAACCAGCTGCCTGGCTTTACCGTGTTCTATCCCTCAAACCAGGCACTTGCTATCATCGCTCCAGCCACTTATCCCAAGGGAGAAGGGCACGATTCGGGGCGACATTGACCTGGCTGAACGCGTATTTCGGCT
This sequence comes from uncultured Acidobacteriaceae bacterium, assembly GCA_963796695.1. Taxonomy (GTDB): domain Bacteria; phylum Acidobacteriota; class Terriglobia; order Terriglobales; family Acidobacteriaceae; genus Bog-257. The sequence continues at coordinate 225,474 of CAWCMU010000021.1, read as the reverse complement.
TTGACCGCAACCAAACCACGCTCTCCCGCGAGCTGGTGGCCGGGCTCACCACCTTCAGCACGATGTCCTACATTGTGGTAGTTAACCCTGGAATTCTCGCCGCCGCAGGCATTCCGGAAGGGCCGTCCTTCGTGGCGACGGTGCTGGTTGCCGCCCTTGGCTGTTACCTGATGGCGTTCTACGCCAAGCGGCCATTTGCCATTGCGCCGTACATGGGAGAAAACGCCTTTATTGCCTTTACCGTCTGCAAACTGCTGGGATTTCGCTGGCAGACGGCGCTGGCCGCCGTGTTCATCGCCGGCATTCTATTTGTGCTGATGACGCTGCTGCACTTGCGCCGCTGGGTAGTCGAAGGCGTGCCAGTCTCGCTTCGCTACAGTTTCGCCGTCGGCATGGGATTGTTTCTCACCTTCATCGGCCTGAACCAGACGGGACTGGTGAGGCTGGGAGTACCCGGCGCCCCGGTGCAAGCCGGCCATCTGACGTCGTCCCCGGTGCTGGTGGCCATGTTTGGGATTTTGTTGCTTGCCGCCCTTATCATCCGCAAAGTTCCCGGAGCGATCCTGCTCAGCATCATCGTCACAGCGATCGTCGCCTTTGTGGCGAAGATCGCGACGTCCGCCTCACCAGCTCGTCAGCCTGCCTCCCAGCGTCGCCCCCATCGTGTGGCAGCTTGACTTTCGCGGCGCCCTCACCTGGAAGGCCTTTCCTGTCGTGCTCACCATCTTCATCATGGCGTTTGTTGACACCATGGGTACCCTCATTGGGCTGTCAGCACGCGCGGGCTTCCTCGATGAAGAAGGTCGCCTGCCGCAGATCGAGCGGCCAATGCTGGTGGACGCGATTACCACGTGTATCGCTCCCGCGCTCGGCACGACCACGGCGGGAGCCTATCTGGAGTCCGCTACCGGAATCGAAGCCGGCGGTCGAACCGGATTTACGGTCCTGGTTACGGGGACCTGCTTTTTGCTGACGCTTTTCTTTTCGCCGCTGGTCGCTGCAATACCGCCGCAAGCCCAGGGGCCGGCGTTGATCCTGGTCGGCCTCTTCATGCTGGCGCCAATCACCCGCATCGACTTCAGCGATTACACGGAATCGATCCCGGCATTCGCCGTGGTCTCGCTGATGGCCTTCACCTTCAACATCGCTATCGGGATCTGCGCGGGCTTCGTCCTCTATCCCATTTGCAAACTGGTTGGGGGCAAAGCTTCGCAGCTGAAGCCGGGTTTGTGGGTGCTTACCGCTCTATCGCTGCTGTTCTTCATTTTCTACCCCTATCCCTGATCGGGATTTCGGCACAGCCTCCCGCTACGAGTAGCTGAATCTGCATCTATCTCTGAGAGTTGCCGTGAAATTAGGTCTCCTGGAGATTGTAAAGATGAGTTCGACGTGCGGCGCCGCGTGGTTGCGCCATCTCACTGGGTTGTTTTGTATATTTCCCCTGCTGCTCGCGCCGGCGATGGCGCAGACAGGCCCGTCAGCCCCCCTGCCCGACGAACCCGAGGAGCAGCACTCGCTCCATCGTTACGTTCGTGTGGTCCCTCGCACTCCTGAGGATTACCACCCCATCACGGCCGAGGGCAGGCTGCAATGGTTTACCCGTGCCACTATCGGCCCGCGCAGCCTGCTGGCAGGCGTGTTCTCGGCAGGATATGGAACGGCTACCAATAACCCTCACGAATACGGCACCCACTGGGATGGCTTCGGACAGCGCTACGGCATGCGCCTAACCGGCATCTCCACCGGCAATGCAATTGAAGCGAGTTTAGGAGCGGTATGGGGAGAAGATCCACGCTATTTTCATACCGTGCATCAACCCTTCGGCGCGCGCGTGAAAAATATTGTCGACCTGACGTTTCGCGCTTACCACCCCGACGGAGAACGTCATCTCGCTTACGCACGCTATGTGGCCGTGTTCGGGAACAACTTCCTCTCTAACACCTGGCGGGTGCAAAGCGAAGCGGACACCCAGCACGCCCTGATCCGTACCGCTGAAGGCTTCGGAGGCCGCGCGCTCTCCAACACGGTCAGCGAATTTGTTCCCGAGTTATGGAGAAAAGTCCACCACCGCCCCGACCCGTATCCCGTGGATGTTCATAATCCGTGAATTTTCGAGTTGGCGAATCGAAGTACGGACGCGGAGATTATGATGTTCAGCACCCCTGATTGATGATTGAGGAGGAGTGCTTTGCCCAATTCCGTTATTGTCGAGAACCTCTTAAAGGAAGTCGATATTCCAGCCGATGGAACCTTGAGCCGTACCATTCATCGCGACGATCAGGTAAAAATCGTGCTCTTCGGCTTTTCCGGCGGACAGGAGCTTTCGCAGCACACCGCCGCAGTGCCGGCCATCCTCGAGATCGTCCAAGGTGAGGCCCGCGTGACCTTGGACAACGAGGTGAGGGAGTTGTCGGCCGGAGCGTGGGTTTTCATGGACGCCCAGCTACCGCACGCCATCTATGCCAAGACTCCCTTAATTATGCTTTTGACGATGTTGACGGGAACCGGCCGGCAGTAGCGGCCGCACTCAGGCAGCAGTTCCGACAGCGACGTTTTTCTGGCCCAGCCGCACCACAAACACCGTGCCGCTTTTTCCTGGCATCGTGACGCTACGGTATCGAATGCTGCCGCCGTGGTTCTCAATAATCTGGCGGCTGATCCATAGCCCTAACCCGGTTCCTACATCCTTCTTGGTGGTGAAGAACGGTTCGAAGATCTGGCCGCGAAGTTTGAAAGATATGCCGGCTCCCTGATCGGCAATCGTTACCTGGACCGCGGACCCAATGTTTTTAACGCGGATTCGAATTCGCGAATTGCTGGCCGACGCGTCGATCGCATTGCCAACCAGATTCGAGAAAACCTGCGTCAACTCGCCCGGGACGCCCCTCGCCTGCACGCCAGGTTGTCCTTCGAGGGTCGCAGTGATGCCGCGGGAATTCAGCTTGCCTTGGAAAAGATCCAGGACCCGGCGCAGAATTTCTGTCATGTCGAGCGGCACCGGCGAGCTGGTTTCCCGGTAAAAACCTAGCGTCTGCCGGGTAATGTGGCCCACACGCTGCAACTCGCGGTCAGCCATATCGAGCAGCAAGGTGCGCGCTTCCGCCAGCTCCTCGCGCCGCGCAAGGTAAAGCAAATTAATCGCGGCCTCCAGGGGATTGTTGATCTCGTGCGCGATGGTGGCTGCCAATCGGCCGGCGGCCGCCAGCTTTTCGCTCCGGCGCAGCATCTCTTCGGTCCGCTTGCGACTGGTGATGTCCATGCACATGCCGACCATGCGAGTGGCCTCGCCGTTTCCGTCGTATTCGGTTGCTCCGCGCGCTGCCGTCCAGTAAGAGGTGCCATCGGGTCGCAAGGTCCGGTATTCCACGTCGTACTCTGTCCGGTTGGATACCGCGGCCATGACCGCGGACTGAACCCGCTCCCGGTCATCAGGGTGTACGGTGGCGGCCCAGTGTTCCGCTGTGCCCTGCGAAGCTTCCTCTCGGCAAGCCGTGCATCTCTTCTACTTCTTCCGACCAGCGTACGGTTCCACTCTGGATGTTCCACTCCCAGTCCCCGACGTTGGCGGCAGTTTGCGCAACAAAACGCCGCCGGAGCCGGTCCAGGTCGAGCAGCTTCTCATTGGCTACGCTTAAGTTTGCGTTTGCCTTCGCCAGTTCGGCAGCGCGCTCTTCGGAAAGACGAATGCTCGCGATGTTGCCCAGCACGCCCGGTATGGCCAAAGGAAGAGCCACAGCCGTGAAGACTGACGCCACCGCGGTAATCACCTTAACGTAGGCCGCAGCCCAATACACCGGATGCCATAAAGTGATGACCTCCATGAAATGCGTGCCGCCGCAAGCGATAATGAACGTCCCGAATGCCAGAAACATCCAGTGAAACGGAATGCCTCCTTTGCTGGCACGCACCAGATACACCAGCGTCAGCGAGATCACAACGTAGGAAGAACCAATCAGCAAGTCGGAAATTAGGTTGACCGAAATCAGAGTGGGATTGCCCAGATAACAAAAAATGTGGGGCATGAATGGCAGATTGGCGAGATTATGTCCCAGCAGTGGCCAGATCACGGCACTCGCCGCCAATAGCGCCAGACCAACCGCAAAGTACCGCACTTGAATCGCTCGCTGCCCTGCGAGCGCGGCTTCATCGCTGTTTGACCAACCCCTACCGTCTGATGTGGACATGAAGAGCCTGCTCCGTGTATAAGTCTGCTGCAGAAGCGTACGCCTGCAAGTGGCAAACAGCTTCGGTACGCCGGTCGTAATCGCTGCCCGATGTAGGCCTGGCTGTCCGCCCCACGCGGACAAAGGCCGAGGTGATCGGTTGATTAGTAGCTGCGGTAAAGGCGTAAGTCAAGCTAGAGGCGGCGTCCCCGCCTGTCTGAACTCCCAAAGCTCACAACATAGTGTGACAAGGGTCACTCGCTCTGAGCCCGCTTTCGTCCTAACGTTTGGGAGGAGACCGCACTATCCGGTCATCGATTTAGGTCCTGCGATTTCTGACGTCCCGGCTGGCTGAAGCGTACATGCCGTCCATGCCGCTGGCGGGAGTACGCGGGGAGGTGCCGTGAATACCTTTCCCATTCTTTTGGGAACACTCTGTGTGTTTGCGCTGGCCTATCGCTTTTACAGCGCTTTCCTTGCCGCCAAAGTGCTCGCCCTCGACGACGCACGGGTCACTCCTTCGCACATTTACGAAGACGGACACAACTACGTGCCGTCTCCGAAGTGGGTGCTGTTCGGGCATCACTTCGCAGCCATAGCCGGTGCCGGACCGCTGGTTGGTCCAACCTTGGCAGCGCAGTTCGGATTCGCGCCCGGCTTCCTGTGGATTCTGGTCGGCGCAGTCTTCGCCGGCTGCGTTCACGACTTCACCGTGCTGGTGGCGTCGGTTCGCCATAAGGGCCGATCGTTGGCGGATGTAGCGCGCACCGAAGTCGGTCCCTACGCCGGGCTGGTCACGATGATCGCTTTGCTCTTCATCCTGCTGGTCACGTTAGGCGGACTAGGCATCGTCGTCGTCAACGCTTTGGCCAACAGTCCCTGGGGCGTCTTCACCATCGCCATGACCATACCGATCGCCATCGCGATGGGCTTGTACATGTTCAAGAGTGCGCCCGGGCAGATCCGGATCGCCGGACCCAGCGTGATCGGCGTCGTCCTGCTGATCGCCGCGGTGGTCGGAGGACGCTGGTTTGCCGCCTCCTCCTACTCGCATCTGCTGGTCTTCAACGGCCACCAGATCACCTACCTGATGGCAGCCTACGGCTTTATTGCCTCCGTGCTGCCGGTCTGGTTCCTGCTTGGAACCACGCGACTATCTTTCCACCTACATGAAGCTGGGGACGATTGTCCTGCTCATCCTCGGCGTCTTTATCGTTCATCCCAACATTCAATTTCCCGCAGTAACGCAGTTCATTCACGGCGGCGGCCCCATCATCTCCGGCAAGCTGTTCCCCTTCCTGTTTGTGACCATCGCCTGTGGCGCGATCTCCGGCTTCCACGCTCTGATCTCCTCCGGCACCACGCCCAAGATGCTGTGGAAGGAAACGGACGCGCGCTTCATCGGCTACGGAGCCATGATGTGCGAAGGCATCGTCGCCGTGCTGGCGCTGATCGCCGCCTGCTCGATGTATCCCGGCGACTACTTCGCCATCAACGCTGCCCCCGCGGTTTTCGCCAAGCTCGGACTGCATACCGTGAACCTGGACATGTTCTCCGCCGAGGTCGGCGAGAAGTTGGCTGGCCGCACCGGCGGCGCCGTCTCCCTCGCTGTCGGTATGGCGCAGATCTTCCGCGGCCTGCCCGGCATGAAGACCTTGACCAGCTACTGGTATCACTACGCCATCATGTTCGAGGCCCTCTTCATCTTGACGACGGTCGATACCGGTACGCGCGTGGCCCGCTATGTCCTGCATGAGCTGCTGGGAAAGATTCACAAACCCTTCAGCAATACGGCATGGCTCCCCGGAAACCTGGTGACCTCGCTGGTGGTGGTCGTGAGCTGGGGATACCTGATTTATACCGGCTCCATTTCAACCCTATGGCCGCTGTTCGGCACCGGCAATCAGCTGCTGGCGACCATCGCGCTGGCCGTGGTAACGACTTTCCTGGTCAACATGGGCAAGGTGAAATACGCCCTGCTCACGGCGATTCCCATGTGCTTCGTCGGAGTCACCACGCTCACGGCGGGAGTGCTGTCCATCAAGAACATCTATCTCCCGCTGGCGGCAAAGCCCGGTAAGGCCTTCCAGGGATATCTTGACTCGGCCCTGATGGTGATCTTCATAACCGGAGTGGTTCTAGTCCTGATCGAGTCCGCACGGCGCGTCTGGAAGACGCTGCACGGCGTGCCGCTTCCGAAGGAATCGTTCGGCGTGCCGGAAAACCAGGGAGCGGTAAAGCTGACCTGCGTTTGAGTTCGGCTCGTCGGTTTGTAGGAAAAGATTCAAAGTCGGCTGCGCGCCCAGCGACTGACTGGCTTTGAGTTTCTATGACATCAGCAATGCGCAAAATGCCGCCCGACGCAACTTCGCCTGAGGGCCGCGCGCTATCGCTTTCTATTTGCAGTAAAACCAGCAGACCGGATGGCAATCCTATCCTTCATAACCTGATCGTCAACACCACTGCTGGCCGCCAATTCGCAGAACGAAAATACTTGACGAAAGGCCTGCCACCACCCTGGCAGACATCGGTGATAACTCCATGAGCACTACTAGCGCTCCTCCTCCAGCGGCGTTTAAGGCGCCGGCAAAAGCTGGACCGCCCGCAGCCAATCCGCTGGCATCAGCTGTGATCGTCGTCATTGCGGCAATCGCTAGCCATCATCATTCTCAAAATCCCAACGCTCTCTGCGCCCTGGTCGCAGGGCTACGACCCCCTCGGCCACTGGTGGCTCTCGACATTAATCGCCGCTCTGCCCGTGGTCGTGCTGTTGGGCAGCCTCGCCCTTGGTCATGTGAAGGCACACTATGCGGCCCTGGCTGGTCTCGCCACCGCACTGCTGGTCGCCGTCTTCGGCTTCCACATGCCGGCCCGACTGGCTGGCGCCACCGCTGTTTACGGCGCCGGTTACGGCCTGTTCCCCATTGGCTGGATCGTGCTGAACGTCATCTTCATGTACCAGCTCACGGTGGAGAGCGGCCGCTTTAACGTGTTGCAGCACAGCATGACCGGTATCACCCAGGATCGCCGCTTGCAACTGCTGCTGATCGCATTTTGCTTTGGCGCGTTCTTTGAAGGCGCTGCCGGCTTCGGCACTCCCGTCGCCGTGACCGCCGCGATTCTGATTGGCCTGGGCTTCCGTCCGTTGCAAGCCTCCGGATTGTCGCTGATCGCCAACACCGCACCGGTCGCCTTCGGCGCACTCGGCACCCCAATCATCGCCCTGGCAAAGGTGACCGGCTTCAGCGAAATCACCCTGGGCGCGATGGCCGGACGCATCCTGACACCCTTCTGCATCCTGGTTCCCTTCTGGCTGATCGTCGCGTTCGTCGGCTGGAGCAGCATGTTGGAAATCTGGCCGGCCATCCTGGTTGCCGGTGTCTCCTACGCGATCCCGCAGTATTACATCTCCAACTATCACGGACCCTGGCTGGCCAACATCGGCGCGTCCGTCATCTCGATGGTCTGCCTGGTTGGCTTCCTGTTCATCTGGCATCCCAAGACTGTCTGGACCTTCGAAGGCGAAGCCACCAAGACGGAGCATCGCGCCGATCACGGTTTCAGCCGCGGCGAAGTCACTCGCGCCTGGGTTCCCTGGATCATCCTGAGCTTTATCGTTTTCCTGTGGGGCACACAGACCGGCAAGAACTTCATGAATGCGCCGGAAAAGACCTTCACCTCGATGGCCACCTGGCACACGCCGCCCAGCAAAATCACCAATCCGCAATTTCCCATCACGGGGCTCAATAACCTGGTGCTCCGCGTTCCTCCCGTGGTCACCAAGCCGACCAAAGAGCCTGCCGTCTTCGGGCTCAACTGGGTCAGCGCAACCGGTTCCGGCATCCTGCTGGCTGCCATCATCTCCGGCTTGCTGATGGGACTGAGTGTCCCGAAAATCTTCTCCATCTACGGGCGAACCATCGTGAAGGTCCGCTTCTCGCTCCTGACCATTGCGGCGATGCTTGCCATAGGCATGCTGACCCGCTACTCAGGACTGGACGCCACCCTGGGCCTGACCTTCGCTCGCACCGGCCATCTGTATCCCTTCTTCGGCACGCTGCTCGGCTGGTTGGGCGTCGCCCTGACCGGGATCGGACACCTCGTCCAACGTGCTCTTCGGCAGCCTGCAGAAGATTACGGCGCAACAGGTCAACGTTGCACCCACGCTGATGGCGGCGGCCAACAGCACCGGCGGCGTGATGGGCAAGATGATCGACGCCCAGAGCATCGTCGTCGCCAGCACGGCTACCCAGTGGTACGGGCATGAGGGAGACATTCTGCGTTACGTCTTCTGGCATAGCCTGGCGCTGGCAGCCTGGTGGGCGTCTTTGTTTTCCTGATGGCCTACGTCGCTCCCTTCACGCACTTGGTTGTGCACTAAAGGAAGCTGCCTGCCGTCGGCTGAAGCCGACTCCGGTTTGATATAGACGCGGGGACGCGGGCCTGAAGGCCCGCTCTACCCGAGCCGCACAGGCTAGAACGAACGCTTCAACGCCGAGCAATGTACGGGTACGCGGCGCTTCAGCGAGCAATGCATGGGTAGTGCGGCGCTTCAGCGGCGAGCAATGCACGGGTAGCGCGGCGCTTCAGCACCGAGCAATGTACGGGTAGTGCGGCGCTTCAGCGCCGCGTCACCGGCCGAACAGAAAATGGGAGCCGGGCTTCAGCCCGGCGGCACGTCTCGGCGGGTTAGAAAGAAAGACCTCATGAACACCATCTTCGACACATTTAAACTCCGCGCTGAAGCTGTCAGCGCCGAAGTCCATCGCTTCCCTTACAAAACGGAAGCCCTCGACTTCATCGTGCAATATCTGAAAGACGCCGGCGTCGCCGACACCCCGCAGTCCTACGCTGTGTGGGCCGACTGCCCATTCCTCCACGGCGTTGACAAATCGAAAATCGCGCAGGCGATTCCGGGTCTCAGCTTCGACGTAACCCGCGAGAAAGCAGCCGCCTCGAAAGTTGGCATCAGCCAACTCGAGTGGGCCATGGCCAACACTGGCTCGCTGATCCAAGACGCTGCTCCGGTTGAGCGGCGACTCGTCTCGACGCTCCCGAACATCCACATCGCGCTGGTGCAGACTGACAACATTGTGGCTGACTTGCCGGCGGTCTTCGCCAAAATTCGGCCGGAGCAGACCAACTACATCTCCTTCATCACCGGCCCCAGCCGCACGGCCGACATCGAACGTGTGCTGACCATCGGCGTGCACGGCCCGGAAAAACTCATCATCGTCTTCGTGGACCAGACCCCAGGGGTGAACTGATGCGTAAGGAATTTCGCGACTCCATCGACAAGGCCCTGCACAATCCCAATCTCACCGGCGCCCTTGGACGTTTCTCTGAGGCTTATCGCAGCAGCCGCGAGAAGGCTTATGAAGGCATCGACTTCGAGGCCGTGCGCACCCAGATTGCGGAGCGCAAGGGCTATGCCGCCTCGCATCTCGACGAACTCGCTGAGCGATTCACCGCGCAGGCCGAAACTCGCGGCGCTAAAGTTTTTCGCACCGACGATCCCGCGAAAGTTCGAGAGTACATCCTCAATCTCGCGCAGCAGCATGGCGTGAAGTCGGTGGTGAAGTCGAAGTCGATGGCGTCAGAGGAAATCCACCTGAACCCCTTTCTCGAAAAGGCCGGCATCGAAGTTCGCGAAACGGATCTTGGCGAGTGGATCATCCAGCTCGCCGGCCAGACTCCTTCGCACATGGTGATGCCCGCCATCCACATGACGAAGGAAGAGGTCGCCGACGTCTTCAGCGAGCAGGTGGAAGAAGGCCAGACGCCCGACATCCCCAAACTGGTAAAGTTTGCGCGCGGCAAGCTGCGCACTAAATTTCTCGAAGCCGAGATGGGCATCACCGGCGCCAACATCGCCGTCGCCGAAACCGGCAGCCTGGTCATCATCACCAACGAAGGCAATGCTCGCCTGGTCACTACGCTGCCCAAAATTCACGTGGCCATCGTCGGCATCGAGAAGCTGATGGCCGAATTCGCCGACGTCGTTCCGGTCCTCACCGCACTGCCGCGCAGCGCGACCGCGCAATTGCTGACCAGCTACGTCTCCATCATCAGCGGGCCGGTGCCCAATACCGACGGCACGCCAAAGCAGCTGCACATCATCCTGATGGACAACCGCCGCACCGAAATGTCGCACGACCCGAAGTTCAAGCAGGCGCTGCAATGCGTGCGCTGCGCGTCGTGCCTGAATGTGTGCCCGGTGTTTCGCCTGGTCGGCGGCCACGTCTTTGGCAAGGTCTACACCGGCGGCATCGGCACCATTCTCACCGCCTGGTTCGACGCGCTGAAATCGTCGGATGAGATTCAGAGCCTCTGCATCCAGTGCGGCAACTGCACCCAGGTCTGCCCCGGCAAGATCGATATCCCTGGCTTGATTCTCGAATTGCGGCGCCGTCTCGCTGTCGAAGGCGGACAATCGCTGGCACAGAAAGCCATCTTCTCCGTGGTGAACAATCGCCGCCTGTTCCACTCCATGCTGCGCACCGCGTCGGTAGCTCAGAAGCCGGTACAGAAAGACGGCTTCATCCGCCACCTGCCACTGTTTCTCTCTGACATGACGTCGTTCCGCAGCCTGCCGGCCATCGCTGAGGTTCCCTTCCGCGACAAGTTCAAGCAGATTCATCAGGCACCTTCTGAAGATGGAGCGGGTAGAAAACGTGGAGATGATGAAGACGGTAGAGCGGACCTTCAGGTCCGCGTGCAGCCCGATTCTCCAATCTCGGGATTTCCGTCGACTGCAACGAAGTCGACGGAAATCCCATCGCAAACCAGCAGCGGCGACGCGGCCGTAAAGCCCCGCTCTACTCAGCACCCACAACAGAAGGCCGCCTTCTACTCCGGCTGCCTCATCGACTTCGCGTACCCCGAGATGGGCGAGGCCGTGGTCAAGATCCTGAACAAGGCCGGCATCGAGGTCCTGTTTCCCGAGGGCCAAACCTGCTGCGGCGCGCCCGCTCGTTTCAGCGGCGCGTACGAGGTCGCAGCCAAAAACGCTGCCGACAATATCGACGCTCTGCTGGAGCAGGACGTCGACTACGTTATTTCCGCCTGCCCAACCTGCACCGTCGCCTTGAAGCACGATTTCATCGCAACTTTCGAAAGCCTGGGCCAAACCGATGCTCTGCCCCGTGCGCGCGAGCTGTCAGGCAAGGTCGTCGACTTCTCCACGCTGGTGAAAAAGCTGGTAGACGAAGGACGTCTGACGTTCAAGCAGGGCCAGCAACTCGGCAAGGTGACTTATCACGATTCCTGTCACCTGAAGCGGACGCTCGGCGTTTCGCAGCAGCCGCGCGAGTTGCTTACCAAAGCCGGATACGAGATCACCGAGATGTACGAGGCCGACACCTGCTGCGGCATGGGAGGCTCGTACTCGCTGAAGCTGCCGCAGATTTCAGCGCCGATCCTCGAACGCAAGCTAAAGAACATTGCTGCGACGCGCGTGCCGCTGGTGGTCATGGATTGCCCAGGCTGTGTCATGCAAATCCGCGGCGGCATGGACAAAGAGGGCGAGGAAATCAAAGTCGAACACACCGCCCAGCGCCTGGCCGAAGAACTCGAGTAGCGAATCGCTTTGAAAGGGCGTAGCTTCAGCTGTGCCGCCACATCCCTCGATAGGTATTGTCATCCCGAGGAGGACTTCAGTCCGACGAGGGATGTGCTTTTTGACTGATAAGGAAAATCGTTTTTATCTGCGACGGATGTTCGAAGAGGCGCTACTTTACGGAAGGGCTGCCGTCCCCGTGGGACTCGGCTCTGTATACTCGCCTACCCAGCGCTGAAGCACTGGGCTATCTTCTTACGTCCCGCGTCCGCGGGACTGGATGATCAGCTCAGGACGATTTCCGCGGCCTACCTCATCCCGCCCAGCTCCGATCAAGAGGGCTGCTGTGCCGGACTCTCCGCCAGTTTCTCCCGCGCCAGCGGCCGCGCAAACGCGTTGCCGGGATTGTGCGTGTTGATCGCCAGCACCTGCTCGTAATACTGGCGCGCATGCGCCTTGTCTCCCAACTTGTCGTAGGTCTGCCCCAACAAACTCAGCACGAACGGATCTTTCTGATCAGCTTTTTGCAACTCCTTGATCGCGGTGGCATAGTCGCCGGTATAAAACGCCACATATCCCGCCAGATAGGGATAAAAGCGAAGTTGATCGGGATTGTTCGCTTTGTCCAGTGCCACCTTGGCCACAGCCAGTTGCCCCTGCGCCTGCTCCTTTCTGTCCGCGCCGGGCGGCAATCCTCGCCAGGGCCGCGTTATAACGGAACTCCCACAGCTCTTTTTCGGCCGGCGTGATGTTGGGATTGCGCAGCGCCGTTATCTTGCCCGTCTGGTACCACTGAAACGCGTTGTCCAGATCGCCGGCTTCAAGATAAATGCGCGCCAGTTCGTCTGCCGTACCTGCCGCTTCCGTGTACTTCTGCCACTTGTATTGCAGATCGAAAGCGCGCCGCTCATATTTCGACGCCTCATCCGTGTTGCGCTCGAACGCATACGACACTGCCATAATCCGCAACGCCTGCACCGTCTCCGCCTCATTGGCCAACTCGATCGCCTTTGACAAATGCTGCCTGGCTTCGGTGTAGTTGCCCTGCAAATCCAACGCAACGCCCATAAAAAGCTGCGCCTGATAGAGGTCCGGCGACAGCTGCAAGGCCCGCTGATAGAGCGCAATCGCTTCGTCAGGTTTGCCTTCGCTGTTCAGCTTCTCGCCATGCTTCACCAGCTCCATGGCATCGTCGGCCTTGGCCGATGGAGACGGCGCCGCCGTGGTCGGGCTCTGTGCTGGCTGGGACTGCGCCTGTATTGCTGCACTCGAGAACACCAGTGCCATCACCGTAATAAAATTCAGAAAAATTTTGCTTGGCCTCATAGCGCCGCCATTATTGCATATTGCAGGTTCCCAGTTGTCTAACCGGGAACGAACGTTTAAACTGCGCGTGCTGCTTTCACCACAAAGGAAACTCTTATGAAGCCACCTTCTTCCAATCAGACGGATTCACGCCGCAAGTTCCTTCAGATGAGTTTGACCGGGGCCGCTGCCGGCTTGCTTGCCGGCGGTCTCGAACTCGCCATACCTGCACCGATGCAGGCTCAGTCCGTCCTCACCCCTGATGCCGCGCTGTCCGAACTGATGGAGGGTAACAAGCGCTTCGTGGCGAATCAGCTAACGTCCTTTCAGCACGACCTCGACATCCTGAAGCAGCACACGGTGGAGAAACAGGAACCCTTCGCCGCCGTGCTGTCATGCGCCGATTCGCGCGTTCCGGTCGAGCTGGTTTTCGATCAGTCGATTGGCCACGTTTTCGTGACCCGCGTCGCCGGCAACATCATCACACCGGAAATTATCGGCAGCCTGGAATACGGGGCGGCCGTGTTGGGAACGAAGGTCATCCTGGTCATGGGCCACTCCGGCTGCGGGGCCGTAAAAGCTTCGATTCAAGGTAAAGCTGTGCCCGGCCAGATCAGCTCGCTATTTCCGCACATCCAGCCGGCCATCGATCAGGCGGGCTCCAACCTCGAGGCCGCGACCAAGGCCAACGCCAAGATCCAGGCCACTCTGCTGAGCGAATCCTCGCCCGTCATCTCCAGCATGGTGAAGGAAGGAAAATTGAAGGTTGTCGGCGGCTACTACGATCTGGGCAGCGGAGCGGTAACGCTGGTGTGACCGGCCAACTCCTTCAGCCGTGCCATAAGCCGGACGACTTCGATTCCAAACATGCTGTCATCCTGAGCGAGCACAGCGAGTCGAAGGACCTCTCTATTTGGAAGGACCATCGCTGGTATAGGGGTCCTTCGACTCCGCCACGCAACCAGGCGCGGCTCCGCTCAGGATGACAAGCCCTAGTTGTCGAGAGGGTTCGAAAGGGCACAGCTTCAGATTCGAAAGGCGCAGCCTCAGGCTCGAAAGGGCACAGCTTTAGCTGCGCCGTCATGTCGCCCTTTAGTCTTGTCATCCCGAGGAGGGCTTCAGCCCGACGAGGGATCTGCTCTTCGTCTGCGGCGGCCAAGGTCTGCTGGAAACCTCACTCCTCCCGCAGCGTCTTCATCGGATCCACCCGTGTCGCGCGATATGCCGGCAGCGTGCTCGCCAACGCTCCCACCAACCAAGCGCTACTCCGAATGTCTTGCCCCAGATTATCGATCAAGATAATTTCCTCCCCGACCCTAGGCGAGATGCGGACGTGGAGCTTTCCAGTTTAACGAGCTGCACATTTCAAACCACGATAAGCACGCCATAAACGCAAGAAAACAATTGGGATGTAGGTTCGCTGACCAGCCTTTATGTTCAAACCCGGACGAAGTGTCCGCAAACGAGCCCTAACCAAGACCGAAAATTTCTTTCGAAAACCTGAATCTTTTGTTGTAAAGATATATCTTATGCTATATCGTAAGATATATTGTAAGAGGAGAAAAAGATGAATGTAGAACAAGAAAACTTCGAACGTACCGGACGCCGCCACTGTGGCGAATCCCATCATCATCACGGACGACACAGCGAATTCGCCGGGCCACGCGGCTGGTTTGACGACCGCTTCAAAGGCTGGCGTGAGCGCCCCGACCGCGACGAAGCCCGGCGCGGTTTTGGCGGACGCGAACGCGGCTTTGGCCGAGGCGGCGAACGTCTGTTCGATGCCGGCGATGTAAGGCTGGTCGTGCTCAAACTCCTGGCCGAGCAGCCGAGCTACGGATATCAGCTGATCAAGACCATGGAGCAGCGGCTGGGAGGCGGCTACACGCCGAGTGCCGGCGTGATCTATCCCACCCTGACCATGCTGGAGGAAGAAGGCCTGGCATCGGTGTCGACTTCGGACAATAAGAAGATATACACCGTAACGGCGGAGGGCAACGAATACCTGAAAGCCAACCAGCAGCGCATCGACGAGTTGTTCGCGCGCCTGGATGTGGCTGGACGCGGTTTTCGTCGCGGCCGCTCGCCGGAGATCATGCGAGCCTTCATGAATCTGCGCGGCGCCATTGCGATGCGCCTGCATCGCGAAAACGTGACGCCGGAGCAGATCCAGAAAGTTACCGACGCCATCAACGCCGCCGCCAAGGCCATCGACGAGATGTGACGCGACTTGGACAAAATGTAACGTGACTTAGGCGAAATGTAACCTGATTTGGGCGAAATGTAACCTGATTTGAAGGGGCGCAGCTTTAGCTGCGCCGTCACGTCTCTGTTAACTTGTCATCCCGAGGCGACTTAGTCGCCGAGCGATCTGCTGTTCGACTCGAGGCGACTTTAGTCGCCGAGGGATCTGCTGTTCTATCACGACGGCTAAGAGCCCGGCATTTATAAGGCTTGATGCGGGCGTTGCCTTTCTTTGATCTGACACTGGACGCCATCTAGAATTGTCTGCCGTACGATCCTGTTTTCGCGGAGCCAACCATGCGAACCGTCTTCCCGAGATCTCTGCTCGTTTTGTTGATGCTCGCCCTGCCGATCATAAGCGGCTCTTCAGCCGCGCAGCAACCTCAACAAGACGTGCCGCCTGACAACGTGCAGGGTAGCTGGACGATTTATTCGAAGAACGTCAACAACAACCAGACCGTCCAGAAGTTCGTACACATTAATCAGAACGGGCATCAGTTGACGGGGCACTTCAAAGGGCCAAATCAGCAGGGCAAGATCGAAGGCAGGGTGAACGGGCACCACATCGAATTCAGCACCGTCACTCGCAATGTGCTGACGTTTCGCGGAGAGATCGACGGCAACCACATGTCCGGACTTTACGGAATTCACGGACGCCACGCCGATTGGCGGGCGGTGCGCATCAACTAGCGTGCGCCGGTCTCTTGTCCGGTGAAACTCTGATTAAGTTGCTTTGAAGGGGACGGGTAGAGCTGGCCTTCAGTGTCTGTGTGAGAACCAAGGTTTCGCATTGGTAATGGAGCACAGCGGTCAAGAACCCAGCGCCGTAGGTGCGAAACAGCTTAGCCCAGCACGCAGCCGCAGGCGGAGTGCTGGGTAAGTGGGAAATTGATGCGAGTCCCGTAGGGACGGCAGAGGTTCTCACGCAGACACTTCTGGCCAGCGTCTCAGCCTCTTGTTTATTAAGCAGAGCGGCTTCAAGCCGGCGGCATTAGGCGCGTTGCAAAACCCGACTTTTCCAGCAGCTGAGGGCCCTCGGCGAGAGGACTTATCATTAACAAACGGCCAAGCTATTCCAAACTCTCCGGCTCCAGCGCGATGTCGGTCTCGCCAGCCGCCTTCTTCTCCCAATACTTGCGCACCCAGGCTTCCCAGCTCTTACCGGCAGCGGTGTCACGGCCGCTGAAGGTCAGCGCAGCAATATTGGAATAAGCGATAGAAATCTTCTGAGTGTTGTCCTGGGGAATCAGCCTCACGACAGACGTATCCAGCGTCGCCCCATTGCGGCGATCGAAGATGTAGCCTTCCACCCGCGTTCCATCCTTGCGAGTGATAGTCACGTCGCCGCGATAATCGAATGCTTTCTCCAGCGCATCTCGCAGCTCGGCTTCGGTGGCCAGCTCCGGAATCCAGCCTTCGATCGCATCGCGCTCGCGCCCATCTACGACTTCAAGATCATCCACTGTCAGATTATGCTGCAGCTCGCTCATAATTTCGTTCTTCACCTTTCCCGAAATTCCTGTTCACCACAGAGGCACGGAGACACAGAGAAAACTAAAAATAAAGAAAACCTCTGTGCCTTGGTGTCTCTGTGGTGAATTTTCTTTGCGGGTGCCCCATCCCAGTCACGGGTGCCCCATTCAAGGCCCGCTGTTGGCCTTGAGTGGGAGCCTTCACGCGTTGACCCTGCGGCAAAATCAAGACTCCGTAAAAGGACCCGCGTCCTAACCTGAAACCAAACTAAAAAACTCCTCCGTGCCTCGGTGCCTCTGTGGTGAAGATTTTTTCTACTTCGCCTCACCGATCTGCACCAGCGGATTGTATGTATGCACCGGCCTGGTCGTTTCGTTCAGCATGGCCAGCGCTTCGTCATCTTTGTACTTGCTGGAGAAGGTCGCGCGCACCGTCGCCAGAAATCCGCTCAGTGAGCCGAACGTATCGTTCACTGCCGACGCTTCGTATCCGCTGTGCACCATGCAATTGGCGCACTTTGGATTGCCGCTCTCGGTGCCGTACTTGCTCCACTCGGTCTCGCGCATCAGCTCTTCGAAGGTGTCAGCGTAGCCGTCCTGCAGCAGGTAGCACGGCTTCTGCCAGCCAAACAGGTTGAAGGTCGGCATGCCCCACGGGGTGCACGGATAATCGCGCTTGCCCATCAAAAATTCCAGGAACAGCGGCGACTGATTGAACACCCAATTCTTCTTGCGGTTCGCCAGCATGGCGCGGAATAGCCGCCGCGTACGAGCGCGTCCCAGGAAATGCTTCTGGTCGGGCGCCTTGTCGTACGAGTAGCCGGGCGAGAGCATCATGCCCTCGACGCCCAACGCCATCATCTGATCGAAGAAGGCGCGCACGCTGTTGGGATCGGCGCCATCGAAGAGCGTCGTGTTGGTGGTCACGCGGAAGCCGCGGCGCAACGCTTCTTTCATGCCGTCCAGCGCAACATCGAATCCGCCCTCGCGGCACACCGAGAAATCGTGATGCTCTTTCTCGCCGTCGACGTGCACGGAAAACGTGAGGTACTTGCTGGGCGTGAAGAGATCGATCTTTTCCTTGAGCAGCAGCGCGTTGGTGCAGAGGTAAATGTACTTCTTGCGCGCGACCAGCCCTTCGACGATCTCCTTGATCTGGGGATGCATCAGCGGTTCGCCGCCGGGGATCGACACCATCGGCGCGCCGCACTCGTCGACCGCGCGGAAGCACTCCTCGGGCGAGAGGTTTTGCTTGAGCACGTGCGCGGGATACTGGATCTTGCCGCAGCCGGCGCAGGCCAGATTGCAGCGGAACAGCGGCTCCAGCATCAGCACCAGCGGATACTGCTTGCGCCCCTTGATGCGCTGCTTCAGGACGTACGTCGCCACCGTCCACATCTGCGATACAGGAACACCCATGCGTTTACCTCGTGTGTCGGCTTCCGGTTTTAGCTCTTGGCTCTTGGCTCTTGGCTTTTAGCTTTTCGCTCTTGGCTTTTCGCTCTTAGCTTTGCGCTCGTCGCTCTTCGCTCTTAGCTTTGCGCTCGTCGCTCTTCGCCATCAGATGTCAGCACTCAGCGTCCGTGCTCAGTCCTTCGTTAGTGTCGCGTTTCGCTCTTCGCTTCGAATCGAAACAACTACTCTGTCATCCTGAGCGACGAGCAAGGCGAGGAGTCGAAGGACCCCTATCCCATTAAGAAACTGCCTTAACAAGAACGCGAACTCTCTTTCGCTTTATACCGTTTCCGTGCCATAATGTCAATGTCCGCACACATTCTGAACGACTTACATGTCACCCACTCAGGCCATTACGATCGCACCGATGACTCCCGACCACTGGGCTGCCGTGCGCTCGATCTTCGCGGAAGGCATCGCCACCGGTAATGCCACATTTGAGACGGCACTGCCGGACTGGCAGAAATGGCACGACGGTCACCTGCACTCCTGCCGCCTTGTCGCGGCCAACGGTAACCAAGTCGTGGGATGGGCCGCTCTTAGCCCGGTGTCCAGTCGCTGCGTCTACGGCGGCGTGGCCGAGGTGAGTGTCTACATCGCCGAGCGCGCCCGCGGACAAAAGATCGGATCGCACCTGCTGCACGCCCTCGTCGCCGCTTCCGAGCAGGAAGGAATCTGGACGTTGCAGGCCGGCATCCTGCGCGAAAACGAGATCAGCATCAAGCTGCACGAGCAGCAAGGCTTTCGCGTGGTCGGCATTCGCGAGCGACTGGGCTGCCTCGCCGGACGCTGGCGCGATGTCGTCCTCATGGAGCGCCGCAGCAATATTGTTGGCGTATAAACAATGACTGACCCCAACGAACTCGAAGTTTTAGAACCCTCGCGCACTGCCCGGCGCACGCCAGTGCAATCGCGCAGCCAGCAGACCGTGCAGCGTGTGCTAGACGCCGCCAGTTCCCTGCTGGAGCAGATGCCGCTCGAAGACGTGACCACCACACGTATTGCGGCCGAAGCAGGCCTGTCCATCGGCGCGCTCTATCGATTCTTCCCCGACAAGCAGACCATCATCGACGCTATCGCGGTGCGCCACGTCGAGCAGTTCCGCGCTTCCCTCGAAGACTCGGTGATGAAGGCACTCGAGCGCGAGTTCGCCAACCTCGAGACCTTCGATCCTGCCGCCATTCTCGACAGCGTGGTCGACGCCTACATCGTTTACCTGGACGCGCATCCCGACTTCCGCACCATCTCCTTCGGGCGCTACGTCAGCGCCGCGACCAAGGAACGCCAGGCATCGCCTACGGTTGGCCTGCCTGCGCTGCTGAAGAATTTCATGTTGGAGCGGCTGGAGATTCCCAACTCGCCGGAGCTCGACTTGATGCTACGGGTGGTCAGCGAGGCGGGAGAGCGGCTGATCGCCTACGCCTACGAGCAGCCTACGCGCGAGGAACGCGATCGCATCGTTGCCGAGATGAAGAAGATGCTGGCAGGCTATCTGTTCGCCGAGAACAAGTAGGCGACCGGCAAAAACAAACGAAGGGGCGTTGTCCGTCTGCCACTACATACCCACTCTGCTGAAAAGCAGATCCCTCGCGGACTAAAGTCCGATCGTGATGACAACAACGATGGATCGGGACGGCGCAGTTAAAGCTGCGCCCTTTCAAGGCCAGCGGCATGCCCTACCGCAGCGCGTCTTCGACTTCGCTCAGCCAGTCGGGACGCTTCAGCAGTTCGCGAGGCTTGGGGCCATCGGCTGCGCCGACAATTCCATCGCGCTCCATCAAGTCGATGAGGTGGGCCGCGCGTCCGTACCCAACGCGCAAGCGCCGTTGCAGCAGTGACGTCGAAGCCTTGCCGTATTCCAGCACGATGCGTACTGCATCCTGATAGAGCTCATCGTTATCGTCGCCGCCCGAGCCGCCTCCAGCGCCACCTTCTCCATCGCCGTCTTCGCGCGGAGCTTCCAGGAAGTTCCGCTGATACTGCGCCTGACCCTGCGAGCGCCAGAACTCAACCACCGCGGCGATTTCTTTCTCGGTGACGAACGGAGCATGCACGCGATGGACGCGCGCCGATCCATTCGGCAGATATAGCATGTCGCCGCGTCCCAGCAGCGCTTCAGCGCCGTTGGCGTCGAGGATGGTTCGCGAGTCAATCTTGGTGGCGACGCGGAACGACATGCGCGCCGGAAAGTTCGCCTTGATCAGACCGGTGATGACGTCAACCGAGGGCCGCTGCGTGGCCAGCACAAGATGAATACCGACGGCGCGCGCCATCTGCGCAAGTCGCGTAATCGAGGCTTCCACGTTCGGCCCGTCCAGCATCATCAGGTCAGCCAACTCATCGATGATGATCACGATGTACGGCAGCGGCCGCGCATCATCGCCGCCCTCGTCGAACAGGCTGGCAGTGTTGCCGTCGAACAGCTTGTTGTACTGATCGATGTTGCGCACACCTTTTTCGGCAAGCACCTTCAGCCGGCGCTCCATCTCGCGCACGGCGTTGCGCAGCGCATTCGACGCCAGCTTAGGCTCGGTGATGATCGGCGTGTGCAAGTGCGGGATGCCTTCGTAGTTGCCCAGCTCCAGCCGCTTGGGATCGACCAGGATCATGCGCACTTCCTGCGGCGTCGCCTTGTACAGGATCGACATGATGAAGGCGTTGATGGCCACGCTCTTGCCCGATCCGGTCGAGCCCGCGATCAGCAGGTGCGGCATGGAATTGAGATCGGCGGTCACGATGCGCCCATTGATGTCTTTGCCCAGCGCCAGCGTGAGCTTCGACTTCGACCCAAGGAATTCTTGCGCCTCTACCACTTCGCGCAGCCAGATGGTTTCGCGCTGGTGATTCGGCACCTGGATGCCGACCGTCGATTTGCCGGCCATGCGCTCGATGAGAATGCTCTCGGCGCGTAGCGCCAGGCACAGATCGTCGCACAGGCCGGTAACGCGGCTGTACTTGATGCCGGCTTCCGGTTTGAACTCGAACGTCGTGACGACCGGCCCGGGATTGATCTGCACCACTTGGCCACGCACGTCGAACTCGCCGCACTTTTCGCCGAGCACTTGGGCCAGGTTCTTCAGCTCCAGTTCGTTGATGGCGCTGTGTTCGTCGGCGCGATGCAGCAGTGCGGTTGACGGCAACTTGAAGCTGCCTGCCAGTCGCGGCATGGTGGTCTTGCCATGCACCGTGCTGTCGGCACGAGTGGTGACCGCGATGTTTTCGGCAACGCCTTCAACTCCGGATTGCGTCCCGGCAGCCGGAGCATCGTCGCTGCCGAACATGCGATCGATGCCGGTCTTCCCGCCAGACGGATTTGGCGCAGGAGGTGCAGGCACTGCGGCAACCGGAACAGCGGCAGGCTCGACCGCATCAGCAAACGGCGCGGTACGTTTCGGCACAAGCTGCGCGGTCACAACCGGCTTCGCATTCGCGGCGGCTGCGCGTTTCTTCTCCAGATCTTTTGCGGCCTTCTTGCGCGCGCGCTCCATCCGCCAATCGGCGAAGCGGTCGAGCGCTGCATAAGCAAAGCTGAAGCGCGTCTGGGACCAGATGCGGATTGCGCCAAAGGAAAACGCCGTCGATAAATACAACGCCACGGCAATCACCGCGACGCAAATCAGGTATGCCCCAACCACATTGAAGTAGTGAATCAGCGCGTCGGCGACAATGCGGCCCAGCAGACCTTCGGATGGAATCACGCCCATCCAGCGAATCGGCCAGGGCAGCAATCCAACGAAGCCCGCGAGAAATGTCAGCAGCGCTGCGGCGCCCAGCGTCTTGGCATACGGAACGCTAATAGGTCGTGAGCGAAACCAGTTCAGGGAATACATCGCCAGGAATGCGGGAATCAGGAAGGCCGAGACGCCGAACAGTTGCAGCATCAAATCGGCGCCAAACGCTCCCACCACGCCAATCCAGTTATGCGATGGTCGGCCCGCAACCGGCGTAGCTGCGGTGTTCAGCGAGGGATCGAGCGGCGAGTACGACACCAGTGCGAGGACAAGGAGGACCGCGAAGACAAACACCAGGAAGCCGATCAGCTCATTGAGCCGCCGGTTGGCCGTCGGAGTAAATGGGCGAGCGAAATTCATCTTGGCGTTCGATCGTCCTGCGGATTTGCGCGGCTTTCGAGTACTCATGCCCACTCCACCAACCGCAAGCGGACACTACCCTCGAACGCGCGAAACCGTGCGCGTGATCCGGAAGAATGATCGATGCGGGTTCGCCAATCGGAAGACCGATCGAGCTGCCTATACACCAGAGCGAAATGATTATCCCAAGAAACCCCAGTCATGCGGTGAGAAATAAAGGCCCAAGAGTTGGCGAAGTAGTGACGTCGAAAAACAGTTGTCGGTTGCCAGTTGTCAGTTGCCAGCGGTCAGTTGTCAATTTCTTTGTCCACAAGTCATAGGGGAATTCTGGCTAAGTTCTCTTTGAAAGGGGCGGCCTTCGGTGTCTGCGTGAGAACTAGAGACTCGCATTGGCGGTGGAGGACAACGGCCAAAGAACCAGCGCCGTAGGCGCGAAATAGTCTAGCCCAGCACGCAGCCGGCCGGGCCCCCGATTCGCGCTGCCTTTGCGCAAATTGGGGTGGGCGGCGGAGTGCTGGGTAGCGTGAAAATTATCAGAGTCCCGCAGGGACGACAGAGGTTCTCGCGCAGACGCTATAGATCGCCCATATGTGTCGCTCATCAAGTCGGCTTTAAGCCGCTAAAAAACTCGTATTCATAGCTCCCGTTGGAGCAGTCCGCATCAGGCGGATTGGTTGCCTGTCAGGTTCGGAATACGCAGAGCCCAATCAGCGTGCCAGACACTTAGGTGTGCGGCGAAACCCACTCGCTGCTGCATCTCAATTCCAGTTGTCGCTTTTTGACGTTGCATTCCAAGGAGAAGAGAATCTATGTTAACCAAGAAGCTTGGCGCAGTACTTACGGGAGCGATTCTGGCTTCGGCCTTGTCCCTGTCGGCCATGGCGCAGTCGCAAACCACCCAGACCACCACGAGCCAGGATTCGGCGACCGCACCGTCCCAGAGCACCACGACCACTACGTCGAACACCCCGGCTCAGCCGCAGTCGGAAACGACGCAGACGACCCACACTACGACCAAGTCCAAACACCATCATCAGAAGACGACGCAGCAGACCGACACCACAACCACGAACACCACTCCGCCGCCTAGCAGTTCGAGCACAACCACGACAACCACCACGCCCCAGCAGTAGTTGCTGTTCGTAGGTGAACGCGTCGGGCGGGGGAATATCGCCTGCCTCCGCCTCTGTGCGTTCTCTTAGGCTCCCGCCTACTTCGCGAATCCCCTGTCAGCCTGGGCCTTCAGAAAACCTCAGACGCGCCCGATCCAGTACAGCACCGCGAAGCCCACAATAATCCTGTAAATCGCGAACACGGTGAAGCCGCGCGTACGCACCCAGTTCATGAACCACGCCACCACGCCGTAGGCCACGATAAACGACACCACAAATCCAATGATCAGCACCACCCAGGAATGAGCATCGCTAGGCATGGCGCCGATCGCGCTCGGCTGTCCGTGATGCGGCCGCATCGACTTGAACAGGTCGTAGACAGTCGCGACCACCATGGTCGGAATCGACAGGAAGAACGAAAACTCCAGCGCCGCCGGCCGGCTCATGCCCGCCAGTTCGCCGCCGGTAATGGTCGACATCGAACGCGAGGTCCCGGGAAACACCGCCGAAAAAATCTGGCAGAATCCGATCCACACTGCCTGCCCAATCGACATGTCCTCCATGTCATCGGTGAGTTTGCCGCGGGCGAACGCCTTGTGCTGCGAGCGTTCGTAGATGGCGTCGACCACCCACATCACGATGCCGCCGATAATCAGCGACAAGCCCATAATTTTGAGGTTCTCCAGATGCTTGCCAATCACCTTGGTCAGCAGGAAAGCCGGAATCGCGGTAGTGACGAACGCGATGATGGTCAGGCTCAGCGGATGCGTGAGGATGGTGCGATCGCCGCGCTTGCCCTGCGGAAAATCGTGCAGGAATTCCGCGATGCGCGCCCGAAAATAAATCGGCAGGCACAGGATCGCACCTAACTGGATGACGATGGAAAACATCTTCCAGTAGCCGTTGCCCAGATCAATGCCCAACAACGCTTCGGAGATGCGCAGATGTGCCGTGGAACTGACGGGAAGAAATTCGGTGAGACCTTCGATGATTCCCAGCACCACAGACAAGAAGTAGTCGTTCAAGCAGCCTCCGGGACGGTCGCTACCTACTGCACCGTGTTGCCCCAGGTTGGAATTTTATTCGTCACCATGTATATCAGACGATCGCCGCGCGCCGACCAGTTCGTGTCGTTCGGGTATTGCGCAACTAGTTTCTTGGCCAGGCTGAGCGAACGCGCCGCCGACTCGTCAGCTTTTTTCGGATCATTGTTGGCTGTTGTAGATCTCGATCAGCGCCGAATAGCGCCAGGCCGCCTTGTACAACGACTCGGGTGTCTTGGGCGACTGCGGATACTCGTCGGCATATTTCACATAGAGCGCGGCTTCCAGCTCGGGACACTTGGCCAGAGCCTCCCATTCGCCGCACAGTTTGTTGTCGATCAGGTGATAGGCAGCCAGGTCCGCCCACTTGGTGTGGGGATACTTCTTCATCACCTTGCGCATGTGGTCTTCGTCGATCTGCGCGCGCAGATCGGGATCGCGCATCTTGGCCGATGGCCGGCTGTTGATGTCGGCAGCATCAATCTGCCAGCGAATATCGGCGGCGCGATACAGCGCTTCGGGCGCCAGAGGTGATTGCGGGAAGTACTCAGCCAGGCGCGCGTAAAGCCGCAACGCATCTTGCGCCGCCCCGCGACGTCCATCGCGCTTGCTGGCTTCCATCTCGGAGTCCACCGCCTCGCCAAAGACGATCTTGTCGCCATCGGGAGTGCTGGTGGTGATGACGCCCTTGTCCATGATCCATCCGGTAACGTTGCGGTCGCTTTCGTTTTCCGGATCAGGACTGACCTCGACGGTGCCCACCACATTCACCCAGCCCGGCGAGCGCTCCATCACGGCGACTTCGCGGCCGCGGCTGATATTGGAAATTTTGTCCGACGAGGTATTGGGCGCAACGTAAATCACGCCCTCGCGAATCATGATGCCGCGCTCGATGGCGAAACCTGGCACAGCAACGGCGACCAGCAGCGCCCAGCAGGCGCCGCGAAGAATGGCTTTTAGAAACACGTGGTTACTCCTGATCTGTGCAACCAACATAGCTGATTTTGCAGGTTGATGGGAGCCGGCGAGGGTCACTCCCATGAAAACACGGCCGACGGCGAGCAGACTCTGATCGAGTCTCATCTTTGAAAGGGCTCGGCTTCACAGTTTGCTGAAAAACCTCGACTGTGGTGGTATCGCGGGTAGAGCGGGCCTTCAGTGTCTGCGTGAGAACTGGAGTTTCGGTTGGCGGTGGAGTACAGCGGCCGAGAAACCAGCGCCGTAGGCGCGGAAGAGCTCAGCCCAGCACGCAGCCGAACCGGGGTCCCCAAGTCGCGCCGCTTTTGCGCGAATTGGGGTGGGATGGCGGAGTGCTGGGTAAGTGGGAAATTTATACGAGTCCCGTAGGGACGGCAGAGGTTCTCACGCAGACACTTCAAGCCAGCGTCTAAGACTTTCAATCATCGGTAGGTAGAGTGGCCTTAGGCCAGCGTCTAAGTCGTTTATTTACCGTTTTCATAGCCGGCTTCAGCCGGCGACACGGGCGTTGCCCGAGTTTTTCAGCACACTGTTCAGCCGTGCCCTAAATACCGCAAATCACACAGGCTTCACAGACTGCTGAAAAACTCGAGTTTGATTCGTCTTTGAAGGGGCGCACCTTCAGGTGCGCCGTCCAGGTCCTTTGTTTTTGTGATTCCGATTGGGCTTCAGCCCACGAGGAATCTGCTTTCGCGACTTTTTCAGCAAACTGTTCAGCCGCCGAGGGAAATCGGCCGCCCTGGGAGAAGGACAGGCCCTCAGCCATGGTCAATGTGGCTCAAATACAAATCCCAGCCGGCTTGGCTGGGAAGTTTTGTTTGCATCTCTACTTCCAGACTAGCATATTGGACAGGGTAAACGCCGGTTTTCCAGGAATTTATATCCGGCTATGCCTTCATGGGATTACGGCCTCTTGTTGTGTTTCGCCATATTGACATGTAGAAATTACCGCCGAAGACGCGCAAGTAGCTGTACGACTAGCTTTGCCTCTTCGTTGCAGCTTTCAGGTAGAGCTGGCCTTCAGGCCAGCGTCCACGCCTTTATTTCGACCCGAGCCGGCTTTCAGCCGGCGGCATACGTGCCGCGCGTGAATCTTGCGGTCTGCCAATCTCCGTTCATCGAGCGTTCGGCCAAAGGCAAGGCTGGTGGAACGTTCGAGCAAATGCTCCACTACTTCATATTCCGCAAGGATCACTTCTTACAGCACTATCACCTGCGGTCTAACGTCGAATCCACCTTCTCGATGATGAAGCGCAAATTTGGCGACGCGCTTGCGCAGCAAGACCGATGTTGCGATGGTCAACGAAACGCTCTGTAAAGTGCTGTGTCATAACCTTGTGGTGCTCATCCACGAAATGTACGAACTTGGCAATCGACCCTGTGTTCTGGAACTAGTTATTATTTTTCTCTTGCTTCCGGGCCTTCCTTGTATTCTGCTTTCACGAACCACCTCAATAAATCTTAAAGATTTAGGGTTGCGCCGTGCCACACTAGACTGCAATTTCGATCCGAGGCTGAAGTGTCCGCGTGAGGAACGCCGTTGTCACGCGGATATGTCATTCTGAGCACTGGCGTGATTTTTAAGATTTGTCATCCTTGGCGCTAGCGCAATCCTTGAGATTATCCGCAGCGGAAGCGCATATTCTAAGCGTGTCATCCTGAGCGCAACGGCCGCCAGGAATTTCGGCCCGCCGATTTTGCGGGCCGGCGGCTGCGGAGTCGAATGGATCTGCTGTCCGGAGCTGCGGTCTGCCGTCCTCTGCGGTAGCTGTGCCGCCGCTCCGCGGCTCAACGACATTTCCCCCACTCCACCGCGGGCTCACGCCCGCGGCTAACACAAATGGCGCCGCTGCGCGGCTGGCCGAGTCGCCATTCCGGCTGTCTGTGCCATGACGAAACTCGTTCTCCGGATGCGACAGATTCTCTGAAGCCCGTCGCATTGCCGTCGCATAGCCCGTCGCATTGCCTCAGCCTCGACGCGGCGCTGAAGCGCCGCTCTACCAGCGCCACGGTTGTTTCGACGCGCGAATGACGCTCCGCTCTGCCGACAACCCGCTCGTGTCACTGGGAGGTGGAACTGCTGCAGTGCCGGCGATGTAGTTTTTCAGACCTTCCTCCAATTCCCCGAGCACCAAATAAAAAAGGGCAACCGCTAGGCTGCCCTTCCTTGTGCTGACATCGCTGTCAGATCGAGTTTTACGGTTCCGGAACAGCGGCGAACTCTACGTCCTGAACGTTGACGCCGCCAACCGAAACGCGGCCATCGGTCCAGGTTACGTAGGCGTTGCCCTGGTACGCGGTGCTGTAGTCGTAGTCCCCGGCGTAGCAGCTCTGGATGAACGGATCATCCTGCGCTGGCTGAGGAATAATGCCGGTGCTGATCTGGATGTTGGGCGCCCAGGTCATACCGTTGTCATGCGACTGCACGCCATAGCGCTGATAGCTGCATCCCGGATCGGTAACGTTGTTGCACGCGCTGGTGGCAGCGCGACGGTCATACCAGGAGACGGTTACATCTTCCGGCTGGGTGAACGCCGCCAGGTTGTAGTTGACGGAGAGGGAAGGCATCCACTGAGTCTTGTACTGGCCGCCCGCATCATCGTTCAGTTTGATGGGCGTCGACCAGGTCAGGCCGTTATCGGCTGAGCGAACGTAGTAGATGTCGCCGTTGTCGCCAGAAGCTTGTCCCTTGCCGGCGTAGGTGTAGTGCACGACGCCGTTAGGGCCGACTCCAGGCTCTCCCCATCCCATATGCCGCCAGATCGGGTTAACTTTCTCGAAGTAGCCGCAGGTGCCGGGGTCGCCGACCGGATTGAAGCGCGGACCCAGGGTGACAGAAGTCCAGGTAACGCCGCCATCGACGGAGCGGTACATGAGATTCTGGCGCGTGTTGCCACCACCACCACCCTCGTCCATACCTGCCAGGAAGACGGTGCTGGTGTAGCCGGCACTAGGCGGAGGCGGACCAGGCAACGTCCCCGTAATCTGTACGTCACGAATGAAGGTGTTGCCGTTGTTGACTACGACCGGCGTGCTCCAGGTGTTGCCATCATCGGAGTAAACGACTTCCAGATCGCCGCCGCCCACATTGAAATTGTTGTAGGACACATACATGCGGCCGTACTTCCGGCTGAACGCGTTATTGTCGACCCACATCGAGGGACGGTCGTCGTTGGAGCCGTTATGAATACAGGCAGACGTGGTCCAGTTGATGCCATCGCTCGAGCTCCAGGAGCCCAGTCCGAAACCGCCGCAGCCGCTGGCCAGATCGCCGGCGAACCACTTGTTCAGCTTGCTGTTGAAGACCACCAGTGGATCGCCGTAGTTGCTGCCGTGTCCGGAGGCGAACGGAGGCGGAATGATCTGGGTGTAAGTCTGGCCACCGTCGGTCGAATACGACGTGCCGGAATAGTTGTTTCCGTTCGTGTAATCGTCGTTGTAGTTAACCACGACGGTGTTGTCACCCACGCGAGTGCTGCGCCACACCATGCTTTCGCTGTGGGTGCAGCTGCTGTTGGAGCTGCAGGTGCGATTGCTTACCAGAACGTTAGGCGGCTGTGGCTCCGCGATCTCGTCCGATGAATATCCCTCTGCCTTGCCACCCTGCACCACACCGCACTCAATCAGGGCCAGGCCGGCGCCCATGTTGTCCTGCTTCAACAGCTGATACTTAGCGATATCCGAGCAGGCGATGCCGCGCGAAGTCATCTGAGCTTGCGCCTGCGGTTGGAAAACACAAGCTACCAGTACGAGCATCGGTAGCGCAAAATACCAGAGCGCTTTAGTTCTGTTTGTCTGCATCTTTGTCCTCTCGTGCTGTTTTACTTTGGCCCGAAGCGTCCGAATGAGATTTCTCAGAGGATGATGAAGTGTTGCTGGCGAAGTAGGTTTCGTCCATCCAGACGCCCGACTTCTTCTTCAGCTCATCCAACTCCGCGTGCAATTTTTGAGCTTGCAGTTTTTTCTCGATCGAGGGGGACATATCCTTCAACTCGCGATGGCCGCGCCCGATCAGTTCGAGGTAAACCAGGTTCTCGGGAGTCTTGTCCAACTGGACCCACTGACCTGGTTTGGTTAGGCTGAATGCCGCCTTCTCCATGGCTGGCGGCATCTCTCCGCGTTGAAAGGTTAGGGGCTGAACATCGAAGACGACGGTGTCATTGTTGTATTTGGCAACCAGTTTGGTGGTGTCGCTGCCCGCGGCGGTAGCTTGCTGAATCGCGGCGACCAGCGCCGTGGCTTCCTGTTGACTCAGGCCTCGGCCATCTTTAGCGCCTTCGGGCTTGATCCACACGAAGAGTCTGCGAACTTGTACGGTCTCGAAATCTTCCTGATGCGAGTTATAGAAATCGCTGATCTCCTGGGGCGTCGGTTTAGCTTCTGCCTTCAGGCGTGCGAACTCGGCATTCGAAAGAATCTGCGTGCGATCAATCGACAACTGCTCCAGCACCTCAGGCGAGGTGTCCAGATGATTGGCGGTCGCCTGCTGCGCCAGCATGATGAGCGAAGCAAAATTGTCGCCCAGCGTCTGGCGACTGATGTCGGCCGGACCCTGCTGCTGCTCTAGTACGCTGATCATCTTTTCGAAGGCCGCTTGCGTAATCTTGGTATCTCCAACTTTCAGTACGACTCGTTCACTGGGCGGAGTGTTGTTGGCCGTGCTGGGCGGAGGTGGACTAACGGAAGTTGGCTTGGCGGCTTCCTGGGCGTGGCCCGCCACGCTCAAAACGCCTGCCACAAAAATGTTGAGAAGTACTCGTGTGCTGACTAATTCCCTCAGGTCCCGAAACAAATTGGCAAACCTTTCAACCTAGACAGTGCTTAGACTGGACGCTCACACACATCTCCGCTCACTGGTAGTAGAAGGAGAAGAAATGATTTGCTTGGAGCTGTCTGGAAAACAGTGTAACGAAAGATGAGCAGCAGTTCTGCTTCCAAAGAGCAGTTTTTTGGGCAGGAGCTCTAACCATCAGGTACTACGGCACCGATAGTAATTGGACTGTTCGCAGGAGGTAGTAGTACTCAAATGCGGGGTTGCAAAACTTTGCACATTCACGGAAAGGCTTTACCGCAGGAAACGCCAACTCACTCCGAGACTGTTACATAGACGCCACGGCGGCGACTATCCGGATGTGGACACTTCATCCAAAACCTGCGCCAGCAATTGAGGATCGACGTTGCCGCCGCTGACCACGGCAACCGTTTCCTTCGACTCCGGCAGCTCCTTCGCGTGAAACAGCCACGCCGCCAGCGTGACCGCGCCACTAGGCTCGGCGACAATCCGCGCCCCGCTCACCATCCGCCGCATCGCCGAACGGATCTCGTCTTCGGTGACCGTGATCATGTCGTCCACAAAGCTGCGAATGTGTTCGAAGTTGATAGGCCCGATCGACTGGGTGCGCAGCCCATCAGCCAGTGTGCTGGACACGCGCTCGGCCGGCAGCTCCACGATCTTGCCGCTGCGAAAACTTTGCTGCGCATCGTTAGCCAGCTCGGGCTCGACCCCGACGACCTTCGCACGCGAGCCGCTCAGCTTGAGCGCCGACGAGACGCCGCTGATCAACCCTCCGCCGCCCGATGGCACCAGCACCAGCTCGACGTTGGGACAGTCCTGCAAAATTTCCAGGCCAACGGTTCCCTGGCCGGCGATGATCTGCTCGTCGTTGTAAGGCGGCACAATGACGTATCCGTGCTGGCGGGCAAGCTCCTCGGCTTTTTGCAGACGCTCGGTGCTGGCCGGGCCAACCGTAACAATCTCGGCGCCCAGTGCGGCGGTGGCCTCGACCTTGAGCCGCGGCGCGTTGCGCGGCATCACGATGACAGCCTTCACGCCGAGAGCTCGCGCCGCATAAGCCACGCCTTGCGCGTGATTGCCGCTGGAATACGAAATGACGCCGCGTTGCCGCTCTTCGTCGGCGAGCGAAGCAATCTTGTTGTACGCGCCGCGCAGCTTGAATGAACCGATAGGCTGAAAGCTCTCCGGCTTCAACCAGAGGCGGCCGCGCTGGATTTCCGTGTCGGCCGGAGGAAAGTAGGCAATCAGCGGCGTGCGTACCGCGATGCCTCGCAGCCGCTCCTGCGCGTGTTCGATGTCGTGAAGCGTCACCATAACTCAGTGGTAAAGCGTGCCTTCAGTTCCGCCGCGGCGAGAAACGGTAGAGCCCGCCTCTGCTGTTTTGCCTGAAAACCGGAGCTCCCATTGTCGGTGCAGTACAAAGGCCAAAAATCGAAGCGCCGTAGGCGCGAAATAATCTAGCCCAGCACCCAGTCGATCCGGCGCCCCGATTCGCGCCGTCGTTGCGCGAATTGGGAAGGAGCGGCGGAGTGCTGGGTAGCGCGGAAAAATTATCCGAGTCCCGTAGGGACGACAGATGCTCTCGCGCAAACGCTCGCACCGGCGTCAAAACCCACCGCACAAATTTCAGCCGGCGCCACCACACCGCATCAACCAAACCCCTGCCGGCATGTTTGCCGGATCTTTGCCGCCGGCGGTGTTGCGCGCCTCCCGGATCATCACCGCCATCCAGTGTACAAGGGCCAGCCGCTCCCACCACGTCGCCTTCGTCCCTACCTCGACGTGACCGATGGCCGGGCTGATCAACGCCGCGTCCAGATACGCCGCCGGAATATCACGCCTGAGCCACAGCAACTCCGTCGGCGGAATAATGTTGTCGTCCGACCCATGCAGCAGCAACACTGGCGCGCGTAGAAACCGCAGATGTCCGGCGGGCGACGCCGCAGCCAGCTCGTCGCTGCGCTTGTCGATCTCGGCCAGAATCGCCGGCGCGAAACTCTGGCGCTGCTTGTGATAAATGCGCTGCATGATTTCCTGACCCGGCAGCGTCATGGTCTTCGCGATCGCTTCCGACCCCTTGCCGTCTCCCGCGAGCAGCACCTTCAACGCATCGTGAGCCTTGGACGCATCCGGCGGCGAAAAAAAATCCTGCGGCTCGTCGTACACCACGATCAGCGGCCCGTACTCGTGCGGCGCAAGGTGCTCGACCGAGCCGTCCGGCCGCACCGCTTCGCCCGTGGCGAAAAAGCGCAGCACGTGCGCCAGATCGTAATAGCCGCCAACCGACGCTACCCACGCGATGGACGGCGCATAGCGATCATCGCTGGCCGCCAGCAGCGACAGCCCGCCCGAGAAGCTGATTCCCAGGATGCCAACCTTGGGCACGCTCAGCTGCTGCGCGAAGTTCTGCGCGGCTGTGCCGATGACGTCGGCCGACTCCGCGCGCACCCGGTAGTCGGCAATGCCCGGCACCAGCGGCGTCATTACGAAAAAGCCGCTGGCCGCCAGCGATCGCGCAAAGCCTACCAGTCGCGGCTCATCGATGCCGAGATAATGCATTCCGTGCACCACGACGATGCCGGGCGCGAAGGCAACGCCTCGCGGCAAATAAAATCGCGCCGGAATTTCGCTGCCGCGAAACTCGAACGTGGTATCGCGCACTTCCACCGGACGCACATCGTAGTTGGCGATCCATCCCGTCGCGTGCGGATCGGAGATACGCTCCAGCAGTGAGGCCGCGCGCAAATAATCCTGGGCAAAGGGATAGAGAATCGCAACCACGACCGGAATCAACAGCAGCAACCAGGCGGCGAAACGCGCCTTGCGCGAGGGATTGCGGCCTTGCCAGGCGATGATTGTCATGAGGAACGAACGGCGCTGCAACCGTTGTCGGGATCTTGCGCGACAAAAGCGCAACGCATTCGCCGCTCCAAGGTCTCGACCAGACTACCATCCGCCGCGCGCAGCTTGTCCGTCGGGCGCAAGTCCGCAATCAGGCCAAGCTAGTTGCACCAGATAACGCGCTCCGGTTTGTTAAAGTGGAGAAGCTGACAGCCAGCCCATCTGCAACCAACCGAAGTCCGACAAACGGGAGAGCCTTGGTGAATCACAGTCGCGCCTGGAAATTGATTTTGGGGCTTCTTCTGGTGACGGCGGCCGTGGCCGTGTACTTCCCTGTCGGCCATTTTCAGTTTGTCGATTACGATGACGCCGCGTACGTCACCGACAATTTCCACGTCAAGTATGGCTTCGATGCCGACCTGGTGAAGTGGGCCTTCACCACTTCTTATGAAGCCAACTGGCATCCGCTGACCTGGTTCTCGCACGCCCTCGATTGCCAGCTGTTCTACCTGAACGCCGGCCGGCATCACGATGTGAACCTGTTGTTCCATGTGTTGAACGTGCTGCTGCTGTTCTGGGTTTTGCTGCGCGCAACCGGCTACACCGGCCGCAGCTTCATGGTGGCCGCCCTGTTTGCGCTGCACCCTATCAACGTTGAATCGGTAGCCTGGGTGGCCGAGCGCAAGAACCTGCTGAGCATGCTGTTTTTTCTGCTCGCCCTCGGAGCCTGGCGCTGGTACGCGCAGAAACCGCGAGCCGATCGCTACGCCGTGGTGGCCGTGCTGTTTGCGCTGGGCCTGATGTCGAAGCCGCAAGTCATCACCTTGCCGCTCGTCCTGTTGCTGTGGGACTACTGGCCGCTCGAACGCATGTTTGCAGACTCGAGCGACGCGCGCGCCGGCGCCGCGGCGATTCCCGCGAAAAGTTTTAGTTGGCTGCTGCTGGAAAAAGTGCCGCTGCTGGCGATTGCCGCGGGCAGCGCCATCATCACCATGCACGCGCAGCAGGAGAACGCCCGGCCGTATCCTCTCGCGGTGCGGCTGGCGACCGCGATCACCTCCTACGCCTGGTATGTCGGCAAAGCCATCTGGCCATCGCGTCTCGCAGTTCTTTATCCGCACTCCGCAGGATTGCCGCCCACTTCGCAAATCATCGTGTCGCTGCTCTGCCTGCTGGTCATCAGCGCGCTGGTGATTGCGACCGCTCGCAGCCGGCGCTATCTGATCGTCGGATGGCTGTGGTTCCTGGGAACGCTGGTGCCGATGATCGGCCTCGTCCAAGTTGGCCGGCAGGCCATGGCCGACCGCTATGCCTATCTGCCGTTCATCGGACTGTTCATCATGGCCTGCTGGGGCATCGCAGATTTGGTCGACGCAAAGGGCAGAGCGGGCGAGCACGCGCCGCCGTCATCGCCCAAACTGCGCGCAAGCTCCGTCGCGCTGGCCGTGGCCTGCGTTGCAGTGTTGCTTGCTCTCAGCGCGGTAACGCATCGCCAGCTCAACTACTGGCAGGACAGCTATGCGCTGTGGACGCGCGCCCTCGCGGTTACGACCGGGAACGACATCGCCGAAGGCAACCTCGGCCTGGTTCTGATGGACGATGACCGACTGACCGAGGCGCTCCCACATTTGCGCGCGGCGGTCGAGCTGACTCCACCGGACTCGCCGTCGCACTGGAATCGCGCTTCGCGAACTATCCTGAATCTGGCGATCTGCGAGCACAAACTTGGCGACCTGCGGCAGGCCATCCAGCATTATCAGCAAGTGATCGACTTGACCCAGGACCAGCCACTCAAAGATTCGGCGTACAAATATCAGGTCCTGAAAAACATGAGCGTCGCTTATCGCGACCTCGGCGACCTCCCCGACTCGTACCGCGCGCTCGACCAGGCCAACACCTTCAAGAGCCAATACGCCAACAAGTAGCCGACGCGCAGGCCCCCGTCACTCCAGCTTTGCCCACGAAGAGTCTCTAATCCAGGCTCGCAGTGCGGTCGAGGGTGAAGTGCTGCGTGGGAACTGGAGTTTCGCATCGGCGATGGAATAGAACGGCCAAGAAACCAGCGCCGTAGGCGCGAAACAGTTTAGCCCAGCACGCAGCCGAACCGGGGTCCTCGATTCGCGCTGCTTTTGCGCGAATTGGGGTGGGACGGCGGAGTGCTGGGTAGGTGGGAAATTATTCCGAGTCCCGTAGGGACGACATAGGTTCTCACGCACTCACTGAAAGCCCTCCGCACTTACATCAGCTTTGACGCGGCGCTGAAGCGCCGCTGTACCATCGACACACTTGCCCAGACTTTCCCTAACCCCGATCCCGGCCTATTCGCTCAATCCCTTTGCACCTCTTACAATGGTTGCTGAATCCAATTTCTGGTTGCACCTCTACACCGCGCTCGAAATCAGCAAGGAGATCATCATGTCCGCTTCTATCCCCGAAAATTATCTCGACCTGTTCAAGAAGAAAGCGTTTGGCAGCTTCACCACCCTCATGCCCGATGGCAGCCCGCAAACCACGCCCGTGTGGGTGGATTTCGCCGACGGCAAAGTGCTGGTCAACTCCGCATTGGGCCGCCAGAAGGACAAGAACCTGCGCAAAGATCCGCGCGTGGCCATCACGCTCATCGATCCCGATAATCCGTATCGGTACCTTGAAGTTCGCGGCAAGGTTACCGAGATCACGCAGAACGGCGCCGATCAACTCATCGACAAGCTGGCGAAAAAGTATCTGGACAAAGACAAGTATCCTTTTGCGCAGCCGGGCGAGCAGCGCGTGATCTACAAGATCCAGCCGGAGCACGTCAGCCCACACGGATAAATGTTGCGGAATGGATTGCCCAGCGTAGACGTTTTGGAATGGTTCTCACTTCAACGTAGACGTTCTGGAATTGTCAGACACTAGCGAAGCGGGCCACGCGCCCGCTTTCATTTTTGCCTGGTCACCGTGCGGGGTTTGCATACCGAGAACGATTCCCTTTTTTGATGCGTCATCCCGACAGCAGCACACCACTTTCTGTTGTCATCCCGACCGGAGCGGAGGGACCTGCTGTTCCGGCTCGCGAAACAAAATCAACGAGCGTTTATAACCCTGTCATCCCGAGCGAGCGCAGCGAGCCGAGGGACCCCTACCCCCGCGTCTCCCTTTCCTTCACGAACCCATACGGGCAGTGCCGGCACCCTGACTGGCAGCAATATCCTCGCCGCTTTAGATAAATCGCGGTAAAGACCATGAAGCCGTCTTCCATGTAGTAGTCGATGCCCTCGACCAACGAATCCTCGTTTTGCGTCATGGCGCAGCGACTCCGCCGGCAGCGGAAAAGTGCGCTTCATCCGATTCATCCGCCGCCCCCACGGCAACGCCATCGCGGAAGCTCACGTACTTGCCTGAGATGGCGGGCACGCGCTCGCCGGGCACGATGAAGCCGGCGAGGTTCAGCGGATCGGCGGCAGAGATGGTCACGACTTCCCCGCTCGCTGACAGATTACGCATGGCGCGCAACGACTCCACCGCTTCCGGCAACGCAAACTGTTCACCCAGAAATCCGCTGACGAAGCGGCCGCCGCGCACTTCACCGCGATCTTCCAGCCGCCGGAACGCGATCAGCAAATCGCGCCACTTAGGCAGGTTCGACTCGCGCGCCAGCATCTCGCGAAACACCACGCCGTAACGGCGCAGCAGCATCCAGCAGGTAGCCTCGGCAACCCGGTTGCGGTCCGAACCCTCGGCAGGATAGAGCAGCGACCAGCGACCGGGTGTGTGCCGCGGCCGCGCCGCCTTGATGGCCGCGGGCGCCAGTCGCCGCCTCGGGATTGATCAGCGAGCGCAGGTTGTCGAAGCCGTCGGCGGTGACCATGCCGGCCGCGACCAACTCCCACAAGGCGGTCTCGATTTCAGCTTTCAGCTTGCCGGTGCTGCGCACGATGTCGGCGAAGAACGACGCACCCCGCCGCCGCAAATACTGGAGCACGACGCAGGCTCCCTCGCTCAGCACGCGCTCAAAGGTCTGCTCGTCGTCTTCGAGGCGCGGCTGCATCCAGTCGCACTCTTCGCGCAGGAAGAAGGTGATGGGCGCAACGCTGGTGGGAACCACGCGGCGGCGGCCTTCGCCGGCATCCTCCAGTGTGGCCGGATGCGGCGACAGTCGTCCCCAGCCAACGGCTCCGCTCAAACAAAGCTGGTCAAGCGCCGCGGGATCGTAGTCGCTCATGCGCGAGGCCAGTATCTGCTTCTCCCACGCGTTGGCCGGGATCTCGAACCCCTGCAACTGCCGCAGAGCTTCCAGCAGGCCGCGTTCGCCCGCCAGCTGCGTCTGCGGCGCAAGATGCTGCCAGCGCAAAAGCCAGCGCATGAACTGCGCGGCCGTAACCGGCTCGACCTGCTTGCGCAAGGTTGCCACCGTCAAGTGATGGATGCGCGCCAGCAGCCGCCGCTCACACCACTCTATCCCACTTTGTGGGAGTGACACAGTGTCAGATATCGACTCGTGGGCTATCAATTCTTTTTGGACGCTGGCGCCCGGGTGCCCCGTCCAAGCCGGGCTTGCTTGGGCGGGGGTTTTCGAGTTCAGTCCGGTGAAATTCCCCCGCAGAATTGTTCCTGCCATTTCCAGGCGGAGTAAAGCTTTGTCCACATCGGCGAGGGGCAATCCCAGGCGATACGACAACGCCGTCGAGGTAACAGGGCCGGAATGCATCATCCAGCCACTCATCATGGCGAGGATGGCGTCGTCGCGCGAAGCGATTTGCGATGGCAGGTCGGGAGGCGCGACATCAAACCGCGCGTCCGGGAAGATCAAGGCAAAGTCTTTGGCCCGTTCCGAGGCGACATAGTAGCGCGTGGTGCCGCCGGCTAAAGCCGGCTCGGGATTCATACTGAGCGCTGACGGCGCAGCTGAAGCTGCGCCCCTTCGAAAAGCCTCAGTTGCCGCAGAAGTCGCTTTGTTCGGGTAGAGCGAACCTTCAGGTTCGCGTCCCGCGCTTCCACTATTTTTTTCTTCGGGCTTTAGCCCGCCGGCTGAAGCCGGCTCATTCTCATTGATAGGCTGGCTGGACGCGGACCGGAACGTCCGCTCTACCCGATCATCGCCCGCACCAAGATCGTCGGTGGATAAAGGGTGCCCCATCCAAGCCTCTTTTGCTTGGGTGGGGATTTTCGCATCGCGGAACGAAATGCCCGTTTGCATCGGTACGCTGGCTACCACCACACGCCAGCCTTCCATCAGCTCGGCCAGCAGCGGAGACCAGCTTGCCACCGCTTCCTGCCAATCGTGATCAGGCAGCTCCGCCGGCAGCGCGACCAGGGTTTGCAGCGTGTCGTGCAGCTCATCGGCATCGCGAACATCCGGCCGCGCCTCTTCGCTGACGCGTGCAATCGCCGTCTGATCGAGCCGGCCCACTTCGTTGAGCACGGCTTCGGGCAACATGCGCCGCATCTGTACCGCACGGGCGCGCCGCTCCTCCAGCGGAGCGTCGTCGAGGAAGGCATACGGATTCGCATTCAGGATCTCGTGCGAAAACTGCGACGGCACCGGCGTATCCACCGCGAGACAACGGATCGCGCCGGTGCGAATGCCCTCGATCACGCGGCGCAGACCATCGATGTCCATGGCTTCGGTGAGGACATCTTTCATCACCTCGGCGATCAGCGGATGATCGGGAATCTTGATGTCGCCTTCGATGTTTTCCTGGCAGGCGGCCACGTCGGGAAAAACCGAGGCCAGAAGATCGTCGCTGCGAATGCGCTGGATCGGCGGCGGAACTTTCTTGCCACCCTGAAAGCGCAGCAGCGCGAGCGAGCGGTTGGCGTCCCAGCGCCAGCGCGTGGCAAAAATGGGCGAAGCCAGCGCCGCCTGCTCCAGAATCTCCTGCACGGTTTCGTTCTGCAGATAGTGGAAGACATCGCCGAGCGGAAAACTGTGCTGCTCGGCCAGCGCGATGTTGAGGCCGTTGTCAGTTGCAGCAGCCTGCAACTCAAAATTGAAGGAGCGGCAGAAGCGCTTGCGCAGCGCCAGTCCCCAGGCCTTGTTGATGCGGCCGCCGAAGGGCGCGTGGATGATGAGCTGCATGCCGCCGCCTTCGTCGAAGAAGCGTTCGGCGATGATGGTCTGCTGCGTGGGAACATCGCCCAGCACGGCGCGGCCGGTGACAACGTATTCGACGAGTTGTTCGGCGCCGGCATCGTCGAGACCACATTCGTCCTTCAGCCAAGCGACAGCAGTCTGGACCTCGGGACTGGATTCAAGGCCGCGCAGCCGGTGGCGGGGAGTGTCGCCGGCTGAAGCCGGCTCAGTTCTTGATAGGCTGGCTGGACGCGGCTGACGGCCGCCACCTGAAGCCGCTGCAGCCGCCTTCTCAAAGGAGTCGATCCGCCTGGTGCGCCCCTCGAACATCATCCGCCGGTCGCAAAAGACGCCTCTGAAGGCGCGCCTTTCCCCAGCAATTGCCGGTCGGTAGTTTCGAAGTTGCTGATCCGCTCGGCGCGAACTTCGTCCAGCTCGGGATTCATCGGCACCGGCAGCGGCGCGGTATTCGGCGTCAGCGCGCTGATGCGTTCGCGCAACTCGCCCACATGCGCCGACAGCTCATCCGTGCGCGCCGGAGCTTCGCCGCGCCAGAACGGAATCGTCGGAGCAGCGCCATGCGCGTCTTCCACCACCAGCCGCGCCGAATGCGATTCGACGCGATGAATGCGCCACGATGTGTTGCCCAGCAGCATGATGTCGCCGGCGTTGCTCTCGACCGCGAAGTCCTCGTCGACCGTGCCGACGACAACCTCTTCCGGCCGCGCCAGCACGGTGTACAAAGCGTTATCCGGAATTGCGCCGCCGCTGGTGATGGCCGCCAACCGCGCACCGCGACGCGCGCGCAGCCGCCGGTTCACCATGTCGCGAAACAGATACGCGCCATAGCGCCCGCGTTTCGCCGCAATTCCGTTCGACAACATTTCCAGAATGCGGTCGTACTCTTCGCGCTTCAGCTCGCGATACGGATACGCGCGCCGCATGAATTCGAAGAGCGCGTCTTCGTCCCAATCCTCGCAGCTGCACATGGCGACAATCTGTTGCGCCAGGATGTCGAGCGGCGACACAGGAATTTGCAAGCGGTCGAGATCGCCTTGCCGAATCGCGCGCACCGTGGCCGCACATTCAAGCAGATCGTCGCGCGTGGTGGCGAACAGGCGGCCCTTGGGAACGGCTCCGCGCCAGTGGCCAGCGCGGCCCACACGCTGCAACGTCACCGCAATCGAGCGCGGCGAGTTGATCTGGCAGACAAGGTCGACGGTGCCCACATCGATACCAAGTTCGAGCGAAGCGGTCGCCACCAGCAGACGGACTTCGCCGTTCTTCAGTTTGCGTTCGGCGGCCAGCCGCAACTTGCGCGACAGGCTTCCGTGATGCGCGGCCACCTGATCCTCGCCGATGCGTTCGCCCAGAGTGCAGCGTGACCCGCTCGGCCAGCCGTCGCGTGTTGACGAAGACCAGCGTCGAGCGATGCTGCAACGCCAGCTCGGCAATGCGGTCGTAAATTTCGCCCCACATTTCGTTGCTGGCGATGGGGCCGAGTTCCGACGGCGGAACTTCAATCGCCAAATCGAGCTGGCGGCGATGGCCGATGTTCACGATGGCAGGATCGGTGTCGCCGGCTGATGCCGGCTCGTTCGTAAAAAGAGACTGTCTGGACGCGGCCCCGACGGGCCGTTCTACCAGACCTCTCGCCCCGGTCAGAAAATGCGCAACTTCTTCGATAGGCTTCTGCGTCGCCGACAAGCCGATGCGCGTCGGGCCGTTCGCCAGCAGGTCGAGCCGCTCAAGCGAAATCGTGAGGTGCGCGCCGCGCTTGTCATCGGCGACCGCATGGATTTCGTCGACGATGACGGTCTCGACATGGCTAAGGATGACGCGGCTGCTGTTGGCGGTGAGCAGGATATACAGCGACTCGGGCGTGGTGACCAGGATGTGCGGCGGGCGCTTCAACATCTCGCGGCGCTCTTTGGTCAGCGTGTCGCCAGTGCGCACGGCGGTGCGAATTTCCGGCATCAGATAGCCGCGCTCGGCAGCCAGCGCAAGAATCTCGCTCAACGGGCCGTCAAGATTTTTCTGGATGTCGTTGCCCAGCGCCTTCAGTGGCGAGACGTAGAGGACTTCGGTGCAGTCGCGCAGCGAGCCGTCGAGCGCCTGGCGCACCAGACGATTAATGCAGATAAGGAATGCCGCCAGCGTTTTGCCTGAGCCGGTTGGAGCGGAGATCAGCGTGGTGCGACCGGCGAGAATCGGAGGCCAGCCGAGTTCTTGCGGCTCGGTCGGAGTGCCAAACTTGGCGACGAACCACTCGGCCACCAGCGGATGCGCCCAGGCTAAGGCGGCGGGAGTTTGTCCCGGCGCGGTCGAGATTTCCCCCACAGCCATCGCAGTATTTTAGCAGAGTTTCGCCAATTGTTCGCCGGGGAAAGAAGCTGTCAGCCGTCAGCTGTCAGCTATTGGCCTTAAAGGAATCGCGTTCGGCTTCCCATCCAGGTTCACCGCTGGGCGACGTAACAGCAGGTCCCTCGACTACGCTGCGCTCGGGATGACAAGCGGAAGGAGCTAGCACTCAGCGGTTCATCGCACAGTTGAGAACCGCCAACCGGCAACTGACAACTGTTACCTGACGGCTGACGGCTGACGGCTGACAGCTGAACGCTGACAACGGAACGCCTGCTGCTAACATAACCCCATGCCCGACGAACGCGCGCTGAAGATCAAGCTGATGATATTTGACGTGGATGGAGTGATGACCGACGGCACCATCTTTCTCTTCCCTGCCATGGGCGGAGCGGCCGGCACGGGCACGCACTCGCGGCGCGAGCAGATGGCCGACGCCGGCGGATACGGCATCGCCAGCCACGACATGGTCGAGGCCAAAGGTTTCAACGCCCACGATGGCGCGGGCTTTACCCTGGCCCGGCTCGGCGGTCTCAAGACAGCCATCATCACCAAGCGCATCTCCGAGACCGTCGCGTTGCGCGCACGCGATCTGAAAATTGAGCACGTGTATCAGGGCCAGCAGGAGAAGACCATCGCCTTTTACGAGATTCTCGAGAAAGAAAAACTCAAGCCGGAACAGGCGTGCTACGTCGGCGACGATGTAATCGATCTTCCGGTGATGCGGCTGTGCGGACTGGCGATCGCTGTTCGCAACGCGCGCGAGCAAGTGCTGCGCGAGTCGCACTATGTGACGCCGCATGAAGGCGGCAAAGGCGCGGTGCGCGACGCTATCGAATACGTTCTTGACGCGCAAGGCAAGCTGGAAGGCGTGATCGACGAGTACATCCGCTCACGGACAACCGAGCCCACGCACAAGGGGTGACGGAATGGGTGCCGGTCCGGCTTAAAGAAGCCCTGATTCAACCTGCGATTCTGAGGGTTGAAGTGTCCCCGTGAGAACCTCTGCCGTCCCTACGGGACTCGCAGCAATTTCCTACTTACCCAGCACTCCGCCGCCCCACCCCAATTCGCGCAAAAGCGGCGTGAATCGGGGGCCCCGGTTCGGCTGCGTGCTGGGCTATGCTGTTTCGCGCCTACGGCGCTGGGTTCTTGGCGGTTGCATTCCTGTCGCCAATACGAGACTCTGGTTCTCACGCATGCACAAACGCCTCGTCGTGATGACAATGCAAAGGGGAAACCTTTGCGACGCGCTACAGCAGCGAACTTCAAACCTGATGTAATTTGGTGGTCACCTTGTATCCCAGAAAGCAGCGCTCCACCAATTGCCCCGCAAAATAAAAGCCCCCTCCGGTGCACAGGGGCGAGTTGCGCATCGGAGGGGTTAGTCGTTTGCACGACCATTCTCAGGGTTGTTAGAAGCTTGAACCCAGCCGTTTCTTGGAAGTTTCGCCCGCCGCAAAACTGCCATCGAAATTCGACACCGAGGTGCCTCCGCGATTTGAACTTGGCAGTTGGCACACGCGCGACCAGTCGGTGTGCAACGCCCAAATCGAACCAGAATTCCCGCGTCGCCCGAACCGGGCAGAAGGTGCCGGGAACCACGTTTGCTACGGCTCCCTATGCTCTGAAGTGTGATAGTAAACATAGAGGACGGTGCGGGAGTTATTCCTCGTTGTCGTTACGTTTAGAGCATTTCGGCAGCTCACCCTGCAGCAACTTGGAGCACGACCCGCAACTCGCCTCCGGCTCCGGGCATCAGTTTGAGTGGAGTCGGCGTTTTTAGTTCCGTTGCGGGAACAGTTTTGGTTGAATTCACAATGGGAAATCCCTAGTATGAATTCATTCCCGTTTCTGTAAACAGCAGCAAAGTTTCGGAGGAGCAACGTTTCTCCGGGCAGCCATAGCAAGTTGAGAACGATGTCGAAGTCCAAGGCCGTACAAGGTTTGCCAATGCTAAAGCGCTCCTCCTTTGCCGCAGTGATTTTGTTGGGGCTCGCAGCCTGCTTGGGTGCGTCAGCCGCGACCATCGCCACGCACCCTACCGTCAGCACTACTCATAAGAAGAAATCCACGGCGCATCACATCACAGAGTCGGCGGCGACCCAGAAGAAGATGACGCGCATGAAGCATAGCAGCGCCACCGTGGCCCGGCGCAACCGCTCCAGCCACGCGGTGGTAGCCAGCAAGAAGCATCATTATTACGAGCGTTTTGCCGCCAGCTCCTTCGCCAATGATCAGGTGGAAGGCGACATCACGGCGGGCGAAGATCCCATCGTGCGGGCAGCGGCGGTGGAAGCCCTGGGCAACATGAACGGCACCATTGTCGCGGTTGATCCCGACAGCGGACGCATCCTGGCCATGGTGAACCAGAAGCTGGCGCTTTCCGCCGGCGCGCAACCCTGCTCGACCACCAAGGTCGCGGTTGCCCTGGCCGCACTCAGCGAAAACGTCATTACAAAGGATACCCAGGTCCCGCTCAGTAAATATTGGAAGGTTGACCTGACCACGGCGCTGGCGAAATCGAACAACGCTTACTTCGAGGCCGTCGGCCGCAAGCTGGGTTTCGAGAAGGTGAGCTACTACGAGCGCCAGTTTGGACTGGGCGAGCTGGCTGGCTGGAACATTCCTAACGAGCATCCCGGAATCTATCCCACCACTGAGCTCGATCAGCGGCTGGGCGGCGTAGGCAAGATGTGTTCGTTCGGCGAGAGCATTTCCATGACGCCATTGCAGCTGGCGGCCCTGATGGGCGCCATCGCCAACGGCGGCACGCTCTATTACTTGCAGCATCCGACCACGCCGGAGCAGATAACCGGCTTCGCTCCCAAAGTGAAGCGCAAGCTCGATATCGGCCCGCTGATTCCTGAGATCTCTGATGGCATGGCCGGCGCGGTCAACTATGGGACCGCTCGCCTGCTGCGCACCAACTTCATCGAAGAGCCCATCCTGGGCAAAACCGGCACCTGCTCTAAAGACGGCACGCGCTTCGGCTGGTTTGGATCATTCGCCAACACGCAGTACGGGCGCATTGTGACGGTGGTCTTTC
The DNA here is from genome assembly GCA_963796695.1 of uncultured Acidobacteriaceae bacterium. Lineage (GTDB taxonomy): Bacteria > Acidobacteriota > Terriglobia > Terriglobales > Acidobacteriaceae > Bog-257. The sequence continues at coordinate 180,952 of CAWCMU010000021.1, read as the reverse complement.
TGGAAGGCGGCCGGCCAACCTTCGGACCCAAGGCGGCGGAACTGGCAGGCGTGATGTACCGCAACCTGTACGATCACGACTTCTTCACGGTAAAGACACCAGCCACATCGGCCCAAAAAACGATTCCCGCCACCACCGGCGTTGTTGCTCCGGTAGTCGGCGAACAACAGTAGCTGGGCGTCCTGCAATTGCGAACGTCTCACGGCAGTGTCTGGTAGAGCCGGCCTTCAGGCCAGCGTTGCGCTTCCCTTCTGGGAACGCCTAATAGCCAAGGGTGCCGCGGGTCTCGCGCTTTTCGAGACCCGGGTGAATACATCACGACGACGGGAACGTAACCGATTCTCCGAACTTCAATTCAAGCACACCCCAATCGTTCACTCGCACGATTCCCGATTCCTGATAGGCGTAGGCACGAAAGCTGCTCCAGGGCCATTGTTCAGGTGCACCTACCAATCCCCGCTTTACCGGATTGCGATGCAGGTAGCGAAGCTTCTCGGTCCGTTTGTGCGCCGAACAAACGTTGAAGTCATAGTACCGAGCTTGCCAAATGCGCTGCGGAATCGGCTCAAACAACTCGGCCTGCATTTCGCCACGATTGGAATGCCGGCTTCGCGCGGCCAGAACACGTCGCGCGAAGCCGAGCTTCAAAGCTTGCATGGCGGTTGCCAGGGGTCGCTGCTGCGGTTCGCTAACCAGCAGATGAACATGTTCAGGCATTACCACGTATCCCAGGATCACCCAGCGATAACGCCGCCGTACCTCCTCCAACACCGTTAGAAACAAATCGCGGCGGCTCGCATTTCCCAGCAAGGGTTGACGGCAGTAGCAACTGAAGGTGATGAAGTTAAGATCGTGTCCACCATGCCAGCGCTCTAAGCCGTTGGGCATGTAACGAGCGTAGAAGGAATGTTTGTCGCATGCTGTGATTGAGGGCACACTGACGCGGTGATGCCGTGAAGTATTCCCGGGTCTCGAAAAACGCGAGACCCGGGGCACCCTAGCTTTCGCTTCTCAACGAGAACATCAGACATAGGCGGGTGGCACGAGGGCCGCGGCCCGATCACTCTGATTTCTACTGAACACCCCCGGGCCCGCCCCCCCGCCTCTAATCACTCTGCTCTGTGACGCGCACTGTGTCCTTTCTTCGTCGCAAGTCCCATGATGCTCTCAGGTGAACGCTCTGGTCGGTGTCGTCGTAGTTCTCGGCTCGATAATGCTGTCTGTCACCGGATTACTAATCGTGCGCCGCAACGTGCGCTCCGAATGGCTAAAGCGCCATCACGAGCTGGCCAGCTGTTACTTTCACATCATCGGGACGCTGTACGCGGTCCTTGTCGCCTTCGCTATCTACGTTGTGTGGGGTGGATTCAAGGAGGCCGGCACCAATCTGACTCACGAGGCCACCGAGGTTGCGGACTTGTCACGCCTGTCCAGCGCAATGCCGGACGAGCTGCGCAAGAATATATCCACAGCTTTGATGGAGTACCTCAACGCCGTGGTAGAAGACGAGTTTCCTGCCATGGAACAAGGTCGCAACAGCGAGCGCACTTGGGCGGCGGTGCAGCGCCTATGGGATGTGTATGGCAAGGCGCAGCCGGATACCCCTCGACTGCAAGGCTACTTCAACGAATCTCTGCGACACCTCACACAACTTTCTGACCTGCGTCGAACCCGGCTTTTTGCCAGCCACGGCGCGGTGCCGCAGATCCTGTGGTGCCTGCTGACGGTTACCGGTACCCTGCTGGTCGGCTTTGCTTACTTCGTCGGCCACGAAAACATTGCGACTCAGGCCATCATGACGGCTTGCCTGGCCGGAGTGATTTCCTTCAGTATGTTCCTGATCCTGTCGCTCAACCGTCCCTACTCCGGTGTCGGCCACGTTGTTCCAGAGCCATTCAAGCTGGAACTGTCCCACGTCGCTTCGCGGATGGCAAAGTAACAAGGAAGTTTCTCGATCCGTTTTGACGGGGGCCTTGCCAAGCATCGTTGAAGAAAAATGACAACGTGTTGAAAGATCACAGGGGTGCCCACCCAAGCTGGGTTCGCTTGGGTGGGATTGCCATGGGAGATCACAGCGCCCACCGGCCGGCAGGTTGTAGGCTGTGCACATGCCTCGAGGATTGAAGCGTTATCAACAGTCTGGTGATTTGCACTTCATTACCTTCAGTTGCTATCGTCGTCAACCGCTGTTGGCTGAGGCATCAGCTAAGAGTTTGTTCCAGCAGGCACTGGAACAAACGCGCCGGCAGTACGGATTCCGGGTGACTGGCTATGTAGTCATGCCCGAGCATGTGCATCTGCTAGTGAGCGAGCCGGAGCGAGCGACACTGGCGCGGGCCTTGCAAGCTCTAAAGCAGTCCGTGTCTCGCAGACTGATTGCCGGCCATCCGCATTTCTGGCAAGCGCGCTACTATGACTTCAACGTGTGCAGGCAGAAAAAGCGCGTTGAGAAGCTGCGCTACCTGCATCGGAATCCGGTGAAGCGCGGTCTGGTAGAGAAGCCGGAAGACTGGGTGTGGAGTAGCTTTCGACACTACGCGACCGGAGTGGAGGGCGTAGTAGAGATTGAGTCGGAGTGGACAGGACGACGAAGAGAGCGTATGGGCAGACCTCTACGGATGAAGGTCGTTGAACTACCCCACCCAAGCAAACCCGGCTTGGATGGGGCACCCTCGAGATCGTAGGCTGGGCTACTCGACGGCACCCGGCCCCAGGATTCTTGTTCATCTCGTTGGACGCTGACCTGAAGACCAGCTCTATCACCGACCGCACCATCGAACCACCCTCCTCCGCCTCGATCCCCGCAAAACGGCTGCTATGATGAGTGACTGGAATCGCATCGAATGTCATCCTCTTCTCCACAACCGCCGGTCCCTGCAACGCTCGACTCCTATCTGCTCGAGGTGGCGGATGCGGTCAACACCACGCTGGATCTCAACACTCTGCTGCAACGTGTAGCCGAGATGATGAAGCGGTTCATCGACTACGAAATCTTTGCCATCCTGCTGCTGAACGAAAAAACACAGGAGCTGCGGGTGCGCTTCCAGGTCGGCCATCCGCCGGAAGTCGCCGAGCGCATCCGTATCAAGGTCGGCGAAGGAGTGACGGGACAGGCAGTCCAACGCCGCGAAGCCGTGCTGGTCAACGATGTCGCGGGCGAGCAGAACTTCATCAACTCCGCTCCCGGCGTGCGTTCCGAGCTGGCGGTTCCGCTCATCGCCAAGAACAAGGTCATCGGCGTCATCGACGTTGAGGCCGGTCAACCCGACGCTTTCACCGAAGAACACAAACGGCTGCTGACGCTGTTTGCCTCGCGCATCGCGGTCGGCATCGAGAACGCCCGGCTGTATACCCGCGTGTCGCGGCAGGCCCGCCAGCTCACCTTGCTGACCGAAATCAGCCGCGAGCTCACATCGATCCTCAATGTCGATCAGCTGCTGAAGCGCATTGCCGATCTCCTGACTCGCATCATCGATTACCAGATGTTCTCCATCCTGTTGCTCGACCCGACCGGCAGCGTGCTGCAACATCGCTTCTCGTTGCGCTTCAAGGAGAGCGTGCAGCTAAAGCACGAGATTCCGCTGGGCGTGGGGCTGGTGGGTTATGCCGCGCAACATGCCGAGGCCGTGCTGGTGCCCGACGTCAGCAAGGATCCGCGCTACATTGCGGCGAATCCCGAAACGCGCTCTGAGCTTTGCATTCCGCTGATTTACAAAGACAAGGTGATCGGCGTGCTCGACATCGAACACACCCGGCGCAATTATTTCAACGAAGACCACGTCCGGACGATGACCACCATGGCGGCGCAGGTGGCGATTGCCATTGAAAATGCGACGCTGTATGAGCGCATTGCTCGCCAGGAAAAGCGGCTGGAGCAGGATTTGGCGCTGGCGCGCGAGCTTCAATTCCGTTTGCTGCCGCAAAAGTTGCCGCACTTCAAGCATGCCGAGGTCGCATCGCGTTTCGCGCCCGCGCGCCAGATCGGCGGCGACCTTTACGATTTCATGAAGTACAGCGGCCACGGCGTCACCGCCATTGCCGTCGGCGACGTGAGCGGCAAGGGCGCGCCGGCTGCGATTTACGCTGCTCTGGTCAATGGCATCGCGCGTTCGCACGCCTTGGAAGAGCCCAGCGCCGCCGGCATGCTGGAGGCCATCAATCTCTCGCTGTCGGAACGGCCGATCGAAGGCCAGTACGTCTCCATGATCTACGCCATCTGGGACGACAACCAGCAGATCCTGCAGCTCGCCAACTCCGGCCTGCCGCGCCCGCTTTACTGCCACGATGGCAAGGTAGAAGAGATTCAGGCCACGGGCTTGCCCATCGGCTTGTTCAACAACGCCACCTATGACGAGATGAATGTGCGCGCACGCAAGGGCGATGTCTTCCTGTTCTTCAGCGACGGAATTCTCGATGCGACCAGCTCGAAAGGCGAGATGTTCGGCCGCCATCGGCTGGAAGACGTGGTCAAAGCCAACGCGCATCGCAGTGCCGAGGACTTTGTGGACGCCGTCTTCACCGCCGTCTCCGATCATGCCGAGGGCGTGGAGGCTTTCGACGATCAGACGCTGGTGGCCCTCAAGGTGAAAGGACCGTTGCCCCGGAAGTGAAAGCCGCTCAACCGCAGCAACGCCCGCCCGGTTTCACCTACCGCTCCGCCAAGCGATCTTCTGGCAAGTCTCGCGAGCTGCACGCGGACGCAGTCGCGGTGACGACACTCGCCCAGCGCTACGGTACGCCGCTTTATGTTTACGCGGGCTCGACCATCCGCGAACGCTATCGGCAATTCGAGGAGGCGTTTCGCAGCTGCGAGCACACCGTCTGCTACTCGGTGAAAGCGAATTCGAATTTGTCGCTGCTGCGGATGCTGGCGCGACTCGGCGCCGGGTTTCGACATCGTTTCCGTCGGAGAGCTGGAGCGCGTCGAAGCGGCAGCAAAGAAAGCCGCGGCCAAGGTTGTGTTCTCCGGCGTCGGCAAACTGGCCGGGGAAATCGATCTCGCCCTACGTGCGGGCATCCTGCTGTTCAACGTCGAGAGTCCGAGCGAGTTGGAGTTGCTGGCGGCGCGCGCATCGCATCTTCGCAAGCTGGCACGGTTCGCCGTAAGGGTCAATCCCGACGTCGCCGCCAAGACCCATCCCTACATCGCCACCGGCCTTCACGAACATAAGTTCGGAGTGCCCTGGCGTGATGCCGCTGAACTCTATCGCCGGGCCGCGACCAACCCTTACCTGAAGGCTGCCGGCGTGAGTGTGCATATCGGTTCGCAGATCACGGACGTGGAAGCCTTCGGCGAAGCCATGGCTCGCGTCGCATCGCTGGTGAGCGGCTTGCGCGCGGAAGGCCACGACATCCGTTACGTGGATGCGGGCGGCGGTCTCGGCATTTCGTATCAGGAAGACGCCAGCGCCAGCTTCCCGCGCGAGGTTAAGCGGTATGCAGATGCGTTGACCCGGCCGCTGAAGCGCCTCGGGGTTCACCTGCTGCTGGAACCGGGGCGCGCCCTGATCGGTCCGGCCGGAGCGCTCATCACGCGCGTGATTTATCGCAAGCAGAATGGCAGCAAGCAATTCGTCATCGTCGACGCAGCCATGAACGACTTGATCCGGCCGTCGCTCTACGGCGCATATCACGAGATCGTTCCGGTTCTACGCAAGTCGAAGCCGGCGCAGCCTGAGACGGTCGATATTGTTGGGCCCGTCTGCGAGAGCGGCGACTTCTTCGCGCGCGACCGCGCCCTCAGAGGAGTTGAGGAGGGCGACCTGCTCGCTATTCTCGATGCGGGTGCGTACGGCATGTCGCTGGCGTCAAACTACAACACCCGGCCGCGTCCTGCCGAGGTGCTGGTGGACGGCCAACGCGCCAGGCTGATACGGAAGCGGGAGTCGATCGCGGATTTGCTGGCACCGGAGCGGGTTTAGCACTCGCCACTCACGTTGGCCAGCAACGGGCTCGCAGCACCACGTCGGTATTACGCACGTGACTGTCTTGGATACCGCAATTTTGCCGATTGCGTTTGATCGCAAGTTGTCCTATGCTGCCCTCCGACTGGAGAGCGCATGCAACCGAATCGACATGACGCAGCCACTTCCACTGCACTCTGCCTCTGGTGTTATTCCGAATATCTCAAAAGCACTAGCCGGGCTCGTGAAGGACAAACGTTCTGTTCCAAAAAGTGTGAGTACGAAGCACGCTATTGGTTGCAGGACAGCATGACGTCCGATCGCGAATAACGTAGGGCGCGGCGTTCTGCCGCGCCTCTATCTCTGAAAATTTTGGCAACATGGTTCGACTACGGACGGGGTGCGCCGCGATAACCTTCGTCATAGCCTTTGCGGTAGGCTTCCAGACGGTCACCGTGCCAGTCGCCGCTGTTGGGATTCATCTCGCGATGGTGTTCGCGGTCATGGACACCGTTCTGGTATCCGGCATCGAATGCCTTCTGGCTCTCGGGATCGTGACTGTAAGCGCCCATCGCGGCCTGGTGGTGCTCACCATAACCAGCGGCGCTCTTGTAGCCTTCCTGATATCCACGCTGATATTCGTTCAAGCGATTGCCGTGCCAATCGCCGGTCTGCATGTTCATGGGCTTGTTGCGGCGAGCGTCGTTCACGCCATTCTGGTATCCAGTCTGATAGGCCCGCTGGTCTTCGTTAACTTGTTGCGCGCTCACCAGCACGGACGACAGGCAAAGGGGCACTAGACTGATCCCCAACATAAAGGCGATGGTTCTAAGCTGCTTCTTCAATGGCTTTCTCCTGGCTGCAGCATTGGCTTCGATTCTGGATGCCGCAGGCATAAAATGCGCGACCGCAGTCGCACTACAGCTTAGAAGTCGGATATCGAAAAAGGGTCGCCAGCTCGGAAACAGCTAATCGAGCTCGGGATATGCATAACCGTTTGCGGTATGGGCCTTAATCGTGGGAGGGTCGCAGGATGCGGGTGGTTTCCGAGGGGCCGATTTCGTCAGCTGACGCGGTTACAATGAAGGTTGCGTGATGAGAGTTGCTTGTATCGAATGATGGTCCATTTCGCTCGGGGGTCGCTTGCTATGAGTACTGCTGACAGCGAACGTTTCCAGAGCAACGCTCACAAGTACGCGGCCTATCTCGAGACAATCGAAGGCAGGTTGCGCTCCGACCTGACCTTTGCCAACTTGCAGGATTTTCTTCCGCCGCTGGCCGCAGGCTTGTCGAGCGCCTTGGATCTCGGATGCGGCACGGGAGAGACAGCTCTTCGCCTGGCACGCCTCGGCATGGAGGTCACCCTGCTGGATTCCTCTGCGGCGATGTTGGACATAGCGAAACAGGCGGCGCAGGAAGCAGGGATTACCGAAAAGATCATGCTGCAACACGCTGATGCTAGTCAGGTGGCGAACTTGTTCCGCGCTCGCTCGTTCGATGTAGTTCTGTGCCACAACCTGCTGGAGTATGTCGATAACCCGGTCGCCGTGTTGCGTGGAGCGGCTAGCGCCTTGCGGGATTCTTCCTCGATACTTTCAATCCTGGTGCGCAATCAGGCAGGCGAAGTATTGAAGTCCGCCATCCGGGCTGGAGATTTGGCCGCGGCAGAAAACAATCTCACCGCGGAATGGGGCCGCGAGTCGCTCTACGGAGGCAAGGTGCGACTGTTTACGCCCGCTAGCTTGCAAGCCAGGCTGACGGAGGCGTCGCTAGCCACGGTCGCCGAGCGCGGCGTACGCGTTCTTTCGGACTACTTGCCGCCACAGGTTTCCCGCAGCGCGAACTACGAAAAGATATTTGAGCTGGAACGTAAGTTGGGCAGCAGGCCACAGTATGCCGCGGTGTCTCGCTACACGCACTGCCTGGCACGCCACGTCAGTTCGGAAGCGGAGAACGACGCGTGATGCAATTGCCAGTACAAGCTTCGACCGCTGCATCCGTCGCGAACCTGCCTGACGGCACGATTTCGCTCGGGCTGGGGCTTACCAACGAATGTAACCTCGCCTGCTCCTTCTGTTATCGCGATCCAAAACGTACCGACCGGCTCTCCCTCGAACAAGTGAAATCGGTGATGGAACGCCTTCCGGTTCGCTCGGTGAATCTGGGAACCGGCGAGAACGGCATGCATCCGCAGTTTCGAGCAATACTCGATTACTTACGTACCCAGCCCATCAAGCTGACCATCACCTCCAACGGTCACAGCGTTGCTGTTTTGCAAGATGACGAATTACGCGCCTTTCACGACATCGAATTCTCTCTCGACTACCCGACACAAGCCGAACAGGATGCACAGCGCGGTGATGGCAATTGGGAATTGATCGAGCAACAGGCAAAACGCTGCATGACCTTGGGAGTACCCGTGACCATCATCGCAGTCATGATGAAGGCAAACTATTTGCGTCTGGCCGACGTGGCGCGCGTAGCGAAGCGGTTTGACGCTCCTTTGCGGGTGAATGTATATCAGGCGGTGCAATCCGACATTTATGCGCTGTCGTACGAAGAATATTGGGAGGGATTTCGGCGGCTCTTTGCGGAAACCGATGTGATCGCAATTGGCGAGCCGTTGGTGCGAGCGATGGCGGGGCTGCCGCCGCTCCCCGGAGGATGCGGAGTAAGCACTGTGCGGGTTACACCACGGGCCACCACGCAGCCGTGCGTTTATTGGCCCGGGCCAGGTGAGCCACTGTCGGAATTGATCTCGATGGGGCTCGACATCCTGGACTCCGCGCCCTTCGAACTGGCCCGCACTCTTCCGGCAGCATGCCAGCCCTGCGAGTTTCGCGACTCATGTCATGGGGGATGCGCCGGGCGTCGCCGCTTGCACGGAGCGTTGCTGGAGCCCGATCACTATTGCCCGATTGTGCGCGGAGAGCGGCCCAGCTTTGAGGTTCGCATGGCCTCCGCCCGCGACCTGCCCAAACTGAGCAGCTCTTGCACCACCGTGGTGATTGCCCGGTAGAGCGCGCAGAACGATAATCGCCCTAAAAGTCCGGTTCTAACTCAAGTTGAGATAAATCGCCTCTCTACCGGCGCAGGCTCAACGCCGCTTATTTTGCGTCCGTCCAGGTATTTGATCCCACCAGCTTGACAGCCACATTCGAGAACCAAAGGTGGAACGGTCCGCCGTCGGCTGTGCCGCGATGTTCGGTTGAGACCAGAAGTGGACCGGCCATTTTGTAGCCCGCCCAAGTCGCGATAACCACGCTCGGCTTCTTGGGACCTCCGCGGTTGTATTGAAATTGCTCGACTCGCCCGTTGCTGCCGACGTAGAGCGTCCAGGTGTCACCCGGCGTATAGCCGCCGCCGCCGGAAGGATACTTCACCACGACTTTGTCGGCCGAAGCCTTCCCTATCGGCATCTTCTGCATGCCGTCATCGGTCACCGTAGCGCTGGTGTCCCAATAAGCGTGAAACGGAAACATGAACCAGTAATTGTCATTGACGAAGCCCGGGTCGATGTCCTCTTTCACGTTGGCCGGCTGGCTGCTGAGTTGCGAACGCAGATACGTGACCTTTACCGGCTTGCCGTCCTTGCCTTTTCCTTCAAAGGTGACCTGGTTGGTTTTGGGTTCCCACGTCCAAGTCCGGGCAAGAGTGACTCCCGGGAACTGCACGTTGAAGGTGTAGCGGACCGCTTCAATTTGGCCATACGACTGCAGACCGTAGGTGTTGGCAAGTTTTTCAACAATTGGCGGACGCGTTTGCGCCCAGGAAGTTGCAGCCAGGAACAGCACCCCAATAAGCAGCAGAGCCCGGATCGCCATGAGACGGTTCGAATTTGTCATGCAGTCTCTCTCCTCGGTGAATAAATGCTGAGTTGGATGACCGGGGTGGGCCGACGGATACAGTAATCCCGGACCGCCCGTGCCGTCGACGGGCGCCAACCAGTTATACTGTCCCAACGATTGAGCGTCCGGCCGGTCGTGTAGTTCGACGACACACGACAATTGCGCCAGCCACGATGACCGTCCCGTATTCCAGCAGCATGATCCAGCCCGGAACCGCCCACGGGCGTCCAATGGCGCGCAGATGCCAAACGTAATACGTCGGGATAATGCTGACGGTCCAGATAACGATGGGCAGGGTTCCGACCGAACGTAGAAACGGCAGCAACCACAACAAGTACCAGGGATAGATGACCGGTGCGCACAAAAGCGATGCTGCCATGGGCCACGCGAAGGCGTCCGACGACCACGCCGCCGACTTTCCCCTCAGCAGCGTTGCGATAAGAAGGCCGGCGAGCACCGCGCAGCCGGCGGCCACTTGCGGAGAGACCAGTCGCTCAAGCAGCGCAAATACCGGATCATTAAAGCGGAAGCTTTGTACGTAAGTGCTGAGCGAGCCCATCGGAATTCTTCCGTGGTTTAGGAACGGTGTGTAGAGAAGTGCAAGCACAATTGCCGCCAGCGCGCCGTCGCGCAGGCGCACTCGCTTCCAGTAGAGCGGCAGCAAAACGATGGGAAGAAATTTCACTCCGACCGCCAGCGCAAATGCTACGGCGGCAACCGTGCGCCAGCGGCGTCCCAGCGCGGCGACTGAAATCACCAGCAGCAGTGTGCCGACAATATCGATGTGACCGCTGCCCGCGACTTCTATCGCCAGCAGAGGATGCCACGCATATGCCAAAACCCAGTGCGCGCCTTGCCCACTATTTCGCAAGACATCCAGCAAGACGAAGATAATCGCGAAATCGCAAACTACGAACGCTACCTTCAACGCGAAAACAGACTCGTGAATCGCCGTTACAGCGCGGAAGAACAGCAGAGCGCCGGGCGGATAAGGGCTCGCCAGATCTGGATGGTTCAAGGTGCGGGTCTCGTCCGTGTGCAGCGCCGCCACCGCAGGATCGCCGGGCATGACGAGATAGGGGTTATAGCCCAGCCGCTGAATGCGGCCATCCCAGACGTAGCGATGGATGTCGTCATCCGCACCCGGCGGCTTCATCAGAAACAGAACCTGCCACAGAGCCGCTAATACGAGCCCGATAACGATGACGCGCCGCGGGAATCTGGTGTGCAGAAGAATTCTCGAATGGCCAGGAGATAGGCCGCGCCGGCAACCATCAGCGGAACAAGAAAAGCTACTCCGCCCCTATCGCCGAAGTTGCGCGCACAAATCGCCAACGCCGCCAGCATGACCACACCAATGCCGTACAGCCTGCGGGATGGCGTGAGCCTCACAAGTCTCCCGCGTTACTCGACGACTTCGCCACCACTCGCTCCCACTGTTCCAGCCAGGACGCAGTTCGTGGCGCCCTATCCGGAGCGGAGCGCAAATCGTCGGCCAGCCGGGTTAAGTCGTCTGCCACGTCAATGTCGTAGAACGGTTGGGTGAAGGCGACTGACAGCTGCAAGCTGCGAGCGCGTGCCAGCAGCGCGTCAAGCGCGCTTGTGGTGCCCATCCTGTCTCCTTCGAACAGCGCCGGATGGGTGGCTGTGGCGCCCACAAGGTAGTAGCCTCCGTCGTGTGTTGGTCCGACAACCACGTCGGAAGCGAGAAGAGCTTCGAACGCAGATTCCAAAACCGACGCCGGCAAATGCGGGCTGTCGCTGTTGAAAGCGATGACTCGCGGCCGCCCTTCTGCCGCGAACTTTGCAAACACTGAGATCAATCCCGCGGCAAGGCCTTCGCCCGCTTGCGCCACCACGCGCACGCCGCGCCCCACTTCGCTGGTCAATTCGTCTACATCCGGCTCGGGACACATGATGGCGATTTCCACGTCGCTCAATGACCGCGCCAGGGTCAGGGTGTCGTCCAGAAGGCAGCGATAAAACTCGGTGACGGCCTCTACCGGAAGGCTTGAAGTCAAACGAGTCTTGACCATTCCCGGCCTCGGGGCTTTGGCCATGATGACCAGCACGCGGTCCGGCGAACGCAGGCCGTTGTGGCTAGCGATTTCGATAGGAGATCCAGGCTTCATAGTGACCGCGCCGTACGGGCCCTTGGACGACGAAAATAATAGCGTGCGATCAAGCTAAGAATGAACCACGCAGCACCAAGTGTGCCCTTCAGCGTACCGCTAATCTTCGATTTCCCAATGCGCGGATAATAGCTTACCGGCACCTCGACGATACGGAACCCGTTCAGCGCGCCCTTCAGGATGATCTCCACCGCCCATCCGTAGGTGGTCTCTTGGAGTTGAAGCTGGCGCAGGACGTCGGCTCGCCCGGCGCGGAATGGTCCAAGGTCGGTGATCGGTACACCGTATAGATGGGTAATCAGGAAAGACGCGAGGCGATTGCCAAATGCTGAATGCCAGGGCAACGCCCCGGGAACGCTCTGCGCGCCGATGCGTGAACCCAGCGTGATATCGGCGCGGCCTTCCAGGATTGGAGCCAGCAGCATCGGCAACTCCGCCGGTCGGTCGCTGTAATCGCCGTCGAGGAACACCACAATGTCAGGGCTGCTGGCCTGGTCCAGTCCGGTCAGACAGGCGCGACCGTATCCGCGACGAGGTTCGTCGAGAACGCGAGCTCCCATCCTGAAGGCGATGTCGGGAGTTCCGTCGCTCGAATTGCTGTCGACAACCAGTACCTCGGTAACCAGATCGGCGGGAAGATCAGCTAAGACGCGACCGATGGATTGCGCTTCGTTATGCGTGGGAATAATGACCGACACTCGCACCTGATCCGGGCTCAACTCACCACCATGGGGAGGACGGCCAGCGGCGCGCCAGCCAGGCGTCGACACCCCACGCTCTTCCGGCGCGGCCCACACACAGCGCAAGCGACGCCAGCACCGGAACCAATAGTTCCCAGATCCAGGCTGTGCCCCATTCCGAAACCCAAAGGCTGCCCAGGTACAGAAACGCTATGAAGGCGAGCGGGCGTGTCAGCAAACCCACGACCAGCAGAATTCCGAGACCAATCTCCGTCAGCGCCTGCATGGGAGCCGCCATCGCAGCGTGACTCGCCATAAATCCCATGACCGCTTTCCAGATCGCCGGCGAGTGGCTTGCCTTGATGTAGTAGTTGATGAGGTTGGCATAGCCGCCCGGGGTATACAGGCCCTTCCCCAAATTTTCGAAGAACACCCACACAAACATCACGCCAATCGTGACCCGCACTAATGCCAGTCCGTTTGCAGCGTAATGTCGTTCAGGCGCGTTTTGGAATGGGGTTGGTTTTGTGGTCATCGCCAGCCTTCTAACCTCAGGATCCGCAACCGGTTTTGCTACCGGAAAGGGATGCCGGACATCTTATGCTGTCCTACCTTGTTCTGGCTAGTGGATCGGGTCGCAGGCATCATGGCATGGCCGCAAAATTCGCTTCTGATTCGTTTGCCGCTTGAGCGGTGGAAGCCGTCGAAAATGAGCGAGAGCATTCCTAACGAATAAATCGTGATGTTCTGAAGACGAAAGGGGGCCGCTCTTATGCACTACGGCCCCAAAGTGCGACCCACGACACGTTCTACTGTTTTCGTGTCAGATTAACCTCTACATCCCATGCGTGTTGATCGTTACGAACCGCGTGGCCGGTTCCAGACATCTGGTTTCCGCTGATGGTCAGATCAAAAGACCACAAAACGGTGACACCCTCCTGTGCCGGAGTAACCGCCGTGAAATGAAGCTTGTCGCCACTCAACTCGGCCGACTGGATGGGGAAAGCATTGTTGGCATCTGGCCCGGTAACACCTTTGATCGCCGAGTCGTCTGTTTGGAGTTCAAGGTAAATCGGACTATGCCCAATCTTACTGGCACCCGTGTTTTGGTCGATGATGCCCGTGTTCCGATCGGTTAGTTGTCCCGTCCAAACACCGGCAACCGGGCTGTTGTCCATCGCCTTGGGAGGTGACGCGAGCGCAAATCGCGTCGTCGCTACCGTTCCTGCGAACAACAGCGCAAGGCATGCGGCGAGTACCCACTTGGATATTTTGCTGCTGAGTTGAGGCGTGCGGTCCATAAGTCTCCTTACACGGTCACTCAAAGTTGAACCGTCGAAGACGCCCAATGCGGTCCCCTTGTAGGCCGCAGCAAGCGAGTTTTGGTGTTGCACGAACATACTGGCAAGGTCCAGCAACGCGCGCGCATAAATGGAAGGCGAAGCCATACAGCCTGAAGCAAGTTCGTCGCAGGCTGCTTCGCGACAGGCTTGTACCTTTCTGAGCATGAGTGAAATACAGGGATGAAAACTGAGAGGGGCAGAGATAACCAGAAGAAATAAGTTAGTCAGCCAGTCGTTCCGATCGATGTGTGCCACTTCGTGAGCCAGGACTACCCCAAGCACGTCGTCGGATTCTGACGCCAGAAACTTCGGCAACACAACGGTAGGATTTCGAAAACCGACAGCAAATGGAACTAGAGCATCGGCTGACGTTCGTACAAGGATTTTTGTTGGACACTTTCGAGAGCGGCATGCCGCGAGCAATCGGTGCATGCGAGCTTCATCGCAGATCGCTGCGACGAGTATGACGTGGCGAACCTTCAGCCATCCGTTGATCAGTCGTGCGATGCGGGTGACTAACCATGCGCCGTAGAGCACGCAAGCGACGATCACGAATCCATGCCACCAGTCTGGGTGCTCCGCATTGATACGAATGCCGGAGGAATTTCCGCTCAGCCAAAGGCCAAAGTCTCGGATCGGCTCAGACCTCCACGCCCAGGTGTGGACCGTAGCGATGCTGTGGCGCGAAACGTACAAACTAATCCAGGGAGCAGTCGAAGCGGCAACGGTCGCCGCAACCCAAACTAGATATGCAAAGTTTGCGCGAGCCCTGCGCAGAGAACTTACGGCGACCAAGCCGACGATATAAATCGCAATCGATTGCCATACCGAGTTGATCAAACCGACAAACAGAATATCGGTCATTCCTTCGTCGCCCCCTTCCTTTCCAGTTCGCGGGCGAGCTTAGCCAGGTTCTCTGGAGAAAGGTCTTTGCTGTGTACCAGCGCCATGACAAGTTCCTGAGCCGAGCCATCGAAGAAGCGGCTGACAATATCTCGAACCGCCGCCGTAGAAGCGGAGCGCTGGCTGACAGACGGCGAGTATCGATAAGCTTTACCATCCAGGCTCCGGTTCACCTTGCCCTTGCGCTGGAGAACGATGAGCATGGTCTGCACGGTTGTGTAAGCGAGTTTTGTGCTGGGCTCTAGCTGCTCCTGCACCTGCTGTACAGTCCCGCTTTTCAGTTCCCAAAGCGCCTGCATGACCTGCAGTTCAAGAGGCGTCAAGGGCTTCTCTTTTTGAATTCGGCGCATCCCAAAATCCTCTTCCTACTAATAGCTTAGTAGATAAAAGCACAGGAGCCGCCGGTTTGCAACTAAAACTTTAGTAGGTCGAGCGGGTCGGCGACTCAATGCTTCGAAAGGGCACCTTACCTAGAGTTTTCTTACGAGGACCGGGTAATTGAGATGTCTAGTTCAAGGCTTGATATTCCAGCTTGGCGGCTTTGAGGACCGGGGTCTCGGGATCGGCGTCTTTCCATAGCGCAAAGAAATCCTGATACGCCTTACGAGAGGCTGGTTTGTCGCCGAGCATAGCTTGCGCGCGGCCTAACTGCACCAGGGCCAAGGGTCCCAACACGGAGTTCCACACCACCCCCGGATGGTCGAGCAGCTTTTGAAATTCGACGCTCGCCTCACGCCCCTGCCCTGCCTCCAGGTAGGCTTGTCCCCGCGCATACGCGGGATACAGGGCTCGCAAAGAGCGTGTGACCCCGCCGCCGGAGGGATTTCCTAACTCATAAGGCAGCGCGGCCTGCAAGACTTCTACGGCCTTGCCGGGGTTCTTCTGGTTCAGCTCGATGGCCGCTCGGATCACCGGCAGCGAATAGTTTTGTACCATGGTGTCCAGGGGAAATTCCTGGTTGAGCAGATCAGCGAGTTTCTGTGCCTGGGCGAGATCGCCGGTGCGAGCATAGATCATGGCCACCGCAGCTTGCACATCCTTGCCGGAACTCATCGCCAAGGCTTCCTCCGCCTTGCGGCGAGCGCGATCGAGGTTACCGATTTCGGCCTCACGCAGACCTTCGTTCGCGGTCCAGTCGGCCGCGCTCTCCGCCGAATTCTCGTGCTGAGAAGCCTCCATGGCGCGATTCGAGAACTCACGCGCCCGCACAATGCGCCCATGGTAGGCCTCGGTGTCGGATTGCGCGGATAACATCCAGCTTTCTACTGCCGGCCGGCCTTTCGCCCAATCCAGATTTTCCTGCATAGCCGCATTGTCGCCTTGCAGGAACCCCATGAAGTAAGCCAGCTGGCGCAGGTAAGGTACGTCGCCTCGCCGTTTGCGGACGTTTTCCAGCACAGATTGGGCTTCATCGAAGCGATTCAGGCTAGCGTAGACTTCCACCAGGTTGTCGTCCGGACTGCCCGCCAGCCTGGAGCGTTCGCGTAACTCCGCGGCTGCCTTTTCGTATTGCCCAGTCTCGTCATAGAGCGCGCCGACGGTGGCGTAGGGAACTTCATCGCCGGGATAGGTTTGAATCCAGGCAGCGTAGTTCTGAATGGCCTTCTCCAATTCGCCGGTGGCGAAGGCGTAATACAGACCATCGATCAGGAACCGCTCTCGCTCGCTGACCCGATCGCGCAGTTCGAATGCCTTCTTGTAATTTTCGATCGCCAGACTATCCTGGCCGGTATTGAGGTAGCAGGAAGCCAGCACCGCATATGCCGGAGCGAAGTTAGGATCGAGTTCCAGCGCCCGCTTGAGGTAGGGGACAGGATCTTCATCACCCGTCATTTCCGCGCGACGCGCCTGGGTGAAAGCCTGCAGCGCTTCGAAGGATGAGGTGGTGACTTTTTCCAGCGGCTTGTTGTAGCGCTGAACCGATGCCAGCGACTCGCCCAGCTTTCCCCGCAAGGCTACGCTGGCTTGTCCCAGCGCATTCAACACGCGGTCCTGGTTTTCCGCCTTTTCTTCCACGCTGGCCAGAGGCTGGTCGGTTTCGCAATTGCGAGCCGTAAGCGTGATGACATACTGTTCCGACGGCCGTGAGATCGAGCCGGCCACATAAGCCTGGCTGCTGTTCCTCTGGCACACCTCGCGGGTAACCGCCCGGGTGAGGCGTTCTCCTGCGGGACGATCCATCAGCTTCAGGGTGTCGGCAATTTTCTTGTCGGAAAGTACCTTGAGGTGCGGAGACTCTTCCAGCTTAAGCGTGAGCGCCACCTTCAAGGTGTTGTCGAATAGCTCGGCGCCGGTGGTGTTGTTGAAATCGGCGACGACAATGGTCTCGCGAGGAGCTAACGCGTTCGCCTTTTGTGAATGCCAGTAGATTACGGCAGCGACGATCACGAGTGCGGCCGTGGCGGCCCAGGCCATCGGAAGGCGCTTGCGGTGCTCGGGCGGGTGCACCTCCGGATTGGCTTCTGCTTCGGGCGCTGCTGGAGTTGCGATTGGTTGCAGGGAAACGGCGGCGGCACTTTCCACCGAAACCTTTGCAGGTGGAACCACGGTTGTTGTGAGAGCCGCGGGCCGCATCTGGACACTCGACTGAGACTCGACCACGTTTGGCGCCGGCGCTTGCACCGTCTTCGTTGTCACCGGCGCCAAGAAACGGTAGCCTCGCCGCGGCAGGGTCTCGACGTACAGAGGATGGTCAGGATTGTCGGCCAGCACATTGCGAATCTGCTTGATGCACTGGTTCAGGCCATGGTCGAAGTCGACGTAGGTCTCATTGCCCCAGATTTGTTGCCGGATCTCCTCGCGCGTGATGACCTGACCGGCGTGGCCTGCCAACAGTGCCAGAATGCGGAAAGGTTGGGGTGCGAGCTTGAGGGGGGTGCCGCCCTTGCGCAACTCCTCCGTATCGAGATTGAGCTCGAAGAGGCCGAAGCGTAGAAGTTTCTGCGTGGCGCCCAAGCAACAACCTCTGGCGTAGCGATTTGGGCGGGATTATATAACGCCTGGAAGCTTTGCCAGTCTAGTTTTTCTTACTGACATCTACAACTAACCTGTCAGCTTTCAGCCGCTTAGCCGCTGACTTGCAAATTATTCCCAAATGACAGCCTGAGTATTGATGCCAACCACGAAGCCGGGCATTGTGCTTCTCGAAGCCGGAGAAATCGCAGTGCGAGAAAGCCGGCAGGAGGAAACGTCATGGCTAACAGTCACACTGATATCTTCGCGGCCACCCGAACCCTGTTCCGAGCCTTCGCCTACCTCCAGCCCCGCATGCAGGGCGGTTCCCTGGCTCCGCCGCAGCCCATGAATCCGGAGGCGCTGGCGGGCTGCCTGCTGCACGGATGCATGGCGAGGTTGCTCCGCGAAATACAGGAGTTGAGGCCGCAGAGCAGTTGCGGTGTGTAGAGCAAGAACGGTCAAACAGCCGTAACCTTGCGATGAAAGCCAGCGAGAGAAAGCGCTCCCAACCAGGAGCGCTTTTTTATGCGTTGCCCAGATAAGTTGCTAGTAGAAATTGCAAAACCACCGGAGAACTTTCTGAGGTCGGCAGGTGCAGCCCTGGTCGTAATGCTCTAGCCAACCCTGTAACCGGATGGTTGGCTCCTTCACCCGCATCTTCCGTCAAGGTTCCGAGCGATTCACGGAGCTGTGTCCCACGAGCGTGCGGGCGTGCTCTCTCAACCTCGACACGAACAGGCACTCGCCTCTATCACCTTCTGGAACGCGTCTGATCGGCTGGCAACAGCGCAGCCATGTTCGTAGCTCTCAGCCCGGACGTTCTGTTCCTCACTTCTTTCGACCAAGCTGCCGGCCACTGACGCTGCACTGCAAATGTCCAGCTCTCAGCGAATTAGCCACTGACTTCCAACTTATTCGCAAATGAGGCGGCAAGTATTGATGCTGCCGGCCAGCTGGCGCATTGTGCCTCCACGAAAGCGGAAAAAGAGGCACAACTGGCCGGCTGCTTTCGTGAAGGGGGATCCCGGAGGTGGGCGAAACGTCCCGCTTCCGGGAAGGCGGAGCCCGAATGAGTACGGCCCCGCGGTCAGCAGACAGAACGTCAGCAAGAGGAGGTCAACATGAAAGCACAGATGATTTATAGCCGCCAGCAGGCGTTGGGAGTTTTTGTGACTTTGATTCTGTTGTCCTCGCCGCGTCAGGACAATCGCGCCGAAAGTTCCACCAGATCCGATTCGAGCGCAATCACAACTGCCGTATCTGGCCCGATGACGCAAACCGCAACCTACGTCGACGCGGGTGGGTCGCGCCGCACCCCGAGCCTCGGACCGTTTCTGACCTTGATCCTCAACGCTCAGCCCAGCGATGCCCGGAACTGCGACACGCTGCAGCCTGCATTCGCGCTTCGAGCCGTAGCTTGCTCGGGGTCCGCAGTTCCGGTTGTTACTTCTGACTTCGAAGACATATTGAGCAGCCGTTCCTTCGCCAGGCAACGACAGCTTCCAGCCAATTAACCAGCGCCGGCACTTCGTCGCGCCATAACCCCTGACCATTAAGGAGGTCACGATGGAAAACGATCTGCGTCACGCAAAGGATTCTTGCTCAGACTTAAAGGCGAGAGCTGCGAAGCTTTCAACTTGTGCGATAGCTATGCTAGCCGCTGGACTACTGGCCTGTGCCACATCGCTTGTGGCGCAAGCACCGGTCAGGCCGAGCGGTACGGTCATTATTCCCGACAGCAGTGTGGTTCGGGAAGGCGGCGCCGAGGTGATGGCTCACACTAATACGCAGATCTTTGTACCTGCCGGTCAGAGCCAGCCGTTCTCGGTCAACGGCCTGCCGAACGGAGAGACTCCGGCATCCATTGCATGCGTCTACCAGGTAGCTCCTGGTCCCTACCCTACCGGCTGCAAGAAATCAGGTAGCGGCGCGGCCAGCAATCTGCCCACCGGAGGTTCCGGTGTCATCGTGCTGGTGGATGCTTACGACGCTCCCAACATTGTCGGCGATCTTACAGCGTTCTCGCAGCAATTCGGGCTTCCGGTTCCCACTGCCAGCAACTTTTACAAATACAAAGTAGGTAACCCGGCTGCAAATCTGGGATGGGCGGAAGAGGAGACCCTCGATGTCGAATGGGCACACGCCATGGCGCCTCACGCCACCATTATTCTGGTCGAAGCCACCACATCTTCGCTCACCAATCTGATGACAGCCGAAGATTGGGCTACCAGCATGGTTGCCAATAACGGATTTCTCACGGGTATCTTTCCTTGCGGAGGAAGTCCGTGGTTCGCCTTTAGTTGTTACGGCCAGATCTCCAATAGCTGGGGAGCCCCTGAGTTCGGCGGAGAAAGCTCTTACGACTCCCACTTCTACACTGACGATTGGTTTCAATGCCAGCCTGGGGGATTTTGCACATTTCCCGGCGGTCCGGTCACCTATTTTGCCGCCGCCGGCGATAAACCAGGTGTCTCCTATCCCAGCGCCGCTCCCAGCATAATCTCAGCGGGCGGGACCAGCATTAATCGTGATGCCAACGGCAACTTTATTGCAGAAAGCGCCTGGAACCAGACGGGGGGTGGTATCAGCGCCTTCGAACCGCTTCCACCGTACCAGGCCGCTCTTTCGCACAATCAATTTGGCGGAGCCTTGCAAGCCAGGACAACTCCTGATCTGGCGTGTGTTGCCGATCCCTACACCGGCGTCGACGTGTACTTCAGCTATCCCAACTATGGAGCCGGATGGCTGGTCTTCGGAGGCACCAGCGTATGTTCCCCAGTGCTTGCCGGAATTGTTAATTCGGCTGGCAATTTCATTAACGAGACTTCTCTCTATAACGAACACTTTCTGCTGTACTCCGAGTTCCAGGGAATCGTCTCTTACTCCACGGAATTCTCCGATGTAAAAGCCGGCACCTGCGGCACTGGCGGAAAGTATTACGCCGGCGTCAGTTATGACTTCTGTACCGGCATCGGTTCTCCCAAAACACTGATCGGAAAGTAAACGGTTCGCAGGTTGTTTCTTCAGGGAGCAGCGCAGCGGTGGCCCTGCTCCTGGACTCGACAACTCATCGCCACAACTCTGGCCATTAGGAGGTCACGATGAAAAGCAAACAGAATTACACAACTCAGCAGAATGATTCTTCTTCTAACCACTTCGCCACCCACAGTGCTATTCCACGAGCCCGTTGGAAGGTACGGATGCTTCTAAGCTGCCTTCTTGTTCTCGCCTTTAGCTTGGCGGCCTTCGCGCAGCAAACCACGCTGTGCAACACGGCAAACCCGACGGGCGGCCGCTATTGCGCTTCCCCGCAGTATCGGTACGGCACCGATCTCACGGGCTCGCCTTTTTCTGATGTCCTCGGCGTCAACACCGTAACTGCGTTAACTCAGAAGTTCAACCGGACGACGAACAATGGAAGTGTCGCGCCGCCGCTGTACGGCCCGAACTCTTCTCCTTCGACCATCACCAGAACAATTTTCGGTTCGCAGGACAATAACGGGAACTGGGGCCTGTGGGCTTTTGGCATCGGCGGCGGCAGTTACGGCTGGGACACAATTAGCAAGGGGACAATCATCTCGAAGCCGATTCGTTCTTCGCCGGGATACGCCACCCGGAACGTCGAACCGTACATCTATGTTGGAGCCGAGGACGGGTACCTCTACGCCTTTGGCTACACGGACGGATACTTCGCCTGGAAGTATGCTGCCTATGACGCGATTGACTCTTCCCCGACAGTTTCCGATGCCGACGAAGTCTACATCTTCGACGCCTCTGGATACATTCACAAGGTAGACGGCATTTCGGGCCATCTCATTTGGTCCCAGCCTATTTCGTCTTCGGTATACCCGACGGGCGCTAATTCCGCTACTTCGGTAGCCTTGGCGACACGCCCCTGCTCCGGAACGTGTACCGGCGTTTATGTCGCCGGAAATTCCTATCCTCAGAGCACCAGCGGCACTGGGATCATGCAGGCCTTCGATGCTGGCAACGCAAGTCCGCTGTGGACCAACAGCAGCTTTCCTGCTCCGCTCACCTCGTCGCCGGTAGTCAGCGAATCCAACCAGTTAATTTATGTGCAGTCGCAACCTAGCTGGCTCTTTCAATGGTCAGGAGATCTAATCTATGCAGTCGATCAAAAAACCGGCGCCATCAACTGGAAAGCCCTGCCGGGAGACAAGACGCCGCAGCGGCCGCCTGCGCCGGACGGTACGTTCTTTTATCGCAGCACCGGTTCTCCGGCTTACGATGCCACAGCCAATCGTGTCTTCACCGTGGCCGAAGATATCTACATCATTAACGATGGTCAGGGAAACTCCAGCACGACCTTCCAGAAGTCGGATCTAACGGCCTACGACGGCCGGCGCTTGGAAAATGGCGGTGGTGGCGTTATTTGGAACGCTGATACGCAACATCCCATCAGCAACTCCTCTCCCACCGTCTCGAATGGTGTCGTGTATGTGGGCACCGACGATGGTTACGTGCTGGCCTTTGCCGAGAGCGATGGCACTCTGCTGTGGACGTCGCCCCAGATGCTGACGGTTTCCGGAAAGCCCGATCCAATCCTGGCTCCTCCGGTGATCAGTGTTAATCGCATTCACGTAACCACCCAGAGCGGAACACTCTATGTCTACGGTCTGGATGGTTTCTAGCCTGAAATGTGAACGGGTACGTAAAGGGAGGGCGGCTGACGAGGCCGCCCTTTTTTAACTATCGATGAATTGCCGTTTTACAGGAGCGGGTTCGGAACCCGACGACCATACGTGCGAGTCGGCCAGCGCGCCTTGTCCGGCTCACCCAACCGCCCGCCGACTCCTGCGGTGTAGATAATTGACTCGGTCACTCCATCGATCTGGAGGTCTTTTTCAATCGCCGAATCAGCCAGCGCCATGGTGCAGAACGGCGCCAAGCCTAACCAGGTCGCGACCAGGCAGAAGGTTTGACAGAGATGCCCGGCATCGATGAGTACGATGCGATAGGCGCGGGGTCCGGGATACTTCCATTGCGGACGCGCAAACACAGCGGTCATCAGCACCAGGGCATCGGCATCATCGAACCACCACTGCTCGTTCAGGTACCCGCTGATCTTCGTGCCGGAGGCCCCTTTGCGCAGTAACTCCAGCCGATGATTTCCTGCGTGGTAGTGATAGAGCCCGCGCTTAAGACCTTTCACCCGCTGCGCCAGAACGTAAGCTTCAATCGGATGTCGCGCCCCACCTGAGGGCGACGTCTTCAGTCCGACGCGGCCGATTCCTGCAATCTCCATCCATGACTGCACGCCGAAGGTGAGCCCGAGCAGGGTGGCAAGATCGTCGACTTTCAGTCCATCCTTTGAGAACCGCCGCCAGGTGCGGCGTTCGAGCAGTACGCGAGGAAACTCTCCTTCAGTACGAGGCGCCGGCAAGGAAATCTGCTGGTTGTCCGGGTAACTCTTAGTGGCCGGCGGCATAGGCTTGGTTCGCGCCCGGCGTCGCAAGGCTCGCACCGAGTCTTCCGGCTCGATAGGAGCGTGCGAATTTTTCGTGGACATGTGAAAGAACGATGCGGCGGGGCTCCAGTCACTCCAGGTCGCAAGCGCCTCGGCTTGCTCGCTGGGCGGCACGGTGGACCGATCGATCAGCCCCTTGCGAATCAACTCCAACAGGGCGCGGGTCAGCGACTTCGCGCTGAACTGAGGGAAGGCATGAGCCAGCGCGGACGCCGGACGCCATTCGTCAAAGCAGTTCAGGATGTCGAAGGTAATGGGAGCAGCAGCAACACGCGTACCGGTGGCATAGTTTTCGAAGATGAGCTGCTGTGCCTCCCAGTAGCAGACCACATAAGGGGAACGGCGGTACAGTTCGCTCATTCAGATGCCCCGGTCCCCTTCCCTTAGCAAGGCCAGATGTCGTTAATGATCTTCGTGCATTGATCGAGCAGCTTCAGCTTTACGTCGATGTTCTTGCCTTTAGCTCCCTTGAGCTTGGAGCGGGCATCGGCCAATGCGCCGTGGATATCGGCCTTGATCGAGTCAGTGGTGGCAGGCGCGGATTGCGACTTAGTCGCCGACTTCTTCTTCGCAGGCATATCGGAATCTCCAGAAATGTAAGTTGTTGGAGTCGAGCGAGAGTGTAGTTTTGCCTGGCGAGCCTGTCAACTAGGTTCGCAACAGGCGTGAGACACTGCACTCAAAACCTTGGAGCGCTTCCCAATGCCCTCTCTATTTGGGAGCATTTCCCGCTGAGTGTGCAACCCGCTGCATCAATGCCTGGAACCGCGGATCATCGCGCAAGGGATCAAACTCCGGCTCGGTCTTGAGTACCATCATCCACTCCGAGCGTTCCGCATAGGCTTTGTCGAGAGACGCAAATGCTCGTGCCTTGTCTCCTATCCCGATGTAAACCAGGGCGCTGAAGACCGGCGAGACATAACGGTTGTGGGACAGATTTTCCAGTTCCGAAGCGATGGCCAAGGCTTTCTCAGGGTTCCCGTTGCGCCCGTAAGCATCGCCGAGCACCCCGAGGTTGCGCACAGCCGCGGGCTCCAGGGAGCGGGCGCGCTCCAACTCTCGTATGGCGTCGTCGAGCTTGCCGGTTGCCAGATAGGTTTGTCCCAGGATGGCAGGCACTTCCCAGGCGCGGGGTTCGTCCTGTTCGATCTTCCGCAGCATGTTCACCGCAGTGTCATATTGCCTGGAGAAGTAATACAGCCGGGCCAGGTTGACCCGGGCGCGTACCGAGTACGGATCGAGTTCGCGAGCCCGCTGCATTTGTTCCAGTGCTTCAGGGAATCTGCCCATGTGCCCTAAGATGACGGCGTACCATTCGCGCGCGACGGCGTAGCTAGGATCAAGTTCAATCGCACGCGCAAATTCCGCGGCCGAACGCGTGCTGTTCCATTGATAAGTCCACTCGGTTATGCCCAGCGAAGCGTGCGCCTGAGCCAAGGAGTCGTCTAACTGAAGCGCCTTCCGGGCTGCCGACTCAGCCAGGGGCATGCCTTCGCTGGGAGCCATTTCGCTTGCGCTCACCAGCAGGGTATAGGTATCTGCCAGTCCCGCCCAGGCCAGCGCCGAAGTGGGATCCTGGTCGATGGCCTTCTTGAACTCTGCCCGCGCTTCGCGGAGATCTTCCGGGGTTCGGCGGTTCCATAAATACAGGGCATGCAAATACGTCTCGTAGGCGCGCGGATTGACCACCTGACGGCGCGACAAGCTGGCAGACTCCTGCACCGAGAGGTGTACCTGGATCTCACCGGCAATCGCCTGTGCCACCTCGCTTTCCAGGCTAAGAACATCGCGCATTTCACCCTGATAACTGTGCCCCCAGAGGTTGCGATCCTGCTGGGCATCAACCAGGTCAGCGGAAATTTTGACCTGATCGCCGGAGCGCTGCACCATTCCTTCCACCACGGCGTCAACGTTCAGTTCCCGCGCAATTTCCGGCAACGGTTTATGCACGTTCTTGTAATTCATCGTCGAGTTTCGTGAGATCACCCTCAGGGCGGCGATTCCAGACAAATCGTTAATCAGTTCCTCGGTTACGCCGTCGGCAAAATATTCCTGGCCCCCGCCCGTAGGAGATAAATCCGCGAACGGCAACACCGCAATCGATCGAATCGTTCCTGAGCTCTTGGGCGGCGGGAACACTTTTGGCCACAGGGCAATGCCGGCAACCGCAAGCACCAGCAATGCCGCCAGCGCGGCGGTAATCCAGCGCCAGTGTCGCCGAGACGCGCTGGCGGGCTGGACGCCCACAGTACCTGAAATCGGCCGCTGGAGGTTGATGCTGACGTCGCTGCCGGCTTGTACGCCTCCCAGGTCCGCGCGCACCTCACGTGCCGTCTGATAGCGGAGCTCCGGATCGCGGTCCAGGGCCTTGAGGATGACCGACTCCAGAACTTGAGTAACTTCCGGATTGAGCAGCGTCGGCCGTACCGGGTCGTAATGCAGGATGGCATCGATCACCAGCGAAGGCTGCTTATCGGGGAAGGCGCGCTTGCCCGTCGCCATCTCGTACAGCACGGCGCCGGCGGCCCACACGTCGGCACGCGCATCGGCTTCTTCGGCACGCAGTAGTTCCGGAGCCATGTACGGCAAGGTGCCGCTCACCGAAAGATTCTCGTCGAGCGTGGCCGTTGCGGCACTTTCCTCGACCGGCGACATTACCTTGGCCAGTCCGAAATCAAGTATCTTGAGCTGCCCGTCGTGGTCGAGCCGGATATTGCTGGGCTTAAGGTCGCGATGGATCACGCCGGCACGGTGAGCTGCTTCCAGCCCGCGCATCAACTGAATGCCGAGGTCCAGCACGGTCGACTGAGGCAGCGGACTCTCGGCGATCTTCTCGTCAAGCGTGACCCCGGCGATGTACTCGCTCACTAGGTAGTCGACCCCGTTCTCCTCACCAAAGTCGAAGGCCATGGCGATGTTGGGATGATTGAGGCGGCCGACGGCGAGCGCTTCCTGGCGAAAGCGATCCCGGCTGGCAGGGTCGGCAAATAATCCGGCGGGCAAGACCTTGACGGCCACATCGCGTTGTAGCTGTTCGTCCCGGGCGCGGAAGACAACGCCCATGCCGCCTGCACCGATTTTTTCGATGAGGCGGTAGTGTCCGAAAACCTGGCCGATGCTGGGAGATATCGTTGACACCTCCCCGGATATTAGGGGTGCCGGGAGAGCCACGTCAAACGACTGCGCATGCAGTCGAACACGCTTGTGCACCGTATGACGAATTTCGGCGCACGCGGGCAGCGTATTCGCCGTAAACGCAGGCTTCTCGGGAAAAGCTGCGCTACAGCTGCGCCTTCATGAATTGCCGCACCAGCGAGGCGATTTCGTCAGCCTTGGTATCAAGCGCAAAATGCCCGGCATCGAGAACATGCACTTCTACGGTGGATACGTCCTTACGATACCTCTCGGGCTCGCCCGGATCGAACGACAGGTCATGTTGTCCCCAGATAACTAAGAGCCGCGGTTGCTTTTTCTGGAGCCAGGCCTGCCAGGTAGGATAGGCGTCGACGTTCGTGCGGTAATCGTAGAACAGGTCGCTTTGAATCTGGGCCTGGACCCGGAACATTCAGGAATCGATACTCGTCCGTCCAGAGATCGGGATCGTAAAGCTCCAGCTTAGGGTCGTCTCCGACGTGGCGAGTCCTGGTAGCCTCGAGTGAGAGCAGGTTCTTGCGCAAGACATCCTCATACGCCGCCCGATCGGCCCAGAAGGCGCGTCGCGTTTTCCAGTTCACGCCGAGGCCTTCATTGTGAGCAACCGCATCCTGAACGATGAGGTTCTGCACTCGCTCCGGATGGGCCAGCGCCATGCGAAAGCCTACTGGTCCACCGTAATCCTGCATGTAGAGCGTGTAGTGCGATAGGGCGATAGCTTGCGTGAAGTCGTCCATCACGGCGGCAATGTGGTCGAAGGTGTAGGCAAACTGTTTGGGGTCGGGCCAGTCGCTATGTCCGAATCCCGGATAATCCGGGGCGACCAGGTGGTAGAGGTCGGAAAGCCGCGTCAGCAGCGGCTCAAACATTCGCGAAGACGATGGAAGGCCGTGGAGTAAGAGAATCGTAGGAGCATCCTTCGGGCCTGCTTCCCGATAAAATATGGAAAGCCCATCGACCTTGACTGTGCGATAAAACACCTGCTGCCTCATGGTTACATCCTTTCGCTGAGCTATCAGGCCGACAGGATCGGCCAGCATGAACATGAGTGCCAGGACTGCAACGATCGCTTTCATGATGTGCATACCCACAACTTCTGCAAAGAAAGCAGCTCTTTCCTGATCGAAACGCGCCGAGCCTGGTTGTTCGCCTCACAGAACAGATTCCTCAACCATCAACTAGGATGAGCGATATTTTCTTGTCCCAATCTTTTCCCGGTCGGCTGAGGCGGACGGCTGTTCGAGAAACGACTACTACTCCCGCGAGTTGATCGACAGATAAATCAGTGGCCAGTCTATGAGCAACATTCCTGGCCGGTGAGGCGGACATATCGCGCAAAACATTCGAGTGTGTCTCGAGGTTTTGGGTCTGGTATCGGACAGACTCCGGCGCTCGATTGGGAAGATACTTATGGAACAGGAGTGGGGGCTGGACTGATGGACGCAACTGCGGTACACGCGAACATTATCGGAGGGGACAACGGCGGCACAATAAGCGAGGCGACGAATGGTGCGCCAGATTTCGGCCAACTGCACCATGGCGTGTCGGGAAATGCTGCTGTTCTTAGTTCATGGAAGGAAATCGCGATCTATCTGGGCCGCGGTGTGCGCACGGTGCAACGCTGGGAACGAAATGCCGAGTTACCCGTGCGTCGCCCTAACGGTTCGAATCGAGGGCCGGTCCTGGCAATTCCCAGGGAACTCGATCGCTGGATCTCTCGTTCATCTTCTAGTCCGAGTTCGTCCAATGGCGATTACGTAACCGAGAACTTAGCCGCCAGGCTGGGGGATCTCGCGCGAGCCCTGCTCATCGAGGGTGAGCGATTGCTGCAAACATCCCATCAGGAATCGCCGGAAGCGCGGAAGATACTTACTTCCTTGCGCACGATTGTTGCTGAGTTGACGCCACGTGACGGCGAAGCTAAGAAAACTCCGCATAAGTGAACGCGAATTCCTGAAGGGCCAAAGTATCTGCGTGATCGAGTCCCTCATAGCACGATGTTACGAATAAGAAAAAGGCGCCCGTGAGAGCGCCTTCCTCTTTCCCCCTTACTACACCGGCAGTTCAGAAGTTGACGCGGAAGCCGAACTGGCTGCTGAAAGCCGGTACAGCTGCCGCGCTGAATCCAGAGACAGCGCCCCCATTGCTGGGGCCGTTGCAATAGGACTGAGGCGTGTTGAAGCTCGCGCCTGCTCCCACGCTCTCTTCATAGCTGTTGCAGAAGTTCGAGCGGTTGAACAAGTCGTAGAACTCCCAATAGAGATAGAGTTGCGCGCGTTCGCCGAGGTTGAACACCTTGTCTGCGCGCAGATTCATGTTCACGAAGGGAATGCCGCGCAGAGTATTCGGCTTAATCATGGTGCAACCGGGGCTGATGACGGGATCGGCCAGCGTGCTGCCGACGCATACGCGGTCCAACACCTGCCGTCCATCTCCGTTAACGTCCTGGCCTGCCAGGAAGCTATACGGACGGGCCGAAGCCGCAGTGAAGATCGGCGACAGCGAGAATCCCCAGGGAAGGTTGAAGACACCACTGAAGACGAAGCGGTTGCGCTCGTCGAAGTTGGTGTAGTTGAATTCGTTTGACGCGAACTGCTGTTGCGGAGTAACCGCCAGGCCGCTGCCGCCGTACGACGCCACCGGGAAGCCACCCCAGGCACGCGACCAGGAGATTACATCGCTGGCCTGGAACATGAAGCGCTTGGTCATGCGCTTGCGCAGCTGGATGTTGATGCCGTCGTAGAACGAGCGATTGTTGGTGCTGTAGTCGTACATTTGGGCGAAGCGTCCAGCGCCCACGCCGGTTTGCTGGAAGGTGTAGTCCATCAGGCGGGTGTTGGCTCCGAGCACGCAGCGCGGGTTCGCCGGGTTGCCGCCGTAGGCTGGATCGCACACCGTGCTGATCAGCGGGTTCTGGTTGACGACGCGCTCTTCATGCGTGCCAAGGATGTGGACGTAATCCACCGAGAACGCGTAGTCGTTGTTGATCTGCCAGGCGTAGCCGAGACCGAACTGTTGCGACCAAGGATCGGTAACGGTTGGGCTGACAATACGCGGCACAGATCCAAACGACAGATCGGTCTGGGTCGGTGGCGGGGGAACCGGCAGCGGGGTTACACCGAACCGGAAGGTGCACAGGTTGACCGGCGTGGTCGGACCGCTGCACGTACCCGTGCCGGGCGCGTTGGAGCTGGTGTTGTCGAATACGGTCTGGTAGATGACGGATTGCGTCTGCTGAATCGAGAACAGCGTGAGGTTCTGGAAGATCTGATCGCGTGCGATTCCGTATCCGCCGCGTAACAGGTGCTTGCCGGTACCGGTGATGTCCCATGCAAAGCCAAGCCGAGGCTGGAACTCCTTCCAGTCCGCGGTGCTCCGCTGTAGATTCCCGGTATTGCCGACGAGCGTGGAAATCGTTTGCGCGCCAGGGTCGCTGGCCGGGAATGCAGGATTGGCCATAACTTGCCGCATGTCCCAGATGCCTTTATTGCTGTCGGCCTGGGTGTTTCCGAGTTGCGGCACCAGGAAGTCGATGTTCGCATCCCAGCGTAAGCCGAGGTTCAAGGTCAGCCGCGGGCTGACTTTCCAGTCATCCTGAAAGAACATGCCCAGCGAACTCCAGGGCGGTTGGGCGGTCGAGCCGCTACCCGTGGAATAGAACATCTCCCGTACCGCGCCCGGAGTAGAGATGCCTTGTGGGTAAAAGGATTGGTTCCCGGGCGAGCCGCATATGCCTGTCTGAATGCATGTGGGATCGTCCCAGAAGGTCATGAAGTATCCCAGGCCGGAGTAGAAATAGCCTCCCATCTTGGCGAAGTAAATCCAGTTGGCGCCCATCTTCATGTTGTGGGTGCCCTTGGTCCAGCTGAAGACATCGCTGAACTGATACTTGCGGATCAAAGTTTCCTGGGGAACGTTGACGTTGGTGCCGACCGTCGTGCCGTCCGAGAACGTGATGTTCGGATTGGTCACGACGCCGCCGCCCAGGACCGGATAGGTGAAAGTATTCAGCGGAGCCGCGGGAATGGTGTTCGCCATGTCCTGGAAGTGCATGGTGTACGCATTGACTTTGCTGGGAGAGATGGTGCTGGTCCACTGAATGGCGAGGTCGTGGAAATTGTTGATGTCGTTGTTGCCGGCCGATCCGTCGCTGGAGAAGATCGCGCCCAACTGATCGTTCGAGGTAGTCCACTTCTGTCCGCCGTAGCGGAAGAAGATGCTGTTGCGGCTGTTGATGGTCCAGTCAAGTTTGGCCGTTCCCAGCGTATCGATGTAGGGAGATGGCAGGTTGGTTACGGGCACGGCATAAGGGCCACCAGCAAAGCTTGCGGTCTGGGCAGCAAACACTTGCAGGTTGCCGTAAGAGGTGGGATTGACGATGATGTTGCCCGGCTCGCGCTTCTGTTCGAATGCGCCGAAGAAGAACAGCTTGTCTTTGATGATGGGACCGCCAATCGATCCGCCGTAGTGATAGGTGTGGAGCAGCGGCTTGGGACACTCGCCCGAAGTGAGACCTTCGCCGGCGCAGGTCTTCAACGTAAAGTAATCGTTCGCGTCCAGGGCGCTGTTCTGGAACAGTGCGAAGGCCGAACCGTGGACTTGGTTCGTACCCGACTTGGTGACGACGTTGACCACGGCGGCCACCGAATGGCCTGCCTCTGCCGTGTAGCGGTTGGTCGAGACGTTGAACTCCTGGATGCCCTCCATGGTGAAGTTCTGCACCAGGCCGCCGACTACCAAATCCTTGTTGTCGCCGCCGTCCACCGACGTGTCAACCTGACGGCCGTCACCGCCATTTACGCTGATGTTGCCGACGCGTGTTTTTGTAGGATCGAAGCCCTCCGCCTGGCGCACGCCGGGAATCAGAGTTTCCAAGCCCGAAAAATTGCGGTCGAGAATCGGAAGATTGGAGACTTCGGTCGGCGACACCGTGCCCACCACATTGGACACCGTCGTCTCAATCATCGGAGGTGCGGCAGAAACCTCGACCACTTCCGTAGCTGAGCCAGCCTTCAAGACCTGATTCAAGGTCACCGCCCGGCCCACCAGCAAAGTGATGCCTTTCTGCTGTACGGTGGCAAAACCCTTAGCCTGCACCTTCATCTCATAAGTTCCCGGAGTCAGGAACGCGAGATTGTAGTCGCCCGCCGAACCGGAAACCGTGTCCCGGCTAAAACCGGTGGAGGGATTTGTAACCGTGATTTGCGCGTTGGGGACGACAGCGCCCGACGCATCCGTAATCGTTCCGTTGATACTCGCGGTCGTTTGTTGACCCGCAAGACAAGTGGCCAACGTCAGTAGCGCGAGACAAAGCAGGACCAGCTTTTTCATCGATGGCTCCTTATGCGAACCGCACAGCTGCTGCATGGAAGTGGGAACGAGAGGGAAAGCCGGCAAAACGCAGGAATGGTGGACCAATCGGCACGCCCCCGGGTGGGTCGCGAGATCGCGACCTGAATAACCGCACGGCCAGATCAACCCTGATTCGGCTTCAGAACCGAATACAAAACTTTGGATAGTGACGCAACTAGTTGGCGGAGTAGCTGCATCCGGGCAGCCACATTTCGACACAGCGTAAGCTATTGAATCGGCAGGACGAATGTTGGAGGAATGGGATGGCTGTTACAAATTAACGAATTTAGTCGTTGTATAGCTACTGAATTTCATATTCTTGCTACATGAAATGGTTATGAATTGCTAGGAGGGGCGGGCCGGATCGCCAAAGCCTTGCGGCGATACATCCTTGGCCACGGTAAGGCCGCGTGGTTTAGTTGGCTTTCCCGCAGATTTCGGAAAGGGCGGCAAGCGCCTGGGCACACTGCTCCCGGCTCACGTCCAGGTGAGTGACAAAGCGGATCAAGTTGGGACCAACTCCGTTGGCAAGGACATGCCGGTCGGCAAGCTGCCGGGACAAAGCATCCGACGCCCGCTTTGTGCCGGAGATATCGCAAATCAGGATGTTGGTCTGAACTTTTGCGGGATCAATCTTGATGCCCGGGATTCTGGCCAGACCTTCGGCGAGGAATTTTGCGTTGGCGTGATCCTGCGCCAGCTTCGCCGGTCCCTGCTCCAACGCGATGAGGCCGGCCGCGGCCAGAATTCCAGCCTGCCGCATGCCTCCGCCCAACGCTTTGCGATAAATGCGGGCACGGTCCATTAACTCCGCGCTACCCACCAGCATCGATCCCACCGGGGCGCCCAATCCTTTTGACAGGCAGAACATCACGGTGTCGGCCTTGGCGGTCAGCCGGGCGACAGGAACTCCCAGGGCGATGGCTGCATTGAAAACGCGAGCGCCATCCAGATGCACCGGCAATCCCGCAGCATGCACCTGGTCGCAGACTTCATCGAACACAGCCGGCGGCATGACCGTTCCGCCTGCCATGTTGTGCGTATTCTCCAACGAGACCAGGCCGGTCTTCGCTGCGTGATAGCTTTTGCCCTTGAGGCTGGACTTCACCATTTCCCAGGTCAAGATGCCGTCGGCGGCGGATATCGTTCGCGGCACCACGCCGGAGAAGTGCGCCATCATCGCCATCTCGTAGTTGAAGACGTGGCCGCGCTCCTCGCAGACGACCTCCTGACCATGATGCGTGTGCAGCTTGATCGCGATCTGGTTACCCATGGTGCCGCTGGGCACAAACAGCGCTGCCTCCCGGCCGAAAATTTCAGCAGCCCGCTTCTCTAGTCGATTAAGTGTGGGATCCTCGGCGTAAACATCGTCGCCGACCTCGGCTTCGAACATCGCGCGCCGCATCTCGGGCGAAGGCTTGGTGACAGTGTCGCTGCGCAGGTCGACGGCTGGAGTAGTGGAGGCGACATCTTTTGCGGCAGCTTCAGGAGCGGAGGTGTACATGGTCTTAGTGTAATCAGACAGACGGCAATTCACCACAGAGGCACGGAGACACCGAGGAATTCGGAAATCGCTTTGAGGTGGTTATTAAGCAGGGGGCGATTCCTCATTAGTCATTCTCCCCAGGAAAGACCATGGTTGTGACGTTTGTCATCCTGAGCGCAGCCAGCTCTGACGTTTGTCATCCCGAGCGCAGCCATCTCTGACGTTTGTCATCCTGAGCGCAGGCGCGCCGCCTTTGCGCGCCGGAGTCGAAGGACCCCTATAGCCGCGTGAGAACATCTGTCGTCCCTACGGGACTCGCATAATTTCCCGCTTACCCAGCACTCCGCCATCCCACCCCAATTCGCGCAAAAGCAGCGCGACTCGGGGACCCCGGTTCGGCTGCGTGCTGGGCTAAGATATTCCGCGCCTACGGCGCTGGATTGTTGACCGTTGTTACTCCACCGCCAATGCGAAACTCCAATTCTCACGCAGACCCCTATAGCCGTGACGATCCTTCCGCCGATAGGGCTCCTTCGACTGCGTTCGGTCGCAGTGCGACCTCTCTTCGCTCAGGATGACAGATCGAAAAAGCTCAGGATGACAGATTGAAAAACAAACTTTACGCAGGAAGGCGTATTCGGAAGCACACGCACGCGACGATCGAAGCACACACACGCCAAGATCGAAGCTATGTGGATTACCTCTGTGCCCCGGTGTCTCTGTGGTGAACAGCCCAGTCCTGCAAGAAGCGCGCGAAGACTTCGTTCGACAGCAGGCGACCGCGAGGCGTAAGACAAATTCGATCTGCCCGCTCTTCCAGCAGTCCGCCATCGCTCAGTTCGGTGATTACCGCACGGTAGCTGGCAATGACGTCAGCGCCGAAATTCTTCGCCAGTTCGCTCAGTGAGACGCCGCAATTCATACGCAATCCGAGGAAGAACGATTCTTCCAGCGCGGCCTGTGAATCCACCAGGGTTCGCGACGCCTTGAGCTGCTGTGCTCGCGCATCGACTGCGTCCGCCTGAATGGCGACCGACGAAAAGCCTTCCAGCGAATCGGGCGTGGCAAAACGCACCGCCTCGGTCCCTTGTGATTGCAATTCGTGGCCTGCGGGAAGCATGGAATGAGCGTCAACTCCAAACCCAAAATAAGGCTGCCGCGTCCAATACTTCCGATTATGCCGCGAGTCACGTAAGCCGATCCCGTGGGTCACCGCCCGCGCGAAATTCGAGATCTCGTACTGCCGCATACCGCCATCATCGAGCCGCTCGCAGGCCATCAGGTAAAGATCGGCGGTGAGATCGTCATCCGGGACAAAGTGGGCATGATAGCGGCCGCCACCGGCAAGCAACTCGTTGCCCAGCCGAGAATCCTCATCCACCTCCAACATGTAAACGCTGGCATGCGGCACCCCCGTAGCCAGCATCTCGGAGAGCGAAAACTCCCAGCTCTGTTCCGTCTGGTGAGGCAGGCCCGCTATCAGGTCGATGCTGAGGTTGCCGATCCCGGAAGCCCGCAGGCGCGCGATGTCGGACAAGGTGATAGCGCGGGTGTGCAGGCGGCCCACCGAAGAGCACTCCTGGTCCATGAACGACTGCACACCGAGGCTGACACGGTTGACCCCGCAGTCGAGCAGCGCGTGTAGAACCTCATCGCCGATTGTGCCCGGCGCGCATTCCACTGTAATTTCAGCCGGTGGCTCGATCTCGAAATTGTCGCGGATCGCTTGAAAAAGCCGAGTCAGCTGATCGGGCGCCAGGACCGAAGGCGTTCCCCCGCCCAGGTAAATGGAATCGACGCTACGATCGAGAGTAGCTCCTAAGCCTTTTGCGATGGTCTCGGCAGCCTGCACATCCGAGCACACTTGCTCGACGTACTTATCGAATAGGACACGCGAAAACACGCCGGAAGCGAAGTTGCAAAAGCTGCATTTGCTGCGGCAAAACGGAACGGAAATGTAAACTCCCTGTGACAACTGGCTTCGCGGAACGCGCCTCGGCTACTAGAGTAGCAGCTGGCGAAAAGCATTTAGCAACTGGCAGTTGGCACTTAGCTGATAGCATCGAAGGTTTATGGAACTTTTGGTTCGAACTTGCCTAGCCCGCGGACGATTCCAAGTAATCACGGATCGCTGATTGGCGCCCGCTAAATGCTACGTGCTAACTGCAAAATGCTAAGTGCTGCCTTCCAAATGCTAAGTGCTGCCTTATGAAAAAACGAGTGGTGATTACAGGG
The DNA here is from genome assembly GCA_963796695.1 of uncultured Acidobacteriaceae bacterium. Taxonomy (GTDB): domain Bacteria; phylum Acidobacteriota; class Terriglobia; order Terriglobales; family Acidobacteriaceae; genus Bog-257. The sequence continues at coordinate 145,474 of CAWCMU010000021.1, read as the reverse complement.
ATGGGCGTGGTCAGCCCGAATGGCATCGGCAACGAAGCCTTTTGCCGGGCAATACTCGCCGGAACCAGCGGCGTACGTCGCGTCACCAGCTTTGACGCAAGTTCGCTACCGGTGCAGATCGCCGGCGAAGTGCAGGGCTTTGACGAACTGGCCTGGGTGGACGCTCATGAGCGCAAGCACGTCTCGCGCGTGGTGCCCCTGGCGCTGGCTGCCTCCACCGAAGCCCTGCGCGATGCCGGCATCGAATGGCCCCAACTTTCGCTGGCGCAGCAGCGCGAGATCGGAGTAGTCCTCGGCTCCGGCGGAGGGGCGCAGGAGTTTTCCGAGGAGCAGGTTCGCCTTTGGCTTACGGGAAAGGTGAAGCAGGTGAGCTTGTTCTGCATTCCCAGCGGCACCATGGGCACGCTCTCCAGCGAAGTCAGCATGCGCTTTGGGCTGCGCGGCATGAGCCACGTCATCACCACCGGCTGCACCTCTTCGACCGATGCTTTCGGCTATGCCCTGCGGCAAATTCAGTTCGGATTTTTACCCATGATGCTGGTGGGCGGCGTCGATGCACCCATCGCTCCCGGAATCATGAAGGGTTTCACCCTGATGAAAATCATGACGTCTTCCTGGAACGACGCGCCCGAGCGAGCATCGCGGCCTTTCTCCGCCGATCGTGACGGATTTGTGGTAGCCGAGGGATCGTGGATGTTCTGCCTGGAAGATTACGACCACGCTCGAGCGCGAGGAGCAAAGATCCTTGCCGAAGTCGCGGGCTACGGCTCGACCTGCGAAGCGTTCCACCGCGTGCGCTTGCAGGAATGCGGCGAGGAGCCGGCTCGCGCCATCGAAATGGCCATGCAGGATGCAGGCATCAGCGCCAACGACGTGGACTACGTCAACTTGCACGGCACCTCAACCCAACTCAACGATCGCATTGAGACGCGGGCATTAAAGCTCGCGCTGGGCGACGCGGCCTGTCGCACTCCGATGTCCAGCCTGAAATCGCAGATCGGACATCCGCAAGGTGCGTGCGGCGCGGCGGGCATCGCAGCCACGCTGGTCGCTATGCATCACCGCCAGATACCTCCGACCATCAATCTGGAGAAGCCTGATCCGGAGTGCGACCTGGACTACGTACCGGAACCGGGCCGGCAGGCAGAGATTGAGCATGCAGTCTGCAACTGCATCGCCTTCGGCTCGAAGAATTCCGCGCTGGTGCTGAAGAACCTGGGATAGATCGCAGCCGGCGAAAGCTCTTCTCCGCAACCGCCGCTTGGGCCACGCAATCCAACCAGACATGATTACGGCAATCACGCGCATCCCACTGCTTTCCGCGGCGCTCCAGAACAAAAACGTGACCTCGGTCGATGTAAGGGAGATCCGCTTTGAGGGCGGGCAGCAAACCGGATTGCACAAACACCCTTGCCCGGTCTTCGGCTACATTGCCGAAGGCGACGCCGTGCTGCAAATCAAAGGTCAACCTCCGCAGAACCTGCCGACCGGATCTGCGTTCTATGAGCCGGCGGAAACAGTGATCCTGCGATTCGATAACGCCTCGCTCGAGAAACCCATGCGGTTTATTGCGTTCTATCTGCTGGAGGGCCGGCAGGAACTGATCGAGATGCTACCAGGCATAACGGCTGATCACGATGACTAACCCCGATCTTAGGCTGGAGACACAGCATTCGTTGCGCAACCGTTGATCATGATCCTCCTCCTGATGGGTGTTAGCGGTGTGGGCAAGACGACGGTGGGGCAGGCGCTCGCCCGCGAGTTACACTGGCGCTTTGAGGACGCCGACGACTATCACTCGCCCGCAAATATCGCCAAAATGCGCGCCGGAATTCCCCTGACCGACGAAGATCGGGCGCCATGGTTGCAATCTTTGCACCACGCGATCGTCAATTGGTTGGCTGCGGGCGAGAATGTAATCCTGGCTTGTTCGGCGCTGAAAGCTTCGTATCGCGCACTTCTGCTTGTCAGCAGCGATGTCAAACTTGTGTATCTGCGGGGCAGTGAGGAACTGGTCGCCAGCCGGCTTGCCGCACGCCACGGCCACTACATGAACCCTCATCTGCTGCACAGCCAGTTCCTGACGCTGGAGGAGCCGCATGACGGCCTCACCCTCGATGCCGCCCCTCCCACGGAACAGCTTGTACGCAAGATTCGCAGCGAGTTTCATATCTGACCCAAGCGATTCTTGCATCTAACCCCTTTTTCCCCATGCCCAGACGTCGCAGAACGAAAATCTTGCTGTGGACCTCGCTGGCAGTTGTCATCGTCGGTGCCATTGGCTTCATCGCTCTGCTGACGGTCCCCGCTCCTATCGAGCGTTGGTTGCAAGCACGAATCCTGCTAGCCCTGCGAGAGCATTACCAAAGTGACGTTCAGCTGCAGAATCTGCGGGTCACCCTGATTCCCGAGTTCGAGGCCACGGCCGACAATTTCGTCTTGCCCAATCGCGGCGACGGCGAATTTCCTCCTCTCATCACCATCAAGCACCTCACAGCGAGAGCAAGTTTTTTCGAATTGCTGCGGACGCCGATTCATCTCAGTTGGCTTAAACTCGACGGCCTGCTGATTCAGGTTCCACCCAAACGCGACAAAAAGCCTACGGCCAGCAAACCGAAGCATCAGACGCATCTGGCCGACTTCGTGATCGACAAGGTCGACGCCGACGGCACTGAGTTGTACGTTCTCCGCAAAGATCCGAAGCGCGAGCCTATGCAGTGGCAGATGCGGCGGCTCACGCTACGCAGTGCCGGCGTGGGACAGCCCATGAAGTTCATCGCCGAGCTCACGAACCCGACGCCGCCCGGATTGATCGAAACCACCGGCCACTTCGGGCCTTGGGACTTCGACGATCCTTCCGCCACCGACGTCAGCGGTCATTACAACTTTCAACATGCCGATCTGTCGGTGTTCAATGGAATTTCAGGCATTCTGTCGTCTGTCGGCGATTACAAGGGCAAGCTGCAAAACATTGTTGTGGATGGCACCACCGATACGCCTGACTTCAAGCTCGATAGCGGGGGCGAGTCGGTTCACCTCACGACCAAGTTCCACGCTATCGTGGATGGCACCAACGGCAATACCTATTTGCAGCCGGTGAACGCGCACTTCCTCGATTCGGACATCGTGACGAATGGTGAGGTCGCGGGTCAGGTCGGACAAAAAGGCAAAACGATCAAGCTCGATGTCGACATCCAGCACGCCAAGGTGCAAGACCTGCTTGCCCTCGCCGCCAAGTCCGATCCGGCCGTGTTGACGGGAGACCTGGCGGTAAAAGCCAAACTCGATTTGCCGCCCGGCAAGGATCCGGTACTGCAAAAAATCCTGCTTACCGGCAAGTTTCAGGTGACGGAGGCGCGCTTCACCAAGGACAAGATCCAGAACGCGATCACGGAGTTGAGCCGCCGTGGCCGAGGTAAGCCCGACGATCACACCATCAAGGATGTGGCCGCCGACTTTGCCGGCGATTTCGATTTGCGTAAGTCCACGCTTACCTTCAGCAAACTTCAGTTCGTGGTGCCGGGTGCTGCGGCCCAGGTAAAAGGCTCTTACGGCTTGCACGACGAGAAACTGAACTTCGTCGGCGATGTACGCTTGGATGCCAAGGTATCGCAAACTATGACTGGAGCTAAGCACTGGTTGCTGGTGCCGCTCGATCCACTGTTTGCGAAGCATGGCGCCGGAACCTATGTGCCCATCGAAGTTGGCGGAACCCGCCAGCACCCCGACATCAAGTTACAGCTGAAAAAAATCTTCTAGTGGAGTTGAGGACGCTATGCGTCCTGCGCCCTGCCCTTCCACTCGCCCCCGCGGCCGGACCAATACTTCAGCGCCGAATGAATCGTAGCGAAGGTATAGAACGCCGCGCTGAACGGCAGCGTCAGTGCCCATAGCGGATTGAGTTGATAGAAACGCACCAGGGGCAGATACGACATGGCCATCATCAGACAGGCCGCGCCGCCCATCACCGCAAGCCAAGTCGAGTCGCTCGCCAGCAGCAGCAACGGCAAGAGATAGACCAGCAACATACCGAGAACTGCGCCCACCAGCAGCAACGCCGAGTGGCGCAGTTGGTTAAACGCGGTGCGGGCGATCATGCGTTCGATCTCGGCGAACGTATCGTAAGCCCGCAAACTGTGCGTGTCAGGCGTTGTCCCCAACCACACCTGGCCTCCGGAACGCTTCACCGCCTTGGCTAAAGCGCAATCGTCAATGATCTCCTGCTTGATTGCTTCGATTCCGCCGGCCTTCGCCAGAGCCACTGGACGAATCAGCATGCAGCCGCCCGCAGCTCCAGCGGTCCGGCGCCGCCTGTCGCGAATCCATTTCGGCGGGTAGAGCAGGAAGAAGAAAAACACGAAGGCAGGAATCAAAAGCTTTTCGGCAAGACTTCGGCAGCGCAGCTTCACCATGAACGACGTCAGGTCATAGCCTCCGGCGTCGGCAATGCTCACCAATCGGCGGAGGTTGTCGGGCGAGTGCTCGATATCGGCATCGGTCAGCAGGAGAAAATCTGGCCGTAGCAAGAGTGCCTGCTCGATTCCCTGCTGCACCGCCCAAAGCTTTCCGGTCCATCCGGAGGGCAAAGGGTTCGCTGGGATTATTGTGAGCCGGCTTGCTTGTGAGCCATCGCCGGCAGCCCGGCGGGCAGCGTCGGCGGTTCCGTCGCTGCTGTGATCGTCAACCACGAAGATGTGCAGCGAGTCAGCGCAACTCTGCCCTAGGAGCGAGCTTACTGCCTTGCCGATAACGTCGGCTTCGTTGCGGGCAGGAATCACCACGGCGATCGTGCTGCGGATTTCGGCGGCCGGCGGCGCCTGCGGAGCGGCGCTCTGCACCATCCAGAAGCGCCCATGGCCAATCAGCAGATACAGCCAAATGATGAGGCAGAGCGTTCCGGCGATCAGGCCCAAGGCGAACATTATCCTGCACGACTCTTGCGAACGTGCGAGTGCGGCAGCGCGAAGGAGCCTTCGGCTCCTGTCGTGCAAAGTCCGGCAAGGCCAATCATTTCGTTGTGTTGCGCATCTTGATGAACGCTCGCTTCATGTTTTGCATGGCGAGGTTCAGATGATGGGCCTGGCGTCCCGACTCGGAGACCAGCGCGTCAAATTCTTTCCATGCCGGCATCGACACGCGTTGCAGCACGATCACGTCGTCTTTGGCGACAACGATGAACTCGGTGCCGGGTTCGAGGCGAAGTTGCTGGCGGACCTGTTCGGGAATCACAACCTGGCCGCGCGACGACATCTTAGTAGTGACGGGAATGCGAGAGGGTGCAGGACTCATCATAGGCCTTATCGGAAGAATGATCTTACCAGTAAGATTGTAGCATCCTCTTACCAGTAAGATCGTTCTTCAAATGTCGAGTCTAGCGGCCGGCCAGGCTGCCGGCGGTCTCTGCCCCGTCGATCACGTAGACCTGGCCATTGATGTAGGCAGCGTCGTCGGAGGCCAGGAACGCGAACAAGCCAGCGATTTCCTCGGGTTGAGCGTGCCGGCCCAGCGGAATCTTCTTGTTCACCGCCTCCAGCATCTCGTCCGAATACTCGGCGCGCTGCATTGGGGTGAGCACGTAGCCGGGTGCGACCGCGTTCACCCTGACCTTGGGCGCCAGCTCCAGCGCCATCGACCGGGTAAGTTCGATGACGCCGGCCTTAGTCGCGTTATAGTCCGCATAGTACGGATATCCGACGATGCCGTTAGTGGATGCGGTATTCAGGATGACGCCGCCGGAGTTCTGCATCATGTAGCGCGCAGCCGTCTGCGCCACCTGAAACACGCCAGTCAGATTGACTGCCAGCACCTGGTTCCACTCTTCGGGCGTGATGTCCAGGAACTTGTGGCGAATGCTGATGCCGGCATTGTTGATGACAATATCCAATCCTCCCAGGACGAGGATGGCGTTGCCCATGGCGTGACGGATTCGCCCGGGATCGGCGACGTCGGCGACAAACGTCGCCACGATGTCCGGAAGTGCTTCGCGTATGCGATCGCAGGCGCTGTTGTCGCGATCGATAATGACCACTCTGGATTTTTCAGCGAGAAAACGGGTTACCGTAGCCGCACCAATCCCGCTGGCGCCGCCGGTGATGACGACCCGTTTACCTTCCAGTCCTCGCATGATGTCGCCCAGAGATGCAGCGTCAAACTCCGCCAGCATACGCCCATTTACCGGCGTCTCAGCAAAAATCGGCCAGGGCTTCCTCAACCTGTTAGACTTCTGCCGCACTACCATGAAACCGCCGCTGGTAACTCAACGAAGCCAACTGTTTGCCGATCCTGCGGGGAAGTTCCTCCACGATGTCGTGTTGGAGTCTTGCCGCCGGCATGCGGAAAAAATTGCTGTCATCGACACCTCCTGCATGCCGGAGAGCCGCATCACCTACGCGGCTTACGGCGAGATGGTGGAGCGTGCCGCGCGAGGTCTGGTTGCAGCCGGCGTTCGTCCGGGAGAGGTGATTGGCATCTTTCTGCCGAACTGCTGGGAGTTCGGCGTCACCTATCACGCGGCCACTCTGGCTGGCGCAATTCCGACTACGCTGAACCCAACCTATCGCGAACGTGAAGTTCGTTATCAATTGGAAACCGCCGACGCGGTCGCGCTCGTCAGCGACGGCACACTGCTGACCGGGATCGATCTGAGCGGACTGCCGGCATTGCGGCAGGTGTACACCGTGCGCGCCCCGGGCCCCAGCGGCTCGTTGCCATTCGATAGCTTGCTTGAGAAAACGGAAGGCGTTCACCCTCCTGCGCCCGAGCACGATTCCCGGCTCACGCTGGCGACGCTTCCTTTCTCCAGCGGCACCACCGGACTTCCCAAAGGCGTGATGCTGTCGCACCACAACCTGGTCGCCAACGTTTACCAGACCCTGACCATCGGCGAGTACGGCGCCTTCGTCGAAAGCGACGTCATGCTTTGCTTTCTGCCGCTGTATCACATTTACGGTCTGACCGTGGGACTGAATCTGACCATGATGTGCGGCTGCGACCCTGGTGCTGATGCCGCGCTTCGATTGCGAGCGCTCACTGAACATGATTAGCCACGAAGGCGTGACGGTTACGCTTTGCGTGCCACCGACGCTGCTGGCCTACTGCCAGGCGGCCGAGAACGGCAAGTTTCCGCGTAATAGTCGGCTGCGCTGGGTGAAATCTGGCGCGGCCCCGCTGGCGCCGGACTTGGCGCGCCGCTTCACCGAGAGCACCGGTGTGCCCATCCGCCAAGGCTACGGCATGACCGAGGCTTCGCCGGTAACGCACATCGGATTTCTCGCCCCTGAGTTGTACCGTCCCGATTCCGTTGGCGCTCCCGTGGCCCAGACCGATTGCCGGGTGGTTGACGAGAACGAGAACGAGGTTGCACCCGGCGAGCGTGGCGAGTTGGTGATGCGTGGGCCGCAATTCATGCTGGGCTACTGGAAGTCTCCGGACGCAACCGCCGCGGTCCTGCGCGATGGCTGGTATTGGAGTGGCGACATCGTGCGTGTCGATGAACAGGGGTTGTACTACGTGGTCGATCGCCGCAAAGAGATGATGAAGTACAAAGGATTTTCCATCGCGCCAGCTGAAGTGGAGAGCGTGCTGCTGGAACATCCTGCCGTGCGCGATTGCGGCGTGGTGTCGCGGACGGACTCGGCGGGGGAAGAGATTCCCTGCGCGTTCGTCGTGCTGCGCGAGGGCGAGCGATCGACCCAGGACACCGCGAGCTTGCTGCAAGCCTTCGTAGCCGAGCGATTGACACACTACAAAATGCCGCGCGAGGTCTATTTCGTGCAATCGCTGCCGCGAACCGCGTCCGGCAAAATCCTGCGGCGGGAACTGCGAAAGCTGGTATAGGCCTGAGAGAGCTGGGGCTGACTTATGTCGCGCCAGCGGCGCTTCGCGGTGCGCGTCTATAATCGAAGTTTCTCATGCATGTCACTGTTTCCTCTGTGCGGCCTCCTAAATCAAAATTCATTCTTCGGCTGGTCATCGCGGTTCTCGCGCTGATGTTGATTGCGTTCCTGGGCTTCGATTTCTGGTTCTATCGCGCCGTACGTGCTTCCCTGCCGCAGCGCGACGGCACGCTCAATCTGGCTGGACTAACGGCGCCGGTCATCGTTACCTACGACGCTCGCGGCGTGCCCAACATTGCGGCTTCAAACCTGCCCGACCTGTTTTTGGCGCAGGGATACATTACCGCGCAAGATCGTCTGTGGCAGATGGACATGGTGCGCCGTTATGCATCGGGCGACCTGGCAGTCATCCTCGGTCCCGATTATGTGAGCTACGACCGCGAGCATCGCATTCTGGGCCTGCGGCAAGTCGCCGAAAAGGCTGCGGCCAACCTGGACCCGACGCAGCGAGCGCAATTCGAATCGTATGCCGCGGGAGTCAACGCCTACATCGAGCAGCATCGTAAAACGCTTCCCATGGAGTTCCGCTTTCTCGGCTACTTTCCGCACGTGTGGACGGTGGAGGACTCGCTGCTGGTCGGGCTCTCGATGACCGAGTTCCTGAATCACGGCTTTTATCGCGACGAGTTGGAGAAGGAAAAGATACTTGCCAGGCTTGGACCTGAGCTGACGGCCGATCTTTTCGTGAACACGTCGTGGCGCGATCATCCGCCGGGCGCCGACAACAACTCCATCGAGAATGAAATTCCGTCTGAGACAACGCCCGATGAGGAAGACGAGCAGGCGCCCGCGAGCCCTAAAGGCAGCACGCCACCGCCGCACGGAAAATCTCGCAGCGAACTGCTGCCGTCGAGCAGCGCAGCGCCGTCCGGTCTGACTACCGGCGACCACGCTTTTCTAATCGCTCTGCTACAGGGCCCCCGGTCGCTGCCCGAACAGCGTTATCGTCCCGGCTCCAACAACTGGGTGGTTTCGGGAGCACACACCGTTTCGGGCAAGCCGCTGCTATCGAATGATATGCATCTCTTGCTTGAAATCCCCAACGTCTGGTACGAAGCGCACCTGGCCGCCGGCGACTTCGACGTGGCGGGCGTGACCTTGCCCGGCATGCCGTACGTGATCGTAGGACACAACCGGCGCATCGCCTGGGGATTCACCAACCTGGGGCCGAACGTCGAAGACCTGTACATCGAGAAATTCAACGACAAGGGCGAATATTTGACGCCGCAAGGATGGGTACAGCCGGAGCATCGGCAGGAAATCATCCGGGTCAAAGGCAAGCCGGAAGTGACCATCGACGTTGAGGTCACGCGCCACGGGCCCATCATCAACGGCCTGCTTCCGGGCGAAAGCCGCAAACTCGCGTTGAAGTGGGTCATCTATGATCCCGGGGCCACGCGCATTCCCTTCTTCGCGGTGGATTCGGCGAAAAACTGGCAGGAGTTCCGGTCGGCGTTTTCGCAATTTGGCGCGCCGGGCTTGAACGCCGGCTACGCCGACGTCGACGGACACATCGGATATCAAGCTACCGGGATGATCCCGATTCGCGCCCTGGGTGATGGATCCTTGCCGGTGCCGGGCGACGATGACGCGCACGAATGGACCGGCTATATTCCGTTCGACAAAATGCCCAGCGTGTACGATCCGCCTTCGGGCATTCTAGCCACGGCCAACGGCAGAATTACCCCTGACGGCTACCCGTACCCGATCAGTCTGGAGTGGATGTCGCCCTATCGCACGCAGCGCCTTTACAAGCTGCTCAGTGGTCCGCAGAAGTTTACCCCAGCGGACATGCTGACCATCCAAACCGACATCGTGTCGCCTTTCGATCGCTTCTGCGCCGAGCGCTTCGTTTATGCCGTCGACCACACGCCCGGCGCGACACAACGTGCGAAGACGGCTGCAGACCTCATGCGGAACTGGGACGGCAGAATGGATATCGATTCTCCGGCCGCGACTATCGCAGTGTTCTCTCGCAATAAGTTGAAAGAGTTGTTGCTGCGATCGAAGCTGGGCGATGAGTGGACGGAATACAAGTGGTTCATGAGCCCGGTGTGGCTGGAAAATGTTCTCACTCACCAGCCGCCGCGCTGGTTGCCGTCAACCTATCCGAGCTACGATGCGCTACTGGCAGCCGCAGTCGAAGAAGCGGTGAACGATGCCAGTGCAACTCACGCGCTGACCTTGTGGAAGTGGGGACGGGTGAATCGAGTGGACATCAACCATCCCTTCTGGAGCCACTTCCCTATCCTGAAGAAAACCGCCGGCACCGGCAGCCAGCCATTGTCGGGCGATGAACAGACCATCAAGCAGGTAGGGCCGCACTTCGGGCCATCGGAGCGCATGACAGTCGATTTCGCCGACATGGACGCATCGACGCTGAACATCGTGAACGGCCAATCCGGCGATATTTTCGATGAGCATTACAACGATCAGTGGGACGCCTATTACCACGGGGCAACGTTCACGCTGCCGTTTACGCCGGATGCGGTGGAACGCTCTGCCGCACATCATTTACGGCTTCAGCCGCAATAGGTCGTCAGACGAAACACGCCTGGGAGGCTGCGCTCAACTTTGCGATCCACGATCCTGGGGCTGAAGTGTCTGCGTGAGAACCTCTGCCGTCCCTACGGGACTCGTATAAACTTTCCACTTACCCAGCACTCCGCCATCCCACCCCAATTCGCGCCAAAGCAGCGCGACTTGGGGACCCCGGTTCGGCTGCGTGCTGGGCTAAGCTGTTTCGCGCCTACGGCGCTGGTTTTTTAGCCGTTGTACTCCACCGCCAATGCGAAACTCCAGTTCTCACGCAGACACTGAAGCCCCTGTGCATACAGCAGCTTTGACGCGGCGCTGAAGCACCGCTCTACCCCGTAACGCACTTGTTCAGAATTTCTTTTACTGATCGACCTGCACGATGGCGTACAGGGCTCCGGTAAAGGTGAGTTGGGTTCCCTGGAGCGTATTTGTGGTCGTGTTGTAGATGTTCAGGTACCCGCCCTCTACGGCATACACGACATTTCGTCCTGAGACGGACAGCAGACTGGTGATTGCGCCGCGCGGCGGCAAGGACGCATCCGCGGTATTTGTGCCTACATCAACCACCGACAAGCAGCCCGTCACGGTGTTGCTGCAGGTATTGGCGCCAATGTAGAGCTTGTTGTTGGTCGCCAACGCCATGGTGGTGTGAAAGCCATCGCCAATCGCGACGGAATTGGTGGTAATGCGGGTCATGTTGCCGACGTTCACGGCGTCGTAGGTCGAGGTCGTTCCCGGGGGCACCGGACTTCCGGCGACGTACAAAGTGCTGCCATTCAGCAGGCCCACGCTGGCGCCACCTACCGTCACCGTCGCCCCAAGCGTCTGGGTGGGAATATTCAGCTGCGTAACCGATGCCGGTCCGCTGGAACCGCACTCCGGACCGCAGTTCAAAACGTAGGCAGTGTTGCCGTCGCTGGTGAAGAAGGCGTTCACCGGTGCGGCGAAGCCCGGAATCTCTATCGGCGTCACCGTGCTGGCCGTCAAATTGAGCAGAAAGACTGAATCGGAATTGTTAGCGAAGACCAGCAAATACTGCCCAGTCGGACTTAACGCAATGTATCGCGCCGAAGGTATGGAATAGGCGGCCAATACATTGAGGTTGGTATCGTCAATCGCCTCTACTCCGCCCAGCCGGTTTACGCCGTTGATGTTTAAGCTGGGAATCGGAACATAGATGGAGTTGTTGTCGGTCGAGAACAAGGCCATCTGGGTGGAGTAGCCCAAAGGTACATCGCCGGTTACGGTTTCACTCGAGTTGCTAACGAAGTAAATCGTCTCGCTGCTCGGATCGTAGACCAAGGTCTTGGACCGGTCGGGGCTCACCTGTTCAAACGTAGCCGAGGTGCTGACCGAAATCGTCACCGGCACGCCAGGTACGACTTGTCCTGCCGAGTTTGTGCTCTGCGCGGTGAAGGCAGTCGTGTCGTTCTGGGTGTCGACGATCTGCAGATTGCCGGCGTATGCATTGCTGACAAAGGCACGATGCTTAAGATTGCTCGTCGTGGTCGACGTGCCATTATTACTGCCGCCGCACGCCGACAGGATCAGAAGAGCACTCAAGGCGAAGAGAAGGACGGCGAGCCGCTTCACGCGGTTACCTGCTGACAAAGTATGATTTGACATGAGCTGCTGGAAACCGTTGAATTATAACAGAGGATGGCAGCGCGGCTGAGAGCTTCGCGCGACAGACGAATGGCCAATTCCCCCGATTTGGGATAAAGTTCATTCAACTTTGTACTCCACCGATTCGAAAACCATGGCTACAGGACTGATCTCCCGCTTGCAGAAGGGCGCTGTGTTATGTGACGGCGCCATGGGTACCCTGCTGTACTCCAAGGGCATCTTCATCAACCGTTGCTACGACGAACTGAATGTTTCCGCTCCCGACCTCATCCGCGGCATTCACCAGGAATATCTGAAGGCCGGGGCGGAGGTCATAGAAACTAACACCTTCGGCGCGAATTCGTTTCGTTTGTCAAAGCACGGATGCCTGGACAAGTTGGTGGACATCAATCGGCAGGGCGTTCGCCTGGCACGGGAAGCGACCAAGAACTTTGACGCGCTGGTAGCGGGAGCCGTCGGGCCCCTGGGTGCGCGCATCGAGCCGCTGGGGAAGATCTCGCTTGCCGAAGCGCGACAGGCTTTTCGCGAGCAAATCGCGGCCATGAATGAGGAAGGCGTCGACCTGATCATCCTGGAAACCTTTGGATATCTGGAAGAGTTGCATCAGGCCCTTCTGGCGGCGCGCGATGTGAATCCCGACCTGCCCGTGGTCGCGCAAGTCACGATCGATGAAGACGGCAACTGCCTGGATGGATCGAGTCCCGAGCATTATGGCCCGCAACTGGAGGCCTGGGGCGCAGACGTCATCGGCTGTAACTGTAGCGTCGGACCGGTGGCGATGCTGGACTCACTGGAGCGCGTGCGCGCCGTGACCACTGCGCCTCTGGCAGCGCAGCCGAACGCCGGAATTCCGCGCTCGGTGGAAGGCCGCAACATTTATCTTTGCTCGCCGGAATACATGGCGAACTTTATGGAGAGCTTCGTAAACGTTGGTGTGCGGTTGGTAGGTGGCTGCTGCGGCACCACTCCCGAACACATTCACGCCATGAAGTTGTTCCTGCGCGTTGGCGCGGCGCGTACTGCTTCTTATAAGGCGGTTAAGACCACCGAGGCTAAGCCGGTCGAGCCGCCACCGTTGCGCCAGCGCTCCGAGGTGGGCCGCAAGATCGCCGACGGCGAGTTCCTCACCATGGTCGAGATCGTGCCTCCGCGCGGCATTGCCGCCAAGCGCGAGTTGGAGGGCGCGAAGTTCCTGAAGTCGGTGGGCGTGGATGCCATCAACATCCCCGACAGTCCGCGCGCGTCGGCTCGCATGAGCAATCAGGCGCTGTGTTTGCTGGTGAAGCAGCAGATCGGAATTGAGCCCATCCTGCATTACACCTGCCGCGATCGCAATGTGCTGGGCATTCAGTCGGACCTGCTGGGCGCTAGCGCTGTGGGCATCCGCAATCTCATCTGCATCACCGGCGATCCGCCGAAGATGGGCGATTATCCCGATGCCACGGCCGTTTTCGATGTCGATTCCATCGGCCTGGTGAACATCGTTCACAACCTGAATCGCGGGCTCGATATCGGCGGCAATCCCATCGGCGATTCGACGGCGTTCGTTATAGCAGTAGGCGCTAATCCAGGCAGTCCAAACATCGACGAAGAGATTCGCCGCTTCGAGTACAAAGTTGAGGCAGGGGCAGAGTTGGCTGTCACCCAGCCGGTCTTCGATCTGCGGCTGCTGGAAGAGTTTATGCGCCGCATCGAGCACTGCCGGGTGCCGGTGGTTGCTGGCATCTGGCCGCTGACCAGTACGCGCAACGCGGAGTTCATGAAGAACGAGCTGCGCGTCTCGATCCCGGACGAGATCTTCGCCCGTATGGCCAAGGCGACAACTGCCGACACGGCGCGTGCAGAAGGCGTTGCCATCGCCCGTGACATGCTCGCCGCAGTCAAAGACCTGGTTCAGGGTGCGCAGATCAGCGCCCCGTTCGGGCGTTATTCCTGTGCAGTTGACGTTTTGGAAGCGTTAGGGACCGGAAGCAGTAAACAGGCAGCTGTCTGATCGGGACCGACGGCGTTATTCGCCGGACTGGGCGAAATCGTTCATTTTTTCACCAGAAATTTCAGCTCCGCCTGCCTTCGGTTGCACTACAATCAGCCTAGGAGTTCGTTCTTGCCCAAGTTTGAAGAGTGCCTGGAGCGGTTAGAAAAAATTGTCGGCGAACTGGAAAAGGGCGATGTCCCCTTGGACCGGGCCCTGGAACTCTTTGACGAAGGCATGAAGCTTTCCGGCTCCTGCCGCAAGGAGTTGGAAGAAGCAGAAGGCAAGATCGAGATTCTGCTGAAGCGAAATGGCAAGCTGCAAGCCGAACCTTTCGAGACTGCGGCCCAGCCCGGCAGCTCTGCGAAGTAGCTCCGGCAATATTCGTTCGACGGATGTGCGCCTGAGTAGGCGCTGCATTCGACAGTCCTTAGCGAAACCAACCCACAGAAACGGATTGAGCCGTTCTATATCAACAAAAGAGGTTTGCCATGCGGCCTATTAACGTTGTCCTCGCTCACCACGATCAAGTATCGGCGGAGCACCTGGCTGCGTCACTTGGTAAACAGTTTCGCAACCTCACCGTCGCCAAATCTCCTTCGGAGATCAAATCTCAGGTTGCGCGTTTTCGCGCTCCCTTCGCAGTCGTCGATCTGGAATTGGTCAAGCTAACAGAACTGAAAGAGCTGTGCCGCCAATTCCCTGCCACAGCGTTTGTGTGTGTACACCGGTTGGCTGATGATCAGATGTGGTCGGAAGCATTGGCGAGCGGAGCGGTAGATTGCTGTAACTCGGAAGACGTGCACGGCATCCTGCTCGCTTCCGAGAGATATGTCGTGCTCCGCAGATCACAGTCCGCCGCCGCGTAAGTGCTTTTGAAATTAGTGAGGCACTCGAGTCAAAAACGGCCTTTAGAGACTGTTTCGCGACCGGAAACCGAATGTCGCGATGCGACACAGCCGGAATTGCGAACGCAGCAGCCGCGCAGCGGCGACATTTCTCTTATCCGTGGGCGTGAGCCTGCGGGACAGGTGGGAGAATTGGAGAACCGCGGAGCGGCGATACCGCTCGCGACACAGCCTTCTGAGGACTGTCCCTAAGCTTGAAAACTTCTGCAGGCTGATCCGCCTTGCGTTAAATCTTGAGAACCTTCTCCAGCCCTGCGGTTCTCTTTTCTGGCTCGACCTGTTCGTAGGTGCAGCTCTTCGGATTTTTCTCCGGACGCCAGCGCAGAAACTTGGTGCCATGGCGGAAGCGGCCTCCGGAAAAGTGGTCGTAACGCACCTCACACACCAGCTTTGGATCCAGCGGCTCCCACTCGCCACTGCGCTCCGTGCTCCAGCGACTCGGACCGCCGGGCGCATGGCCGGTAAATCCCGACCCGCCCAGGTAAGGCTTCAGCGCCTGTTTCAGCGCCTTGCGCTCAGCTGCCCCAAAGCTTGAACTGAAGCCGACATGA
Organism: uncultured Acidobacteriaceae bacterium; assembly: GCA_963796695.1. GTDB lineage: Bacteria > Acidobacteriota > Terriglobia > Terriglobales > Acidobacteriaceae > Bog-257. The sequence continues at coordinate 129,984 of CAWCMU010000021.1, read as the reverse complement.
TTCAGCAGCCCGTTCTCGTCATAAAGCCCCAGCAGTAAGGAGCCGATCTGTCCGCCCTTGCTGGCGTAGCGAAATCCGCCCACGACGCAGTCTGCCGTACGAATGCGTTTGATCTTGCGCATCGCGCTGCGTTCACCCGAGGCATAAGCGCAATCCAGTTCCTTGGCCACGACCCCGTCGAAGCCACTGGCGGCAAGTTGCGACATCCAGCGATTCGCGGTTTCGTACTCGCGCGTGGCTGGCGAAAGTCGGATGGACTCCTGCTTCCCGAGGGTTTTGTAGAACCCTTGCAGCCGCTCACGCCGTTCGCTTAGCGGAAGCGACGCCATCGATTTCCCTTGGTCATCAACCAGAAAATCGAACAGTAAATACGTCGCCGGAGTTTCCTGGGAAAGCCGCTGAATGCGGCTGGCGCGCGGGATGTATGCGAAGCAGCAGGTCATCAAAAGACAAGCGGCCGTCATGCAGGATTACGATTTCGCCATCCAGGACGAACTGCCGCGGTTCGAGTTTTTGCAGCGCTTCGACGATTTCCGGGAAGTAGCGCCCTAGCGGTTGCCCGGCCTTTGACTGCAAGAGCACTTCATCATTCTTACGGAACGCCAGGCAGCGAAAACCATCCCACTTGGGCTCGTACTGCCAGTTAGTGCCGCGCGGAATTTCGTCGACCAGCTTGGCTTCCATCGGCGGATACGGAGGCCGAATGGGAAGCGCGATCGCAGGAAACGCCTGCTTCAGTTCGTCGGCGGCAACAGCACCTTCGGACACCTTGCTCGGTTTGTGAGTCTTACGCGGCACGGAGAATTAGATGCAAACCTGAGTCTCACCACAAAGCTCGAGGGGAAATTCTCAGCACTTTGACCTGCCTATGCGAAGCGACGAAAGAGTTCCCGTGCTCGCAAATGCCATGCCCCGCAAAAGTGAACGTAGAAAACTCGGTGCCTCCGTGCCTCTGTGGTGAAAAAATCCGTTTACTCACCCGACACGCCGCCCCGTCCCAATGATGTGATGCGCCGCCGTTGTTATACTTTTCTCTTCATGCTCAAGCAAACGCTGGAACAAGGTCGCATCATCACCGACAAAACCCTGGAGCGGCTTCTGCCGTCCGCCACGCAGTATCCATCTTCGATCCATCAAGCCATGCGGCACAGCGTGTTTGCCGGAGGCAAGCGTCTGCGGCCCATTTTGTGCATTGAGGCTGCACAGATGGTGCATGGCTGTGTCCCCGATGGTGTTGAGGAGTTGGGTGCAGCGCTGGAGATGCTGCACACCTACTCTCTCATCCATGATGACCTGCCGGCGCTGGACAATGACGACTTGCGGCGCGGCCGCCCCACTTGTCACAAAGCTTTCGGCGAGGCCATTGCCATCCTGGCCGGCGACGCCCTGCAAACCTACGCGTACGAAGTTCTGGCCAAGCTGCATTGCTCGGCGGAAGCGCGGGTTGCGATCATCGCCGAGGCAGCGCACGCCACCGGCACCATCGACGGCATGATCGGTGGACAAGTGATGGATCTTGAGGCCGAACACACTAAGCCGGACGCGAAAACCCTGGACTACATCCATCGCGCAAAGACTGGCGCGCTGCTGACGGCGAGCGTGGTTACCGGCGGCATGTATGGCGGGGCCGACATTGCGCAGCTTCAGCGCCTGCGCGAATTCGGTCAGAACATCGGGCTGGCGTTTCAGATCGTGGACGACGTGCTCGACGTCACCCAGACTTCCGAGCAGCTTGGCAAGACTGCCGGCAAAGACACCGCTACCGAGAAGGCGACGTACCCGGCGCTGTTCGGCATCGAAGCGTCCTTGACGAAGGCGGACGAGTTGGTGGCGAAGGCCGGAGCAGCGTTAGACAGCTTCGGCGAGAGCGCCGCGTCGTTACGCGAGATCGCGCATTTTCTGGTGGAGAGGAAGAAGTAGATCCGGCAAAAGTGCCTGCCGCGTGGCTATTCGATTATTTCGAGACAATGCTCGAATCGAATGCCCGCAAGATCCTTGACGGCGCGATCTAAGGTCGCCAGTTTCCCTTTTTTCCTGATAGCCAATCCCAATAGATAGGCGTCGGTCACCTGTTGGTGGCCGAACAATCTGTCCTGCAGGTTTTCCACGGCATCCCCGATATTGACGTCCATTGCCCAGAACTCATGTCCCGGCAACTTTGTAAGCTCTCGTAACATGTCCAGCGCTTCACTCAGTTCGGGCGGTCGCTCCAGGAATCGAGGATTTGAAATGATCCTCACGAAGCCGGCTTCCGTGATCGCACAAGTAGCCCAGCGGCGTCCATTCAGTCGTTGGAACCAGCGTCTCACCACCCGATGGGAGGCATGATCTTCGCGAACCAGCGCGATCAGAACGTTGACGTCGAGGAGTGCCCCGCTCACCGTTCTTCGGCCTCAAAGGCCTTTACTCGTTCCGTGGTGATAGGCTGTTCTTCCTTTGGCATATCGAAGACCGGTAACCCATCCACATACTTGATGCGGGGAGAACTGCGGGTACTTCGTAGAATCAGTTCTCCAATGGCTTTGCCGAGGGTGAGATCGCGACTCTTCGCGTATTGCGCCGCAATCGCCGCTGCCTCATCATCTAGATTTATTGTCGTACGCATCAACAGATGATGACATAATGCTAAGAATGATGCAATAATGGCCAACTAGACATCATTACTCAAATATGATGCAAAAGAAGTGACTCACCGACATCACCATTTAAAGATGATGCAGCAGCAGGGTCCTTGCCGACTTAGAGGGCGGCGGATTCAATATCGGTGTGAGGAAAGTCGCTCCCTTTGAATAGAAGCGGCTCGGACATCTCTTTTGCCAGGGCATAGGCGAAACAATCTCCGAAGTTCAGCTTTGCCGGATGTCCGCTGCCCTTGCCGAAATCCCGGTACGCTCCTCGCGCAATGCGCGCCTGTCTGACCGATACCTGCTCGATAGTAACTCCAGCTTCGCGCATTAAATCGTCGAACCGCCGACTCGCTATCGGATCGCGGCTTCCGTCAATTACCGCCGCTGCCTCGACATAATTAACCGCAGACACCCGACGTTGAGCAGCAGCTTCGATGGCCGCCGCAAATTGCTCGGCATCGGGTTCGTCCCGGAGAATGGCAATGACAGCCGACGTATCCAGGATCATCGCGGCAGTCCCTTCTCGTCGTACAGAAGGTCGCCGTGCTCGACCGACCGAAAAGGTTCTTTGAGGTGGGTTGCGCAATCCTTTCCGATCCTCAGCAAGCGGTCGGCAAGGCTGCCTTTTCGCTCGGCCTGGACCCGCTGCAACCGTTCACGAACGGCTCGCGTCACGGCCTCCGTCATGTTTTCGCCGGTGGCTTGCGCCAGTTCCTCAATCAGGCTTGTGGTCTCGGGATTCTTGATGTTGAGAGCCATGTTACACCTATATACCCTATCAGTATATAAGTCTACCGCAGCCCTAAATCGATTGCACCGGCAGCGTCAGCAGATCGTCGACCAGGCCGACTTCCTTCTGCACGAAGGGTTCGGCATATTGCACGCCGGCGAGCAGGCCGTAATAGCCCGCCATGGCAGCGATGCGTTCGCGAATCTCGGCTCTACGCGGGAACAATCCGCTGCCGGCGGCCTGATCTTCATATTGCGAGCGATAAGCCATCAGCGAAGCGAAGCGCGTTTCGAATTGTGCCGAGATGTCGACCACGAAGGTCGGCCGAACATCGGCGTACAGGCTGGCATAGATGATTTTGAAGGGGCGATGCGGAGGCGCGCCCAAGTCCAGCTTGGCTAATCCAGCCAGGAAAGAAGCTTCATATCCCAGCACCCCGGCGGTAGCGTGGTCCGGATGGCGGGCCTGCCAGTACGGCAGAATCAAGCACGCGCGGCCGCAGCTGGCGAATGACGCGCGCGACCTTCAGCCGGTTCTCGTAGGTATTCTCGACGCGGCCGTCCGGAATATCGAGCGCCTGCCGCCATCCAGCTTTAAGGATGCGCGCCGCCTCGTCGGCTTCGCGCGCGCGATCTTCCACCGTACCGCGCGTTCCCATCTCACCCTGAGTGAGGTCGAGAATGGCAGTGCGGTATCCGCGCTCGGCCATCTTCAGCAGCGTGCCGCCGCAGGTCTGCTCAACGTCGTCGCGGTGCGCGGCGATGGCAAGAATATCGGCTTGATAGTCGTCTGCCATGGCTGGCTACAATTTCAGCGCCACAGCCACGCCGTCCCGCAGAGGAATGATGGTGGTGAACCAGTCGGGCGAGGAGTAGAGCAGCCGATTCAGCTCGACCACGCCTTCGGTGTATTTGTCGGCTTCAGGCTTGGGCATGCCGGGATTGCCGGCCGCGTAGGCCACCTTACCGCTCCACAGAGTGTTATCGGTAATGAACAGGCCGCCTTTGCGCACGCGTGGCGCAGCCATGTTGAACACGCGGGGATAGTCATGCTTATCGACATCGCTGAAAAGTATGTCGAACTGTTCTTTGCGTTCCGACAACAGCTCCAACGCATCGCCGGTGTGGACTTCGATACGATCGGCAACGCCGGCTTTTTCGAAATAGCGACGAGCTTCGTCGGCATTCTTGCGACTGCCATCGGTGTAATGGACTTTGCCATTCTCACCAACCGCCTTGGCCCACCAGATGGTGGAGTAGCCAATCGCGGATCCCATCTCGAAGACGGTCTTCGCACCGATGAGCTTGGCGTACTGGTAGAAGAGGCGTCCGACGGCCGGTCCGACGATGGGAATATCGCGCTCCTTGGCCTGGAGTTCCATTTCCTGAAGCACCGGCTCGCGCGGCGGCAGCATGGCGTAGAGGTAATTTTCTACCGGTTCGTTAGTAATGCTAATCATCCAACGATCCTAACAAATGAGGTTAAGCGGGAGCTGTGGGAAAATAGGTCCCCTCGCGGGGACTGAAGTCCGCCGGCGGCAAAGTTGACATGCGAAAAACAGCGCATTCCCAAACTCTGCGTCTCAAAACTTGTATGGTCGTCTGCTGCAACAGTTCCAGCAGTTTTCGGCGCAATGTTAGAGACTGCCTTTTCAAGCGCTTGCAGTCTATGGGAAATCTCTGATTAAGTTGTCGATCTTTGCTCGGAGGCTAAAGCCGCAACGATTTTGCAAATACTTACGGCACGGCTGAAGCCGTGCCCCTTCAAACCAGGACCTATCAGAGTGTCTCTAGAGCACCTTACAGCGTCTGCCCCGGCTTCATTTCCAGAATCTCCGGACCGCCCGGGCCGAGCAGTTTTTTCAGTTCACCCGGTTGTCCCGTCAGCATTGGAAAGGTACCGAAGTGCATGGGGATCACGGTTTTCGCTTGCAGCAACTGGCAGGCGTGAGCGGCTTCGCGAGGGCCCATGGTGAAGTGATCGCCGATGGGCAGCATGGCGATCTCCGGCGCATAAAGCTGGTGGATGATCTGCATGTCGCCGAAGACAGCGGTATCGCCAGCATGATAGATCTTCACTCCGCCCGGCAATTCCAACACATACCCGCAGGCCTCGCCACCGTATACCATGCTCCCGTCATCGTCTTCGATTCCGCAGGAGTGCACGGCATGCACCATGGTGATCTTGATGCCGGCAACTGTCTGCGTACCACCTTTATTCATGGGCGATATCTGCTTGGCGCCTTTTTTCTCCAGCCATTTGCAAAGCTCATAGATGCCGACCACCACCGGATTGTGCTGCTTCACGATCTGGACGGCGTCGCCAATATGATCTCCGTGGCCGTGCGTGCAGAGGAGCACATCGACCTTCTTTACTTTCTTCTCGTCCTCCGGACACTTCGGATTACTGAGCCAGGGATCGACGTAGATCGTCACTCCGTCCTTGGTCTCGATTCGAAAAGTGGCATGACCAAGCCAGGTAATGTGGTTGCCTTGCAGATTCATGTTTGCCTCGTGCGGAATTCAGGATTAACCAAGAGTCAGATGCTTTTCAGTCGCCGATGGGCGGTTCAACTTTGATGGCGCGAGCTTCTCACTTGCCGAAGGGAGAGCCCGACTGAGCGCTGAGCTGGGTCAAGGCGCCTTGCAGGCGCGCTTTGGTCGCCTCGTCTGTGGTGTTGCTGATCTTATCGTTCAGCCATTTCACCATGGCTGTCTTGGAAGGATGCGGGTAAGTGTTCTCCGCATCGCCAATGCGAAATTCAGTGTTTTCCGAGGTAACCAGAAAATCCACATCCTGCGTCGATCCCGGTGGTTCGGGAACGTATCCGGTCACCAGGTCGTACGTTCCCAGCAGCCGGTAATGCACGCTGACCGTGTACTTGCCGTGATTGGAGATGGGCTCGGCATCCACCGTGTAGCGCGCAATTACGTTGATCTGGGTGAATTCAGGAGCGGTCTTCCACCACACGATGGGCTCAAACTTAGGCCACATCTGGGGGTCGAGCCGTCCCCCCTCGTAGTCCAGACGACAGTATTTCGAGACGATCTCCCGGACCTCTGGGCCTTCCAGGTTTTCCGTCGGCCTTTGCGTCGGAATAGGCATTTGTGCCGGAAGAATAAAGGCGGTGCTCAGGAGGAAAGTAACAATCAAGAAGAAGCGATGAAGCAAGGACACTCTAGTCATCCCCAAAGTCGAGATAAAAGTTCATCCTCAGGGTACACCCGGATGCGCGGCGGGGGCAGGGCAGGTAAAGCGTAAGGCCGTCTCACATCATAGGGGACGGCCGGATTTCGACAACAGAAATTCGCTAAGGCACTCTGAAAGGCATTGAGATCCAATCGAGCCTCAGAGCAACTTTCGGCGCACAAACGAAACCAAGGCGACGGCACCGGAAGCAAACAGGGCCAGCGTGCCAGGCTCAGGCGTGGTGCCACCGTTCGTAGTGCCCAAGAGGGTAAATGCTTCGGAAGGAAGCGTTCCAATGCCGCCGCTGCTTCCCTCAGACGGGCAGCCCGGAGAGTTGCAGCCGATACCGCTGTTTTCGTCCCAGTAAACGGGATCGCCGTTGGTGTCGACGGCGTTGTCAAGGCCCACCCAATAGTCGCCATTGGCGAGTCGAGGACCGTTGAAGCCGCCTGTCTCGGTGCACACGTTGTAGTTGTAGCTATTCAAAAAACAACCAGACTGTGTGAAATTGACGACCCCGTCAAAATATACAGTTCCGCCCAGTGGCTGTGAGCTTATCAACACTTCCACTGACTCGAGCGTATCTCCGGGTGTTAACCACGCGCCGATCGACAGGCCAGTCAGCGTGGTGTTGCCTCCCGAGATGGTGAAGCTGTCAGCAACGGCAAATCCGAAATTGATGGTCCAGGCATCGGTCTGACCGTTGATTGGGCCGTTGTCATACACGATCCCGGCGGCAGCAGGAAGCGCCAAGCACGTCAAGCAGCTAGCAAGAAGTATGAGCTGAGAGATGCGGAATTTCATGGCAGCCATTCTCCAAGGCCGCACACTTTACATCCGAAATATTCCGCAGTCAATCCAATTCAAGGTATTTAACGAGGCTTTGGATCTACCAGATTGGAACCAGACGCCCACGAAGGGATTGGTCGCGAGGCGACTTATCACTGAAACCGGAAGCTCTCCAGGAGCAATCTTGTTGTACTGGAGATCTCGTGCAAGACGATACCAGACGACTTCCCCGGCTATCCTCGCGCAGTCTTCTGGTCGCTGAACACTTGTCCGTCGCGGATGTGGATGACGCGATGCGCGTACTCGGCGATGTCGTGTTCGTGGGTCACCAGAACGATCGTGTTGCCCTGGTCATGCAGGCGATCGAACAGCGCCATGATCTCGACGCCGGTCTGCGAGTCGAGGTTGCCGGTCGGCTCGTCGGCCAGGATGATCGAAGGATTGTTGACCAGGGCGCGCGCAATCGCGACCCGCTGCCGCTGGCCGCCTGACAGCTCGTTGGGCTTGTGGTTCATGCGCTATTCCATGCCCACGGAGGCCAGCGTCTTCTTGGCACGCTCGATGCGCTCTTCCGCCGGCATGCCCGCATAAATCAGCGGCAGCTCGACGTTGTGCAGCGAGGTGGCGCGCGCCAGCAGATTGAAGGTCTGAAAGACGAAGCCGATTTCCTTGTTGCGGATGCGGGCCAGTTCGTCGTCATCCAGTTCGCTGACCAATTGTCCATTGAGCCAGTAATTGCCCTTGCTGGGCGTATCCAGGCAGCCGATCAGGTTCATCAGTGTCGATTTGCCGGAACCCGACGGTCCCATGATGGCGACGTATTCGTTGCGCTGAATGCGGATGTTCAGGCCGCGCAAGCGCGTGCACCTGTGCTCCGAGCCCATGTCGTAGGTCTTCCACAGGTCTTCGGTGCAGATGATGCAGGTCCGGCGACAGCCGTGCTTGCGGCTCCGTCAGGTTTGCCACTTCCGTTGCCATCCTCTTCTCCTCGGTGTTGCTGCTCCGGGTTGTCATGCGACTCAGACTCTCTGTCTTCCTGCCAGCGTCGCCTGGCGCAATCACGCTTACGACTCGTCGCTCTCTTCGGCTTGGCTGCGTATTATCCACCTTCACGCTGGCGCCGTTGCGCAACGTTCGCAGCACCTTGTAGCTTCCGGTCACGATCTCGTCGCCTTCCTTCAGCCCACTCGTCACTTCGATGTCGGTCGTGCCGCTGATGCCGGTCGCCACCGGTACGAACACTGCGTCCTTCTTGTTCCTGAGAACGAACACGCCCTGGAGCTCTTCCTTGGCGTCGGCGCCCGCAGGAGCCGCAGCCTGCACCGACGTGCTCTTGTCCTTCTTCTCCGGCTCCAGTTCGCCTTTGCTGCCGGATGGTCAGCGCCTGAATCGGAATCGCCAGAGCGCTGCCGCGCTTGGCCGTGGTGATGCGCGCCGTCGCCGACAATCCCGGCAGCAAATTCGGCGGCGGATCCTGCAACGCCACCACGACCTTGAAGTCCTTGGCTTCCTGCCCGCTGCGCGTGCGTCTGCGCCGTGGAAACGCCGGTGGAGCGCAGCAGCGCGTTGCGTCCGATCTCGGTCACCACGCCTTTGAACTTCTGCTTCGGAATGGCGTCGATGGTGACTTCCGCAGGCTGGCCCAGCCTCACGTTGACGATGTCGCTCTCGTCCACCTTCACTTCGGCGGTGATGATGGAGGTGTCGGCGATCGTCATCAGGGTGCTGCCGGGCGCGTTCTGGATGCCCATCACCACCGTCTCGCCTTCGCGAACCGGAAGGTTTGTGATCACGCCGTCGAAGGGCGCCTGGTATTCGGTCTTGCTGAGCACGTCGGCTGGCTCGCCGCAATGTGGCGGCATTCTGTTTGATGTGCACCTGCGCGGAATCCAGGTTTGCTTTGGCCTGCGCCAGTTTCGCCTTGGCCTCCCACCTGAGCCGTCGCGGTACCGAAAGCCGCCTTCTTGGTGTCGTAATCGGATTTCGCAATGAGCTGCGTCGTTATACAGAGCCTGATTGCGGTGTAAGTCGAGCTTTGCGCGTTCGTATTCGGCTTCGGCCTGGTTCAGCTCCGCCGCAGCCGTGTTGACGGCAGCCTGCGAAGCGATCGCATCGGTCTGCGAGGCATTGTAGGCGGATTGCATGGCAGCAACGTCGGCAGCCGGCTGAATGTTGTCCAGTTGGGCCAGCACCGCACCCCGCTTCACCCGATCGCCTTCCTTGACGTAGAGATGCGTGATCTTGCCCATCGCGTTGGCGCCGATGTTGACGTATACCTTGGGACGGATCTCGCCCGATGCAGTGACGACCGAGGTCAGGTCCTCACGGATCACCTTTCCGGTTTGCACCGTTACCACTCCCTTGCGACTCTGCTGCACGGTGAAACCAACGATGGCCAGCAGGACCACAATGATGCCGACGATGAGTGCGGGTTTTTTCCAGTTCTTCATTGAATGTCAGATAAGGCTCGAACTGCTGCGCACTTCAACCTGCTGTTGGTACGAAGTGGGACGGCCTAAGGTTCCTTTAGGAAGCAATATTTGGCTTCTACCGAGTGGAATGTATCCGCGAGCGTTCGAAAGGTCTGTTGGTTGACTGACCCTTAGGAACGCGGGCCCCTCCGGATTGGTCAATTATAGCTGCCTGCCCAAGAAACCTCATGCGGCAACTACGTGGTGGGAGAGCCTCCAGGGATAACACTTTGGCGCAGCCCGGGACGGCACTGGCGTTCGTCCCATTCAATTTGTATTTTTAGCAACTTACAGCGACGGCGTGGGTTGGCATGGCCGGGGATCAGGAAGCCCAAGAAGGTTGCCGAATTCGTTACGGTAACCTTGCTTTCACAGTGGCAAAAACTTACAATTTAGCGGTCCCCTAGTGATGCTCGAGGAGTTCGTTGCTACACATGAAGTCGCGTGCAGTTTTCTGGTCGTTTCCATTATTGTTGGCTCTCATCTTCAGCGCTTACGCGATGGGGCAAAGCTCCCCAGCGCCCGCCCCTACACCCGCGGATCAATCCGGCAAGACCAGTTCCCCAACGGCATCGACGCCGACAGACACTCCGGCGCCGGGTTCCGACGGAACGGCCGATCCCCTCAAACGGCAATTAACTGAGAAACAGAAGCAGAAGAACTCCAAGGCTTTAAAGCAGGAGTTGAGCAGCACCTACAAGAAGTGGCTCAGCCAGGACGTGGTCTACATCATCACTCCGGAAGAGAAATCGGCCTTTAAGCAACTGTCGAACGATGAAGAGCGCGATCAATTTATCGAGCAGTTCTGGCTGCGACGCGACCCCACTCCCGACACCCCGGAGAACGAATACAAAGAAGAGCATTATCGCCGCATTGCGTACGCGAACGAACACTTCGCCGCGGGCATTCCCGGATGGAAGACTGATCGCGGACGCATTTACATCATGTGGGGCCCTCCCGATCAGATCGAAGCGCATCCCGCCGGCGGGACGTACGAGCGTTCGCAGGCTGAGGGCGGCGGTGAGACCAGCACGTATCCGTTTGAAGATTGGCGTTACCGCTATCTCGAAGGAGTCGGGCAGGAGATCAATCTTGAATTCGTCGACCCTTGCTCCTGCGGTGATTATCACCTGACCAGCGATCCCAACGAGAAAGATGCCCTGCTGCACACCCCGGGCGGCGGTGCGACCGAGTACGAACAGATGGGCATGGGCAATCGCGCTGACCGTTTGAATCCGTTTGCGGCCAACGCCGGCCCTGAGCAGGGACTACAGAACACCAAGGAATTCGACAAACTGGAAATGCTGGCCAAGGTACAGACGCCTCCCAAGATCAAGTTCAAGGACTTGGAAGAGGTAGTCAGCCACAAGATCAACGTCAATCTGATGCCCTTCGAGGTGCGTACCGATTACGTGAAGGTCACGGGCGATACGGTGCTGGTTCCTGTGACTCTGCAAGTGAAGAACAAGGACATCACATTCGTCAGCAAGGATGGCATTCAGCGCGGCACCGTCAATATCTTCGGACGCGTGACCGGAATTACCGGACGCGTCGCCCAAACCTTTGAGGACACAGTGCAGGTGGATGTACCAACGGAGTTGCTGGAGAAAACCATGGAGCACTCGTCGCTCTATTGGAAGGCAATTCCGCTGCGCGCCGGGCGCTATCGCGTGGACATCGTGGTGAAGGACGTGAACGGCGATCGCGTGGGCACCTGGAGTCACGGCATCATGGTTCCGGAATACAACGAGGACAAACTGGCGTCTTCGTCATTGATTCTCTCTGACCACATGGAGAAGGTAGCGTCGAAAAATGTCGGCGCCGGTAGTTTCGTACTCGGCGAAACCAAGTTGGCTTATCCCCACCTGGATGGCGCCGACGGTAAGCCTGCCAGCTTCAAGCACGATCAACGCATGGCGCTGTGGATGCAGATCTATAATTTGCAGTCAGACGACAAGACCAAGAAGTCGTCGGCAAAGATCGAATACGAGATCGTAAACCTGGCGGACAACAAGGCGGTGTTGCAGTCTTCCGAGTCCACCGATGCAATGGGCAATGTAGGCGACCAAGTAACGCTGGAAAAGAGTCTGTCGTTGAACACCTTTCAGCCTGGTGTGTATAAGCTGACGGTTAAGGTCGACGACAATGTCTCCAAACAGCAGATTGCACCGTCGGTGCGCTTTGCTGTGGAGTAGCTTACGAATTGGGAACTGCGGGCGCTTTTGGCCCGCGGCATTTTGTTTCCCGGGAACCTCTGACAGGGGGTTTTAGACGAATGGCCCGAATACTGACATGGTGCGTGGTTGTGGCCTCGCTGTGCGTAGCGGCGTCGGCCGGGGTCAATCCGGGTACGATCTCGGGATACGTAAGAAATTCCGCCGGCGTGCCCCAGATGGGCGCCACCGTCAATTTGGTCGCTGCAAGTGGACCTTCGCAAACTGCGTACACCGATGCGAAAGGCTTCTTCAGCCTGACCGGACTTATCCCCGGCAGCTATAGTCTGCATGTCTCCGCTCCGTCCTTCCTGCCGACCCTGCGTGAAGATGTCGCCCTCTCGGCGGGCGCCAGCAAAGTTCTCAACATCACGCTGAATACGCTGTTTGAAGCGGTACGCATGTTGCCGCCGCTGAAGAAGGGCGACGACGAAGACGACAGCTGGAAGTGGACTCTGCGTTCGACCGCCAATCGACCCGTGCTACGTTACGACGGCGATTCTGCCATCGTTGTAGAAAGTGCTGATCAGGATCAGCCATTGAAGGCCTCCGTAGGCTTGATGGCAGGCGCAGCCGGTGACGGCTACGGTAGTCCTGCTGACTTAGGGACGAGTTTCAACGTCGAACAGTCCCTCTTTCATACCGGAACGCTTGGTCTGTCCGGTGACTTAGGCTATGGCAGCGGAACGCCCGATGGGGTCATTCGCGCCGCTTATGACCGGAATTCCGACGATGGATCCAGCCAGGCCCTGTCCCTTCTGGTCCGCCGCTTTTCAGCTCCTGACACGGTTCCTCACGGTGGCGCGCTGGAAGCCATAGCGATGTCGTTTGCCAATACCTTCTCGGTTGGCGACTTCCTGGATCTCCAGATGGGCGGCGATGCGCAGGCTATCCAATTCCTGGGGCGCGAGGTCAATGCGTTTCGTCCTTCGGCCACGGCGGACTTCCACCTAACCGCCAATACCATTCTGGAATACCGGTACACCACTTCGGAACCCACCACGCGCGCCAGCAAGGGCTTCGATTCGGCGCCTGCCGATTTGAGCGAGAGCGCTCCGCGCATGACCATGATCAACGGAATTCCGCTGATCGAAAATGCGCATCATCACGAGGCGTCCATTTCCCATCGCTTCGGTGACAACAATAAGTTGCAGGTCGCTTACTTCAACGACCGCGTGAAAGATCCGGCGCTGCTCGGCGTAGGCTACGTGAGCGCCGACAGCGACGATATTCTGCCCGACGTCTACTCCGGCACCTTCAGCTATAACGGCGGCGAGTTACAAGCGCAGGGCGTGCGCTTTGTATTTCAGCGCAAGATCTCGAACGAACTAACCGCGACGTTGGATTACGCTTACGGTGGCGTACTCGAACTTGAGCAACCCGGCATTAACTGGAACCAGGCCAGCAGCAGTTTGTCGCATGGCTGGCGGCACACTGCCGCTCTCAAGCTGAACGGAACGCTGCCCCGGTCGAAGACGCGCTGGATCGCATCGTATCGCTGGACTAGCGGCCAGACGCTGACTTCGGTCGATCTGTTCAATGCGTCTGCCGGACAGACGGATCCGTTCTTCAATCTCTTCATCCGGCAACCGCTGCCGCACTTCCACGGCATGCCCGGCAACATGGAAGCTCTGATCGATCTTCGCAATCTGCTGGCTCAGGGATACGTCCCGGTGATCGGTCCCGACGGAACCACTGTGTACCTGGTGCAGTCGGCCCGCAGCGTCCGGGGCGGAGTAGCGTTCACGTTCTAAACCGAGTTCAAGTAGCCAGATCGCCCGCCGAAAATTGGCGGGCTTTCTTGTGGACGAAGAAAGCGGCACTTAGCATTTAGCCGTTCGCCAAGACTCAAGCTTTCGCGTATCGTAAGCGCGTATCAGCCTCTCCAGCATGTCCGGGCCCGATCAATCCGAAGAGTTGCAGCGCCTGCGGGAACAACTGGCAGAACTCACCCGTCGCGTGTATCACCTGGAAGGGTTATTAGCCGTGCGGGCGCCCGGCGGTATCTCAACGCTCGTTGGCGAGCAGCCGGCCGTGTCGTCGGCAGCCGGAGTCACAGCTTCGCCGCTCCTCGCAACGCCGTCTGTTTGTCCGCCTGCAGTTCCCTTGTCCGCCGGGCCTCCCACGAGTCGCAAGGAAGTATCGCCGCGCGCTGTCGTCAACACTTCGGGCACAGCCCCAAGCGGAGCTTCCAGATCTGCCGCCAACAAAGTTTCCTTGGAATTGCGGGTCGGAGGCCAGTGGCTGAATCGCATCGGCATCGTTGCCGTCTTGGTTGGTCTGTCGTACTTCCTGAAGCTCGCGTTTGAGAACAATTGGATCGGGCCGGCCACGCAGGTGCTTATCGGGCTGGCTGCCGGACTGGCTATCCTCTTCTGGAGCGAGCGCTTCCGCAGCAAGGGCTATGCAGGCTTTGCCTACTCGCTGAAGGCGCTGGCGATTGGAGCCCTGTATCTTTCGTTGTGGGCAGCATCGCAGTATTACCACCTCGTGCCCTCGACCGTGACGTTCTTCGGCATGGTACTGGTCACCATGACCTCGGCTGGGCTGTCGCTGCGGCAAGACTCGGAACTGCTGGCCGCCTTCGCCTTGGTGGGCGGATTCCTTACGCCGGTGCTGGTTTCAACCGGCGACAACCACGAAGTCGCACTCTTCTGCTACGTCGCATTACTTGATCTTGGGACTGCGTGGGTGGTGGCCATCAAAGAATGGCGACGCCTGTTGCTGGGCAGCTTCGTCGGTACAGCGCTGCTATTTGCCGCCTGGGCTTCGAGCTACTACACCGAGCCGCAACTCGCCACCACGCTGGCATTCGCCACGTTCTTTTTTCTGTTGTATGCGGCGACCCCATTTTTGCGCACTCCCGCATCGGAGAGCCCATCGCTACAGAACATCACCGCGACTCTGGCGGTGCTCAACGCAGCCCTGTATTTCGCGGCTAGCTATCTGCTGCTGGAACAACATTATCGATTCGAACTGGCATGGTTGTCGGTTGCCTTGGCGGCCTTCTTCTTTGCCTTCACCCGCCTGCTGCAAAGGCGCAGCGGGATTTCTGGAACCTTATACGATCAGTTGTATTTAGCGCTGGGCGTGGGATTTCTCACGGTCGCCATTCCGCTGAAGCTGGGAGAATATTGGCTTACCTTAGGCTGGCTGGCCGAAGCGGCAGCGCTATTCTGGGCTGCGCATCGCAGTAGGAGCCTGCTGCTTCGCTTCATGGGAGTCGCGGCGCTGGCGCTTGGAGCAGCGCGATTGATTGTGGTCAATTCCATCCCATCGCAAGACCGGCTGCTATTGAACCCGCGCTTTGGACTGTATCTCGTGGCGATCGGCGCGCTGGCTCTGCTGGCCTGGTTCGGGTTGCGTGAGGGAGGATCGGAGAATCGCCAGTGGGCGGCGGGCGCTATCCTCGCGCTCAACATCCTTGCGTTGCTCGCAGCTCACTTCGAAGTGATCGATTGGTTCACCCCGTTGCGAGGAACAATCCTGAGCTCTGTCGAATTGCACAGCCTGCATACGGTGCGCGACTTTACGCATTCCGCGGTGTGGATGGTCTACGGCAGCGGGTTGATGCTGATTGGCTTCTGGAAGCGTTCGGCTTTTCTGCGCTGGCAAGCGATCGCGCTGCTGGCCCTTACCGCAGCCAAAGTGTTCTTCTACGACATTGAAGCGCTGGAACGCGGCTATCGCATTGCAGCGTTTATTGTGCTGGGGGCAATTCTGCTTGCGGTGTCATTTTTCTACCAGCGCAGCCGGATCAAGTCCGCAGAATGAGGCGCTTACGACGTCTTCCGGGCCAAAATGCAAAATGATCTTACCAGTAAGATTGAGGGCCAGTCTTACCAGTAAGATTATTTCTTCGTTCTTAGACTAATTGCGGCAATCTTTGGTGCCACCACCGAAATCCGCCGTCCCAACCAAAGCTTCTACCACTCCCATCAACGGGATCAGAACGTTACCCGCACACCCAGCTGAGCCGCGAACGGGATACCTACCGTCGTTCCGGGCCCGAAGAAGTCGCCCAGCGCGCCGGCCGGAACCAGCAATTGATTGGGACTGGTGATGGGGACATTGCAAGCCGGAGTCGGGCA
This sequence comes from uncultured Acidobacteriaceae bacterium, assembly GCA_963796695.1. Lineage (GTDB taxonomy): Bacteria > Acidobacteriota > Terriglobia > Terriglobales > Acidobacteriaceae > Bog-257. Next base: position 113,874 of record CAWCMU010000021.1, on the reverse strand, counting down.
CAAAGCCGTTGCGTTATAAAGATTGTTGACCGGCACGGGCAGCGCGGAGATATCGGTCACATAGTTTGCGCCTGGGTTGTTGCGGTTGAACAGATTGAAGAATTCGATGAACGGCATGATCTTCCAGCGGTCGCCGACGTTGATCGGACGCGTCACCCGCAGATCGACCTGGACATAAGGTGTACCGCGGAACTGGTCCATCGAAGTTTGGGCGCCATTGATGACGGCGCGATCGTTGGTCGGATCGCCAAATCCATTCACGTCCACCGGGGTGGTCAGCGTAATCGGTCGCGCACTTTCCGCTTGGATCAGCGTGGTCAGCTCAAAGCCACCCGGAACGTAGACAATGCCGCCCAGCGTGAAGCGGCTGAGAACATCTTCACCCGATGGACCGTAATCGCCGGGAGCGAACGGGTTCAGGGGGTTGCAAACGCCGTTGACGTAGTCGAAGAGCTCGCCCAGCACGCAGCCCCAGGTGTTCGCACTGGAGAGCACATAGTTGGCAGTGATATTGAATCGTTTTGAGACGTTGCCCTGAACATGCAGCATCAACGCCTTGTAGCTGGAGCGATTGTCCGACTTGAATACCGAAATGTCGGGTACGTTGTCGATCTGGGTCGTCTGATCCTGAGCGAACAGCGGAGACGACAACGTGTAGCCAGCCGTGTAGTTGTAGCGGCGGTATCCGTGCATACCCTGTTCAAGGATGAAGTCGGCGCTGGTCGTCCATTGCCGATTGATGGCGTACTGAACGCCGGCGCTAACGTGCATGGCATAGGGAGTGTGATAGTTGGGATCGATGATGGCCCCGGTACCACCCGAGCCCGCTCCCGGCAAACATCCAGGCCCGCCCGGCCCGCTACAAGGAGCGAATGCCGACGGTGTGTTGACTGCCTGGAATGCCTCGACCCAACCGTTCTGCGCCAGATCGTTGTAGTAGAGCCCGATGCCCGCACGTATCACCAGGTCTTCGACCTTGTCGGGATTCCACGCGATGCCCAATCGTGGACCGAAGGCCTTGCGGTAGTCTCCCGGTATGCCAGTTGGCAGAGGCAAGTCCAAACCACGAATGGTCTGCACTGCGGCGTTGTAGTACTGACTAACGCCAGTCCCATTAAACAATCCGAAAGTTGTGTCCCAGCGCAAGCCGTAATTCACGGTGAGGTTCGGCGTGACGCGCCAGGAATCCATCGCATAGAGGCCAAGCCGCTGTACGTTCTGGTTGAAGTTTCCGTTGCTGGCAGGCGTGGAGGTCGTCTGACACATGTCCCCGGTGTAAGGCGGGAGACAATTCAACTCCGCGGTAAATTGCGCCGGGTTAGTCAGGTAGTAGGTCGGATTTTCGGTGAGTACGTACAGCGTTTCAGGATTGCCGGGAAGCGCTCCACTCAGCACCGGCTCATGAATAAAGTCAATGCCAAAGCGCGGAGCGTGGGTTCCAGAAGAGTGGCTCACGTCGTACTTGAACTGATACTTCTCCTGATTGCGCAGGATAGGAAACGCCGTGATCGGCGTGACAAACTGATTGTCGCCGTAGGTCTCGAAGCCCGAGATCGTCTTCGACGTGGAGCTGAAAGGAAAAGCCAGCGCGAATCCAAGGTCGCTGTTCCGTGCCGCGGTGGCATGCAGATAGCTGGCATCGAAGGTAAACGAACCCAGCCAGCTGGGGGTGAAAGCGTACTGATTGCTCACTACCAAATTCTGATAGTTGTAGTGCGTGAGGGCTCCGGTGGAAGGCAGAGTTCCCTGCGCCACAAGTCCGTTGTTGGTGGTGTTGTTGTCGATGGCCGCCCGCAGAAACCAGTGCGACTTGGTGGACGGAGACCAGTCAAAGCGCTGTAATGCCAGGTAATCCTGGAAAGGCACTGGCACGTATCCCGGAACAGGGATGAAGCTGGTGTTGGGAACCAGACCCTCGGCTGCCAGCTGCGCCAGCGCATTGAATTGGGTAAGGCTGGCCGGACTGTAGTTGATGCTGGCGTGCTCGTTCACCATCTCGAACGAGGTGAAGGTCCAGATCTTGTCTTTCACGATCGGGCCACCCAAGGTAGCTACGTAGTTCTGCCGCGAAAAGGGCTGCTTCGGTTCGGGAGCCGGATTTTCGATGGGAAAGCGTGCGTTCAATCCGGAGGCGCGCTCGAAGACAGCGAAGTCGCCATGCCACTCATTGGTTCCACTTTTGGTGCTGATGACCACCGCACCACCTGTGGTGCGACCCACATCCGCGTTCTGCTGCGAAGTCTGAACCGCGAATTCCTGCAAGGCATCAACCGAAAAATTCTGTAGGAAGCCGCCGATGTAGTCGTCGGAATTGTCACCGCCATCGATGGTGAGCGTATCGTTCAAACCCGAGCTTCCGCCGAATGAGACCGCGGTTATGCGCGCTTTCGTCGGATCCGAGGGCTCGACCGGCTCCGTGCCAGGAACGAGATAAGCAATGTTGGCGAAGCTGCGGGCGGCGAGCGGAATGTTTTCCAGATCGCTTGCACTTACCACGCCTTCATGGACCTGACTTGTGGTGTTCAGCGGCTCGGTGGTAATGGAGGATGGTGTAGCCGTCACGTTCACGGTCTGTTGCACACTCGCCGGCTGCATCGTCACCAGCGTGTCCTGCACACTGCTGATCAAGACATTCACGTCCGAATTGGCTTCGGCAAATCCCTGCGCCTTTACCACAATGTGGTACTTACCTGGAAGCAGCCCTTCAAAGCGAAATTCACCTCGACCGTTGGTTGCAGCCCGGCGCTGAAGCGATGAACTGTTGGTTGTCACCACCACCGACGCGTTAGGAATTCTGGCTCCCTTAGCGTCCTGCACTTCTCCCAACAGGGCGCCAGTGCTATTCTGCGCTCGCAAAGCGAGAGGCAAAACCGATACGCATATGCAAATTAGGAGGATGACCAAAAGGAAGCGCGGGCAAGGAGCGGAGGGCATCGGTGGATCTCCTCAGGTCCGGCCAAGGCTACAAAAAAACAGCAGCTTTCAGCCAAGCCTATTTTGGAAACCCACGCTACTCTGCGTTCGTAACTACTACCATGAGTAGTATTGGGCTTTTTTGGCAGAAATTCACAACGGGCGGATTGCTCGGCTGGCGAGGGGCAGAAAATTTCGTCTCGGTGTCACTTCCGGTGAAATGGCCGTGTTTTCGAACGATTACACGGACTCCGTCAGGGCCATCACCATCTCCCGTTCGCGCGGGCCGTCGAGTTCGATCAGAACTACGCGTTGCCAAGTCCCCAGTAGTAGCAATCCGCTCTCCACTGCCAGGTTGACCGACGTGCCGATCATCGCTGAGAGAATGTGATCGGGAACGTGTTCCGGGTTGTGCTCATGGCGGTAGTCGAGCTTCGGCACCATGATGTCGAAGGCGTCCAGCATGTCGAGATCGGTGCCGGGATCGAGGTCGGCGGTGGTCAACGCGGCGGTGGTGTGCAGGAGATTCAGATGGCAGATGCCGGTCTTGTCCTCATAATTCTTCCACAAAATCGCTTCCAGCTTCTGCGTAATATCGATAACTTCGCGCTTCTTGTGCGTCTTGATCGTCAAACGATGCATGGCCCACCTATTCTGTCGGCGTGAACAGCTCCAGTCGGACATGCCAGGAGACTGACTGTCCGGGCCGAAGCAAAACCATGCCGGTATTGGCGCCGCCCCAAACCCTGTTATAAGGATCGGGCAAATTGAACTGCGGCTCGATTGCGACAAAATTCTTTTGCAAAGGAGCATACACCTGGATCGACTCGATATGTCGGGAAAGTGTTATCAGGCGGATCCCGTATTTCGCTTTCGGGTCCACAATCTCAGTGACCGTGCTCCCGTCTGGGCGGTAATTGAGCTCCGAAAAGTTATCGTCCAGATACTGATTTCCGAGAGCCTGTCCACGCATGGCCGAAAAATCGTACGCTGTTCCCTTCACCGGCACACGCTTGCCCGTGATGAACGAATCATCATAGTTATTCATGACAGCGCGAGTCTCGCTGGGCAAATGCAGCCTGACCTGGGAGCGGTCTCCGCTGGGCAATACGAAGTACGGATGCCATCCGATCCCCATCGGCAGCGGCTTATGTCCGACGTTCCTGGCAGTCACAATCATGTCGAAAGCGTCATGGCTGAGCGTGGTCTGAACGTTCACCTCTGTGTCCGAAGGCCAGTGGCCATCGAAGTTGCCAGCTTGTAAATCAGCGAAAACGGTTGAGGCTTCTGTTCCGTTCTTGGCGACAACGTCTTGAAATTGTGAGCGCCGCATGAGGCCGTGGATAGCGTGCTTCTCCGCGCCGGGATTGTTGCCGCTCCAGTTGGCGGGAAGAGTAACGGCTTGACCGGCTACCGTTGCGGTAATGGTTTTGCCATCGGGCCCAAGCTTGCCGCGAATGCGATTCGCGAACGGCAGAAGGATTGCACCACCGATTTTGAAGACTTCGTTGCCGAATTCGTCATCCTTCTTATCCAGCAGCTGTTCAGCCTCGGAAACCGGAGGAGCGTTGAGCACATCGATCTCCCCCTTACCCGGAACATATGCCTTGATCTGGAGCACGGCCATCCCGCGTCCGGGCGATATCACGGCTTCAAGGAATTGGGGCTTATTTCGGTCCGTCACAGCGGGGCGCCGAAGCGTCACGACCGGCTCTCCGCCAATGGAAACCGCCGAGGGAGAATCAGGGTTAGCTTGAGCTGTGGCGTCGATTCTGCCCATGGCGATCAGGCCAAACAGCGCGATAAGGAGTAAACCTGAACCGCCAGCCCGGGCACTCGAGTTCATACTCCCTCACTTAGGCTTAACAAATTTCGACAGCCGCCGCGAAACATAGGGTTCATTATCAGTGGTCCTATCGTCACTCAATGGTCTAAACTAGGACCCGGCGACCGGGCCAATCGGTTGCATCGTTTCCAGGAACCATGTCAGGAACCACGAAATGATAGCAGCTAGCCAAGTCAGGCGTGCCTTTATGACCTTCCGCAGTTCCGGCGCACGCGGTCCGGGCATGTGGCAGTTTTCTACTTTCCTGTGCCTGCTCGTGCTGCTGATTTGCCCGGCTGGGGCTCAGCAGAGCACCCTGCCGGCAGCCGCGCCTTCTTCGTCCCAGGCTCCTAGCCAACAGGCTCCGAACCCTCCGCCTGCCGATCAGCAAGCTCCCGAGATCAGCTCTCACGAGGAAACCACTACCTTTAAAGTAAAGGTCAATCTCGTCGAGGTCCGGGTAGTGGTTCGCGATGCCAAGGGCAATGCCATGGGCGATCTCAAGCAGGAAGATTTCCAACTTCTGGATAACGGCAAGCCACAGGTCATCAGCAAGTTCAGTGTCGAAAAAGCCGGGATGCCGCCTATCGTCCACAATGACCAGACGACCGCTAATCCTGCTGAGCCGTCCGGCGGCGTGGACACAAAAGCAGAGAGCGTGGTGCCGCAGCGCTACATCGCTTATCTTTTCGACGACATTCACCTCGAAACCGCTGACCTGGCCCAAGCCCGCAATGCCGCCAAGCGGCAATTGCAGACGCTGCGGCCTTCCGACCGCGCAGCGATATTCAGTACCTCGGGACAAACCTATCTAGACTTCACCGACGACCCTGCGCAGCTCACGGCGGCCCTCAATAAGTTGATGCCGCGAGCAATCATTCAGAAAGTAGTCACGGCTTGCCCAAACGTCACTTATTACATGGCAGACAGAATCCAGAACAAGCATGATCCCCAGGCGCTTCAGGTGGCCACTCTGGATGCATTGCAGTGCGCCTACATGAACGATCCCTCCCACATGAGTGCCGCGCAGGAGTTGGCTCAATCGACTGCCCTGGAGCAACTCAATAGGGGCGACGCGGAAACCAAGATTTCTCTCGGCGTATTGAGCAATGTCGTCCGCAGGATCGCCGCCATGCCGGGCGACCGTACCATCATCCTGGTCTCTCCCGGGTTTTTGAAGCCCGATAACCTGTCGCAGCAGATGGACGTGATGGAACATGCCCTGCACTTGAACATCGTCATCAATACGCTGGACGCCCGCGGCCTCTACACCGATCTGCCGGATATTAGTGACACGCGGTCGGCGGGCGTGGAGTTGCCGGCCAAATGCAGCAGTACCGTATGGAGGAAATGCAGGACGACGACGATGTGCTGGCTGAGCTTGCCTACACCACCGGCGGCACTTTCTTTCACAATAACAATGATCTGGGGGAAGGCTTTCAGCGACTGGCAGCGGCTCCCGAATATTCCTACTTGTTGGGATTCTCGCCGCAGAACCTGAAGCTGGACGGCAATTATCACAAACTGAAAGTCACGCTGAAAAAGCCCGCGAATGGCGTGGTTCAGGCTCGCCGAGGCTACTACGCTCCCAAGGGTGTCACGGACGAAATGCCGAGCCAAGCAGGCGATCGAGGATGCCGTCTTCTCACGCGACGAAGTGCGCGAAATTCCAGTTCAGGTTCACACGCAATTCTTTAAGCCCACCGGCGACAATGCTAAGCTCTCGGTCGTGGTTCGTATGGATGTGCGCCACGTTCACTTTCGCAAAACCGACGGCCGCAACAATAACGATGTCACCGTGGTCTCTGCCGTGTTCGATCGCAACGGAAACTTCGTCAGCGGAAATCAGCAAGTTCTGCAGTTGCATTTGAAAGACGAGACTCTACAGGCCCGGCTTGGGTCGGGAATTACCATGCGCAGCAGCTTTGACGTGAAGCCCGGCAATTACATCGTGCGCCTGGTGGTGCGCGATGAAGATGGTCAACTGGCGGCGCAAAATAGCGCCGTAGACATTCCGTAGTCAGGGGTAACTGATATGAAGCAGCGCCGCCTATTGCTTGCAGTCTTCCTGCTCGTCGTCGCTTCTCTCGCTCCACGCTGGGCTGCGGCGCAGAGTCCACCCTCCCCGGCGCAACCGGTGTCAGGCTCCATTCCCACGATCAAGACGGAGACGCGCCTGGTTTTGGTGGATACGGTTGTCACCGACAAGCAAGGGCACTATATTCGCGACCTTAGCGCGAAGGACTTCAAGGTGTGGGAAGACAACAAGGAGCAGCCCATCACCAGCTTCTCCTCTGAGAGCGACGCCGCAGGCCGAATGGCGACCGGCGTCACTACCTGGTCCTCTTCTTCGACAACTCCACGATGAACATCAACGATCAGGCGCAGGCTCGCGCGGCTGCGTTGAAATTTCTCGACAACAACACCGGACCCGATCGGTACATTGCTGTCGTGGACTTCGGCGGCACGCTAAAGGTGACGCAGAACTTCACCACCGATACCGCTCGTCTGCAGGGGGTGGTGAAGAACCTGAAACTTTCTGCGGTTTCACCCACGCCTTCGGTCGCTTCTGCGGGACCGGTACCCAACATAGGCGGCGGTATTCCGCAATTGGTGGATGCGTCAGCTAATTTTGGCGCACGTACACTGTTGCTGGCCTTGCGAGACCTGGCAAAAAGTATGGCCAACGTCCCGGGCCGCAAGACTCTGGTGCTGTTGTCCTCAGGGTTCCCCTTGATTCCCACGGATCCCAACACCGTTGAACGGGAATCGGAACTTACCGCCGTCATCAACACCTGCAACAAAGCGAACGTGGCGATCTATCCTATCGACGTACGTGGTTTGACCACTCCGATCGGCGAAGTGTCACCTTGGCGGCCGTTTCCTGACTCGCCCCCGGCAAGGCTAGTGACGGCTACCTTGAACTTCAATCCTGATGGCTCCGACGATGACCAAACTCCGCATCTGGTTTACGTACAGCATGGCGGGGCCGGTGGTGGCGGAGGTGGCGGTGGCGGAGGTCATAGCGGCGGTGGCGGCGGTGGCGGTGTCGGTGGGCACACTGGAGGCACAGGCACTACAGGCGGCTCACATACAGGCAGCACCGGCGGAAACGGCGTGCGGAGCGGCGGAGGAACGGCGAGCAATCCGCTTCCGGTCGCTCCCTACAGCTCGTCGCGTCAGCTTCTTCCCACGGTTTCAGACGCAACCGGCAATCAGCAGGTGCTGTACGAACTGGCGGTCGGTACCGGTGGGTTCGTCATTGTGAACTCGAACGACTTGCTGGGCGGACTTGAGAAGATCGCGAACGAGCAAAGCCAGTACTACGTTTTGGGATACACGCCGCCGCCCTCGGAGGAAGGCAGCTGCCACGTCCTGAAGGTGAAGGTAGACCGCTCGGATACAAAGGTCCGCTCACGCAGCGGATATTGCAATGTCCGGCCGACCGACCTGTTGGCCGGCAAACCGGTTGAAAAGCAGCTGGAGAATCAGGTCACCGGTTCGCAACCCGGGAATGTCGCTGCCACCATGTTGGCTCCGTACTTCTACACCTCGCCGGACACCGCGCGCGTCGACCTCGCCATCGAAATGCCCTCCAGCACCGTGGTGTTTGAAAAGGTGAAAGGCAAACAGCACGCTGTGGTGAATGTTCTGGGAATCGCCTACAAGTTGAATGGCGATGTGGCTGCTCGCTTCAGCGATCAGGTGGAATTCAACTTTGAAAGCAAGGATGAACTGGAAGCCTTCAAGAAGAAGCCGTACCGCTACGAAAACCAATTTGAGATCGGTGCTGGACATTACAACCTGAAGGTAGCGTTCAACTCCGGCGAGAATAACTTTGGAAAGCTGGAGATGCCATTGGTCGTCGACTCACATGATGCCAAGCAGTTCGGCATCAGTGCACTGGCCCTAAGCCGGGAGGTTCATCCCCTGTCGCAGGTCGGTAACAGCCTGGACGCTACGCTGTTAGAGGATCGCAGCCCGCTTGTCGCTCAAGGTATGCAAATCGTTCCCACCGGCAACAATCGGTTCAAACCGACCGACCTTGCCGTCTTTTACGTCGAGATTTACGATCCCCTGCTGATGACAGCTACTCCTCCCACGGTCGGCGTCCAGATGGTGGTGATGGATCGCAAGACTGGACAAAAAAAGCTGGAAACAGGAGGACCGGCGCCAGGAACGTCGACGGGAAATCCCGTGGTCGGGGTGGGATTGAAGCTGCCGGTTGACAAACTTCCGCCGGGCTCTTATCAGTTGGAGGTTAGAGGCACGGATTCCGCAGGCCACTTTACCAAGGTGCAAACTGCGGACTTTGAAGTTCAGTAGAACGCCGTGGCACGCGCTAAGCTGGAACAGGGTGGGGTTCCGAGGACCTTCCGGGTCGATGCCTGCCTGTGACGCTCGGCCAGCGCAGCCTGGATAAACGTAACCTCCTGTCCTAACATCTCGGTGGCTTGACCACAGAGATCCGGGCGCTGGCGCATCAGATCCAGAAATGGCTGGGTCCTGACGTGTATCACGTCCACTTCTGTCAGCGCAACGGCACTCAGGCTATAAGGACGCTCAGTAAACGTAGAAGGCAAGCCGAGCAGCGAGCCCGCCGAAAACAAGCGATCAAGTTTGGGCAAACTTTTCACGCTCATGCGAACCTTGCCTTTTACCAGAAAATAGACGCCTGCATTGTTGCCGTCTTCCTGGAAGAGAAACTGATCCACGGCAAAATGCTCCTGGCTGCCAATTTCCTGCAAGCAGGCTTTCCAGTCCGTCGATACCTTCAAAAAGTTACATTGGGCGCCCACGTTTTTCATTGCACTGTTATGCCAAAACACGAACGGACATGCTGTGACTCGAATCACACTTGGGTGTGAGCCGAAGAGAGCAACGACGCGTCGAGGTTGACAGGAGCACCGCTACCGACTAGAGTCCAGTCGCAAGATGGGTCCTTCTGCCCCGGGTTCATCCGTGTCAACAAACTGATCTCACAGAAGTTAGCTTCCCTCGGAGACGGATATGAAATTGCGTAAATTCCTGATGTCGGCGATCTTTATCGCTCTATCGGCCAGTGTTATACCGCTTTGCTGGTCGGCCCAGAACGATACCACGAATTCGAAAATCTCTTCCCGCGTGCTGTCCGAAACCTCCAACGGCGGGTCGACCGAGGCCTTGGTTGTACTCGCCCGCCAGGCCGACCTGAGTGCCGCGAACAACCTCGCTACGAAAGCCGAAAAGGGCCGCTTTGTGGTCGATACTCTGCGGTCTGTGGCCCATTCCAGCCAAGGCCCGATTCTCGCCATGCTGCGGGAGCACGGCATTCCCTACCAGTCCTTTTATATCGTCAACATGATCAAGCTCACCGGCGATCGCAGCTTGATGGAAGCATTAGCCGCGCGCGGCGATGTTGCCTCCATCGACGCCAATCCGCATGTGCGCACTGCGCTGCCCTCGCCCACCGGCAACGATACGACCTTCCAGCCCAGCGGCATTGAATGGAACGTGCAGCGAGTGAAGGCGCCCGACGTGTGGAATCTTGGCTACCATGGCGAAGGCCTGGTCGTCGCCGGAGCCGATACCGGCGTGCAATGGGACCATCCCGCGCTGAAGAACCAATATCGCGGATGGAATGGTCAGCGGGCCGATCACGATTACAACTGGCACGACGCCACCAGTGACCACTCTCCCGCGCCCATCGATCCGCACGGTCACGGCACCTTCACCGTCAGCGAGATGGTGGGTGACGACGGGCAGGGCAATCAGATCGGCGTAGCTCCGGGCGCGAAGTGGATCGCGTGCCGCAACATGGATGCAGGCGGTAACGGTTCGCCTTCGCAATACGCGGAGTGCTTCCAGTTCCTGATCGCGCCCTATCCGATTGGCGGCAATCCCGATCAGGGCGATCCCACGAAGGCTCCCGACTCCATCAACAACTCGTGGGTTTGTCCGCCGAGCGAAGGCTGCTCCGTCAGCACTCTGCAAAGCATCGTGGACGCGGTCCGTGCTGCCGGAATTTTCCCCGCGATGGCGGCCGGCAATGACGGCCCGAACTGCTCCAGCATCGTGTATCCACCCGCCATTTATGCCAGCTCCGTGGATGTGGGAGCGCTCGACTCCGGCAACAACATCGCCAGCTTCAGCAGTCGAGGTCCGGTTACGATTGATGGCAGCAACCGCACTAAGCCGGATGTGTCGGCGCCCGGCGTCAACATTCGTGGCGCGGTCCCGGCAATGGGTATGAGTCGGGATGGTCGGGAACCTCGATGGCTGCTCCGCATCTCGCCGGAGGCGTTGCCCTGTTGTGGCAAGCCAAGCCGAGCCTGATCGGAAACATTACGGCGACGGAGTCGACCTTCGAACATGCCGCACAGCGCCTGACCGATCTTCAGGCTGTGGGCGCCTGCCGTGGTCCGAGCTTCCTGCAAGACAACACCTTCGGCTACGGGCTGATCAACCTGCTACAGGCGGTTCAGTCGCACTAGACGGTTACGCGAGCAAAGTAAAACGGCTCCCACGAAGTTTCGGGAGCCGTTTTTTCTCAAATGCAGCTAAGCTGTCGTGTGCAAGAGAACAGGCTGATCGCAGGCGGGTGCCGAGACCATCGTGCGGAGGAATGCGCCACTCTGCTGCCACCAGCCCTGGAAGATGTAGTCGCCGAAGGACACGCGAAAGGGCTTCCAGAGGCTCGGTCTTGATTCCGTTTGCGCAGGTGCGTGTGATTCAGCCTCCGCGGCGCACAATAATCCTGCCATCGATTTGACGACTACCCCGCGAGTGTCCAAGCGAAGCCCGACATCCAGCGCTTTCAACGCGCTCTCCTTTGCGCTCCAAAACAAGTTCACAACTTTGTCGCGATCGCCGGACGTCGCGCTTGCCATGAGTTGCTGTTCGTCCGCCGTGAAATAGTCTTCGAGAAACGCCTGGCTGCGTGGCTCTATGACCTCGAGGTCAAAGCCTAACCTCGTTCCGGATGGCGCGACCGCGCAAGCCGCAACCTCGGAACGATGACTGAGAGAGAGCGATACAGCAGCGGGCTGGTTGGCGAGCAACACTTCGGGAGCGCCGCTGTTTTCGGGTGTATTTCGACGCCAGATAGCGCGACGGGATCGCAAGGCAGACCCAAATAGGCAGCGACTGCGTTCTTCGCGGTCCAGCGCCCCAGGCGCCAGTCGGCGCGGCGCTTGGGAAAGTGCATACCGTCGAGGCGGGCTAGCTCGGCTGGGGACAACCAATTGTTATCGCTCGGAACGTCGGATGCAGCCCGTTCTAGCCAATAAACCTTCATCGACACCACTAATCGACACCACTAAACCACGCCAGCAGCGTGCGCCTCAACCGTCGCTGCTTTGGATGTTGCGGGCTCCGGCGTGCAACGCTCGGTCTCCCGGGCAACTCCGCGCTCGACTGACTTAACCAGGTAAGACCGCAGATTCCGAGCAGGAAGTATGTCGTGCAGCGCGCCAACTTCCAGAGCGCGGTGAACGCTGTGGACGTGGTCGAACTCTTCCGCCACCTCGCCCAGCTTTTCGGAGTGGACGATGGCTTGAACAGCTCGTCCCAGCTGGGCTTGCAGACGTCCCTTCTCGAGCGCCGTCGGCCTGCGCCATCTCCTGCGTCAGCGCCTGCAGCCGCTCGTCCTTGCGGGCGCGGGCTTCCACTTCGCCGGCAAAGACCACGGCCGCCGCCGGTGCGCCGCCGATCACCGAGGCGTAGGTTCCTTCCAGCGCGACGACTTCCATCTTCTCGTTCAACACCTGCGAGAACACAACGTAAGCGCCGCCGTGATAACGCGAGATCACGCAGAAGACCATCGGGCCTTTGAAGTTGACCACCGCGCGACCGATCTCGGCTCCGTATTCCAGTTGCAGTTTGCGCAACGACTCCGGCGATCCGTCGAATCCGGAGAGGTTTGCCAGCACCACGATAGGCCGGTTATTGCTGGCGGCGTTGATGGCGCGCGCCACCTTCTTGGAAGACGAGGGGAACAGCGTGCCCGCGGTCCAGTAGTCCGGGCCGTCGGCGGGGACAAAGCCCAGGCGCGGCACCGGATGCGACTCGATACCGAGCATGCACACCGGATAGCCGCCCAGATGCGCGTCCCAGACCACCGCCGTCTCCGCTCCGCGCATACCCGACCAGCGCTCCAGCGGCGAGTGGTCCTGATCGGACCACCGCTGCCATACTCTGCGGATGTCGAACGGCTTCTTCCGCGCCCGGATTGGTCTCGTCGGAGAAGATGTCGCCCACGCGCGCGAAGCTGGCCGCTGCCGTTAGCTGCCGTGCGGATAGTCTCGCACGTCGCGATCGAGGGGATCGGTGGTTACGGCGCGCCGCGGGAATCGCTCGCCCGGCATGACGTAAGTGTGATCGTAATGGCGGAGCAGAATGTGGCAGGCGTCTTCGATATCGCGAGCCAAGTACTGCGCCTGTCCATTCAGCCCCATGATGCGGTCATAGCCGCCGATCCCCTGGTTGTCTTCGGCGGAAACGCTGCCCGAGTAATCGAGAGCACGCTTGCCGGTAAGCACCATCGCGCGCTGGCGGCGTCATGATCAGAATGCCGCGGGTATGCATCAGCATGGTGGCTTCGGCGTTCCAGTAAGGCTGCGCGCCAACGTTGATGCCGTTGACCACGCAGGTTCACTTCACCGCCGGCCTGCGTGAACTCGATCAGGCGGCGCAGAACGCGGGCGATCCAGTCCATGTTCTCCACGCCGCTGTCCATGGAGATCTTGGCGCCGGCGGAGAGCGGAACCACTCCAGCGGCACCCCTTTTTCTCGCGCCAGATCCAGGGCCGCGATGATGCGCCGGCACTCGGGCTCGGCAAGCGCGCCCATGTCTTTGCTGGGATCGCCCAGCAGCAGCACCCGCGTCATGCCCTCGGGATACTTGGGGGTGAAGTTGCGGATGACGCCCGACGATGATGTTGGCTTTGTTCTGGCCGTAAGGCCGATCCACCGGCGACCAGGTTGTTCTTCGGCGTCGAGATCGTATTCGAGGAAATCGCCGGCGGGAAATTCCGCGCGCGTGTCCTGCGGAGACGGTGTCAGCATTTTCACGATCTCGTAGGGATAGATGAGCCCGCGCTGGCGCATCTTGACTACTTTCTGATCGTATTCCGCCAGCGGCTTCAGCGGCTGCAGCTTGGTGGCCGGCCGGAGGGTCATCAGCAAGCCCGGTGCTGCCGGGATTCGAGATGCGCAGCAGCATGTCGCGCAACTCGCCGGTCTCGCGGATTGGGCATGCGTGCCGCGCACCACGACCTGCTCCAGTCCCAGGCCTCGGTCGCCGGCGCCAGCCTGATGCACGATGTCGTTCATCTCGTCAGGTTTGACATCAGAGGCGGCCAGACGTAAAGAAAGACCCGGTTCCAGTACAGGCGCTCCTGCGGAGGACGCCGCATCTGAAACAGCCGGATAGCCGCCAGCGCCTCGGCGAACATCCGTTCCAGGTGCGGCAGCTGCGACAATTCGGCCCTCTTCGTCGCGCACCGGCGTCAGATCGCGGACCTCGGCGCAGGCGAACAGCCGCTCGTCCTTGGGATTTTCTATGGCGACCGCGTGCAGCAGGTAGACGTCTTCGACCGAAGGCAGCCGCTCAATTTTGAAGTTCTTCAGCCGCCACAGGTGCAGGCGGTCGGCCATCACCGGATGAATTCCGCGGAAGAGCTTGTCCTCCTCGTAGCCGCCCTCGCGCAGCATCGTAAGTAAAGTGTTGCATGCCGCCCATGCCGGGGTCGCTGCCGGGTCCGCCAACGGCCACTACGATGCGCTCGACCGACGCGGGAACTGCACCCGGTTGCAGCATCGAGTGGATTTCGCGCTGCATGCGTCTCGCACATCAGAGATTGGCCGTTGCCTGCCAGGTAAGAAATCGATGGCGATGCCGTTGTCCGGCCGGGACCTTGCCGATCAGCGGGAACAGGCTGCGCCGCCTCGGCAAGCCGGAGTATCGGCTGTGCGTGGTAAAGAATGAACATGGCGCGTTCGTCCTCCTCGTACTGCGCGGAGACGCAGCATTGTCATTCGAGGAGCGTGACGCGAAAGTCGGTCAGCGGTGCGAACGCGGTAGTAGCGCGACGTCAGCATCTCCAGCATCAGTTCGCGCAACGCCAGTATCGGCCGTAGCGAAGCGGCCGGAGAACAATGCTCACCAGCGGCTGCGGACAATCGACCAGGGCGCGCAGCCGCTCGTCGCGGTCGGCGGCTTCCGGATTGTCATGCCAGATAGGTCGAGGTGTTCTTCCACCTGCGCGTATACCTGCCGCGCGCGCCTTCTCGAACAAGGGTTGTCGAAGCAGCGATAGCGCACTTCGCGAGCCAGATCGCTGACGGCGGGAAACACTTCGCGCGTCGATCGAGATCATGCGGTCCAGCAGAGTGCGGAACGTGCTCTCCATCCGCCGCCGCCATGTTCTCGACAGGGCAAGCCGCCGCTCCAGCACGCTCAGGACGGGCCGCGATCTGCCGCTCCACGCGTTGATGCGACTTGTAGATCCACAGCAGGCTCTCTTCCAGCTCGGGGGAGCGATCGAGCGAGCTTATGCCGTAGTGCGCCAGCGCGCGGCGCAGCGCATCCACAAAGGTTGGCGGAAGTCCCTCGCCCTGGCGTCTCGAGCATGCGCAGATAAGTGAACAGGTAAGCTTCGGCGCTCGGCGCTTCGCCCCCCGCCGTACTCATGGTACGCGGGCTTGCGCCGGAACAGCGAGCAGATGTCCACAAAGATGCTCAGGATCTCGTCTTCCTGACGCGGTACTCTCCGCGCGCATCGTCGCCGGCGTCGCGGAACTGGCTCCACTCGGCAAGCATCCGCGCCGTCTGGCTGGGATCTGACATCGAAGCCCAGCATCAACTGCCGCAGTTCATCCAGGCTCTTGACGCCAGCGTGCCTGGCTGGCTGTACTCGTCCAGTCGGTCAGCGCCGTGCCAAAGACCACCCGCTCCGATGCCGCTGGCAACTTCGGTGTCCGCCGGATGCTTCGATCTGCACCAGCGGCGCGCCGGTATCGACCTGCACGTTGGGGATCGTCATGACCTGCCGCACGCTTCCGGAGAAATGGCGCGACCACCTGCATCTCCATCTTCATGGCTTCGAGCACCACCAGGCGATCGCCCGCCGAAACCATGTCGCCCGGCTTGACGGCGATGGAGACCACGACCGCCGGCGCGGGCGCGTGCACCACGCCGCCATCGTCGCGCTCGATGCGATGCGAGACGCCGTCCACTTCAATGCGATAGCTGAGGCCTTGCACCACCGAGACGACGTGAGAGCGCTGCCCGAAAGTCGTGAGCCAATACTCGAACGGACCCAGGCGATGCAGATGGGCGTCGATGCGCGAGCCGTCCACCTCGATGCGATACCGCTCGGGACCGAGACAGTAGGTCCGCATCGCGTAGGAATTTCCGCGATAACGCAGCTTGACCGTCGCGGCCGACCTCGCTGCGAACCTGCGGCCGGCCGCGCACCGCCGAGGCATAGAACTGCGCCTGCTCCACCGCGAGGTCGGAGTCGTAGACCTCGATGGCCGCCTGCACCAGGGCGACGTCAGCGTAGCGGCGCGAAAGATGCTCGCCGTTGGCCGTCAGCCGGTCCAGCCACTCCATGTCGACCTGGCCGTGCTGCACTTCCGGACGCGCTCAGCAGCTCCAGCAGAAATGCTTTGTTGGTGGCGCCTCCCTTGATCACCACCACGCTTTCCCGCAGCACGCGCTGCAGGCGCGACAGCGCCTCTTCGCGGCTCTGGCCGAAGGCGATGATCTTGGCCATCATCGAATCGAACTCCGGCGGGACGGTGTCGCCGACCGCGACGCCGGTGTCGATGCGAATGCCGGGGCCGGTAGCGATCATGAAGCGCTCGATGAGCCCCGGGGCCGGGAGCAAATCCGTTGTCCGGATCCTCGGCGTTCAGCCGCACCTCAATCGCGTGGCCGATGGTGCGCGGATGCGCGCCCTGCAGGCGTCCGCCCCGCGCCACATGAATCTGCAGCTTGACCAGGTCAAGCCGCGTCGTGCACTCCGTCACCGGATGCTCGACCTGGAGGCGCGTGTTCATCTCCATGAACAGGAAGCGCCTGCCTCGCGGGCTCGTAGAGGAACTCCACCGTGCCGGCGTTGTGATACCCGGCAGCCTGGCTGAGGCGGACCGCGGCCTCGCGCAACTCCTGATCCTGTTCCGGACGAAAGCGCAGGCGACGGTGCCTCTTCCATAACCTTCTGCTGGCGCCGCTGGATCGTGCAGTCGCGCACGCCGGCCGCCCAGGTGGTGCCGTACTGATCCGCAATGATCTGCACCTCGACGTGGCGGGCGCTGCCGCTAACAAGTTGCTCCAGGAAGACGGTAGGATCGCCAAAGGCTTTGAAGGCCTCGCTGCGCGCGCCGCTCGAAGGCCTCCGCCAATTCGCCGGCGGAATTCACGCGCCGAATGCCGTGACCTCCGCCTCCGGCTGTGGCCTTGATGAACAGCGGATATCCCAGCCGCTGGGCGTGCTGCCGGGCATCGGCAAGGTCTCCACCGGCCCGCCGCTCCAGGGCGCGACCGGTATCTGGCCTGTTCGGCCAGCCGCTTCGACGAGATCTTGTCGCCCAGCCGCCGCATGACGTCGCCGTCCGGTCCGATGAACACGATGCCCATGTCCCGGCAGAGATCCGCGAACTCCGCGTGCTCGGCGACGAATCCCCAGCCCACCCAGACCGCTTCGGCGCGGGCCGTCGCCATGGCCCGCTCCAGGCGGCGTAGTCCACGTAGCTGCTCTTGAGTCTGATTGGTGTCGGGATCAGGAACGTGGGCGGCGCCGAGGCAACGGCCTCGTCCGCCTCGCGAACAAACATCGCATTGCGGTCGGGATCGGTGTAGAGCGCGATGGTCCGCAGCGAGGTGCCGTGCTCTTGATTGAACTCCCGCGCGGCGTGGATAAAACGCATCGCAGCTTCGCCGCGATTGACAATGGCCACTCGTCTGAAATTCGTGCTGCATGGATTCCTGCCGTGCAAGTGACCGTCATCGGTTGACAGCGTCTGAGGCTGTGACGGTTTCCGGCGACATGACGGCTTGCAGAGCCTTCAACGTTCGGCTCTACGCTGTCGGGGAGCGCAACCGTGCGGTAGCCGTCGAGCCGCAGGTAGCGATTGCCCGCCTCGTCCACCACCTCGGCGTCGAAGGTCCCTGCTCGGGATGCGGAGTGACCAGCGCGTAGAGGTGTCCCTCCGGATTGCGGCGAGCGCGAGCCAGGCAGACCTCTGCACTTGCCGGGGCAAGCCCATGCGGTTGTGCCGCCCATCTCCCAGAGGCCGGCGGTCTGGAAGCACAGCTCGATCAGCCGCGGCGCCATGAGTGTCGGCCGATCGGAGGCTGGTTGATTGTCCGGCAGATTGTGGCCAACTCGCCAATCATGCGCTCGCCATCCCACCAGGCTCGCTCGAGTACCTGGTAGGCGGGACCGTGGAAATAAACGCGATAGATCTGCGCGGCTTCAACGATGGCTTCCGCCGACAAGCGCGGTGAACCGCGCCATGCCGCTTCGGAGTCTGTTTTGCCAGCCGCACCCGCGCAGTGAAGTGCGTGTCTCCTGCGGTTCCGCTTGGTTCGGCAGCTTTCGCCGGCCCGAGCAGACGGCAATCGCGCAATCAGCTTATCGCCCTGCGGACAGAAGATTGCCTGCATGATCACCATACGTGGCTCGTCCCGGTAGAACTTGAACGGCGCCAGGAAATTCACCTCTTCGATCGCCTCGACATGCCAGCCGGGATGCACGCACGAGCGCAGCTTCGGCGAACGCCTCGATCCCCATCACGCCGGGCAGCACGGGCGTGCCGTCAATGCGGTGGTCGTTCAGGAACGGCTGGACGGTGGGATCGAGTGTCGTTTCCATGGTTAACCCGCTGTGAGACGCCCATGCCGGTGATCTTGCCGACCATCGGCCCTGTGCGGGCCAGCCTCGCGCGCGAAGCTTCCAGCGCCGCAGTATCCAGACCCCCGGTCGCATCCCACTCGTTCAGCAAACGCCGAGCCGCTGCGCCGACCACGATCTCGCCGCGCGTCGCGCCCGCTGTCAGCTCGCGGCGAATCAACGGAACGCCTGCCTCAGGCGGCAGCATGTCGATGCCGGCCAAGCTCCATCATCTTCGGAATCGAGCCGCGCGTCGCCATGCCGATGCCGCCCCACGCTGTCCAGTCGATGACGATGCCGCGCGTATGCGGCCGCGTCGTGCGGAAGCTGGAAGTGATCTTGCACAGCAGGTCGTTGGCCGCGCTGTAGTCCGTCTGCCCGCCGTTGCCGAAGCGGCCGGCAACCGAACTGAAAGCGACCGTCGCCGCCAGCGGCATGTCGCCGATGGCGTGCAGCAGGTTGAACCAGCCATCCGCCTTCACGTCGAAGACCAGGTCGAATTCGCGCGGGTCTTTGTCGGGAAGGAAGTGGCTGCGCTCCATTCCGGCGGCGTGCAGCAGCACGTCGATGCGGCCGCTGCGCTGCCGCACCTGCTCGATGACCTTCGCGACTCGCGTCAGCGTCCGCCAGGTTGACGCTGAAGTAGTGCGCCGTTCCACCTGCTGCTTGCACCGCCTGATTGCGCTCGAGTGCGGCCTGTGCCGCTCCAGCGCAGCCAGTTCTTTCTCTACCAGCGCCGGCGTGGCCCGTTCGCCGCGCGCCTGAATGCGCGCGAACAGATCGCGCTTCAGTCCGTCTTTGTCGGTCACGAAGCGCGTCGAGATCGGGATTGTTCGGATCCGGCTCGGGTACGAGATCCAGCAGGTAGAAGGTGCCGCCGGAGGCTGCGGCCAGGTCGGCAGTGATGGCCGACACAATGCTGCCGGCTGCGCCTGTGATGACAAATACGCTGTGTTCGTCAAGCCCAGACCGGGCCGGCCGTCGTCTCGCCGGCTGTTCCTCGAGGCCCACCGTCCAACGCAGACCGTTCTTGTAGCCGATCTCGACTGCGCCAGGATCGCGCAAAGTTTCGTCGATGAGAGCGGCGGCGATTTCGGCTGGTGTGCGGTCCGTCTCGAAATCGACCGCTTTCACCAGCGCTTCGGGGCGCTCGCGCTTGTAAGTCTTGGTGAAACCCGTGACCGCGCCACCCATGGGAGCAACAGCCCCGGCGTCGTCATAGCCATGGTGTCCGCCGAGTCGAGTCGCCGAAACCAGGAAGGTACCCGGCGCGGCAATCTGCTCGTACAGAGTGCGCATGGTGACGTACAGCGACTTCACGCGCACACGCAACGCCTCGTGCCAGTCCGCGAGTGTCATCGTCGCGAGTTCGCCTTCGTGATCGAGCGCAGGCAGCCAATACACACCCTGCACCGGCCCAGCGGTGAGCCACTGTTTGAGGCATGCGGCAAGGGCATCGGCATCGAGTGTCGGGTCGATGCGCAGTACCTCGGCACCAAGGCTGAGGAGACGTCTGAGCGAGCGCATCGCCCACACCGCCGTTGTCGGCCATGAGCACCACTCGACTACCTTGGCCGAGTGTCACGCCCGTCGGCTTGCAGACGTTGAGAGGCGGCCGCAGATCGGGAACGGGGATGCGGCGCGGAATCTTGTTGGCTGCCTCGAAGCCCGCAAGCACTGGTCGCGGACGTGACGCAGCTGCCGGTTTGGGGCTGGCGCAGTCGCAGCAGCGTTCGATGACTGGGTCGTTACGCGGCTGCTCCAGCGAAGTTGTTTTGGCTGCGGCTGGCCGACGCTCGCGCGCGAACTGGATCACGTGAGCCAGTGTCGGGAAATCGCGCAGCTTCATGTTTTCATCGCGCGGAATGTTGTAGGCTGCGCGCACGGCGGCAAACATCTCCGCCTGCTTGACGGTGTCGACGCCGAGGTCGGCTTCGAGATCAAGATCGATGTCCAACATCTCTGGCGGATATCCCGTCTTGTCGGCCACGATCTCCAGAATCTTCTGCTTGATGGACTCGTCCGAAATCTCGGCCTCAGGTTGTGCGGCGGCGACCGATGGCGCAACCTCTGCCGGTTCGTCCGGTTTGTTCGGATCGGCAGCTATTGCAGGGGTTGGCGACGCTGTTGCCAGATCGGGCCGCTTCTCGTAGACGAAGCGAATCGACGTGCGCCAGTGTCGGATAATCGCGCAGCTTGCGGTTCTCGTCACGCGGGATGTTGTAGATCTCGCGGATGGCCGCGAACATCTCCGCCTGCTTCACCGTGTCGACGCCAAGATCGGCTTCGAGATCAAGGTCCATGTCCAGCATGTCCTTGGGGTAACCAGTCTTCTCCACGGCGAGGTCGAGAATGCGGTCCTTTACCGACTCGCTTGCGGCTCCGGCAGACGGTCCAGGTGTCGCCGACGGGGCATCCGCGACCGGTGCGACTGTTTGAGATTGAGTTGGCCGCACAACTGGCGCGGCTGCGACGGAGCTTGCTTGGGCAGGGACACTCCAGCCAGGTCAGGCCGCTTCTCGAAGACAAACCGGATCACATGCGCCAGCGTTGGATAATCACGTAGCTTGCGGTTCTCGTCGCGCGGAATGTTGTAGATCTCGCGGATGGCGGCAAACATCTCCGCCTGCTTCACCGTGTCAACCCCGAGGTCGGCCTCCAGATCGAGATCGAGGTCCAGCATGTCTTCCGGATATCCGGTCTTCTCGACCGCAAGGGCGAGGATGCGCTCTTTCACGGATCTTGTCGGCCAGCCCGGAATGCAGCTGTACCGGCGGCTGCGATCGCGAGCCGGCGCAACAGTTTGAGAAGCCGCAACGGGAGCAACGATTTCGATTGCGGCGAGGAACATTTCAGCATTTCAGCAGAGACTGCCGTGGCCGAACTTGCGCTCCCAATATCAGGCCGTTTCTCCAGCACAAATCGGATCACGTGCGCCAGCGTTGGATAATCGCGCAGCTTACGGTTCTCGTCGCGCGGGATGTTGTAGATTTCGCGGATGGCAGCGAAGATTTCGGCCTGCTTGACGGTGTCGACGCCAAGATCGGCTTCGAGATCCAGAGTCGAGATCCAGCATGTCCGCCGGATACCCGGTTTTCTCTACCGCCAGTTCAAGGATGCGCTCTTTTACTGCACCAGCTGTTAGTCGGCGCTTCGCCACGCCGCCGGCGAGCAGCGATAACCGAGGCAGGAACCGTCGGCACACGGGTGTGGCTGGAGTCAGCACCCACTGCCGTCAGCAGCTGCGCTCGGTTTCGCAGCCTCAGCGCGCAGCGGTGCTGGCGCGGTGCGAGCTTTCATCGCCTGCGCAACCGGAGGAGCAGCCGGCGCTTTTGGTTCCGACGCAACGGCAGCCTTGGTTTCAGGAGCAGGCTTCGCAACCGCACGCGACTCTTCGGCAGTTGCACAGCCACCCGCGCCTGCGGCCTCTGATCGCGAATGCGCAGTGTTCGCTTCACCACTTCGAGTTCGGTGGTGGGATATCCGGCAATACGGCTCAGCCAGGATTCCCATGCCGGCTTATCGGCGACGCGATACGCATATCCCAACGCATCAGGACGCGCACGCACGCCATCTTTCGTCTTCACCCAACGCAGCAGCGTCATGCTGATCTGCGAGCCGAAACCCGCGCCCAGCCGCAACGCATACTCGACCGGATAAGAGCCTCCCTTCGACAGGTTGAGCGCTCCCAGCTCCGGATCGACTTCCTTGAAGTTAGCCACCGGCGGGACGCAACCGGTTTCCAGCGCTTTCACCGCCAGCACTTCCTCGATGCCGGTCGCCATGGCGTGGCCGGTGAAGCCCTTGGTGTTGGCAATCACGATCTGATCGGCGACGTCGCCGAAAACATGACGCAGCGCATGAATCTCGGCCGAGGCGCTGCCGCCCCGGGCCGGAGTGTAGGTTTCATGCGAGACGAAGACAGTGTCCTTGGCGATCTCGCGCCGCGAGATACCGCTGCGGGCCTCGGCTCCAGCCATCTAGTCCTTCCATGATGCCGCAAATGTGCTGCACATCGAGCCGCGTACCATGGAAAGCGCTGTTGGCCACTACCGTGTTCAGCACTTCGCAGATGGGACGAATGCCGCGTTCGCGCGATGCCTCCGCGCTCTCGACCACCAGCGCCGCCGCACCCATGCCCATGATCAGTCCATGGCGGCGGCGATCGAACGGAGTAGCCGCCTCTTCCACTGCTTCATCCGTGGCGGCGGCTCCGCTGGCCAGGAAGCCTGCGCCCATCCAGCCGATCAGGTGGTCGGTAGTGACGTCGTCGGCCGCGATAATGATCACGCGGCGGCAACGTCCGGCGCGGATCCAGTCTTCCGCCAATCCCAAGGCATGCGAGGTCGTCGCGCAGGCGGAGTTGATTTGCGTGTTCGGACCGCGCGCGCCGATGAACTCCGCAAATTGCGAGTGCCCCATCGACAGAACTTTGAGCAGGAAGCGGCGCTCGAAGACGTAGGGCTCTTTCTCGATCGCCGCACGAAGCTCTTCGATTCTCTGCGCCATCTCCTGTGCGAGCGGGGAATGGCCATTCGTGCCAGCTACGTTGGCGCACATCTTCTCCAGAGTGGCTAATTCCTCCCGGCGCGCGTGATCCGCATAATAACGAGCCATCTCGTCGGCCAGAGAGTCCAAACCCGGGAAGGCTGAGCCGAAAATGATGCCGGTATCGTCGCGCAAAGCGTCGGGCAGTCCCCAACGCTCGGGCAACAACGTGCCCTTGCTGGTGGTCTTGTAGCGCATGACCAGCGGAATGCCGGCATCGCGCAGAGCGTCGAGACCAACCGCAATCGCCAGTCGCGTGGTGCGATCGAGTGCCAGCAAGCGCTCGCCGGAAACTCCGAACTCGGTGTCGAGGTCGAAGGTCTTGCCGCGGCCTGCCAGCTTGATGACGTCGGCCACATCGCCGATCGACTCAAACCGCGCTTCACCCATGTCGCTTTTGACCAGCCGCAGGATGTTCTTGTCCAGCATTTCCTGGCGCAGACTGGCAGGAATGGCGCCGATGAATTGTTCGCCACGCAGCAGACGCGCAATGTTGCCGTCATCAAAGACGTGTTCGGTCCCAGGCAGGCCCAGCGCCGCTCCGCTGATAACCACCGGCTCGAATGGCGGAGCAGGTTTCTGGCCGCGATAGATTTCCCATCCGCGATCAAGTACGTCGGCGAACAGATGGCCGAGCGCTGCGTAGGTGTCACCATTCGCGGAAACGGGAACGGAGGAAGCTACTGCCAACGCGCCTTGTACGACTGCTGCGGCTGGCTTGACCGGCGCAGGTTCTTTGGTTTTCGTGCTGGCCGGTACGGCTGTCAGCTCGAACGATGCCTTGGCCTCGCCGCCGCCCAATCCCGCTGCATACAGGCCGCAGAGAGCCTGGTTAAAGGCTGCAATGTCGCCGACCTTGGGATGGTTCGTGAATAACGAGACCACGTCGCCGTTGACACCCAGCACATCCTCGGCGAATCCCTGCAACGCCTTCTTGGGCCCGACTTCGACGAACACTCGCGCGCCGGCGTCATAAAGCGTCCGCAGTCCTTGGACGAACTGCACTGGCGAAGCCACCTGGCGTGCCAGGAGATCCAGCATCTGCGATTCGCAATCTGCTCCACCGGGATAAAACTCGCCCGTCACATTGGCAATGACCGGGACCTGCGGCGCTTGCAGATTCAGTTGCTCCAGCATCTGCCGCAACGGTTCGCTGGCAGGAGCAACGATGGACGTATGGAAGGCGTGACTTACCGGCAACTCGACAACGTTGTAGCCGGACTGCAGGAAAATCTGCGCGGCCTTTTCCACCGCTTTGCTGGCGCCGCCGATGACCGATTGCGTGTTGCTGTTGACATTGGCGATGACAACGTATCCGGTTACGGTTTTAAGAATGCGTTCGACCTCGGGCAGGGGCGCGAAGACCGCGGCCATGCGGCCTGTGTCGGCTACCGCCACCATGGTCATGCCACGGCCGCGCGCGCTGACGGCCTGTAGCGCATCGTGAAAGCTGAGCGCGCCGGCGGCAACCAGAGCCCCATATTCGCCGAGACTGTGCCCCATCGTCATGTCCGGCTGAATGCCATACGCGGCCAGCAAACGTGTGATCCCGATATCAATGGTGAGCACGGTCGGCTGCGTGATCTCGGTCTGGCGAAGATCTTCTTCAGCTTTTGCGACTGCCTGTTCGTCGTTGGGATCGGCGAAGATAAACTCGGTGAGCGGTTTGCCAAGCAGAGGCGTCATGATGTCGTCGGCCTCGGCGAATGTCTTGCCAACGATAGGCTCGGCCGCGCGCAACGTCTGCAACATGTTGGCGTACTGCGAGCCCTGTCCGGTATAGAGGAACGCGACCTTGGGCGCTGGGCCGCTGCCACGGAAGACGCCTTGCGCGCGAATCGCCTTCCAGAATGCCGCCTGATTCGCCTGCATGGCTTTCAGCGCGATTCCGGCCTTCGTAGCCAAATCTGCGGCGTCGGCGTAGTCAATTACGACGCGCTCCGGCGAGCGCAGAACGGTTTCACTCGGTGCCGCCGGCGCGGGAGCTTTCCCTGCCGCAGCTTCTTGTTGCACGACCTTTAACTTCTCGATTAGCTCCGTTTCCGAAGCTGCACCGATGACCATCGCGCCTCTCAGGGGCGCCTTGCCAGGCGATTGCGATACGATCGCCGCGGAAATACTGCTTGCGTGCATAATCACATCCTTCGTCACTGCCGGCGGCATCGCCGGTACAGCGATCGAGTGTTTACCGTTTCCGTTGAGCTTGCCGGGAATGTGTTCTTCCATCACCACGTGGAAGTTCGTGCCACCAAAACCGAAAGCACTGACGCCGACACGGCGTGCCACGTCCCGCGCGACGTCCCAAGGTTTCAGCTCGGTGTTGACGTACAGTGGCGAGTGGGAGAAATCGATGTCGGGGCTGGGATGCTCGCAGTGCAGACTGGGCGGCAGCACTTTGTCCCGCAATGCCAGCGTTGCTTTCAGGATTCCCGCGGCACCGGCCGCGCCCTTCAAATGCCCGATGTTCGACTTCACCGATCCCAGAGCGACCGACTTCGCCGGCAGGTTAGCGCTGCTGAGGATGTCGGCCATGCTCTGCGCCTCGACCACATCGCCGACTTTCGTCGACGTGCCGTGACCTTCAATCAACGTTGCCGTCGCAGGCGACAACCCGGCATTCTGCCAGGCGCGCTCGACGCACATTCTTTGTCCGATGGGATTTGGCGCCGTAATTCCTTTGCCCTTGCCATCGCTGGCTCCGGCGATGCCGCGCAGCACAGCATAGATTTTGTCCTGATCGCGCTCAGCATCAGCCAAACGCTTCATCAGGAAAATGGCCGCACCTTCGCCCATGACGAAGCCATCGGCTCCCTCTGCGTAGGGACGTGTTCCTGTGGCCGACAGCGCCCCAATCTTGCAGAACTTCACGAAGGTCGGCGCGCCCATGTTGCGGTCAATGCCGCCAGTCACGGCGACGTCAAAGTCGTTTTCGATCAGGCCTTCCACCGACGAACTGATTGCCGCCATAGCCGAGGCGCAGGCAGCGTCGCACACGTAGTTGGGTCCGTGGAAGTTGTAAAGGTTGGCGATGCGTCCAGCCATGCAGTTGGCAAGCTCGCCGGGCATGGTGTCTTCAGTGATGGCGGCATAGCGCTTGCCCACGCGGTCGCGGAACTCGCGGGTGATATCACGCTGCATCGCTTTCGGGAGCGCAGCAAAGCTGGCCGACTCCTCCAGCTCATGGGCGTACTCCGGAAAGAAGATGCGCACCGATGACGTGTAGTGCTTCTCGCCCGCCATGGCGTTGCCGAGAATCACCGCCGTGCGATCCAGCTCCAATGGCCGGTTGGGATAGCCGTAATCCTCCAGCGCCTCGCGAGTGCAAGCCACCGCCCACTGCTGCGCCAAATCCATGCCGTCGGCCACGCGAGGCGGTATGGGCAATCGCCACTTCATCGGGTCCCAACCGAATTCGCGGACCCATCCACCAATCTTGGAATAGGTCTTGTCGGGGGCGTTGTGATCGGCGTCGTAATAACGCTCGGGATCCCAACGGTCAGCCGGCACTTCGCTGATGCTGTAGCGGCCACTCTTCACGTTGTTCCAGAAGGCCGGCGCATTGGAAGCATCGGGCAGGATCGCTCCTACCCCAACAATTGCGATTGCACGATGGGCGGTGTTATCCATTGCGTACCTCTTCTGAGAGAAGCCGGGCGCCGGATGTGGAAGAAAGTTCGACGCCCCTGCTTCACCTCGCTAGTGTTGGAGGGCAACTTCCCTGACGGCTTCCGTGGTGCGTTTTGCGGCGCGACCGTACAAGACGTCAGCTACGTGATCCATGTCGGCGATGAGGCCCGTCTGCGCACGGTGAATGGCTGCAATACCAAGCGCTGACTCGAACCCCGGCATCTCGGTGTCGCTCACGCCGCCGGCGCCTGCGACCAGACGCAGACCTTCGCCCGCAACCTTCATCGCCGCTTCACGGGCGAAGATGCGAGCAATCGCCGCCAGCGCTTCCGCGTCGAAGCGATCGTTGGCCTTCTCGTTGAGGCGGCCTTCTGCCTTCAGCGCTGCGCGCCGCGCCAGGGTCGCCGCCGACTCGGCATAAGCGATCAACTCGCCGAGACGCAACAGCACATGTTGATAGCGGGTCAGCCGATTGATGCGCGCCTTCTCCATCACTTCGGCGAGAGCGTGCAACGCCAGGGCTGCAACATCGGCGCCGACATTGGGATGGACCGCGTGCAGGGCTTCCACTTCACGCGCTCGGTCGTGATAGTGCTGGCCGCGAGTCTTCAAGTGAAGCTGCCAGCGGTCGCGGCTGATGGTCATCTCCATGATCTCGGAGGTGCCTTCGTAAATGCGGGTGATGCGAACGTCGCGGCTGATCTTCTCCACCATGTATTCGTGGGTGTAGCCGTAGCCGCCCAGCGCCTGGATGCTGGCATCGGCCGCGGCGTCGCCGGCTTCGGTAGACATGTACTTGGCAATCGCGCCTTCGGTGTTCAGGCTGCCTTCGTTGGCGGCATCGATGCGCTGCGCCGTCTCCTCAATGAAGGCGCGACCAGCTTCCAGACGCACGACGCTGGGCACGATCAGCTTGTGGGTGTAACCCTGCTTCTCTGACAGCGGCGTTCCACCCTGAATGCGTTTGGTGGAGTACGGAATGGCGCGATCCAGCGCCGACCAGCCTGCGCCTAGTCCAAAGGCCGCGACCATCACGCGCGTGTAGCCGAAGACCATCTGCGCCTGAATCAGGCCTTGGCCTTCAACGCCGCCGACGAGTCTGTCGGCATCGACGTAGACATCGTTGAGCGCCAGTGCTGCGGTGTTGCTCAGACGGATGCCATGCTTGTCCTCGGGCTTGTCATGCGAGAAGCCTTTGGTACCGGCGTCCACGATGAACCAGCTTGGCCCGGCGGGCGTGTTGGCCAGGATTGTGCAGTGGTCGGCAATGCCGCCGTTGCTGATCCACTGCTTGCTGCCGTTGATCTTGTAGCCGACGATTTTCCCGTCTTTCTCTACACGATCGGCGATGGTCTTCAGCGAACCCAGGTCGCTGCCGGCGTCTGGCTCGGTTGCGCCATAAGCGAAGAGAACGCCTTCGTCGGCAATCTTTCCCAGCCACTTCTTCTTCTGTTCCTCGGTCGCGCCGAAGGTGATGGGATCGCTTCCCAGAAACGTCGCGAAAAGAGACGTCGCGACGCCGAGATCGATGCGCGCCATCTGTTCGCAGATGAGGTAGACATCCATGGTGCTTCCGCCCATGCCGCCGTACTCCTCCGGGATGAAGAGCAACTGGATGCCCAGCTTGTCCGGGCTGCTCATGTGGCGGACGATGTCCACCGGGCATTCGTCGCGCTCGTCCAGCGCGATCAATTCCTCGTCGGGCAGCCGCTTCTTGGCGAAGTCCCGCAGTGATTTCAAACTCAGATTCAGTGTCTTCTTGGTGATCATCGGTCAGACCTTTCGTAGCTTGCAGTGGGCCGGGTAGAGCACGTCGTCAGGCCCGCGTACTCGCATTTCGTTGGTGACACGCCAATTACGCCGTCACCTTCTTCATCGCCTGTACCTTTTCCGTCAGCTCAGGCAGGAACTCCAGGATGTCGGCGACAATTCCGACGTCTGCCACCTGGAAGATGGGGGCCTTGGGATTTTTGTTGATAGCAACGATGAACGGATTCCCTTTCAATCCCGCCAAGTGCTGGAACGATCCGCTCATGCCACAGGCCAGGTACACCTTGGGTTTCACGGTCTGGCCGGACGAGCCGACCTGCCTCGACTTGGGCAGCCACTTGGCATCGACCACCGGACGCGAGCAGCTGACGACCGCACCCATTGCGTCGGCCAACTCCTGCGCGATGGCGACATTGTCCTGCTCCTGAATGCCGCGGCCAATCGACACCAGTACGGGTTCCTTGGTGATGTCGACATCACCGGCTTCCGGAACAACGGTCTCCAGATACCGCCGTCCTGCCGTGAGAGCGCCGACTTCCGCGGACTTGTCGACAATCTTTCCGCTAGCGGCTGGGACGTCGCCGGGCTTGAACGCGCCGGGACGAAGATTGAGTACCGCGCCTGTAGAAATATCGCAGCGCACGTGCGTGCTGACCTGTCCGCCGAATTCCTGGCGCACAACTTTCAAATATGGGCCGTCGACACCGTCGATCGCCACGACGTCAGAAACAAACGCCGAATTCAACTTGATCGAGAGCCCCGGCCCCAGGTCGATTCCGAAATGGTTGTGAGCAACCAGCAGGATGCTTCCCTGCGGCAGCACCTTTACCAGCGCTTTCCGGATGAGCTCGGCATTGGGATAAGCCAGGCTTTCACTCGCGACCTTCCAGACTTCGGGATAGCAAGCGCACACGGCCTGGCAGACAGTGTCGAGTTCTGCGCCCGAGCCGGTGACGATTGCGGTAGGAGCAGCCGCAGGATCGATCTTCTTCGCCGCAGCCAACAACTCGGCAGCCGAATCGTCGACCACGCCGTTCTTATGCACGATGTAAGCAAAAATCCGCGCCGTCATTGCAAACCTCCTTTGGCCTTAAGCGACTCGATGAGCTTTTCGATAATCTCTTCGCTGCTACCTTTCAGCATCTCGGCGCCTTTGCCCAACTCGGGTACGAAGTAGTCATCGCGCTTCACCTTGGCTCCAGCTTCTCCAACCGTAGCGCTCGCGATGCCGAGGCCGGCTGCGTCGTAAGTTGGAATCTCGACCGAGGCCACCTGCCGGATACCGCGCATTCCGACATAACGCGGCTCGTTGATGCCGGTCTGAATCGACAGCACGCAGGGAAGGTCAATCTCGCTCATCTCCTTCGCGCCGCCTTCGATCTCGCGGCCGATCTTGAGCTTCTTGCCATCGAGCACTTCAATCGAGTTCACCAGCGAAGCGAACGGATAATCCAACATCGCTGCCAGCATTCCGCCTACTTGTGCCCCGCCGTCTTCGGCCTGCACGCCGGTGAGGATGAGGTCAAAGTTTCTCTTCTGCACAAAAGCCTTGAGAATTGCCGCGATGCCCTTGCCATCCGAGCCTTCAAACGCCGGATCAGAGAGCAGCACACCACCGTTGGCGCCCATGGCCATCTCGCGGCGCAGGATCTCTTCGTCTTCGTCGCTTCCCACTGTGGCCACCGTCACGTTGCCACTGGAGCGGGCGATGATTTGCAAAGCCTCTTCCACGGCGTAGTTGTCGGGCTCGTTGATGGAGTACACAAGATCGTCGCGCTCGATATCGTTGCCCGCGCTATTGAGTTCGATCTCGTTCTCCGAGGTGTCGGGCACTCGTCTTGCACAAACTAGAATTTCCACAATCGCCCTCCCTGAATCTCGCTGCTTTCTCTATTCCTATGTGGCCTTGGCCCACCGTTCATCAACGGCGTTCGCTCACGAAACTTCCTGCATCGCCGTTTGGTCTTCGACCGCCGTCGCCTGTGCCTTCGGCACCAGCTGTTGATCGACCAGTTCCGCCAGATCGATGGCAGTCATCTTTCCTTCCATGCCTGAAACCTTGATCGCATCTTCTATGTTGACCATGCAGAACGGGCAGGCAGTCACGATCACGTTGGCGCCGGCCTCCGCCGCCATCTGCACTCGCTTCACGCCCATGCGCTGCTCTTCCTGCGGCTCGTAAAACAGCATCAGCCCACCACCGCCGCAGCAGAACGAACGATCGCGGCAGCGGCTCATTTCCACTCTGCGCATTCCGGGAATCGCATCGAGCACAGCGCGCGGGTCGTCGTAAACCTGGTTGTGCCGTCCCAGATAGCAAGGATCGTGATAGGCGTAAATGCTGTCCGGATTGGCGAGCGGACGGAACGTGAGGTTCCCTGCCTTGGCTTCGCGCGCGATGAACTGGCTGATGTGCTCGACCGGCGGCACATCCTTATAGTCGTGCTTCAAGGCGTTGAAGGCGTGCGGATCGGAGGTAACGATTCGCTGCGCCCCGGATGCCTTGATCGCTTCCACGTTCTGATCGCGCAGCGCCATGAAGAGCGTCTCTTCGCCGAAGCGCCGCACTTCGTGGGCGCTATCTTTTTCAGCCGCGCCCAGGATGGCGAAGTCCACGCCGGCGTTATCCAGAACTCTTGCGGTCGCTCGCCCAATCGCCTGGATGCGATCGTCGTACGAAGTAATGCTGTCGACGAAGTAGAGCGTGTCGGCCGAGTCCTTGGCTCCCGCGACCTTTACAGCGCAAGTCTGCTGGAAGGTTTTCTCTTTCGTCCACTCAGCCCGCTTCTTTTCCATCTTGCCGTAGGGATTGCCGCGAGTTTCGAGCGCCTTCAGCGCTTTCTGAATCGACCTGGGCACATTGCCGTCATCGACCATTCCCCGCCGCAAGTCGACAATCTTGTCGATGTACTCGATCAGCAGCGGACACTCCTCTTCGCACGCGCCGCAGGTTGTGCAGGACCAGATTTCATCCTCGGAATAGATCCCGCCAATCAGCGGATCGCCGTTGTTCGCGCTGCCCAGCACCGGATAATGCTGGAAGGCGTAGTCGCGCGCTTTGATGGAGATAAACCTCGGCGACAAGGGACGCCCCACCGCGTTTGCCGGGCAGTTGTCCGAGCAGCGCCCGCAGTCGGCGCAGGAGTAGAAGTCCAGCATGTGCTTCCAGGTGAAATCCTCGAAGGTCTTCACCCCGAAGGATTTCACCTGGTCGAGTTGCTCGTCGCCAACACCCCAGCGGACGGGCTTGACCGTACCCTTGTCCAACTTGGCGAAGAAGACATTGAAGAGCGATGTCTCCACATGGAATTGAATACCAAAGGGGCGGTAGCACAGCAGGAAATAAAACGTCAGCACGTCAACCAGGTAAGCGCCGAGGTGGAGATGCCAGACAGCCGCTACAGAGAGCGACGCCAGCACCGCGCTGAACATCCACGCCAGAGACAGCGCCGGCAAGAATTCCGCTATCCCACCCTGATGTGCCTGAAGCGCCGCTCCACTGGCTTCGAACAGGCTCTCGGAAGCCATCAGAAGCGCGATCAGCGCCAGCAGGAAAATGGCGTCAGCCGGATGGCCTTTGCCGTACCTGGCGGGCACTGCATATCGTGCGGGCCTAAACACCAGCCGGCGAGCCGCGGCAATCACCATACAAAGGAAAACAATGGTGGATGCGTAATCGGCAACCAAGTCGTAGGCGCGGCCAATCAGGCCCGGAGTCGCAGTATCTCCGGCAGCACCGAAAATCAGCAGCGAGAAAGCTCGCGTTGCCAGGATCACGAATCCGGAGAATATAAGGATATGGATCGTGCCGGCGAATCGATAACGCGGATGCTTCCACTGTCCAAACCAGAATTGGCCAACTTTCGACAACCGCTTCCACGGACGATCCCAGCGCAAGTCTCGATTAGCTCCGAGCAGCGGGGCCACGCGCTTAAATACGATGTAGGCGAAACAGGCGAGACCAAGAAGATTGATCAGCGCGAACAGGATCGAGCCTGGATTGATCCAGTACGTCGCTTGTGCTGGGGAATGAATTGCGTCCACCATGATGCTCAAGTTCCCGCCTTTGCAAGTTAAACGCGGCGGCGCGTTGGCAACTAAGGTGATGTTTCAGTAAAAGCGATTGCATAGGCCGTTCGGCCGACGCATCCGCATAACACGCACAGTGTTCCTAATGGAAGTGGCGAAACCTGGAGCCGAGTGGAACCTGAGTCGGCTGATGCTTTTTATCTTCTATTATGGGATTGGGTTCGTCTGTGAGGCACATCGCGGAGGGATGTGAGAAAGGACGTGGTGGGATGTGAGCCGAGTCACACCAAGGACGTACGTCGAGCGAGTGTTCGCTCGAAGCGATCAAGCTTTCGTCTACGTGGTACATGTTGCAACAATTAATATGTTTGTCACAACCATAAAATTGTTAGTGGTAACACGATCGGCGTAAGCGGAAGCAATCGTAGTACGTGTTGCAACAAGTGAATGACCTTGGCCTCTTGCAGGTCAATGGTCGCCGGGGCGAGATCGAACCGCAGGCAGTATTCCCAGAATTCCTGCCGCAACTTCCCTGCCACGTCCTCGACCATTCGTAACCACGCAAACTCGATGTCCCGCGATTCCCTTCCGAGCCCTGCGCGTCACTATATTCCGTAGCCTCGGGTGGTGTAGAGTGTATGTCACCCAGGAACCCAATCCCACTGAGTAGCAGTACAAGGCATGGCCAAAACGCCCGGGAATAATCAGCTGATCCCAGCCATTCAAGCCGATTCATCAGCCGCCAGTGCAGGCGGCGACGTTCCCGCGTGCAACCAGCTGCGGCGCTCGTTCCGTATTCGCGACGGCGTTGCCCTGATCGTATCCAACGTCATCGGCGCCGGGGTGTTCACCACTGCGGCTTACATCGCCAAGCTGGTGCCCGAGCCCGGTGCGATGCTGGCATTGTGGATTGCCGGTGGATGTTTGGCGATGGCCGGCGCTATGTCCTACGCGCAGCTGGGGAGAAGATGGCCCATGGCCGGAGGCGAATACGTTTATCTCTCCCGCGCTTACGGGCCGACGGCCGGATTCCTTTCTGGCTGGACCTCGCTGGTTGCAGGTTTCTCCGGCGCGGTCGCGTTGAACGCCGTCGCCT
This sequence comes from uncultured Acidobacteriaceae bacterium, assembly GCA_963796695.1. Classification (GTDB taxonomy): domain Bacteria; phylum Acidobacteriota; class Terriglobia; order Terriglobales; family Acidobacteriaceae; genus Bog-257. The sequence goes on along the minus strand of CAWCMU010000021.1, from coordinate 80,186 downwards.
TAATCATCTATCTGGGAAAATATTTTCCGGCACTCGCCTCGGACCACAGCGTGTTCGCCTTCAATTTCTACGTTGGAACCTTTGCTGTCTCACCGCGCTCGCTGGCAGCCGTCGGCGTGATCTGCGTCTTTGGCATTCTGCACGCTTGCAACGTCGGGGCCGGCAAGCTGACGCAGAATGCGCTCGCCTTTTTGATTCTCGGCATCATCATCGTCTTCTGCATCCTGGGGTTCGCCCTGGGAAAAGGTTCATGGTCGCACTTCCAGTCGACGCATGTGCCGTTGCGTCCGGTTAACCTGCTGCTGGCGATGATTCCTATCATGTTCTCCTACAGCGGCTGGAATGCCGCCTCCTACATTTCTGAGGAGATGTACGACGTCAAGCGAACGATTGGCCGGGCACTGCTGACCGGCACCTGCATCGTGGTTGCGCTTTATGTCGTGCTGAACGCTCTTTATTTATATGCCGTGCCTCCGCTGGAGATGCAGAACGCGACCAACATCGGTACCGTCGCCGCGCATGCGTTGTTCGGGAGAACGATTAACTTCGTTACGCCTGCGGTCATCGTCGCGCTGCTGGGCATCATTAGCGCCATGACCATCGCGGGGCCGCGCGTGTACTTCGCCATGTCGCGCGATGGCGCTTTTCTTTCTATGTTCGCGCGCACCAGCCCGCGATTTAAGACGCCCGCCCTGGCCATCGCCCTGCAAGCTTTGTGGAGCAGCCTGCTGGTGATGACCGGTGGCTTCGACCAGCTCCTGAATTACACCGGCTTCACCATTCTTCTGTGCTCGGGAGCAGCGGTCGCGGGACTGTTCGTGGTGCGACGCCAGGAGTTGCGCGCCACCCCAAAACTTTGGCTGAAGATGCTGGCGCCTGCGGCGTTCGTCATTGCGTGCGCCGCCATTGTGGTGAACGATGTTGTGGGCGATCCCAAGAATGCTTTGCGAGGCATCGTGCTGATCGCCGCCGGACTTCCGGTATTCTTCTGGTCGAAGCTTCGGAGACCGGCAGCCGTCATTCCTTCTCCGGTGCCCCTGGCCGGAGAAAACTCCTAATCAGCTTCCATGACCATGCATGCCACGATCATCACCAGAGAAAAGAGATATGCGTAGCTATCAAAGCCAGGCCCTTAGTTTGTTTGCCGTCTGTATTTTTACCGTATGTCACGCATTGGCACAAACGCCGCAGTTCGTTCCTTTCTCGGCGGCCAAGCCGGTGCTGGATTCCTATCTCGCCACGCTGCCCGCAGAGTTGAAGCCCGGTGGTCAGCCCACCGCTGCGGCCTGGGACAAGTGGATTCGCGACCAGGACAAGGAAATACGCGTTCGCATTGAGGCCGGCGAAGAGAACACGCTGACCAACCTGCTACGTCTGGGCGTCACTTACACATCGGAGCCGCGCATCACCTATGAGTACCTCGACCGTTACGGAAAGAGCAGCTTCGTAGACAACATTGCTGACAAGCGTGCTAACGACTTAATTAAAGCATTAGCCGCTCCGCATCCCAGTGCAGGCATGCTGGAGATGAAGGCTCTACTGGAGAAGAAAGGTTATAGCCTCAAGACCCCGGAAGAGCAGAAGAAGGTGAAGGTTTACCTGCTGGCGAACCTGGGACGCCTGCGCGACGACGTCGATCATGACAAGCAGGAAGCCAAGGTCAACCGCTATCAGGCATTTAAGGATCGCGGCATCTCTACCGACAGCAATCTTTATCCTGACTACGCCATCGACCTGCACCTGCGGCACATGATGGAGCAAGGTCTGTTGAAGCCGGATAGCATCCATCGCATCGCCATCGTCGGTCCGGGACTTGATTTCGTGAACAAGAAGTCCGGCTCCGACTTCTATCCGCCGCAGACTACCCAGCCCTTCGCCGTGATTGACAGCCTGGCGCGCTTGGGGCTGGCCAATCCCAATACCCTCGAGGTCTATACCTTCGACGTCAGCTCGCGCGTGAACCATCACCTGGAACATGCGCGTAGAGAAGCCGCTGCCGGCAAGCCCGATGTTCTACAGTTGCTGGCCAGCCCGTCGGAAGGCTGGGATAAAAACTACATATCAGGATTTCTGGAGTACTGGCAGAAGTTGGGAAGCCAGATCGGCAAGTCTGTTTCGCCCATACCTGTTCCCGATGCGGCCTCCGATATCTGGAACCGCGCTGTTGCGGTTCGTCCGGACGTGGTGAAGCGAGTGACGCCGGTGGACATGAACATCGTCTTCGAGACGGTTCCGCTGCCCGCCGACAAGCAGTTCGACTTGATCATCGGCACCAACATCTTCGTATATTACGGCGGCTTGGAACAGTCTTTAGCCCGCGCCAACCTGGGCACCATGATCAAGCCCGGCGGATATCTTTTATCCAACGAGGCCTTGCCGAACACTGCGCCCTCGAAGCTAACAGACTCGCTGAAGACCTCGATCCTTATTACCAGCCAGCCGGCGATTACGGATTACATGTTCAGCTATCTGCGGCAAAAGTAGTGTGGCTCTGGCTTGTAGCGGAACGGTGACCAAGTTTTGGCTTTGAAAAGGACGGCCTTCAGTGTCTGGCTGAGAACCTCTGCCGTCCCTACGGGACTCATATGATTTCCGACTTACCCAGCACTCCGCCTGCGGCTGCGTGCTGGGCTAAGCTGTTCCGCACCTACGGCGCTGGATTCATGACCGTTGTAATACACCGCCAACGCGAAACTCCAGTTCTCACGCAGACACTTCAGCCGTGCCCTACGGATCGCAAATTCATACTGCTTTGTAGCCGCCGAGGGAAAGATCGGCGACTGAATCAGGATTTCCCTAACTATTCAATAACACTATTTCGTTAGCGTTGTGGCTTTTATTTGGGCGCACTGAAGTTAAATTCATTTGACTTCTCCCATTATTGGGATTGAAATAGCTCCTCTCGGTACAGCCGAGATCTGGAATAAGGAGCGATTTTGTGAAAATCCCAATCGTTTCCCTTCTGCTCCTGGCGTTCTGTCTAACCGTTATCGCAATCCCTGCCGCTGCCGGCGAACTCTACAATAACGGTACATCCACGCTCGAGACCGACGCTTATACCATCAACTTTGGCTTTGCAGTTAGCGATTCTTTCCCGCTGGCTACAAGCGCTACCGTCAACAGCGCTCAGTTCATCTTCTGGCTCGAGCCCGGAGATATCCTCTCCTCGGTCGATTTGTCGATCGGAACCGCGGCGTTCGGCAACAACATTGCCAACTTTACCGGGCTCACGCCCAGCGGCGATACTGATCTCGGCGACAACGCGTATGGATTTGATGTGCGCGAAGACGCGTTCACGTTTCCGGGAATAAATCTGAACGCGGGCACCTATTGGATCACGCTGCAAAACGCCATGGTCCCCAGCGGAGACCCGGTTTATTGGGATGAGAGCAACGGGCCGTCCATGGCCCTGGACAGCGGCGAGGGCTCGATTCCGTCCGAGTCGTTCACGATCCTCGGCAATGCCACCACTGGAACCACTCCTGAGCCCGGCGGCTTCCTGCTGTTGGCCTCCGGAATTGTTGGTGTGGCCGGATTGATTCGGCGATACCGATAGAGCTCGTCCCCTCGGGTCGGCGCGTCGCCAGCCTCCACGCTTCCGCACTCTGCGGAACAAAGTCCCAGTTTGTCCCCCAGCAACCGCTTGCGATTTCCTCGATGCTTACCGCCAACAAGGTTATACTCTGTAGCCGAAATCCTGGAGGTGGTCTGTGGCTCTATACGATTTGGTGTTTGAAGGTGGCGGCGCGAAAGGTACAGCCTTCGCCGGGGCGATGGAGGCGCTGACCGCAGCGGGCCATACCCATCGCCGCCTGGTGGGGACGTCCGCCGGAGCGATTACCGCGACTCTTATCGGCGCCGGCTATTCTGCAGACGAGATGTTCCGCGCCTGTACGGAGACCCTCGCCGACGGCAAGACGCCGGTATTCACCACCTTCATGGATACGCCAACGCCCGAAACTTTCACCGATGAGATCAGGCAGGTCAGCCAGACCATGCAGTTACTGCACGACGGCCACATTCCTTTTGCGGCGGAAGTGCTCGGCGGAATGCTGAAGGTCGATCTTTATCGCGAAGCGTTTTCCTTCAATGAGTGTGGCGGGTTTTACGCCGGAGCGGCCTTTCTTGCCTGGTTTCGCGGCAAGCTCCAGGCTAAGGGTCTCGATCCCAACGTCACCTGGAGCCAGTTTGCCGCGCAAACCAAGTCCGACGTATCGGTGGTCACTTCCGATGTGACTGAGGACGAAATGGTGGTGCTGAATGCGCGCACAGCTCCCCAGGTTCCGGTCGCGCTCTCGGTGCGCATGTCGATGAGCATCCCGTTTGTCTGGGAAGAGATGATTTGGGAGGACGCATGGGGTCTGTATCGCGGACGCTCGAAGACCGGACACATTTTTGTCGACGGCGGTGTGCTATCGAACTTCCCGCTGGCGCTGGTCATCGAGAGCACTCCTGAAGCAGTCGCCATCATGGGCGATACCGATCCCAACGGAGCGGGCACCATGGGATTGCTGCTCGACGAGACACTGCCCGTGGCAGGCGCAACTGCCTCGGACACGCGACGTCCGCGTCTGCGAAGTGCCGATCGCGTAACCCGCTTGCTCGACGCTGTGACCGGCACGTCGGACGCTGCCATCATGCGGCAGTTTCCCGAACTGGTGTGTCATCTGCCGGTGAAGGGCTACGGGACGACTGAATTTCGCATGTCACAAGACCGCATGAACCTGCTGATCGCCGCAGGCCGCGACGCCATGCAGAAGTATCTGAATCGCCAAACCACCACAGCCGTTACGAAAATATAAGCACGAACCGCAGGCAGCAATCGGCACTTAGCATTTGGCACTTAGCATTTGCATCGGGACTACCGCGAGTCATCCTTGTGCGCAATAGCGCAGATGCGGGCGCAGTTTCCGGAGCTTCTTGCCGCGCTAATCTCGCCGCCGTTGAACATTTATTCATGAATCACACATTAATTTTCCCTGCCTGCAATCCGGAACTCCGTCCCTACCGTAAACCCTCCGGAAGGTGAAGATCGTTTCTCAGCACCGTTAGTGCGGGAAGACCGCTCTACCTTCACCTAGCTGACAGGAGATTACGTCCATGGATCTAGCTGAAATCACAACGCTCGCAAATAAAGCTCTGAACCGGCGCGGATTTCTAAAAGGCACTGGGATGGCGGGGCTGGGAATCGCTTCAGCCACGATGCTTAGCGGCACGTTGAGTCCGCTGATCGCCCAAACCACAAATCCTTTGGCCCGCCGCAAAAGCCCTACCACGATTCACGACACCCCAGCTGACATCTTTACGGCAGCGCTGGTGGCCGAAGACTTGGCAACCACCTTTTACTACAACGGACTTACTGGACCGGTGATCCAGGACCCCAACCTCGCCGGCCCGGGCGGGTCGCCTCATCACGTCAATCCCTCAGACTCGAATCCGGGCAACGTTGCCTACCTGCAAGCTGCATTCACCGAGGAGATCGATCACGCCGACCTGATGCGCAGTCTTCTGGGAATCGGGAACTCGGGCCAGGACCCCTATCAGACCTTCTACTTCCCGGCTGGCACTTTCGACAGCCTGGGACCGTTTCTGGGGCTACTGGATGCGTTGGAGAATGCCTTTATCGGCGCATACCTCACTGCCGTCCAGGAGTTCGCCGTGCTCGCGGTTAACGGAGCCACCGGCTATACCTCGGACCAGCTCGAATACTTCGCCAAGGTTGCGGCGTCCATCGGAGCTGTGGAGTCCGAGCACCGCGTATTGGGCCGCGTCATCGGCAACCAGAATCCGGCAAACCAGAAGGCCTATGAGCAAACTGATGGCTTAACCAGTTTGGCCAACGGTCCGAACTCGGCAGTCGACGCCCTGGCGCCGTTTCTGAACCCGGCGACCGGGCCTGCCTACTCGCTCCAGACGGCCATCACCAACCAGGGCAGCGTCATCTATAGCTCGCCCATTCAAGACCAGCTGCCGGCCAACATGTTGTATTAGCCGCATCCGGAAAACCGGCGCTCAACCAGGCCCGGGACAACAATAATCTTACTGGTAAGATTCTGCACTGCTCTTACCAGTAAGACTATTTAGCGATGGTGTGAGGAGCTTATGCTGGAAAATCTTTTCCAACCCATGCATTTGCTGGTGATACTGGCGATTGCGCTTCTGGTTTTCGGCCCGAAAAAACTTCCTGAGCTCGGTAAAGGCTTAGGCGACGGTATTCGCGCCTTCAAAGACGGTGTGCGCAACGATGCCACGCCGGCGGCAGCGGACCAGGCTGCACCGAAGTAGGGGGCACCCTCGGTGCCGCAGCGGTGTAGCGTCCGGCCAACGTAAGTACGCTGCACCGCTAATTCCTTCCCCTGGGCAATCGTACGGCGGCAGCGCGGCGTTAGGCACTTCGACTCTCTTACAGAATGCTGCCTGGCTTGCGTTCCGATAGACTTATCCGGCATGCGGCGATGCATCGGACCTCATCTTTGCGATGGCGATATGTGCACCGCAGAATCGCTGCTGGAGCGTGTGGAGTGGATGATTCCGAGACCGCCTATGTGATGGATTTACAGTCTCGCATCGCCCAGCGATTGCGCGACCTGGGATTTGGCGACGATAAGCACGGCGCTATCCTGGCGCACGATCTGGCGGAGATCGCGGCCCGGGCGCGCACCGTAGATCAACAAGCTCTCCCGCTGTTTCTCTCCTTGGACGATCGGCATCGCCGCTCTCTTGCCGAAGTCACAGTCGCGCTGAAGAACCATCTCGATGCCATCCAGGATTCCATCAACGATGTACAGGCGTCACTGAATGTGCTGGTGGAATTCCTGCTGAAAGAAGAGCAGCCTTAGAAAGCTGTGCGCCGAAAACAGCGTTCCTCTCCGGCGCACAGAATCGTTCCGCTGGGAAAGGCTAACGCCGCGACTTGCTCTTTTTCGTGGCCTTGGATTTCGTCTTCGGCTTCGGACTGGCTTTGGTCTTGGGCTTCGACTTCTTGGCAACTTTGGATTTCTTCACAGCCGGCTTTGCTTTCTTGGCTTTGGTTTTGGCTGGCTTCGCCTTCGCTGCCTTCTTCGCAGGCGACTTGGTCGCGGCCTTCTTGCTCGCCGACTTGCTCTTGGTCTGCGGCCGGTTCCCCATGCCGGAGCCCACGATGATCACCTTGCCTGTTTGGGGCATGTCCGTAACGATGCAGGGGGTTTGTGGATTCGACGTGTTGTACGTGATCCTGGCGCCCTCCTCGTCGGGCACAGCATAGCGATACGTCAAACCTGCTGTGTAGGGCAGCGTCTTGTTTTCCAGGTCAGGGAAACTGCCCGGGGGAGTGGCGGTTCCAAAACACGCGGTGCAATTGGCGGTTACCACAAAGGCGAAAGTGCCTAACGACGGATAGATGGTTGCATTCACAGCGGGTGGAATGCTGATGCTGTTGTTTGGCATGTACAAGTCTCCTGTCTGTTGCGCATTCGTGGCGCGATTGATCTCTACTGCTGACGAAACTTGGAATCGGAGATTAGGGCCGTCAACTCTGGGTCAATTCTCGCTTGATCAAGTGCAAAACCCTTTTCTACGGCTTTCTGTAATTCAGCTATCGCCTGGCTGCGCCGGCCCAGCAATTCATAGGTACCGGCCACATCGGCCAGGACATCGGGATCGTCGGGAGCAAGGGCGATGGCGGTCTCGACATGCGAGGACGCACGATCGGCAAAACCGTAATGCGCATAAAGCAGCGCCAGAGCGGCTTGTGCGCCGGCGTCCTGCGGATTCATCTTGATTGCCTGCTCCAGTAGCACCTGCATTCTGCGGCGCGCCCCTTCTGCCTTGTCTCCCTGCTTCAGCCACTCGTAGGCGAGCACCAGATTGTTCCAAACCAAGTAGTCGCGGTCGTTGAGCTTGAGCGCACTTTCGGTGACGGCGGCCGCTTCAGCATAACGCTGTTCGACCAGATAAAGATTGCCCAGGTTAGCGAACGCGGCATAACTGGGCGAGAGTTCGATCGATTTCTTCAAAGCTCGTTCGGCGTCGCCTCGCAATTTGGCATCGCCCGAATCGATATACGTAGCTCCCAGATTGACGTACACCTGGGCATTGTCGGGCGTGAGATCCAAAGCGCGCCGATATTCCCGGGCCGCATCCTGAAAACGGCTGCGCCTCAGATAGAAGTTCCCCAGCTCATCGTAGCTATCCCATGAATCCGGACGCAGAGCCGCGGCTTTCTGGAAGGCGGCTTCCGCGTCCGCGGTACGGCCCGAATCTTCATAGGCATGGGCCAGGCCGTCGAGCGCTGTCGAGTCGCGCGGGTTGATGTCCAGTGCGAGTTGAAATTCCTGAAGGGCGAGATCGTGCTGCCCCATCAACTCATGGATGCGGGCCAAGGTGACGTGTACTGCCGGAATGTGGTTATCGATCTCAGCGGCCTTCTTGCAGTTGGCCTGCGCTTCCGTCAGCCAATTGGGATTCTGATCGAGACGATTCTTCAGCCGGTACGCTTCGCCCAGTTTGGCGTAGCCCAGCGCAAACCGCGGATCGGTAGTAACGGCGTCCTGCAAAGCCTGGATGGCCAGATCGAGATTGCCCGGTTTGTCATAGCGCTGCATGTATCCCAGCGCGGTCAAATAGTTTTCATAAGCCGTCGGATTCACCGATCCGCCGGTGCTGCGCATCATATCCGCAGTCACGCTGACGTTCATCAGTCGGGCCAGTTTTGCTACCGCCTCGTCCTGGAGCGCGGCCAGATCTCCGGCCTGATCTTCCAGGTCGACGGAACCGATCTGCCGGAGATTCTTGGTATCGATCAGGCTAAGGTTCAGACGAACCTGCTGGCCCTCCCGCTCGATGGTTCCTTTCACCACCAGCGTGGCGCCCAGGTTACGCAGAGCCGAGGTCGGGTCAGTCACTTTCAGACGCCGCACTTCGCTGCTGGGAATCACCCACAACGATTGCTTGCCAACTTCCAGGTTCGAAAGTTTGCCGGAGAGCGAATCGACCATGCCCTCAACCAGTAACTGGTTCTGCGGATTATTGCCGATGTTATCGAAAGGTAGAACCGCGATATGTTTCTCCGGCTTGCTGAACAAGATATCGCTCACCCTGGCGCGTACCGGCACAAACAGCAGCGGAGCCGCAAGCAGCACAAGTACAGCTACTAACACAGCGGCAATCCGTCCCCAATGGCGTTCTGGCTGTTTGGGCAGAGGCCACGCGGAGCGCGAAGCTTCCTGGCGAGACTCGCGCAGCGCTTTACTTTGCGCACTGCGCCTGACGCTGCTCAACTGGGGCGTCATTCCGGAGTTGGCCAGCACAGCTTTGGCAGCTTCCAGATCGTGCAACATCTCCGAACAGGATTGATAGCGTTTCAGCGGATCCTTGGCCAGAGCGTGATAGACGATTTGCTGCACCTCCAGCGGAACCCCTTCCAGCGGAGGCGGAGCTTCATTAAGGATGGCCATGAACGTTGCCGCCATGCTTTCCCGCTGGAAGGGATTGCAGCCCAGCAGTGCTTCCAGCATGGTGACTCCGAGGGCCCAAATATCGCAGCGCTGATCGGCAGTCTTGCCGCCCACCTGCTCCGGCGAGATGTAGCTCATGGTGCCGGAAGTGCCGTGAGTGAAGGTTGCCGTCGCCTCGCTCACGTGGGCCAGGCCGAAGTCAACGATCTTCACCGTCTCGTGGCCAGTCAGCATGACATTAGAAGGCTTGACGTCGCGGTGAACAATCTTGTGGGAGTGCGCTTGCTCCAGCCCGCGCGCAATCTGGATGACAATCTCCACCACATCGGCGACCGACAGCGGCCTGGATCCTTCGTTAATACGCTGCGCCAGCGATTGGCCTTCGTAATAGGCCATCACGATAAAGGTGCGGCCATCCGAGGTTTCTTCTATAGCGTGGATTACGCCGATGTTGGGATGGTCGAGCGAAGATGCAATGCGGGCTTCCTTCAGGAATCGCTCTCGATCAAGCTCGCTGGTATTGAATCCGGGAGGAAGAAACTTTAGCGCGACCGTACGCTGTAGCTTGAGATCGCTGGCTTTGTAAACCACACCCATCGCGCCCGCACCGACTCTGCCGAGTATCCGGTAGGTCGTTCCAACCAAATCCCCGACCGACAGAGCGCTCTTCGATGCGGCCATGGCATCACTCTCTGGGCGCAGGTTTCACCGGCTGACAAATGGCGCCAACTGATGGCCTGATGATAAAGCTTGCCTCGCCGAGGAGCAAGAAAGCTTATAACGGTGGGCGGAAGGACCGAAAGACGCAGCCATACGTTCGCGGCTGCGAGTTCCCGGAGGCTTGAAACACGGCGGGCTGAGCTCGAACTTCGCCGGGAACGGAACAGACATCCAGACGCCCCCGGTGACTGGCTGCGGGAATCTCAGTGCGAGAAGCGGTCGATCAGCAGCCCATGCCGCAGCCCGCGATCGCTGACCGAGAGCTTGTCTTTCCCGAGCTTCTTCATCACGGTATCGACGATGCAAGCGCCCGCCAGTATTACGTCCGCGCGCTTGGGTTGCAGTCCGACGATGGTACGCCGCTGCTCCAGAGGAGTCGTGCGGTAAAGCTCGATCTGGCGCTCGATCTCGGCGCGTTCGATAGTCGAGCCCTGAATCACGTCGGGGTCGTACTTTGCCAGGGAGTGCTTGACGGCAGCGATATTCGTAATCGCGCCGCCCATGCCTACCAGCACATCAGGCGACGGCCGATTGTCCAGGCGGGAGAAGTCCGCGGAGATCGCGGCCAGCGCCGCGCGAATCTGCTCGGCAGAAACTGCGCCGTCGAGTCCATATTGCTCGGTATAACGAACCGCGCCGATGTTCAGGCTGAAGCGCTCGTCGACTTCCGCGCCGCGGCCAAAAGTGAACTGCGTGCTGCCTCCGCCGGTATCGAAGATCGCCAGCGAGCCCTCCGACAAGCCCAGGCCCGACTTGACCGCGATATACGCCAGCCGCCCTTCTTCTTCGCCGGGGATCACTTCGATGCGAATGCCGCAGCGCTGCTCGACAGCGTCGATAAATTGCTGGCTGTTGCTCGCGGTGCGCAGTCCCATGGTCCCAACTGCGGCGATGGCAGTCGCGCCTTTGTCCTTCGCCTCAGCCACCATGGCGGCAATCGCCGACACTGTCCGCGACATGGCATCGCTGCTGATCGCACCAGTCTTCTCGAGTCCCTCACCCAGGCGGGTGATTTCCGCGCGATCGACGATCGTCTGCCAGGTGCCGTCGTCCCGCCGGTCGCTGACATTGAACTTCACCGAGTTGGTGCCGACATCGATAACCGCGTAGCGTGGCATGGAATCTCCTCAGTCTGTCATTCCGACCAGCCGCTTCAAGCCACGCGGGTAACTGATGTTCCTGAATTTATCGAGACCAAGATGACGCACCGTGGCGATCACGCGCGCAGGATCCTCCAACTCAAGAGCGACCGTGCGAATCTTCTTGCCGTCCGCAATCACTTCGGTCATCTCTCCCATACAGCCCTCGACCGTGTAACGGGTGCGCTTCTTGTGAACATTCACCACGTGCAAGCGCGGGTCGGTCTTGATGAATTGCGCGATGATCTCGTCCAGCGTGTATTGCGCAGCCGACAACGTTGGCTGGGAGACGCCCAGACTCTCGAAGACCTTCTTCAACTCGGCCGCAGGGAGGGGAAATCCGCCCTTCATCACCGGCTTCCATTGCTCCAGGCCGTCGGCGTTGACCTGTTCGAGCTTCTTGATGTCCATCAGTTGATCGCGGACTTTGACGTTCTCGTCCGCAACATCGGAGAGGAAGTAAGTCTCGTCGCTCTCCTGCACACCGCCCGGTTGCATCGCGGCGAATCGCTGGTCGGCTTCGCCAAAATTGTCGCCGAACGTCCGCCACTCCCATCGAGGAATGATGTTTGCCATGTCTCTATAGTAATCGCGAGACCTGGATTTCGGGCTACCGTGTTTGGCAGTGCGCTATTAACCCACTACCCGGTGTTTCGCTTTGGGCCGTTTGGGAGGGCGGCATCATAGAACAGTATTCTTTACCCTGCGGCTCGATGCGAGTTGGACGCCGCCCCCCTGCCGCCATGCAGCATCTCGCATGGTGGCCCTCGCTACAGATTCAGCCTGCGCATCGCTCCTACAGTGGCACCTCTGCAAACTTCAGGAGATCGGCAATCGTGGCAATGATAGTTCCACCACCAATATCGATTCCATTTGGTTTGACTGCCGTATCCTGCAGGTTGTTGAGATAACTGGCGCGGTCGCGGCTGACCAGGGCACTCAATGTCTCGGCCACAATCCGGCTGCCGACTGAACCCAACCGATTGCCGTTCTGCTGCACTTGCGCCTCCCGCAGGATGTAGAACCAGAGCGGGGTAGCGGTATCGAAACCGCCGCCGATGACCGCATTTTGAATCGCGCCCGCATCTCCCTGAAGTTCAGCCGGCGTGAGCGCCTCAATCTGCATTCCGTCCGCCATGGCCTGACCGGTTGGGATGGAGAGCAAAAAGCCCCGTAGCAGATTGCGGCGTGCGAGATGTTGCAGCAACGCGCCCGTCAGGATCGTCGAACCTTGGAGGAACACCGGTAAGTTCGCCAGCCCCGCCGAGATCAAGGGATCGATTTTACGCGCCATTTGCGGAGCCCCATAGGCACCGCCCAGGTCCGCGAAGTTGCGCCAGGCGATGATATCGGCCGCCGCGACTTTCAGCGGAGCTCCCGTGAGCAGCCCTCCCACGCCTAGGATTTGCGGCAGGGTGAGCTCGGTGGTTACGTTGAGCTTATACTTCGGACGAATCATCGAGTGCCCAAAGCGAAAAGCCGCGACCGAAAACTCCAGCGGCATGAACAGCAGGTCGTTGTCGGGCGCGTAATAGCGCACGCCATTGGCGGCGATATCGTTCACCACGACCGGATCACAGACATTGGGCAAGTAATCGTTCAGCACAATGTACTGGTACGCCCAGCGCACCAACTGGCGCGTCCGAATATAACGCTGGTCCTTGCTGATCGCGGCCGGCATCCCGGCGGCAATGCGGTTGTGAAACAACAAGAACGCGCAGTGCAACTGGCTGATGTTGATGTTCTCGTTGTTGCGCATGTCGGCGATGATGGCCGTGCCGTCATCCTGCCGCGGCACATCGAAACCGGGCGGATCGGGAACCACCTTGAACAACAAGGTTGTGAGATCGAAGAGCTCGTCGCCTTCCGTCGGACTAGGGTTCGTGCCCAGCCCGGGACCGTCCCCGTAGACCTGGTTGAGGTCCAGCTTCGGACGGCGGCCGTTGACAAGTTTCTGGACTACTTCAGTCGAGGGCAGCGGGGTGATGTCCATCACATTGCCGTCGGGAGTAGCGATCCGGCTCGCTCCAATCTCGCGGTCGGTCTGCGCTGTGATGTTGTGATCAATAAACTGGCCCAGGTAGGTGAAGACGGCGGGAATCGTCGAGTCCAGCGGCAGGGTAAGGTCGTCGCTTGCCATCGCCGTACCCAGCGCCAAAAGTGCGCCTTGGGTGCTTGCTCCGGGCGTCAGCGTGCACTCGGGACTCGCCGCCAGCAGCGGAAACATGTAATCGAATTTCGTGTTGAACAAGATCTCGGCGACGTTAAGCGTACCGCCGTGTGTGAACTCTTTGAACGGATCCATATGCTACCTCTTTCAATAACAGCTGAACTGTTAGGACGTGTGGTCTTACCTCATGTGGGAGACGCCTCACAGCAACTTAGGGTAAGCCATTCGCAGTTATCGGAAGCTATACGGGGGGATCGCCCTCCCCTTGGCAGAGTTTCCAGCTGACTCGAACCGCCAGTCTCAAAGGGTAGGGCTGTGTGTGATTCATCTGAGCATTTTAAAGACCAACCACCGTTCAGGTCACACACTAAACGCAAGTCGATGCAACGATTGTATGCAAGCCAGATTGGTTGCGCGGAAAGTCCAGTCACATCTTGCCTTGCCCGGCTGACACACTATCCAAAAGAGTAGTCGCACAATCCGTTTCGATAGGCCATTTCCAGCCGTTGCCTCATTCATGCCATGAGTTCGCCACGGCCTTCTCTCCCCAGTAATCGATCGGCCTGGTGCTGGCGCCCCAGGTTCGCGTCCTGCATTTGGACGCTAACCTGGGCGAGTAGACGACCGTATGATCCGCAGCTCCCAGGTATATCCTTATATCGTCGCGGGATGATTACCCCAGGTTAAGCCAAAACCGGGCCGAACCTGGGGCACCTGGCCACTAGTAGGGCATTTGGGAGCGCGATACGTCTTTCACTAGCGCATTCCGAACCCCCTCGTAAGCGCCAACCGTTCCATCCCATAACGTATTGCCGTCGAAAGCCAAGGCTGCGTTGCCTCGAACGTAGACAGGTCGCGGAGCGCAGGCAGAAACTCAGCAGATTCACGGCGTGACTTTGAAAACAGTTCCATGTCGGTCAAGTCTGCCATAGCCCGTGAAGGCAACGCCGTATAAGTTGCCAGACGAATCCCGGATAAGGCCACCTGTCGGAACGGCGCCGTCGGTGTCGCCGTTTAGACTGTGCAGTACCGTCATCTGCCGGGCTGTATTCAGCTTGTACACCGTTCCATAGAAGGCACCCGTTGTCCCAGTTTCAGTTGTCCCATAGAGGTTTCCCTCTGAATCCAGGACAAGACCGCCATTGGGATAATTTCCATCGTCTCCTCCGGTGAATGAATAAAGCACAGTAAATTCGCCGCTCCTGCCAAGCTCGTACAAGATCCCGCATCCCAGCTGGCAGTTGTTGTTCCCGCCAATCTGTGCGGCGCCATAAAGGTTTCCCTCTCTGTCGGCAACGAGACCTGGCTGCGGACCTCCGCCATCCGAGCCCCCCGTGAACGTATGTAAGACCGTGAGCCTTCCCGTCACGGTTAGGCTGAAAACTGTTCCGCAACCGCGTGTAGGTTCTTCTGCGCAATTCAGATCTCCACCGTACAGCGCCACACCGTAGAAGCTTCCTGGCGCGGGCCCGGGCAGGAGGGGCCCGAATGGCCACTGGCCATCGGTTCCACCCTGAAATGCATAAAGGGTATGCAGTGCTCCGCCGCTGTCGAGCTTGAATACGGTTCCGCACCCGTAGGTGCAAGCAAGATCATTGCCCTTGACCCCGCCATCGAGGGTCGTACCGTAAAGGTTCCCCGACGGGTCTCTCAATAAAGCTCCTTGAGGGTCGCGGGGCCTGAGACAGTCGAGACATCCCCCGAAGTTGAAGAACACGGTCTCGTTGCCGGCAGGAGTAAGCTTGAACAGCACTCCACCGCCGTTTTGGCCGCCTTCCGCAGGGCCGTAGAAGTTTCCTGAATTGTCCAGAATGAGTCCGGACGAAGGGTTCTCTCCGTCGGGACCCTGAAAGCTATGCAAAACCGTCTCGTTGTCAGAGGTATCCAACTTGAAGATAACTCCGTTCGTGAAAAGACCGCCGAAGTAGGTGGTTCCGTACAGGTTGCCAGTGCTGTCCTGTATCAGCGTGCCTTCTGGACCAGACCCGTCGAAACCTGTCGTACTAAAGGTATGCAGCACCGTAAAGGTCTGCGCCTGCGCCGCAGGAACTGCGCTTGCTATTATTCCCAGCACCATCGCAGCGACCATCATTCCGACTGAGAAGCTCATCTTCATTGCGATCATCCTCCATCGGACCGTCCGTCCAACCCGCGCTGACAATATCGTCGTGTCAACAAGAATTTGTCACGACCGCGTAGATGATTTGTATACATTTATTAACGAATCAGCGAGACGGTCAGGGCGCTTGACGTTGTAGTGAAGGTTGAACGCTCGCATTGGCGGGCAGGGCCCGAGTTTGAAGATTAGGGCCAAGCACTCCTCCGATCGGCACAAGCCCAACATTCCCGCTCGGAGCGTTCCAATTCGCGGAAAGTATTGACTGAGAAGTTTGAAAATAACCGTCTTGCGATGGCCAAGCCGAAGATATCCTCGATGCTAGTGTGGGCGGAGCCTGGTGCTGGTGCCCCAGGTTCGCGTCCTGCATTTGGACGCTAACCTGGGCGAGTGGACGACCGTATGATCCGCAGCTCCCAAGTATATTCTTATATCGTCGCGGGATGATTACCCCAGGTTAAGCCAAAACCGGGCCGAACCTGGGGCACCCGGCTTAGGTTTTGTGAACTGGCGTTGTCTCCGCACCTCATACGGCACCTGGCTGAAGCGTCAGGGCGCCGATATGAAAGACATTCAGGGGCAATTACGACATTCACGCATTTCCACGACGATGGACATTTATGTTCAGGACATCCCCGAGTCGCGGCGGCGTGCGGTCGAACTGCTGCCTGTACCAGCTACGATCCAGTGACGCATTGGAACGTAATTGCACGTTTTGGAACGTAAACCGGGGGATCGAATGGCTTGTAAGTTGTTGATTCAAATGGTGGCCAGGGACGGAATCGAACCGCCGACGCCAGCCTTTTCAGGGCTGCGCTCTACCAGCTGAGCTACCTGGCCACGGAGCGAGAATCGCTTGTGATGGGGTGCTGCGGCAAAAGAATTATAACAACCCGGAACGCTCTTCGGCCAATCCCGCCGGCGAATTGTTCAGCGCTTCGCGTCCAGCCGTTCGACGCCGTCAGCAAAGGTGCATTCGTATCGAGCTGCACTGGGGTCCCGCTCGGCGAGAAATCGTCTCGTCGAGCGCATGGCCGCTGAGCTAAAACCTTGCACCGCGTCGGATCAGCCGAGATCAGCGCGATCCGTTTGAACCTCGGCCGTAAGCAGAAAAAACACCGACCTACGACAAGCACCAACTCCCTACATCATGTCCGGCGGCACAATGTCGGCACGACGCTGCTTCTGATAGCAGCTATCGTCGGTGTCCTGGCACACGGGATAGAGTTTTCCCCATCCGGTAGCGAATCCGATCTGCGACTCGCTGACGCCATTTTTCACCAGCGTCGACTTCACGAACTGCGCCCTCCGATACGAAAGCACCAGGTTGTAAAAAATATCGCCGCGCACATCGGCATAGCCCTGGATCCACAGATGCGCATCCGGATGCTGCTTCAGCCAATCCGCGTCCGACTGCAACACGGTCGGATCAATCACCCGGCTGTAGATGTTAAAGGGGAAATAAACTTCCTTCACATTCTGGGTGATTTCCTGGGCCTGCGGGGAGGCTGCGCTGCTGTCCTGCGCGAAGGACGTTGTGGCAGGAATGAACACACCCATTGCAATTAAGAGAGCGGCTAGGGAAATCCAGGAACGCTTGTTGCTCAGCACACTTCGCATGACTCCTCCGTCCGTGTCATTGGGTTCGACAGCCCACTTCACACCACTGCAACAATCCAGTGCTGCCCGCCGGCTTATACAGGCGCATGGCCAACCAGCGGACCGAACGCAGCATAACTGAGAGATGTTACAAGAAGATGAAACTGCCGGCTACAAACTTCCGTACCGCGACTGCTCCCGCCGCTGCAGGCTTCCCGGCTATGTCTCGCTGCTTCTGCATGTTCCGCGCCGATAACCCAGGTCCAATTCGCGCAACTTTCACCTTCCGTTCATGAATTTGTAACTTCAGCAACTTAGCATTTCGCTGATCGTTCCCAAAGATTACCCGTGGTCGTATCGAGTGTCAGGGCGCTGCCATTTTGTTGTAAGTTCATTCCGCCCGAATTGTGCTCTTCAGGAGAGAAAATGAAACGAAGACTGGCTACTGCGCTCGTGATGTTGATGTCGACGAGCGTTTTCGCACAAACCGATTCCCAAACATCGAAGCCGAAAACTACGCGCCACAGCAGTTCCTCCCCGGTCTCGAAGCAACTGGAGGACATGAAGGACGCCATCTCGGCGCAACAACAGCAGATTCAACAATTGCAGCAGCAGGTTTCCACCCGCGACCAGGCGATTCAGCAACTGCAGCAGCAGGTAACCCAGGCGCAGACCGCGGCCCAGCAGGCGCAGCAGGCTGCGAATGCCGCTGCTAACTCGCAGAGCACTGCGAGCTCGGACCAGATCTCGTCTCTGCAGCACGATGTTACCGACTTGAAGACCGTGTCGGGGAACACCGTCAACGAACTGCAGGAAACCCAGAAACGCGTCTCCGGCCTGGAGAGCCCGCTGGCCATTCACTACAAGGGAATCACCATCACTCCGGGCGGCTTCCTGGCGGCTGAAACCGTGTGGCGTCAGCGCGCAGAAGGCGCCGATATCAACACTGCTCTGAACTCTATCCCGTATCCCGGTTCGAGCCAGGCGCACATGTCTGAGTTCTACGGATCCGGCCGTCAGTCCCGCATTTCACTGCTCGCCCAAGGCAAGACGGACAGCATGAAGATGACCGGCTACATCGAAGCTGACTTCCTGTCCGCCGGAGTCACTTCCAACAACAACGAGAGCAACTCCTACACCTTGCGGCAACGGCAGGCATGGGGCCAGGCCGCTCTGAACAACGGCTGGAGCTTCACCGGCGGTCAGATGTGGAGCTTGATCACGGAAACCAAGATGGGTGAGGACAACCGCACCGAAGCGCTTCCCATGACCATCGATCCGCAGTACACGGTGGGCTTCTCTTGGGCGCGGCAATACGGCTTCCGCGTCACCAAGAACATCAGCAACAAAATCTGGCTCGGCTTCTCAGTCGAGAATTCGCAGGAAACCATTAGCACTCACGGCAATGCTAACAACTACGTAATCGGCTCTCAGGGACTCGCGGGCGGTCTGTATAACGCAGCCGTCAGCGGTTGCTCCACCACCTTGAACGCAAGCGGAGCGCCAGTTACCAATTGCAGCAGCGTTGCCAACTACTCTTACAATCCCAGCCCCGACTTCGTCGGCAAATTGGCCTTCCAGCCTGGCTTCGGACACTATGAAGTGTTCGGCGTGCTGACCGATTTCCGCGACCGCGTCTTCCCCGGAGAGACCCTCTCGACTCCGACGGCCGCGGGCGCCTATAACAGTTCCACCTGGGCAGGAGGCGGCGGCGCCAATGCTCGCTGGTCAGTGTGGCAGAAGCATGTTGACATCGGTCTGCATGGACTCGGCGGCCGTGGTATCGGCCGTTATGGTACCGCTGGTCTGGCCGACGCCGCTGTAACCCCGAACGGCCACATTGCTCCGATCAACAATTACCAGGGCTTGTTGACCTTGGAATATCACTCTCCCAAGTGGGATTGGTACGGCAACGGCGGTATCGAGTATGACGGCCGCACGGCGTTCGTAAATTCCAAGGGCGCTCCCGTCGGCTACGGTGCGCTCGAGTTCAACAACACCGGTTGCGGCATCGAGACCCTGCCGGGTACATCCCTCAGCGCCGGCTTCAATCCTGGCGGACTCTCCAACTGCAATGCCGATACTAAGAGCATTGTGGAAGGCTCGTTCGGCTTCTGGTACAAGCCCTACAACGGTCCTAAGGGCCGCTTGCAGATGGGCATGCAGTACTCCTACCTCACTCGCGAGGCTTGGAGCGGCATTGGAACCAAGCTGCCGGTGCCTGCGGGAGCCAATCCTTCGGCCATCGACAACATGGTCTTCACCTCCTTCCGTTATTACCTGCCGTAAGCAACTTCGGGTGGCCGGTGCTCGGCCGGTCACCCGATTTTTCCTGCCTCGATGTTCTCTTTTTTTCCTTCCGCGATTCTGCCCGATTTTCTTCCACTTGATTCAGCCTCTTGCTTCCCAAGTCCTAAACGACACGTTGTGCCTGACTGGAAAGGCCCCGTGGCTGCCAAGACTTGAAAGGGCTCGACTTCACAGGCTGCGGAAACTTGGGTTTGATCCGTCCTTGAAGGGGCGAACCTTCAGGTGCGCCGTACAAGCCCTTTATTTTTTTGTTCCGGGTGGGCTTCAGCTCACGAGGAATCTGCTTTGGCGAATTTTTCAGCAGCCTGTTCAGCCGTGCCGTAAGCGTCGCAAGACCATTGCGGCTTTTAGCCGCGGAGGGAAAGATCCATGCTCTTCCCGGTTTGGGTAGAGGTGGCCCTCGGGCTGCTAAAAGTCTGTTTGGCAGGCTTTGTATCAGGGCACGACTTCAGTCGGGCCAAATGATCGCCATATAAATTCGAGCTTCAGCCCCTGCGGCAAGTTATCGTCGCTCGCTGGCACGACTGAATACACGGTTGCACAACTCCGGGCCGGCAGCTCGGGTAGACCTGGGCTTCCAGGCCGGCGTCTCGGCCTTCTATTTTATCGAGTCGGCACGACTTCTACGGTGCCGATTTGGGAACCTCTCCCGATTACGCCGAATCGCGTCAACTTTCCGGCAGCGATTGAAGTTTTCTGGTAGCCCGCCGATTGAATCCTTGTCACGCTTGTCTGGAGCCACATGAGGACCCTTCGATGAAGAATGCGCAGTTGGAACCGGGCGATGGCTTACCCGAACTGCCTCCAAGTTTCGATCGACGGCGCCGCGATCGCATCGCGCTACGCATCCCCTTACGCATTCTGAGCTATGGTTTGCTGATGGAACAAGTGAATGACGCCATCTGCACCGACCTCAGCGAAGGCGGCGTTTCCTTCGATACTGCCGCGGTGCTGAACGTAGGGGATGTCATCACCATCGAGTTTCGCCAGAAAGGCGAAGCCGCCTATCGCTGCCACGCCAGGCTGAGCTATCGCGCCGGAAGAAAGTACGGGGCGTACTTCCTAAGCGGCGACTGACCGGCAACTCTTGCCGCCGCCAGACTGGTTGTCATCGCGACGAGCCTCTAAGGCCGACGAAGGATCCGCTTTGGATAGGTTCGCGAAAGCCTCTGCCGGGTGCCCCATCCGAGCCGGTTTTGCTCGGGTGGGATTTCTGTTCCGCACGATTAGATTTTTTCCTTGGTTACTTCCGGGTCGCCGGGTGCCCCATCCGAGCCGGTTTTGCTCGGGTGGGTTTGTCTCCGAACGATGAGGGTTTCCTTGGTTACTTCCGGGTCGCGGACTCCTGCTTCTCCAACACCAACTTCGCCGTCGCCATGTCTTCCACCGCCAGCCCCAACGACTTGAATGCGACCACATCTGCCTTCGGCAGAGGCTTGGTTCCGGCCAGCAACTCGCCCAGTTCAGCATAAATTTCTGCGCCTCCCAGCAACACGTCGCCTGATTCCTTCATGGCCGCGTCGCGCGAATCCACGATCACCGCACCGCGCATCGCGTCGCTGTCGACTTCACGTCGCGTGGCGCCGACTGCTCCCACGGCGCACACCAGCGCTCCCGGTTTCAGCCAGGCCCCGTGAAGTATCGGCTCAGTCGCGGCCGTAACGGTCACCACAACATCCGCATCGCGCACCGCTGCCTCAGCCGCCATCGACTTCGCGGCGATCTCTTTCGCAAGCTTCTCCGCGTTCCCGGCATCGCGGCTCCAGACCCGAACCTCGTCGAACTTCCTCACCAGCGATAGAGCCTGAAAATGCGCTCGAGCTTGCACGCCGCTGCCAAGGATCGGCGAGGCTTCGCGCGTTGGGCGACGCCAGCAGCTTGGTCGCGACCGCGCTGACCGCCGCGGTGCGCATCTCGGTAATGAGCCGGCCATCCATCACCGCCAGCGGCTCGCCGGTTTCAGCCCGCGAGAGCACAATCATCGCCAAGTGCGTGGGCAGCCCGCGCGTGCCGTTCTCAGGATAAAAGTTCACCAGCTTCGCGCCCATCACGTCGCCATAGACCGCCGGCATCACGCCCATGAAGCCGCGATGCTGGGCGATTTCCAGTATGCTGCGCACCGGCTGCTGCACCCGCCCGGCAGAAAAATCGATGAGCGCGCGCTCCATCGCAGGAATCAAATCTTCCATCCGCAGCAGGGCGCGGACGGCGGCTTCATCAAGAAATTGCGGCGCTGCGACAGGTGCGTTCACGGTGCTTCAGTGTAGCGCGTCGGTAAAGATGGCGCGTCGAAACACTGCCGTCCCCGCGGGACTCGGCGCCACCCTGTCGGCCCTGACGGCGCAGCTAAAGCTACGCCCCTTCAAATCCCCAACTGACAACCGATAACTGACACTAACAACCGATAATTGATCACCGACACTGACAAACGATAACTGATCACCGACAACCAATTTTGTCATCCTGAGCGGAGAGAGCCGCAGGCGAACGCAGGCGAAGGACCCCTATCCTCACGACGAACCCCTCGCCGAATCCGCGACTTGACGTAGAAGGAACTCAGTCCCCTCAATCTGGCACAATTGAGACTCATGCTAAAGGTAAAGAAGCTCTCCCCTGACGCCGTGCTGCCGACCGTCGCTCATCCCGGCGAGGACATCGGCTATGACCTTTACTCCGCCGAAGAACTGACGATTCCGGCGCGCGGAGCGGCCGGCATCCACACCGGCATCGCCATCGAGTTCGTGCCAACTGCCGGCGGCATCGTCAAGACGCGCTCGGGCCTGGCGAAGAAGCGCCTGATGTGCAACGCAGGCGTCATCGACGCAGGCTATCGTGGCGAGGTTATCGTCCTGATGGAGAACCTCGCCGACGAACCATACCCCGTCCACAGGGGGGACAAGATCGCGCAGCTTCTGGAGCATCCCACGTTGGCCGGCGAAATCGTCGAAGACGAGCTCAGCGAAGCAGCCCGCGGCGCAAAAGGTTTCGGCTCCAGCGGCCGCTGAGACACATCGACAGGAACCGTATTGTTTAGGGAAAACTCTGGTTCAGTGCTTTGAAGGGGACGGCCTTTAGGCCGTCCGCAAACTGCAAAATCAATTTGGCTCTAACCCATGTCTTGATACAAAGCTCGCATCGATTTGTATCAGGGCACGACCTTGGTCGTGCCGTACAGAGGCAGCAAATCTGCGGGCTTCAGCCCCTGCGAAGTCGCAGCCTCATCTCAACGCTGTGCTGATCTCCCATCAAGTGCTGTGCCATAAGCCAGCTTTGTTTTGTATGATTCGGCACGACCGATACAGCCCGCGAATCCGAATAGCAGCCATATGCCGCCGGCTGAAGCCAGCTCGGGTCTATAAACTAAAGGCTGAGACGCTGGCCTGAAGGCCAGCTCTACCCGAAGAGGACAGGAAACGGAATTTTCAACAGCCTATACAGCCACCTGAGGAACCTCTCTTTCACTACCCAGGCTGATTCTCGATCTAGACTCGCTCGCGACGCAGAAACGAACTCCGCCAAAACGGGTTTGCACTAACTATGCGGCTCCAGCATTTCCATCCTCGATTTTGCCTGTACATCGGCCCCATGCTGCTTGTTCTCTTGTTGCTAGCACTCCCCGCCGCCGCGCAACAGTCGTACGTCGACGACGCAGCCGAAGCACAGCTGGTCAAACTGCTCAACCAATCGCGCGCCGAACAAGGCCTTTCACCGCTGACCATCGATAATCGCCTGACGCAAGCTGCACGCAAGCACACCCAGCTGATGCTGCAACACGCGGCGCTCTCGCATCAGTTTCCGGGCGAGCCGCCCATGCAAATCCGCTTCAGCAATGCAGAGCTGCCGTCGGACAGCCAGGGCGAGAACGTGGCCATGAGCCAGGACATCGGTTCCGCCCACCAGGAGCTGATGGATTCGCCGCCGCATCGCGCCAACATTCTCGATCCTAAATACAACGTCGTCGGTGTCGGCGTCATTCGCAGCGGGCCCAATCTTTACGTCACCGAAGATTTCGCGCGCCGTCTGCCGGAGTACTCGGAGCCCGAAGCCGAAGCCGCGTTGCAGCACGCCATCGCAAAGTATGCGACGTCGCGCGGATTGCCCCCTCCGGTTCTGAGACCGCAACCCGAGTTACGCCACCTGGCCTGCGATATGGCTTTGAACGATGCGCTGGAAGATCAGCGCGCGGCGAAGCTGCCGGGTGTCCACGAGGTGTTTGTGTGGACCGCTGGTGATCCGGCAAAGTTGCCGAAGGGTGTGGACACAATCTTGTCGCATCCGCTGCCCTTGGGATATTCGCTGGGAGCCTGCTTTGCTCCCAGCGTTTCATATCCCGGAGGAGTGTATTGGATAGTAATGGTGTCTTACTGATGGATAAAGGAGGTTCGCTTTTACTTTCCCGGATTGCCTTGACAACGACTAGTGAAGCAGACTTGCCCGGGTCTCGTTCCGCTTCACGTTATGAAGCCCAGCTCGTGTTCCCTGCAGATTCGACTTGAGATACTCTTCGCCCGCCTGCATCATGTGTGTCCAGACACTCTGTGCCCGGCCGTTTTCGTTCAGGAACGCGGCCAGTTCCGCGGCGCTCATGTTACTGCCTACTTCCCTGGCGAACTGGGTTACATGCGCCAGAGTAATTTCGGCAGTAATTTTTTCCCGCCAGCATTTTTTCTTGAGATCAATCATTTCTGCTTCCCGACAGAATTGAGTTGCTCTTACATAATTAGAAATACGCTGGCACGCGGCCAAGCACGATAGCAGACATCACCGGCTCATGTGACCTGCGTCACATGAAGATGTTTGGCCTCGCCGCCGCTGATTCCCCGCTTCCGGCGCGCCTCTGCGCTCTGTGCTAACCTCGGTTCGGGATGGCTGAAACACCGCACATTTACGTCGGGACCGCCGGCTGGTCGTACAAAGACTGGGAAGGCGTGGTGTATCCCGCGCAGCTCAAAAAGTCGCTGCATCCGGTGGAATACCTCGCCCGTTACTTCGACGTGCTGGAGATCAACACCTCGTTCTACGGACACGTCAAGCCGGAGTGGGGCAAGCTGTGGTCGCGGATGGCGCGCGCCGTCAATCCCGCATTCCAGTTCACGGCCAAGCTGAATCGCGCATTCACCCACTCGCCCATGGCGGTACTGGAGAGCACCTCGGCCGAAACCATCCACGCCACTGACGAAGACGAGCGGCTGGCCAAGGAAGGTTTCGAATCGCTGGCGGTTGAAAATATGCTGGGAGCGGTGCTGGCGCAGTTTCCGGTTTCGTTCAAGAACACCAACGCCAATCGCGACCACCTCGACAGCGTGATTGAAAAGTTCAAGCAGTTCCCACTCGTCGTCGAGGTGCGGCACAACAGCTGGACCAACGAGGGCACGCTGCGTTATTTCGTCGAGAAGGGCGTCGCTTTCTGCAATATCGATCAGCCCAGGTTGGGCAAGTCCATCGGTCCCAGTGGACACGTCACCGCGCCTCTGGCCTACGTGCGACTGCACGGCCGCAACTACGATCAGTGGTTCGACAGCGACTCACGCAACGATCGCTACAACTACCTCTACACCGACCCCGAGCTCCGCGGATGGAAGACTCGTGTCGACGCCATCGCGGAAAAGGCGCAGAAAACCTTCGTCATCGCCAACAATCATTTCGAAGGCAAGGCTGCCGTGAACGCACTGCAGCTGAAGAACATGATCACCGGCCGTTCCGTCCCGGTGCCGGACACGCTGCTGAAGAAATATTGGGAGCTAGCCGAGATCGCCGCGCCCCCGGCTGCCGAAACGCAATCCTCCGACAAACCAGCGTGACCTCTGACGCGTCGCCGGCCCGCGACTACCTCGAAGACCTGGTCGAGTAGCGCACGCTCTGCGCTTATCTTTTACACATCGCCACTTGTGCGCGTCCCGGCTAATTCGTACTATTCTCTTTCCCACTTCACAAACGATTCAGGAGACGCATGAGCGAAGCAGACGAGCTGAAAGAAGCGGCCGAGCGCGCGAAAGAGAGCAAGGAACTGGCGCCGGTGAGCCTCACCATGGCCATTCTTGCGGTGTTTGTGGCCACCGTCTCGCTAATGGGACATCGCGCTCACACCGAAGAAATTCTGCTCCAGACCCGCGCGACCGACGAATGGAGTTATTACCAGGCCAAGAATATGCGCCGTAACAATCTTGAGGCGCTGGACGATGTGCTCACCGCGCTGGAGAACACCAAGGCCGAACGCGCCGAGGAAGTTCGCAAGCGCTTTCACGATGAGATCGATAAGTATCGCGACCAGCAGAAGGACATTCAGGGCGAAGCGCGCAACCTTGAGTCTGAGGTGCAGCGGGCCAGCCGCCGCGCCGACCGCTTTGATCTCGGCGAAGTCTTCCTCGAGATCGCGCTGGTCGTTACCTCCATCACCCTGCTCACCGACAAGCGAGCGTACTGGTACTTCGGCTTCGTTCTGGCTGCCATAGGATTGATCTGCGCAGCCAGCGGCTTTCTGATTCATTGAGCCGAGCCCGGCTTGAACAAAAGTGAGGGCACACCTAAGACTGCTGCTTCTATTCTGCTCAGGTAGCGCTGACCTATAGTGTTCGCGTGAGAACTGGAGTTTCGCATTGGCGGTCGAGTGCTACGATCAAGAACCAAGCGCCGTAGGCGCGAAATAATCTAGCCCAGCACGCAGCCGAACCTGGTTCCCCAAGTCGCGCTGCTTTTGCGCGAATTGGGGTGGGATGGCGGAGTGCTGGGTAAGTGGGAAATTTATATGAGTCCCGTAGGGACGGCAGAGGTTCTCACGCAGCCTCCTCAGGCCAGCGTTTAAGACTTTCATTCATCGATCCGAGCCGGCTTCAGCTCCCAATGAGCATCGGTCCTTAGCTTCGGTCTTGCCCGGTGCCGCGCTCCAGATGTCCCAACCTTCTTGGCCAACCAGCGGAACAAACCGGCATAGATCACGCGTGCTGACGGAAATTTCTCCTCCGATTTTTCGCACCACTTGTACCTGCTGCTCCTGACGCGTGCCGACCGGAATCACCAGCCTGCCTCCGTCGGCAAGTTGCGCGACCAGGCTGTCGGGAACACGCGGCGCTGCGGCCGCAACCAGGATACGGTCATAGGGAGCGTGCTCAGCAAGTCCACGACTGCCATCGCCCTCGGCCACGTGCACGTTGTCGTAGTTCAGCCTGCCCAGGATTTCGCGTGCCTGCGCCGCCAGCTCCGGCTGTCGCTCGATGGTCCAAACCTCTGCCGCCAACTCTCCGAGAATCGCTGCCTGATATCCCGTGCCGGTGCCGACTTCGAGTACGCGATTGTCGGGCGCAATTTCCAGAGCTTCAATCATGGCCGCGACGATGTAGGGTTGCGAGATGGTTTGTCCAGCGCCGATCGGCAGGGGATGATCGCCGTATGCGTTGCCGGCGTCGCCTTCGGCGATAAATTCCTCGCGCGGCACCTTGGCCATCGCAGCCAGCACGCGCTCATCGCGAATGCCTCGGGCGCGGAGATGCTCTTCCACCATGCGCGCGCGCTGCTCAGCCAAAGAATTGCTCATCTCACTACAGAAACACCGACTCACTACAGAGGCACAGAGACACAGAGTTTTCTTTTGAAGAAACGTCAACGGCTGAATAGTGGGATGCTCCGCATCGCGCCGGCTCTTAAACTTTATTGGCTTTCTCCGTGCCTCTGTGCCTCTGTGGTGAAGATTTTCCTCCGAGAGGCAGGATCAGTCCGCGACTTGCTTGACTTCCGGCTCGGGAGCAGCTTCGGTGGCGGCACCCGCCGCCGTCTCGGCAGCTGGTTTAGGCGTCGGTACAACCGCTCGGGCGGGCGCTTTCACCGGCCGGCTCGACTTCTCGAATTGCCCGATGTGCCAGATGTCGCGCGCGTACTCCAGCACCGTGCGGTCGCTGGAGAATT
Organism: uncultured Acidobacteriaceae bacterium; assembly: GCA_963796695.1. Lineage (GTDB taxonomy): Bacteria > Acidobacteriota > Terriglobia > Terriglobales > Acidobacteriaceae > Bog-257. The sequence goes on along the minus strand of CAWCMU010000021.1, from coordinate 52,796 downwards.
TTCCGATGCGCGCGACGTTCAGCACCGCCTTGCGCCACCACACCTCTTCGTTCCGATACTCGCCGTCGATAATCTGCTGCATCTCGACGTACGCCGGGAAATCAGCAATGTGATAGTAGCGGTCGCCGCGATGCACCAGCTCGTCGAAAATCCAGCGGAACAGGCCGTGTTCGTTGGGACAGAAACGATCCGACGCCAGCGCGTCGATCACCTCGCGAACCGACTCATCCTTGTCGTACAGTTCCTGCGGATTGTATGTGCCCTTCTGCTGCATCTCGCGAATCTCTTCGGCGCGCAGCCCGAAGATGTAGATGTTGTCCTCACCCACTTCTTCGGCAATCTCGATATTGGCGCCGTCATACGTTCCGATGGTGAGCGCGCCATTCATCGACAGCTTCATGTTGCCGGTGCCCGACGCCTCCATGCCCGCCATGGAAATCTGCTCGCTCAAGTCGGCGGCCGGAATAATCAGCTGCGCCAGCGATACCCGATAGTCGGGCAGGAACGCCACCCGGATCAGGTCGTTGGCTTTGTCATCGTTGTTCACGACGTCGGCGACGCTGTGAATGAGCTTGATAATCTGCTTGGCCGCCCAGTAGCCAGGCGCAGCCTTGCCGGCGAAGATGTAGGTCCGCGGCTGCAACGGCATCTCGCCGCGCTCCACGATACCAAGGTAATCGTGGATGATGCCCATCACGTTCAGCAGCTGCCGCTTGTACTCATGAATGCGCTTGATCTGCACATCGAACATCGAGTCCGGATCGACGATAACGCCAGAGAGGTCCTGGATCACGCCAGCCAGCTTCAGCTTGTTCTGCCGCTTCACTTCCTTGAACGACTGGCAAAACTCTTCGTCTTCGGCGAACGGTTCCAGGTCGCGCAACTTGCGCAGATCGGTGATCCACCTGTTTTCGTCAAGGCTGCGGCTGATGAGATCAGTCAGCCCTTCGTTGGCTTTCATCAGCCAGCGTCGCGGAGCCACACCATTGGTTTTGTTGTTGAACTTCTCCGGCCAGATCTGCGCCAGCTCCGGCACCAGCGAGGTGACGATCAGGTTGCTGTGCAGCTCCGAGACCCCGTTCACCGAATGGCTGCCCACCATGCACAGGTGCGCCATCCGCACATGCTTCTCGTAGCCTTCCTCGATGATCGATATACGGCGTAGCTTCTCGTCGTCCAGAAACGAGTACTGCTGCATCTCGCGCAAAAATTTGTGATTGATGTTGAAGATGATCAGCATGTGCCGGGGCAGCACTTTTTCCAGGAGCGGTACCGACCACTTTTCCAGAGCCTCGGGCAGCAGCGTGTGATTGGTGTACGCCAGCGTCTGCTTGGTGATCTCCCACGCCTGCTCCCAGGGCAGATGGTCTTCATCCAGCAGAATCCGCATCAGCTCCGCAACGGCCAGGCTGGGATGCGTGTCGTTCATCTGGATGGCGACCTTCGACGGCAGCATCTCGATCTTCTTATGCTGCTGGCGGAAGCGGCGCATCAGATCGCCGATGGCGCAGGCGACCAGGAAATATTCCTGCACCAGTCGCAGCTCCTTGCCGCTCATCACCGAGTCCGACGGATACAGCACCCGCGAAATGTTTTCCGACTGAATCTTCTGCTCGACAGCGCGAATATAATCGCCGCGATTGAAGATCTCGATGTCGAAGTCTTCTGATGCGCGCGCGGTAAACAGCCGCAGCCAGTTCACCGTCTGTCCCAGATACCCGACGATCGGCATGTCGGTGGGAATGCCGACCACAATCTTGGGGCCGACCCAAACCTGATTCAGCCCATCTTCATCGTCGCGCGGCCCCTCGACCTTCCCATACAGCGGAATGTTGACCGCCTCTTCGGGATGCTCGATCTGGAATGGCGTGCCATCGGCTTTCCAGCGGTCCGGCTTCTCGCGCTGAAAGCCATTGAAGATTTCCTGCCGAAACAATCCGTATTCGTAGTCGATGCCATAGCCAAACCCGGGCATGCCCAGCGTTGCCATCGACTCGAGAAAGCAAGCGGCCAGTCGGCCCAGGCCGCCGTTGCCCAGGCCAGCATCGGCTTCGCTGTCCAGCACTTCATCCAGGCTGACGCCGAATCCCGCCAGCACCTCGCGGCACATATCCTCGACGCGCAGATTTGACAGGTTGTCGCCTAGCGACCGTCCCATCAGGAATTCCATCGAGAGGTAATAGAGTTTTTTGGAATCTTTATGGCGGTAGCGCGCTTCGGTTTCCAGCATGCGATCGACGATGCGATCGCGGATGGCCAGCGAGACCGGCTTCAGGTAGTCGGCCGGTTTAAGCTCGGAGGTGGGCCGAACCAGCGTGTAGCGGACGTGCCGCAGGATGGCTTCGCGCAATACATCAGCGGGCCGGACCTGCGAAAGGAATTCTGGGGATGACATAGATATCGCGGCCTGACCGCTCCGAACTAACCGTCTCCTGGCGAGCTATCTTTCTGTCGTTATGGCGCTTGGGCAGAAGACGATTGTCTCCGCGGAGCCTGCCGCCGTTACCAGCCCGGCTCACGCCGAATGCACCACCGGCAGTCTGTGAACTGGCCGCTGCTGCTTTCGCGACACCCGGCTAAGGGCAACTCTCACCTGCTCTGGCCATTCTACTGCCAACCCTCCGCCCTGAGAACACCTCAGTTTGCGGAAGTTACTCCTTTGCATAACTTCGGCAGGAGCAGGCGCAAACTTAACGGAAGGCAGTTGTCGGTTGTCAGTTGTCAGTTGTCGGTTGTTACTTGCTGGCTGCCGAGGTGCGGACTTGAAAGGGCGCAGCTTCAGCTGCGCCGTAAACGTCAACAAACCGGGCCGAGTCCGGTAGGGACGGCAGGCTCACCCCGCCCCCGAACCGCAGATCCCTCGACTCATCGGTAGCTGGCTGTCGAGTCGCAGATTCGAAGCCGTGCAGCTTTGAAGGGGCGCAGCTTCAGCTGCGCCGTAAACGCCGACCAACACGGCCGAGTCCCGGAGGGACGGCAGCCTCACCCCGCCAACCAACGGCGACGGAAACCCTACCCGCCACTCCCGCGCCTGCTCACCCATCGATTAATCTTCGGCAACACCGCTCGCAGCAGCGCCACAAACCGGCCGCGCACCCGCTCACCGGTTTCCAGCACTTCTTCCGCGGTGATCTTTTCGCCGGTCATGCCCGCAGCCATGTTGGTGACGCACGAGATTGCCAGCACTTCCACTCCCATGTGTCGCGCCGCAATCGTTTCCGGCACGGTCGACATGCCCACCAGATCGGCGCCGATCATCCGCAGAAATAGAATCTCCGCCGGCGTTTCGAAGCTGGGCCCGGCGACCGCCGCGTACACGCCTTCAAGAACTTCGCCAACCCTGCCCGACTCCTCGCGGGCGAATTGCCGGAACTCGGCGTTGTAAGCATCGGTCATGTCCGGATGCCGCAGCCCCAGCCGATCATCGTTCGCGCCAGTCAGCGGATTCTGCCCCAGCAAATTGATGTGATCGCTCAGCACCACCAGCGCGCCTTTGCCGTACGCAGGGTTGATGCCGCCGGCCGCATTGGTCAGGACGACCGCGCGCACTCCCATTCGCGCCAGCACCCGGATCGGAAACGCGACCTCGGCCGCCGAGTAGCCTTCGTACAGATGCACCCGGCCCTGCATGACGGCTAGCGGAATGCCGTCGAAGTTGCCGACAATCAGATCGCCCCGCATGTCCGATCGCCGTACTTCGCGGAAAGCATGGAATATCCTGGTAGGCAATCGCGGTCGCGTCGGCCAGCTCGTCGGCGAAGTCTCCCAACCCCGACCCGAGCACGACGCCGATTCGAGGCCGCGCTGACGTTCGACCCAGAACGTATTTCGCGGCCTGTTCAGCCCGGATGAACTCGCCCGCCGCCTGCTCGCGCCCGTCGTCAGTCATTGTCATTTCCCTTGGCCCATCAGCTGAGCTCCCAGCCGGCTACACCCGCCATAATGCCGCCTCGAATCGCGGATGCGGCCCGTCCGGCCTGGCAGGAGACCATCTGCCCAGAAACAAAAAGAGCCAGATAGGCGGCTTCCCGCTTACCTGACTCTATATCCAGCATAGCACACTGAGAGGTGCATTTGCCGGTTCTTCGCGACTTTATAACTCCAGTCGCATCACTCGATTACGGCCTATTGTTGTGTTTCGCCATATTGACATGTAAAAACGACATGCCCAAACATGCTAGTAGCGAAACTACCGCGCCTAGATCCCAAATCGGATCAGCGCCCAATCTCTTCCAGGTACTTTTCCACCTCGAGCGCCGCCATGCAGCCGGTTCCCGCCGCGGTTACGGCCTGCCGATAATGCCGATCAGCCACGTCGCCGCAAATAAATACTCCCGGCACCTTGGAACACACATAGCCATCGGGGATGAGGTAGCCTTCGCCGTCCCGGGCCAGCTGATCGCCGACAAACTGCGCGTTCGGTGTATGGCCGATACCCAGGAACATGGCGCTGACCGGCAGGTCCCACGACTCGCCTGACTTCAGGTTGCGCAGGCGCAGCCCCGTGACCTCCTTCTTGCTGACGTCCAACACATCGTCGACCACCGTATCGGTCATGAACTCGATCTGCTTGTGGGCACGCGCGCGATCCAGCATGATCTTGGAGGCGCGAAACTCGCCGCGCCGGTGAATCAGCGTGACCTTCGACGCAAACCGGGTGAGGAACAGCGCCTCTTCCATGGCCGAGTCGCCGCCGCCGATCACGGCAATCTCCTTGCCGGAGAAGAAGAAGCCATCGCAGGTGGCGCACGACGACACGCCGTGGCCAATCAGCGCCTGCTCGTTGGGCAGCCCCAGCCAGCGTGCCGATGCACCGCTGGCAATGATGAGCGTGCGGGTCAGCAGCGTCTCCCGGCCTAGCGTGACCTCGATCGGCTTCTTACCCAGATCGACACTCTTCTGGCTGAGGTCGACGCTCGAGACATGCCCGGCGCGGTACTCGGTGCCAAAGCGCGCCGCCTGCTGCCGCATGTTCTCGATCAGCTCAGGCCCCTGAATTCCTTCAGGGAAGCCGGGGAAATTTTCTACCAGCGTGGTGATGGCCAGCTGGCCGCCGGGCTCGTGCCCGTCGATAACCAGCGGCTTGAGGTTGGCGCGCGCGGCATAAATCGCCGCGGTCAGCCCCGAACAGCCGGAGCCGATGATGATGACGTTATGAACGTTCTCTGACATAGGGACTCGTTTGATTCTCCGCTGCGCCGGAAGATGCAAGCGGCGAGTGACCGGCGTACTCAGCAAGCCGCGCCCGGATTATAGGCTGCTGACCAACTCTGAATTCTAACAAGAGCCGCCGCTCGCGCCAGCTCGGACCGTCCAACAACGGCCGACCTCGTTCCTCAGCAGGCTGTAAAATCGAAAGAACCCGGGCGGGATGTGACAGCCGGCGAGGGGTAGAGGTCCTTCGACTCCGGCGGCAAAAGCGTGCCGCCTCCGCTCAGGATGACAGAATGAGAAGGCGAAGCAAAAGACGTGCCGCCTCCGGTCACCATGACAGGGTGGGATGGTGGAGCAAGACGCATCGCACGGGGTCACAATAACAGGGTGGGGACGAAACAATACACGTCGCCTCCCTCTAACTGAGGGCTGAGAGCTGATGGCTGACAGCTAAGCGCCGACAGCTGTTAAACCGACAACAGACAACCGACAACTGCCTTATGCTCTTTCCCACATCCAGCGACTTGCGGGCCCTGGTGCGCCGCATCCGCCATCCCAGAACCAAGCTGGGCCGGACGACGCTGTGGTTCGGCTACCTGGCGGTGTTGCTGCAAGTGTTGCGCGTCATCACCCGCTCGCCCGCCGGAACCCTGATCAGCGGCTGGACAACGTTTATTGCCTATGTGTTCCTGGCGTTTTGCGTAGTCATGGGATTTCGCTGGATCCGCTTGCGCTTGATGTGGCGGCTGCGCAACCGGCTTATCGTCACCTATGTCTTCATTGGCGTGATTCCTATCATCCTGCTGGTGGCGATGGCGCTGCTTGCCGGCTTTTTATTCGCGGGCCAGTTCGCCAACTATGTCGCTATGTCCGATCTGCAATCGGAGCTGCATCACCTGGAGGCGACCAACCGATCGATGGCGTGGCAGTTCCGCAACCTGGTGCGCGCCGGCAAGTTGACGCCTGACCTGGCGAGTGAAATCGCCAGCGCCTCCAACGAAAATTTCCGCCATCGTTCGGTAACCATCTGGGACGGCGATCAGGGATACTTGCTTTCCGAGTCGGCCCGCGACGCAGCCCAGGCCCCGATCAAGCCGTCTCCGGCCTTCAAAAGCGACTTCGCCGGCTTCGTGCTCGACAATGACCGTCTTCAGCTTCGCGCCATCAAGCGCTTCACTGAGGGCAATCACCACCTGACCGTCATCTCCAATCTGCCCATCACGCCTGACTTGCTGCGCAAATCCACGTCAGAGTTGGGATCGATCACCCTTTCTCCCGACTTAGGCTCCGGCGTCCGTTACGTTCAGAGCTCAGGGAAAAACCAGTCCAGTTCCGGCAACAAGCCGGTCACGGTTTACGAAACCCAGCTGAACTCTTCACAGAAAGAGGCTCCCGGCACGGTCCAGGCCGGAGTGGTGCCGCCGCCCACCAATGCCTTGGACGTACACATTCCTTTCGGCACCCGCTTCGATCTCATCCAGTGGCCTTCCGGCAAATCGCTGAACGGATTGGTGCTGGTTGAAACCCGGCCCTCGCTGCTGTACGCCACGTTGTTTGGCGCCTTGGGCGACAAGGCCGGCATCTTCCGCGACCTGCTGATCTTTATCGCCATCTTCTTCGGCGTCATCGAGCTGATCGCGCTTTTCATCGGCGTGCGCCTCACGCGCAGCATGACCAAATCGATCTCCGAGTTGTATAAAGCCACCGAGCACATCAACCGCGGCGAACTGCGGCATCGCATCCAGGTCCGCACCCATGACCAGATGGCGGCGCTGGAGGAGTCGTTCAACTCCATGACCGAGTCGCTGTCGAACCTGATTGCCGAGCAGAAAGAAAAGCAGCGGCTGGAAAGCGAACTGGCAATCGCGCACGAGGTGCAGGCGCTGCTGTTCCCCGCCGACTTGAGCGGACTGCAATCGCTGGAAGTGCACGGCGTCTGCCGGCCGGCGCGCACCGTCAGCGGCGACTACTACGATTTCATCCCGCTCCGCGAAGACCGGCTGATGCTGGCTGTGGGCGACATCAGCGGCAAGGGAATTTCCGCGGCGCTGCTGATGGCCACCGTGCATGCCTTTGTTCGCGCGTATTCACTGGAGCCGGAGCGCACACTTGAGTCGGTCGCGATCGGCGCGGGCGTTTCGCCCAGTAATCTTCTGCCCCTACGCTCTGCCGGCAACGGCAATGGCGGGGCCGAGCTTTCACCTTCACAGCTGATGGCCACGTTGAACTACCAGCTCTTTCGCAGCACCCCGCCGGAAAAATATGCCACCATGTTTCTCGCCAGCTACGACGCGCAGTCGCAGTCGCTGATTTACTCCAACGCCGGCCACCTGCCTCCGCTGGTCTTGTGCGCCAGTGGAGAGGTGACGCGGCTGGAAACCTCCGGCACCGTGGTTGGCCTGTTTGACGGCATGACCTACGAGCAGAGCAGGCTTGGCATGCGGCCCGGCGACATCTTCGTCGGCTACAGCGACGGCATTACCGAGCCGGAAAACGAATTTGGCGAATTCGGCGAGGAGCGCCTGATCGAGCTGATCCTGCAACATCGCGATGAACCGCTGGCCCGCATCAGCGATGTCGTAACTTCAGCCGTGACCGACTGGATCGCCGGCGGCGAGCAACCCGACGACGTAACGTTGGTTCTCGCCCGCGCGCGCTAGGGTCGCGTTACATTCTTCCCGTCGTCATCCTGGGGGAAGCCGAAGGACCTGCTGTTGCTCCGCCGCGAGGCTGCCGTCCCTACGGGACTCGGAGTGGGTGACGCCGTTGACGGCGCAGCTAAAGCTGCGCCCCTTCCCCCATTGTCATCCTGAGCGCAGCGAGCCGCACGGCGAGCGCAGTCGAAGGACCTGCTGTTGCTCCGCGCCCTTTCCCCCTGTTGTCATCCTGAGCGAAGCGAGCCCGCACGGCAAGCGCAGTCGAAGGACCCCTATGCCAACCAAAAATCTTCCTCGGCGAATCCCTGGCCCCCATCCATAGGTAGAAATTCTGAGAGATTTTCTGCAAAAGCGATGCTATGATCGCGTGTTCAATCTTCTAGCTTCGCTCCCGAATGCAGATGGACCCAACAAGTCCCTACAGCCTCAAGGTAAAGAGGCTTCATTACAAAGGCGAATCCATGACGATCCGCAGGCTTGTTCCCGCCGTTATCCAGTTTCCTGATGTTTTGTTCTTTTTGGCGCTCGTATGTCTGGCTCACCCTCTTGCCGGGCAGCAGCTGATTGCCACCGTACCCATAGGACAGGTCCCATACAGCATGGCAGTCAACTCCAGCACTAACAAAATTTATGCGGCCGACCAGTATTACGGTAACGCCGTTACCGTGATGGATGGCAGTAATTTCTCCACACTATCGCTTCCAATGGACGATCCGACCTATCTCGCTGTGGACGAAGTCAGGAACAAAATTTATGTGACAGCCGGCTTCGAATTGGTGGTAATTGATGGTGCAACCAATACGACAACCACGCTGCAAAATGTATTCGCCACTGGGCCAGTACGCGTCAATTCAGTAACCAACAAGATTTACGTCATAAGCGCCTACGGCGTGACGGTAGTTGACGGTTCGACCTACGCCACGACGAATGTGACGGTTGGACAGTATCCCATCGATCTGGCCATTAACACATCAACGAACAAAATTTACGTTGCGAATCAGCAGGGCAGCAGTGTAACCGTCATTGACGGGCTGACGAACAGCACGGTCACGGTTCCCCTACCCGCAGAGCCTGCATTGGTCAAAGTCAACCCTTACACAAACCAGATTTTCGCTTATTGTCCATTCTCAGGCATTGTCACCGTGATTGACGGAGCTACTCTAGCAACCGTCAACGTCTCGGTTGGACAATCCTTTACGTATTATCCATGGGATATTGATATACGAACCAACAAAATCTATCTAGGAATAAGCCAAAATCAATACGCCAATTATCTAGCGGTCATCGACGTGGCAACGCTTGCCGTGACAAACATTCAGCTAGACCTGCGAATGCCTATTGCCGTAGCGGTTGAGCCAGTGACGAATAAGATCTATCTCACCTATCAAGACTTCTATGGCTCCGGCAACGGCTTGATGTTGATTAACGGGGCTACAAATAACCTGTCGACCCTGCTAACCGGCAACAGCCCCTACCTAATAGCAATTGATTCTGTTACTGACCGAATCTACGTTACGGACCCCTATATTTACTCCATCCATGTTTTTGCCGGCCCCACCGCCCTGCGCTTCGTTCCCGTCCCCCCCTGCCGCGTGGTTGACACGCGCAATCCTGACGGGCCCTTCGGTGGGCCGACGATTCAGGGTGGCAGCTATCGCATCTTTCCCATTCCGCAAGGAGGCTGCAACATTCCCGCGGATGCCGCCGCGTACTCCTTTAACGTCACCGTAGTTCCGCAAGGGCATCTTGGCTATCTGACGCTATGGCCCGATGGCCAAGGCCTGCCCGGAGTGTCGACAATCAACTCGGTCGATGGACGTATCAAGGCCGGCGCATCCATCAGTCCTGCCGGAGCGGCGGGCGCCGTCGATGCCTACGCCAGCAACACCACCGACCTTATCCTCGACATCAACGGTTACTTCGAGCGAGCTTCCAGCACGGCTCTGGCTTTCTATCCGCTGACCGGATGCCGCGTCGCCGACACGCGCACACCCGCTGGGCCGCTGGGCGGTCCGTACTTGCTGGGCGATCAGGAGCGTGACTTCCCGGTGCTCGAGAGTGCTTGCGGCATTCCGTCGACCGCGCAGGCTTACTCGCTGAACGTCACCGCGTATCCGCATGGACGCCTGGGATATCTGACGGTGTGGCCAGAAGGTCAGGCGCAGCCGCAGTCCTCGACGCTCAACGCGATCAACGGCCTAGCCACGGCGAATGAGGCCATCGTTCCGGCGGGCGTCAGCGGCGGCGTGGCTGTTTATCCCAGCGCCGACACCGATGTCACGCTCGACGTCAACGGATACTTCGCGGCTCCGGGCGAAGGCGGAATGTCGTTCTATCCGCTGGTGCCCTGTCGGGTGCTGGACACGCGGCAGCATCACGGCGCCTTCACCGGAACCATCGTGACGGACGTCGTGGATAGCGGCTGCGGAACGCAGGATGCGCTGGTCTATGTAATGAACGCGACGGTGGTGCCGCAAACCGGACTCAACCACGTGACCATCTGGCCAACCAGCGAGCAGCAGCCTCCGGTATACACGCTGGAAGCTTGGGACGGGGTGATTACTTCGAACCTGGCCATCGTGGCCAACATCGATGGCTGGCTCAATGCCTACGCTTCCAACTCCACCCAGTTGATCCTGGATAGCTTCGGCTACTTCGCCCCGTAGTGCGGGGGAGGATAATCGCAGACTCGCCTGGGACAATGCTGACGGGCTAAACAGGCTACTGAAAAAGTTTGGCGGCGGTTCTGTTCAAAATTCTGGCGGCGGGTTCTGTTCAAAACCCTGGCGGCGGTTTTGTTCGGGTAGAGCTGGCCTTCAGGCCAGCGTCTAAGGCTTTATTCGCGGACCCGAGCCGGCTTCAGCCGGCGGCACTAACCGAATCCGAAGACAGTAAGATCAGGTGCCAACTCTACAGGGGCTGATTATTTTCCTCTGACACTCAAATCACAACTAACGCGAGCTTAGTGTCAGGTCACGGCTTCAGCGCGAGGTGAGAACATCTGTCGTCCCTCCGGTGTCTGTGTTGTAGCTGTGCCGCCGCTCCGCGGCTCAACTATTTTTCCCACTCCACCGCGGGCTCACGCCCACGGCTAACACAAATGTCGCCGCTCCGCGGCTGGCTGATGACGTCGCGCGAGCAGCGTCTCGCCTTCACCGATAACCGCAATCTGACAACTGACAACCGCCAACCGATTCTTACGGCCCGAAATAGCTGGAGATATCCAGAATCAATTGTGTCCATCCTGACGCGTACGCGTCGATCGAGCCTGACCCACCCAGCACAATCGCCATGTTGGAAGTGATCGCACCATCAGTCGCGTTCAGCGTCGAAGCCTGTGGCTGGCTCTGTCCCGTGGGCCACAGCGTCAGGTAGCCAAGGTGTCCGTCGGGCACCACTGTTGCGTTCAGCACGTAGGCAGTGGCACTCGAGGTCAGCGCACATGGACTGTTGCCCAGACTCACCGCAATCTGGCCGGTGAATTCTCCCGTGGTCTCGCGCGTATCCAGGGCGCGACACGGAATCATGTTGTAGAGATTCAGCGGATTGGCGCCAGAGCCCGGAGGCGCGAAGTAGCCATTGATGTCGACCACCAGGTCGGTGTCGTCGTTGGCGACGACGGCGATCTGCCCATTGCCGCCCGCCTGAACAATCGCTGCATTCGCCGTGACCGCGCCCGTGGTCGCGTTCAGGGTTGACGCCGTCGGCTCCGACTGACCCTGCGGCCAGACTGTGAGATATCCCAGTCGCGTGTGCGGAACTGCGGTAACGTTGAACGAGTAGGCCTGCGCTGCCGCGGGGATGTTGCAGTTGCTGGACAGCACCGGAAAATCGCGCTCCTGGTTGGCTATCAGATACGGGCCGCCCAAGGGGCCGTCACTAGTGCGCGTGTCGATCACGCGGCAGGGATCGGGAATGGTGAAGAACGCCAAGGTCGAACTGTCGTGCGAGATGAAGTAACCGTTGATGTCCAGGATCACGTCGGTGGTGCCGCTGGCGAAGACGCTGACGGCTTGCGCGGTTCCGGCAGGCACGATCGCCGCGTCGGCTTTAATCCTGCCATCCAGCGAGTTCATGGTGGAAATCGAAGGCTGGGGATCGCTGCTGGGCCACACCGTCAAGAATCCCAAGTGGCCTTGTGGGACGACCGTTACGTTGAACGAGTAAGCGGCGGCGTTCGTCGGAATACTGCACGAGCCTTGCGGTATGGGGAAGGTTCGGAAGGTGCCACCCTGAATTGGCGGGCCGCCGAACGGGCCGTCGGGATTACGGGTATCCACCACCCGACATGGCGACATAGCAACGAACTGATAAGCCACAGCTGTGTTGAACGTGACCGTCGCCGTGCGATTGCTGAGCACAACCACGGTACAGCTGTAACCCGAAGTTGAGTCGCAGCCGCTCCATCCGGCAAAGACCGAACCGGGATTGGGCGCGGGCATCAACGTCACCGGCGTGCCGTCGTAATAGTTGAAGGTGCAGGTCGCGCCGCAGTTGATATCGCCGTCAGTACTGGTGACGGTGCCGCCGCCGGTGCCAATCCTGGAGATGGTCAACGCATTTTTGGTGGTGCCGATGACCACGAAGCTCACGGTTTGCGGTGCTTCGATGTTGCCGGCGTTATCCACGCTGTAGAACGTAAAGGTGTGCGGTCCGAGCGCCGTGATGTTGAATGGTCCGCTGTAATTTTGCCAATTGCCCGAATCGATTTGGTACAAGGTGCTGGCGATACCGCTAAGATCGTCGGTCGCGGTGAGCGTCACCAGCACCGGAGCCACATAGTAAGTGCCCATCAGCTGCCCGCTCAGGGCGATGATGGTCACCGGAGCAGTGGTGTCATAACAAACCGGGCCGTAAATGGAGTCGGCATTCGGCTGGCCGGCGTTGTCCCACGCTCGCACGTTCATGGTGTGGCAACCGAAGCCCGCGGAGACCAAGTCGAGTGAGCCGCTGGTGGAGTTGGGCGTTTGCGGCCCGGTATAGAAGGAATTGCCGGTACCCGGAGTGGGTTGACCATAAACGTCGCCCGGATCCGCATCCCACAGGGCACTGAATCCCGCAATCCCATTGGGCGGGTGGCCATTGATGGTAGTGTCGGCGATAGTCCAGCTGACTGTCTGATCGGTGTTGTACCAGCGATTAGTTGGAGGACCGGAGAAGCTGACGGTCGGAGGGCCAAAGTCGCCCGCCAGGAAAGTGTTGATCGTCCACGCCAGTTGCAGCATGTTGGCCGATCCCCATCCCGTGGCCTGATCTAGTCCGGGTACAGCGCAAAAATAATAGAGCCCATACTGGTTCGTGATGTCATTGGCGTTACATCCCGAAACAATGTCGTAGAAGGGATAGTGGGCGGAGTAGGGCTGATTGTAGCCTTCCCCATACAGGTAATAGTTTGCATTGCCCATCGGGGCGCAGGGTGTATTCGCGTAATAGCCACAGGTATTACCCACCAGGCTCTGCACGTAGAGCAGGTAGGCATTCTCCTGTGCGTAAAAGCCGGCGATTTCGGGAGCCACAACGCTGGTACCCCCGTTGCCTTGCAGATAGCCGTCGAAGAAAACGTTTTGCGGGGCATTTAACCAATCCGCATTCAGCGCAATGTCAGGGATCGCGCGAGCATTGCCACACCCCGTACTCGTCTGGTAAGGAGGCGCTGCGAAATGCGCGCTACAACCTCCTCCGCTGCCTCCGTCGTTGTTAACGCAGCCCCATCCTCCGCCGGTCCAGGTGACTTCGTTCATGTAACTTCCGGACTGAGCACTCAGCGTAGTACCGCCAGCCGCAGTGACATCGGGATCGGAAGCCGGATAGCTCATAGCCAGATGATCGGCGCAATCGGTAGTTGGTCCGCTGTCTCCCGAGGCGGCCACCAAGGTCCAACCTTGCGCCAGCATTTGGTTGAAGACCGAGTGAAAGCTGTTCATGCTCGAGCTGGTGAAGCCGTAATTTTCGGCGCTTCCCCAGCTCATGCTCAGCACTCGTGCGTGTCCATCGGTAAACGCCCGGTTGATGACATCCAGCAGGTTTCCGACCGTCCAGCTTGTACCTTCGTAAACGTTGATCAGCGAGGTGTTCGGCCAGGCGCCAAAGCTGTTCGCCATTGCCGTAGTCCACTCGGTATCCATGGTGGCTTCGCCGTCACAACACTGCGGATGTCCATCTACCCAATAACGCTGAACGTTGTAGGCCAGGTAGGGATAGGTCTGGGCAAAGCCGATAATATCTGCGTCGTCGTAATCGTTAATAATCGCGATTGCGATGGACGAATCCGGCGGAGAATTACCCGGATTGTTGAGCGGATTACAACAATGCCCCAATTTGTTCAGGGCCTGATAGTCATAGGCGTTGGAGCTGTAAATGTCGGTTGGATCGTAGGCGCCGTAAGTGTAATCGATGCCCACGCCGCTCTGGATTTTACTCTTGGCCAGGGCTTCCGGCAGCTTCCTGGGATCGCCGTCGCCGTGTAAAGGCGTACCGACCGTGTAGGTCGAGCCGGGAGAATATACCGGCAAGTTCTGCGGCGAGTTCTTCAGGTTCTTCGAGAAGGGATGAGCGACCTCGAAATTGTTCAAGCCAAGAATAGCCTGGACTTTTCCCGAGAGCTGCGAGGGAATGGTTGCCCCACGGTCGTTGGAGAAGTAGGTTTGCTGGCCGAGTTGGTAGGAGTTGAGGGTAACGTTCAGGGCCTTCTCGATGGTGGCGACCGGGGCTTCCACATCGACCAGCAGACGGTTAGGGAAACGCTGGGTTATGGATAGTCCCTGGCTTTGTGCCCACGCCGCGACCGCCTGTTCATCGGCAACGGAAGGTGAGAAGCGCTCGTTCGCCTCTGCTTCGCTCAAGTACTGGTGAAAATGCAGTGAATTCTTATCCTGAAGTTCGTTCAGAAACTGCTCTTCTTCTTGAACATGCGGCGGCTGTAGAACGATAACCAGGCGCAACATTTGCGTCGGGTTGTAATGCTCCACCAGCGTGGCCGAGCCGCTCCTGACCTGCATGGGCATCTGGTCGAGAACGACCTGTTGCGCCAGCGAGGGCAGCGCGAAGACAGCAGCGAGGATGATGCAAACAGCCAGAATCGAAAACGGGGAACGTCGATTCGGGGCTAGGGACGCAGAAATCCAGCGTTGCAACAGACGAAGACGAAGCCGGCACATGGAACCCTACTCCAGCTGACAGTTAATGGGCTGACGGTGGGAGCGATTTTTTCCGGAAGATGGCCACTCCGGTTGAACGAAACGAGAGTACCACAATGCGTTTAATAAAACAGCGGCAAACTAGTGGGTAGCGGGCTTTTACCTTAGTCGAGGTAATTAATCTCCAGGCCTGACGCTTCTATTCGCCGAGAGGATCACAAATTCCCATAATAGAGGATGGCGCTAACAAAGAACTTCCGCGAACCATGCTGGGAAATTGACTTGGACTTTCAGCTTACTATGGCCGATGGCTCGTCAGGGCTGCACCGATCTGGACGGCGACCATGAACCGGCAACGATTCCACCACCAGCGCTTCAGTGGCCGCGTGGAAGTCACCTAAGATCGGTGGGGACAGCGAGCGTCACACGGCGATGCGGTTCGGCAACAAACTAGATTCCAAAAAGCTGTCCCAGCCGGGTAGTGTGAATCAACTCCTTGACGCGCGGCGAAAGATTGACGAAGTCCAACTCGCAATAGGCCGCCGAGCCAACCGACACTTTCAGTCCAATCAATGTGCCCAGGCCGGAACTGTCCACAAAGCTTACGTCGGTCAGGTCAAGCACGATCCGGCGTACCTTCGGGATCATCGGTTTGACCAGGTCTTTTAATTCTGTTGCCGTGTCGCTGACAATGCGGCCGTGACATTTAATGGTGGTGGTGTCACCCGAGATTTCCAGCTCATAGCTGAACTGAGGCGAAGACGAGGTTGCCAAGTTTCCTCCTCAAGCTTTCCGATTGCGACGTCACGATCCCGTTGGGGACGGAACTCCAGCCTCGAAGTCGCGACGCAGGGCGGGCAGGCGGAGACACTCCCCGCTCAACCCAATAACATACGCCAAATTACGGCCGGAGTCGGCGGAATTCTGGTCTCTGATGAAACGTTATGCACAGGCTCGTCCCTGGCCAATGTGACGCACATCACTGCGCCCCCGCGCGCTACTTGCGACTCTTGAAGGATAAGGAGCTATACATGCGTGGTGACGAGAAGGTGATTCAGCAGTTGAATGCAGCATTAAGTTCAGAATTGACAGCGATTACGCAGTACATGGTCCAGGCTGAGATGTGCGACAACTGGGGCTACCAGCGGCTGGGCGCCCTGACCAAAGCCCGCGCCATCCAGGAAATGCATCATGCCGAACACCTGATCGAGCGGATTATCTTCCTCGACGGCACTCCCGCCGTCAACATCCCGCTGACGCCCAACATCGGCGCCAACGTCGAGCAGCAACTCGCCATCGACTATGCCTCCGAGTCCGACGCGATTCGCGAGTACAACGATGCCGTCAAGATTTGCAGCCAGGCTGGCGACAACGGCTCCAAAGACCTGTTTGAACGGATGATCCAGGATGAAGAGCGGCACGCCGACTTCCTGGAGTCGCAGCTGAACGCGGTCAAGCAGATGGGCATCGGCCCGTACTTGTCGCAACAGCTCAACGCGTAGAAGTATTTTTGTTTGGCACGAATTCGTCGGTTCCAAAAGATGGGTGGAGAGCTTTGAATGGGCGCACCTTCAGGTGCGCCGCCAACAGACCTTCTTGCTTTGTCATCACGAGGAGGGCTTCAGTGTCCGCGTGAGAACCTCTGCCGTCCCTACGGGACTCGCATCAATTTACCACTTACCCAGCACTCCGCCTGCGGCTGCGTGCTGGGCTAAGTTGTTTCGCGCCTACGGCGCTGGGTTCTTCACCGTTGTGCTCTACTATCAATTCGAAACCTTAGTTCTCACGCAGACACGTCAGCCCGACGAGGGATCTGCTCTTGCAGGATCGAGATGTAACCACCCCTCCTGAATGCCCTGAGCCCGAAGGGCGTGATTTTGTTTTAGCCGTGGGCGTAAGCCCGCGGATAGGTCGAAGAAAAGGCCCGAGTCCCCTTCAGGGACGGCACAAGCCGATCCATTCGACTCCGCGACCGCCGACCCGCAAAACCGGCGGGTCGAAAACCACGCGGCCGCTGCGCTCAGGATGACAAAATCGAAGGAGGGCCCTACTTTGCGGCCAACTCCTGCTCCCCGCTGGCCTCGGGCAGCGGGCAGCCATACTGCACATCGAACACCGCGTTCATCCGCTGATAACCAATCACGAACGCGAAGAAGCACGCCAACTCCAGAATCTCCGCGTCGCTGAAGTGTTCGCGCAACATCGCCAGCGTGCGGTCATCGAGCCGCTCTGACGGCGCGCTGAAGGCGAAGCGATCGGCAAGGGTGAAGATCGCTTTCTCGCGAACGCTGAACGCATCCGAATCCCACCAGTGATCGATCTCGGCCAGCTTGCGCTCAGGAATATTGTTGTTGCGCGCCCACACCACGTTCGCGGACTGGCAATACAGGCAGCCGTTCAGCCGCGACAGCCGCAAGCGCGCCAGCTCCTTGGTCTCCGACTCGACGCGCCCGCCCAGCACGGTCATATAAAACTCGTTGAACTTGCGAAAAATGTCCGGCACGTTCGCCATGAACTGGGCGTAAACCGTGTCTCCTACCCAATTTTGGTACGTCTCCATCGTCTGGCGAATGTCGGGTTCCATGTTGTTGGGATCGACCAGGGGCAGCAGCGTCATCGGGTCCTCCGTAAATCGCGGTGAGTAATGCGGGCCGGCTGAACGTCCTATAAAATGCGCCCGCCAGGCTGTTCAAACAAACGGTTGTCTGGTAGTAGGCATCGGCAGAGCAGCCTCTTGTCAACCCCGGTGGATGGCAAACTTTCAGCCGCAGCTCTCGCCAGAGCTCCTGCCTTTTTCTCTACGACGGCTGCGGCATGCCATCGCCTGGCGTAAGATTTTTGCATAGCTTGCAAAACCGTAACGCTTAACACAATCGCATCCGAACTTCAGAGATCGATCAAGGGAAAGGCTTCTTGAATGGCAGAGCAGACACTGGAAACCACTTGTTGCGTCGTCGGCGGCGGGCCGGCGGGAATGATGCTGGGCTACCTTCTGGCGCGCGCCGGAGTCGCGGTCACGGTGCTGGAGAAGCACCAGGATTTCTTTCGCGATTTTCGCGGCGACACCGTACACCCCTCGACCCTGGAGCTGATGTATGAACTCGGCATCCTGGAAGATTTCCTGAAGGTGCCGCATACGAAGCTGACTTCGGTTGGCGGCGTCTACGGCGACTTTGCCTTCCGCGCAGCCGACTTCAGTTCGCTGCCCACGCATTGCAAGTTCGTTGCGTTGATGCCGCAGTGGGACTTCCTGAACTTTCTGGCGGAGAAGGCAAAACAATTTCCCAGCTTCACATTACGTATGCAGCACGAGGGCGTCGATCTGATGCGCGACAACGAACGCGTCACCGGCGTCAACGCCAAAACGCCGGACGGGACCGCCGCGATTCGTGCCGATCTGGTCGTGGGTTGCGACGGCCGCCACTCGGTTACCCGTCAGGCCGCGAACTTCGAAGTGATCGAGAAAGGCGTGCCCATCGACGTGCTGTGGTTCCGCCTCAGCCGCGTTGGCGACGATCCGGAGCAACTGCTGGGCAATCTGAATTATGGCAACGTGATGATCCTCATCAACCGCGGCGATTACTACCAGACCGCGCTCATCATCCCCAAAGGTTCGTTCGAGCAAGTGAAGCAGAATGGGCTCGATCGTTTTCGCGAGCAGATTCGACGCATCGCGCCGTACCTTGGCGATCGCGTCAACGAGCTACACGATTGGGACCAGATCAAATTGCTGACCGTGCAGATTAATCGATTGCGGCAATGGCATCGCCCGGGCCTGCTCTGCATTGGCGATGCGGCCCATGCCATGTCGCCGGCCGGCGGCGTCGGCATCAATCTCGCGATTCAGGATGCCGTGGCGACCGCGAATTTGCTGGCCGATCCGCTGCGCGAGGGCCGCGTCACCGAAGCCATGCTGGCGCAGATCCAGCGACGCCGCGAAGTTCCCACTCGCGTGACACAATTTATCCAGGTCAACGCGCACAAAGCGTTCGCGCAGCTCTTCCGCAATCCTGGCCCGGCGCATGCGCCCTGGCAGCTGAAGGTCGCGACGCAAATTCCCGGAATCCAAAAAGTGCTGGCCCATGTTGTCGGCGTGGGCGTGTTGCCGGAACACATCAAGGGCGCGAGACAGAAACCTGCGAGCGAGCGGGCTGACCGCAAAGAAAATTGCTATCGGCGTGGGATTGATGGCGGCCGGTGCGGTCATCGCGGCGCGCATGTTCCGCGGATGCAGCAAGCGCAAGTACGCCGAAGCACGATAAGAATCGTGGGGCTCTGTGGTTTGCTTGAGCGAAGGTTACTCCCAGGCGCGGTGCAGCATTGCTGGGATAGTTATTCGTAACTTCGGAGAACTCGGATTAAGTTTGCTGTGAAGGGGGACTGCCTTTAGTGTTTGCGTGAGAACGAGAGTTTCGCATTGGCGGTGGAGTACAGCGGGGAAGAGACCAGCGCCGTAGGCGCGAAACAGCATAGCCCGGCACGCAGCCGGCCGGGGTCCCCAAGTCGCGCCGCTTTTGCGCGAATTGGGGTGGGATGGCCGAGTGCTGGGTAAGTGGGAAATTTATACGAGTCCTGTAAGGACGACAGAGGTTCTCACGCAGACACTTCAGGCCGTCCATAAATATTGCAAGTCGACTCGGCTTTTATAGACTCGTGAAAAGCCGGCCAGGAGTGCTTATGCCGCCGGCTGAACCCGGCTCGGGTCGATAAATAAAAGCTTAAACGCTGGCCTCAAGGCCGGCTCTACCCGAACACAACGAAAGCGGGGAATTTTCAGCACTCTGTTTAGCCGCTGAGGACACTCGTTCTCACTTGTTTAGAGTCTTCCTAGAACTGCGCCTCGCATAATTTGTTTGACTCGTTCACCGGATTCGTCTAGATTGCAACAATCTCATGTCGCTTTCACGCCTGATTTCCGGAGCCTTCAGCCTGACCACAACAACAGGCACACGTGTGTTCACAAACACACGCAGCTCCAAGCTGGGCGGGAGGCGGATCGGCAATAGTTCTTAAAAAGTTTTTCAAGGACTGAATCAATCCAAACCCACCGCCCCCAAAGGCTGGTGGGTTTTCTTTTTGCGCAATGATTCTCAGGAGGCGAACTGATGGCTACCGCGCTCTCGCAATATCAGCAGTCGTGGCACGTTCCCCAGCCGGGATGCCGGATCGCGCTGGTCGGCTTCGGCACCGTTGGCCGATCGGTGGCGCGGCTGTTGCAGGCACGGCATGACGAACATTCGTTGCGCCTTACCCACGTGTGCAACCGGCACGTGGCGCGCAAGAAAGTGAACTGGGTTGCGCCCGACGTTGCCTGGACCGACGACATGCAGGAGGTCGTGCAGTCCGCGAGCCGACGTCGTGGTCGAGCTGATGGGCGGCCTCGAACCGGCGCACCAACTGGTGCGGCGTGCGCTACAGGCGGGTAAGTCCGTGGTAACCGCCAACAAGCAGCTCATCGCGAAATACGGTCCGGAGTTGCAGGAGCTGGCCAGCGACCACGGACAGTATCTCGGCTTCGGCGCGTGCGTGGCTGGCGGCGTTCCCGTGCTCTCCGGATTGCATGACGGGTTGGCGGGCGACCGCATCTTCCGCATTCGTGGCATCCTCAACGGCACTTGCAATTACATTCTGACGCGCATGGAAGAAGCGCGCATCGCCTTTGATTCCGCGCTCGCGGAGGCGCAGTGCGCAGGTTTCGCCGAGGCCGATCCCACCGACGACATCGATGGGCTGGATGCGGGCGCGAAGTTGGCGATACTGGCGCGCGTCGGCTTACAGGCCGATGCCAGGCTCGAGCAGGTCATCTGCCGCTCGATTCGCGAGATCAAGGCCATCGACTTCGACTACGCGCGTGAACTCGGTTGCACCATCCGGCAAATTTCCACGGCCATTCTGAAGGACGAAAAGATTTATCTCGCCGTCGAACCGTCGCTGGTGCCGCTGGACTCCGCGCTGGCGAAAGTTGTGGGCAGCCAAAACCTGGTGGTCAGCACTGGGGAGTTTGGCGGCGACACCGTGTTTGGGGGATGCGGTGCCGGGGGAGATCCGACGGCGGTGGCCGTTGTCTCGGATCTTCTCCAGGCAGCGCATTTTCGCTCGAGCGCAGAATCCGGCCCGCGCCCGGTTCGAACTGCGCTGCGTGAAGTGACGCGCGACATCGAAGCGCCGCAGTATCTGCGATTCGTGGTGCGCGACCGGCCGGGAATCATCGCCGCATTGTCGAGCGCGCTGGCGCGTTACGACATTAACCTCGACGCGGTCGTGCAGAAGCCCGGTCACTCCAAATCGGAGTTGCCCTTCGTGATCACGCTCGATTCTTGTGCCGCCGCGCAACTTCATGCTTCGCTGGCGGAGATCAGCCGGTTCGATTTTCTGGTGGAAGCGCCGGTGCGCATGCCGCTGCTGAAGATAGGAGCTTGATCGATGCATTTGCGTTGTAGCAATACCGATTGCGCCGCGACCCTGGAGTTGCACGATCGCGCGCTGTCGTGTCCCGTGTGCGGGGACTTGCTGGAAGTGGTGGTGAACGAGGTGAAGCACTCGCCTGCCGATTTGAAGCGCCTGTGGCTGGAGCGGAGATGTTCCTACGATCCGCGCGACGCTGAGTGGCGTGTGGCGCTTTCGCGAATTCCTGCCCGGCGGTTACGCCGAAATCGTGACCATGGGCGAAGGCAACAATCCCGCTGGTGGAAGGCAGGAAGACCGCGGATTGGGCGGGTCTGCGCAATCTGCGCTTCAAGCATCTGGGATGGAATCCTACGGCGTGCTTCAAGGACCTCGGCATGACGGTCGGCGTGACCGAAGCGGTGTTCGTTGGCGCGAAGGCCGTGGCTTGCGCTTCGACCGGCAACACTGCCGCGTCGCTCGCAGCCTACGCGGCGCGCGCCGGATTGACAGCGAAAGTTTATTTGCCTGCCGGACATGTCTCGGCCAACAAGCTGGCGCAGGCCCTGGATTTCGGCGCGGAGGTTGTCGACGTCGACGGCAGCTTCGATCGCGCTTTGCAGCAGATGCTCGACGCGCGCCGACCGCGAGATCTACTTCCTGAACTCGATCAATCCGTTCCGCTTGGAAGGTCAGAAGACGGTGATGTTCGAGATGCTCGAACAACTAGGCTGGCGCTCTCCGGACTACGTGATTGTTCCCGGCGGCAACCTGGGTAACAGCTCGGCATTCGGCAAGGCACTCATGGAACTCGAAGCCGCGGGCCTGCTCGACAAGCTGCCGCGACTCATCATCGTTCAGGCCGCAGGCGCGAATCCGCTAGCGCGCATGTGGCGTGCCGGCGCCGAGGAACTTGAGCCTGTCGAAAATCCCGAGACGGCCGCGACCGCGATTCGCATCGGCAATCCGCGCTCCTGGAAGAAAGCGCTGCGTGCGCTGCGGCACACCAACGGCTTCGTGATGGATGTGACCGACGACGAGATCGCCGACGCAAAGGCGATGATCGGCCGCGACGGCATCGGTTGCGAGCCGGCGTCCGCAACCACCTTGGCCGGGCTGCGCAAGCTAACGGCGCAAGGCGCAATCGATCGCGATGCCCAGGTAGTCGCCATCCTGACCGGGCACGCGCTGAAGGACACGGATTTCATCCTCAAATCACAGTTGCAGGAAATGGCAATCATGGGAGAGTCGCACGCATGCATACGGTAAGAATATTTCGCGTTCCGGAGCTGGCCGACAATTCGTTACGAGATCAAGGTGCCGGCGTCGATCGCCAACCTGGGGCCGGGCTTCGACACCCTTGCGGTCGCGGTGCAGCTTTATCTGCGACTGCGCGTGCGGAGAATTCCGGGTCGCGGCCGGATCGAGTTCTTGTTCGTGGATCACGAGCCTTGCAGCGACAACCGCATCGAGCGCGCCTTCAAGATGCTGGCCGGCGACAACGCCGAGGCGTTGCCGTCTTTGCTGGTCGAGGTGAGCAGCGACATTCCCGATGCGCGCCGGGCTGGGGAGCAGTGCCGCCGCGACGGTCGCCGGACTGCGGCTCTATGACGCCGTCGCCGGTCCGGTGTCGCAGGAGGCGATGCTGACGGCGGCGTGCGCGATCGAGTCGCATCCTGACAATGCTGCGGCTGCGCTGCTCGGCGGCCTCACCATCAGCTGCCAGTCGGCCGATGGGTCGGTGCATGCGACGAGCATGCCGTGGCCGGAGTCGCTGGCCTTCGTCGTGCTCACGCCTGACGTTCCGTTGACCACGCAAGACTCGCGCGCTGTGCTGCCCGATTGCCTGCCGCGTAAAGACGTGGTCTTCAATCTGCAACGAGTTGCACTGTTGTTGCGCTCGCTGCAGAGTGAAGACTTCTCACTGATGAAGCTGGCCATGAGCGACCGTGTGCATCAGCCGGCGCGGCTGAAGATTGTGCCCGGGCTCGCGCAGGCGCTTCGGTTGGAGCACGACGATCTGCTGGGAGTCTGCCTGAGTGGTTCGGGGCCGTCGATTGCGGCGATGGCGGAGAGCAACTTGCCGGAGGTCGGCAGGCTGCTGGCATCGGTTTACGATCCGTTGGGGGTTGATTATCAATTGCGAACCTTGCGCGTCCATCACGCGGCAAGCCATCAGCCGGCAAAGCTGTTTCGCAGCGGGTTGCTGTGTTCGTAAGGCGAAGTCGCCAGGGTCGGGAGCAGCACTCTCGTTAGCATAGAGTAGAGTAGCTGGTGAGGTACGTGCAGCTTAACGGTTCTTGCCGAGTTTGCGCGGCCACACAATTCGCCATCGACTCTACCGTGCTCCGAGGACACCGTTGCCGCCGAAACTGATTCGCCCTGCTACCTGGAAGCTTGCCCGTTTCTGCCATTGTAGTCTTATCTTCGTTTCTTACCGGCCAGCCTGGGTGGGAGTAACTGCAAGCGACCGCACGACCAGCCATGTTTCCACTAATACTTTCTTGCTGGTTTCGGATATCCACTTTAATCCGATGTATGACATCAGCCTGGTGAAGGAATTAGCTGCCTCCGACATTACTCAATGGGAAGCTATCTTGCAGCGCTCGAAGATGACGAGCTTTAGCCAGTATGGCGAAGATACGAACTGGTGGCTGTTGCAATCGGCCCTCGATCAGATGCGTTCTACCTTGCCGCAGCCTGCATTCATCATGATTAACGGCGATATTCTGGCCCATAACTATCCTAAGACATTCCGCACTGCTACCCAAGACAGCGATCGCGAGCACTATCGGTCTTTCGTTCTAAAGACGGTAGAGTTCCTCGCACTGGAGTTGCGCAATCGTTTCAAAGGGACGAAGATCTTCCTTACTCCGGGCAATAATGATGAAGAGTGTGGCAACTATAGTATTCGGGCTGGTGGCTCATTTTTGCACGACAGCAGCGGGGTAGTTGCAAAGTCTTAGCGGTGAAGGAATGGAATTCAGGCAAGAATGGGAAGCGCTGGGCAGCTACAACGTAGTTCATCCTACTCTTCCTGGTGTTCGCATCATTTCGCTTAAACACGGTTTTGTTCTCCGATAAATATCACGCAGCACGATTTGCAGAGGGTTGCGCGCACGTCGCATCCGATGGCCCCGACCTCGCTTTCGCCTGGCTGGAATCGAACCTCGAGAAGGCCCAACAAGCGCACGAAAAAGTGTGGCTCATGTTTCACATTCCGCCGGGCATCGATGCTTTTAACACTACATATCAATACGAAGCGTCACTAAAGAAGGAATCGGCGACCCGTACCAATGTGTGCTCCTCGGCCATCGTACCCATGTGGGTGCCTGACTGGACGGCGAAGTTCGATAGTCTGCTGGAGAAATATCACAATACGATTATCGCCAGCTTTGCCGGGCATACGCATAATGACGATTTTCGAGTAGTCGGCAGCGATGGCAAGAAAAACGCTAACCGGACATTTATTCTCATCAACCCGGCTGTTTCGCCGATTTATGATCAGAATCCGTCATTCCGCACCGTGTCCTTTAGTCAGAACGGTTCCTTGCGTGATGACTCCACGTACTACCTCACCAATTTAACAATGGCCAGCAGTACTACAAGCGGGAAATGGAGCAAAGAATATACCTTTAGCGAAGTATGGAAAGGCAGCCACTGGACGCTGCCGGTTTGGCGGCTGTCTATGAAACCGTTGGCACCCACCAGTCGGCCCATGCCGAGTGGCTGAAACTCTATAACGTTTCCAGTTCAGCTGTACACCTGACGCCCGATGGCATCAAGGGATTGTATTGTGCCGTCGAGTCGCTTGATCCCGCGACCTATAACTCCTGCTACTGTCCGTCTAGTGTCGAACATAACACCTCTACCCCAAGCCCATGACGATCCTGGGAAGACTGTAATAATTAAGAGAATCGGCAACCTAGACTATAGCGTGTCATGCTAGAATTCCTTGCCTGCCTAAGATGTTCCTCTGAGCGAGCCCAATGGCGTTTACGTTCAGGTATCGGTACGTCGATTTCAGTACAGTTTTCACTGGCGATCCTCAGTTGCGGGGCGCAGAAAGTGGCGCGGACGCGCCCGGTACGCTGTTTGCCAACGAGATCGCTCTCGATGTAGGCCGAACCTGTTGGGGCCCGGCTGAACCTCTCGCTATTATCGATCACCATTTCGCGCAAGACGGACAATTCCCTTCTACTACCGCCGCTGTGCTGCACAAATCCGCCCTAATTCATCAGAAATTCACGAACTTGGGCGATGGGGTGGTCTGGCTGGTCACTCACAAGGAGCCAGACTTCGATGCTTTTAGCTCCATATACCTGGCGCGCTGGATCGTCGAACAACGCTGACGCGACGATCACCTGGGAGCCGCACGGCCTGCATCCTGACGGATGGCTGGACCTGAACGGGCGGCGTCGCATCGACTGGTTCGACCCAGACCTTAGCGCGGTACCAGCCGAACACCGTTGGGCCTTGTTGCTTGCCAGCTATGCGTCACGCCTCAATAACAATCGGCCGATCACTATGTCCTCGGCCGCGCGCGCTACATTCTGTCTTGTACGCCGCGCTGAAAACGTGGTCGCGATTATCTTGCGAACGGAGCGCAGGAATTCTTCGATGAAGTTCGGGAGCGCCTGCAACAGGGAAAGCTCAATCCGGTTTTTGATTCTGGGTTGCAGGACAGTACCGAGTTCGCGCCCGAGCTCACCATGCTCGATAGCGAAGACGAAGCTTATCAGCGTGATCTGAAGCGCTCGCGGAAGGCGATCGTGTACTTGCCGGAGGCCGAAGCTCCCTCGCCAAAGTTTTTCAAGAGCGGCAAAGACGCAATCGTGTTGCCGGAACGCCCTCCCGCGCCGGAGATCGACGCGGAACATCTTTTGCTGGCCGACAGTTTCCGCATCGCGACCGATGGCATTTATCTTCGCGATCCTGAGTGCCAGACTGTTCAGGGAGTGGGCGCGACTCGACCTGGAGAATTCATCGCTTGCTGCGGGATACGAGTTCACTGCCATCGCTTTATCCAATGGACGACCTACGGGAACGGCTAACCAGAGCGACTACGTTTTCTCCATCGATCCCGGGCGCGCCAAAGGCCGTCACCTTTACACGGTGTGGTCGCGGCTGCAAACGACGGAAGTCGAAGCGCTGCGCGCGATGCGCGAAGAGCAGGCGCTGACGCCGTCGCAGCATAAAATCCGCAAACGTTGGAAACGCTACTGTCGGACCCCTGGTCTGAGGGTCAGGACTACCTGGGCACGCTGGTAGACACTCCGCATCGGGGCACGCTCATCTCTCCGGCGGGAACGCGCAGTGATTTGCGTGACGATCCGGTGATGGAGGCAGTGCGAACCGAATTGGAAGGGCCGATTTATTCTGCCGAGTCACTGGTCACCGGGCCGCAAGTAATTGTCGCGGATTTCGCAGCCGAAAATCCGTTACAGGATATCGAGCCACGTAGGCTTAACCTGAATGCTCCGCTCCAGATTCCTCCTCCGCCGGAAAAGTATTTTCGCTTTCGGAAGCATTCGTCTGCGGGCAGACGTTTCCATCTCATTGGAGCGCGGGTTGGCCATGCAGATCGGCGACGTGCTGTGGCAGGTACTTTACCCGGAGACGCCGGGAGCGTTGCCCGACGATTTTGCGGGACAACACCTGGTGGTGACGTCTGACAACGTAGGAGTGTGGAGCGAGCGCGGCATCGTGATTGCCGAAAAGCAGCGCTCCACGGCGAATGTTCAACCCCTCTCTACCTCGGCTCAACCCGAAATTGATCTGCGCGAGGATTTCGCAGCGATCGTTTCGCTAGGCCGCGAGGTTCGCAACCACCTTGCCGGGATGAAAACGATACTGCTACTCAGCATTCGGCAGAATGTCGGCTGGGGATGCCGATCAATCTCCTGCGGAAAAAATCTGATCGCTACGAGCCAGCGTGTCGCCAGGGCGAAGAATTGCTTTCGCCGAGCGGGCGAGGTCGAACAGATGCTCAGGTTGCGGGACCGCGAGCTGCTACGCCGCTTTTACCAGGCAAGCGGCGCCGACCAACTGGTCGCAAGCCTCGGCGAGTCACACGCTGCCGCCGTCGAACAACTGCAACGCGAAAAACTGGCGACGGAAAAGAAGCGGACCGACGAGGCCACGAGAAGCCTGTCGCTTTCGCGATGGCTGATTGCCTTTCTGACCGGATTGCTAGCAGTCGGGATCGTAACGTTCGCTGCCGAGAATTTCGGCCTTGACGTCGGCGCGCGGCGTTGGCTGGCGTTGCTGGGCGGACCCGCCGTTGCAGCGATCACCGCGTTATTGCTGAAGCCGTGGAAGCTCACCGGCTCCGCCAGCAAGACCGGATTCATCCGCTCGACCTGGTGGCTCGTCGCCGGCATTCTGGCATTCACGCTTGCGTGGCTGGCGGCTCTCAGCAATTTCTGGAGTAAATGACCGTGAAGCAAGGGTCGCGAAGAGCGTGATCCTACTTCTGCTGGAATTTCTTGACTTCCGACACGCACGGTAGTTCCATTCCAAGCAATGTTCCAGGATCAGGAGGAATTTGTCGTGAAATTGCAAATTACTCGACTGTCACTGCTCACCTTATTGATGTCGATCCTGGTCGTGCCGGCGATGGCTGACTCGATCCTCTACAACAACGGCGGCCCTTGTCCCACGGAATGTATTGACGCGTGGACGATCAGCACTCCATTCGCGGTGACCGACAACTTCACACTGGTCGGCAACGCGACGCTCACCGGCGTCGATTTTGCAGTCTGGGTTTATCCCGGCGACATACCGCAATCGGTTGATTGGGAGCTTGGCAACTCCGCATTCGGCAGCAACATTGGAGCTGGCACCGCTTCCAACCTGGGGATTACCTTGGTCGGCCTCAATGAGTATGGGTTTGATGTCGATGAGGTCAGCTTTTCGTTGCCGGAGATCCAACTTGGCGCGGGAACGTATTGGCTAACTTTGCAGAATGCAAGCATAGCCAATGGAGATCCAGTTTATTGGGACGAGAACAGCGGCTCGAATTGCTCTTCGCCCGGCTGTCCGTCACAGGCCTATGACAGCGAGGTGGGTTCCATTCCATCCGAGTCGTTTGACATTCGGGGAAATTACAACGGCACGACTCCCGAGCCGGGAAGCGTGATCCTGTTTTCTTCAGGGGTGGTCGCACTGGGTGGTGTTGTGCGGCGTCTGCTGTTGTAAAGGAGGTGTGATTAGTTGTGGCGCAGTGGTTTTGCGGTTCTTGCGGCCAAAGAGGGAGCGGGATAGCAATGCTGATGCCGCCGGCTGAAGCCGGCTCGCGTCGATAAATAAATGGCTCGGACGCTGGCCTGAAGGCCAGCTCTACCCGGACAGGATCGGGAAGCGTTTTCAAGCAGTGTGTTTAGTCATGTCCCGCGAGTAGCAATAAACTTGGGCATAGCACCTCGGATTTACCTGCAGGGGCTGAAGCCCGAATTTTTGTAGGGCCGGTTACGGCACGGCTGAACCGTGCCCTGATACAAGGCGTTCAAAGCAGAAGCTGCCGCCGGCTGAAGCCGGCTCAGCTGTTTCGCGCCTACGGCGCCGGGTTCTTCACCGTTGTGCTTCACCGCCAATGCAAACTCCAGTTCTCACGCAGACACTGAAGGCCAGTTCTACCCGGCAGCAGAGGACGCGGCTTCTTTAGCAGCATGCGAAGGTGCGCCCCGTCAAAGCCAGAGCAGATTTCACTCAGCCTATGCGTAATCGATGGGGTGACGGTCGAGCCAATGCTCGTCGCGTACTGCGCCCATCTGCTTGGCAGCGGCGCGGGTCATGCTTCCGGTCAGCTCGCGCGTCTTCCACGCAATCCAGCGATGAGGCCCATGGCGCCGCCCGCGATGCCGCAGGTGATTGCCTTGGCGACGCGGTCCCGGCGTGCCGGAAAGGAATACCGCAGCAATCCCGCGCAAGTTCCGAATACGGCGAGCCCCAACGATGCGCGTGCCGCCTGAGACAGCGCCTCGGACATAGGCTGCCCGTTCAAGTGAGCCTGCCGACCGCTCGACAATCCAGACATTCCAGACTTAACCAGGTTTTGACCGTAGCGCAGATTGGATCGCAAAGATCGTTTTACCTTCATACCGTGACTCCTTCGCACCCGGTGAACGGTTACTACCATCGGCTGGTACCGTGCCGAGCATTACTCTTGTTAAAAGGATGGCACTGCCAAGTATGGCCCGTCTGTGCTGTGCGTCACAAATGACGCTCCACCAGCGTCTACGTACATCCGGCGACCGCTGTTTCTACGTATTATCTGTAAAGGTTCGCAAGATTTTAATGCTGGGGAAACGTCTTCTTAGTGTCTGCGTGAGAACCTCGGGCGTCCCTACGGAACTCGCATCAATTTCCCGCTTAGCCCGCACTCCGCCATCCCACCCCAATTCGCGTAAAAGCAGCGCGACTTGGCGGACGCCGGTGCGGCTGCGTGGTGGGCTGAGCTGTTTCGCGGCTACGGCGCCGGGTTCTTGACCGTTTTGCTCCACTACCAATTCGAAACTTTAGTTCTCACGCAGACACTTTTAAGCCGTCCTAAGCCGTGTAACTTTTCGCCGGCAGGGTGATCTCATGTGGTACTGAGCTTTTGTCGGGATTAAGAGAACCCTGAACAAGGGGAAGCAAACTTCCTCAGCGGCTCAACAGAGTGCTGAAAAACTGGGGCAAGGCCCGTGTCGCCGGCTATGAAAACGATAAATAAACGGCTTAGACGCTGGCCTGAAGGCCAGCTCTACCGAGATACCGCCGCAGTCGAGTTTCTTAGCAAACTGTCAAACCGGATTGCTTTGCAGGTTTGACGGACGGCCTAAAAGGCCCCCTTCAAACCAAACTTACGCAGAGTTTCCCGAGAGATAACGATGTCTGACGAAACACAACGAGTGCAAGACGAACAAGCCACGCCCAGTGAGCCGGAGCCGGCCGACGTGCGCGTGGAGCATGAGGAGCACGCGGCGGAGTCTGCCGCGCAGTCCAGCGATCGGCGGACGGCCGATATTCGCGTAGAACGAGAACAGCAGCCGACGCCGGAGTCTGGCGCGCAATCTCCTGCCGCGCATTCAAATGATCGCCGTGTGGGACCATCGGGTGAAGAGATACGCGAAGTCTCCTCGCGGGAGCGCAAGCGCATCAACCGTCGCGAGCTGTTGAAGCTTGTCCCGGTGGTCGCTCTGGGAGCGTTCGCAATCCCCAAAGCTCAGGATTCGCTGTTAATGGATGGCCTGCACTTCAGCGGTTGGGCATCGGGCAAGCTATTCAGCCGGCACCGTTTGGCGCAGACATTCAGCAACAGCGAAGTGGCTCCGTTCTCGCGCTTCCCTTACAACTTCTACGATGTCGCCGATCCCGGCGTCGATCTCGACAAGTGGACTTTGACCGTCGAAGGCCTGGTGAAGCGTCCCGGCGATTACACCTTGCAGCAGATTCAGGCGCTTCCCAAGCTGGTGCAGAATACGCGGCACGTCTGCGTTGAAGGCTGGGACGTAATCGGCAACTTCGGTGGCGTACGCGCTTCGGATTTTCTGCGCTGGATCGGCGCCGACACCACCGCTCGCTACCTGGAGGTGGAGTGCGTCGACGAGTATTACGAATCCATCGACATGGCAACCATGCTGCATCCGCAGACACTGTTTTGCTACGAAATGTACGGCAAGCCGTTGGACCGCGGGCACGGCGCTCCGCTGCGTCTGCAGATGCCGACCAAGCTTGGCTACAAACAAGCTAAGTATCTCGACACCATTCGCGTGACCAATGTGGTGAAGCCCGATAAACGCGGCTACTGGGAAGACCAGGGCTACAGCTGGTACGGAGGACTGTGAGCGATGGCCACCAACGCACCTGCAATTGAAGCGAAGAGTCGCGCCGCCGATCACCATCTCGTACGAGCATCCCTTCGTGGTGCGGCTGGCGCACTGGCTGAACGCAGTCGCCGTCGTCGTGCTCATCACTAGCGGACTGCGCATCTTCAAAGCCTTTCCCAGCTTCGGGCCGAAGATTCCGCAAAAAAATTTCATCAACGTACCCGGGCAGTTCACGCTGGGAGGCTGGCTGGGCGGCGCGCTTGCAGTGGCACTTCACCTTCATGTGGATCTTTGTCGGCAGCGGATTACTGTACGTGATCTATCAGATTGCGACCGGCCATTGGCGGCAGGTGCTATTTCTGCCGCGGGATGTCAAAGGCGTATGGCCCATGGCGCGACACTATTTCCTCTTCGGCAAAAAGCCGGAAGTAGACGCCGCTTACAATCCGCTACAGAAACTGGCCTACACGTCGACGATATTCTTTGGAGTGCTGTCGACGCTGACCGGCATGGTCATGTACAAGCCGGTGCAGTTCTGGTGGCTGGCCTGGCCGATGGGCGGTTATCACTACGCCCGCATCTGGCATTTCATTTCGATGTGGGATTTGTGGCTTTCATTCCCGGCCATCTGATCATGGTGGTGCTGCATGGCTGGAATAACTTCTATTCCATGATCACGGGCTGGAAGCGCGATCCCGAATACCACCTAAACTCTGATTAAGCGGCCGACCGTTCCCTCAGCGGCTCATAGCCGGATAGAAACGCTTTATGTCGCCGGCTAAAAGCCGGCTCGGTTCGATAAATAAAGGGCATAGACGCTGGCCTGAAGGCCAGCTCTACCCGAGATGCGGCCACAATCGAGTTTTTCAGCAAACTGAAAAGCCGGCTTGGGTCCATAAATAAAAGCCTCGATGCTGGCCTGAAGTGTCTGCGTGAGAACCTCTGCCGTCCCTACGGGACTCGCATTAATTTCCCGCCTACCCAGCACTTCGCCGTCCCACCCAATTTGCGCGAAGGCAGCGCGAGTCGGGGGCCCCGGGTCGGCTGCGTGCTGGGTTGAGCTATTTCGCGCCTACGGCGCTGGGTTCTTGATGGTTATATTGCACCGCCAATTCGAACTCCCGTTCCCGCGTAGATACCCTCAAGCCGCCTTACGTGTTGCAAGTCGATCCGGCTCCAGCCGCTGAGGAAATTCGTCCGAACTTGTTCAAGGCTCCTTTAGGCAGCGGGCGCAGGTTCAGCCTAAGCCGTTGAAATCCAGAGAATGCGCTGTTCCAAGCACGCCGCTGCGTTCGTCCTCGTAATTGCGTCTTTTCCCGAGGATTTCTTCCCGCCATCTGCTTTCGTCCGGCATCTCACCTTATTGACAGCTGTGTGTCGTACGCCGCAGCCGGTCAACTTTTCGGCTGCTCTCGGCCGAGGTCAACGCAAAGGATTCGTATTGGCAAGCCGCATTTTTCTACCCCTGCTTCTCTCGTTTGTCGTGTTGCTGCCTTCCTGCACCCGGCCGAAGTCTGCTGGAAATACAGCTTCGCAACCGAAGAATGCTGCGGCTCGTCCGGGTACTCCGTCGACGACCCCAGCTCCAGCTTCCCCTTGCTCGGAGCCGACGGAGGCTGTGTCCTCAACTGGTTCCTCCGAAACCAAAGTGCTGATGCACAACGTGATCCTAAACGAGGGAAACGGATTCAAGCTGCGCGTCCGCTGGCTCCGAGGCGATATGATTCCGACGCGTCGCGGCGTAGTTCCGTCCTTCGACGAGCCCACCTCGTTTTACGTGAATATTACCGACGCCGTTGTGGCCACAAACCTGTCCGATATCACCGCGCTGCTGAACGGTGGATTGCTGAAGGGCTCTCCTTTGGAGAACGTATCGCTTGCTCCCGATGGGCAACAGCTCAAGCTGAATGGCACGTTGCATAAAGGAGTGCCGCTGCCCATCGAGATGATCAGCGACGTCAGCGCGGCTCCCGACGGCCGTATCCGGCTGCATGTTGCGAAATTGCGAGTGCTGAAAATTCCCGTGAAGGCGCTCTTGCATTCGCTGCATGTGAATGTGGGCGATCTGGTCAGCGGCAAGACCGCGACCGGCGTCGAGGTGCAGAACAACGATATCTATCTGGACGCAACGCAGATTCTGCCGCCCCCTCAGATTCGCGGCAAGCTCACCGATGCCCATCTCGGCAGTAAGACCGGCGACCTCATTGGCGTCTTCGGAGTGCCGCGTCCTGAAGTGGTGCGGGTGAAACAGTGGCGCAATTTTATCCGCCTGCGCGGGGGCACCGTGAACTTCGGGAAGCTCACCATGGAACATGCCGACCTCTTTCTTATCGACGCCTCTAATGATGCGTGGTTCGACTTCGACCTGGCACGCTATCAGGAGCAGTTGGTGAATGGCCGTATTGAAATGACGCCCCAGGCCGGCCTGCGGGTCTTCATGCCCGATATCGACAAGATTCCGCCAAGCGCCGCCAACCGCGCCATCAGCCTGGAGTGGATGAAGAACCGCAACATACCTCCGCCGGCTTCGGTGACGCCGTAGCCGGCAAGCGCAAGAGAGATTGCGCCCAAAAGCAAAAATCGAACATCGCAGCAAAACATCGCTAAAGCCCCGTTGGCATCTAATTGTCTGGAACAACAAAGCGTTTGCGGCCGAGGCCGGACAAACTGGAGCAAGCGCAAGAAAGGCATGCCTCACTTGATCAGACCTGCATTTATCGTTGCCGAGCCGGAACCTGAGCAGGCTCTCTCCACCCGCAAGCTGCTTCTGGAAACATTCAAGTTCAACGTCATCACCGGCCACTCCGTAATGGAAACTCTGGAACTAGTTAGCTTATTTCCTAACGTGAGCGCGCTGATCGTTCATTGCGGACTGCCCGACTTTGACGCCGGACATGCCATTGCGACGGTCAAGAAAACTAAGCCCGGCCTGCCCATCATTGCGCTCACGCCTACTGAGCAGGAATTGAAGTGGGCGGACTACGTTGTCCATAGCCACCATCCCCAGGAGCTGCTGGACCTGGTGCAGAAATTGTTTGGCGACCCGCGAAAACTTAAGGTGTGAGATGGCCCCGGCTTGTCGTCGCGTTCGGAAGCCTTCAGAAGTGAATCCATGGGGCTTCCCCAGCTATCAAAAAAACTGCTAGGATGGTTCGAAGTGCCTGCATCCGCCTGGCGAGAGCGGGACACGGAGAGGAACGACAGACATCATGCGATGGATGTTGCGGTCAAAGATTCATCAGGCCACAGTTACCCAAGCCGATTTGAAATATGTAGGCAGTATCACAATCGACGAAGAACTGATGGAGATGGTTGGACTGTTACCCGGGGAACGCGTGTTGGTGGTCAGCAACACCAGCGGCGCCCGGCTTGAGACCTACACAATTCCCGGCCCTCGCGGCTCCGGCGCGGTTTGCATGAACGGCGCGGCCGCTCACCTCATCAAAAAGGGCGACGAAATCATCATCATGGGCTTCGAGCTCACCGACAAGCCGGTGGAGTCGAAGCAAATCGTGCTGGACTCCGAAAATCATTTCGTGCGCTGGCTGGCCAAAGAGACCTACAACACTTGCCTCGAAGAGCTGGTTGGGCAGGCGTAGATGCGGGGATTTCTGGCCGCATCCAGGCGCGAGTTTCGTCAACAAGTTTAGGGTCAGCCCTGGCGGAGAACCGCTCGGTTCCTATACGACATAGAACGCAAGGCTGGTTTCCAGAGCATGGAAGAAGCGCGAATCGCCTTTGATTCCGCGCTCGCCGAGGCGCAGAACGCGCACCCGTCGGCGTTGCCGTCATCCCAGCCTCCGCAGGAGGCGCAAGCTGATAGCCCCGCCCTTCAGGGCGGGGTAGGCCGACAGACAAATCGAGTGCCCCGGGCACGACAGGGTCTTTGCATCGCGCTCCTGGTCGCGATTGATTTCACCCCTTGCTTCATCCCAGCCTCCGCAGGAGGCGAAAGCTGATAGCCCCGCCCTTCAGGGCGGGGTAGGCCGGCAGATAAACCGAGTGCCCCGGGCACGACAGGATCTTCGCATCTTGCTCCTGGTTGCGATTGATTTCACCCCTCGCTTCACCCCAGCCTCCGCAGGAGGCGAAAGCTGATAGCCCCGCCCTTCAGGGCGGGGTAGGCCGGCAGACAAATCGAGTGCCTGCGGCACGACAGGGTCTTCGCATCATGCTCCTGGTCGCGATTGATTTCACGCCTCGCTTCACCCCAGCCTCCGCAGGAGGCGAAAGCTGATAGCCCCGCCCTTCAGGGCGGGGTAGGCCGGCAGACAAATCGAGTGCCTGCGGCACGACAGGGTCTTCGCATCATGCTCCTGGTCGCGATTGATTTCACCCCTCGCTTCATCCCAGCCTCCGCAGGAGGCGAAAGCTGATAGCCCCGCCCTTCAGGGCGGGGTAGGCCGACAGACAAATCGAGTGCCCCGGGCACCGCAGGTTCTTCGCATCGTGCTCCAGTCGCGATTGATTTCATCCCTCGCTTCACCCCAGCCTCCGCAGGAGGCGTAAGCTGATAGCCCCGCCCTTCAGGGCGGCGTAGGCCGGCAGACAAATCGAGTGCCCCGGGCACGACAGGGTCTTTGCATCGCGCTCCTGGTCGCGATTGATTTCACCCCTCGCTTCATCCCAGCCTCCGCAGGAGGCGTAAGCTGATAGCCCCGCCCTTCAGGGCGGGGTAGGCCGGCAGATAAACCGAGTGCCCCGGGCACGACACATGCGCGTGTGCGAATCGTCACTGATACTCACGGCGCCTCGAAATATCGTTGATCCATGCACACTCTCGCCGCCAATCTGGTGCATTGCGTTTTCAGCACCAAGGATCGCGTCAACGTTATCCCGGAGCCCGAACGACTATGGCAGTACATGACCGGTATTGCGAGGGCGAAACGAATTCCGCTGCTCTCGATTGGAGGAACGCGAAATCACGTTCACCTGCTTGTGGCCCTTCCTCCTGCAATGTCCTTGTCGCGCGCAATGCAGGATCTCAAAGGAAATTCATCTCGCTGGCTGGCCGGGTTGTCGTGCAGGTTCGCGTGGCAGCAAGGCTATGGCGCTTTCAGCGTCAGCGAATCTAGACGGCAAGTTGTGATCGAATATATTGCCAACCAGGAACAACATCATCGGAAGTGGACCTTCGAGCAGGAATTTCTGACGTTGCTAAAGAAATCCAAAATCGAGATTGATCCGAAATACATGTTCGGATAAGCCTGTCGTGCCCGGGGCACTCCGGTTCTAAAATGATCGCCCACCCCGCCCTGAAGGGCGGGGCTATCAGCTTTCGCCTCCTGCGGAGGCTGCGATGAGGAGCGGGCCGAAGCAACCGCGAATATGAGACTGACATTGGCGAGCAGCCCAGTAGAAGCGGCCGCAAGTGTCATTGCGATGCAGCGAGGAACGGTAGACGTTCCCGCGAGTAAGACCCGGACACAGGGAAAGCAGACTGGCGGAGACTATCTGTTCCAACGCGATTTCCCACGTTTTCCGATCACGCGTTATCGCAAGCCACTTCGCTTCGCTGCTCGGTTCACCGGCAACTCCGGCGCGCCGCCACGCTGCGGGTCGCGCTGCACATCACGTTCCAGTTGTTGGCGGTAAAATTTTAGTTCTACGGCTTCCCAAAAATCGCGAAGTAGGTCTTTAACAGGCTTGAGCGGCTGGCTGCGGGCAGGGTCTGCTGCCAGTCGAAGACCTGACGCTCCGAGGCGCGCAGTCGCTCCACGAACTCGTCATCGGTGATTCGCCGTTTTGCCGCGAACTCTCGACGCTTGCGGCGCATGTTGCCCCAGCCGCGAAGGCCGGCGATCAATCCGCGAACATAGGCTCCCGCTGCGCCGCGCCTCGCGACATACATCATCCACAGCAACTGATACACCACGATTCGCGGCAGCAATCGCAACAACACGCGCCGCGGATAATCTTTCGCCAGCACATAAAACTGGTTGCGGGTAATCCACTCGACCACGCGGGGATGCAGCCTCTCGCCCAGGGTCGCGCTGCCGATGTGATACGCGACTGCGTCCGGCAAATACATTCCGCCGCATCCCAGAAGCTGCGCCCGCAGCCCGAGATCGAGGTCATCGAGATAGGCGAAGAACTCTGTGTCGAGACCTCCACTGGCGACGAACGCCTCGCGCCGATACAGCACCGCTGCGCCACAACCGGTTATCACCGCCGCGGGCCGATCAAACTGTCCGTCGTCGCGATCCAGGTTGCCGAGCCGATACGCTGCTCCTGCCATCAACATCGCATCGCCGGCTCCATCCAGATGCGTGCGCTGGGTGGCGCGCAGCAACTTGCCAATCGCGAAACCCAATTTCGTATCAGCATCCAGCGCGGCAACTAATCGCGCAAGGTAGTCGGGTTCGAGCTCGATGTCGTTGTTGAGCAGCAGCACGTACCGCGACTCGGTTGCCGCGACGGCGCGGTTGATGGAGCCGGTGGTGCCTTCGTTGGTCGGGAGTTCAATGCGCTGCACATGGGGCGGCAGCGGATCGGGCAATATCTCTCCGGTTCGCGCTTCGTTCTCAATGACAACGACTTCCCACTCGTCCGCAGGCAGGGTTTGCTTCTGAAGGAACTGGAGGCAGCGTGCGGTGAGATCGGGGCGATGCAGCGCGGGGATGGCGATGGTGACGGTCTTCACGCGGCTCCACTGGCGATTGTACACAGACGCGTGGTCAGGACTGCGATTCCACTGACGCTTCCAGTTCGTCCGCTAACAGAGAGCGCAGCGCCGCGAGGTCTTCCGGCGGAAGCATGCCGTTGGCAGAAGATCCGTTTGTACCGGCGACGTGCGCCCACCACTCAGGATCATGGGTGCGCAAGCGTCGCAGCAGGCTGCCGATCGCAGGCTGCGGATCGGTCTCCTGCAATCCGCTGACGAAGTGACGCCAGAAGCCGGGCGTCTTGCGATAGTGTTTTTCGCGGAACAGAAGCGATGTGTAACGCTGCGGATGTTGGGCCAGCAGCAGCGGATCGAGCCGAAACATTTTGGCGCGCTCCGCCGGCGACTCGCGTTCCACGTCGATGGGATGCGGGGGATGGAAGACCACTGCGTCGCGCGCATACGGAATTGGCCCAAACTCCATCGCCCGCCAGGCCAGCTCGGTGTCTTCGCGAAAGGCAGTGGGAAAGCGCTCGTCGAATCCGCCCAGCGCCAGCAGCAGATCGCGCCGGTAAAACATGTTCGCGGTCATGAAGCCGATGCCTTCAAAATTCAGGTTGGACACGGTGCGGTAGCGCGGATCACCCAGCTTGTCGGTGCGAATGTAGCCTTCGAGCCCGGCAATGCCATCGTCATCGAAATAGTGAGCGGCCTTCTCCAGCCAATCTTTCTCCGGGATGCAATCGTCGTCGGTGAAGGCGACCACCTCGCCCGTGGCCGCGCGGATGCCCTTGTTGCGGGCCAGCGCCGGCCCACGCTCCTCGGAATAGATGTAGCGGATGGTCAGCTTCTGCCGGAGCTCTTGCGGGATTTCTACCGGCGGTTGGCTTTGATCGACCACGACCACTTCAAAATCGGGGAACGTCTGCTGGGCCAGTGCGTGCAGGTTGCGCAGCAAAGTTTCTTTGCGATTGTAGGTCGGCACCACCACGGAGAAGAATGGCGGATCCATGCGTCGCCGATACCGCATGAGCCGGTTGATGCGCTGCGCCGCCCGATCGAAGACCACGCTCCAGTCATAATTGCGCTCCGCCTCCTGGCGCGCCAACTCTCCCATGCGCGCGCGCAATGCGGCATCATCGCGCAATCCTTGCAACACGCCGGCAAACTGCGCGCGCTCAGCCACGGCGCAAACGCTACGACCGCTCTCGATGCCGCGAACGCCCGTGTCGGTCGAGATCACCGCCAGCCCCGCGGCCATGTACTGCACCAGCTTCAGATTTGTGCCCGAGCCAATCTCGACCGGGTTCAGGCCGAAATCCGCTGCCCGCAGTACGGAGTAGAGTCGACGCTCTTCGATCACTCCCAACAGCGCGACGTTGGGCGGAAGCGCCGGCGGTATTTCTTTGCCGCGAAGGTAAGCTTCCTTCACCGTGCCCACGATGGCGAATACCATGTCGGGGAACGCAGGCGCTAACGACTCGATGATGAACGCGGCCGCTTCAGTGTTGGGACGATAGCCGCTGCCGACGAAGACAGCGACATCGCGTCCCGCCCAGCCGTTCGCAGCTTTCTCCGCCGCCTTCTGCGCGGCGTCAGGAGGAAGCAATGCTCCCGTGTCAGCACAATTCGGAACCAGACGAAAGTGATTGAGCGGAACATCGTAGGCTTTGGCCGTAGCTTCCGCGTCTTCCCACGAGACCACCCAGATTTGATCGGCTCGGCGCGAGAGATCGCCTTCCACCCGTTTGACGCTGGCGGCAAGGCGTCGCCCGGCAAAGGTGGACGAAAGCAATTGCGAGCGCAAGCCGTATTCGAAGTTGTGCGAATCGAAGATGACGATCTTGTCGTGGAGCAGATGCTTGCACAGCGGGTACGCCCACGGTTGCGGAAAGATGACAACGTCGCACTCCGCGACCAGCCGATGTAGTTCGTTGACGTAGTCCGACGACAGGCGCGTCATCCAGGGAAACGTTACGTCGATGACCGAGCCGCCCGGCACCAGTCGCTGTAGCCGCGCTGCCAGTTTGTACTGCAACGGCGCAAGCGCGAACACGCGGCAATGCCAGTTCGGCACCGGCCAGTCGTCCGTTCCCGGCGGCCCGGGCCAGTCGTAAGCGCCAATGTATTCGGTGGGAAAATGCGCCGCCATTCCCTTGCAGAGTTCCATGACGCGGACTCGGCCTCCACCGACGGCCGGCTGGAGAACCTGGTTGCAGGCCACCACGACTTTCACTGGATCACGTTTCGTGCCAGTGGGGGCAAGATGGGCCGACGTCGCGAGGGAGGTTGTTGCGGAACTTTCAGCCTCTGTCCGCGGCTCTTCCGCAGCCGCCTCAATAATGCGGTCAACAATCTTTTCCCACGACTGCGACGGCGCGCTCTGGAAGGCGAACTCCCCCATCTCGCGCGCCAGCTTGCGATCGGCGGCAAGTACGCTCATGGCGGCGGCAATCTCCGCCGGATCGGGAGCGACCACCAGCCCGGCGCGGCCATTCTGCACCAGCCGAGCAGGCTCACCGGAATCATTGCACACGATCACCGGCTTATGGCTGAGCATCGCTTCAACCGTGATGTAGCCGAAGTCTTCATCCTTGGGAACGAACAGCACCGCGAGCGCGTCGGCATAAAGTTCGAGCAGCTCGGCATCCTGGACAAATCCGAGGAAGCGAATGCGAGAATCGTTGCCGGCAAGCGCGCGGAATTCGGCTTCGTCTTCTCCACTGCCGGCGATGAGCAACGGCACGTCGCCGCGATAGTGCTGCATGGCGCGAATCACCAGGTCGACGCGCTTCCAGCGATGCAATCGTCCCGGCAAAAGGAAATACTCCTGGGCGCCATTGCGATGGCCTTGCGCCAGAACCGGCGGATACAGCACCTCAGCATCGAAGCCGTTGTATTGCTTCAGACGTCGCGCGGTTTCGTGACCGTTGGTGAAGATCTTGCGGAGGTTGCGAAACGCAAGATTGTCGAGCTGATGAATCAGCTCCCGCTGCGCGCGCTTTTCCTTCAACACATACTCGGGAAGCTTGCCGTACTCGTCATCAAAGCGATCGTAGAAAACCCTGATCTGATGCAACAGCCAGCAGACGTGCTTCGGATGCTGCGCCATGTAAGTCGGCGTCTTGGTCGAGACCACCAGATCGTAGCCGGAAAGATCGAGTTCGAAGCAATCGAGATATCCCTGAAGAACTCCTTCCCAACGGGCCTCGCTGATGGGAACCTGAATCCAGTCTGTCTCGACTTTTTGCTGGAAAGCCTGCACCATCCCGAGGAAATGCCGCTCGGCGCCAAACAGGCGGCTGCGGTCTTCGATAGCGGGAGTGATGATGGCGACCTTCATGATTACGTCAGAATCGAGCGGCTTTGCGAGCGCGAGCTGGCCCGACAGCATTTCAGCGCGTATCGCTTCCCTTTGCGCTTACGGCCGCGTCCGGCGCGGCGAGAGCTCTACGCAATTCGTCGCGCAGCGCGTTCAGCTCGGTGCGTTGCGCCTCCAACTGTTTTTGCAGATCCGCGTTTTGTTGCCGAAGTTCGTGAACCGCGGCGGCATTTGCCGGCTCGCCTTGCAGCGCTCGATCGTGAGCTTTCAGCGCTCGCGTCGCATGCTGCAAAGCTTGAATCACGCTCGCCTGATATTGCTGTAGTGGACGCGTGTACCAGCCGAGCGAACGCCGCATCGCCTGCTTTACAAACTGGATGGCGCGGTTGTGCAGTCCGCCCAACCGGGGATTCAGCTGCCCGAATTGGCTGTGGGCCGCTTGCGCCGCCTCTACTTGCCGCCACATTTGCGCCAAGTCGCTCGACGTTGCCGCCGGCAACGCGTTCGGTCTTCTCCTCAGAGCTCCGGCGGAAACAGCAGGCGCGTTCACGTTCTGTAACTTTTTCCGAATACTTTCAAGCAGCGCCGGTATATTTTCTGCGCGGTCAGGCGCGGGGGAATCTGCGACGTCGCTCCCTAGCTTGGCGCGGATGCGTTCGAGAATCGCCGTCGCGGGCTCCTGTGCTTCTAAAGACATCGCGAGAAGCCTCTCCTAACCGGGACGTCGACCGACGACGAATACCGTGTTTCCCAGCAACGGTGTATCCAAGTCGCGCAACAGGTCCATCGTTTCGTAGATGTAATCGGCCCCGGCTGCATTCCAATTGTTATAGCCATTGAACAGAAAGCGATCGACGATTTCGAATCCCGACTGTTCCACCGCAGTGATAACTTCGTCCGGCGTGTATTCGCGATTGTGGCGATCCGGGCCGCCATAAAAAATCTCCGGCGCCCAGAAAATATTCTTGCCTTTGGCAAGCGTCAGAATGTTGGCCAGGTTGCAGACGTTGGGAGTGGTGAGCAGCATCGTGGCCTGCGGTTTCAGCACTCGCCGGATTTCACTCATCACCTGCACAGGCGGGGTGAACGCGATGTGCTCAAGCACTTCGGTAAACAGGGCGCCATCGAAGCTCGCATCAGAAAACGGCAGCGGCTGCTTCTCCACATCGAGCGCCTGCACGTTGAGCTCTTGTAGCCACTTTCGCTCGGGATAGGTTTCTTCCCAGAGCTGGTTCAGATCGATGCCGTGCATCTCAAATCCCAGGTGATGAAGAATGATGCCCATGTGGCCGGGCGCGCACCCCAGATCGAGAATCTTGCCGGTGCGCGGAAAGTAGCGCACAGCGGCGTCGGCTACGAACCGATAGCGAGGCAGCGAGGTCTCAACGTAGTTCTTCTTCTTCTCGGGCAGAGAGTCGAGATACTGCGCCTGCAATTTGCGGATCGCTTCTTCGGACGGGCCGCCAACCGGCTCGTGCCACTCCACTCGAAAGCGATGAGCAGGATCGACCGGCGGCGCGAACGCCAGCACTGCATCGAGTACCTGTAGAACAGCTTCCTTCATCTCAGGGCGCCCATCCTGCGAAACATCGTTCATCGTACCATCGCGACCAGCCGCTCCATCTCCGCCGTGGTGCGACGCCAGGGAGTGTCTCCCTCATATTCCAACGCCAGCTTGCGACCACCTTCGCCCATCTTCTGCCGGCGCTCCGGATCGCTCAACATAGTCTCGATTTCAGCTGCGAGGGCTTGCGCATCGCCGAACGGGACGGTGACGCCTCCGCCGCTGCGGGCGATGAGTTCGCGCGATACATCGATATTGGCAGCGACCACCGGCTTACTATTGGCCCACGCCTCGATCAAGACCAGTCCGAGAGACTCCACTCGCGAAGGCTGCGCGACCAGGGTCGCCGACGCCAGCAGGTCGCGCTTCTCACTGTCCGGAAATGCTGGCAGATTCAGGAGCCGGGGACAGCCCTGGCCCGTGCCGGCAACGAAGCTGTCAAAGCTCGACAGACTCGGACCCGCCATCACCAGCCACGCCGTCGATCCCTTGCTCCACAAAATCTTCATCGCTTGCAGCAGCGTCTCCGAGCCTTTCTCGTAGGCCTTCATGCCCAGATGCAAGACCACCGGGCCATCGACTGCGTAGCGCTTGCGCAGATGTTCAGGGTCGCCGCCCACGCTCAAACCGAGGTCGATGCCAAAGGGAGTGATGGCCAGCTTCTGCGGCGGCAAGCCCAGCTTCTCAAGATGCGATTGCTCGGTACGGGTCATGCAGAAGACCTGCCGGCAATGCCGCAGAATTTCTACCTGATGCTGCTGAAGATAATGTTGCGAGACCGCGTTGTTGCCCGGCTCGCCCAGGTGCGAGCACGGAGTGGCAACCACCGGGATACCTCGCAATTCGCCGGCGTGAAGCCCGGCATACATCACGCTGTTGTAGGGCAGCGGGCCGATATGAATCAGGTCGGCATCGACATCGCGCAATGCCTCCGCCAAGCCGGGCACGCGAAATGAAGGCCGCCAGTATTCCGCCCGCCATCGCCAGTACGGCATCAGGCCCAGCACGCGGGTAGCGCGACGGCGCAGCTTGTCATAGGAAATGGGGAAGCGGCGCACCACCACGCCGTCGACCGAAGTTTGCTCTTGCGGAAAGGTTTTGAAGCCGGGCA
This sequence comes from uncultured Acidobacteriaceae bacterium, assembly GCA_963796695.1. GTDB lineage: Bacteria > Acidobacteriota > Terriglobia > Terriglobales > Acidobacteriaceae > Bog-257. The sequence goes on along the minus strand of CAWCMU010000021.1, from coordinate 9,052 downwards.
GCCAGAACGCTTCCAGGTCATCGGCGACGGTGGTAAATACGGTAGCGCGATGGCCTTGCGAGACTTGGTATTTTGCCAGCGACAGCAGCGAATTCTCATATCCGCCGCGATAAGGAAAGAATCGAGGAAGCACGAAGGCTACGTGCATCGGTGAGCGGCGCGGCTCAGTGAGCGCCGACGACCTCCGGGGACATCAGAGTTTGGTAGGCGGCAACAGCCTCGCTCGGCAGCCCATCCACCAGGATCGTTCCATGTTCAATCAGAATGGCGCGGTCGCAGTGATGCTGAACGTTCTCCATGCTGTGGGTCACCATCAGAATTGTCTTGCCCTGTTCGCGGAAGGTGCGGATGCGGTCAAAACATTTCTCCTGGAATCCCATATCGCCGACCGCCAGGATTTCATCCACCACCAGGATCTGCGGATCGACCTCGGTAGCGACCGAAAACGCCAGCCTCATATACATTCCGGAAGAATATTGTTTCACCGGTGAATCGATGAAATCGCCGATCTCCGCGAAGTCGATGATGCGCTGTTCGCGTTCCAGCATCTCGCGCTTGGAATAGCCCATCAGCAGGCCGTTGAGCAGGATATTCTCGCGCCCGGTCAACTCGTGATGGAAGCCGGCACCCAGCTCGATCAGCGGGGCGAGCGTTCCGGTTACCTCAACCGTACCGGCGCTGGGCTGATAGACACCGGCAATGATCTTCAGCAGCGTGCTTTTGCCCGACCCGTTACGCCCGATGATGCCCAATGCCTGGCCACGCGAAACTTCGAACGATGCGTTCTTCACCGCCTCAAAATCGTGGTAGCTGGCTTGATGGCGAAGGAGCTTGGAGAACAGCTCACGCAGAGTGTCCGGACGCTCCTGAATCACGCGGAAGCGCTGCGTGACATTCTGCAATCGAATTACGGTTGAACCAGATAACATGCGCAGCTCAGACGTAGAACACAAAATTTCTTTGATACTTGCGAAATATCGCGAACCCGATAAACAAACTGATAAATGCGCAGACAAACGATGCCGTGATGGACGGCCATTTGGGCAGTTGCCCGTAATACACGGACAGCCGGAATCCGTTGATCACGTAAATGATCGGGTTCAGCTTAAAGATCCACTGATACTTCGGCGGCATGGCTTCCAGCGGGTAGATGATGGGCGTCAGGTAAAACCAGGCCGAAAGCAGGATCTGTAAAATGTGTGCCACATCGCGGTAGTACACGTTGGCTGCCGCGAAGAAGAATGTCATCCCCAGGGTGAACAGCGCCAGCGCCAGCAGCGGAACCGGCAGGTATAGCCACGTCCAATAAAACGGATGGCGTAACGCAGGCACCAGCAATGCCAGCGGAATAAGCGACAGCAGCAGGTTGATGATGTTTGAGACTACCGCGGCTACGGGAAACACCAGCTTAGGGACTGAAACCTTCTTGATCAGGTCTCCGTTGGAAACGATGGCTTCCACCGCATAGGACAGCGACTGGGAAAAAAATGTCCAGGGCAGCAGCACGCTCAACAAAAAAATAGCGTAGTGGGGGATGCCCAGGCGCATGATAGTGGAAAATACCAGGGTCAGCACCAGCATCAGTAGCGCCGGATTCAGCAGCGCCCACATGAAGCCCAGCACCGAGCGCTTATAGCGAATCTTCAACTCTTTCAGGGCGAGCGCCCAGATTAATTCCCGGTAACGATAACTATCGCGAAATAATTCAATCATGAGGTGCTGGTCCAGTGTTTGGGTCCGGAAAAGGGCCGTAAACTGGCGCATTTCAAATGTTAAATGATTTCGCACAGCTCTGCTCTAACCACGGGCCGCGGAGTTGGATTTGCGGGCGCCTCAGGTGGACCTGGTCCCTCGCCGGCTGAACAGTTTGCTGAAAGAGTCGCGAACACAGATTCCTTGTGGGCTGAACAGTTTGCTGAAAAAGTCGATTTTGGCCGCATCTCGGGTAGAGCTGGCCTTCAGGTGTTCAGTTTCATGACATCCTTTACAGTGCGTTCCGGGACATCCTTTACACTCCCTGGCGAGCGAAGCGAGCCTGGGAGGCGACACAAGGATGCCTTGGAAGACAATGGACCTACAGCAACAACGCGTGGAGTGCGTGGTAGCTGCTAGCCGAAAAGAAAAACCTTTCCTTGAATTGTGTAAGGAGTTTGCGATTTCGCGGCCCACGGGATATCTGTGGGTAGATCGCTATCGGGAGCAGGGTCTGGGCGGCATTGCCGAGCGCAGTCGGCGTCCGCGACAGAGTCCGCAACGCACCCAGGCCGAGCACGAACAGCAGGTGATCGAACTGCGCCGCCGCTATCCCGACTGGGGAGCTCGCAAACTGCAATGGCGACTGGCCCAGCAGGGCTGCAGGTTGGCGATCAGCACCGTACATCGAATTTTGTTGCGGCATGGACTGGTGCGCTGGCAAGACCGTCATGCCGCGGCCGTGCGCCGCTTTACCCGAGAGCGTCCCAACCAACTCTGGCAGATGGATTATAAGAGTCCGATCGGGTGGGACAGCCACGTCGGTCCGCTGGCGGTGCTCGACGACCACAGCCGCTATCTTACGGTGTTGGCGGCTACCGGCAGCACGCGAGCCGAACTGGTGCGCGAGCAGTTGGAAGACGCCTTTGGGCACTGTGGGGTGCCGGAAGAGATGCTGATGGACCATGGCACGCCATGGTGGAACACGCAATCGCCGGGCGGTATCACTAAGCTGGCGGTCTGGCTGATGAAGCAGGGGATCGGCTTGCGTTGGAGCGGGGTTCGCCATCCTCAAACTCAGGGCAAGGTGGAACGCTTCCACGGCTGCCTGGAACGGGCGATGCGCTTGCGCGGCTTGCCTGGCGAAGGCCGGCAGGCGTGGTTGGATGGGTATCGCCAGGAGTATAACCAGAGCCGTCCGCACGAAGCGCTGGGGATGAAAACCCCAGCCAGCGTGTGGACCCCGAGCCCGCGTAAGTACGATCCACAGCCTCCGCCCTGGCAGTATCCGGAGGGTGCCGAACTGGTACGAGTGCGAGCCAAAGGGCAGCTGTGGGTGCAGGGCAAGGTCTATTCGTTGCAGGCCCTGGCTGGAGAATGGGTACAGCTGTTGCGCATCGAAAAGCGAGTGCTGGTCTATTACTGCAATACGGTGGTGCGCGAAATCGATCTGGAAAGCCATCACTCCGTGATGGTGGAACATTGGCTTTCCAGTTAATCCCTACTGTAAAGAATGTCGCGGAACAATCTGTAAACTATGTCGCGGAACTTGACACCTTCAGGCCAGCGTCTAAGTCGTTTATTTATTGCTTTCATAGCCGGCTTGAGCCGGCGACACGGGCGTTGTCCGAGTTTTTCAGCACTCTGTTTAGCCCACAAGGAATGACAAAAATAAAGGACTTGTACGGCGCACCTGAAGGTGCGCCCCTTCAAAGACAGATCAGACTCGAGTTTTTCAGCAGTCTGTGAAGCCGGTTTGATTTGCAATAATTACGGACGGCCAGGAAGAGACTGGGTCGCAACCGGGTGTCGCCGCTCCGCGGCTCTCCGTTTGTCCCACCTGGCCCGCGGGCTAACGCCCGCGGCTAACACAAATATCACCGCTGCGCGGCTAGTTCGGTTGCAATTGCAGCTGTTTGTTTCACCACGAAACTTCTTTGCCGGTTGCGACCCAGTCTCTAGAAGGTCGTCCCCTGCAAAGCGAACTTAGGCGGAGTTTCCTAAAGCTATAGGCAGGAATGAAAAGCCAAGCCGCGAAGTGGAAATCGGAAAACCGAAGGCGAAAGGCGAAGAGCGAAAGGCGAAGAGCGAAGACTCAGCTCCCGGAAGGATCAGTAACTCAATACGGCTTATCGCAGGGCGACGTATTGCCTCGTACGCCGTTACTTGCTGGGGGGTACGCTGAGATCGGCCATGCCCCGCAGCAGGTCGCGCTGATCGTCGGTGAAGTTGTTGCGGAACTCGTCGGAGTTCAGCAGTTCGTTGCGGGCTGAAGGCGGCATGCCGCGCAGCCGGCGATAGGCTTGTGATACCTTGCTCTGCTGGTCTTCAGGCAGGCTGTGATAGCGGCTGTACAGATTGCGGGCCGTGGCCTGTTGCTCCGGTGTCATGTGCTCGTAGGTTTCCATCCGGTTAAGGATTTGCGCCTTCTTCTCCGGAGGCTGGCTGTTGAAGTTGCGCAAGCGGTCGAGCAAGTGATTCTGTTTTTCGGGCGGCAGGCTCTTGAACGCGGGATCGTTTTGCAGCTTCTGTTCCTGCTGATGAGGAGACAGGGTCATATACTTCCGCAGCCAGTCACCACGGTGCGGGCCCGGGCCTTTGGGATGAAAGGTATAGCCTCCGTTGTTGCCGGAAGTGCTGGGCGTTGCGTTGTGCGGAGCTGCGCTGGGCGGGGGCGCACTCTGATGCGGCGCCGCAGCAGCGCCGCCTCCGCGCTGCCCGGGAAACCAGGCGAGCGCCGGAACAGCGCTGAACAGCACTAATGCAGTCAGCGGTATGAGATGGCCCGGACGCACGATTTTTTTTCTTACTCCGTTGACGATTGACCGTCAAGGGCATCGAAATCCGAAAACAGATCAGCGTTCTTGTCGAGATATTGCAGATCGCTTACGGCATTACCGGGAGCGTTCACGCGCACTACGCCGTCATTGGTAGCCAGCGTGTTGTTGTCTCCGCTGAAACGACCTACCTCCAATAACCCGACGCCCAGAGCGACCAGCACGGCCGCCGCTCCCGCCAGGATTGGACGACGCAGCCACGCGACCCAACCACTCCGCGGCACCAGCGCTTCCTCACGCAGTTGCGCCCGCAAGCGCGTACTGAAATAGGGCGAAGCATCCGGCGCCTGCCACTCGTCGAGCACACCCATGGTCTGCTGGAACGAAATCACCTCGCTGACGCAACTGGCACAGCTCCGCAAATGTTCCCGCATCTCGGGCGAAGCCGCTTCCGGCCCGCTCAGTACAACTTCCATCAATTCATCATGAAACTTCTCGCACTTCATAACCGCACCCAATTCCCCGTTCACTGCCTATATAAACTGTTTTAAGGTCTCGCGCAGTGTTTCGTACGCCCGGAACAACAACGACTTGGTTGCCGACTCGCTCAACTTCAATACCGCAGCAATCTGCTTGTAATCCAGGTCCTGATACTTATGCATGATGACCGCCATGCGCTGGCGCTCCGGCAAAGCCTCGACTTGCCGCCGAATCGCCGCCAGACGCTCGCGCCGCAGAATGTTCTGCTCGACGTTCAGGCTGCTGTCGGGCACATCCATCGTCAAGCCCGTATCGTTGTCAGGCTCGTCGATATTGACTACATTCTCCGGCCGCTCATGCTTGGTATCGCGCGCATGGTTCACCGCCAGATTGGTCGCAATGCGATACAACCAGGTAGTGAACTTCGCGCTGGCAGCATAACTTTGCCGCGAACGATACACCCGCAGAAAAACTTCCTGCGCGAGTTCTTCGGCCACTGCCTGATTATGTGTCATGCGATACATGAAGCTGATCATCGACCGCCGATACTTCTCGACCAGATAGTCGAAAGCGTTGTCATCGCCTGCGGCTACGCGCAGCATGACCTCAGCATCGCTCAGCATCTCTAAGACAACAGGTTCTGCCAATTCGCCCCGTATTGCGGCTGACGACGCCATTTGCCCCCGAGTGCCGTCACCAGCCAACATAGCTCGATCTAGTGCGATGCTGCCCACATCAGGTGTAACCCTTGCCATGCCAGAAAGTTGCATCGAAAACCTGACAACCGCCTCACCCCGTCAAGCGTAACCTCGGCCATGGTTTGCGGAAGCCTGCCCGGCATCTTCAGCTCCGGCGCTCACTCGCGTCATCCGCTGACGTGGTCTGCTTTCGCCGCGCTCTCTTCATCTCGCCTAAATATGTGAACCCGCACGAGTTCGCTGAAACTACTGCATCCCAGCAACTAAACCAGTATTATGCACGAGAGGCCACAATCCGGCACTGCGCTTATGATTTTGATGTCAATAATCCTGCTGGCAAGACCCAGTCTGCGCGTTTGTTTGTTTAGCGCTGTTTTGCCACTCGCAATGTGCAATTTTTTGCACAGCACTGTAGTGCCACAGGCCGGCAGGATTTCCGCTCTCGCGCAGCAACAACAATCCGCTCCGCCGGCATCCGAGGCCCAAGACTCCAAGGCCGCTGCTCCGGCGCCCGCGGACGACGAGAAGCTCAGCCTGAACGATCAGATCATCCAGGACGTGCTGGAGCCGCTGCGCACCGGCATCGAAACGCAGAACATTCAGAAGATCCTGTCTATCTTCGACAAACAGCAACTGACCGGCTTCTCGAATATGCAGAGTCAGTTGCGCGCCTTCATCCGGCAATACTCCGAAATCCATTTCCGTTACCAGATCCTGCAAGCTACCGCGGAAAAGGATCATGGCTCCGCAACCGCTGAAATCGATATGGACGCGCTGCCCTACCAGATCACGCAAGTGCCCGCGCGGCGCAGCGTGCAGATGCGATTTCAGTTGCAGCTCGAGCCCAAGGGATGGAAGGTCGTAAGCTTCAGCCCTTCCGACTTCTTCAGCCTCAATGCTCCCGGAGCGGACATTCGATGAGCCGCCCGCAACATCGCTCTCGCCACCGTTCCTTATGAAACGCGATTACCCGGAACATCCCATCATCGGCGTGGGCGCGGTGATTGTTGAAGCAGGACGCGCCCTACTGGTGCGCCGCGCCACCGAGCCGCTGCTGGGTGAGTGGTCCGTGCCTGGCGGCATGTTGGAGTTAGGCGAGACGCTGCGCGATGGCGTGCGCCGCGAAGCGCTGGAGGAAACCGGCGTGGCCGTGGAGGCGGGCGAGGTGCTCGACGTATTCGACAGCATCTTTACCGACGCCCTGGGCCGCACCCAATATCACTATGTGCTGATCGATTACCTGTGCCGACCGCTTTCGGGCGAAGCGCGGGCCAGCAGCGACGTAAGCGATGTGCGCTGGGTCGGGGTTGAAGCCCTGCCGGCGATGGGCTTGCGCGAATCGATCGAGCAGGTGGTTCGCAAAGGATTGGCGCGGGCTGGAAAAACTACCAGTTGACTCGCATCGCATTTACAGCGACCATTTCGTTTCCGACGGAGGACTGGATGGAACGCACGATGTTCAGAGCAGGGCTGTTTCTGATTCTCCTGACGGCCGGGATCTCGGCCGCAGCACAGACGTCTTCCAACCAGGCTTCCAGCAAGCCACCCGACATGGTCTGCTTCGGCTATGGCCCGAACTGGAGCATCCAGTTCATCAGCGGCGAAGCTCGGTATCTCGGGATCAATCAACCGGACCAATATTTCTCTGGCGATTTCTACTATGTGCCGGAGGACAAGGCGTGGGAATGGCATCGCGCCAACGGACTGGCGCCGATGAATGGCGGCTATGGTCTGTCTGCCAGTATCCAGAAGCAAGCCTGCCAGGACCCGGTGCGCAAGGAAACCTATCCCTACTCGGCGCAGATCAACTTGCCGCAGGGTGACATGGTGAGCGGCTGCTGCCGCAAACTGAGACCGGGGGAAGCTCCGGTGGGCAAACACGGCTTGCAGCAGCAGACGGCACCCGGATCGAACGGCTCGCAATCCAGCGGCGGCCAGGCCGGCGGCCAATCGGGCGCGTCGCAGTCCGGCACCTCGCAGCAGCCGTCAAAGAACAGGCCTCAGCCGCAGTAGGGAGCTTGACGCTTCACGCAGGAGCGAAGGGGCGCAGCTTCAGCTGCGCCGTCACAGCAGTCTTTTTTTGTTGTCATCCCGAGGAGGGCGGCCGGGGTCCCCGGCCAGCGCCGCTGTTGCGCTGGGTGGGGTGGGTTTAGTCCGACGAGGGACCTGCTGTTCTTCTTCCGACTACTAAATTTCAGGAAGTGATCGAGCGTCCCTTCCTCTCCAGCAAAATCACCGCGTGCTCCTTGTACCTCGTCCTTTGATACTCGCGAAATCCGCATTTCTCCGCCACGCGCATCGACGCCACATTTTCAGGCGAGATAATGCACACGGTTCTCTCTGTCCCAAACTTTTCATCGCCCCACTTGATCGCCGCGCGCACCGCCTCGGTCGCATATCCCTTGCCATGCGCCTGCGACACCAGCGCCCAGCCCAGTTCAGGCACTCCATCCAACGACGGCTGAATGGAGCGCTTGAAGTCGGCAAAGCCTAACTCGCCGATGAATGCACCCGTCGACTTCTCCTCCAGCGCCCAGTAGCCGAAGCCCAGCAGCGACCACAGGCCGGCGTAGCGCAAAACCTTCGCCCAGGTTTCTTCCGCCGTTAACGGCTTGCCGCCGATGTAGCGGATAACGATTGGATCAGCCCACATGGCAGCACAACCGGCGAAATCTTCCGCGCGATGGGCGCGCAGCCGGAGGCGCGAGGTTTCGAGGACAGGAACTTCGCTGGCGATCATAGTTCTCGCTTTCGAAGAAATTTGGCGGAATCGCTTTCGAAAAATTCGCGCTGAAAATAGAAAAAGACCCGCGGCGCACGGCGCTCTACGGGTCCTTTCTGGTTAGCTGTTGGAATTGGCCTGAGGCTGTCCACTCTTACCCGGCCCAACAAGCGCCGATTTTACGCTTGCTTGGCTGGGCGTGGCCCCAGCGGCAGACACCAAGAAAACAGGGGTCTTGCGAGGATTTAGAGCGGAAGCCCTAAGCCTCAGCCACCTCACTTGGGATACAACAATGACTGTCAGATATCATATTTTTGGATCACCCTCCTTTCCAGTGTATTGGCAACTTAACACCGCCAAGCGCAGCCGTCAAATTGAGAGTTGATGAAGGAAAGCAGGTAGTAAACAGTCGGCGGTTGGGCAGCTGTCGGCCATCAGCTGTCAGCTTTTGGCAGGGACCTGCGGTTCTTTCCGCCGGAACGAAACGTGTCAGCCACCAATTACTTTCGCCGGACGAACCACCGGCTTTCACAACTTCGAACTCGAAACTTTCCCTACTCCGCCCTGAGCGCCTTCACCGGATCCACCCTCACCACCGCCGGCGCTGGCAAATAACATGCCGCCACAGCCACCAGGGTCAATCCCACGCACAGCTGACCGCTGAGAGCTGACAGCAAAGTGCT
>CAWCMU010000020.1:0-174437 GCA_963796695.1 uncultured Acidobacteriaceae bacterium | reverse complement strand
GAACCACGATGAGAAACAGTCGCGCAACCTACCGGTTGACATACTGCCGAGTCCGCCGCTTCCGTCCGGAAATGGTATCTGTCCGCCGGTACAGTAAGGCTGCGGCTTTCAGGCTAGAGACTAACGAATTAACCAACGCCCCGGGCCGAAATGTCCGGGGTGTTTTTTGCTTATGAGGGGATGACGGTCTGTTATTAATTATCAATGCGAAACTCCAGTATTCAGGCTGATACTGAAGCCCTTCTCAGGATGTCAACTCGCGACTTACCGCGGTATTGCGCCGCTGTCTCGAATCCATTCAGGCGGTTCGCTTTTCGCAATAGTGCAAGGTCGGAGTGCCTAAGCCCCGCGAAGACTATTTCCGGTATGAGAAGCTTCAACCATGCAGTTCACCAGAGCATGTCCTGTTTGCGAAGAGCTGCTAAGAGCTAAAATCGAAGAGCTATGAGCTAAGAGCCACAGCAAGAGCGTTCGCTGCTCTCTTCGCTGAACCAATCACCTGGCAAAGGGAAAGGGCCCCATGACCGTGACCCAGCGACAACTCGCCGACGAACTGACCACCATCGCCCAGGCTGCTGAAAGTGTCGACGACCTGATGAGCATCATCGTCGGCCGCTTGCAGGAGCGCTTGTCCCACTTTGATTGGGTAGGTTTCTACATGATCGAGAAGGGCAAAATTGGCGAGGAGCCTGTGCTGGTGCTCGGTCCCTATGTCGGCGCAATCACTCCGCACACTCGTATTCCGCTGAACCAGGGGATTTGCGGTGCGGCTGCCTCGTCAGGCCAGACCGTCGTGGTGGACGACGTCAACGCCGACCCGCGCTACCTGGCGTGCTCGCTGGAAACCCGCTCCGAAATCGTTACTCCGATTTTCGTTAACGGTAATGTGGTCGGCGAACTCGACATCGACAGCCACACTCCAGCCGCGTTCGGCGAGGACGATCGCAAACTGGTGGAGCACTGCGCGCGACTGGTGGGCAGCTATCTGGAGAAAACCACATGACCGACCCGTTTGGGCGCCACGCATGCGGGTGGCCGCAATGATCAAGCACGTTGTGGCTGCCCTCATTGTGCGTGGCCGCGAGATTCTCTGCTGCCAGCGCACCGAGTACCAGGCCCTGCCGCTGAAGTGGGAGTTTCCCGGAGGCAAGATCGAGGCTGGTGAACAGCCTGCCGAAGCTCTGCGCCGCGAACTCGAAGAGGAATTAGGAATCCATGCGGAAATCGGTGCGCTGGTCGCCCAGCTCCAACATCATTATCACAACGGCAATGCCGTCGATCTGCAATTCTTCACCGTTGAGAAATACGAAGGCGAGCTGCAAAACCGTATCTTCCGCGAGATCCGCTGGGTAGATCGCCGCGAACTCCCCACACTTGATTTCCTGGATGCTGACAAGACGCTGGTGCAACAAGTGGCCGAAGGAAACGTTCTCTAGCTGCCTGCCTGGCCGCTCGCAAACCACGCAATCGTCAACCCAATCATGATGATGGTTGTGGCCCAGGCAATCACGTTGAACCAGGTGCCATTCACGTGTTTCCCCATCAGCTCGCTCTTGTTGACCAGCAGCAGCATGAAAATCAGCACGAACGGCAACACGATTCCATTCACCACCTGCGAAAGAATGGCAATCTTCACCAGGGGAATGTTCGGCAGCAGAATGACGCCGCCACCGGCGATCAGCAACAGCGTGTATAGCCAGTAAAAGACTCTCGCTTCGCTGAACTTTTTTCCCACTCCCGATTCGAACCCCAAACCTTCGCAAACCGTGTAGGCGGTTGAGATGGGCAAAATCGATGCCGCAAACAGCGACGCGTTGAACAGGCCTGCGGCGAAGAGGATGTAGGCGTACTCACCTGCCAGCGGACGCAACGCCTGGGCGGCATCGGCGCCATCGCGAATCTGGCGAATGCCATGCGCGTACAGCGTAGCCGCACAAGCCACCACGATGAACCAGGCCACGATGTCGGTGAACAGGCATCCCAGGATCACGTCCCAGCGCGAGGCCCGGTACTCGCGGGGAGTGATTCCCTTCTCCACAATCGAGGATTGCAGGTAGAACTGCATCCAGGGAGCAATCGTGGTTCCCACCACCGCAATCACCATGTAGATGTAGGCGGACTCGTGAAATGCTCCGCTGTGCGGCGGTTTGAAGGTGGCGACGAACGCCTCCTTCCAACTGGGGCCCGCGAGCACGCCGGCGATGATGTACGCGAAATAAAAAAAGGACGCTGCCAGAAAAACTTTCTCGACGCTCTTATAGCTGCCCTTGACCACCAGTAGCCAGACCACGAGCGCCGATAAAGGCACACTGTAATAGCGGCTGACGTGGAACAGCTCCAGGCTGCTGGCGATGCCGGCAAATTCACCAACCACGTTGCCGAAGTTGGTGATGACCAGGCCGAGCATCATGAAGAACGTGATGCGCAGCCCGTATTCTTCGCGGATAAGATCGCTGAGTCCCTTGCCGGTGACCGCGCCCATACGCGCCGACATCTCCTGCACCACCACCAGCGAGAGAGTTACAGGAATGATGGTCCAGAGCAGCAGGTAACCAAATTGCGCGCCCGCGGCCGAGTAGGTGAAGATGCCGTTCGCGTCGTTATCGACGTTGGCGGTGATGAATCCCGGACCGATCACGGCCAGGAACATCAACAGGCGAATTCTCCACACTTTGAGGCTGCGAGTATCGGACATGATGGCGCGGATTACGGTGCGATGGCGAGAACAGACAGGATAAACGCAATGAAACCAGTTGTCAGTAGCCAGCAGTCAGTAGCCAGTAGTCAGTGGTCAATAGCCAGTGGGCAGTAGTCAGTGGGCGCCTGCCGCGCACCTGATAGGGTAAATTGTTCTCAACAATCAGAAATCGACTCATCCCAGTGACTTGATGAGACCGTTAAGGATTTTGCCAAGCTCGGCCGCGCTGCTCAGAAGTTCCCGCGATGTGGCTGCCTCAAGGTAGCGCAAACGCTCGGCGATCAAGACCTGGGTTTCGACCTCCATCAGGGACCCGATGGATTGGCGGAGAAAATGCCGAAACTCGGCCTCCCCATGACGCCCCTGTCCTTCGGCGATATTGCTCGGCACCGACACGGCCGCCCTGCGCAGCTGCGAGGTAAGTCCGTAGACCTCGTCCTTCGGAAAACAAGTGGTCACCTCGTAGACGGCGACTACAATATCCATGGCCTTTTGCCAAGCGATCAGATCCCGATAAGATTTACTCGCCATCTCCCTCTCCGAGCACCCCGCCGTTAGCTGACTACTGACTACTGGCTACTCACAGCCTTTTCCGCAGCATGTTAATCACGTCGTCGGCCGTGATTACGCCGGTCAGCACGCCGTCATCGTCAATCACCGGCAGGGTCAGCAGGTTGTACTTGTCGAAGAGTTCCGCGACTTGCTTCTCATCCGCTCCAGGATGGATGGTGGTGAGATGGCCAGTGCTCAGCATCATGAGCGGTGTTCCCGCGGGCGCCAGCACAATTTTGGCCAGCGGCACCGAGCCCAGCAACTTGTCCTTTTCCCCGATGATGAAGATGGTGCTGACGCTCTCCACGCCGCCCTCGAAGTTCCGCAGCATCTCGATGGCGTCTTCGACCTTGGCGTGAGGATGCAGCGCCATGTAATCCGTAGTCATGCGCCCGGCAGCCGTGTCTTCCTCGAAGTTCATCAACTCGGTGACTTCGGCGCGCTCCTCCGGCTCCATCTCGGTGAGGATCTCCTGCGAGTCGTCGGGGTGCATGTCACCCAGTAAGTCCGCAGCCGCGTCCGGATCCATTTCCTCCACGATGTCGGCAGCACGATCCGAATCGAGCGAGCTGAGAATCGATACCTGCATCTTGGGATCGATTTCTTCCAGCGTCTCGGCGGCAACTTCCTCATCCAGCGTTTCGAACACGGCTTCGCGCTCGGCCGGAGCAAGATCTTCGACGATGTCTGCGATGTCGGCGGGATGGAGTTTGGCCAGGCGGTCGAGCGAAATCTTCAGCTTCACCCGCCGCGCCGGGTCGATCTCGATGAGGTCGACAAATTCCCAGGGAATCATTCGCGGGGGAATCTTCTGCAACAGGGCATGCAGCGCAACAGCAGGAACGACGCCCTTCAGCAGCCGGCGCATTGCGCCACGCGCGCCCACATCCACGGCGCCAATCTTCAGAACGATGTGGCCGTTTCCGCTCTCCTCGTGGATATCGACGTCGTTCACTCGCACAACTTTGCGGCCATGCACGTCGATGATTTGCTGGTCGAGCAGGTCGCGTTCCAGCAGCAACATGCCCTCGCCCCCGCCGTACGGGCTCCACTCCGACGCGGCGGTCGAGATTCGTAAGCCCCCGTCGATCAGGCTGATCGCCTTCGAGGGCACCAGCCGGTTGCCGTGCCGCGTCTTGACCACGAATGCCGTTACCAGGCTGGAGTTTTCCTGCGGCACCAGCGCGACTTCGCGCACCCGGCCGGCCTGCGCACCGGTGTTGTCGATGACCGGAGCACCAATCAGGTCCGAAAGTGCGAGCGAAGGCATTGCTGCCAATATATGCGATGGCGACAGGAATGTTTCACAGAAATCGCGAGCCTTCCTTCGGTGGGAATTTTCGGCCGATGTGAGACCAATCTGGGCACGCGTAAGCCGCTTTGCAACACGCGGTGCCTCATGATCGCCTCAGTTCTGGCGCTCCCTCCGATGGACGAAATCCGTCCGAAAGTTTAGGCATCTATCGCCTTGAACTCTGAATCTCACTTGATGCACCGCCAATGGCTGGGCAGCGTTCGTGTGTTCGCCCGCCTGTTGAGTGGCAGCTTCCTATGAGGTGAGTTCTGATGCCCAGTTTTGTGACCGATGTAGAAGAGTTGCGCAAGCGCGCCGAGCGCAAGATTGAAGACGGCGCGGTAACCGATACCTACGAGGGCGACGTCGAGCAGACCATCTCGATCTTGAACGAGGCGCTGGCCACTGAAATCGTCTGCGTGTTGCGCTATATGCACCACTACTTCATGGCCACCGGCGTCCATGCCATGGCGGTTCGCGACGAGTTCAAGGAGCATGCTGACGCCGAGCGCGAACACGCCGACAAGATTGCCGACCGCATTCAGCAACTGGGCGGCAAGCCCGATTTCAATCCCGCATCACTGGTCAAACGCTCGGCTTCGCAGTACGCCGAAGGCAAGTCCCTGTCCGACATGATTAAGGAAGACCTGATCGCCGAGCGTATCGTGATCGAGGTTTACCAGGAGATGATCCGGCACTTCGCCGACCACGATCCCACGACCCGCATCATGATCGAGCACATCCTGCGGGACGAAGAAGAGCATGCCAGCGATCTTTCCGACCTGCTGTTCATCACCGATCCGCGCAGCGGCAAAACCGAAGGCGAGGATCCCGGCACGCATCCGCTGGACATGCATCGCGACGAAGTTTCGCGGCAGCAGCGCGGCAAGCAATCCAAAGTTCATGTCGATGCCGGCCGCACCAACATGCAGTCGAGCGCAGGTGGTTCGGGTTCGGAAGCCAGCGGAGGAGCACAGCAGCAACAAAACCGGATGACGCGGCGCGAGTTGGATATTCCAGCCACCCCGCGCTCGGGCGGCGGTCGAACTGAGCCGCAGCAGCCCAGCCTGGGCAGCGAACGCAATCGCGAAGGAGTCGGCAATCTGGTGAGCGGCGACAAAACGCGGCTGGAAACCCCGGAGCGTGGATCGGCAGGCGGCGGAAAGTCGGCAGGCAAAGCCAACGGCAAGAAGAACAAGAAAAAGAAATCGGCAGCGTAGCATTCAACAGCCTTGGGGCGGGCGCGGCTTGGCTGCGCCGCCTCCCTTAACCATCCCTGCGTTATTGTTTTGGCTGCTCCCGCTCGATCAGCAGTACTCTCTTCACCTGGTTGCGATCGAACTTCTGCGGACTTCCTGCGACCATTACGATAACCTCGGTAGCATCGATGGACTGCAGGTCTCCATTGATTACGCTGCCATCGCGAAGTTCGATGGTGTCATGCACACCTGATCCCAGCTCGAACGAAACGCTTCCTCCAGACAACTGGTCGGGCGCGATAACCAGTGGAAATGTCCCTGGGTTGTAACCTTCCTTCACGAATACAAGCGTGTGACCGCCTGGAGTGAGTTGCGCCGCAATGGGCGTCATTCCCACTTCCTTCCCATCCACACTCAGCTTGGCGCCGGAAGGCACCGAATAAACCGTAACCGCCACCGGCTTGAGCGTCACGAAGTTCGACCATTCGGACGGCACGCGTTGAGGATTAACGGTAAACGTAGCCGGTGTGCCCATGGTTTGCGCGGTGACTTGCATCTTCACTGTCTGGTTCGGCGAGACATTCGTGACTTCGAGATACCCGGTGCCAATCCGTACCTGCCTTTTGTCAAATAGGTAGAAGTTGAATGTGGCTTGAGGAATTTTCTTGCCCGATAGATTCTGGACAGCGAACTCGAACGCGTACTCCTGCTGCCCGCCATAACCGCCAACGTGATTCGCTTTGGTGATCATGAACTGCAGAAGAGGTTTATCAGCGGGCCACGCTATCGCTGGAATCGCCTCTTTACTGAAGCCTAAAGTAGACAGAACGAAGAGAAGCAAAACGACAGAAAAAGGGGTGCGCATGCAAGGTATGTAGCACAACAATGACTATATGACAAAGAACAAATGGTTAGCCCACAGCAACCTGACAACCGACAACTAGTTTCTAATATTCTCCAGCAACTGCTCGACCTCGGCCTTCTTGTCGCCGGTCAGCGGCAACAATGGCAAGCGCACCGTCCCGCCGAAGAAGCCGTTGTAATCCATTGCGTACTTCACGCCCGGAATACTCAGGCCGCCGACAATACGCTCGGCAGCTTTCGCGATCCTCTGCTGCTTCTCGCGAGCGAGTGCGGCATCGCCATCTTTCCACGCAGCATAGATTTCGTAGCACGCGGTCGGCGCGCAATCCGCGAACGCCAGGATCGCGCCAACCGCGCCGGCGTCGAGCGATGGCTGCAACTTGTGCGCGGCGCCCACCAGCACCTGAAATCCAACTTCCTTCTTGCGCGTCTTCAGGCTGCCGACTACTGTCACCGCCGAGGACGACGGCTTCGGCGCCGCGGTTCCGGCAAGTGCGCCGACAGAAACCAGAGCTCCGCCTTCGGCATTAGCGGACGCAGCGGCCATGGCCGCGGCCTGCAACATCCGCCTCGTCACCGCCGCAAACGTCTCGGTCACGGTGGCGCTGCGCTTGATGTGCCGCGTGCCCTCGACCATCTTCTGCACCTTCTCAATCGACCCGGACGACTCTTTGATGCCGATGAGATTCGGGTGCTCGGCAAGTTCAACCACTACTTCCGCTGGGATATCGTAACTGGTGGCCTGCGGAAAGTTATAGATCATCACAGGCAGCGGCGAACGATCGCAGACCAAGCGGTAAAACGCCAGCATATTGGCCGGCTGCGCCATCTGGCCTTTGTAGTAATGCGGCGTACGCACCATGGCAATGTCATAGCCAAGTTCAGCAGCGTACTCGGTGAGCCGCAAAGTCTCGCTGGCCGACTCGACGCCTGTCCCGGCGATCAGAACTTTGTCGTTCGCCGCAGCCTCGCGCGCCGACTTCAGCACCTCGCGGCGCTCTTCGTCGCTGAGCAGGATGGCCTCGCCCGTCGAGCCCTGAACCACAATGCCGGTCACCGGCGTGCGCGAGTACTGCTCAACATTCTGTTCCAGCTTGCGAAAGTAGATTTTGCCGTCCTGGTAGAACGGAGTGGTAATAGGAGGAAAGATTCCAGATAAGAGCATAGGCCTCGATTCCGATTATAGGACGTCTTATAGGACGTCGAAGTTCTGGCGGGATGCAAATCCCTGTCGCTGGTGCTACGGCGATTTTACGTAAGTTATCCGTGAGTGACTTCGTTCGAAAGTAATATTCTACGGAAGACGCCGCTGGTCGCGGTTATTCCAAAGGAGATGATTTCGACATGAGATTTGCTGTCGCTTGTGTTGACGCTGCTTTTGTTTGGAGTTTCCTACGCGGAGGATCAGGTGTTGCGGATTCAGCGTATGTGGGCGGACTCGCCAACCAAAGACTATACCGATTGCGTGGAAGTTAAAGTCGACGGCTCGTACCGATTCGAGCATACGTCGATTGATTTAGGCCGACCGGATCATCCTCAAGTTCATCTCGGCAAACTGGCCGAGGACGAGATGAAGCAGCTTACTGGGCTGCTTAATGAACCAGCTCTCGAATCGCTGACCACACCCAGTCCAAGCAAGGGGGCAGTGTCGGGCGGCGATCTGTGGTGGTTTTCCATCAACCGTGGCGATCATCCCCAGTTGCTCCGATTCGCAAGTTCGTCTGGAGCATACTACGAAGTACCCGCACGAGGAGGGCTGCCAAGCCTGTCTCAGGCACCCGCGATGAAACCGCTGTTAAGCTGGTATAAGCAGATGACCAAGCGCAAAGACGACATTGACAAGACAGCTACGCCGGCGTGCTCGCTGAAGGTACGGGGCTACTAGTCAGATTGCGTCGGCGGATTTCGCCCCGATTATTCCTGACTGTCGTGAACACGCGATAGCGTAAGCTACGCCATACCAGGGGTCAATGAGCGATATGGGGATTTCTCGCCGGGCGCCCCGGGTCTCACGTTTTTTGAGACCTGGGACATGGTCTGCATGGCAGAAAGTGTACCTCCCATGTCTGGAACCCTGCGAGACATGGGCACCCTGCGACAGTTAACGCGACTGAACGTCTTCGCCGCTGTCGGCTTAACCTTGTGATAGAAGCTTTCGTTGTTAACGGTGACCAACACAATCGCAGTTATAGCCTCCTATCTAGGAGATGGCGAAGGCGTAATTTGGAAAATGATGCCACCGCCGTAGGCACCCCCGTCAACCGCCGTGCCGTAGAGATTACCTGCGGTATCCCGAATGACGCCGCCGTCAGGAAATCCACCGTCGTCGCTGCCTAGACTGAAATCGTGCAGGTCCGTGAAGTTATAAGCTCCGTCCGTGGGAGTCAGTTCGAAGACTGAGCCGAAGGTGTGAGCCCCTTGGTTGAGGGTGGTGCCGTAGACGTTGCCGGCGGGATCCAGTGTCAAGTAACCGAGGTACGGGCCGATGCAAGAGGGATAGTTGCACTGCAAACTATAGATCACTCGGAACGTGTAGCTGCCGCCCGATGGCGTGAGCTCAAAGACTGTACCGCCGCCGCCATTCCCTCCCAGGCCAGCGGATCCGAAAAGGTTCCCCGACGCGTCCATAGCCAGGCCGCCCTGTGGTTGCTGGCCATCGGAGCTGTTGTGAAAGTTGTAGAGAACGGTCTCCGTCCACCCGGACGCATTGTTGGTGAGCCTGAAAACCGTTCCCGAATTCCCTGAGCCACCCACCTGGGTAACGCCGTAGAGATTGGTAAAGGAACTGTCCGCGATCAGCCCGGCCCCGGGCACCGCTCCATCAGGCCCCGAAAATGTATGCAAGATCCGTTCGGAGTAGCTTTGACCGGAACGCACCAACTCGTACACTACACCGGCATCGTTGGAGCCACCACCGTCGGCGGTGGTGCCGTAGAGATTGCCCGCCGAGTCGATGATAGGAGGAGCAAAGGGATTGCAACCATCGCTGCCACCAGCGAACGTGTGCAGGATAGTTTCATTCCAGCGCGCTAAAGCTGTCGCTTGTACCGTGGGACTCGGTCTAAGGTGGAAGACGATGCCGCAGCCGGACAGGCCGCCGGCCTGTGTCGCCCCGAAAACACTACCGTCTGAAGCAACCACCACTTGCGGTTGAACACCGTCGCCGATGCCGCCGTTGAAGTCATACAGCGGCTGCAGCAGCCAACTCCCTGAGACCGCCCTTAGCTTGATGGCTGCACCCGAACCAGTGTTGTTGCCACCCTCCATGGTGCCGGTATAGAAATTCCCTGCCGGGTCCATTGCCAATTGCCCCCAGGGGCTGGAGCCGTCCAGTCCGGCGGCGAAGCTGTAAAGCACGGTGAAGGTCTGCGCCTGCGCGATTGGGAGAATCGTAAAAGCTGCCGCCAAAGTCATCAATGAAGCGAGCGCTACGGTCCTGGTTCGCAAGTTGATCTGGAAAATCGAAGTGACGAGCTGCTGTTGCGCCATGTGATTACTCCTCACAATTTCTGCCGGCAAGAGAGTAGCACGCATTGTGTGCAGAGCCACCTTAGTTTTGGATTAGGGAGTAGCTGAGCCGGCAGGAATGCGCTGGGTGCTGGGTGTCGCCGGTCTCGTGAGGTTTGCAACCTAGGACGGTGCTCACTAAACCCAGCTACTTCGCTGCCGCGGCGCGCTCCGCATGCAGTTGTTGCAGCGCGTACACCTTCACCTCGCCGCGTTGCAGAGCCGCGATGCCATCGCAAGCGGCCTTGGCCGCCGACAACGTTGTGATGGTCGGAATGCGCGCGGTGACGGCGGCGCGGCGAATCGCCTTCTCATCGAACCAGGGCTCGACACCGTGCGGCGTGTTGATGATGAGTTGAATGCGCTCGCCCTTGATGAGATCGACCACGTTCGGCCGGCCTTCTTTTACTTTGTAGACGCGTTCGACGCGCAGGCCGGCATGCTCCAGCACGCGTGCGGTGCCGTGCGTGGCGACGATGCTGAAGCCCAGTTCGACAAAACGACGCGCCAGCTCCGGCATGAACGGCTTGTCGCGATCGTTGCCGCTCATGAAGATGGTGCCGCTGGTGGGCAGTACTTGTCCGGCAGCGGTCTGCGCCTTGGCGAAGGCCTCGCCAAAGTTGTCGGCCACGCCCATGACCTCGCCGGTAGACTTCATCTCCGGGCCAAGCACGGTGTCGACGCCGGGAAACTTTCCCCAGGGAAACACAGGCGACTTCACGAAATAGAAATTTCCGGTATCGAGATCAGTCTTGCGATCGATGTTTTCCGGCAGGAATTCGCGCAGCTTGCGGCCGGTCATCAGGCGCGCGGCGATTTTGGCCAGCGGAACGCCCGTCGCTTTCGAGACATACGGTACGGTGCGCGAGGCACGCGGATTGACCTCGATCACGTAAACCCGGTTGCGCTGGATGGCGTACTGGATGTTCATTAGGCCGACAACCTTCAACGCGCGCGCCAGCTGGAACGTGTATTCGCGAATCGTGTTCAGCAAGTGCTTGGGGATGTCAACCGCGGGCAGCACGCACGATGAATCGCCGGAGTGGATTCCGGCCTCTTCGATATGCTGCATGATGCCGCCGATTACCACATCCTCGCCGTCCGACAACGCGTCCACATCGATTTCGGTCGCCGATTCGAGGAAGTGGTCGATCAGAACCGGCCGCTCCTGCGAGTACTCGACTGCCTCTTTCATATAGCGGATAAGCGAGTCGTCGTCGTACACCAGCGCCATGGCGCGGCCGCCCAGCACGTACGAAGGCCGCACCAGCACCGGATAGGAGATGCGATTGGCGTTGGCGACAGCTTCTTCCACGCTGGTCGCCATGGCCCCGCGCGGCTGCGGAATCGACAACTCTTCCAGCAGCTTGCCGAAGCGCCGGCGGTCTTCCGCCAGGTCGATGCTCTCGGGCGAGGTGCCGATAATGGGCACGCCCGCGGCCTTCAGCGGCAGCGCAAGGTTCAGCGGCGTTTGCCCGCCGAACTGCACGATCACGCCGATCTCTGCGCCGCTCGCGGCTTCGTGTTCGTAGACCGCCATCACGTCTTCGTACGTGAGCGGCTCAAAGTACAGACGATCGCTGGTGTCGTAGTCGGTCGACACGGTCTCCGGGTTGCAGTTGATCATGATCGTCTCGTAACCGTCGTCGCGCAGCGCGAATGCAGCATGGCAGCAGCAATAATCGAACTCAATTCCCTGCCCTATGCGATTCGGCCCGCTGCCAAGGATGATGACTTTCTTGCGGCCGGTCGGCGTCGCCTCGTCCTCTTCTTCGTAGGTCGAGTACATATAGGGCGTGAAGCTCTCGAACTCGGCAGCGCAGGTGTCGACCCGCTTGAATACCGGAACGACGTTATGTTGCTTGCGCAGCTGGTGGATCTTCTCGCTGGCCGCGCTGCCATCTTTCATCTGTAAGGCCTCGCCCAGCCGCGCGTCGGAGAAGCCCATGCGCTTGATCTCGCGCAGCCGTTCGGCATCGATGGGCTCGCTGCCCAGCTTCGCCTGCACGTCGGAAATCTCTTTCAGCTGGTGCAGGAACCAGGGATCGATGTTGGTCATCTGCGCGATCTCGCGCACGCTCATCCCCTGCGCCAATCCGTAGCGGATGTATTGCAGCCGTTCCGGATGCGGCGTGACCAGCCGCTTAGTGAGGATGCGCGGCTCGATGTCATTGGCGGTGGCGCGCTTGCCGGTTTCCATGGAGCGAACGGCCTTCAGCAGCGCCTGCTTAAAAGTCCGACCGATGGCCATCACTTCGCCGACCGACTTCATCTGCGGACCGAGCGACTCATCGGCGCCGGGAAATTTTTCAAACTGCCACTTAGGAATCTTGACGACAACGTAATCGAGCGTGGGCTCAAAGCAGGCCGGCGTCTTGCGCGTGATGTCGTTGGTAATTTCGTCGAGCGTGTAGCCGACCGCGAGCTTGGCGGCAATCTTCGCAATCGGGAATCCGGTCGCCTTCGACGCCAGTGCCGAGGAGCGCGAGACGCGCGGGTTCATCTCGATGACCACCAAGCGCCCGTTGTGCGGGTCGACAGCGAACTGGATATTCGATCCGCCGGTCTCGACGCCAATCTCGCGGATGACGGCGATGGCGGCGTCACGCATGGCCTGGTATTCGCGATCGGTGAGCGTCTGCGCCGGAGCGACCGTGATGGAGTCGCCCGTATGCGTACCCATGGGATCGAAGTTCTCGATCGAGCAGATGACGATGACGTTGTCCGCCATGTCGCGCATCAACTCCAGCTCATACTCTTTCCAGCCGAGCACGGATTCTTCCAGCAAGACTTCGTGGACCGGCGAAAGATCGAGGCCGCGAGCCAGAAGCTCGAGCAACTCTTCGCGGTTGTAGGCAATGCCACCGCCGGTGCCGCCCAAGGTGAACGACGGCCGCAGGATGACCGGGAAGCCGATTTTGCTGCTGAAGTCGATACCGTCTTTCAGATTGTTGACCAGCGACGATTTCGGCACGTCAAGGCCGATGGCGGTCATGGCATCTTTGAAGAGCAAGCGATCTTCGGCTTTCTTGATGGCGCCGAGCTGCGCTCCGATGAGCTGCACGTTGTACTTTTCGAGCACGCCACCGTCCGCCAGCTCGACCGCAAGGTTCAGCGCCGTCTGTCCGCCCACTGTAGGCAGCAAGGCGAAGACGCCGGGCCTGCCCGCAGCGGTCAGCATTTCGGATTCAATGCGGATGATCTCTTCCAGGTACTGGAGCGTGAGCGGCTCGATGTAGGTGCGGTCAGCCATCTCCGGATCGGTCATGATGGTGGCCGGATTGGAGTTGGCGAGCACGACCTCATAGCCTTCCGACTTGAGCGCCTTGCAGGCCTGCGCGCCCGAGTAGTCGAACTCAGCCGACTGGCCAATGACGATCGGCCCGGAGCCGATGATGAGCACTTTCGCGATGTCGTTGCGGCGTGGCATTCTTTTATTTTTTGGTAACCAATAGTTCGTCTAATTCGTTGACTTCTGGATCGCCGGTTAGCTTATTGGAATTGTCATCACGAGCGAAGCCAGGGATCTGCTGTTCGCTAAGAGTAACGGTCATGGTCTTGTGCACTTTATCTAAACCCAGGTTTTGAAGGGGCGCGCCTTCAGGCACAGCGCCCCGA
This sequence comes from uncultured Acidobacteriaceae bacterium, assembly GCA_963796695.1. Lineage (GTDB taxonomy): Bacteria > Acidobacteriota > Terriglobia > Terriglobales > Acidobacteriaceae > Bog-257. The sequence goes on along the minus strand of CAWCMU010000020.1, from coordinate 160,705 downwards.
CTCGGATTTTGAAGGGGCTCGCCTTCAGGCACAGCGTAAGCTTGACTGTTTTGAAGGGGCGCGCCTTCAGGCGCGCCGAAAACCTGCCCCCTACTGTGTGGCTTTAGCCACTGAGGGACTTCCTCTTTCTGACTCTCCGGAAATGCCGAACAGTAAGGGTATTCAGAAGCGCGATCAACCAACTGTCTCCTGATCGGATTCCGACAGATAGAATCCACATGAATGCCGAAATCCTCAGCATTGCGAATGCGATGGTCAGAAAACCCTGTCTGCCAGATTTCCGGCGTGGATTGCAGTTCTTTCTTAGCTCGGAATGAAAATCCGCCTTTAATGAATTGAACCGCTCGCTCCAAAGTCACGCAAGGAGTGAGAAGGATGTGAAAATGATCGGGCATCAATACATATTCGTGGAGATAATAGGCGCGGCCCCGATAGGACTCGAGAGTTTCCAGAAACAGTTCAGCCCAGCGCTCATTGCGAAAGAGAGCGCGCCTCTGCCAGGTCTGAGAGGTGACAAAGTATGTCTGCCCTGCACTGGTCTGTTGTCGAGTCGGTCTCAACTGCGAAGTCCCTCAGGGGCTAAAGCCCCGCTTCTTTATTGGCTGTTACGGCGCGCCTAAAGGCGCGCCCCTTCAAAAAGCAACAGCAAATTCGAAAGCAAAACAGCAGATCCCTCGTCGGCCTGAAGGCCTCCTCGTGATGACAATTCGAATTCGGTAACACATTCACGTAACACATTCACACAAGACATCATGCCTGAACGACAAACGGTCTAATGTTGTACCCCTTCACTTCTTCCACTCCTCCATCATCTTCACAAAATCCTTGAACAGGTAGTGTGAATCGTGTGGGCCGGGCGCGGCCTCCGGATGATATTGCACGCTGAATAGCGGCAGCGAGCGATGGCGCAAGCCTTCCAGCGTGTTGTCGTTCAGGTCGATGTGCGTCAGGTCCACCTCGCTCTGCTTCAGCGAATCGGGATCGACGGCGAAGTTATGATTGTGCGCCGTAATCTCGATTTTGCCGCTCGCCATCTGCTTTACCGGATGATTGCCGCCGTGATGCCCGAACTTCAGCTTGTAGGTCTTGCCGCCCAGCGCCAGCCCAATCAGCTGATGCCCCAGGCAGATCCCGAAGATCGGCACCTTGCCCATCATGCGGCGGATATTGTCCTGCGCATAGGTTACCGGCTCCGGATCGCCCGGCCCGTTCGACAGAAACACGCCGTCGGGCTTGAGCTCCAGCACGTCTTCGGCGCTGGTGGTGGCCGGCACCACCGTCACGCGACATTCCTCACCTACCAGCCGGCGCAGGATGTTGTGCTTGATGCCGTAGTCGTAGGCGACGACGTGGTTCTTCGGCGGCGCGTCTTTCACGCCGACCACCTGCGTCGGCTCGTGCGAACGCACGCCCTCGTCCCACTCATAGACGTTGCGGGTGGTGACTTCCTTGGCCAGGTCGGTGCCATCCATCTTCGGAATGGAGCGAGCCTTGGCGACCAGCTTGTCCGTGTCGGTCTCCAGCGTCGAGATGACACCGCGCATGACGCCGTTGTCGCGCAGATGCCGCACCAGGGCGCGGGTGTCGATCTCGCCCAGCACCGGAATCTTGTAGCGCTCCAGATATTCCTCGGCTACTTCCTGCGAGCGCCAGTTGGAGCTCACGCGCGAGAATTCGCGCACGATCAAGCCTTCAATATAAGGACGCGTGGCTTCGCTGTCGTCGGAGTTGGTACCGTAATTACCGATTTCAGGGTTGGTAAGAACTACGATCTGGCCGGCGTAGGAGGGGTCGGTGAAAATTTCCTGGTAACCCGTAATGGAGGTGTTAAAAACAACTTCCCCGTAACATTCACCTTTTGCTCCGTAGCCTTTGCCGCGGAAGATTCGTCCATCTTCCAGCGCAAGGATTGCCTGCATTGCATCTCCGGGGAGTGGATTTTAATGATTTTATCAGGGAATGGCCGCGCGCATAAGAGCCGAGATGCGGGAATCACAGCCAGTGCACAAAGACTCGTGCAGAATCAGTCGGATTGCTTCTGCTTCGAGATAGGAGCGCCTTTTCCCTGCTGGCTTTGGATGGTCTCGCCTGGCCGCAAAAGGGTAGGACGAGTCGCCTGTGGAGTAGCCGGGGCATTTGCCGGCTGATCCGCCGCTGCCTCGGAAGCAGGCTGCGTAGCGTCAGCATTCGAGGCTGCATTCGCACCGCTGCCGGCAGCGGGAGCCGCAGTCGTGTCCTTATTCGCGCTCGAAGAAGCAGCAGTGTCGGCGGGAGTCGCTGTACTCGGGGCGGCCGAGTTTGCCACTGCCGGAACATCCGTTGCCGCGCCCCCACCGGGCTTGGTACTGTTCGCCACCGTCACGGCCGCAGGCGAATCGAAGCTTACGCGCTCGTTGGTGAGCGCCTGTAACTCGCTATCGTGAGGAGCAGCGAAGAACCAGGTCAGCAAGTAGCCGCGCTGCTGGGTAATGGCCATCGCAATCGATAACCGCCGCGAAAGCGCGTCGTCAGGAATCTGAAAGCCGACCGTTCCATGTAGAAACAGGAAGACGTTGCCGCCCGCGCTGAACGCCTTGGCGTCGCGCATGTCGCTCAGGATGGGATGGGTGAGCCCAAACTGCATCAGGAAATCTTTGAATTGCTGGCTGTCGTTCGAGGTCTCGGGAAACTTCATGCCTGCGAAGCACGCCAGCGAGACGGCCGATACGGTCACTTCACCGAAATCGTCGTACGGAATCTGGCCGTCGGCGCCGGGCCGTTTCGCCCAGGCGGAAAACAGCGTCTTGCTGCACAGGTCCATCAGCCTGCGTTCGTTGCGGCTGATTCGCGGCTGGCCGAAATTCTGCCGGGTGCGGTCGCGTTCCACCGCGGGCTGCACGGCCCCTTCGGCCTCCAGCGTCCAGCCTTGCGGGATGCGGTAGCTGAAGCCCAGCGCGGCGTTTTCGTAAAAGTCGCCACGAATCCTGCCGGGATCAATATGATTGGCCGGCGGATCGCCTTCGAGCGCCGCCATGCGATGGGTCGAGGTGGCGGGTCCATCGTAAGCCTGGGCGCCGGTCGCCATATGCTGCCGCAGATCGGCCGAGGGAAAGAATTCGATCTGCCGGAACGATGCCTCCAGCTTGTGTACAACTTTCTCGTCGTGCGCCGCCAGCACCACTTGCAGGATGTAGCCGTCGAGCGTGGTCGCCAGCATCACGTGCTGCTCGATGCCGCGCCGCGTTTCGAAAAGAAAAAACTGGTGTCCGGCTAAATTCGCCTTCGACAACCCGCGCAGTTCTTCGACTCCGCGAAATAACTCCTGGTCAAGATCGAAGCGCAGCAGCGCCTTGGCGTCCTGGTCTTTGCCGGTGGCAATGGGAACGGCGGAGATGATGACCTCCGGGTCCGCCGGTGCAGGCCCAATCAAATGCAGAAGCTGAAGGCTGCCATCGCGCGACGCCGCCTCTGGTATCGGGGCCAAGTGTATGTCGCGCGGCAGTTCGAAATCAAAGTCGAAATAGCCGTTCAGATAGCTGGTAGGGGAAAGATAGCCTTGTTCGGGATAGGGCTCCGTCGCCGAAGCTTTGGCCGTGTCTGGACTGGCCGCGCGAGTTTGCGCCCCCAGCAGGCCGCAGCCGCCAAGCATTAAACCTAAGAACGCCGTCAGATATTTTGCCGGAACACCCATTGCGTCTCGCAGGCTTGCTGTTTGAACTATTGTTAGCTGTTATTGCATAAGAGTCAACGTCTCGCGCCCTTGTTGTATAAGCATTTGCGGATCTCTGCTCAATTCGAGGTCCCATGTCGTTCGTATCCTATTCCGCAATTCTGCTTTGCGAGTTCCTGGTAATTTCCGCTGCCCACTCAGGTACAATCAACATTTTGCTGACCTTTTGTTTCGGACGGCTGTCGGCGGTTGTTGCGCCCATTCGCCACGCCGCTCGGGGAGTACGCTTCTGAACACTGCCTTGTCCCTGCTCGGTAGCGCGCTGGTGGAACCTCATGGGTTGCGCCATTACCTGAGGTCTCACTTCCTGGATACGACGTTCAAAGGCCTGTATCACGCCAACGCCTTTGACATGCTGTTGCTGATTCCCTACTTCGTGGTGCTGATCCTGCTGGCGTTTTACGGAATGCACCGCTATCAGCTGGTCTATCTCTATTACAAGCATCGCAAAAACAAGGTTACGGAGCCGACAACGCGCTTCGCCGAACTCCCACGGGTCACGATTCAGCTTCCCATCTTTAACGAGCAGTACGTCATCGACCGGCTGGTGGAGTGCGTCTGCAAGATCGAGTATCCGCGCGACCGGCTGCAAATCCAGGTGCTCGACGATTCCACCGACGAAACGGTCGACGTGGCCCGCGCCGTGGTGGAACGCTATGCCGCACTCGGCCACAACATCGGCTATTACCATCGCACCAACCGCGAAGGCTACAAGGCCGGCGCGCTCGATGCCGGTTTGAAGAGCGCGACCGGCGAGTTCGTCGCCATCTTCGACGCCGACTTCATGCCGCAGTCCGAGTGGCTGATGAAGGTCATCCATCACTTCGCCGATCCCGAGATCGGCATGGTGCAGACGCGCTGGACTCACCTCAACCGCAATTATTCCTTCCTCACCGAAGTCGAAGCTATTCTGCTGGACGGGCATTTCGTGCTGGAGCACGGCGGCCGTTCGCGAGCGGGCGTGTTCTTCAACTTCAACGGCACCGCCGGAATGTGGCGGCGCAAGGCCATCGACGACGCCGGCGGATGGGAGCACGACACCCTTACCGAGGACACCGACCTCAGCTATCGCTCGCAGTTGGCAGGATGGAAGTTTCGCTACTTACAAGATGTCGAGTGTCCTGCCGAGTTGCCGATTGAGATGACGGCGTTCAAGACGCAGCAGGCACGCTGGGCCAAAGGCCTGATTCAGTGCGCCAAGAAAGATCTGCCCAAGGTGCTGCGGGCGCCGGTGTCGAAGCGCGAAAAGATTGAAGCCTGGTATCACCTGACGGCCAACATCAGTTATCCGCTGATGATTGTGCTGAGCACGCTGCTGCTGCCGGCCATGGTCATCCGCTTTTACCAGGGATGGTTCCAGATGCTGTACATCGACATCCCGCTGTTCCTGGCGTCGACGTTTTCCATCTCCAGCTTCTACCTGGTCTCACAGAAGGAGCTGTTCCCCGGCCGCTGGTATCGCACCTTCATGTTTCTACCGCCGCTGATGGCGCTCGGTATCGGGCTGACCATCACCAACAGCAAGGCTGTGCTGGAAGCGATTGTCGGCCACCAGAGCGCCTTCGCGCGCACCCCGAAGTATCGCGTGGTGGACAAGAAAGACAAAGTGCTTGCCGCCAAGAAGTATCGCAAGCGCCTGGGATTTGTGCCCTACATTGAGCTGGCGATCGGCAGCTATTTCGCGCTGACCGTCTGGTACGCCATCGCCAACGAGAACTACATCACCGTGCCGTTCCTGGCGCTGTTTGTCTTCGGCTACTGGTACACCGGGCTGATGTCCCTACTGCAAGGCCGCTTCGACAGCCTGGTCCGCGATCGCGCCGAAGAGCGCAGCCCGAAACCGTTCCCCGTCGGGGTGTAGCGTTCTTTTCGTTGTGTCATCCCGAGCGCAGCCGAGGGACCTGCTGTTCGTCTTCGTTGCGACTCTGCACCCGGCTCACTGCTCCCGCGTTATTCCCATCTCCGCCATCACCCTCTGCACAGCGGCTGTCCGATCGGGCGCGACTATGTTTAACCGCTCTTTCGGCGTGATCACCACCGGCTCGCCCAACGCCGCCAGTCGCTCAACGAACTCGTGGTCTTCCAGCAGATCGTTTCGGCGAAACAGCATCCCCCTCATCCACAGATCAAAATTCCCCGCCGCCAAAGCGCGGTATCGTCCCGGTGGAACTACAGGAACCAGATGCTCAGTCATGATGATGCCGGAGTTGTCGGGCGGCAGCGGATCGGGAATCAGCAACACAGGCCCGACGCCGCCGGCCCCGAAATCCACGCACACATCTTCGTATGGATCGATGGGAGGAGTGGTCGGGCCCGGGGTCATAACGCCCGACGCCCCATCGGTCGCCATGTCGGCGACCACTACCGCAGATTCACCCTTGGCAAGATGAATCCGTCCGCCGTCGAGAAGCTTCCCGTTCAAAGAGATCGACTTCAGGTAACGATCGCTGGGCGCATAGCTCATGAAGAGGTTGTAATCACCCTCAGCGAGTTGGTCGAACGAGAAGTGTCCGTCGGGCCTGAGCTTCGCGGTCAGCGGCATGCGATCTTGAAAGCGTACCAGCGACGGCTGCCAGTTCTTAATGAGTTCGGGATCAGGCGGCTTGCCATCAATCAGCAGCTCTCCCGCGAGCTTCGCCAACGGTCCCGTATTCTGAGGAAACGCTCGCTGATCGCCGGTGCCGGCATCGTTTTCCTTTGGCGCTGGCTCAGCGTGTATCGTCACCGCCAGCCCGCGTTCGTGCTGGCCGGCTAACAGGGTGATGGGCATGCCCTCGCGCTTGCTACCTTTGGCGCCGTAGGCAAAGTAGTCGCCGCCATCCTGCTTCGTCGACAAAACATAAATTCCCGGATCGACGGCATCGAAGTCGAAGCGTCCATCCATTGAGACGGGAACTTCGTATTGCAATGAACTAACCGAATTGAAGCGTATCGCCCGCAGAACGACCGGCGCGCCCGGCTCTCGCGGGCCTGTGATCTTCCCGGAGAGCGACGCTGCGGGATAGGTTCCCGGCGGCAAGTAATGCTGATTAAGCAGTCCTGCGGGCAAGTGCCCGGGCGCGCCGGCAGGATTGTTTGCGTAGACAACCTCGAGCTTGGCATTCTGCCCGGGCAACAAGGTGAATTCCCTGCCCTTCACCGCGCTGCCATCGAGCGTCATCGACTTGAGATAAGCCACGCCGTGCGCCATGTTCTCGTCTTCAAACGTGTAGTTCCCCGGTTTCAGCTCGTGAAAGTCAAACAGCCCCTGGTTGTCTGGACCGGCAAACAGCGAGTTCCGTTCCCCCTCAAACAGCAGGCCGACCTGACGGCCAACCTGGGTTCGGCAAGCATCTTTTCGTTCGAAGCCATCGAAGCTGACGCTCACCTGCAAAGTGCCAGGCGCCTTGGCCAATTTCTGCGGCTTGAGAAACGCGACCAGTTCGTTCTGCTGGACAACCGAGGTCGCAACCACCGTGCGAGCCTGCTTCACATCGAAGACTGGCGAGGCGAACGTCTGCCAATTCGCCCAACCGTTCTCCACAATAGCTATGTAGCTCCCGCCGCAGCTCACCTCGAAATCGAAGCCGTTCGGCCAGTATAAGGGATGGCTGTCGGCAAGAAACAACTCGCCTGCGGCATTCGCCGCATACAGCGACGCCCGGTATTGCGGCAGAGGATACGCCATCTTGCCAGGGATCGTGCCGTGAATCTGCGAGCGCACGCAATCGTCGCCGTCTCCTGCTTGAATCACGGCATTACATCGCGATTGCGAGGCAGGAGCAGCTTCCATCCTTCGCGCCTCGGAATAATTCCTGGTGCGCGGATACCACACTCCGTTGGCGCGCAGAAAGTACGCTTCGTGATCGACCAGCCCGGTGAAAACAAACTTGCCGTCCGCACCCGTGATCTGCGCCGGGACTTCTGGCCGGGTACGGAAACCGTCGCCGGTTTCATATACGGTGAACGCTTCCACCGTGGCCTGGATCGGGCGACTAGCAGCGTCCACCACGCGCCCGCAAAGTACCGGCGGATCAGGAACAAACCTGAGTTGCAAGTTGGTACGGCGGTCGCCGGCCTTAATATGCAGGACGGTTCCGGGGGCGGCGGGATTGGAAGAGCCAAACTCGGCACGAAGATAGTTGGGCGCTTCGGCGATGAGGCGATAGCTACCCGGCGCAATATCGTCGAAACGGAAGCTGCCATCCGCCGCGACGGTCCCGATGTAGCCGTCGATGCGTCCCAGCGGAGTTGAGCGCACAATCTCCAGGCGAATCTTGGTGTCGGGCGCCGGATTAACGATGCGGCCTTCGATCGTTGCTCCGCCAGCGCGGGGGGCTTGGGCGACAGCGACAGACGCAACCATCACGAGGAGTACGAATAGCTTCACACTCCAGGCGCGCCCGGCCAGCATCGCGGTTCTCCTTGCAGGTAAGTCGCTACTTCGTAACCTGAGACATTAGACACCGACACTACTATGTCAGCCATCGAGACGGCAATCTACAGATGGAATAGTCATTCAAGAACGTGACCTGTGTTCCCTTCCATGCTGCCGGTTACGAGCGTGAAGGGTCGTCCAGTCTCGGTGGCGGTCCGAACCCTGGGAGTCTCATCCTCGTATCAGTATCACTCGCGCGTTCTCCCGGGTCTCAAGAGGCGTGAGATCCGGGACAGCCGGACGCTCTACCCGCAACGTCATTTTCCGGACCGCAACCCAGTTCTTCCGATCTTCCCCACCGGCTACGGCTTGGTCGCGTAGTGCGCAGCATGTTGGTCGGCATCTTCGGCGGCGGTGAAGAGGCCGCGCTTGCGGTACAACTCGGCCAGCGATGACCAGGTCACCGCATCGGGATGAATCGCGATCGCTCGCAGATACTCCTGCTCGGATTCGTCGAGACGTCCTGCGGACGCGAGCAGCCGTGCGCGCAGCCAGTGCAGGAAGGCGCTATCGGGAAAGATGGCCAGGGCTTTTTCGGTGGCGAGCAGCGCCTCCGGATTGCGGCCCAGCGCCGCCAGCACAGGAGCAGCATTCGCCCACGTGTTGAAGGCCGCGGCACTCGTGCCGGTGGGCGGTTGCGCAGGCAAGGGTGCGGTGGCGCAGTTCACTGGAAAGCGCTGGATGACAGGCGCGTTCTCCGGGGTGCGGCGCACAAACACCGCCGACACCTCATCCAGATACACCGGAGCCCAATTCCCGCTGTTGCAGAAATCCTTAAGGCGGGTGAACTGAATGCCCTGGTAGCGGCCAACCGGCAGGAGCAGCGTGTTGATGTTGTAGCGCGCAGCTTCGTCCGTCCACAGCGCGGAGTCGGGCGCACTCTGCCGCAGCTGGGCCTCGCGCTCAATGCGCTCCACGCCAAACGGTATGCCGCGGCCGTCGATGTAATCGCGACGTTCGGGCCCGAGCCGCCAAGTAACGTAACCGCCCTCGGTGTAGGTGTTGAAGACTTCGCCGGGCAGGCCTTCGCGCTGAATAAACTCGGCAGCACGTTGCGGGAACCACCAGCCCAGGCCGGCACCGAACGTGCTTTCCTCGACGTTGCCCAGGTAGTAGCGGTTAGTCACCAGATCGAAGCACCGCAGGCCAGCTATGGCGATAAAGAATGCCGCGAAGGCACCCGCCAGCGCCCGACGCAGCTTTGCCTGTTTCAGCGACGCAGCCAGCAGTGGCACCTCAGCCGAGAGAACGTATCCGCCAACCAGGACCGCGACGCAGGCGAACACTGCGCCCATGCGGGTATAGCGCACCGCGGGCACCGTCGCTCCCAACAGCAAAATTCCTGCGCCCAGCCGATCGCGGAAGATGGCAATCGCGCCGGCGATAACAGCGATCGCCAGCAATACGTAAATCGTGCCCAGCGTCTGCCGGAACGACATCGCATTGCTGATGGCGTTCCAGCTGAGCGGCACACTCTTCCACTCCAGGAAAAACGCCTGATGCTGCGCGCTGACCCGCTCTTGCCTGGCTAAGGCGCGGTAGATATTCCAGCCCCAGGGATTCGCCAGGGTCGCGACGAATGTCAGCAGCAACCAGGGCGACGCCCGCCGCAATCGCGCCCTCGCAACCGTGCGCCGCTCGGGACCGGAGAGCCACTCCAGCAACTCCGTGACTGCATACATCACCAACAATCCGAGCCCGGCGGCGAAACCTAGATGCAGATTCACCCACGCGATCATGAGCAGCGGCAGCAGCCACAGGCGGGCCTGCCCGGTCTGATAGTTCTCCCACAGCAAAGACAGGAACGCCGCGAACAGCACCACGGTGAACAGGTCAGAGCGCGGAGCGGTGCGCCATGCCAGCAGCGGCACCGCGATGATCGCAATGGCAGCGGTGATGGCCGATCCTCGCCGCAGCAACAGAGATACGGTGGCGCAACAGGCCGCCGCTCCCAGCCAGGAAAGCAGCGCGTACCCGCCCAGTAAATACAGCCAATAGAAGATGAGGCCAGAGCCGACAGGATAAATCCAGGGAGTGCCGGCCACGGTATACGAGAAGACGTCGACGGAAGGGACCTGGTGGTGCTGCGCCACCCAGCGGCCGGTTGCCAGCTGCCAGCCCAGGTCGTAATCCTTCAGAGTGCGCAAGCCGGCCAGAAATGCGTAGATGAGCGCCACCGCAGCCAGCACCATGAACAATCGGCGTTCGAATACGGACCGGTCGCTTCTGCGCCGCTTTAAGGGACTGCCGCTCGACCCTGCAGGTGCCGACTGGGCTGGCACGACGGTGCGTAAGGAAAAGAGTCGAAGCACGGGGCCCGGCGACGATGACATGCAGGAAATATACTACCCGCCACGGCGGCCGAATTTCGCGTTTGGCAATTTGATTTTATTAGCGTTACAGTACATGGCACGCGGACGGCGGCGGCCAAGACCCTTACTTGCCTGATGGCTCGCCGGCTCTCACGCTCTAACAAAGAAAATTTCCAGCGCGGTTGATCCGCGATGATCCTTACTGTTTGCGCTGTGTTTTTAAGCGCCGGTTCTCGCAATCGCCTGTGGTTTAGGGAAACTTAAAATGAGTCAAGCCGAGGCTCCTCAGGGGCTAAAAGCCGAACTAATTTTGCGGGACTTACGGACGGCCTAAAAGGCCCCCCTTCAAAACCAGGCTTAATCGGAGCTTCAATAGTTGTAGGTGATGTCATCCCGGGGAGGAATGCCGAATGCGCGCCATCTTCATCAGCTACCGTCGTGAGGACTCGGAGGGCGAAGCAGGCCGTCTGTTCGACGATTTGGTGGCCGTCTTCGGCGAAGCATCCGTCTTCATGGATGTGGCGGCCATTGAAGTGGGGCGCGATTTTCGCAAAGCCATCGACGACAGCGTGGCCACCTGCGGCGTGCTGCTGGCCGTGGTCGGCAAGGGATGGGTGGACGCCAAAAATGCCGCAGGCAATCGCCGCCTCGACGATCCCTCGGATTTCGTGCGTCTGGAAACCGCGTCGGCCTTGAAGCGCGACATCCCCGTGGTTCCCGTGCTGGTGCGCGGCGCTACCATGCCCCGGCCGGAAGAACTGCCCGACGATCTGAAGGAATTTGCCTTTCGCAACGGAGTTGAACTGACGCACCCGCGCTGGAATTCCGATGTGCAGCTGCTGGTGAATGCGCTGAAGCCGATGGTGGGCGAAGCCTGTGGTCCGGGCACGGAGCAAAAGCGGCCAGGATCGGGCCCTGCGGCAGCCGTAACGCCAGAACCGGAAGTGGTAGCGGACAGGTTTCCGGAGTCCCAGCGAGTTGAGCCAGTTCTGCCTCCTCCGCCTCCGCCGAAGAAGCGATCGATGGGAAAGATCATCGGCATCATCGCTGCCGTGATCGTTACCATTATCGTGATCGCCATTGCGATGGCTCCCAAGCAGGTGACGGTTCCGGATCTCCAGGGGAACACGCTAGTGGATGCGACCGGAAAACTGGCGGCGTTGCATCTGAAAGTCGGCAGCAAGAAGCGCGAGGAGTCGGCCGAGGCGCCGAACGTTGTGCTCAGCCAGTCGCCGCTGCCCAACGCCAGCGTCGACTCAGGATCGAGTGTGGACCTGGTCTTGTCGCAGGCGTCCGGGGTTGAAGTTCCGCCGCTGGTTGGCGAGTCGCTGCCCGACGCGCGACAGTCACTGGCTGATCATCAACTGCATGTGGGGACCATCGAGCGTAAACCGAAGCCTGGAGTACCGCGCAATACCGTCATCCAGGAATTTCCTGTGGCCGGCGAGAAGGTGAAGAGCGGATCGGGCGTCGATCTTATGGTGTCCGAAGCGGAGAATGCCGCCGACAACGGCGACGAGCAGGCGCCGGCGCGCACCAAGCAGCCCGAGAAACAGGCTGCGAACAATTCGATACGGCAATCGCAGCCCGAGCCTGCTGCGAATCAAAACGCCAATCAGGAAGCCAACAACGCTCCACCGGAGCCGATGAAACGCGAGCCCGAGATCAACTTGACCGGCTATTGGCATGATGTTCAGGGCGTGTCGTATCAGACCGTGCAGCGCGGAAATAATTTCACCTATACCGCAAGTGGCGTCGGCGGAATGTCTCGCGGCACGGGCGTAATACGCGGCTTGCAGTTTGAGAGCACCTACACCGCCGCGTATACCAATGGCTCTCGCTCCAACGGGCGCTGCGCCGGCACCATCTCTCCGGACGGAAACACTCTGAAGGCGGCTTGCGTGGATTCCATGCAGGGACAGACCTACAACATTCTCACTCGCTAACTTGTTGTCGGCGGTCAGTTGTCAGTTGTCAGTTGTCGGCTGTCCGGAACCGGCTATCGGACGGAACCCGGAAAGCTTCGTCATCTCTTGCGACCTGTCGCAGGCGGTGCCGTGGTATGCGACGAATTGATGTGCCGATCAAACAAGACTCAATTGGGCGACGTCAAACGCCGGTTGCAACCCGTGTCTGGACCCCGATGACGCCGTCCGAAAACCTGATTCTCGAGTCACTCCATTCTGTTATCCTGAATCTCTGTGGTAATCAAAGTTTTCTTTACGGTTCTGGTGCTCTGCACTGTAGCCGTCGTAGCCGTAGTTTTGGCGATTCACTTCCGCGTGAAGCGGCATCTTCGCCAGGCTCCCGGGCCTTTAACCCCCTCGGCCGTACCGGATGGGATCGAAGCCTCGAAGTCCCCGACAAGTCCCGCAGTTGGACTTGAAGGGGTGGTGGAAGGGAACCGGAAGGGCCGGTTCAGTTGAGCGGTAAACATGTGACGCAGAGCACTGCCGGATTAAGTTCGTTCAAGTAGTCTTGTTCATTCCGCGAGGAACTCATGTCGAAAGCCACAATCCATATTCTTGACAGCCAGGTAGCCGAGCAGCCCGTCAGTCTATTGAAGAATACGGTGCTGGTGATTTCTGCCAGTGCGGTGATCGCGGTGTGCGCCCGCATCATGTTGCCGCTTCCCTTCACCCCGGTGCCGCTCACGCTGGCGAATTTTGGCGTGTTGCTGGTTGGCCTCACCCTGGGAAGCCGTCGCGGATTCGCGGCCGCAGCCTTGTATCTGGGATGGGGCGCCATGGGACTTCCGGTATTCGCTTCCGCCGGACCCGGCAGCATCGCCCAATTAATCGGTCCCACCGCGGGATATTTGTGGGCTTATCCGGTAATCGCGTTTGTCGCCGGATGGATCGTCGAGCGCGGGAATCCCAGCTTCGTTCGCAACACCGTGGCCGCCGTCATCGCCGAGATCATTCTATTTGCCGGCGGGATCAGCTGGCTGGCCATCGTTACGCACAGCTGGAAGCAAGCCGCCTTCTTCGGGCTGTATCCGTTCTTGTTTGCTGAAGTGTCGAAGGTGCTGGTTTCGGCGGCGGCTTCGCTTCGTCTGCGCCGCAGTCTGTAATCGGCTTCGGCTGGTTTACAACCTGGGCGTGAGTATCGCGCCTCGTATCAACTGAAGTTCGCCTGGAAGCTGCCGTTTCTATGACCCGCAGCCCATCAAATATTCGCGAAATTAAAGTGGCGCACAGTCCGGACTCCGACGATGCGTTCATGTTTTACGGCATGGCCACCAACAAGGTGCGCATCCCGGACGTGAAGTTCACCCACACGCTGTCCGACATCGAGACCCTCAATCGCAAGGCGATGGAAGGCTTCTACGACATCACCGCGATTTCATTTCACGCTTATCCCTACGTTCAGGACAAGTACGCGCTGATGCCCAGCGGCGGCAGCGTGGGCGAGGGCTACGGCCCCATGATCGTCGCCTCGCGCAACATTCCGCTGGAAGAGATCACGCAGCATAAAATCGCGGTTCCCGGCACCATGACCACCGCCTACTTGGCGCTCAAGCTCTTCGCGCCCGACATCGCCACCGACGTCGTGCCCTTCGACAAGATCATTCCCAAGGTGCTCGAAGGCAAATTCGAGGCCGGCCTCATCATTCACGAAGGCCAGCTCACCTTCAACAAGGTTGGACTGCACAAGATTCTCGACATGGGCAAGTGGTGGCGCGACAAGACCGGCCTGCCGCTGCCGCTCGGCGGCAATGCCATCCGCCGCGATCTGGGCCGGAGTTGATGGCCGCCTGCTGCACCGCGCTGAAAGACAGCATCCAGTACGCGCTCGACAACCGCGAGGAAGCGCTGCAGTACGCCATGCAGTTTGCCCGCGACCTGGAGCCGCAGATGGCCGACAAATTCGTCGGCATGTACGTCAACGAGCGCACCCTCGATTACGGCAAGGATGGCCGCGAAGCCATCGCCAAGCTGCTGGACATGGGCTACGAGGCCGGCATCATCCCCCACAAGCCAAACGTGACTTCGTAGGCGATCCCGCACCAGTCAGCACCAGCAGTCAGTAAGCAACGCAAAGCCTAAACAATGCATTGTTTGGTGGACGGGCGCTTCAACATTTGGGAATTGTCATCACGAGCGGGCTTCGGCTCGCGAGGGATCTGCTTTTCTCGTCTTCGCTCAGCCATCCCGAACCCACCGTCCGACGCTCCTTCTCTGCTGTCATCCTGAGCGGAGTCACCGATCCTCTTCCTCCTGTCATCCTGAGCGGAGTGAGCGCAGCGATCGGAGTCGAAGGACCCCTACTCCCGCCACAACCACCGGCATCGCTTTTCACTAACCTCAGCGACGAACCAACGTTTTCACCATCTCTTAACCCTCTCCACCCTGTACACCACCGCCGCATTGCCTTACCCTACCCTGTATGACCATGCAACAATTTCGCGATTCGCTCGAACGCGAGGATCCGCCGCGCGACCTGACTCCAGCCCTGGCCGGCCTGTGGTGGGATGCAAAAGGAGACTGGAAGCGGGCGCATGAAGCTGCCCAGGAAGACGAAGGCCCCGCCGGCGCCTGGGTGCATGCCTATCTGCATCGCAAGGAAGGCGACTCCTCCAACGCCGGCTATTGGTATCGCCGCGCCGACAAGGCTCCAGCCAGCGATCCGCTCGAGAAAGAATGGCTGGCGATCACCGAATCTCTGCTGAAATAACGCGCTCTCGCTACGGCTGAATCTTCAACGGCGCGAGCTCCGCGTCCTGAAACTGCTTCCACTCCGCTATCAACGCAGTGGTCGATTGCTGGAGCTTTTGCGCGCTCTGCGGTCGCCTGCGTCGTGGGCGGTGCATCGACTTCCTGCAAGATGGTGAAGATCTGCAGCAGCGAGTCGCGCACGCTGGTCAGGCTCTCGGTTACCGGACCAGCCGCGCCGCCGCCGGCCGCCGCCCTCAAGCGTCGCCAGCTGCTTGCTGACTTCCTCAAGCTTCGCTGCCTCCGCTCCGCTCGACCTGGCGCGCATTGCGTTGAGTTGCGTTCGCGCCGCTGCCGCCTGCTCGACCACCGGCTGTAGCGACAACACACTCTGATACACCTGCTGCGACAAATCGAACTGCTTTTGCAAGTCGGGCAGCGACGTCTTCACCCGCGGATCCATCTCGACCGTCAGCGGCCGAATGTACTTCTGCCCTTCGACGGTCAGCACCACGCGGTATTGTCCCGGCAAAATCCAGGGCGAAGTCGGCGCCGGCGGCGTGTTGTCGTCCACGGCCGAAATGGGATACTCCGGCTTCAGTCCAGGCACCGGCGGTAGTGCATGTCCCACACGAAGCGATGGAAGCCGCCGGCGTTCGACAGCCTCTCCACCGGCCGCAGCCAGTACGACGGAATGTTCAGCTGCGGATCCGGCGGAGGCACCGGATCGGCGCTGGAAAAGCGTCGAACCACCTTGCCGCCCTTGTCTACAACTTCCAGTGTCACCGGCTGCGAGGGCGAAGACTTCAAGTAATAGTTGAAGATAGCGCCGTCCGGCGGATTCTGCCCTGCCGGCACATCCGGAGGCAGCGGCGTGTCCGTATTCGTGTTCCAGCGGACGCGATACGCCAGCTCCGGAGCAAACAAATACGCGTTGCCGGCGAGCACCTTGTCGTCCAGCTGCCGTAGCGGCGTGATGTCATCCAGGATCCAGAAACCGCGTCCGTGGGTCGCCACCGCCAGGTCGTCGTTCTTGATGAGCACATCGCGCACCGACGTCGCCGGCATATTCAGCCGCAGCGACTGCCAGTGATCACCATCGTCGAACGAGACGTACACCGCGCGCTCGGTGCCGGCGAAAAGAAGGCCCTTGCGTTTGGGATCCTCACGCACCGCGTTCACATTCTCGTTCGCCGGAATGCCGTTCACGATCTCCGTCCACGTCTTGCCCGCATCGCGCGTGCGATAGATGTGCGGCCGCAAATCGTCAAGCCGCAAAGTGTTGATCGCCGCATACGCTGTCTGCGGGTCGCTGTGGCTGGCCTCGATAATCGAAACTTTCTGCCATGCCAAAAGCTGCGGTGGCGTGACGTTGTTCCAATTCTTGCCGCCATCGGTAGTCAGCCAGATGAGGCCGTCGTCGGTTCCCGCCCAGATGCGATTGACGTCGAGCGGCGACGGCGCCATTGCATAGATCACGCCGCGCTGCTTGGGCTGCGCTGACGGCTCGGACTTGAAAATTCCCACCGTCGCCGGAATCTCCCACGTCTTGCGCGTCAGGTCCGGACTGATCTGCTTCCAGCTGTTGCCGGCGTTGTGCAGTCACCCACAGCGTGTTCGCGGCAAAGTACATGCGGTGCGGATCGAAGGGGGAGAAGACGATAGGTTCGGTGCGAATCACGCGAAAGTCAGGGCCGCCCAGCGGCATCGGCATAATGTTCTGCGCCTGCGTGGTGTGCCGGTCGTAGCGCGTCAGCTTGCCGCCGTAAATGATGTCCGGGTCGAGCGGGTCAGGCACCACGTAGCCATATTCTTCGGCGGCCACAGGATGCCAGTCGCGGAAGGTGATCTCGCCGTCGTTGCCGCGGCTGGCGATGCAGACCGAGCCGCTCTCCTGCTGCCCGCCGCACAGGCGATACGGAAACGCGTTGTCGGCGTTCACGTGATAAAGCTGCGCCGTCGGCTGGTTGTACCACGAGCTCCACGTCTGGCCGCCATTCACCGTGATGATGGCGCCCTGGTCGCTGGTGAGGATGATGGTGTTGGAATCGTTCGGACTGATCCAGACATTCTGATAGTCGTCGCCGCCGGGCGCGCCACGCAACGCCTCCCAGGTCTGGCCGCCGTCCACCGATTTCCAGGTCACGATGCTGGCCACGTAGATGACGTCGGGATTTTTGGGATCGATGGCGGCAATCGGCAGATCGCCACCGCCGCCAATGCGCACCCGAGGCCGAGGATCGGTGGTCACCGTCGCCCAAGTTTCGCCTGCGTCTTCGGAGCGGTAGAACTCAACCGTGTCTTTCAGCGCGACCACCGCAAACAGCCGCTTGGGATTACTGCGCGCAATCGAGATGTACGCCTGCACGATGCCGCCGGGCAGGCCGCGAGAAAGCTGCTTCCAGGTGGTGCCGCCGTCCGTCGACTTGAAGATGCCCGCTCCAGCGCCGTTCCAGCCACCGTTTTCCCACGGCCCTTCGCGCGCCTCCCACAATGTGGCATACACGATATTCGGGTTCGCCGGATCGATCTTTACGTCGCTGCCGCCGGTGTTTTCGTCTTTATAAAGAACGCGCTCGAACGTCTGGCCGCCGTCGGTCGAGCGGAAGATGCCGCGCTCGGTGTTCGGGCCATAAGGATGACCGACTACGGCAACAAACACCCGGTTGGGATCGTGCGGGTCGATAGCGAGTTCGGAAACCTGCTGGCCGTCACGCAGGCCCAGATGCTTCCAGGTCGCGCCCGCGTCGGTCGACTTGTAGATACCGTCGCCCACCGACAAGTCGGGACGATGAAGGCCTTCGCCACTGGCGACGTAGATGATGTTGGGATCCGACGGCGCAACTTCCAAGGCGCCAATCGAGCCGGTGGGCTGCTGATCGAAGATGGGCTGCCAGGTGCGTCCGAAGTCAGTGGTCTTCCACACGCCGCCGTTCACCGCACCCGCGTAAAACACGTTAGGCTGGCTAGGGACACCGGAAACAGCGCGCGTACGTCCGCCGCGAAACGGCCCGATATTGCGCCACTTCATTTCGGTGAGGATGTTTGTGTTGACGGCTTGTGCCCAGAGATGGGAAGAAAAAGTCGAGAGTAAAAAAAGTAAGAGGAGGGCCAGTGCGGCCCGCGATTTCGGCATCATTAATTCATCACCAAATAATCCATTGAACGACTCCGGTAAGCTTTCGATAGAGCAGGCTTCAAGGCTCGGTCACGCAATGGGCTCCGACTGCGGGCCGTATTCACCGGAGCCGGAGCGTACACCGCGCGAACTCTTTATTCCTTTGTCATCACGAGAAAGCCTTCAGCGTGGGGATGAGAACCTCTGCCGTCCCCACGGGACTCATATAATTTCCTACTTACCCAGCACTCCGCCGTCCACCCCAATTCGCGCAAAGGCGGCGCGAATCGGGGACCCCGGTCCGGCTGCGTGCTGGGCTAAGCTCTTCCGCGCCTACGGCGCTGGTTTCTCGGCCGCTGTACTCCACCGCCAACGGGAACCTGTTCCCCAAGCTTCATTATGTACGGCTAGAGCTGGCCTGCAGGCCAGCGTCCAAGCTCCTTATGATTGCTCGAGCCGGCTTCACAGTTTGCTGAAAAACTCTGACAGCGCTCGTGTCGCCGGCTCAAGCCGGCTATGAAAACAATAAATAAACGACTTAGACGCTGGCCTGAAGGCCAGCTCTACCCAAACAATGCGAAATCCGTTTCTCAGCAGCTTGTAAAGTCGTACCCTGATACAAGACACACGCGGCCATCCATCCCTCTCCACTGCGGCTAGCCCCACTTGCCAGCCTCACCCGCGCATCGATGGCCTCGCGAAAGTGTAATCTATTCGCACCGATCTTTGCAGGGTAGAGGACCTCCGATTGAGTCACCGTGTAAGACGTTTCTTCTCTTCGATTGTCATTGTTTTCGCGTTGCTATTTCTGAACAACGTCCTCCCGGCGCAAACCGTTGCACCGGAACTCTTGAGCGGCTTGCAGTGGCGGCTGATCGGCCCGTTCCGCGGAGGCCGCGCCGTGGCTGTCACCGGCGTGCCCGGAGGCGGAGCGGTCTTCTACTTCGGCTCGGTTGACGGCGGCGTGTGGAAGACCATTGACGCCGGCATCACCTGGCAGCCGGTTTTCGACGGCCAGCCCATCGCCTCGATCGGCGCGCTGGAAGTTGCGCCCTCAAATCCCAACGTGCTCTACGCTGGTAGCGGAGAATCCGATATTCGCTCCGCGCTCAGTTCCGGCGACGGAGTTTACAAATCCACCGACGCTGGCCACACCTGGAAGAATATCGGCCTACGCGATTCCCGCCAGATCAGCCGCATCCTCGTCGATCCCACGAACGCGGACATCGTCTACGTCGGCGCGCTCGGTCATGCCTACGGCCCCAACAGCGAGCGCGGCGTGTTCAAGTCGACCGATGGCGGCGCAACCTGGACCCACGTACTGGATAAAGGCCCGAGCACCGGCATCTCCGATCTCGCCATCGCAGCCGCCAGCCCCAACATTCTCTACGCCGGCACCTGGAACACGCGTCGCCCGCCGTGGAGCACCTATGCTCCGCTGCAAGCGGGCAGCGGCCTGTATCGCTCGACTGACAGCGGCGCGACCTGGACGCAGCTCACGGGCAACGGCCTTCCTGATGGCGACTGGGGCCGCGTGGGAGTTGCGGTCTCACCCGACGGCAAGCGCGTTTATGCCTTGATGGAGGCGGGCAAGAAGTCCGGCCTGTATCGCTCTGACGATGGCGGCAACACTTGGACGCTGGCCAATGGCGATCCGCGCATCACCAGCCGCGGCTGGTATTTCATGGGCATCACCATCGATCCCAATGACCCTGACGTCATCTACATGCCGAACATCGCGCTCTACAGTTCTAGCGACGGCGGCAAAACTATCTCGATCGTGCGCGGCGCGCCCGGCGGCGATGACTATCACCAGCTCTGGGTCGATCCCAAAGATTCGGCCCACCTAATCCTGGGCACCGATCAGGGCACGACCATCAGCGTGAATCGCGGGCTGACGTGGTCGTCGTGGTTCAATCAGCCGACCGCGCAGCTTTATCACGTCATCACCGACAACGAATTTCCTTATCACGTGTACGGAGCGCAGCAGGACACCGGCAGCATCGCCGTTCCCAATCGCACCGATCACGGGCAGATCACCGGACGCGACTGGTACATGGTCGGCGGCGGCGAGAGTGGCTGGATTGTGCCCGACCCCAGCGACCCCAACGTTCTTTACGCCAGTGGCGTTTACGGCAGTGTGATTCGTTGGGACCGTCGAACCTCCTTGAGCCAGGACATCACGCCCTGGCCCATGCCCAACTTCGGCAGCGAGATCAATCAACGCAAGTATCGCGATACCTGGACGCCGGTGCTGGTGCCGTCGGCGGCCGAGAAGAACGCGCTCTACCTGGGCACGCAATTCGTCATGAAGACCACCGACGGCGGCCTGCATTGGAAAGAGATCAGCCCCGACCTCACCGGCGCGTTGCCGAGTGTTGCGGGCGACAAGCGCTCCGGGCCGGCGACCGTCGAAAACTCCAAGCAGCGCGGCTATGGCGTCGTCTTCAGCATCGCTCCGTCACCGCTGAAGGCGAATGAGATTTGGGCAGGCAGCGACACCGGGCTGCTGCACCTCACGCGCGATGGCGGCAAAAGTTGGCAGGACGTGACGCCTCCGGGCCTCAGCGACTGGAGCAAGATCGCGATGATTGAAGCTTCGCGCTTCGACCCGGCCGCGGCGTACGTGGCCGTCGATCGGCACCGGTTGGATGATCAGAAGCCGTACATCTATCGCACCCGCGACTACGGCAAAACGTGGCAGCCCATCGTCAGCGGCATCGGCGACAGCTGGTATGTCAATGCCATCCGCGAAGACATCGCGCGCAAGGGGCTGCTTTTCGCCGGCACGGAGCTCGGGGTTTACGTTTCGTTCGATGACGGCGATCACTGGCAACCGCTCCAGCTGAATCTGCCGGTGACTTCGATTCGCGACATCACTATCCACGGCGACGATCTGGTCATCGCCACTTACGGGCGCTCGTTCTGGATCATGGATGACATCACGCCGCTGCGGCAGGTCGATACGCAACCGCCGGCGGCGCAGCTCTACAAGCCGGAGACGACGGTCCGCATCGACAACGATGTGTTTCTCGGATCGCCGCTTCCGCCCGAGGAGCCGACAGCGAAGAACCCGCCCAGCGGCGCCATTCTCGACTACTACCTCAACTCCGCAGGCAAGGACGTCAAGCTGGAAATCTTTGATCCCGGCGGAAAACTGGTGCGTCGTTTTACTGCCGGAGCGAAGAAGCCGACCGAACATCATCCTCCGATGGCGATTGCGGAGCGCTGGATACCCAAGCCGATTGTGCTGGAGAACACAGCGGGTGCGCATCGCTTTGTGTGGGATTTGCGGTGGGCCAGTTCCGGCGGTAGCGACGAGACCGAAGAAGACGAAGGCTACGGCGCTCCACATGGGCCTCTGGTGGTGCCGGGAAATTATCAGGTGAAGCTGACTGTCGACGGCAATGCGTTAACCCAGCCTCTGAAGATCGAGATGGACCCGCGCTCCGCCATCACGCACGCCGAACTGGATGAGCAGCTGAAGTTAGGGCTGGAGATCTTCGGCGAAGTGCGCAGCAGTCGCCGGACGCTGGCCGAGATCGGCGCAGTAAAGAAGCACCTGGGAGAGCTGAAGCCGATGCTCGGCGGCAAAGATTCCGCGATCCTGGGCCAGGTGACTGCTCTGGAGAGTGCGATTGAAAAGATCGAACGCGGCGACAAGGGCGCGCCGCCGGGTTCGATCAACGGGCTGGAGGCGGCCAGCACAGGATTGTCGGCTGCGCTGCGCGTGGTGGAAGGAGGCGACCGCACTGCCCCATCGCAAGCCATCGAGCTGTATCACGAAGCCGCTCAGGCAGCGAAGCCCGGCATCGCACAGTGGGCGCAGCTGAAGATGGGCGACCTGACGAAGTTGAATGAATCGCTGAAGGCCGCTGGGATGACTGAGATCCAGGTGTCGGCAATTGAGGAAGCAGTGGAATACCTGACGTCGCAGTAATGGGCGACGCCAACGACGGCCCTTCACTGTCTGTCATCCCGAGCGCAGCCGAGGGACCCCTACGCCCGCGATACTCGATCCTGACCGACTTGAAGGGGCGTAGCTTCAGCTGCGCCGTCTGCCACTCCCCGAAAACAAGCGGCCTTTAGTGTCTGCGTGAGAACCGCTGCCGTCCCTACGGGACTCGCATCAATTTCCCACTTACCCAGCACTCCGCCCTCCCACCCCAATTCGCGCAAAAGCGGCGCGACTTGGGGACCCCGGTTCGGCTGCGTGCTGGGCTTAGCTGTTTCGCGCCTACGGCGCTGGGTTCCTGACCGTTGTGCTCCACTACCAATGCGAAACCTTAGTTCTCACGCAGACACTTTAGCCCGCCCCCTACCGCTCCACCAGCTTCTCCAAATCCTCAAAGAACGCCGGATAGGAAATGTCGACGCATTGCGCGTCCTTGATCAGCGTATCGCCCTCGGCGCGCAGAGCCGCAATGGCGAACGCCATGGCGATGCGATGGTCGTCGTAGCTCTCGATCTCGGCGCCATGCAGACGCTGGCCGCCCGGAATGCGCCAGCCATTGGCAGTCTGCACCACTTGTGCGCCCATGGCCTCAAGATTTCGCGTAACCGCGCTGAGGCGATCAGACTCCTTCACGCGCAGCTCGCCGGCATCGCGCACCTCGATACCTCCCACAGTGTAGGGGGCGACCGCGGCCAGCACCGGAAGCTCGTCGATCAGCAACGCCGTCATCGCGCCCTCGATCAACACATGTCTTCCCTGCCCCGGCACCAGCGCGATGGTTCCCACCAGTTCGCCGTGTTGCTCCTCAACCCGCACCATGGAGGTGCGGCTGCCCATCGCCGCCAGCACGTCGAGCAGCGCCGAACGAGTCGGGTTCAGCAGCACGCCGTCGATGACGAGATTCGACTCAGGAAAGATCGATGCCGCGCACAGGAAGAACGCGGCCGAGGAGATGTCGCCAGGCACGTAGCTGTCCAGCGGATGCAGCGTCTGTCCGCCGGCGATGCTGACGGTGTTTCGGGTGCGCTCGACCTCGGCGCCGAAGGCGCGCAACGCCAGCTCGCCGTGATCGCGAGTACGCGCCGGCTCCTCCACAACGGTCGTCCCCTCGGCTAGCAGGCCGGCGAACAACACAGACGTCTTCACCTGCGCGCTGGCAACCGGTGGCCGGCATTCAATGCCGTGCAGCCTGCTGCCCGTGATGCGCAGCGGCGCGCGATCTCCTTCCGCTGCCTGAATGCGCGCCCCCATCTGGGTCAGCGGCTCCATGATGCGTTTCATCGGCCGGCGCGAAAGCGACGCATCGCCAATCAGCTCGCTGGAGAAATTTTGTGCCGCGACGATTCCCGACAGCATGCGCATGGTCGACCCTGAATTGCCGCAATCGAGCGCCGTGGTTGGCTGACGCAGCTGGGGCCCCAGCCCGGATATGGTCACGGCGCCTTGTGCATCGCGCTCGACCTCGCAACCGAGCGCTCGCATGCAACCCAGGGTGCTGGCGCAGTCGGCGCCGGGAGCGTAGTTCTCCAACCGTGAGCGTCCAGCGGCCAGCCCGGCTAGCATGGCATAGCGATGCGATATCGATTTGTCCCCCGGCACGCGCAGGCTTCCTAAGACATTACGGGCGGGATGAATTACCACCGATTTATTTGCGTACATGGATTTTTCTTGCTCGCGCACAGGCCACCAGAGTTGCTTCTGTTACCAAGCAAATATTTTTTGCAGGCCGCGGAAGTGCCGGCCAACTCTTGCCGAAATCCTTCATCTCAGGAAACAGCGCAACGTGCTACCCACGTTGTGTCGAGCGCGGCGCTCCCCGGAATCCGCCGCCAGAAGCGGAACACGGGACAACACCTCGCAGAAATTCAGCGAGCAGGCGGACTGTATGGCTCCCTGGGCCCCGGCGGCAACACTGTTGCTCTCTCTTTTCCTGACTGCGGTTCTCAACGCTCAAAATTCGCCAGCTTCGGCTGGCGTCGACGCCAACACCCTCACGCCAAGCGGGCTGGAAGGCCAGGTCCTCGGCGCCGACGGCAAACCCGCATCGGACGCACGCGTGGAACTGCATGCCCCGAACTCTTCTTCTCCGGTGACGGTGACTTACACCCAACCAGACGGTACCTTCGCACTTTACAACATTCCCAAAGGCAGCTACGAAGTGGTGGCTGAGTCGGGTGACGTGCAGGTGAGCGATCAGGTGACGGTGCAGCTGGGACGTCCCAAGCTCGAGCTGCGCCTGCCGGTGAATGCCGACGCGACATATGGGTCTGCGGCAACTGTTTCCGTGGCCCAGATGCTGGTTCCCGACCGGGCCCAGAAAGAATATCGCAAGGCGCACCAGGCATTTGTTGCCGGCAAGAATGCCGAGGCGCTTCAGTTCCTGGACAACGCGCTGCAGATTGCGCCCGAGTTTGCTGCTGCTCTCACCTTGCGCGGCATCATCGAGATGGACGAGCTGCACCTGGCGGACGCAGAGGAGTCGCTGCAACAGGCAATTCACCACGATCCCAGTGATGGCGCTGCGTTCCTGGCGCTCGGCGTGGTTTACAACCACGAAGGACGATACGACGATGCCATGAATGCGTCGCAGCGTGGCGTGTCGCTGTCGCCGCGGTCATGGCAGGGATATTTCGAGATGGCGAAAGCTGCCATCGGCCAAGGCATGTACGAAAAAGGGCTGCAATTTGCGCGGCAGGCGGAGAAGATGGGCGGCAACGGTTTCGCCGGACTTCATCTGGTGGAGGCCTACGCGCTGGTTCCGCTCAAACTCTATCGCGATGCCAAATGTGAATTGCAGGCTTACTTGTCGCGTTCACCAAAGGATGGAACGGCGAAGCAGGCGCAAAATCTGCTGGCACAAGTGAACGCCGCCGGAAATGCGGCGGTCGCCGCAGCTCATTAGAAGAATGCGGGTCGATCTTGGAAGGGGCGCACCTTCAAAGACGGATCAAACTGGAGTTTTTCAGCAAACTGTTCAGCCGGCGATACCCACAGACTCGCTGCTAAACTCTCGACGCCAGGGCGTGCTCCGCCACGTGCGCCACGCGGATCATAGTCGCCTCAGCGAAGTGTTTGCCCAGAATCTGCATCCCGATCGGCAGCCCGTCTTTGCTCTTGCCACATGGAATCGAGATTCCCGGAATGCCGGCCAAGTCGGCCGTCACGGTGTAGATGTCAGCCAAATACATGGCCAACGGGTCGTCAGTCTTCTCGCCCAGCTTGAACGCCGGCGTCGGCGTTGTGGGCGTAACGATCACATCCACCTTGGCGAAAGCTTCATCGAAGTCGCGCGCCAGCAGGCTGCGTACCCGCTGCGCTTTCAGGTAATACGCATCGTAATACCCTGCGCTCAGAACATACGTCCCCAGCATGATCCGACGCTTTACCTCGGCGCCAAAACCGGCGTCCCGCGTCCGGCGATACATTTCGGCCAGCGTCTTCCCTTCCCGCGCGCGCAGGCCATAACGCACGCCATCATAGCGAGCCAGGTTCGACGACGCTTCCGCAGTCGCGACCACGTAGTAGGTGGGAATTGCATATTGCGTGTGCGGCAGCGATACCGGCACGATCTCGGCTCCGGCCATAGCCAGTTCCTGAATGCCGATTTCGACAGCGGCGCGTACCTCGCCATCGAGTCCTTCGCCGAAATATTCAGCCGGCACGCCAATCTTCATGCCGGTTACGGGACGTCCGATCTGCTCGCAGTAATTTGGCACCGGAAGATCGGCCGTGGTCGAATCCAGCGGATCGCGGCCGGCGATGGCTTGCAGCATCAACGCCGCGTCGTTCACCGTTTTGCCGAACGGACCGGGATGGTCGAGCGAGGACGCGAATGCGATCAGGCCGTAGCGCGAGACGCGTCCGTAGGTCGGCATCAGCCCGACCACACCGCAAAAGGCCGCGGGCTGGCGGATCGAGCCGCCGGTGTCAGAGCCCAGCGATGCCACCGCCGTTCCTGCTGCGACTACCGCTGCTGAGCCGCCCGAAGAGCCTCCCGGAACGCGCGAATGATCGCGAGGATTGTGTACTGGATGGAAGCCGGAATTCTCGTTGGACGAGCCCATCGCAAACTCATCGCAATTGGTCTTGCCCAACACAATCGCGCCCGCATCTTCCAATCGGCTCACTACCGTCGCGTCATAAGGGGATACAAATTCGGCCAGGATCTTCGAGCCGGCCGTGGTCACAACATCCTTCGTGCAGAAAACGTCTTTGATGGCGACGGGCACTCCGGCCAACGGCGGAAGGGCATCGCCTTTGTCCGCAAGCGCGTCGATGCGCTCGGCCTGGCGGTAGGCTCGGTCCTTGCTGAGCGCGAGATACGCGCCAATCGCAGCATCTTCAGCAGAAATCTTTTTGTAGAAGGCGTCGACCAGGGCAGCAGCGGTCGTCTGCCTCTCCAACACCGCGGTGCGAGTCGAATCAACCGTGAGCAGATCAATATTCATGTCTACCGTTCGATCACCTTGGGAACTTTGAAAAAGATGCCGTCCGATTCAGGGGCATTCCGCAGCGCCTCTTCCCGAGGAAGGCAAGGGCGCGGCTGGTCCGCACGCATGGCATAGGAAAAACCGTTGGCGTCTTTTCGCTCGACGTACCGGTCCGCGACCTGCGCCATCGGCTCAACGTTGCTGGTGTCCAGCTGATTCAGGCGATCGATGTATCCCAGGATGGAGTTGAGATCCTTCAACATGTGCGCTCGCTCCTCGCCGGTGAGATCGAGGTGCGCGAGGTCGGCGACATAGGCAACATCTTTTTCTGTAACCATAGAATGAGAATGCCTCGGGCTCAGCGTTGGGGCCGATTCATCATGACAAAATCGATGCTCTTCACCGGCTCCGAGCTGAGCTGGTTCAGCGACGCCAGATACTGCCCCCTGAAACTTTGCAGTTGCTGCCGCCAGGCGTTATCGGGAACAGCAACCGTGAGCACGCCATCGATAAAGCTTAGGGCATTAGTATGCTCTGCAGTCTTGCTTCCACAGGCCAGCGGCCACGCCAGCACGGGCCCGTTCGTTCCCTCGCGGCGCAGGGTTTCGCTAAAAATCTTTCGCAGAGTCGGACGGGCGTGCTGCATGGCGAGCTTCGATTCTAGCACCGGAAAATTACCCCGGGTTGGCTTCGAGATGCGGCTCTTGCAGATGCGGACCGTGTATCTTTCGTGATCTATAAACTTCACGCAAGCTCTGGAAATTCGTGGCGCAGAAACTCTAGCGCTTCTTCCCTGCTGTGCAGTGAGCCTTCCAGCTGAGCGTCTTCGATGGTCGACAGTATTTCGCGAAACTGCGGACCCGGCTTGTATCCCAGCTGGATCAGGTCCTTGCCATTCAGCAGCGGCGTTGGCCTGATCTCTTCGTCGGAGCTGTGCTGCAAACGCTCGCGAACGAAATTGTAAAGCGACAAATCGGCGTGGCTGCTGAGGCAATCGATGCGATGCAGTTCCATGTGCTCGTCGAACTTGGGCAGCCGCATGAAGCGCTTAAGGGTCGACTCCTTCATCCGCTCCACATCGCCGAACCGCATATGATTCGCTACCAGCGCGGCGATCTGCTTGGTCTCCTCATTGGAAAAGTGCAGACGGTGGCAGATCTCCTCCGCCATGCGGACTCCAACCTCGACATGTCCGTCGAAGCGAATACGGTCGGGCGCTACACGAAATGTCGGCGGCTTACCCACGTCGTGTAATAGCGCTCCCCAGGCCAGAGTGCGGGGCGTATGCGGCGGAAGCTTTTCCAGTAAGAGCATGGTGTGGACCCACACATCACCCTCAGGATGATATTGCGGCGGCTGTTCCACGCCGTGCATGCGCGAAATCTCAGGCAGCACTTGCTTAAGCAAGCCGGAGCTGTCCAGTAACTCGAATGCCGTTCGCGCACTGCCTTCGGTAAGCATTTTGGTCAGCTCGTCGCGAACCCGTTCCTTGCTGACCTGGTGAATGAGCGGCGCCAGCCGCTGCATGGCGGCAAAAGTATCCGGGTCGATCGCGTAGTGAAAACGTGCCGCAAACCGCACCGCGCGCAACATGCGCAGCTTGTCTTCCTGGAAGCGGCGCTCCGGATCTCCGATGGCGCGAACCACTCCTGCCTTCAGGTCGTCGCGGCCGCCCACAAAGTCCAGCACTCGATTGCCGTCGAGCGGATCCATCAGCAGTCCGTTGATGGTGAAGTCGCGGCGCTGCACGTCCTCCTTCGGATCCGTGGAGTAGCGCACTTGGTCGGGATGCCGCCCATCAGAATACGCGCCATCATTACGAAACGTCGCAACCTCGACATAATTCGGATGGTCCGTGAGCTCGGACGGGAGGGGCGCGTCATCGGGCGCGGGCACCAGTACAACCCCGAACTGCGCTCCCACGGCGTAGGTCTCAGGAAAGATCCGCATGACCTGTGGCGGCGTGGCGTCGGTGGCAACGTCGTAATCGGCGGGCGTGAGGTCCAGCAGCATGTCACGCACACAGCCTCCGGCAAAATAGGCCTGAAAGCCGCGCTGGCGCAGCTGGCGAACGATGTGGGTGGCGTGCTGCCTCATCCGGATTCGATGATAACGCCTAGCCGCCTCGTACAATGGTCTTGTGGGCGACGTTTTCATCCTCGGCATCGAAAGCTCGTGCGACGAAACGGCGGCTGCGGTGGTCCGCTCGGGCGAGGAAGTGGTGTCGAGTGTGGTGTACTCGCAGATCGCGACGCACCAGCCCTACGGTGGCGTCGTGCCGGAACTGGCATCGCGTGAACACCTGCGCGCCATCGTTCCTGTGGTCCGCAAAGCGCTGGAAGACGCCGGCAGGAGCTACGACACCATCGACGCGCTGGCGGTCACCAGGGGCCCGGGGCTGGCCGGAGCGCTGCTTGTCGGTCTCAGCTACGCCAAGGCGCTGGCCTACGCCGCGGATAAGCCGCTGATCGGCGTGAACCATCTCGAAGGCCACATTCACGCGGTCCTTTTGCAGGAGCGGCAGAACGGTCATCACGATCTGGAGTTTCCCGTGCTCGCTCTAGTGGTAAGTGGCGGGCACACGCACCTGTTTCTCGCCGAACAAAGGGACGCTGCCTGGACATACCACGATGTGGGACACACCCGTGACGACGCCGCCGGCGAGGCCTTCGACAAGGTGGCCAAGCTGCTGGAGCTGGGCTATCCGGGAGGGCCGATCATTGATTTTCTGGCGCGACATGGCAATCCGCAGGCTGTGAAATTTCCATTCGCGCAGATCAAACACCGCGACCGCAATCCGCAGAACCGTCATCCAGAAGGCGAACAGCGCGTGGATTTTTCTTACAGCGGCATCAAGACGGCTGTCCTGCGTTATACCGAAACCCACAACCTGCGCGAGAGCATCGAGCGGCGGAAGACGAGCTTGCGCAGCCTGACCATGCCGGCTCCAGCGGATGTACTGGCAGCCTGCGACCCCCAGACTCTCGACCTGGTGGCGTCGTTTCAGCGCGCGCTGGTGAATGATCTTACTGGTAAGACGCTGACCGCCGCGCAAGAGCACAACGCCGCGACTGTGCTGGTAACCGGCGGAGTGGCAGCGAACTCGGAGCTTGCGGGAAACGTTTGAGCGGCGCGGACAGGAAGACGGCTTGCCGGTGTACTTCCCTTCGCGCCAGCTCTCCACTGACAATGCTGCCATGATCGCCGCCGCAGCTTACCCGCGATTCCTGGCAGGAGAGTTCGCCGAGGCGGAGTTATCGGCGGATGCAGGCCTGCGGTTGCGGTGATAGGTTTGCGTCAAGATCACGGAAGTTCTAAATACATGAAAGCGTTGTTCCGCAAAAGCTAATCCGACCGCCGAAAAAGCCGGCCAGGATTGCTTATCTGCGGCTGAACAGAGTGCTGAAAAACTCGGACAACGCTTGTGTCGCCGGCTCAAGCCGGCTATGAAAACAATAAATAAACGACTTAAACGCTGGCCTGAAGGCCAGCTCTACCCGAGATGCGGCCACAATCGAGTTTTTCAGCAAACTGTGAAGCCGGCTCGGGATGGTAAAAGGCTTAAACGCCGGCCTGAAGTGTCTGCGTGAGAACCTCTCCCGTCCCTACCAGACTCGGATCAATTTCCCACTTACCCAGCACTCCGCCATCCTACCCCAATTCGCGCAAAAGCGGCGCGAATTGGGGACTCCGGTTCGGCTGCGTGCTGGGCTAGGCTGTTTCGCGCCTACGGCGCTGGGTTCTTGACGGTTGTGCTCCACTACCAATTCGAAACCTTAGTTCTCACGCAGACACTGAAGGGCAGCTCTACCCGAACAAAACGAGAGCGGGGTTTTTCAGCACTGTCTAAAGCCGAGTTGATTTTGCAGCACTTTCGGCCGACCTAAAGGCCGTCCCCTTCCACGATCTGAGGGCCGTGCCCTTCTAGCAAGTTCAGCAGAGTCTCCTTGACAGCTTTCTTTGTTATGCGGGCACATTTCTGCGGCAGCCTGCACTGCGCAGCCCTGTCGACCTAACTACTTACTCTTCTTCTTCGGTAGGGATCTTAGATTCGATATCCATGTCGCGGAACTCGCTCGATTCGAAGATTTCGCGGCACTCCAGACACTCTACGTATTCCGCGTCTTCGTCTCGAGAGACTACCTGGACTCGGGGATGCCGACACTGATTGTCCATAGCGTCGCTCTGAGGATAGTTGTGGGTTGTGTTCACCGGCTGGCCAACATTCATAAAATAAGTCGCCCCAAAACTCAACAACTAATACCAATTGTCGGGTATTTTAGACTGGGACTATCGATTGTCAAGCATTTCTCATGTTAATTTCGCGGTGTCCTTGCCCAGTAGTAGTCCCAGATTCCTAACACCATACATCTAATGCAGAATTGCGGTTGAAATTGACATTTTTTCGGGATGGCCCAGGTGGTGCGCTTGTTGCTTTCTCGGGGTTTCTATCCATCTGCGACGGTGCTCTACAGTAGTTAAACAACGCTGTTTCATAAGGTAGCGGGGCCTCAGGCAACTGCAGCAACTCTGCTCGCATCAAACCGTGCATCGAGACGGGTACATAACATTGACAACTGCGAAAAAGATCCTGGCAAACGGAATCTCGGAGCACGAGGCCATCGACCGCGCCAAACAGGGCGATGCCGAGTGTTTCGAAGCTCTGTATGGCTTGCACAAGCGGCGGGTATATTCACTTTGCCTGCGCATGGTGGGCAACACAGCGGAAGCGGAAGACCTGACGCAAGAGGCGTTCCTGCAGCTGTATCGCAAGATCGCGACCTTCCGAGGCGAGTCCGCGTTCTCGACCTGGCTGCATCGCCTGTCGGTGAACGTGGTGCTCATGCATCTGCGCAAGAAAGGCCTGCCCGAGGTTTCGCTGGAGGAAACCATGGAGCCGCAGCAGGAAGACGGGCCCAAAAAAGATATTGGAACGCGCGACAACACACTGGCCGGCTCTATCGATCGGGTAAATCTGGAGCGGGCAGTGGAAAGCCTTCCGCCGGGATATCGAATCATATTTGTGTTGCACGATGTCGAAGGCTACGAGCATAACGAGATAGCGGAAATGATGGGATGCTCGATCGGCAATAGTAAGTCGCAATTACACAAGGCGCGCATGAAGCTGCGCGACCTTTTGAAGTTAAGCAAAGCCGAGAAAGCCGCCAGACGTTAGACAGAGCGGCGCCTGATAGGAAAGGGCGGGAAACAAGCAGCGGACGCGGTGAGAACAGAGCCGCAGACCATTCCCGGGGGAGAGAGATAAATGACCTGTGCGGAGTTTCAAAAAGCATTACCGGATATCATCGATGGCGGTGGAACCGAAGAAGAGAAGCGTCACCTGGAAAGCTGCCCGGTGTGCTCGGATTTAGTGGCTGACCTTCGCTATATTGCCGAATGTGCCAAACTGCTGGTGCCTATGCAGGATCCCAGTCCGCGAGTGTGGAACAACATCGAAAAGTCGCTCGAGCAGGAGGGAATGACGAAACCCACTCGACGTACGGTTTAAAGAGTAGTTCAATCTTTCGCAGGTCGCATCTTGTCCTGCTCGGCCCCTGTTAAGCTGCAAACTGCTGCGCCTTTCTATCTCATCGGCCAACACCTCCTGATTAATGGTGATTGCCGACATCTCGAATCGGGTTCTCGTTAATCCCTTCTACTCGCTTTCCCACAACAGGCTCCTTTATTCGCGCCACTTTGCGCCAGCCTCAACATACTTTTTCCGCACCGGCAATCGCCTTCTATAATTTATTTAGCTGCTCGATCTACGGCCGAAAGCCGCTTATGCTGTCTGCTAATCGGGCTGCGATGCGACTGTTGTCTTGAGGAAGATTCATGTCAACACTTGCTGCTTACGTCCGCGATCATGCCGTCGACATTTCCCTACAATTGCTGGATGCCATTGCCGCAGACTATCCGCGGCGCGATTTCGCTGTCCGCCTGTGGAACGGTGAGCTCTGGGGCGGCTCGGAACATCCCCGCTTCACACTCCTATTGAAACATCCCGGCTCGCTACGCAAGATGCTACTGGGCGCCAACGAACTTACGTTGGGCGAAGCCTACGTGCATGACGATTTCGATGTTGCCGGAAATTTGGAAGCTGGCTTCGACTTCGCCGACTACCTGGTGGCTCATGAGTTGGAGTTGACTGACAAGTTACGACTGGCCGGCTTATTGCTCCGGCTGCCGCACAACAACCACGGTAACAACGGCAACGGCCTGCATCTGCACGGCAAGGTGCACTCCAAGCATCGCGACCGGGAAGCCGTAACCTATCACTACGATCTCTCCAACGACTTTTACCAGTTGTGGCTCGATAAGCGCATGGTGTACTCGTGCGCGTATTTCGTTGCCGGTAATGAAAACATCGACACAGCACAAACTCAGAAGCTCGATTACATCTGCCGCAAGCTGCGGCTGCGCAAAGGTGAGCGCCTGCTCGACGTGGGTTGCGGCTGGGGAGGTTTAGTTCTCCATGCCGTGAAGCACTTCGGGGTGCATGCTCTGGGAGTCACGCTTAGCGAACGCCAGGCCGAGTTGGCCAAAAAGCGAATCCAGGAAGCTGGCCTCAAGGATCGTTGCCAGGTACAGGTTTGCGACTATCGTGATCTGCACGCTCCCGAGGCTTACGACAAAATTGTCAGCGTCGGCATGTTCGAGCACGTGGGAGAGTCGCACCTGCCGGAATACTTTCAACAAACCTGGAAGCTGCTGCGTCGTGGAGGAGTCTTCCTGAACCACGGGATCGCCGCTTCCGCCATATTTCGCCGCAAAGGACCTTCCTTCATCGACAGATATGTATTTCCTGATGGGGGATTGGCGCCGCTCGGTGCTACGGTACGGGCAGCCGAAGATTGCGGGTTCGAAGTGCGCGACGTCGAGAGCCTGCGAGAACACTACGCGCGAACGCTTCGCCTATGGGGGCGGCGGCTGGAATCGCGCTACGACGATGCGCTACGCATTGTGAATGAAACCACATACCGCATCTGGCGGATCTACATGGCCGGCTGCGCTCACGCCTTCGCCACTGGTCGCGTGAATCTCTACCAGGTCTTATTCAGCAAGCCGGACAACGGCGAGACCCACCTGCCGCTGACCCGTGCAGACTGGTACGTGTAGAAGAGGGATTCGGGATTATAGTTCGAGGTACGGATTCGCCGCAGCACCTGACACGCTAGCAAGTTTCCGACGCTATTCCCTGACCCGGACAGGCGCGCCCTCTCTAGCCACTATTCCCTACTCACTATCCATCGGCTTTGGGTACGGCCCGCGATAGCCAATCTGGTGGGAGATACGGCGTGCCGCTTCCTTCAACATATCGGCGATATGCGCTACGGCATCGCGGGGCACATCGTTGATGGTGCCGGTCGAAGCCACGGCGGCCTCGACGCGTCCCTCGCTGTTGAAGACCGGCGCGCCCACGCAACGCGCTCCCAGGCTGTTCTCTTCGTCATCCAAGGCGAAACCGGCTTCGCGGATGCGCTGCAACTCCTGCATTAGCCGAGGCAGGGTGGTGATGGTGTGGGTGGTCAGCTTCTTCAGGCCGCGTTTGCGTAAGATCGCGTCGCGCTCTTTCTCGTCCAGAAACGCCAGCAACGCTTTGCCGACAGCTGTGGAGTGCACTTCCATGCGGCGGCCAATCCAGGTGTTGACCCGAATGAACCCCGGCGCCTCAACTTTCTCGACGTAAACCGCTTCGGCGTGATCCATGATGGCCAGATGGGTGGTGAGATGAATGCGATCGACCAGGTGACGCATAACCGGCAACGCTGCCTCACGCACGTCCACGCCTCCCAAGGCTGCGCGCGAAAGGGTCAAGACCTTCATTCCCAGCTGATATTTGCCGTCCTCGCCATTCCGACGCAGATAACCGTGCTGCTCCAAGGTGCGCAGGATGTAGCTGGCCGAGCTCTTTGGAATCTTGAGCTTACGGCTGAATTCCGCGTTCGACATTCCGCCCTCGCGCTGGGCGACAGCTTCCAGAATCAGCAGCGTACGTTCCACGGCGGTCGACGAACTATCGTTTTCAGGGGGCATGGCAACCAGTCTACCAACGAAAGAATCCGATCTCATCGTACAGAATTATGAATTTATGTTCAATATTATGAACAATGCTCTTGCCACACGATATGCAAGGCCGCTATTGTGTGGCCACTATACGGAATGGACGTTCAGCATATTGAACAATAAGTTCATCCCGGTTCTGGCAGGGCCCTGAAGATTTGCCGTCGATAACCAAGCAAGCGGTCGATTCGACCCCTACTCAAACGTTCGCACCCGAGAGGAGACCACAGCATGGCGGCCCACGAATCCGCAGCGCAGTTGGCAAAATCCTGGAAGTCCGATTCCCGCTGGAACGGGATCACTCGTCCTTACACTCCGGAAGATGTGGTCCGCCTGCGCGGCACGCTTCACATCGAATACACCCTCGCCCGCCTGGGCGCTGAACGCCTGTGGGAGCTACTCAGCAGCGAGAGCTATGTCAACGCTCTGGGTGCGATGAGTGGCAATCAGGCGGTGCAGATGGTGTCCGCCGGTCTGAAGGCGATCTACGTGAGCGGCTGGCAGGTCGCAGCTGACGCCAACAATGCGGGTCAGATGTATCCCGACCAGAGCCTCTACCCTGCCGACTCGGTGCCCAACCTGGTGCGGCGCCTGAATAACGCCCTGATGCGCGCGGATCAGGTTCATCACTCCGAGGGTAAGAATGGCGTCAGTTGGTTCGTTCCGCTGATTGCCGACGCGGAAGCCGGCTTCGGCGGACCGCTCAACGCTTTCGAGCTGATGAAGTCGATGATCGAGGCGGGTGCGGCTTGCGTGCACTTTGAGGATCAGCTGTCGTCGGCGAAGAAGTGTGGTCACCTGGGCGGTAAAGTTCTGGTGCCAACACAGGAAGCAGTGCAAAAACTGGTTGCGGCGCGACTGGCTGCCGACGTTCTCGGCGTCCCGACTCTGGTGCTGGCGCGAACCGATGCGAACAGCGCGCATCTGCTTACCAGCGACATCGATCCCTACGATCGCATCTTCTGCACCGGCGAACGCACGCCGGAAGGCTTCTATGCTATTCATGGCGGGTTGGATTCCGCCATAGCGCGCGGACTAGCCTATGCGCCGTACTCCGACCTCATCTGGTGCGAGACCTCAGAGCCCAGCTTGAAAGAAGCCGAGCGCTTTGCCGATGCCATCCACGCGAAGTATCCCGGCAAGTTCCTGGCCTACAACTGCTCGCCGTCGTTCAACTGGAAGAAGAAGCTGGACGACGCGACGATTGCGCGCTTCCAGCCGGCGCTGGCCGAGATGGGCTACAAGTTCCAGTTCATCACCCTGGCCGGCTTCCACGTGCTGAACCTCAGCATGTTTGAATTGGCGCGTGCCTACAAAGACTCGGGGATGACGGCCTACTCCCGCGTACAGGAGAAGGAATTCGCGCGCGAGTACAGCCACGGCTATTCTGCGGTGAAGCATCAGCGCTTCGTCGGCACGGGATATTTCGATGAAGTGACCCAGGTGATCGCCAGCGGCAAGTCGTCTCTGTCGGCGCTGCAAGATTCCACTGAGGCAGAGCAGTTCGCTGAGATTAAGATTCCGGCGGCGC
Source organism: uncultured Acidobacteriaceae bacterium (assembly GCA_963796695.1). Lineage (GTDB taxonomy): Bacteria > Acidobacteriota > Terriglobia > Terriglobales > Acidobacteriaceae > Bog-257. The sequence goes on along the minus strand of CAWCMU010000020.1, from coordinate 124,514 downwards.
TGATCGAGGTGGGCGAAGATCCGGCCTGCCGGCCGATTCTAGGCGAGTGCCCCCTGGGTTGCGGACACGCGCATATCGAACATCCGCACCTTAATGGTATGCACGACTAAGTTTGCATTAGCAAGGAGAGCGCGCTAACCGGCGCGCCAGGCACGGGGTTTACTCCTTTCCCCGTGCCTTATTTTTTTGCGCGCTGCTGCGACCCCTATGTCAATTCAAGACAACCAACGTACTTCTTCACCACAGAGATATGGGGCGCACGGAGAAGAATCAAATCTTGAAGAGCAGCATTGCACACAGCTTTCCGTCCTCGCAGACTTGCCTTGATCGCGACGCCGGCCTCCGTATTTCAAATTGACAATCTGCGTGACCCATATTACGGAACGTGGAGCTTTCCGCAGAGCCGGTTATGAGCGATGATTGCATGCGAGCAATCGGAGCTCCCCAACATGAGTGAGACCACAGCTACGCCCGCATGGAACACCTCTATCCGCCAGCACGCCGAACGCAACGTACCCGATCGCGCCCAGGAATTTCTGGCGCAGGGCTCGGTTGCCCATGTCGGCTTTGAGCAGGATGGCCGGCCATACGTCATCCCCATGCTGTATCACTACGCAGTCAATCAGCCCGACCGGCTGTATGTACACGGTGGTTTGTCGAGCCGCTTGATTCAGCATCTGGCAACTGGCGTGCCGGTTTGTGCGACGGTCACGGAGGTCGACGGGCTGGTGTATTCACGGGACGCGCGCTATCACTCCGCGAACTACCGCTGCGTGATGTGCTTCGGCCGCGCGAAGCTGGTGGAGGACGATAACCTGAAGCAGACGATGTTCGCGGCCATGACCTCACGTTATTTTCCTGGCCGCACCGCCGGACGAGATTATGCTGTCGCGCCGAAATCCCATCTGGACGCAACGCCGGTCCTGGAAATCGTGATCGAGGAGGTGAGCGCCAAAATGCGTGAGGGCGGTGCAAAAGGGCCGAGGGATGCCGACGACAATGCCCCCGGCACGAGCGGGGTGGTCGCGATCAAGAAGCAGTTTTCTGCCGAATGATTTCGTGCTCACGCCTTCAGAAGATTCGCGATGAGTTTGCCGCGAGCTTTGTCTGGATTTAGCCGCCGTCTCTAAAGTATTCTGCCTGCGACAGCAACCGTAGGCGCTAGGTTGCGTGGGATGACATGCGCCGCAAAACATGCTTTAGTAAGGCTGGACGCGACGGGCGCTAAATGCTAACGGCCAAGTGCTAACGGCTTATTGTCATGGATTTCGATCAGCTGGAAACGTTTCTCGAAGTAGCGCGGCTCAGCAGCTTCTCGCGAGCGGCGGAGAGGCGTTTTCGCACCCAGCCGGCCATCTCCTCGCAGATCCGCGCGCTTGAAGAAGAGGTTGGCGCTAGACTTCTGGACCGCAGCGGCGGCAAAGTCGCGGTCACGGCAGCGGGTAAGGTCTTCCAGAAGTATGCCGAGGACACGTTGGAACAGCGTCGCGTAGTCCTCATCGCGCTGGCCGAAATGCATCGCATACCACGCGGCGAAATCGTGGTCTCGGCCAACGAAGGCACCTGCCTGCACATCCTGCCCGAGGTATTCGCTGACTTCAAGCGCCAGTATCCGGATGTGGCCGTCAACATCAAGCGGCAGGAGCATAACAAAATTCTCGAGGCCATCATTGAGAACTCGTGCGACTTCGGCGTGGTCTCACTGCCGGTCAACGATAAGCGGCTGACGGTGGTGCCAATTCATCGCGACGAACTGGTGGTCATTACCCCGCCGGAGCATCCTCTAGCCCGGCGATCTAAGGCCACCGTCGCCGAAGTTGTGGACTATCCCCTGCTGCTGCCCAAGCTGGGGCGCACCCGAGACGCTTTGGAAACGCTCTTCCACGAGCGTGGCCTGAAGCCGATCGTCTCCATGGAATTGGACTCGAGCGAATTAATGAAACGTTTTGTCGCGGTGGGCGTGGGAGTAGGCTTCATCCCGCGTTCCAACGTAGTCGAAGACTTACAGGCCAAAGTTCTGGCTGCCGTCACCCTGTCGGATGCCGCCATTCAGCGCGATCTGGCGCTGGTCTTCCGCAAAGACAAGGCACTTAGCCGGGCAGCGCTAGCCTTTATCGACATCGCGGTAAAGCTGAAAACGGCCGCTCCCGCCATGACCACCGCCGGAACATAGAACAGCCGTCACCGGCCGTTCAGCTGCGCGCCAGATTAGAGAAAACAGCGCCCGATGCAACAAACGTCAGTGACCCGTAAGGGCAAGATAGGTGATAAGGAGCGAAACGGGAACGCGACCCGGGCCGCGTTTTCTTCCACACCTGCAAACTGCTGTATGTGACCGGCGTCACAGACTTGGCAGTGCCACCATCACAGCCCCCTACGTCATCCCCCGCCTATCGTGAACATTACTAGCTGTAAGTTCATAACCGACCGTGCCTTTGCGCGGTCTTGGGGGAAAAAAGACGTGAAAACAACGGATTGTTCTGCTTCGTCCACCGCCACCCTTCATACCAATTCATCGGCGGTGAGCGAAGCCCCGACCCAGCCCTCGCCGGAAGGCGAGCCGGCTGCCGGGGGCACAACGCCCAGAATTAAAGTAACCCTGGACGGCAACGAAGCGGTCGCCTACGTGGCCTACCACGTCAGCGAAGTCGCTGCCATTTATCCCATCACTCCCTCGTCGCCCATGGGCGAGTCTTCTGACGCATGGTCTGCGATCGGAAAGAAAAACATTTGGGGCAGCATCCCCAATGTCATCGAGATGCAGAGTGAGGGCGGAGCCGCCGGAGCTTTGCACGGCGCCTTGCAGGCCGGAGCGCTGGCCACAACCTTTACTTCGTCGCAGGGCCTGCTGCTGATGCTCCCGAACATGTACAAGATCGCCGGCGAGTTGACCGCAGCAGTCATTCACGTCGCGGCGCGCGCCATTGCCGCCCAAGCGCTTTCCATCTTCGGCGATCACCAGGATGTGATGTCCGCCCGGCCGACCGGCTTCGCGCTGTTGTCCTCCAATTCGGTTCAGGAAGCGATGGACATGGCGCTGATCGCGCACGCCGCCACCCTCGAGTCACGTATCCCGTTCGTACATTTCTTCGACGGCTTCCGCACCTCACACGAAGTTGCCAAGATTGAGCAGCTCAGCCTGGGCGATCTGCGCGCCATGATCGACGACGAACTGGTTCATGCCCACCGTGCCCGCGCCCTTTCGCCGGATCATCCAGTACTGCGCGGCTCGGCCCAGAACCCCGACGTTTATTTCCAGGGCCGCGAAGCCGTGAATCCCTACTACCTGGCTTGTCCGACGATCGTGCAGAACGTGATGGACAAGTTCGCCAAGATTGTGGGCCGCGAATATCGCTTGTTCCAGTACGAAGGCGCCCCGGATGCCGAGCATGTTGTCATCGCGATGGGCTCCGGCGCTGAGACAGTACACGAGACGGTCGACTACCTCACTGCCCAAGGCAAGAAGGTCGGCATGCTGAAGGTCCGCCTGATGCGGCCGTTCTCCGTGGAGCACTTCCTGCAAGCATTGCCGCCGACCGTAAAGAGCATCGCCGTTCTTGACCGCACGAAAGAGCCGGGCGCCATCGGCGAACCGCTGTATCAAGACGTCATCACCGCGCTAACAGAAGGTTTCACCGCCGGCAAAGCGCCGATGGCCAGCTTCCCGAAGGTGATTGGTGGACGCTACGGCCTGTCGTCGAAAGAGTTCACACCCGCGATGGCCGCTCGCATCTTCGAGGAAGTTGCCAAGCCGACACCGCAGAATCACTTCACCATCGGCATTGTGGACGACATCACCCACACCAGTCTCAACAACGACACCACGTTCTCGACCGAACCGACCGAGACGGTGAGAGCGATGTTCTTCGGACTGGGCGCCGATGGCACCGTAGGCGCGAACAAGAACACCATCAAGATCATCGGCGAAGAAACTGAGCTGAACGTGCAAGGCTACTTCGTATATGACTCGAAGAAGTCGGGCGCGGTCACGACATCGCATCTTCGCTTCAGCAAGAAACCGATTCGTTCGACCTACCTCATCTCCCGCGCCAACTTTGTGGCTTGCCACCAGTTCAACTTCATGGAGCGGTTGGACGTCCTGAAGGCTGCCGATCCGGGAGCCGTATTCCTCCTCAACAGCCCCTTCGGACCCGATGAGGTCTGGGACAATCTGCCTCGAGCGGCGCAGCAAACCATCATTGCGAAAAAGCTTCGCTTCTACGTGATCGACGCGGTTAACGTCGCGCGTGCGGCAGGCATGGGCGGCCGCATCAACACCGTCATGCAGACTTGCTTCTTCGCCATCAGCGGCGTTCTGCCACGCGAAGAAGCCATCGTCGCCATCAAGCACTCCATCGAGAAGACGTACGGCAAACGCGGCGAATCGATCGTGCGTAAGAACTTCGCCGCCGTCGACGCGGCCCTCGAGCATCTGCACGAAGTGAAGGTCCCGCAATCGGTCACTGCGAAGTTCGACATGCGTCCGGCCGTGCCGGCCAACGCTCCTGACTTCGTGCGCAACGTGGAAGCGCTCATGATCACTGGCGATGGCGACCAGATTCCCGTCAGCGCCATGCCCATCGATGGCACCTTCCCGACCGGTACCACAAAGTGGGAGAAGCGCAACATCGCCCTGGAAATTCCGGTGTGGGATGAGCAGCTCTGCATTCAGTGCGGCAAGTGCGTCATGGTTTGCCCACACGCTGTGATCCGCGCCAAAGTTTACGATCCCAAAAGCATCAACCACACGCCTGAGGGCTTCCAGACCGCGACGCCCAAGTGGCGCGAATTCTCCGACCTGAAATACACACTGCAAGTTGCTCCCGAGGATTGCACAGGTTGCGGACTGTGCGTGGCCATCTGCCCGGCCAAGAGCAAGAGCGAAGCCAAGCATCGGGCCATCAACATGGAACCACAGCCGCCGCTGCGCGAGAAGTACAACGAGTATTGGGATTACTTCCTGTCGATCCCCGAATTGTCGCGCGAGAAGCTTTCCCATGGTCAGGTAAAAGACGCGCAACTGCTGGAGCCGCTGTTTGAGTTCTCCGGCGCCTGCTCGGGTTGCGGCGAGACACCTTACGTTTCGCTGATGACTCGCTTGTTCGGAGACCGGGCGCTAATCGCGAACGCCACCGGTTGCTCGTCGATCTACGGCGGCAACCTGCCGACCACTCCTTACACCACCAACAACGAAGGCCGCGGGCCAGCCTGGTCCAACTCGCTGTTCGAAGACAATGCCGAGTTTGGCATGGGCATGCGCTTGGCCGTCGATAAGCAAAACCAATACGCCAGGGAGTTGGTCGAGCGGCTGTTCTCGACCATCGGCGATGAACTGGCCGCCTCGATTCTGACGGCTGACCAATCGACGGAAGAAGGCATCTTCGCCCAGCGCGAGCGGGTGAAAGCACTGAAAACGAAGTTGGCCAAGGATAAGTCTGCCGCAGCTCGCGACCTGCTGGCGGTTGCCGATGAGTTGGTCAAGAAGAGCGTCTGGATTCTGGGCGGTGACGGCTGGGGCTACGACATCGGCTACGGCGGCCTCGATCACGTGCTGGCCTCCACCGCCAACGTCAACATCCTGCTGCTCGACACCGAGGTCTACTCCAACACCGGCGGTCAGATGTCGAAGTCGACACCACTCGGTGCCGTAGCGAAGTTTGCCGCCGGCGGCAAGCGCACTCCGAAAAAAGATATTGCCATGATGGCCATCAACTATGGCCGCGCCTATGTCGCTCACATCGCCATGGGCGGCAACGATGGTCAAACCATGAAGGCCTTCCTGGAGGCCGAGGCCTACGACGGGCCGTCGCTCATCATCGCCTACAGCCACTGCATTGCCCATGGCTATGACATGGTCCACGGCATCGATCAGCAGAAGGCCGCGGTAACTTCCGGACACTGGCCGCTGTTCCGCTACAACCCAACTCTGTCCAAAGAAGGCAAGAATCCATTCGTCCTGGATTCGCGCGCGCCCAGCATTCCGTTGGAGCAATACATCTACAACGAGACGCGCTACACCATGCTGGTCAATAGCAATCCTGAGGAAGCCAAGAAGCTGTTGCAAGCTGCCCAGGAAAATGTCAACGAACGCTGGAAGCTGTATCAGCACATGGCGTCCATGAACTTTGAGAAAGCATAACCACAGCGAGGAAATGATGATCGACCTTTCAACAAACTATCTGGGATTGAAATTGCGAAATCCCATCGTGGTATCGGCCTCCCCGCTGACGGAGAAGCTGGAGAACTTCGCTCGCATGGAAGATGCTGGCGCCTCGGCCATCGTGATGTATTCGCTGATGGAAGAGCAGATTGAGGCAGAGAGCGAGAACATCGACAACGCGCTGGAGTCTGGCGTCAACAGCTACGCCGAAGCCACATCATATCTGCCCGACATGCAGAAATATCACGTCGGCCCTGACCGTTATCTCGAGCTGCTGCACAAAGGCAAGTCGGCGGTGACCATTCCGGTTATTGGCAGCCTGAACGGCCGTTCCCCGGGCGGCTGGGTGCGCTACTCGGAATACATGGAGCAAGCCGGTGCGGACGCGCTCGAGCTCAACATCTTCGACGTTCCCACCGACTCGGCGCTGACCGCCGATGACCTCGAAACGCGCTATTGCGATCTGGTGCGTGCGGTCCGGCGTAGCGTGAAGATTCCGATTGCGGTGAAGATCGGTCCTTACTTCACCTCTTGCGCCAACTTCTGCAAGCGGTTGTCGCAAGCCGGCGCCGATGGCGTGGTGATCTTCAACCGTTTCTATCAACCCGATTTCGACCTTGAGGAACTGGAGGTGACACCGAACCTGGTGCTCAGCAGCCCGCACGAACTGCGCCTCCGGCTTCACTGGGCAGCCATTCTCTACCACCAGGTCGAGACCTACATCGCCATCACCGGCGGAGTGCACGATTCCAGCGACGTGCTGAAGTGCATGATGGCTGGGGCTCACGCAACCATGATGACTTCTGCGCTGCTCAAGTACGGCATCGAGCACATCGGCGTCGTTCTGGCTGGCATGGAAAGCTGGATGGACGAACACGAATACGTTTCCATCCGCCAAATGCGCGGCTGCATGAGCATGGTGAATGTCGAAAATCCCACGGCGTTCCTGCGCGGAAACTACCTCAAGACGTTAGGTTCCTACACTTGGCGCGAGCCGGGTACGGCCCTGTCAACCTTCTAAGCTGGACAGCAGCTCAGGATCGGGGCGAAGACTTCGACCAGAGCGCTGATTGAGTAACGAAGCATTCGCATCCCTGGTCTAAACGGCCAGGGATTTTTTTGGCCTGAGCCTCTCGCTTAGGAGCAGCAACTCTGTTTGGCGGCACGGTCTTTCGTTCTTCCGAGCCCAGGCGCGGCTGCTTGTCACGAATTCCGTCTCTTTCTGCATGACCGAACAATCCCGCTATCGACTGGGCGCAACTAACACCTTGAACGCCGGCAGGTGTTTTGACTCGCGCCACAATGAGGCGCACGGAAGCATGGTTTTGTATTCAGCGCGCCAGCGCATATTTCAAGTTCAAGAGGTTAAACATGACCAAAGATTCACTACGCGAACTCTACGTCGACGAGCTAAAAGACATTTACAGCGCCGAAAAACAACTCACCAAGGCCTTGCCGAAGATGGCCAAGGCTGCCACATCGCCAGAGCTTCAGGAGGGTTTTGAGGAGCATCTGGAACAGACCAAGGGACACGTTGAGCGTCTGGAGCAGATCTTCAACATGCTGGGCGAGAAGCCAGGCGGCAAGAAGTGCGTGGGCATGGAAGGTCTGGTGAACGAAGGCTCGGAAATCATGGGCGAGGATTTCGAAGAAGAAGTGATGGATGCAGCTCTCATCTCGGCTGCGCAGCGCGTGGAGCACTACGAGATTGCTGCGTATGGAACGGTCGCGGCTTATGCCGATTTGCTCGACGAACCCGAACATGCCGATTTGTTGCGGCAGACTTTGGAAGAAGAAAAAGAAACCGACCAGAAGCTCACCGAACTCGCCGAAGAAATCAATGTGGCCGCGAATGAAGGCGACTCCGACGAAGAACAAGAACCTGAAGAACAAGCGCAGCAGCGGCAACGTCCGCAATCCACCGGAGCGAAGAAGAAGACCAAATCTCGCCGCGCGGCCTAAGCGCTTTATCTTTGGAGGCGACGCTGCAAGGCGCTCGCCTCTTTTTCGCTCATGAAGAGTAATGTTTTCTCACGCTTAACAAGAGTGCGAATTCTGAGGAACTCTGCGAGTGCTCGCATTTTCTCGCGCTTCGCGAACCTCGGCAACTTACTTCCCTGCTCCCTTCAGCACGATCACCAGGACCCGGCCGTCAGACTTAATTTCGCCGCCCGTGGCCGTCTTGGTCGAGGTGATGGGATTGGCGCGCGTCATGTACGACATGGCCAGCACCTGGCCGGCCTGCTGTAAAGTTGCGCCGATAAAGTCGCGTTCGTTGTCCACGTCCTGATCGATCTTATGGGTGATAGCGTTGGCCGAACGCTGATCGCGTTCAATGCCGATGTCGTGTGTTCCCGCTCCCACCCACAGCGGCTGGTTCTGTGGACTCTTGAAAGCTGCCTGCCAGATACGGAAGTGGTTGCGTTGCGCCGCCACCATGACGGCTTCGGCGCGCTCATAGCCGAAATCCTGCGCCCGGCCGAACAGATAGAGAATGCTCATGGGCACCGCGACATAGACGTTCTTCTGCAAGGTGGCCATCAGCGCGCTCACCACCGCGTCTTTGTCCGTCTTATCGGCAACAATCCAGCCGGCATCTTTCAATGCAGTCGTCACCTGGTCCTGGGTTCCGACGATCACAAAGTTGACCAAGTCGCCCGGATTGCCGCCCTGCGGTTTATCAGTCACGCGATAGGGCAGCTTGGAATCGAGTTCGGCGAACAGCGGCTTGAAATCGTAGTTAGCCTGGCCGGCAGCAGCACCGCTGGCAGTCGCACCGGCAGTAGACGTGCGGTCAATGTGGACCTCGTACTTGCCGTCCGGCGTCGACATAGAGTCGGTGTTGATCGCAAGAAAAAGCCGGCCGGCGATCGGGGCCTGCACCGTTCCATCGGCGCCAATGAAGAACGGCGTGGCAGCATCGCTGTTGCCCACGCGCCCAACGAGCGCTCCGCGACCAGCACCCGGCACGGTCAGCGCGCGCAGGGTGTCCACCCATCCACGCGGCGCTCCGGCAGCCGTAATGCCGGTGTTGTTGCCCATGTTGACGGTACCCTTCGCCGTGATGTGCAGCTTGTCGCCGGCCTGCACATCCATGCCGGTATCGACCCAGCCGCTGCCGCTGACGCTCACGTTCAGACTGTTGCTGTTGGCGGTGCTGGTGGCCAGCAGAGCCGGCGTGGCAGGAATGTGGGCCGGGCCAGCCGCCCAGCACTGGGCGCTGGCGATCGACAGAATCAGAATGAGTCGTGCGAGTTTCATAAGATCTGGCGAGCTCCCCCAAGAGTATAACCATCCGAGCATCGCAAGGTTGCGGGGAACTGGTTGCGAGCTCCGTTTCCCTTGAGGCTCGGGATTTCACCACAGAGGCACGGAGACACGGGGTTTTCCTAGGAAAAGACAGAAAGCTGTTTCGGCAAGTGGCCGGACGGCTCTTGCCCGCACTTTCTAAATAGCCTCGGTGTCTCTCTGCCTCTGTGGTGATTCTCATTTCCCTTAGCGCACTGCTTCGCTGAACATGAATTTGCCCAGGTACATCGGCGAAGACTTGGGCGGCTTGCTGGTGGTTGGATCCGAGGGATAGGGCAGCTGATTGATCGTAGGAAATCCCCAGATATCGCCGCTGCGCATGTCGATCACGACCTTGCCGTACATTTGCGCCGTGCCGTCGGGCTTGCGGAGGGTGGTGTATCCCGGCTCAACGTAAAACGGATATCCCTCACTAGACTGAGCCCGCACCGGCGCCGGCTGCACAATGGGACGGAACACCAGCATCCCGAGCAGAACGGCAATCACCACCAAGACGACTTTGGTAAAGCTGTCGATCTTCATTCCACATCTCCTCTCGGCGTGTCTTCTTCTCTCCTGCCCAGACTGCTGGTCGGCGAGCTGCGCTTTCCAGTTTGGCGGCGATACCGGTTTGCCGCTGCTGCGAAAGCTATCCCCGCCCCTTGTGCCTCGTAAGGGCTAAAACGCTTGACACACATGTGTCTGTAATCGGCAGTTTTGAAGCGGCGGTCTACCCGCAACCGCACTTGTTGAGACTTTCCGTAACCCGCAAGGCGCGGCGAGGACTAGCCGGCCATCGCTTTCCCCGCCCCTACGGCGTTATCTCAAACGCTACTCCGTGCCCGTACGTTCCGCCGCCCGCCGAGGTGCCGTATACATTTCCGTTGCCGTCGACGACCAGGGTACCGGATGCTCCGGCGCCGTCGGTGTGGCCGGTGAAATCGTACAGGTCCGAATAGATCCAGCTGCCGTTGGAATTGCTCAGCTTGAACACCGAACCATAGCCAAACTGGCCGGGCGCATTGCTGCTGTACAGATCTCCAGCAGCATCACGAAACAGCGGGCTTGGCGGTCCGCTGGTGCCGTTCAACCCCAGCAGCACTTGGATGTTCCAACTTCCACCCGATGGCGACAATTCGTAGACTGTGCCGCCACCGCCTATGCCTCCGTTCAGCGTGCCGCCGTAAAGATTGCCCGCTGCATCGATGACCAGGCCGGTGGGATTTGACCCTTGTTCGCCGCCAACAAACTGGTAGAGGTAACTCTTGCTGTAGCCGGAACCGGAGTTCGTCAACTCATAGATGGCGCCCACTTGTCTTGGGCCGGTGTTGACGCCGAAGATGTCGCCGGCACTATCGAGTACGACCCCGTACTGTGGAAACTCGCCGTCGGCTCCGCCCTGAAAGTTATAGAGCGACGTCAAGCTCCAGGAGCCACCCGATGGCGTGAGTTTGAAGACAACTCCACAGCCGAATTCATCGGAGCAAAAACGGTTTCCTCCGCCGCCCATGGTGGCTCCGTACAAATTCCCTGCCGCATCGAAGGTCAAGTTACCCGAGGGAAAGGCTCCGTCGCTGCCTCCGGTGAAGCGGTAGAGTACGGTTTCGCGCCAATAGCAGAGCACGGTCTTGCACGTGGATAAGGGCGGCTGCAAGCGGAAGACGATGCCGCATCCAGCTGTGTCGCAATTCGAGCTACCGCCGTTCACAGTTGTGCCGTACAGGCTGCCATCCCCGCTGATGATCACGCCGTAGCGCGGCCCGTATCCGTCGCTGCCGCCGGTGAAGTTGTAGAGCGGCGTGTAGACCCATGCGCCGTTTCGTTGCGACAACTCGTAAACCACGCCGCATCCATTGAAACAGTTAGGCTGGTTGGTCCCGCCTTGGTACGCGGTACCGTAGAGATTTCCGGCGCGATCCCGGGCAAGGCCGGCGAAGACGTCATTGCCATCCAGTTCCCCGCGAAAGGCATGCAGCACCGTCAATGTTTGCGCGTCCGCCACGGAGATGGGAATCGAGATCGCCAGACAAACCATGACCGCGAGCCATAACGGCTTATTCACTGTGTTTGAGAGATTGCTCATGGCGTACTCCTTGTTGCTACTGAGAAAGAGAAGTGACTTTCTGCTCAGCGAGGACGAACTTGGACTGAGATTGTCCACCCGAAATTGTGCGCCGTCAACGCGCTGACGCTAGTTTGCCTACGAGAATCTTTCAGCCCTTGCCGCGGAAGAGATAAACCAGTTCGATGACCAGGATGATGACCACCATGACTTCGAGGACGAAGCCCCGGCTCCGATGGAATTCGTCGATGAGGAATCGATAGAGCGCCTCGGCCGTGTGCAGCTTCTCGTTCACCAGATCCTTGTATTCCGGAACGCCGACTTTGGCCGCCGCGGTGCGATAGAGTCGCGCCGAGTACATGTCGCTGACAAACTTGATGGCCGTATCCGACCGCTCGGCCAACTCCGTCACCTCGACGGTGACGCTATTCAGTCGCAGCGCCTCGGACTGCATCGTCCAGCGCCGCAGGATTCCGGGACGCTTCTTCAGCGAAGCATACACACCGGCCAACTCGGTGGTCAGCAGGTCGTCATAGTGACGAAACTCTAATAACTGCGAGTTCGCGTACTCCAGAATCTGGATGGAAGTTTCCGCCCCGGCCGGCGTGTCATATACCAACGCTGCGTTCCACCCGATCGTCACCAGGTCGGTGGGATAGTAGAAGAGGCTGGACTGGGCCACGTCTTCATTGATGCTGCGGGCCAGCGGCACTTGCTCGCCGCGCAAGATTTGCGCGATCTCGGGGCCGTGCTGCGCCAACAGATCGCAGCCTTGCGGGCGTCCCGCTACTTCACTCAGCAGGAAGATGTAGTAATCCTCGCTGAGCCATTCGCGGTAAGGCCGCACAATCGCCGGCGCAATTTTTTCCATTCGCCCGCGAACAATCTGCTGCGCCTGCTTTTCCAGTCCAGGGTTGGGAACCCAGCGCGCTGCCAGACGCACCAACTCCGGCCAATCGGCTTCAAACTCCAACTCCAAGAGGACGCTGATTACGCCGTAGTCGTAATATTTGAGCTGCGGCGTCAGCCTCTCACCGCTGGGCAGCGAGACAGGGTCAAGCCGCTCGACCACCGGCGGATTCTCGAAACGCACGTACTCCGGCGTGGAGTGCTTGAAGGTGGGGTCAACGCGGCGCGCGCCGAGAAGCTGCCGCAACTCCTCCAGCTTGATCTCCTCGCAAACATCGTGCAGCATGACGCCAAGTACAGAGCCCTTGATGGCAGCCGGCGCGCCGCCGGTCGCAGCGCGCTGATTTTCCGCCAAGGTGGGTTCGCCAGACTGCATAACGCCGATTGTACGCGCAGATCATGAAGGCGAAGTAAACCTTGGGGACGGCTGATTTGCCCGGTCTGGAGTCAACGGAGGTGCGCGGATCGGCTGCTTCGGTGCATTCGTTGACATTCGATAAAAACCAGAACACAATCCTCAAACTCGACGAGGCACACTACAACCTCTGCTTCTTACTTCTGTCGAGGGAGCGCTCCATGAACCGCGTCGGCTTTGGTATATTTCTCGCGATCGATTGCCTCTCTTCGGTCTGCTTGGCACAGCAACCAGCGAACAACACCTCCGGCGATGGAGAGCAGCAACGCTCGCCCGCGCCGCCGCCTGGACCGATCCTTGGCGGAGACGGCACACCAAACTTCATACCGATCTGGCGAACCAACAGCTACCTGCTCAACTCCGCGATCTATCAGACCAGCAGCGGAAACGTTGGCGTCGGCACAACCAGTCCTGTGGCTACGCTGGATCCCACATATGCAGGAGCCTGCGGCGGAGCCTAGAATCGTCACGTCCCACTAACCGCATTGCCAAGGAGGTCTCTATGACATTCTTGCGAATCCGACTTCTGCTCACAACCGCTTCGAACCTGACACGCTCCGTTTCGATTTTGGCTACGGTGTCGGCACTGCTGCTCACCGCGCCCTCGCCCGCTGGCGCCCAGACGCTAACCACCTTGCATAGTTTCTCAGGCGACGGAGATGGTGCCGGCCCGGAATCTGGCTTGACTATGGACGCCGCAGGAAATCTATACGGCACCACGAACACCGGCGGCGCCAATGGTCTTGGCGTAGTGTTCAAGTTCGCGCACCTAAATTCAGGCTGGGTAATGAGCCCTTTGCACAGCTTCCCCAGTTCGCAAAGTGACGGCTTGTTCCCGACGGCGGGAATAGCAATCGGACCCGACGGCTCGCTCTACGGAACAACGTTTGAAGGCGGTACCTATACCGAGGGATGCGTCGAATACGGGTGTGGAATCGTCTTTCAACTACGTCCACCAGTCAGCATCTGCAAAACTACATTATGTCCGTGGACGGAAACGATCCTTCACACTTTTCTCGGCAATGGCGAGGACGGCGCTCTACCGGGTTACGGCAGTCTCATCTTCGACCGGTCGGGCGATCTGTACGGCACCACAATCTACGGCGGCGGCGGCGCGGGGGAAGGCTCGGTGTATGAGCTGACGCCATCTCATGGCTCGTGGACAGAAACCATCCTTCACGGTTTTAATCTGTCACCCGATGGCTCGCTTCCTTACTCCGGAGTGATTTTCGATTCCTCTGGCAATCTTTACGGCACCACGATCTATGAGGGTTATAGCGGCGGAAGCTGCGGTGAGAGTGGCTGTGGCGTGGTGTACGAAATCACGCCGTCGGGCGGCTCTTGGACAGAAAGCATCCTCCACGCCTTTCAAAATGGCACTGATGGCGAGATCCCGGTGGGTGGCCTAATCTTCGATCGAGCAGGCAATCTTTACGGAAGCACGGAAGTGGGTGGCTCGGGCGGTGCGGGCACTGTCTTCCAGCTTACGCCGGCCAATGGTGGCTGGACATTCAATATCATCTACGCATTTTCGGCCTACGGTCACAACAACGTCGCAGGACCTGTGGCGAGCCTGGTAGTTGGATCCGACGGCAATCTATACGGGACGACGTATCGAGGTGGGATCAACGCTCTGGGCTCGGTCTTCAAACTGACGCCAAACAATGGGAACTGGACGTACACCCTGCTGCACTCCTTCGATGGCCGCGATGGAGAGTATCTCTACGGCGGAGTAACGCTGGGTGCCAACGGCAATCTGTATGGCACAACCTACCAAGGCGGAGCCTTCGGCGCCGGCACGGTGTGGGAGATCACGCCGTAAAGAGTGGTTTCTCATTGCAAGACGATTCACTTAGCCGATCGACGGCGACTCAAGTCCGGCGACTTTCGATGAAACTATCTGCCGTCCTCGCACGTATCCCATGTTGCTGGACGAGGATTCCTCATTGAATACTGATGCCGATCAATTACTGCCCGCCGAAGGTGACGGTATAACCGTTGGCGAAACCGTTTCTCCACAAAAACCCCCGATGCTTCACTGGATCTTCGTTGGCAAAGACGGTATCCGCGCCGGCTGGAGTCTGCTGATCTTCCTCGCGCTGGTGGCGGGCCTACTCTTTTGCGCGCATTTAGTCGCGGTCAGGATCCATCCGCCCACTCATCAGCCGCAAGCCGAAATGGGCAGCACTCTGCTGCTGCTGAATGAGGCCATCCCGTTTCTCATTGTCGTTTTCGTGACCTGGATCATGTCGAAGATCGAGCGCCGGCGCAACTCGGTATACGGGCTGGGTGGCGCGCGTAAGCTTCCGCTCTTCTTCGCCGGCCTGGCGTGGGGGCTGGCATGTCTCTCGCTTCTGGTTTTCGTTTTGTGGAAGAGCGGGCTGCTGGTCATCGACAAGCGTCTGCTGTTTGGCGCCGATATTCTGCGCTATGGTGCGCTGTGGCTTCTGGGATTTCTGCTGGTCGGCCTGCTGGAGGAATATCTCACCCGCGGCTACATGCAGTACACGTTGACCCGCGGCATCGCCGGCATGTATCGGGCGATCTTCAAGACGCGTCACAGCGAAGTGCTGGGCTTCTGGACCGCAGCCCTGTTCTTCTCCATCCTCTTCGGGCTGGGTCACAGCGGCAATCCCGGAGAGTCGCCGATCGGCATGTTGTCAGCAGGCCTGGCGGGCGTGGTGTTCTGCTTCAGCCTCTGGAGAACCGGCTCGCTGTGGTGGGCCATCGGCTTCCACACCTCGTGGGACTGGGCCCAGTCGTTCCTATACGGCGTTGCTGATAGCGGATTGATGGTGCAACACCATCTGCTCGCGACGCATGCGGTGGGCAAACCGATTCTGAGCGGAGGAACCACGGGGCCGGAAGGAAGCTGCTTTATACTGGGCGTGTTTGTGCTGATTGTCGCGATTATTGTGGTGACGCTGCCGCGAGCGCGGCAAAGCTACATCGGCGGAAGCAGGTTCGGGCGCGAAGGTGTCGCGGGCTGAACAGAGCGCTGACAAACTTACGCATCCATTCGGGTAGAGCTGGCCTTCAGGCCAGCGTCTAAGTTTCTTTCTTATCGATCCGAGCCGGCTTTACAGTTTGCTGAAAAAGTCGCGAATCACAAAAATAAAGGACTTGTACGGCGCACCTGAAGGTGCGCCCCTTCAAAGACGGATCAAACTCGAGTTTTTCAGCAGTCTGTTTAGCCGGCGGCATAAGCGCTTTCTCAGCGGCCGGTGAAGCCGACCGCACTTACTTACTCGGGTCGTTGATGCGCAGCACAAACCATCTCGACTCCGCGTCCTTGGATGTCACCTCAACCTGCAACGCTGCGCTGAAATACGGGTGACCAGCTTTGAGGCTCTCCTCGATGCCATCAAAGCTGATGTCCAGGTCCGTGAACGGAATCAGCAATATTCGGTCGGTACCTTTTGCCGTGTAGTACGAACTCGCAAGCGTTCCATGGCGCACCAGCTTGTGCATGGTTCCGGTGATGAATCCATTGGTGAAAAGCGTGGTCGTCCAAGCGATCGTATCGCCACCAATTTGTGTCTCGCGCGTACATTTCATCGGATAGCTGCAGGGACGCATTTCCGCTTCCCAATGCTTTTTTAGCTCGATAAGCAGATCGCCTGCCTTGGGATATGGGAGTTTGTCTTGATCGAGGTTCGCACCCTTCAAAATAAACTGTGCGCTCTCCTGCGGTATCGACACGATGACACGGTCGTTCTTGTCATCGCCTTTTGGGCTCTCTTTAGCAGGAACGCGTGAAACGCGGACGAAGTCATTGTCGAGCAGGAACTGCGGCGACATAGACCCAATCTGCGCATCCGACAGCGCAACCAGCATCAGCATCACGCCACAGACCGAGAATATTGCTTTGCACACAAGTTTCCATCCACGTTTCATCTGGTCGCTGTGCCGCCGGCTGAAGCCGGCTCGTTCCTTTTCAGCCAGCCTCACCCAGGATTCCGCTTCGCTCCATCCTGGGCTAACTGCGGCGCCGCCCTGCGGGCTCGGATGTTCTTGAGTCAAACTTGACGCGAACTGCAATCGCTCGCGAGACTACCTGCCACTCATTCGAAAAGCGGGAATCATAGGACAGCCAAGCTATCTTAATCGCCGATCCTCCGTCCTCAATTATGAGTGTCGAGGTATCGGGCGAGTACCTTGACAAACTCTTTGGTCAACGCGCTCGTCGCACCTTTCGCAGTCGCTCGATTACTTCGTGTTACGGTAAACAAAACCTTTGCCTCGGGGTTCATAACAACAATGTTTCCTTGAGCGTAGTTCCACATGCTAGACCCCTCTGCGCTAAGCACGACTCGATAGTCATACTTATCTTCCCGCTTATCGACAAAGTGGAAGTCGAGCCCTCGCGACGGGCCCATTTCCCGACACATGTTGATGAACTTCGGTATGACCGACGAATCGCCTTCGACGAACACAGAAACAGACTTAAGAGCGGGCTGCTCGCATACGCCAAATATTGAGGTACAAATCAGAATCCAGGCGGCGACACAGGCGGTGACTCGCATTGAGAAACCCTCCCCGAAGGCCGAATAATGACGCCTTTTACAAAAAACTCTATGTCTCCGTGCCTCTGTGGTGAACACGCCTCTTACTGCGCGAAGGTCTTCTCGCGGTGCGTGTAGTGGCGCTGGTAGTAGTCGCGATATTGGCCGCTGCGCACGTCGTCCAGCCACTGCTGGTTGTTGCGATACCACGCGATGGTGTCTGCCAACCCTTTTTCGAATTCAACCTGCGGCGCCCAACCTAATTCTTCGCCGAGCTTGGAGCAATCGATCGCATAACGCAGATCATGACCTGGACGGTCGGTGACAAACTGGATCAAATCTTCCCCGCGGCCCAGCGCCTTCAAGATCAGCTTGGTTACCTCGAGGTTGCGCATCTCGCAGCCGCCGCCGATGTTGTAGACCTCGCCTTCGCGGCCGCGCTGCAATACCGCGTCTAGCGCGCTGCAATGATCGTCAACGTGGATCCAGTCGCGGACGTTAGCGCCCTTGCCATACACCGGAACCTTCTGGCCGCCCATGGCATTGGCAATCATCAGCGGAATAAATTTCTCCGGAAACTGATACGCGCCGTAGTTGTTGGAGCAGCGCGTCACCACCCCAGGAAACTTATAGGTGCGCACGTAAGCCAGCACAAGCAGATCGGATGAGGCCTTGGTGGCCGCGTAAGGACTATTGGGCTGTAACGGCGAGTCCTCGGAGAATAGCCCTTCGTCGCCCAGGCTGCCGTAGACTTCATCGGTCGAGACATGCACGAAGCGCGGCACACCGGCTTCGCGGCAGGCTCGCAGCATGTTGTGCGTGCCATCAACGTTGGTACGAACGAACGCCGAGGCGTCTTCGATGCTTCGGTCCACGTGGCTTTCGGCGGCAAAATGGATGACCGCATCGCAACCGCGTACCTGCTCGACAACGCCGCGATCGCAGATATCCATCTGCACGAATTCGCAACGCTGTTCGCCCAGTTCCGGCTCAAGACTCTTGAGATTGCCGGCATAGGTTAGCTTGTCGAGCACTACCAGCTTCCAGTCCGGATGCTTCGCCAGCGTGCGATGCACGAAGTTTGAGCCGATAAATCCTGCACCGCCTGTGACTAAAAGCTTCATCTGCCACGCACCTCGGCGGCTTCGTCCACGGGTGCGCTGCGTAACACTTTTTCGCGCACCATGTTGCTCGCGTGCCACAGCGATTCGAAGGTGCCGGCATCTGTCCACCAACCATCGAGCAGCCCGTGTTGCAATGTGCCTTCTTCGATGTAGCTGTTGTTGATGTCGGTAATTTCGTACTCGCCACGGCCCGACGGTTTCAGTCGGCGGATGCGGTCGAACACCGAACCATCGTAGAAATAAATGCCGATGACGGCGAACGATGACAGCGGCTTCTTGGGCTTCTCCTCGATGCGCACGATGCGATCTTTCTCAAAGACCGGGACGCCGAATCGCTCCGGGTCGGTCACCTGTTTCAGCATGACCATCGCGCCTTTTTCCAGCGCGAGAAACTTATCAGCGGCGTCGCGAATATCGCCCTCGATAATGTTGTCGCCCAGCACCACGCAAATCTTGTCGCCCTTGGCCCAGGGCTCCGCCAAGCGGAGCGCGTCGGCAATACCCGCTTCACCCTCCTGGTAGGCGAAGCTAAGTTGCTGGAGCCCGAACTCCTTGCCGTTTTGCAGGAGCCGGAGAAAATCGCCAGCGTTCTGGCCACCAGTGACGATAAGGATGTCGCGAATGCCGGCATCGACCAGAGTCTGCAGCGGGTAGAAAATCATGGGTTTGTCGTACACCGGGAGCAGGTGCTTGTTGGTGACGCGAGTCAGTGGGTAGAGGCGCGAACCGATACCGCCGGCCAGGACTATTCCCTTCATAGGTCTCCGTTCATTGCCGTGAAGTCGTGCGATGAGTGCATCCCACGTGCGCTCCTGCTCGGGGCAGCAGAAGCGTGCGATCGAAGTGCGCACGAAGAAAACTGTTCAACGATGACTTAATGCAAGATTATCTGCGAACCGCGTCCTGCATGGCAAGCCGCAATTGGTCGCGCCAGTCCGGCATCAGGATTCCAAACTGCAAAAGGACCTGGGCAGTGGAGAGAGTGGAATTGCGCGGCCGACGCGCCGGGGTGGGGTACTCGGCGGTGGTAATTGGAATCACCCGTTTGGCTTTTAGCGGCGAACCAAACTCGCCGGCTTCGGCTGTTTTCTCACGGATGCCTTCGTATTCCTCAAGGATCGCCTCGGCAAAGCCCGCCCAGGACGTCTGCCCCGCCGCCGTGAGGTGAAACAGGCCTGGACGCCACCGTGCGTTCTGGCTGCTGTTTTCCAGGTTGCGTGCGACGATCGCCGCGGTCGCCTCGGCGATGGTGCGACCCCAGGTTGGTGCGCCGTATTGATCGCCGACCATACGCAGCTCTTCCCTTTCGCGCCCGAGTCGCACCACCGTCCGCAGAAAGTTCTTGCCGCGAATGTCATACACCCAGCTAGTGCGCAGGATGACGTGCGGACAACCACTTTCCACAATCAACCGCTCGCCCTCGAGTTTGCTCTGACCGTAAATATTGAGCGGTCCGGTCTGGTCGCGCTCTTCATACGACTCGGTCACCGGCTTGCTGCCGTCGAAAACGTAGTCGGTCGAGTAATGCACCAGCAGACACCGGTTGCGCGCCAACTCCTGCGCCATTCGAGCCGGAGCCTCTGCGTTGATCGCGTATGCCAGACCCGGTTCCCTCTCCGCTTTGTCCACTGCCGTGTAGGCTGCGGCATTCACCAGGATATCCGGCTGAAGCTCGCGCACAATGCGCGACACCATATCCAGGTCTGACAAGTCAAGTTGCTCGCGGGTAAGCGCGGTGACCTCGCCCAAGGAAGCCAACGTGCGCCGAAGGTGCCAGCCTACCTGGCCGTTCGCGCCGGTAATGAGGAGTCTCGAGCTCATGGCTGGAATCGTGGCAAGTCTTCATGCGCGACTTTGGAAAGCGGCAGGTAACGCTGGTCTTTGTCCGAGAGGATCGGCGATGGCGTCGCCCAATCGATGCCGATCTCGGGATCATTCCACAGGACGCCGCGATCGTCGCCGGCATCGAAGTAGTCGCTGCACTTGTAAAGGAAATCGGCAGTCTCGGAACGCACCACAAAGCCGTGGGCAAAGCCTTTGGGGATGTAAAGCGCAGCGTGGTTCTCTCCTGATAACACCGCCCCTACCCATTTGCCGAAGTTTGGCGAGCCCAGGCGAATGTCGACCGCAATATCGAACACCTCGCCCTGGACAACACGGCACAACTTGGCCTGCGGATTCCGCAGCTGATAGTGCAAGCCGCGCAGGACACCACGCGACGAGTGTGAATGATTGTCTTGCACGAAACTCTCCCGGATTCCAGCTTCCGACAAGACATTCTGGCGATAGGTTTCCATGAAGAACCCGCGAGGGTCTTGAAAGATTCGGGGCTGAATCAGCAATACACCGGGCAGTGAAGTTGGAATAATCTGCAAGTTCTTCTTCTCGATTGGTGCAGTAGTGACGCTGGCGCTCATAAGGTTGTTCTGTCGCGAGAATCGTGGCAGTCGCACAGACGCGGTCTACCGCGACGATTATAATGCGTGCTTCCTGAAACTATGCTGCGCTGCTCGGCTATCGTCGTGACCTATAACTCTGCCGGGGCAATCTCCTGGTGCCTGGAGGCGCTCACGCGTGAGGACTGCGAGATCATCGTGGTGGACAACGCCTCTCAGGATGGAACGCTACAGCGAGTGGAAGAGTTCGTGGCCTGGCATCCGGTGCGGTTGATCGCTAACGACGCGAACCTCGGCTTTGGAGCTGCCGTCAACCAGGGCGCGCGCGAAGCGACTGGCGATGTCCTGCTAATCCTGAATCCTGACGCGATTGCCGAACCGGGCGCGGTGCAGGCGATCTTGCGCTGTCTCGAATCCACCCATGCCGCGGCCGTCGGGGGCGCATTGCTGGAGGCGGATGGCCAGCCCGCCCGCGGTTTTGCGTTTCGCCGCCTGCCCACGCTGGCGCCGCTGCTGGGTGAAGTGCTGCTGCTGCATCAACTTTGGCCGCACAATCCCGTGAGCCGCCGCTATCGCTGTCTTGACGCAGACTATTCACAACAGCAGCAAGTCGAGCAGCCCGCAGGCGCTTGCCTGGCGGTTACGCGCACTGCGTGGGATTCGGTTGGAGGCTTCGATGAGCAGTTCTTCCCCGTGTGGTTCGAAGATGTCGACCTGTGCAAGCGACTGCTCGATCGCGGAGAGAAAATCTTCTATTGTCCAGCGGCACGCTTCCACCACAGCGGGGCCCACAGTGTGGGACAGCTAGCTTTTCGCGACAAACAGCTGTTCTGGTACACCAATATGACGCGCTACGCCCGCAAACATTTTTCGGAGGGCAAAGTCATCATCCTGCGCGTGGCCATTATCAAAGGGATGCTGCTGCGTTCGATTGGTGCGTTGTTAGGGGCGAGGAAAGCACCGCTCGGCCAGACCCTGTCGGCATATTGGGCGGTAATTCGGAAGGCTCGCTAGCGTCGCAGCCAAGTCGGTTAAGGATGGATCACCTGTAATCCTAAGTACTTCTCGAAGGGGTCGAAGTCGCGGTCGCAATGGATTAGCGAGTGTCCCGCCTGCAGGCAGAATGTCGCAATCAGGCAATCAATCGTCTTTCGAACCGTAGAACCGCGCTTTCTCAACGTTCGATAGTTGCGAGCAGCGGTAACTGCCAGGTCTTCTCCGCCACAGCTGAAGATTTCCAATTTCACCAAGTCGCGTTGCACCTGGAGGAATTCGTGGTCGTTTTGAATCCCCTGAAGTATTTCGCACAGTATGAGGTCGGTCAGCCCAAGGCGTTGCCTGGAGAGTTCGCGATCAAGCCAGGTTGTATGTTCCGTGACGCTATCCCGAAAGTAATCGATCCAGACGGTGGTATCCACGATCACCATGGTGGAGGCTAATCTGCCACTCGCCCGCGCCGGGATTGGCTCAAGTCTCCGGTCCACTTCACTCGGCCGCGCAATTTCCGAATCGTTGCCTGAGAATGCGTCTGTATCAATAAACGCAGAGCTTGCTCCACGGCGGCCTTCTTCGTGGGCGCTCCGCTCCGGCGCATCGCCTGCTGCATCAATTCGTCGTCAATCTCAATATTCGTCCGCACGTCCGCAGCTCCTCGTGATGTGTAATGATCTCACTTTTATGTGTATGACTCAACATGTGGAAGGTATCGGCTTATGGACGCCTTCCCGTCAATTCTGCCCGGGTCTATGATCGATATTTCACTATGGCTACAAAACTTCAGCGCTTCATGTTGCGCGCCATCAATATCTGGCCCCCGATACTCGGGGCGGGAATCCGGGTGAAGTGGGGTGCCGACTTAAAATCCGCCGACGTTGAAATGGACCTGCTCGTCTGGAATCGCAATTATGTGGGTACGCACTACGGCGGATCGCTCTATTCCATGACCGATCCGTTTTACATGCTGATGCTGATGGAGAACCTGGGCCCGGATTACATTGTCTGGGACAAGGCCGCTACTATTCGCTTTCGCAGGCCGGGCAAAGGCAAAGTTCGGGCGGAGTTTCGTCTTAGCGATGAGCAATTAGACGACATCCGCAACAAGCTGGTCACGCAGGAAAAATACGAGCCGACGTTCACCGTGGAAGTGAAGGACAAATCAGGGGAGGTGGTGGCTGAGGTGCAAAAGGTGCTGCACATTCGCCGCAAGGACGCCGCTAGAGAATCGACGCCCTAACGTCCACGAAAATTTTGTCAAGCCGCAGCTGCGTGTTTCTCTTCGCCGGCAGCGAGGTCCTTGCTCTGCTCCAGCTGCAAGCGTAAAACTTCCTGCTGCTCGCCATCAAAATTCTGCCGCAGGTGCAGCAGAAATCCTTCTGAGTGGAATCCCGCTCCAATGGTGACCAGCAACTTCGCCAATGCCAGCATGCCGGCTTGATTGGCGACAATCTGCGGCATGCCATCGACGATTTCAACTCGCATCTGCTCGTCAGACCGTTCCACGTACTCGAAGACAATCTGCTTTTTGCGAGATTCTTTCTCGACTTCGAATTGGAAGGCTTGCCCTATGCTCACGTCTGCAACGCTCATTCGTCACCCCTTGGCTGAAATGCCTCTTGACTAAAACGATATGCAGGATCAGAGCGCAGGGAAAGTGACTATTCCGGCACCCTCAGGACGCGCAAACTGCGCTGCTCAACGTAGATATTTGATCCAGACGAAAATGAGATCGGCGATGATCATGGCGCCCACGGCTCCGCCGAGCCAAAGGTTTTCGGAGGTGGTATTTCTTCTGCCGCTCACCTGGCTGTTGTTACCCAGTAACAGAATAAAACCGAGCACCGGAATCGTGAGAAAACCTGCCACAACTTGTGACCAATACAGCACCGTTACGGTGTTAATCGGCCCGAAGTCGATGATGGTCGCCACAAAAACCGACGCTGAGATGAGGATGTAAAAGCGTCGCGCCTCCCAGACAGGGATGGTCAAACCCGCCTGCCATTGCGCAGCGTCGGCGATGCTGAAACACATGGACGCCACCAGGATGGGCAAGGCGATTAAGCCTGAGCCGATGATACCCAGCGAAAAGATGATCGGTGCCAGCGGACCCAAAGGCCCGAGCGCGTGAGCGGCATTCAGCGTCGACATGTGCGCGGGATCGGTTACGTGCAACGAGGAAGCGGCGATGATTGCCGACAGCGAGATCAACGTAGCGATCAGCGTTCCCGCCTTCGATTCGCTATCCTGGAAGCCGCCGCCCGTGACCTTGTGATCGCGCCGGGAACTGGTCTGCCACACCAGCACGTCAGGCGTAAGCAGCGATCCGAAGACCGCAATGACCGTCAGAATATAAGCTGGCGTCGCCAAAAGGTGAGGAACAAGCAAGCCCTTCAGCAGTCCTGACCAAGACTTGACCGCCATCGCCGCGGCTGCCAGATAAGCGCCTTGAAACAGCGCGAACCATACCAGCGCGCGGCTCGACTTGCGGTAATCTCCTACGACCAGCAGATACCAGACAGCGAAAGCTACCGCCGGCAAGAAGAAAACCCGTGCTTGTCGGAGTATGAGCGAGAAGGCATCGCTGACGGCCACCAGGTCGGCAACGATCATGGTCATATTGACCGAAATCATCGCCAGGGCCATGCCCCAGCCGGCAGTCTTACCGTATGACTGGCGGATGAGTTCCACCAGGCCGCGATTGCTGTTGTGGCCGATTCGCGCCGAGACGGTGAACACCGCCCACAATACCGGGATTGTCAGCAATACTACCCAGCCGATGGAATAGCCGAACCAGGCGCCGGCAACCGTGGCTGTTAGAACCGCGGCGGGATCAAGATCGGCCGCTCCGGCGACAATGCCCGGCGTGATTCTGCGTAGGCGATTCATGCCACCACGCTGGTCGAGCTGTGCGGCCGCCAACGTCGGCTGATCTTCTTCGCTTAAGAGGCGAAGGGAGTTCAAATGCGTCCTCAGGCCCTGGAATCATGTCTTTCGTGACGCGTGGCACATCACTACTGTTGCGCTACATCGTTAGTATGCAAAGAGGCAAGCTGCTGCTTTGGGGTTGCCCAGAATGCGGGAATCGCTTTTCGGCGGCTGGCAGCGACGCTCAAACATCTCCACCAAGGTGTTTATGGCACGGATGGGGAATCCATCGACAGGTGAGGCCAGCGACAAGCTAGTGAAGACGGTGATTCAGTGAAGAATCTTCTGACCCGATCGTCGGCTTTGAGCGTTATGACGATTTTGCAAACAGTAACCCAGCTTAGAGGTCAACCATTCGTGGCTGATTAGCTAGCTATAGAACGTGAACTGGATTCGGGCCGAAATGCAAGTAGTGGAATCTGCCTGACCAGCTGCCGGCGGTCATTTTCATTGCTGTGATATTTCCAGCCGAGAAGCCAGCTGAACCCGGCGCGAACGATGGGAGAGATGAAGCGGTTTCGGCGCTCGTAATTTTGAATCACTTTCATTGCTTCCTCTTCGCCCAGATAGCGATGAACGGCTACAAAGTGAAATGATCCGACGGTCACCTCTTCGCCTGGTCTCGCCTCAATGTTGCGTACCCAGTCACAATCAGGGCCGAAGCCGTTGGCTACGATGACTTCGGGGCCATCCTTTCGGTACTCCACAACTTCCAGCAGAGTCTGACGTCGTAAGCCGGTCCGGCGTCCCGTGTGGGTTAGCAACATCAGTCGCTTTCCGAACAACGAGCCAAGGCCCCAGCGATAAAGGTAGACCGGCGCCCGAAACAGATACCACAACATCCCCCTTCGCTTAAGCTTCACCATGCGGAAATCCCGGAGCCTTTATCGCCGCCCTGATAAGTTAGATCAACTTGATCGGTAGTGAGGATGCGCTCACGCACAACTATGGCATTCTGAGCGGGCTCAGCGGGAGCAAAGCCGGCCACAGAGCTATCGTCACGTCGCCCGGGATGAAGAATAACGCGTAGTACGCACTCCCCGCAGTGTCCTGACACCAAGGCCGGACACTGTGCGCTGTGGGTTTGTGTGTTTACTCCGGCTGTACCACCAGGAACGTCGTGCTTCCCCGGCGATTGATCAGCAGAACAATTACCTGATTACCTGCCTGGCCGATCAAACGCTGGTAATCGGCGACCGAGTTCACCGGCTGCCGGTTGATCTGCTCAATGACATCTCCGCGTTGCAGGCCGGCAGCACTGGCGGGTGAATCTGCCGATACGTCGGTCACGACCACGCCTTTCACTTCAGAGCTCAAGCCGAGCTGCTGGCGGACGTCGGAAGTCAGCTCATCCACCTGCACACCCCGCATGGGAGTGCTCTGCGCTGCACTACCGCCATTAGCATTGTTCTGCCCAGACGGGCTTTCCCCAAGGGTGACGTCGACCTCGCGCGGCTCGCCATTACGAAGGATTTTGAAATGCACTGTGGTTCCCGGAGCCATAGTGGCGATCTTGAGCCGCAGATCGTTGGGACCGTTGACAGGCTGCCCGTTCAACTCCGTGATCACGTCGCCGCGCTGCAATCCCGCTTTCGCTCCCGGAGTATTCGGACCAACGTTGCCGATTAACGCGCCCTTCTCGGGCGGGGCCTTAAACACCTTTGCCAAGGGCGGCGTGACCTCCTGGATGCCCACGCCGATATATCCGCGCACCACCTTTCCGTGCTTCAGCAGTTGTTCCATTACATATTTGGCCATGTTGATCGGAATAGCGAAGCCGATTCCCTGGTTGCCGCCTGAGCCGCCGGAGAGAATGGCGGTATTGATTCCGATCAGCTGCCCGCGTGCATCCAACAGCGCGCCGCCGGAATTTCCAGGATTGATCGCAGCGTCGGTCTGGATGAAGTCTTCGTAGTCCTCGATCGCCAGGCCGTTGCGACCGGTCGCGCTGATGATACCCATGGTCGCTGTCTCGCCCACCCCGAAGGGGTTGCCGATCGCGAAGGCATAATCCCCCACCTGAAGCTTGGAAGAATCTCCCAACGTGATGGTCGGCAATCCGGTTGCATTGATCTTCACCACCGCGAGATCGGTCTGCGGATCGGTACCGATTACTTTGCCGGGAAACTGCCGCTTGTCCGGCAAGGTGACTTTAATGTCGGTGGATTTCTCGACCACGTGGTTATTGGTGAGAATGTAGCCGTCGGCGCTGATAATTACGCCCGATCCCAGGCCCATCTCGCGCTGCTGTTGTGGAGCGTTGGGAAGTTGACCGCCAAAGAACTGCTGGAAGAACGGATCGTTGAAGAACGGTGACTGGGGGACCTTGACCGTGCGCGACGAAGTGATGCTCACAACCGTCGCCAATGCCGGTTTCAGCACCGGAGCGAATCCGAGGTCATTGGGCTTGACCGCAGTTGCCTTCGTGGCCGGCGCCATCTGCGGGTGGGTCTGCCCTGCTGGCGCAGACAAGCCGAAAGCCGGCCACGCGGTCAGCCCGACTCCGAGCCCAATTCCGAGTATGAAAATTACAATTCCAACAATGATGGCGAGAGGACGAACCTGAATTGAATCTTTCAAGATAGCTTCCTAACGTGGGGGGATCCACATCAGTAAAGATTCATCGTGTCGATCAGCTGTTGCCGATACGCCGATGCAATTGTGGATAGTCCTCCGGAGCGCCAAGTTTGGGGTTCTACCAACCTGCGGCATGTTCCAGGAACTTATCGGCATAGGCGAGTCATTCGTTCAGCGCCCAGAGCGCGGTCAGCAGGAGCACTATGCCGCGCATAGGCAGGGCAATTTTGTTGGTGCTGTTTGTGCGCCGTTCCCCTTTCGTGCCCCGGCCTACTTGCTTATTGAAACCAAAGAAATCGTCGATCTGGCGCGGGACGACAGCTGAAGCCGCGGGGTGCTCAACCTGATATCTCGGCGAGCAGGTATGGCGAGTTCGTCACCCGGACCAAAATCCGCACGCCATCTCCGTACCGATTTCGTTTCCGACAGCGATTATCGGAGCCGTCCCCGCCTCGTCCCTGGGGGTAAGCGATGCGAGGGCGTCCGTTACCGAGGACGGCTTAAGGCCGCACGGGAGAATCTGTGCTCGCCTGCAAGCCACCCACACCTACAGACAAACGCATCAGTGAGAGTGGGAGCGATAGTGCGCCCAAAACGGAATTGCCCGAGATTCGGCATGTGCTAATTCCAGTCTTCGGGTCTGCATTCGAAATCCGTTGAGCAAAGGAACGCTTGGCAAAAGAAGGCGAGCCGCGGCTGCTGCTGGAATCGGCCATGCTCGGGGTTGTCGGCGCCTTGAGCGCGCAGCTTTTCGTGTGGATGCTGCGAGTGTGCGAGCGCCTGTTCCTTTATGATTTGGCCGGTTATCGCGCTCCAACTTCTGAAACTGCCAACGTGCTTTCTCAATCCATCGGGGCGCATGGTCTCTGGCTCATTCCCGTGGTCACCACGTTTGGTGGTTTATTGTCGGGAATTCTGGTCTATCGCTTCGCACCTGAAGCCGAAGGCCACGGCACGGACACGGTCGTGGATGCATTTCATCGTAAGGAAGGCGTGATTCGCTCACGCATTCCACCCCTCAAGATGCTCGCTTCAGCCATAACCATAGGCTCCGGAGGATCGGCCGGACGCGAGGGTCCCATCGCACTGATCACCGCCGGCATTGGCTCGGTTTATGCGCGGCTGGCACATCGTTCCGAAGAGGAGCGGCGGTTGCTGCTGCTGGCGGGTATGGCCGCGGGATTATCGGCTATCTTCCGCTCGCCCATGGGCACAGGGGTCTTCGCCATCGAGGTTCTCTACGGAAATATGGAATTCGAGGTTGGGGCGCTGCTCTACACCATGCTGTCCTCGGCAGTCGCCTATGCCGTGAATGGAGTATTCGTGGGCTTCCGCCCGCTGTTTCGCGTGCCCCAGATACCCACGCCTCAGTTCTCCGATTACGCGGCTTACGTGGCCCTGGGCCTGGCGGCAGGAGTGGTCGCAACCCTCCTACCCGTGGTCTTCTATCGGATACGAGACGCCTTTCGAGCGCTGCCGGTGCCGCTTTGGACCAAGCCGGCCATCGGCGGACTGGGAGTGGGTTTGCTGGCACTTCGCTTGCCGCAAGTGCTGGGCGGCGGCTACGGATGGATGCAGCTGGCAATCGATGGCAAGCTTGCCTTCCGCATTATTGTGATTCTGGTTTTCGCCAAGATACTGGCCTTGGCCTTGAGCGTCGCTTCAGGCGGTTCGGGCGGGGTGTTCGCGCCGTCGTTGTTTGTGGGAGCGATGCTCGGAGGCACCTTCGCTGTGCTGCTGCATCAGTTGCCTGCGGTCTTCGTGGTGGTAGGCATGGCTGCCGTCTTCGGCGGAGCTGCTCGCGTGCCCGTCGCCACCATGTTGATGGTGACGGAGATGGCAGGTGGGTATCATCTGCTCCTGCCCGCGGGCATAGCAGTGATGAGCAGCTATCTCCTGCAAGTGCGGCTTTCCGCTTTCGTGAAATACCGTAGCTTGTACGAAGGCCAGGTCCCTACGCGGCAGGACTCGCCGGCGCATTATCTGGAGCACATCCAGATTGCGCTGCAGCTTCTTGGCCGCAGAAACCTGCCGCTTACCGATAAACTTGGCCATCTCGATCTGCTGCGCCTGCTGCGCTCTCGCATTCAATTCGACTTGCCTGGCGGAAAAGAGCTGACCATGGGAGAGGTGCGGGAAGGTAGTCCGATAGCGGGTAAAACCGTCGGCGCCCTGTATCGGGAGTTGCAATCATACGACTTCGAAATCATCGTCGTGATGCGCCGCGAACATATACTGCTGCCGCATTCGGAGACCGTGCTGGAAGTGATGGACCGGGTGATCATGATTGCTTCTCCGCAGGCTCGCGAACAACTTGCGAAATACATCGCACCCAGCCCTCAAATGCAGGAGGGCGGAGTGCAGGCTCCGGCATCCGATAAAGCCGCCTGAAAGAAAACCCTGCTGAAGATGTGACATGAAACCAGCGCTGGATCCATAGAGCAGCTTCGATTCGATTCGAAAGGACCGTCTTTACCACTGACTTTTCAAGCTGGTCGGCGGTGGCGCTGCCCTACGTCGCTGCGCTTGCCCGCCGGTTTGGGTTTACGCTCTACTTCACCTTTTCGCCGAGGCAAACTTCGTCGTCAAGGGTCGCCGTTGGACAACCCGGGCGACACCGCCGTTCTCGTACTTAATGGGAGGTACTCGTATGAGGTACTTTGGGCTGCTCTTGATGCTTGCTCTGGTGGCGCCAGCCTGGGGCAAAGACAACAATTCGACTTCATCCATAGACAAGGAACTTACCAATGCTACCCAGATTATTCAGGAAATGACTGGCCCGAACGCGACGGCTGGTGTTCCGGAATCAGTGCTGAAGGATGCCAAGTGCATCGCGGTTGTGCCCGGTATGCTTCAGGGAGGATTTATCGTCGGCGCCCGTCACGGTGACGGTGTAGCGACTTGCCGGGTGGGGAACGATCGCTGGACATCGCCAGCGCCGTTCAAGCTGACTGGAGTCAGCTGGGGAGCCCAGATCGGAGGTCAGAGTATCGACCTGATCATGATGGTAATGAACCAGGAGGGCATGCAGGCTCTGCGCAGCGGGCACTTCAAACTAGGTGCTGAGGTATCCGGAGCTGCCGGTCCTGTGGGCCGCGAAGCAGCCGCGTCAGGGGGATGGAAGGCCGGAATCCTGACCTACTCGCGTACCAAAGGCGCCTACGCTGGTATCACGCTGAAAGGCGCAGAACTGCAGCAGGACGATACCGCGACCAAGGCCTTGTACGGAAGCGACGTGAAGTTCACGCAGATCCTGGATGGTCAGGCGCCACGCCCGAAGTTGGCTGAGGCTCACACCTTTGTTAACACCATCGAGCACGCTGAGCAGACGGCGATGTCACACTAACCTAGAAATCATCCGGAGTTGCCTGCCTCGTGGCGCGGGCGGCGGGAGTGGCTGAACCCGCTGCTCAATAGCCGCTCGCCAGCGAAGCGGGCCGCTGCCATGAGGAATAAAACTATGTGGCGCAGGCCCAGCGACGAATGCTGCCGAGAGCAGAACGGTCGCGAGAATGGCCAATGCGCCCAACCCAAAACTTAGGTTGTCCGAGATAGCATCCGACATCCTGTGTGAAGGACCTTACAATGCGCCCCTTTATTTATTGCTTCGTCCTCTGTGTTCCGCTGCTATTCACCGCGGGCACAGCTTCTGCTCAAGGTACCAGTTCAAACGCAACCGCCACATGTAACTTCGACAGCGCCAAACAGGTCGCGGTCGAATATCAACGAACGGCATTCGAAGTCAAGAAGAAGGTGCTGGGCAAGGAAATTCCATACGGCACGGTCTGGGCTCCGGGGGGAAAGCCTATGACGATGTTCACTAATACTCCCCTGACGGTGGCAAGGATATTCCGATTGGAGCCTATACCTTGTTTGTGCTTCCCGAGGAGAAGAGCTGGGACCTCATTGTCTCCAAGAGCACTGACAGCAGCGGAAAATATGAGGAGCAGCAGGATCTCGCAAGAATCCCCATGCAGTTCGGCGAGCTGCTGAGTCCGGAGTCACAATTCAGCGTCTACTTTGCCCACACCGCCCCGGATCAGTGCAGCATGCGCATTGATGTGGACAGAGTTCGAGCTTGGATCGTGATTAGCGAAAACAAATAGCCGTCGCGCACACCTGCTTGGTCGTGCCCTGGCGATTCCCTGTTCGGATCTCCAGGTCGATTCAGTCGTTAGCGACATTGCTTCCACATTTCTCCGATTTGAGCCGACAGGTGTATCTCGATACCGGAACAGCGGCTTATTTTGCTAGCCTCTCAGTTGAATCTCCCAGCTTCGCAAGATGTGCGCGGAGCGGCTCACACCGACATTCTCTGAATTTCGGGCGCGGCTGGGGCGAAAATACCGTCCTTGGTCAAACGCTAACCCGGACTTGAGCCCCGACGCTCTGGCCGGAGCGAGCCAGAATTGGCAGCTTCATGCCTTGACGAAGCATCGAGTACATAGCGCCCTTCGCAAGATGCGGCCCCGTTGGAATTTCTCTGAGGTGAGTTAACGCCATGCGTGCACAAATCAAGCTCGGACGGATCAACGGCATCTCAATTGGGCTGCATTACTCCTGGTTCATCATTGCACTCCTGATCACGCTGTCGCTCATCGGACACTTCCATGCGGTTATGCCACAGTTGAGTGACCCTGTCGTCTGGGCGGCTGCCGGTGTAACCGCCGTTTTGTTCTTTGTGGCCCTACTGCTGCATGAGTTAGCGCACTCGCTGCTGGCTAAGGCCAAAGGCCTGCGCGTGCGCTCTATCACCCTTTTTGCCTTGGGTGGGGTGTCGCAAATTGAGCAGGAATCTCCCGACGCCAAAACGGAGTTCTGGATTGCCATTGTCGGTCCGCTGTCCAGTCTCGCGATCGGGATCATTTGCCTCTTGCTGGCGCGATTAGCCGGCTGGAGAACGGGTATGGAAGCCCGGACGCCGGTAGCTGCGGTGCTGCTCTGGCTTGGTTATATCAATTTCATGTTGGCTGTCTTCAATATGATCCCGGGATATCCTTTAGACGGTGGCCGCGTACTGCGCGCCATCATCTGGTGGATCAATCACAACGCCGTGCGCGCAACCCAACTGGCGGCTCGGGTGGGACAAGTGATTGCCTTTGCCCTTATTCTTTTCGGGCTTTTTCAGTTCTTCGTGGGAAGGAATTTTGGCGGACTGTGGCTAGCCTTCATTGGATGGTTCTTGTTGGACGCCTCTCGCAGCAGCTACATACAGGTAGAACTCATGGAAGAACTTCGCGGCCGGACCGTTGCCGACGTCATGGATCGCGATTGTGCAACCGTGGAGTCACATCTTAGCTTGCTGGATTTTGTTAATGAATATCTGTTGCGCAGCGGGCGTCGATGTTTCGTCGTTGTTCAGGATCAACGCCTCGTCGGACTTATCACTCCCCACGAGGTCAAGCATATCGATCGCGAGCGCTGGTCGCAGACTAGCGTTCAGAGCGTCATGCGCCCCGTGGCCAAGCTTCAAACCGTTACCC
The DNA here is from genome assembly GCA_963796695.1 of uncultured Acidobacteriaceae bacterium. GTDB lineage: Bacteria > Acidobacteriota > Terriglobia > Terriglobales > Acidobacteriaceae > Bog-257. The sequence goes on along the minus strand of CAWCMU010000020.1, from coordinate 91,674 downwards.
CTGAAACCCCGGTAATCCAGGCGCTGGAGCTCATGAGTCATGAGGACGTCAACCAATTGCCGGTGGTCACCGGCGGGCGGCTACAAGGAATCTTTTCGCGCAGTAATATTATGGGCTTCCTGCGAAATCGCACCGAACTCCTGAGGCATTGAGAACGGGGCATCACCGTCAGGAGCAATGACAAGCGGCTTCGCGACCTCATCGGCTAACAGCAGATGAGCCGCTCAGACGCAGGGCCGTTGTGGCTCAACTCAGGTAGCTGTAGCCTCGGCAAGAAAGCAGCGTCGGGTGATTGCTTTAGAGCTAATCTGATTGTCAGGCTCAACGGACCAGGATCTGGCTCCGGCAGGCGACAATAGCCTCTTCATTGTCACGCCATGGCAATGATATGCAGCCGACTTGCGATGTCGAATTCTAAGAAAGATCAATGACCACAAATTCCGCGATCGAATTCCTCATATGGCTGCTGATTGCGGCCTCGGTCATTGCCGTGCTCGCAGGCCGGGTTAGAATCCCTTACACGGTGGCCCTGGTAATCGGCGGCCTGGTGCTCGGTTCCGTTCGCTTGCCCATCGTGGCCACGCTAGTCAAGAATCAGCCGGACTGGCTTACGCCGAATATAGTTCTAGTGGTTTTCCTTCCGGCACTGCTGTTTGAGGGCAGTCTAAAGCTGCAAGTGCGCCAGCTCCGGGAAAATGCTCTCCCCATAGTGTTGCTGGCAACGGTTGGCGTTCTGGTTGCGACGCTGGTGACGGGCTTTGCTGCGCATTGGCTCTTGGGACTGCCTCTTGTCGTGGCGTTGGTATTTGGAGCCGTCACTGCCGCGACCGATCCTATCTCCGTCTTGTCGATCTTCAAAGAGATGGCGGTGCCCAAACGCCTCTCGATCATTGTCGAAGGGGAGAGCCTGTTTAATGATGGAACGGCGGCAGCCCTGTTTGCCGTGCTGGTGGCCGGGGTTGCCTCTGAAACTCTCAGCCTGCGAACCGGAGTGCAAACCTTTTTTGTGCAGGTTTGCGGCGGGGTCGCAGTCGGCGTTGCACTGGGATACATTCTCAGCAAATTCTTGCAGCGGATTGATGACCCTGCCATCGAGATTACCCTGACCACGGTGCTGGCTTATAGCTCCTACCTGGCAGCGCAAACCCTGCACCTTTCCGGCGTAATCGCCACCGTCGCTGCCGGGCTCACTCTGGGCAATGTTGCAACGCGCACCGGCATGAGTCCGCGAACCCGCATCGCTCTCTGGTCTTTCTGGGAGTACTTATCCTTCATCGTCAATTCTTTGGTCTTCCTGCTGATCGGGTTGCAAGTACGAGTGGGAACGCTCTTGCGTGATTGGCGTGCCACCCTTCTGGCAATTGCTACCGTTGTTCTGGGGCGGCTCCTTTCGGTTTACGGGCTGGTGCCTTTCAGTAACTTGTTCCGGCACAAAATCCCCGCGCGATGGCAGCACGTCTTAGTGGCAGGCGGGATTCGCGGCGCCCTGGCGCTCGCTCTGGCCCTCAGTCTCTCGCGGACATTTCCTTATCGCGAACAAATCCTCGCTATGACATTCGGAGTCGTGGCATTCACGATCATCGCCCAGGGTCTCGCCATCAAACCGCTACTTCGTGTACTCGGCATAAGTACGGCTCGTGAGGACGACTACGAGTTGGCGCGGGTTCAACAGATCGCGGTGTCGGCGGCGCGGTCGGAGCTGGACGAGATGCTTCACAACCACCTTTTATCCGGCCCTGCTTACGAGCAGCTTCGGCAGGAACTTGATGACCAGCTACAGCGCGCCAAAAAGCAAGTCACCGAGCTGTACGGTAAAGACACATCACGAATCCTTCCGGAGATTCAAACCGCAAAAATCAAGTTGATCGCAGCCAAGCGGAGTGCGATTGAGCAAGCCGTCCATGAAGGCCTCATCAATCAAAATACGGCCAATAAGATGATCGATGCCGCCGATCAGGAACTGGATCGGATTGTGGATATTGAGTAAGCAGAGTTTCTGGCCCGTAACTGGGGTCAGCACTGCGACGACCGCAGGAATTAACGGCATCTCTACAACTTCATAATCGCTGCTCCTTATGATTGCAGTTAGGCCGACCGCAGTCGTGAACAGGGGCCGACTTCTAGCCTGCGGGTGAAGGAAATCTAAAGGCCCAAGTCGCTCAATCCCGGATGGTCGTCGGGACGGCGGCCGAGCGGCCAGTGATATTTGCGATCCGACTCCGCAATAGGGAGATCGTTGATTGAAGCAAAGCGCAGGGCCATTAGTCCATCCTCGTTGAACTCCCAGTTCTCGTTGCCATAGGCGCGATACCAGTGGCCCGAGTCGTCGTGCCACTCGTAAGCGAAGCGTACCGCGATGCGGTTGCCGGCGAACGCCCACAGCTCTTTGATGAGCCGGTAGTCCAACTCCTTGGCCCACTTGCGAGCGAGGAACGCGATGATGTCGTTTCGTCCATTGACGAACTCCGAGCGGTTCCGCCACCGGGAATCGATGGCATAAGCCAAGGCTACTTTCGCCGGGTCGCGAGAGTTCCAGGCATCTTCGGCCAGACGGACTTTTTGAATCGCGCTCTCCCGCGTGAACGGAGGCAAAGGCGGGCGGGTGGTGATCGTTGCAGTTGCCATGACTCCTTCTCCTTGAGCCCCTGCGGCTCTATCGGTAAACAAGATAATCCAACCTGGTTGGAGTTTTCGAGCAAGAATCCAAATTTGTCCTGCGTATCAGGATTAGCTCGGATTCACCGCACCGTAGCCATTGAGCCATAAGCATGGTGACAAAACAATCGGACAAAGGTATCGGCAACACATCCGCATGCAAAAGGGGGTTTCTCCGTTCCGGGAGCGCTTCAGGCGTTGGCCGACGGGCTTGCACTACATTGGCAGTCAGGACCAAAATCGACGGCATGGGGACGGGACTCTTCATCAGCTGCTCCATTATTAAGGCTCATCAGGGACGTCTCTGGGCGAATGGCAGCCAACCTTCATCTTGCACCAGCATCGGCCGACTTCCCCGCTCCACTCGACTGAGTATCCACGTTCAGCTGACCAAAATCTAATCGCTTTGCATGCAATTGTTCGCCAGCAGCTGCTTACTCCTTCAGAGCACCGCAATCATTTGCTAAGGCGGTCAACCACTGCATTTACTGGCAACATCGAATAAAGGAATGACACTCGATCCCAAAAGGCTGGATAAACCGCTTCTCAAGTTGCGCAAGGTGGTGCGCAAGATGTCAAAGGTGCCAACGCAGGACGCTCTGAGGCAAACGAGTAGCAAATCGACTACAGAATGGAAAAGGACTTCGTGCGGAAGATTGCTGGAAACCCTGTATTTATTGCGTTAAGAATGGCGCGCCCTGAGAGATTCGAACTCCCGGCCTTCTGGTTCGTAGCCAGACGCTCTATCCAGCTGAGCTAAGGGCGCTCGTCAAAAGCAGCAAACCGATTATAGCAAACCGGCAGAACGCGGGAAACCGCGCGGGCCCGAGTTCGACTCAAAGTATGAAAGGACAATGACTCTCGAATATTGTCCCGTTTGTAACCTGAATGTTACACTGAATTCGTCCCGTTACGGGAGTATGAATCGAGCCGAAGGAGACGTTTTTGCCCCAGTTTTCTCTGCTAGCTCTCTATGTTGATCCCGGTTCCGGGAGCATGATGCTGCAATTACTACTAGGTGGCGTCAGTGGGATCTATGTAATTTTCCGCATGTTCAAGCAGAAGATACTACGCGTGTTTGGCGTGCGCGTCGACGACACTGCGGTGTCGAATCCACTGCAACAGCTTCCGCCGGAAGACGAGTCGATTCGGCGTCGAGTTTAGGCGGCGATGCGACCGGACTTGCTGGCTCCGGACTCTCTTCGCGACTCTGGATCTTTTCGTGACCCTGACGGCTACATCCTTCGTCTCGGCGACAGAATTCTCCGCGTCATTCTTCGCAGCGCCGTCGACCACTGGCGCCAATTTGCCGCCTCGGGCCTTGCCGCCGAATTGCAGTCCGCCGGCCTGCTGATTCCTACGCACGAAGTTCAGCAAGGCTCTGTTCCGGTCGCTGCCGAAATTCCCGCTGGTTCTCTTGTACTGGAACACGAACGCATCCCGTTTATCAGCTATCCATACGAATGGACTTTCGAGATGCTGCGCGATGCTGCCCTGCTTCAACTCGAAATCCTCGACCGGGCGCTGCGGCACAAGTGGATTTTGAAGGACGCGACTGCCTATAACGTGCAGTTTCGCGGGTCTAGTCCGGTCTTTATCGACGTGCTGTCGTTTGCTCCTCTGCAACCGGGTGAGATATGGGCGGGCTACAACCAGTTCTGTCGCATGATGCTGTATCCGCTGATGCTGGAAGCATACAAGCAAGTTCCTTTTCAGCCCTGGCTGCGGGCGGAACTCGAGGGCATCGACCCGGTGGTATTCAGCCACATGTTTCGCGGCCTGGATCGACGCCGCCCCGGCGTGTTGAGCCACGTAACCGCGCAGGCATTTCTGCAGCGCAAGTATGCTGCGGCCGGTCACAGCGTTCGGCGGGAAATTCAATCAGCCGGAATGACCCCGGCCATGATCGCCCGCAACGTGCAGAAGTTGCGGTCTCTGTTACAGAAGCTTCGTGTGCCACAACGTAAGACCACCTGGAGCGATTACTCGCGCGCGCACTACGCCGGCGATGCCTTGGCGCGCAAAGAAGCTTTCGTCAGCGAACGAGTTGCGAATCGTCAGTTCGCGCTGGCCTGGGACCTGGGATGCAACGACGGCCGCTTCAGCCGGATCGTCGCCTCTGCCGCGAAAACCGTGGTCGCCATGGACGCCGATGCCGGCAGCGTTGACCAGCTTTATCGCGACCTGCGCAAGGAACACTGTCCCAACATTCTGCCTCTGCTGATGAACGTCGCCAACCCTTCGCCGGCCCAAGGCTGGGCCTGCGGCGAGCGTGCTGCGCTCGTCGATCGGGGGCGGCCGGATCTGACCCTGGCCCTCGCGCTGGTTCATCACCTGGTGATCAGCGCGAACGTTCCGCTCCCGGCCCTGGTGCAATGGCTGGGACAAACCACGCGTGAACTGATCATCGAGTTCATCAGCAAAGACGATCCCATGGTGCAGCGCCTGCTGCTCAATAAAGACGACACCTATGCCGACTACGATCGTACAGCCTTCGAAGGCTATCTGCGGCGCTGGTTCCTCATCGATGCGCAAACAGAATTACCCGGTGGTAGCCGTTTTCTTTATCACGCCACCGCGCTTCACTAGGATGGTGAAATCCAATTGACCACTTCGGCCTCGGCGCAGCGCGGTCCAGCCCTGGTATTGCTGGCCCTGCTCTCCCTCACCACGTTTGCCTTCGCGCAATCGGTGTATCAGGCCATCGTTGGTAATGCCGAATTCGTTGTCCTCAACCAGATAACCCACGCTGATCTGTTTCTGATTGTCTTGTGCTTCAACCTGCTGCCCGCAATCGTGCTGACGGTGCTGTGGCTCGGGGTGCGGTCGTGGGCTCCTGGTGCAGCAGGCAAGTTTCTGAGCTTTATATTCTTTCTGTTGCTGATTCCCTTTTTGATGGAGCTGCACAAGCGATATCTCTCGCCGCTGTTACGCTTTGAACACAACAGCATTCTGCTGGTAGTTCCGTTGGCGGTTACGGCGTGGATCGTCTTCCGCTATCGCGCGGAGGTCGCGCGCTTTTTGTTGGTGCTTTCGCCGATTGTGGTTCTCTTTCCCGCGCTCTTTCTGTGGCGGGCGTGGCCCCAGGTTTCCGCAACGGCATCCGCCAGCTCGAATGGCGCGCGCCGGCTTGAGCCGGTCAGCACAGCCGGCGCCCATCCTCCCATTTTTCTGCTGGTGCTGGATGAGTTTACCCGCCCAGCGCTGCTCGACAGCAGCGGCAAGATCGATGCATCCCGTTTCCCGCATTTCGCGGAGCTGGCGACAAACAGCACTTGGTTTGATAACGCGACTGCCAACGCGGAATACACCACCCGGTCGATTCCGGTAATCGTCACGGGAAATTTCCCGCATGGCAACAACCCGACGGACGCGGCTTATCCCGACAACCTTTTTCGCCTGCTGGCGCCCGACTACGACATCACCATCCATGAAGTTGTTACCGAGTTTTGCGCCAGCCCGGCATATCACTGTCCCGACGCGGCCCGGGTGCAGCAGCGAGGTCATTTGTTGGAGGCCGTTGCCAAACTTTACTTGTTGCGGATCGCGCCTAAGAGCGTGACGATCAAGCTCCAGGCCTCGGACTTGCGGCAGGAACAAGCCCGGTTTGACCAGTTTCTGGAGGAGATTGGGCCAAGTTCTGGCGGCCAGCCGGTATTTCAGTTTATGCATCTGGAGCTGCCGCACGCGCCCTACCTGCTGAAGCCCGACGGGAGCATTCATCCTGAATCGCCGGGAGGCTTCGATCCCAGTTTCGCCGGTGATACGGCCGTTCTCAACCGCCTGCGCAACAACTACGAATTGCAGATTGAGTTTGTCGATCACGAACTGGGACGGTTTATCGCCAAGCTGAAGCAGGTTGGAATGTATGACCCAGCACTGATCGTGATTACCTCTGACCACGGTGTCAGCTGGAAGACGGAGGCGCCCGGACGCGTTCTGAGCGCCAGGAATGCCGACATGATCTTTCCGGTTCCGCTATTCATCAAGTTGCCGGGACAAACCGAAGCTCGCGTATCGAGCCAGGACGCACAGTTGATCGACCTGACTCCGACGATTGCCGCCGTGGCCGGAGTGCGGGTTCCGTGGCAGACAGCCGGCCATGATCTGTTTACTTTAGGCAACGAACCCGCGAGCGCCCAAGCCGCTGTCGGGCCTGCGGCGCAAGCAGCGCAATCCCCGGTCCGCCAGAAAATCATGGTTGACGCCAGCGGAAGGCGGTTCGTCTACCCGCCCACGTTTGCGGAGAGCGGCCCACAAGTACCCTAGGCTGCATGATTGTGCGCAGGCCGACCAGGCGTCGGCCACTCTCGGCAGGGCGTAAGAAAGCACCCCAATTGTCACACATTGTGGGATGCAGCTAGGCCCTATATCCCACAATGTCAGAAGCCAGTGTTTTCGGGCTACTTTCCTTTAGCTCCTGCTCCAACCGCCTCTTTGCGGAGCGACTGCGGCATGATGGAGCTGCGCTTGCCCGCTTCAAGATACTGCTTCTCGTCCAGGCGGCCGAAGACTTCCAGCAGCTTTGCGACCAGTCCTGTCCAGCCGGTCTGATGGCTGGCGCCCAGGCCTGCGCCGTTGTCGCCGTGAAAATATTCGTAGAACAGGATGTGATCTTTCCAGTTGGGATCGGTCTGGAACTTCTCTGTTCCGCCGAACACCGGCCTCCGCCCAGATTCATCTTTGAGGAAGATGCGGGTGAGCCGATTAGCAATCTCGTGTGCCACCTGAAACAGGTTCATCATGTTTCCCGAACCGGTGGGGCATTCGATTTTGAAGTCGTCACCGTAGTAGAGATAAAACGTCATCAGCGCCCGAATGAGCAGGATATTGACCGGCATCCAGACCGGGCCGCGCCAGTTGGAGTTTCCACCAAACATTCCTGAGTCCGATTCGGCAGGAAGATAGTTTACGCGGTATTCCTGGCCACCCACATTGATTACATAAGGGTGATCTTCGTGATAGCGGGAGAGGGCGCGAATGCCGTAAGGGCTAAGAAACTCCTTCTCGTCGAGCATGCGGCCTAGAATGCGCCGCAAGCGATCAGGGTTAACCAACGCCATAATCCCGCGCTCATGCACTCCGCGATGACCTGTGCCCATCGGATGCAGGCTGGCTCGCAGCTCCGGCATGCGCTCCAGGCGGTCCTGCATCACCTTGTTCGCGCGCGGAACCAGTTCACGCTGCCAGGACTCAATAATCGAGGTAGCACAGAGCGGCAACAGGCCTACCATGGAACGGACTTTCAGGCGCTGGGCCCGGCCGTCAGGCAACCGCAGTACGTCGTAGTAGAAACCGTCTTCCTCGTCCCACATTCCCTCCGGACCTGTCTGATTCATGCCGCGCGCAATCCAAAGCAGGTGGTCCGCGTACTTGATGGCCATATCTTCGTAGGACGGATCGTGCGCAGCCAACTCAACCGCAATCTCCGCCATGTTTTGCCCGAACAGCATGACCCAGGCGGTGCCGTCCGCCTGCTCCAGATAGCCTCCGGTGGGCAGGGCTGCGCTGCGATCGAAAACGCCAATGTTATCCAGACCCAGGAATCCGCCCTCAAAAACATTTCTGCCGAAGCGGTCTTTGCGATTCACCCACCAGCTGAAATTCAACATCAATTTAGCGAACGAACGTTTCAGGAAGTCGACATCGCCCTGTCCCTTGAAGGCCTGCTCCATGCGATACAAAAAGATCGTCGCCCAGGCATGAACCGGTGGATTCACATCGCTGAAGTTCCATTCATAAGCGGGCATCTGGCCGGTGGGGTGAAGGAAGAATTCCTGCAGCATCAGGTCGAGCTGCTCTTTAGCGAAATCCACGTCCACGGTCGAAAGTGCCACGGTGTGGAATGCCAGGTCCCAGGCTGCGTACCAGGGATACTCCCACTTGTCCGGCATGGAGATGACATGATCGTTGACCATGTGAAACCACTCGCGATTGCGAAAGGTCTTACCCCCGGGAGCGAGCGGATCGACCCCGTGTTCCTCCAGCCACTTATCGACGTCGAGGCCGAAATACTGCTTGGTCCACAGCATTCCCGCCAACGCCTGCCGCATAACCCGGCCTTCATCCTCCGTGAGCTTTTTGGGGATCACGCCCTGGTAAAACTCATCAGCTTCGCTGCTGCGTAAGGCCAACGTCTGGGCGAAATCCTTAAACGGATCGCCAATCTTTGCCGGCGCCAGATCGCTGAGTCGCAGACGGACAGTCGCTGACTTGCCGGGCTCTACCGTGACCTGATAATGCGCAGCAGCCTTGGTGCCGGTTTGCTGCGGATTCACCGCATCTTTCTTGTCGTGAATCACGTAGCTATGAATCGCGTCTTTGACGTAAGGAGTAGGGTTGGGCGTTCCAAAGATGCGCTCCGCGTTGGTCTCGTTTTCCGTGAACAGCAGCGGAACGTCTCCCTCGCAATAGAGGTATCTGTCGCCGAAACCTTGCTTCGAGGCGGCAATCGCTGCACTTCCCTTCTTGCCGCCTGCAACTTTCATCGCGGGCTTGGGACTGCCCGCCCACCAGGTCCAGGTATTGCGAAACAGCAGCGTCGGCAGAACATGGAGGGTGGCTGCTTCAGGTCCGCGATTGTGCAGTGTGATCTGGATCAGCACGTCTTCCGCTGACTGTTTGGCATATTCCACGAACACATCCCAATAACGGTCGCTATCGAAGACACCGGTGTCGAGCAGTTCGTATTCCATGTCGTGTCGACCGCGGCCCTTGTTGGTGCTGACCAGGTTGTCATAGGGAAATGCGGCCTGCGGATACTTGTACAAATACTTCATGTACGAATGAGTGGGAGTGCTGTCGAGGTAGAAGTAATATTCTTTAACGTCCTCGCCATGATTGCCTTCGCTATTGGTAAGCCCGAAGAGACGCTCTTTCAGGATGGGATCTTTGCCATTCCACAACGCAAGACTGAAGCAGAGCATTTGCTTGTCATCGCTAAGTCCGGCCAGACCGTCTTCCCCCCAGTGATAGGCACGCGAGCGGGCCTGGTCGTGGCTGAAATAATCCCAGGCGTTACCGTCCAAGCTGTAGTCTTCGCGGACCGTTCCCCACTGCCGTTCGCTGAGATACGGCCCCCACTTCTTCCAGGGCACTTGTTCGGTACAAGCTTCGTTAAGTCTTACGAGCTCCGCACTGTTGCTCATCTGCCTCTCTCCCCTTTTTCCTGCCGAACGATCGCTGACGATACCGCCGCCAGTGCTAGTCAGATTGTGAAGAAGTCTACACTTTCAGGTGATTCCATTGCGCTCCGGCCCCGGCTCCCGCCCCACCCTGACATGGGGGTTGGCTCGGCGGAAAGCTGTACGCGCAATCTACAGCCCAGCCATCATAGCCCACCCCTGCAACCGCAAGTGTGGGGGCGGAGCACGACGACGCGGATACCTCCGCCATCGACTAGCCCGCCTGCAGTGGAATTAAATGGAGGCCCTGGGCAGAGTCGAACTGCCGACCAACGGTTTAGGAAACCGCTGCTCTATCCATCTGAGCTACAGGGCCGTGCGCTGAGGACTCATAGCGGCGTTTTTAGTTTATCGCAATGCTCGTTCTTGAGGACGTAGCCGCTGCGGCGGTAGTCGCCGAAATCTGCACTTTAGGCTATGCCCTTTCGGCCTGATGTTTAAATCTTGCCGGCCAATATTGCCAATCACCCTTGCCCACCAACGGTTGACGGCCAATGTCGGGCGAGATGGCGTGAAACCGTCGACTGTCGAGCCCTGTGTGGCCGAGGAACGCCGCGACGTCAGGCCATTGAAATCTCCTTCGGGTTGTCCCGGTTGTATCTGTCTTATCGAGCAAGGCATTGCTGATCGAGATGCCGGTTCTACCGATCAACCCGCAAATCCAGATCTGCTCCCCCGCGCACGTTCGTATCGCCTACTTTCGGTTTAGCCCGTACAATCGAAATTCCCTTGACGCGAGGTCGGACGGTTGGCTCCCCAAAACATGCAGACGTCTCCCGACGACATGGTTCTCAGCCTGCCCGAGCAGAAACAGCTGCCGAAAAGCCGCGTGGCGCGTTTTTTCTCGAACGTCGATCTGTCCCGGCCGTCACGGACCCCGGACAAGACCTATCCCTGGTACCTGGTGCTGTGGTTGACCGGCGTCGACTACTTTTCGACCTTGGGATATCAGCCCGGCATTGCGCTGCTGGCGGCAGGCGCGCTAGCGGTTCCCGCAACAGCCGTGCTGATTGCGGTGACGCTCCTGGGTGCGGTGCCTATCTACGCAGCCGTGGCCAAGCGTTCTTACGCCGGACAGGGTTCTATTGCGCTGCTGGAAAACCTACTCTCCGGCTGGACAGGCAAAATCTTCGTGCTGGTACTGCTGGGGTTCGCGCTGACCGACTTCGTCATCACCATGACGCTGTCTGCCGCCGACGCCGCGCGACATGCAATTGCGAATCCTTATCTCCATCCATTTGCCGGCGACTCGCACATTCGACTCACGCTGGGTTTGCTGCTGCTGCTGGCCATCGTGTTTCTCGCGGGATTTCGAGAAGCTATAAGGGTCGCCGATTTTGTCGCTGTTCCCTATCTCGTCCTGAACTTTATTGTGCTGCTCTGGTGCATCGGGAAGATTGCAGTCCGTCCTGAACTGCTGTCCAACTGGAATGGCGCACTGCATGCCAAGGGAGACTGGACGGCCATCTTCATCGCATCGGCCTATATCTTCCCGAAGCTCGCTCTCGGCCTCAGCGGATTTGAGACCGGCGTGTCCGTGATGCCGCTGGTCTCCGGGGCGGAGCCGGGCAAAAAGGAAGAAACCATCCAAGGGAGAATTCGGGCGACGCGCAAGCTCCTGGTGACAGCAGCCGCGATCATGAGCGTACTGCTGCTGCTCTCCAGCTTTGTGGCCGCAGTGCTGATTCCGGAGAGCGCCTATCAGGTCGGCGGCGCAGCTGACGGGCGTGCGATTGCCTACCTCGCGCATCTGTATCTGGGCAATATTTTTGGGACGGTTTACGACATTTCCACCATCCTGATTTTGTGGTTCGCCGGCGCGTCGGCCATGGCCGGTTTGCTGAACCTGATTCCCCGCTACCTGCCGCGCTATGGGATGGCGCCCGAATGGGTCGCGTACCAGCGACCGCTGGTGCTGGCGTTACTGGTTATTAATACGGTGGTGACGCTGGCATTCCGCGCGTCGGTCAACGCGCAAGGAGGCGCCTATGCTACGGGCGTCCTGGTGTTGATGCTGTCTGCTGCCGTCGCAGTGACCATCTCAATATGGCGCGAATCCACGTTCCGGCAGCCCAAAGCCAAGCTGCTGTCGTTGTACTACCTGCTGGTCAGCCTGGTGTTTTTATACACGGTGATCGTCAATATCAAGCTGCGTCCCGACGGCGCCATCATCGCCAGCATCTTCATCTTTCTGCTGCTGACCGCCGGAGCCTTGAGTCGCATCCTGCGCTCTACCGAGATGAGGGTCTCAGAAGCTCGGCTGGTAGATGCTTCCTCGGCTCACATCTGGCAAAGTATCGTGGGGAAAAAGGTCAACCTTATTCCCAATCATCTGGCTACGCCGGAACATCGCGTTGCGGTATCGGAAAAGGTTCGAAAGTATTACCGCATTGAAGGTCCACTGGCTTATCTGCATGTCGACCTGATGGACAATCGCAGCGATTTTCTCTCGCCCGTCGGATTGAAGGTTTACCAGGAAGGCGAGCACTACGTTATCGAGGCGTCGGGCGCAGTCGCGGTCGCCAACACCATCGCCTACATCAGCGAACTTCTCAATCCCCTCAGCATCGTGCTTGGATTGGCCCGGAAGACGTTGACCAAGCAGTCGATCGAGTACCTGCTCTTCGGGGAAGGAGAAACCGGGCTGCTGGTGTATTCGATCCTGATCCGCTATTGGGAGTCGATTAAACGCGAAAATGATTTGCCGCTGTTACTGCTGGTCAGTGAAGCGGCCTATAGATCCTGAGAGTAGAACCAGCCTCAGCCGGCCATTCAGAACGGCGAAACTGAAAATGTTCTCAGCTTATAGCTGGACTGCTATTCCCGTCGCGACTTCTTCAGCAGGGTAGCGATGGTATCTAACAGGACATCCGGCCCTTCGCCTTTGGAGAGGAAACCATCGGAAAACTCCAGTCCCGGCGGCTCTTCCGAAGCAGCGGACACGATGAGGATCGGCACCTCGGGCCTTAGCTCCTTCATCTCTCGAGCGATTTCAGCTCCGGTCTTCTGCGACAGGAAATGGTCGGCAATCACCAGGTCAACCGAATTCTGCTTGAAGAGTTCGAGACCTTCCTCTCCGGAGGCTGCGGTTAGAACGGCGTAGCCGGCGCTGGCGAGCAGTAGCTTGCGCACGCGCAACGCCACTTCGGCATCGTCAATACACAGTACGAGCGGCAATTCAGAACCAGGAGACTTCATTAAAGGGCGCACCTATTGCTTCAAGTATAACGCCCGTGTCTAGTACCAGACATAAAGCTTACCGAACGTGACTTAATGCCAGGTATATCCCAACATAAATTGCAGGTTGGCGTTGAGCCCGGGATTGTGATTGCCAATCGAGGCATTCGACAGGTGATAGGCCTTCACCGAGATGTCCCAGGAATTGGTTCCCTTGCGAAAGATTTGCGCGCCAATCTCTGGTCCGCTGGTGAAGTTGACCTGTGCAGTATCGCCCGGGGGAAGATTGTGAGCGCTGAACAGTGCTCCGCCCACGGCCGCGACATACGGCGCTACTCTGCAGCCTTTGGTGAAGTTCCACTTGAAGACCACCGGGTCGATGCCCCCGGCGTACTGGCCGCCATTGATCCAGTACTCGTCCAACGGAACGATGTCGATGGCCATCTCGTAGGTGCCGCGCAGGATTCCTGGACCATGTTCCCCGGTCAGCACGCGGCCAATGCGGACGCCCAGCACCAGGTTGGAACCCGCCGGCGAGCTGTCAACCGTGGTGCCACCTCCGACAAAGAAACCTTTGTTCCAGCCCGGATGACGCAGCACGTCGACGGGGCTATCGGTTGGAAGCTGTGCCAGCACGGGCGCGCAGGCCAGGCAGCAAAAGAGCAAGAGACGAATGGCTGTCTTCATGTGTTTTCTTAGGTAATGGCAAAAGTTATCAGTTTGCACGAAACTGCGCAAACCGGAATGCAGTTGTCGGTTGTCAGATCGCAGCTCTCAGCCGTCAGCTAATCCCTCGCCGCTAAGTGCTTGCTCAGCTGAAAGTAGCGTCTCGCCTTGTGAACGTCCTTCGCGATCTGCTCGCGCAAGGCATCCACAGAAGGAAACTTGATCTCGGGCCGCAAACGTTTCAGGAACGCCAGCTCCAAATCGGTCTCAGGCAACAAATCGATGGGATGGAAGTTCAGGATGTGACTCTCGATGGCAAACGAATCCACGCCGAACGTCGGACGATGGCCAACATTGGTCACCGCCTCGAAGCATTCGTCGCCCACCCGCAGCCAGGTGATGTAAACGCCGTCGGCGGGCACCAGTGCTTCGTAAGGTGCAAGATTGATGGTGGGAACGGTGTACTTGTGGCCATAGCCACGCCCCTGATCGGGGTGCGAAGAGATGCTGAACGGCCGGCCCAGCAGCGCTCGCGCCCGGCTCACTTCGCCTTTCGCAATCAGCGAACGGATCTCGCTGCTTGAGAGATGATGCCCGCGCAGCAGTTGCTCGGGGTAAACCTTGGCCTGAAAGCCGTAAGATTTGCCCAGCGTGGCCAGGGTATTGACGTTGCCCTGCGCCTTGTGGCCGAAGTGAAAGTTATAGCCTTCGTGCACTTCGCGCGCGTGCAAAGTCTCGGCAAGAACGCGCCGCGCAAACTCCTCGGCCGTCATCTGCGATAACTCGCGATCGAAGGGCAGCACCAGCACCGCGTCTACACCTGTGCTCTCCAGCAACTTGAATTTGGCCGGAAGCGGAGACAGCAACTTGGGCGCAGCCTCGGGACGCAGAACTCGCATGGGATGCGGATCGAAGGTCACGACCACCGCTTTGCCACCCAAAGCATGAGCACGCTCCGCCATGTGGCGCACGACTTCCTGGTGCGCGCGGTGCACGCCGTCGTAGTTCCCTACGCTGACCACTGTGGGGCCAAAGTCCTTCGGGACATCCTCGAGATTGCGAAAAATCTGCATGGGTTGTGCGATTAAAACGACGCTAAAGTCGGTTCAGGTAGTGCTGCCCTTTAGGCCAGCGTGTCCAAGTTTATAATTCCTGACCCGCCGACTGTGGTGGTATCTCGGGTAGTTGTATCTCGGGTAGAGCTGGCCTTCAGGCCAGCGTCTAAGTCGTTTATTTATCGTTCTCCTAGCCGGCTTCAGCCGGCCACACGAGCGTTGGCCGACTTTTTCAGCACTCTGTGAAGCCGGCGGCATAAGCGTTCCAAATTCGAGTTTCCAAGAGACTATTAAACTCGTGCCCTGATACAAACGGAGTTCTTCACCATCGTCCCCAACTACACCGTTCACAACTCGAATTCCAACTTCAATCCATCGTGCGCCAGTCGGACGTTCGCCGGCAGCGCCGCATTCGTCTGCTCATGCGGCAAGTCGTGCGATATGTGTGTGAAAAACGTTCGCTTCGGCTTCAACCTATCCACGATCTGCAACGAGTTCTCGACCGTGGAATGAGTCGGGTGTGGCTGATGCCGCAGTGCATCGAGAAACAGAATGTCCAGGCCCTGCAACTGCGCCATGGTCTCGTCCGGGATCTCGCTGAAGTCGGTGAGATAGGCCGCCGAGCCAAAGCGATAAGCCTCGATGGGCGCATCGCCATGAATCACCCGCAGCGGCTGAAATTTCGCACCGAACAGATCAATCGGCCCGTTAATCGGCTGCAACTCCACTTGCGCCAGCCCACCAAACTTGTAATCCGCGTCGAAGATGTAACGAAAGACGCTGCGCAACACGTTAGCCGTGTGGTCGCCGGCGTACAGCGGGATCTTCGCGCCGCCGGTGACCCGCTTATAACTCAGCGGCCGCACGTCATCCAGACCGAGAATGTGGTCGGCGTGGCCGTGCGTGTACAGCACCGCATCGATTTTGCGAATGTGCTCGCGAATGGCCTGCTCACGAAAGTCGGGCGTGGTGTCGATGAGCACGGTGTGGCCGTCCCACTGAATCATGATGGACGGACGCGTGCGCCGATCATGCGGATCGTCCGAGCTGCACACCGCGCAATCGCAGCCGATCGTGGGCACGCCCATCGAGGTACCGCTGCCCAGCACCGTGAGAGTTGCTTTCATTAAGCCTTGCGATCCGTGCCGGGAGCGCCTTGTGGTGGATGCGTGATCAGGTTGGTGACCTCGAGGTATGCCATGCGCAGCTCATAGAGGCAGTTCTGCAGCATGGTCTCCTCGGCCGGCGTGAGATTGCCTTTGGTCTTCGCCTGTATCAGCGAAAGCGTGTCGATGGTTTGCCGCGCGCCCATCAGGTCAACTTCAGGCTTGGTGCCCTGCGGCGCGGCCAATCCCAGCTGCATCAGCGCTGTCATATAGATCGAGGCAACAAACTTCTCGAACGTCATCTCGAAGTCTTGCGCGCGATGAGGCTGTCCCTGCTTGCGCATTTCCTTCTCGATTTGCGCGTCGATCTCGCGCGTCGACTCCTTGTAGGCGTCGACAGATGCCTGCTGATCCTGTGCGCTGGGCGCTTCCATGTGGGGATCGTCCGGGGTGGCAACGGCTTGTTGTGCCGGCTCAGCAGGACGGTTCTGTGCGGCGCGCTCTTCGTTCTCGCGTCGCTGCGCGTCACGATTTTCCTGCTCGCGTTCCGCGCGGCGCTCCTCGGCTTCTACAACGTCATGGCGCAACTCGCCGTCGTCGCTGAACAGGCGCCGGTCGGTTACGACAAACTCGGGTCTTTTCTCTTTTTCTGCCATAGGTTTTATTGACTCGCTTACTGGTTGAAAGGAAGTGTTTGTACAGTTGCGTTCTGCTCGCCGATCAGGACTACGGAGCCGGGAGCGGCGGCCTCGCGACGCAGATAGCCAAGCGCCAGCGTGCGCTCACCGCCGGGAAATGGGACACGCGCTGCGCTGGTGATCTCCCCTGCTTCTTTGTCGCCCGCTACAATTTTCGTTCCCGGCTGCGGAGCATCCCCGATCACCTCGAAGCCGACGAAGGCGCGATGCACATTGCCACGCGCGCGAATGCGCTCCACAATCTCCTGGCCGATGTAGCAGCCCTTGCTGAAGTTCAGCGCATGTTGCTGTCCTGTCTCCTGCGGCAAGTCACGCTCCCGCAAATCGATGCCGTAGCGCGGAACACCGCGCACGATGCGGTACAACTCAATCGCGTCGCTGCCCACCGGAGTGGCACCGGCAGCAATCAACGTGTCCCAAACTTTTTCGGTATTGTCAGCCGCCAGCCATATTTCGTAAACGTCGAGTTGAGGCTGTGTGCTGCGCGCCACCGAGATGCCGATATCGCCGCACATGGTGTCGATCACCTGCCCGGCGTCGAGTTGCGCAACATCGATGCCGGCATGGGTCAGCAACTCTTTCGCTTTCGGACCAGCGACGCCGATCGACGCCAGCTTGTCGCTGATGTTCTCAATCTCAACCTGGTCCATGATGATGTAGCGCTGCAGGATCGTGGTGAGCGGCTCGGCCTGCGCCTGATCAGTCGTGGCCAGGAAATAGTCGCCGCGATTGTAGGCCACCAGATCGCCCTGGTTGCGCCCCTGCGGCGTCAGCGCAAAACTGTAAACCCCGCGCCCCACCGCAAGATCGCGAATGTTGTTGGTGACCATTCCGTTGAACCAGCGAGTGCGATCGCGGCCGCTGATGATCAGTTTGGCCTGCCAGCTCATGTCGAATACAGCGCTTCCCTCGAGCAGCGCACGGAACTCGGCTGCCGTGTCGCCAAAGGTGGCCGGCGTCTCCGCCCCGCGATAACTCGCCAGGCGCGCGCCCGCGGCGGTCAACTTGTCTTGTAGCGTGGTGACTGTCATGTCCAATATTTGATTATAAGGTGGGGAGGGGCAGCCGTCAGCTATCGGCTCTCAGCTGTCGGCTTAAGGCGCGGGCCAAGCGCCGTTCGCAGTTGCTGATTGCTTTTAACACATGGCCTTTAGCTCTTAGCTTTTAGCTCTTAGAAAACTTCTGGATGCCGGCGTTGTGGAGGAGATGCATAGACAAGCGTTGTCGAGGAACGCGTGGACCAGCGTTGTGGAAGAAATGCATGGACCGGCATTGTAGGTAGAGCGGCGCTTCAGCGCCGCGTCAAAGGCTATAAATACGAAGGGGCTTCAGCCCCGGTTTCCCTAGATTCGCCGAAACCACGCGTACGAGATCCGTCCCACAGGTCATCAGGGCGGTGAGATGGGGTTCAACCGACACGGCCCACCTGCTAAAAGCTAAAGGCCAAAAGCTAAGGAAACTCTGATCAAGATACATCGAAGTTCCGCAGGGCTAAAGCCCGGCCAAATTGGCGGGATTACGGCACAGCTAAAGCTGTGCCCTTTCAAAACTTAACTTGCACGACTTGATGAGAGCTTCCCTAAAAGCCCAACTGCCTTCGCTGACCTCTGAGAGCTACGATCCGACAACCGCCAACTGACAACCGGCAACCGCTTCTCGAATGCTAGTATTTCCCCTTACCATGACCAAACGCATCGCAGTTGTTCCCGGAGACGGCATCGGCAAGGAAGTCATCCCCAACGCTCTCCAAGTGGTTCGCGCTTCAGGCGCAGCCGTCGAGTTCACCCTGTTCGATTGGGGAGCCGACCGCTATCTCATCGACGGCACCACCATTCCGGCCGAAGGATTTCATATGCTGGCGCGCGACTTCGATGCCATCTTCGTCGGCGCGCTGGGCGATCCTCGCGTAGCCACCAACATTCACGCCAAAGAGATTCTGCTGGGCATGCGCTTCAAGATGGACCTGTATGCCAACGTGCGCCCGGTGCGCCTGCTCGACGCCTCGCTCTGCCCGCTGAAGAACGCTACGCCCGACGACATCAACTTCACCGTCATTCGTGAAAACACCGAAGGCGTGTACATGGACATGGGGGGCAACTTCAAGATGGGAACGCCTGAGGAGCTCGCTACCCAAGAAGACATCAACACCCGCAAGGGCGTGGAGCGCGTCATCCGCTTCGCCTTCGAGTACGCACGCGCTAATGGCCGCAAGAAAGTCATGATGTCCGACAAGTCGAACGTGATGACCTTCGCCGGTGGACTGTGGCAACGCGTCTTTAAAGAAGTTGCGAAAGAGCATCCCGACATACAGACCCAGCACATGTACGTGGACGCGCTGTGTCTCCAGATGGTGCGTGATCCCAGCTCCCTCGACGTCATCGTCACCAATAACATGTTCGGCGACATCGTCACCGACCTGGCCGCTGCCCTTCAGGGCGGATTGGGCATGGCCGCGAGCGGCAACATCCATCCCGGCCGCACCTCGATGTTCGAGCCTGTGCACGGATCCGCCCCGCCGATTGCCGGCAAAAACATGGCGAACCCCATGGGCTCGATCCTGACCGCAGCCATGATGCTGGCGCACCTCGGCCTCAATCACGAATCGCAGAAAATTGAGAACGCCGTCCTCGCAGCCGTTCGCCAGAAGAAAACCACGGTTGATGTTGGCGGCTCGATGGGCACAAAGGAATGCGCCGCCTGGATTGCGGAGCAGGTAAGCCGCTAGGCGTCGCTGATCTCCCTGCCGTTCGTAAGACAAAAGCAAAATATCATCCGCTCCATTGACAAGCGTTATAAAATAATGGCTCCGCTTTTCGACATATCGATTAAGGAGCTCAGCCATGCATTTCACCACCAATCACTTGCAGAGCACAGAGGGTTACGGGCAGTTAAGCATTTCCAGTTCTGGATTGAAGTCGGAACGGGTGAGCGGTGGTGCTGGTGGCGCCGCCGGGGTGTGGGGGCTGATTGGCGCGCCCAGCGACGTGGACAAGGCGAAACCCGGAGGCCCGAAGGATAGCGCCGCTGTAGTGGGGCACAGCACGGACGACCACGCCGCAGTGATCGGTGACAGCCAAGCCGGAGTGGGCGTCGCCGGCATCAGTCACAACACCAAGGCGGCTGCGGTCAGCGGCCACAATCCCGGCGGCCTTGCCGCCAGCTTTAACGGAAATGTGGTGGTCACCGGCAGTGGCTCCTTCGCAACTTTGACCACGACTGCCACCGCAACGTTCCATACGATCGCGGTCAACGGGAACATCAATCTCGCCGGCATCATCAGTATTGCCTCAAGTGGCGACGTCCAGTTTGCTGACTGCGCCGAGCAGTTCGACATCCTCTCCGAAGCACCGGTCGATCCCGGTACGGTGATGGTTGTTCGCGAGTCCGAAGCGCTTTCGCCCTGTGATCGTCCATACGACCCGCGAGTGGCGGGTGTAGTTTCCGGCGCCGAACAATATCGCCCTGCTCTCATCCTTGACCAGCGCGAGACCGGTTCGCCGCGCATGCCCATCGCCCTGATGGGCAAAGTGTATTGCAAGGTGGATGCGGGATATGGCGCCATCGCAGCCGGCGACCTGCTTACCACTTCTCCGACGGCCGGTCACGCGATGAAAGCTTCCGACCCCGGCAAGTCGTTCGGCACCACGATCGGCAAAGCTCTGCGCTCCTGGCCCGACGGCAAAGGCTTGATACCGGTACTGGTGGCGCTCTCATAAGTAATCCGTTCGCAGAACCTGACGACTGGCAAGTCGGAGGAGAGACAGCTATGGCGCTTGGAGTTCAGATTACCGGCTTGACGCAACAAAAGCCTTATACCAATACCACGGCTACCATCACCGTCCAGTTCGCGATCATCGGCGACGCGCCCGATTTCGTGCAGGTGTATGCCCCAAACCTGGGGGAAAGCGAGCCCGGCGGAATAGGCGACATCCGAGGCCTTATCGATTTCAGCCAGCCCAATCCTCCATCGTTCTGCACCTTCACCGTGCCGGCCGGTGCGGTTTACAACGTTGCCGTTTGTCCGCGGACCGGCACCATCCAGGATCCTGACGATTACTTGGACGGCGTTTCCTGGGAAACTTTTTGCGCATGGGAGACGATCGTCGCCCAGGCGACGGAGCAAGTTGGCGGCCAACAATTGCCGCCCTGGATCAGCGCCCTCAATCCCGAACCGGCGACCCTGACTCAACCGGACCGGATCGCGGTCAAGTGGGGCTCGCCGCAGCCGTACGACAAATATCTGATCTGGTGGACTCAGAATGGCCAGCCACTGAAGCAGGGCGAACCCACCGTGACAGGTATTGGCGGCTCATGGACGGCCACCCCAATCACTCCCGGAGCGCGTTATACCTTCGCGGTGAAAGGCGGCGTCTCGGGTGGGATCCTGGGCAACTATCTCTATTCGGATTGGAGTCCCACGCTCACGATCGTCGCACCACCACATGTTCGCAGCTTGCGAAAATTTCTGGTTGCCAGCGGAATCAACCCCGCCGCGCAGGGCGTGCGATCACTGCTGCACGGCCAGACTTCCCTGCGCCGGCTTATGAAGCTCAACTGAACGATAGGGAGCGAAACAACAGACGACTAATCCAGCCGCGGATTGCGCCACACCTGGGTGCCGTCGCGGGTGATCATTCCTTCCTGCGTGGGTGCGTCAGGCCTGAACACGAACAGCACCGGCTTCTCGTTCTCCAGAATCCAACCCTCCGCCGCCAGCATGGACAGCAGACTGCCTTCGATTGCACGCGAGTGCGTGCCAATCACCATCCAATGCACCCGCTCGGTCAGTAGCCGAAGTCCAGCCTGGCAAATGGCGGCTTCCCCGCCCTGCACGTCGATGTGCACGAAGTCCCAACGCGGCTGTTCCCTTAGCAGATCGTTGATGGCCAGGATCTCGACGTCGATGAAGTCCGAAAACTGGCGGCCCATGTAATCCGAAATCACTTCCGCGCCCTGACCAGCTTTGCCATCGACCGGAATGGGTCGCGAGCCCCAATCATTTTGCGATTCCACGCGCGGCCATCGAGCGCGACCGGCCTCGCCACCTACCGCAGCCTGCAACAGACGGTGCTGTGCCGGATTCAAGCCGTTGTCGACAAAATGTTGCCGCAAAAATTCGAAGTGGCCAGGATCCGCTTCGACTGCCAGCAGGAAAGAATCGTGGATGCCTCGATTGCGGGCGGATACTGCTCCGGCAACCACCCACGGCCCCCAACCTGCGCCGAGCTCCATGGCTACAAACTTGTTCTTGGCCGAGCGCACACTTTTCAGCAAGCCGATCCACTCGACCGCTTCTCCGTGGAAGTCTCCCTCGAGCGGTGGCGCGATCACCGTTCCGACCAGATGCTGTGCTTCGTTCCAGATCGATGTGCCGCGGGTCCGCACACCGATCTTGTCAACGATGAATCCGGCCTCCGGTTGCGCTGGCACCTTGAAGTCCTCGCTGATGATCGATAGCTCCTCCGGCATTGCGGACGACGCATTCGGAACGAGATTGCGATGCTTCAATCGGAATTCGGTGCTGTCGAGGAACAGCCGGCGCAGGTCTTCCGGAGTGCTGCAAATGGCGACCGCCCGCTCGACGGCCGCATCGTTCTCGGGCTCGCGTTCCAATAACAAACGGTAGCCTGCAATTACCAGATCGCGATCAACTTTAATCATCACGTTTGAGTTTGAACCTATGCGGTCGCCGTGGCGCGCTTTTCCGCTTTAGCTTGTTTCTGCGCGGCGGCCAGCTGTTTCCGCAAAATGCGAATGCCTGCATCGACGTGCTTCTCTTCCAGCAAGAACGGCGTCAGGAAGCGCAGAACATTGTCCTGCGTGACGTTGATTAACAAACCATTGGCGACCGCACCTTCCAAGATCGGCTTACCGGGAATGTTGAGTTGCAGCGCCTGGATCGCGCCGACTCCGCGCACTTCGACAGCGATATCGAATTTGTCGACCAGCTCGCGCAGCTTCTGCGAGAAGTAGCCGCCGACGCGCTGCACCCGTTCCAGAAGGTTCTCGTCTTCCACGATCGCCAGATATTCCAGGGCGACGCGGCAGGTCAGTGGGCCTCCGCCGAAGGTAGTCCCATGTTTGCCGGGCGTGATGTGCTGCGCAAATTGCTCTTTCGCTAGAAACGCCCCCAGGGGTAGCCCGGCAGCGATCGGCTTGGCGATGCACACCACGTCGGGCGTAACTCCGAAGTGCTGAAAGGCGAACAACTGGCCGGTGCGGCCCAGACCGCATTGGATCTCGTCGAAGATGAGCGCGGCTTGGTGTTGGTCGGCCAACTGGCGGCAAGCCTGCAAGAATTCCGGCGTGGTCTCCTGAATGCCGCCTTCGCCCTGGATAGGTTCCAGCACGATGCCGCACACTTTTTCGTCCATGGCAGCGCGCAGTGCTTCGATATCGTTGCGCGGAACGAAGCGCACACCCTCCAGCATGGGATCGAAATCCTTGCGATATTTCGGCTGGCCGGTGAGAGCCAGCGCGCCCATGGTGCGGCCGTGGAAGGAATTGTCCAGCGCGACCACAATCGACTTCTCCGGACCCCCGACCGCGTGGCCGGCGGCGCGCACCAGCTTCAGCGTGCCTTCGATGGCCTCGGTGCCGCTGTTGGCGAAGAACGCGCGGTCCAGCCCTGACGCAGTGCACAGCTTTTCCGCCAGCAGTCCCTGGTACTCGTTGTAATAGAGATTGGAAACATGGATGACCTTGGCCGCCTGGTCGCGTATCACTTTCACGATGCGCGGGTGCGCATGACCCAGCGCGTTGACGCCCAGACCCGTGAGGAAGTCCAGATAGCGCTTGCCATCGACATCGTAGACATAGACGCCCTTGCCGCGGGCGATGGCCAGCGGATATCGCGCATACGTGTTTAAAAGATATTTCTGCTCACGTTCGACAATTTCTTGATAAGTGGACACGCCGTTAACCTCGCGAAAACATCAATTGTAGCGTGTCGAGGAGGGTCACTTTCGCTTGTAAAAAATTAGTTGCCGGTGACCGAAATCACAGATACCGGTTCCCCGCGCTTCTACACTTTTTGTATGTTGAGTGAAAAACAGTTTCGCGAACGAGCCAAAGGCGAACTCCGGCACATTGGCGATCAGGTGGTGAGTCTGATAACCGACCGCGATGTCTATAGCAAGCTGGAGAACGAGGTGGTCGAGGCAAATCCGCAGCTGCGCGATCGGCAGAGCGCATTCCTGGACATGCTGCGCGGCAACTACACCGATGCCATGACCGCGCGGACCCTGCGGCTGTTGGGCGGCGACGAAAGCGACGTATCTCTGCCTCGCGTACTGGCGCAACT
This sequence comes from uncultured Acidobacteriaceae bacterium, assembly GCA_963796695.1. GTDB lineage: Bacteria > Acidobacteriota > Terriglobia > Terriglobales > Acidobacteriaceae > Bog-257. Next base: position 67,830 of record CAWCMU010000020.1, on the reverse strand, counting down.
GGCTGACTATCCGCAGTTGCTGCACGACAAGATTACCGAACGCGAATTTGCCGGCGACTGCGCCGCGCTGCTGCAAGCTGAGTCTGATTTGAAGCTGGTATGCGGCCCACGCTTTGCTCATCACGAACGTACGGTGTCGGCGCTTGCCCCTGCGCACCGCCAACTGAACCGCGCCATCGACCTGCTCAGCGCAACTGTGAAGACCTATTACTGGATTCTGGCGGCCAGCTACATCGATCTGGAAGTTAAGCCTACGGAAGAAGCCATGGCGATCTTCCGCTTCGCCTGGGCGGTGCCGGCGCTGACCAAGTAAGCGTGCCGGCATGAGTGCGGTTCATCGCCCGGCAATCATTGCCACGGCAATCAGTGCGCCCACAATGCCGACGCTCTGCATCCCAGAGATTCGCTCTTTCAACATCACCCGCGCAAGAATCACCGTGCTCGCGGGATAGAGCGACGACAATACCGTCGCCACATCGAGACGGCCATGCCGGGTTGCGGCAATGAATAGTGCGTTGGCGCCAGAATCCAGCAATCCGCGACATCAGGATGGGCACCAGAGCCGGACGAAGCGAACGGCCATCGCTGGCGGAGAACGCCACAATCACCAACATCAGCAGCGTGGAAGCCGTGCGCGCGGCCACCAGCGGCCAGAAAACGCCGCCGCGTCCGGCTTGCTTGCCCGCAACCAGAAACAATCCAAACATCACGCCGGCCAGAATCGCCAAGCCGAGGCCGCGATGCGAGTCGATCTCGCCGTCAGGCCGCGCGATAATCCAGATACTGACCAGTGCGAGCACGAAACCCGCAAGCTGAAGCCGGTCCGGCATGCCTTCGCTGCGAATGCCGACCACAATCGGCAGGACGCCGGTAATCACCGCAGCCACAGGCGCAACAATGCCCATCCGGCCGACGGCCAACGCCTTGTAGAGCGCCGCGATGCCGAGTCCACCCGTGATCCCCGCGATCGCTCCCCAGTACAGGGACGCCGCTGGCGGAAACGGCTCGTGGGTCAGCCATGCCAGGGCCAACATGAACACCAAGCCGCAGGCGTGCGCGCCCGCCACCACCCGGAAGACGTTCGCCCGCTTGGCGGCCAAGCCTCCAGCGAAGTCGCCGCCGCCCCAGACGCCGGCTGCCGCCAGGCTTAACGCCGACTCGGTGGCCATGGCTGAGTTCATGCTCTTCAGGTTACACCGGCAGCCATTTGCCACAGATTGCTGCCGATGGATCAAGTCGAACCTGAAGCTGGCACGTCCAAATCATTAGGCACCTAAGGGTTACAAAATCATGAAATTTGGTATCCCGCGCTATTTATCGTGATCCCGAATTCCACAGGGAAAATCCCGAAAACAATAAATTTCGGCATATACGCGATCTATAATCACGGAAGCTACTCACGCCCAGCAGCTTATGGGTTTGGAGGTGGGGTAAGACGTGGCATTGAAGTTGCTCAATGAAGAGAGGCTCACGGGAGTAGAAGCACCCGTGCGTCTTTCTCATCAGCCACCAGCTCCGATGGCCCGAGACTTACAAACGCGGTTTTTCGCCGTTTTCCTCACGCTGCTCAGCGTTGCGGCGATCGTTTTTGCCTGCATTAATTTCGAAAAAGAGCGTGAAGTTTTTACTCCCTACGATGGCGTTTGGTGGGTCGAGGACGGCAGCCACCTCCGCGCGGAGCGGGTCGATGTCGATGGCGCCGGACAAAAAGCCGGCATTAAGGTGGGCGACCGCCTGCATGGCCGTGGACGGCCACGAAGTCAGCAACGTCGGCAGCGTCGAGCGGCAGCTGTATCGCGTCGGCGTCTGGTCTAAGGCGACCTACTCGCTGGTTCGGCAGGGCGTGCCCGCTGGAAGCGCCCCTGATCCTGGTTCCTGCGGACCGCTCGTTCTACGGCGGCCTGCGGCTGATCGCGCTGGTCTACCTCGGTATCGGACTCTACGTTCTGTTGCGACGCTGGACCGCCCCCAAGAGCGCGCACTTCTATCTGTTCTGCCTGGTCTCGTTTGTCTTCTATTCCTTCCACTACACCGGAAAGCTGAACGACTTCGACTGGATCATCTATTGGTCGAACGTTGTCGCCTGGCTGTTGCAGCCGGCACTGTTCCTGCACTTCGCGCTGACCTTCCCCGAGCGCAAGGCGCTGGTCAATCGCCGCCCCTGGCTGATTCCTGCCGGTGTATGTGCCGGGCGCGATTCTGCTGGCCATCCACATCGTTGCCATCGACCTATTGCAGCCCAGTGAACTGCTGCGCTGGAACCTCGATCGCGTGCAGATGTCGTACCTCGCGGCGTACTTCCTGCTGGCTGCCGGAGTGTTGTGGCACAGCTATCGTTTCGCCGAATCGGCGATTCTGCGCCAACAAATGAAGTGGGTGACGCGCGGAACCATCCTGGCAGTCGCGCCCTTCACGTTGTTCTACGTCATTCCCTATCTGTCCGGCGGCGCGCCCGGACTGGGGATGAAGATTTCGGTGTTGTCGCTGGTGTTTCTGCCGCTGACGTTTGGCTACGCCATCTTCCGCTATCGCCTGATGGACGTTGACCTGATCTTCAAGCGCGGCATGGCTTACACCATCGCGGCTGGCGCCATTACGGCAGCCTACTTCGCCGCCGTCGGCGTGGCTTCCGTTCTGTTCCACCAGAACTTCCCCAGCGCGGGTCCGTTCGGCCTGGTGGTTGCGATCGCGGTGACGGCGCTGCTGTTCGATCCCTTCAAGAACTGGGTGCAGGACTATCTCGACAAGTTTTTCTATCGCAAGCGCTATGACTATCGAAAGACGCTGATCGAGTTTGGCCGCGACCTGAATTCCGAAACCGATCTCGACAAGATGCTGACCTCGATCGTCGACCGCCTGTCGCGAACGCTGATGGTCGACCGGCTGGCGATCTTCCTGTCGAATCCCGAGGACCCGGATCAGTTCTCTTTGGCCAAGTCGTACGGCATCACCAATGCCAGCGGCCTTAACTTCGACTTCCTGCACGTTGAGCGGCCCGAGTGGCAGGCCGGTCACCTGTTCTTCGACAACACGAATCAAGCGGTGCGCGAAGCGCCCCTGGCACGCGAGAGCATCCGCCGCCTGGAGCTGAACTACTACATTCCCTGCACTGTGATGAATCGCATGATCGCGGTGCTCGGCCTGGGCAAGACCTCCGAAGGCGACTTCCTCGACAGCGAAGATGTGCAGCTGCTGGAGACGCTTGCCGGCTACATCGGCATCGCCGTGCAGAACGCTCGCCTGTACAAGTCGCTGGAAGAAAAAGCCGGCCAGTACGAGCGCCTGAAGGAGTTCAACGAGAACATCGTCGAGTCCATCAGCGTTGGCGTGATGGCGGTCGATCTGCAAGACCGCATCGAGTCCTGGAACTCGCAGATGGAAGTGATGTTCGCCCTGCCCCGCTTGCAGGCCCTGGGACGGCCGCTCACCGAAGTCCTGCCCGCAGCGTTTCTGGAAGAGTACTACCGCGTGCGCCAGAGCCAGGGCATTCACAACCTGTACAAATTCCGTCTCGGACACGGCCGGCGACGACATTCGCATCACCAACATCGCTATCGCTCCGCTGGTCAGCAAAGACTTCAGCGTGATCGGCCGCCTGGTCATCGTTGACGACATCACCGAGCGCATTGACCTGGAATCGCAGCTTACGCAGGCCGAAAAACTTTCGTCCATCGGATTGCTAGCCGCCGGAGTGGCGCACGAAGTCAACACGCCGCTGGCCGTCATCTCTTCTTACGCGCAGATGCTGGCCAAGCAGGTTCATGGCGACGACAAGCAATCGGTTCTGCTGGACAAGATCACGCGGCAGACCTTCCGCGCCTCGGAGATCGTCAACAGCCTGCTGAATTTTTCGCGCACCTCGGGTACGGAATTTGCCGACGTCGACCTCAATCGCGTCATCAAAGATACGTTGACCTTGCTGGAGCATCAGTTCAAGACGGCGCGCATCACCGTGGAGCAGGAACTCTATCCCGACCTGCCGCCTATCCACGGCAACACCGGCAAACTACAACAGGTCTTCCTGAACCTCTTCCTCAACGCGAAGGACGCGATGGCCGGCGGCGGCACGCTGCTCATCAGCACTGTCAACGGCAGCAAGGTGCAGGTGAAAGTGGCCGATACCGGCAGCGGCATCGCGCAGGAACACATTCACCGCATCTACGATCCCTTCTTCACCACCAAGAACAAGCCTAAGACCGGCCACACCGGTGGCACCGGATTGGGCTTGTCGGTGACCTACGGAATCATCCAGGAGCACGCGGGCAAGATTCGCGTTGACAGCACGCCCGGCCGCGGCACCACCTTCACCATGGAGTTTCCGCTGGTGAGAAAGGCCGTCAGTGCCTGAAGCTGCCGTGACTCGCTTTACCCCTGCACGCGAAGAATTTTCCTCGCTCGGCTCTGTGCTGATCATCGACGACGAAGCCGCCATCCGCGAATCGTTGCAGACGCTGCTGGAATTTGAGGGCTACTCCGTCGACGTGGCCAACGACGGTCAGGAAGGCCTGACCCGCATCGCCGAGCGTCCCTTCGATCTCATCCTGCTTGACTTCGCGCTGCCCGAGCGGAACGGCGTCGAGATCCTGCGCGACATTCGTGAACGCGACGCCGAACTGCCGGTCATCATGATTACCGCCTACGGCACGGTGGAGAACGCCGTCAACGCCATGCAGGCGGGCGCCACCAACTTCATCCAGAAGCCGTGGGACAACGAGAAGCTGCTGGCCGACGTGCGTACGGCCGTTGGACGACGCCGCGCGGAAGAAGAAGTTATCCAACTGAAGCGCGCCCTCAAGCAGCGCTACAACTTCGAGCACATCATCGGCAAGAGCGAGCCCATGCTGCGCATCTTCGACCTGGTGGCGCAGGTCGCACCCAGCCGCTCGACGGTGCTGTTGCAGGGTGAGAGCGGTACCGGCAAGGAACTGATCGCCAAAGCCATTCACATGAACTCGCCGCGAAAGGATCGCGCGTTTGTGCCCGTGAATACCGGTTCGATGCCCGGCGATCTGCTGGAGTCGACGCTGTTCGGCCACGTGAAGGGTGCCTTCACCAGCGCGGTGGCCAGCAAGAAAGGCCTGTTCGAAGTTGCCGACCGGGGAACGCTCTTCCTCGACGAAATCGGCACCATGAATCTGGAGACGCAGGCCAAGATTCTGCGCGTGCTGCAAGACCGCAAGTTCATGCACCTGGGCGGAATCAACGAAATTCAGGTTGATGTACGCATCATCGCCGCTACCAATGTCAATCTTCAGCAGCAAGTCAAAGAGGGCAAGTTTCGCGAAGACCTGTTCTATCGCTTGAATGTCATCAGCATCGAGTTGCCGCCGCTGCGCCTGCGCAAGAACGATATTCCGCTGCTCGTCGGATACTTCATCGACAAGTTCGCCAAGGAAAATGGGCGCCCTCCACTCACCGTAATCCCGGAAGCACTGCGCCCCCTGCTCGATTACGACTGGCCGGGCAATGTGCGCGAACTGGAAAATGTTATCGAGCGCGCAGTCGTGCTGGCGACTGGCCCATCGTTCTCGCCCGACCTGCTGCCGGAGAATCTCACCGGCCGCGGCAGCAAATTCGCCGTCCTCGACCACCGCCCGGACGCTTCCTTGTTCGAGATCATCGAAGACTGCGAACGCCGCGTCATCGGCGACATGCTGGAGAAGTGCAACTGGAACCAGACCGAGGCCGCCGACCGCTTCCGCATTCCCCTCTCCACCCTGAATCAAAAAATCAAGCGGCTGAATATCGAGATCAGGAAGAAAGATAAGAACAGCTAAGTGCTGGGAAGTAGCATTTGGCAGTTAGCAGTTAGCGGTGAGCACTCAGGGTTTTGCCCTTCGCATTTAAAAAGGCTTCACCCTGCGTGCGGGTCGAGCAGCTAGGTGCAGCTAGCCCGGTGATTCAGCCCGCTCCGAAGCGTTGGGTATGCAGCGAGCTCCAATATCTAAGTGGGCCATGGAGGTCGCATCGCCGACGGAGCACAGCGGCCATTGAGCCAGCGCCATAGGCGCGGAATAGTCTAGCCCAGCATGCAGCGGGGTCCCCGTTCGCGCCGCTTTTGCGCGAAGGGGGAGGCGGAATGCTGGGTAAGGCAAGAATTACGAGCCGAGTCCTGTAGGGACGACAGCGCTTCCCCACGCGGTCGCTTCAGACCCAGAATCAGAATCGCCGGTTCAAGCGGAGTTTGTTCGGCGAACTCTAAGTACCGAAAAGGCATGCCTCCGGGATTGCTAAAGGCTAAGAGCTAATGGCTGCCCACTGACTGCTGCTTCCCCGGCTCATACCCGCAACACGGATCCTCCGCAAACATATCTCCATTAACCGCGTAAGCTCGCACTCGCGAGCCGCCGCACAAATCACCCAAATCGCAGCGTCCACATTTGCCGCCAAGATTCTTCGTGTCACGTAACGACTGGAACACTCCGGCATCACGATAAATGCTGGCCAAACTCTGTCGCCGCAGATTTCCTCCCGACACCGGTAGATCCTGGTCTGGATAGACCTCGCCGTAGTGAGAGATAAAGACAAAACTCTTGCCGGCTCGCGGAATGCGCGCGCCAAGTTCGTGAGTTTCCGTTCCGGCCAGGATTTCCTGATATTGCGGGATGCGATGGAACGGACCGACCGGCTCCTGCCTGCGACCGGGTGCGCGTGTTCGGTGCCGTTGCAGGAGCCAGCGATAATACTGCGCTTCGCTGCTCTGGATGCTGAACAACACCGCGTGCGAGAGTTTGTGCAGCTTGTCGAACGTGTCTTCCACCTCCTCCTGCGACAGGCAATCACCTTCGGCTGGTTCGGGCGACAGCGAAAACTCAACATTCCACGAAATGATGTCCAGCGTCCTGAGCAAGGCAATCATCTCGTCGATCGCCGCCAGATTGCGCCGTCCAAACATGGTATTGACCTGCACCGGCAGCTCAGCCTCGCGTGCCCAGCGTATAGCGTCCAGACTCCACTCATAGGAACCAGGTACCGCGCTATTGGCATCATGGATCGCAGCCGTTGGCCCCTCGAGCGATACAATCAGCCGGGCAAGGCCGCATTGCTTCAACCGCAGCAAAGCTTCTGGGGTAAGCAGCGGCGTCGGACTGTGCATCAGCGCCACGCGAACCTTGTTCTCCGCGGCGTATTCCACGAGCTCGAAGATGTCCTCGCGCTTTAGGGGGTCGCCGCCGCTCAGCACAAACGTCGGCACCTGCATCCGGGCAATGTCGTCGATCAGACGCCGGGCCTCGCTGGTATCGAGCTCCAGGGGATCTGGCAGGGGCCGCATCGCGGATCGGCAGGACACGCAACTAAGATCGCAGGCCAGCGTGGTCTCCCACGTCGCCACTAACGGCCGCAGTTCTCCATCCAGCTGCGCAGGCATTTCGAGCGGGCCTCCATGAGTGCGGAATAACACTCTGCCAGAGAGTTTGAAGCTGCGATGTGACCGCGGTCACAGCACGAGATTGCAATTTCGGTATCTCCCGTTACCTCAGAGGGCACAAGTCACAATTAGAGGTGAGGAGCGTCACAGCCCCGCTGTGCGGTGACAGAACAAAATGGCACTTGGATGGCAGCCGTCAGGGCCGCAATTTGGAGTACGTTATGTCTGAAGATAAGCGCGATGTGCTGGAAGTATTGCGTTACGAGCTGAATTTCATCGAACAGGGTGGCTACGGCAACTGGTACAGCACCCCTTGGGGACCAGCCTCGATCTTTCAAGACTCGCTCACCTGCCCAAATCACGGGGACCCCACTCGGCCGCATGCTTGCCACGAATGCCTGCTCTACGATTTCGTGCCGGAGGAATATCGCACCGATGACATTCCCTGCCACCACATCCCTCTGAACCGTCGGGGAGTCACCATTGCCACCGAGCAGCAGACAGAAGAAGAGCTGCGCGAAAACGTAAAGCACTGGCTGAAGCGCACCATCGCTCGCATTGAAGCGGACCGGGCCAAGCTGAACAGCAGCGAAGACGTAAAGTCCACAACGTAACTATTTCGGATGTTCCATTCCCGTCGCCCGGGGTGATTCCCATTCCGGAAATCGCTCTCGATATTTTTTGGTCACTTCCCTTTCTTCTCCGCCATTCGGATAGAATTTGGCCACGATTCCCGAGCCCCGGAGTGATCCTCAAATGAAACGCAGTTTCGCTGTTCTTGACGCCCAAGAGGCTTTGCACGCCGCTATCTTCATCGAAGAACGCAACGCCGAGGTCTACCACCGCTTCGCCGAGATGTTCGTGGAATTCGGAGATGCCGAATCGCTGGAGATCGCCAGCGTCTTCTGGGAGATGGCCATCGAAGAGCATCGTCATAGCGCCCTCCTGCGCAGCCGCTACGCCGAGCAATACGGCGCAGCCATCTGCCAGTTGACGGAAGAGGAATTGCTCGAGTTCATCGAAGTGCCGCGACTCGAAGACGGCGACTTGCCGGCGGCCGGCGGCGAGGGAGTGCCAGGAGCGCGCGAGCGGGCGCTACAGGTCGCATTGCAGGCAGAGCTAAGCGCGCAACGTTATTACGCCAAGCTCTCGGAGAGTACCGCCGAAGTTAGCTTACGTCGCCTGTATCAACAATTGGCCGCGATGGAAGATGGCCATGTGGCTTATCTGGAAAACAAATTGGCTTGCGAGGGTGCCGACCAGACATCGGTGAACTGAGTTTACGCCGCTCTGTTGCCGCTCTCGGGGACCAGGCTCGCCACCAGACGCTTAAGCTCAAGCGCGTTCCTCGGCGCATATCCCGAATCGTCATTATCGAAATAGATGTAAACAGCCTTCAGCTGGTTCGACCATTGCGCAATGCGATCGGTCCACTCGCACAGCGTCGCGTCCGTATAGCTGCCCTGATACTTGTTTCCCGGGCCATGCAGCCGGACGTAGGTGAAGTCCGCGGTCACGGTCAACTCGGTCTGGAAGCCGGCAAGCTCGTGGATGCAATACGCAGCGTTATACCGCCGTAAGATCTCATACACCGGGGCGGTGTGCCAGCTGGACTCGCGGAACTCAAAAGCATACCGGTGCTGGGGCGGCAATGCTTGCAGGAACTGCTCCAGCCGCTCCAGGTTGACCTTCCATTTTGGCGGCAGCTGAAACAGGATGGGCCCAAGCTTCGGACCAAGAATCTCGGCGCGCGGCAGCAGATTCTGCAACGCCTGCTCCGGCTCTTTCAGCTTTTTGTTGTGGGTAAGGAAGCGGCTTCCCTTCACCGCAAAACAGAAGCCGGGCGGAGCAGCATCGCGCCACGCGGCGAATGCTTCGGGCGTCGGCAGCCGATAGAAACTGTTGTTCAGTTCCACCGTATCAAACACAGTCCGATAAAACGCAAACATGCGAGAGCTGGGCATCCCCGCCGGATAGAAGGTTCCTATCCAGTGACGGTAATGCCATCCCGATGTGCCGATGTGAATCTGCGCTGCCATGGGAGTTCGCGGTGAATTCGCTTTCCGGATGATCACGCTTAATCTGGATACGAATACCGTCAGCGGCCGCGAGTTGCATGAGTAGCGTAGAGAACGGAAGATCGCGGTAAAGCGGCCATGCGTTCGAAGGTCGCGGCTGGGTCTCAGATCCCCAATCCCAAGTCTCTAATCCCTGGTCTCGGCTTCTACGGTTTGCTGAGGTCGGCGGGAAACGATTTGAACTCCACCTGTCGCTGCATGGGCTTGTCTTTTCCCTTGGCGTCAGTTGCGTGCTGGATCAGCGTGCCTTTGATCACGCGATAGGCTTCCTGGCCCGGCTGCTTTCCGGTCGTGGTGCTGACCAGGCCGGTAAAACTATACGAGACGCCGTGCACAACTTTCGTCGTGAACGACAGGCGATCGCCTTCGAGCGAAGCCTTGTCGAAGAACTGGTCGATGAACTCACCCTTGTCGCTGTCGGTATCGCCGAAGCGCGAAACGTAGCCGGAGAGCCTGCCATCTTCCACCGTCAACTGTACGAACTCGCCCTCCCGCAAGAAGGTGTACATGCCGGAGATGTCGCTGGCGGTGACGTGTGGCGAAGCAGCGTCCTGCGGCACGGAGGCCAACAGCTGTTGCCCAGGCGCGGCGATCAATAGCAGTAGCGTGAAGAGGGTCAAGGAAACCAGCCGGCGGCGGATCATGATTGCTCCAAGTTGTCGGTGAGCCATCATCATTGCACGCCTGCGGCTGATAACGAAGCAGTATCTCCCGGCCCCGAATCGGAGGCCGCGGCTCACTGTTTTCCGATATAATCCGGGTACACGCCACATGGTCGAGGATGATGTCGGAAGTAACGGCAGCCAGTTTAGAACGCGAGTCTGAGGCAGTTGATTCGCCGGTATTGCTTCGCGAACTCGAGCCGCGGCATACCGTTTTTTTTCGGAATCTCGGCGACGTTATTCTGCGACGCGAACCGTCGCCCATAGAAATTACCGCCGAACCGGTAACCCTTCGGCACGATTACTTCATCCAGACCGGTATCAATCCCTGGCGTTTCGCCCAGTCCTACAGCTATCACATCGCTTTCGTCGCGCTGGTTTACCTGGCGTGCATCCTGCCGTTTTTCAATCGCAAACCCGAGCTGCGCTCGCCATTCGACAATACCCAACTGGTTTATACCCCGGTCAGCGATTACCTGCCGCCTATTAACACCAGCGCCAAGGCTGAAATGAAGCCCCGGCATGGCGCACCCAAGCTGGCGAAGCAGGAGATCCTCTCGGTGCCCGCCAATCCCGACAACACGCATCAGACCATCATCACGCCTCCGAAGGTGAAGCTGGACCATGACGTGAACATGCCGAACATTGTGGCCTGGACGCCGATCCCGGCGACGCAGCCGGTCGCTGCCTCGGCGCAATCCGTCTCGCAGCTGAAAGTGCCGCAACTGGATGTGCCGGTGGTCGGGCCGACCGTAGACGTTTCGCAAATGAAAGACAAGCTACAGCTGCCGACCTTGCCGCAGCCTTCGGTGGTCGAGCCTGCGCTGTCTGCCGACCAACTCAAACTGCAACACGGCCAAATCAACATGGCGCAGCTTGAGCCTCAGGTCGCGGCTCCCAAGCTGCCGGTTCCCGTACAACGCGCCAGCGGAGTAGGCGACAGCAAAGCGAAGGACGTGCCGCCGTCGCCCAATGTGCAGCAGCTAGGCAATACCCAGGGACAAGGCCAGATCATCGCGCTGGGACTTAATCCGGCGGATGTGCGCGGGCCGGTCAGCCTTCCCAGCGGCAATCGCAGCGGCGAATTTCACGCTTCTCCTGCCGGAAAGCCGGATGCCCCCGGAACGCCGAACGTGGTGGGAACTGGCGCGTCTGACAATGGGGGAGGCCACGGCAAAGGCAACGCCTTACCCGGAATTATGGTGGGAGCACCTCCGCCGGGCGCAAAAACTTCAGCGGTAGCCGGCACTCCGTCGGGTGGCCCTGCAGGCGGGGCGCCGGGTGCAGGCAAACCGAATCCTGACCTAGAGGCTCGCAAGAAGATCTTCGCCGACGCCATGAAGCCGTCGCTGCCCAGCATTCGCGACCGGGTTGCGCCAGCGCCTCCTGCGCCCGAGATGCCGGAAGATCCCGCCAAGAGCATTGAGCAGCGTGTGTTTGGCAGCAAGCGCTATTACTCGCTGATCATGAACATGCCGAACCTGACGTCGGCTACCGGCAGCTGGATTATTCGTTTTGCGGAGTTGAAGCAGAGCGACGACAAGAGCGCCCTCACCGCTCCGGTGGCGACCACCAAAGTCGACCCTGCCTATCCGCCCGACGTGCTGCGCGATCACGTGGAAGGAACGGTAACGCTCTACGCCATCATTCGCCCCGATGGCAGCGTCGACGGCATCCGCGTGCTCGACAGCCTGGATTCACGGCTCGACGAGAATGCCGTGTGGGCCCTATCGCACTGGCATTTCCGTCCAGGCATCAAGAATGGCGAACCGGTAGCGGTCGAAGCGGTGGTGCAGATCCCCTTCCGGATGAAGCGGCTGCAGTAAGAGCAGCCGTCAGCCGTCAGCTTTCAGCCGTCAGCTTTCAGCTAAAACAAAGGCTCTTCATTGGGTCGTACACCTTTATGAGCAGGTTGGGCAGCAATTTCCATCGAAGCTTGAATCCACAGCTGCACAGTAGCCTGACGATTGCTATCGCCTCTCCGCGCCTCTTGCGCGGGTCTGACGTGAGGGCCATAATGAGCGAATAGATAAGAGTATCCATGTATTTCGTAGCTTCGATGCGATGAAGGTCGCTGAATGCGAGGACTGGCAGAACCGTCCCGCCTACGAGCGTATGGCCGCAGTAAAAGAAATCACTCTCGCCACCTACCAGATGAAAGAGCCCGCGGCGCATGTTCGACGACTTCAAAGAACTCTTGTCCGCCTTCCACGCCCACAGCGTTAGAAATCGGGCAGATAATCTTACGAGTAAGATTTAAATCCAATCTTACCAGTAAGACTATTCTTGGACTGACAGCTGATAGCTGAAAGCTTGTCACTGACAACCGACAACGGACAACGCTCTACTGCTCGCTGGCGGCCCTGGCTTTGGCAAACTCGTCGCCGGTCTGCCAGCCGACCTCGGTTGCCTGGTCTGCAGCCTGCCATCCCAAAGCAATTCCTACCTGAGCCATCACGGCATCGCCGCGAAAATCCATGTCCGGGTGATATTCGTCGCTCGGCTGATGATAGTGCTTGGCGACGTACTCTTGCGCCTGCTGCGTGCCCCATTGCCGCGGATGCCCCTGGTACTTGTCGCCCTCATCGATGGAGAACGACGGCACACCGGCGCGCGCGAAGCTAAAGTGGTCCGAACGATAGTAGTGTCCGGCGCCCGGTTGCGAATCCGGCACGATAGTCAAGCCGAACGCTTTCGCCGTGCGCTCAACCGTCGGGTAGAACGTGGTACGCTCGGCGCCGGCGACGTTCAGCTCTTCCGGAACTCCCAGTGGCGGCACATCGTCATAGTTCAGGGCCAGCGAGATGTTCTTGGCCGGAACCGGAGGATGCTTGCCGAGGTATTCGGAGCCGCGTAGTCCCTGCTCCTCGGCGGTGACAGCGGCAAAGTAAATCGAGCGCTTAGGCGCAGGCTTGGCGCCGGCAAAGGCCCGCGCAATTTCCAGCAGGATGCCGCAGCCGGTAGCGTTGTCCTGCGCGCCGTTGTAAATGTTGTCGCCGACCACGCCCGGCACAATGCCGAGATGGTCGTAGTGAGCGCTGTAGAGAATCGCCTGGTCCTTGAGCTTGGGGTCAGAGCCGGGCGTCTTGGCAATCACATTGTTCGAATCGAAGCGCCGAACCTTGCTGATGATGTGGGCGCGCGCCTTGGCCGGCAAATCTGCGGCCTTGAATCCTGGCTTCCCTGCCGCGGCAATCATCTGGTCCAGATTCATGCCGCAGGCTTGGGCCAGCGACCGCGCAGCTTCCAGTTGGATCCAGGCGGCCATCTTCAACTTCGGAGCAGGATCGTTGCGCAGCGACGCGCGCTCGCCCGACCACGAATTACGCACCACATCCCATCCGTAGCTGGCCATGTCACTCTTGTGGATGAGCATCACTCCGGCCGCGCCCATGCGGGCGGCCTCTTCAAACTTGTAGGTCCAGCGGCCGTAGTAGGTGAGCGCCGGGCCCGCGAAAAACTTGGGATCATTCGACGGCGGCTCGTTCACCAGCATGAGCAGCACTTTGCCCTTTACGTCAACATCCTTGTAGTCGTTCCAGTTGAACTCGGGCGCATCAATGCCGTAGCCCATCCAGACAATGCCGCTGTCGATGGTGTTGGTCGGTTTTCCGGTGTCGTCGGAGGCGACGAAGTCGGCGCGATACGTCAGGTCGATGGGATTGCCGCTGTTGGGAACGAGTGACAACGTACTCTCATCCTGGGTCGCGATGCCCATCATGGGCACTTTCTGCATGTAGGTACCGTTATCGCCGGCTGGCTCAAGTCCGTAGAGCGCGAACTGCGTGGCGATGTACTCGGCGGCAATGTCGCCTCCGCGAGCGCCCGTGCCTCGACCCTCAAGCAAATCGCTGGCGAGAAATTTTACGTGTGCACGAATCTTCTCCGGATCGACGGCAGCCATGGCTTGCTCCGCGGCTGGGGGCAACCCGGAAACGCGCGGGACAGCGGGTGCGGATGCGGCCGGCGCAGAGCCGGAATTCTGGGCAACAAGCAAAACACCAACGACGAGAGTGATCAACAGAACCAGCGTGGATTTGCGCAAAGCAGGGTCTCCCATGCAGCAAAATTGGGATCAAGCAAAGTTTTTATTTTAACCGAAGTAGGGAAGCTCCAATGGAAGTGGCGGAAGTGAGAACGGGAAAAACAGGCTTATCGCTGTGCTTCAGAAAGCAGATCCCTCGTCGGCCTAAAGGCCTCCTCGGGATGACAAATCAGGGGATGACAAATCAGGAAGGTGACATGCGGAGCCATGCTGTTGCTCCTTTTGCAGGCGGAGCCAACCAGGCCTAGCGAATCAAAGACAATTCATCCGCAGACCGCGGACTAATTTTTGGAGTCTCAACCAGGGCGGAAGTCGCGGATTTCTTCGCCCTTCTGCCACAACGTGGCGGGCGGCTGCTGCCGCAGAGACGCCAGCTTCTGATTGATGGCCTCCACTTCGGCCTTGGACCAGCTGACCGACGAGATTTCGATTTCGCCGCTGGGATCAATGTAGAAGAGCGTAGGAACGTTGCTGAGACCATAGGCATTCGAGACCGCGTAGTTCGACGGATCGTCGAGTGCGACCGGAAAGGTCACGCCATACTCTTTCAGAAACATCCGCGTGTGCTGCGGGTTATCCTGCGAAATGCCGAGGAAGGTGACGTTCGCGCCCTGATTAGCGCGGTACATCCGCTCAAAGTAAGGAAAGGCAAACTGGCAAACCGGACAGCCGACCTTGAAGAATGCGAGTACGACAGGGCCCTTTTCTAACGCCTGCCTTAGCGACACGGTCTTGCCGTCAACCGTTGGCAAGGTAAACCCCGGCGCGCGAACACCCGCGGTCAATGCAGCCATTCCACAATCCTCCGATAGAGCTACTCTACGGATTAGATTCAAGAGAAGCCCGCTGGACTCAGAGCGGCAACCGGCGCAATACCTTGCGCGTCAGACCAGTGAGCGGCAGCCGCGCGCATTGTTTTTCCGCAAACCAGCGGCCGTCAGTTACAAGAAGCTGCTCAGGAGAGCGAGCGAAAACGGCGACCTGGTAATCGGTATCGGTAATCGAATGGCGAACCCGGAGCACAGGTGCGTCGCCGTTAACCTGGTCAGGACGAAGCGCAGGCAACTCCCACATCCCGGCCATCAACGAGGCGTCCGCTGGACGTTGAATCAGCAGCACTGACGAATCCTTGCGAGCTATCGCATAGTGCAGCTGCTTATTCTTTCGCGCCGGCTGAGGCTTGGCGGCATCTGCCCCACGCGAGCAACAACAATCGTGTACCGGACACAGCAGACATTGCGGCGTTCGCGGGGTGCAGATGGTTGCGCCCAGCTCCATCATTGCCTGGTTGAAGTCGCCGGGGCGCGCGCGATCGAGAAGAGCTTCAGCCTGTATCCAAGACGCTTCCTTGCTCCCCGGGCGGCGGAATAGCCGCGCCAGCACGCGCTCCACGTTGCCGTCCACTACGGCGACTGAGTCGCCAAAGGCAATGCTGGCGATGGCTGCGGCGGTGTAGCGGCCAACGCCCGGCAGCGCCAGCCACTCCTCGGCAGTACGCGGAAAGATGCCTTGTCTTTCGCGGGCGATCAGCTTCGCAGCCTGGTGCATGCGGCGGGCGCGATGGTAATAGCCGAGCCCGCTCCACAGTGCGAGCACCGAGGCTTCGCGGGCGGAAGCTAAGGCTTGTACGGTCGGAAAGCGCTTTATGAAGCGAGCGTAGTGATCGAGAACGGCAGCGACTCGCGTTTGTTGCAGCATGATCTCGGAGACCCAGACGCGGTAGGGATCGTGATCGCGACGCCAGGGCAAGTCGCGGCGATGATCGTCATACCAGCTCAGCAACGCCGAGCGAAACGCGCGAGTTTTTGCCGGCGTTAGAGGAAGGGTGTGAGAAGCCATGCAGAAGGGATTCTACATTCCGGTCAGGATTAGAGAGGCGAGTGCCGCCGACTAAAGTCGGCTCAAATTAATTACGAAGTTTTTACGGCGCAGCTGAAGCTGCGCCCTTCCAAAAACTGTCATCGACTAAAGTCGGCTCGAAGATTGATAAGGAATTGGCTACGGCGCTGAAGCTGGCGCCCTTGAAAAACTGTCGCGAGACTAAGTCGGCTCATGAATCGATGGGAGAGCTTTATGGCGCAGCTAAAGCTGCGCCCTTTCAAGGCACCCGCTACTGTCCCGCTTCACGCAAGTCTTCCGGAGCACCGTGCCGCCGCAGCAATTGCGCCAGGTTTTGCGAGAAAGCTGAGCGTGGCAGCACCATATCGCAACCAGCCTCTTGCGCCTTCATCTTCAGCTCGCCCTGGACGTGCGACACGAAACCGATGATGTTGGTGGCCTTCTTCAGCTTCGACTTGAGCTTGGGAATGACGGTGAGCGGCTTGGCGTTTACGTTGTTCAGATCGAAGATGATGAGCGAGGGCTTGTCATCGCCGTTCTGTCCCATCTTCTCGGCCAGGTCTTTTTCGGTCTTGACGAACTCGACCTTCACATTCATCTTGCGCGCTGTCTCCTGGATTTTCGCCAGGAAAAACAGGTCGTCGACAAAGGCAAAGATGCGGGTCGGCGTGGCTTCGGAAGTCGCGGGCAACGGCTCCGGGTCGGGCACAGCCACATGCCGGGCCATGCCGGGGCTCATGCGTCCGCCACGATTCGACTTGTGCATGTTGCCGTTGTTGTTGCCTTGCAGCGCGCGATAGCTATGGTCCATGGGGGCGGTGTAGATGCCGCCACCCAACTGGTTTTGGCCACCGCCGCCGGGACGCTGTCCCGGCTTGCGTCCGTGAGCACGGTTCTTGCCAGGACCATTGCGAGGATTCTGTTGTCCGGGTTGTTGAGGTGCCGCGCCGTGTACGACGGGTCCACGGCGACCCCGCCGCCGTCTGCGGCCTTTCCCTCCGGCAGGTCCGGAAGGAGGATTCGATCCTTGATTCATGCTTCTCTCTTAAAGTCTTCACCCGCAGATTGCGGGATTCCCACGTTTGTGAACCGCTGTTGCACCCGGCAGTTATATGCTTATCCGCGTATCTGCTGGGGCTGCGGTTGGATACTTCGCTGAATCGATTCAGTTGCGTCCGTCTGGCGCCTGGAAATTTCGGCGCGAGGAACGCCTGCACGGGAAGTGCGGCGATTGGAGGACGTTTCTATGGTACCCAGCTTTCCTATTGAAACGCAAGTGCAAAACTGTCAAAAGGTTGGATGCACCCTCCTTGTAAAGGGGTGTGGTTAATTTTCGAGATGTTCCTGAAAGCAGGCGGCAAGCGGAATGAATAAGTATTCATCCTTGCGTTGTGGGCATTCCGTTAGGCTGCGAGATGTGCCGGGCGCGATTTGCCCAGGGCGTGTCGCGAGTTGGCAGACTTCCGCCTTGGCGCGGCTCATGGTTGCGACTGATACTGCCGAAGCACGGCGGCCAGCGCCTCTATTGCCAGTTGGGCAGCGTGTCCTGATGCGGGTGGCAGTCCTCCGACGCGGCGCATAATGTCGTCTTTCGTGATAGCCAGCGCCTCGTCGAGTCGTTTCCCTTTTGCCAGGTCCGTTATAACGGACGCGCACGCCATTGCCGGTACGCAACCTTTCACCCGAAAGCGCAGCTCCTCGATGACTCCGTCAGCAACCTTTACGGCAAGCTCAAGGATGTCGCCGCACGCAGGGTTTTCGAGGCGAACCTGCGCATCGGCCCCCGGCAGTTCACCCGAGTTGCGCGGATGCTCGAAATGGTCAAGAAGCTCGGCAGAGTACATGGCGGTGTGTGGGTATAGATTAACGCGATCGATGCGGCCTAGGCCAATGTGCGGGAGGGGGCTCTTAGCTGTTGGCTTTTGGCTCTTAGCAATCAGAGGCGCCGCGTCGAAGCTGCTGTAAGTGGTCTTTGGTTTTTGACTGCTAAAGGCTAAAGGCTGAAAGCCTAGGGCTAATCGACGCTAAAGCGAAACTTCTGCTCCCCGAGCGGGAGCTGAACGACGCCCCAGCCCTACCCTCCGTATAATCATTCCGACATGAGCACTGCCGGCTACACCGCCCGACGAGTCGTTTCACTCCAGCCTAGCGTGACCGTCACGCTACGCGACCTGGGACTGCTGGATCGCGTGGTGGCGTGCACCAAGTATTGCGTTGATGTCTGTCCGGAGGTCGCCGACGGATTGCGCGTCATCGTATCGGATTCATGGAGCGCGCAGGCCGAGCAGATTCTTGCGGCGCGGCCTGATCTCGTTATTGCGTCGGTTCCGTATCAGTTGGATGCTGTCGGCCAAATCCTGAAAGCCGGTGTGCGCTTTCTCGGGCTCGCTCCGCGTACGCTGGCCGACGTGTATACCGACATCGGCGCGATTGCGGGAACGATGGGCGCGTCTGACCGGGCCAACGCCGTCATCCTGGAGATGCGACGTTCCGTGGACGAGGCTCAACAGCGCACTGCGGCCGCCGCTAAGCCGAGGGTCTTTTGCGAGGAGTGGGGCAAGCCAATCATCGCCTCGCAGCCGTGGGTTGCCGAGATTGTGCAAGCGGCGGGCGGCGAGTTCATCGGACAACCGGGCAAGACTATCACGGCCGAAGACATTGCCTCGCATCAACCGGAGGTCATTCTGGCGGCGTGGTGCGGCGCCGGAGATCGGGTGCCGCTGGAGAAAATCATCGAACAGCGCGGCTGGGCAAATCTGCCGGCTGCACGCAACCGGCGGGTGTTCTGCATCAACGACGAATTGCTGAACACGCCGGCTACCAGTTTGATCGGCGGGTTGCGCGCCATTGCCTGGGCGCTTCATCCGGAATTGTTCGAGCAGCCATCGGGTATTCGGCAGATTGCGACACAGGAAGGTTAAACAACAGCGAGTGCGCCGCCGCAAAGTGGATGAGACGAGATAGCTCCTGCCTGTTCGCTCTTAGCGTGCACGGCTTTAGTTTGAATCCTTAGTTCGACTACTAAGAGCTGGCAAGATTGCTAAAGCCTAGAAGCCAATTTAGCCCTGGTAAGATTTCACTGCATCGCGATAGATATCTTTCAGGTCCGATCGTTCGAGCACGCGTCCTGCGCCATCTTCCTTGCTGATGGCCTCCAAGAGCTTCACCGCTTCGCGATAGTGCGGAACTGCTTCCGAAGCTTTGCCGGAACCAGCCAGCGCCTTCCCCAGGTAGTATTGTGCCCGCGCCTGATCCACTCGCAAGCCTAGCTTGTCGGCGCGGCCAACCGCGCTGTCGAGTTCTTCGCGCGCGGCATCCGGGTGATTGGTCGCTAATAATGCCTCTCCCAGATATACCGAAGCCTGCACCGACTCAGCCTTAAGACCCATGGAGTCGGCGTCCTGTTTCAACTTCTTCAGCATTCCCACGGCTGCCTGCGAACGGCCCTGGATAACGTCGAGCTTCACCAAATTCAATTTGGCGCGCATCACCTGATCGCGCAGGTTCGACTTGCCGGCTAACTGTAGAGCTTTATCGTACTGCTGCTTGGCTGCGCCGTAATCGCCCCGATAGAAGTAGCTATCGCCAAAATCATTCAGCGCGTCCGCCGTTACCGTATCGTTCTTGGCGGCGGCAGAAAGCTGGATCGCTTCTTCAAGGTTTTTCTGGCCTTCGTCAATGCGTCCCACGGCTGACAGCGTATGACCATACCCTGCCAGGGCAGCCACCATCAGATACGTGTGGTCGTTCAGCTGGCGATAGGTATTCACGGCTTCCTGCCGCGATTTAAGCGCGGCATCGTAGCGTCCCTGGGCAGCAAACAAAGCGCCCATATCGCTGGCCTCGAGCGCCGCGCCGCTCTGGTCGCCCGCAGCACGATGCGCGTCTAATGCCTTAATGTATTGCGACAGCGCAGTGTCGTACTGACCCAGCTTGACGTTTGTAATGGCCAGATCGTGCAGCGACTGGGTCGCGTCGTCCACCACTTTCAACCGGTTTTGAATGTCATAGGCCTGCTGGAAGTAGGTCAGCGCGTCCTGATATTCACCCTTGTTGAAGTGCGCATTGCCGATATTGAGCAGCAGCGTCGCCTGGGCAATCTCATCCTGCGAGTCGCGCGCAATCTGCAGCGCCTCGTTGGTGAACTTCAGAGCCTCATCGTACTTGCCGTGATCAAGATAGAAGGAGCCCAGGTTCATCAAGTTCGTGGTAAGGCCCTTCTTGTCGTCGATTTTGCGATCAACCTCGACGGCTTCCTGATAACTGGCGAGCGCAGCTTTGGCGTCACCCATGGCGTCCTGCACCCGGGCGATCTGTCCCAGGCTCATGGCAATGCCCCGCTGGTCTCCCACTTTGCGCCTGATCTCCAACGCCTGCTGGAAATTGCGCAGCGCGTCGTCAGACTTGTTCATGTCCTGATAGGCAATTCCAATGGCTTGTAGAATCGCGCCCTTCTGCTCCTGGTTGTCGAACTGAATGGCCAGGCTTAAGGCATTGTTCAGCGGCTGCAACGCTGCCTGCGGATCGTTGGCTTTGATGTCCACGCGCCCGCTCGCCAGCAGTGCGGCAACATATTTGGGATCGGTGGCCAGCACCTTGGCCAAGTAGGTCTTGGCTTCCGCGTAGTTGTTGGCATCCTCGTACAACTTCGCCAGAGCAAACTGCGCGTCGGTGTCGTCGGGATTGACCTTGGCTAATTCCTGATAAGCCGCGATTGCCTTGCTGGTGTCGTGCAGGATGCCCGCGTGGGTTGCCTGAATCAGGTAGCGGTCCTGCGCCGGCAGATTGTCACTCAACTCCACCGCCCGCCGCGATGCCTGCTCCGCCTTGTCGTCATAGCCCAGAGCGGCATAAGTCAGCGCCAGCTTGGAGAATGCCATGGCAAAGCTGGGATCTTGCGTGGTTGCGTCTTCGAACTTCGTGACCGCCTGCTTATTTTCTCCGGCGCGCACCAGCTGCGATCCTTCGTCGTAGGCCCGCAAGGCCGGAATCGACTTGGTCATGACATGCTGCGAATGCTGCTGGAGCTCCTTGAGAATCTCAGGGTTGGCTGCCAGTTTGCCGCGCATGTCGTCGGCCATCTTGTCGAGCGAGGCCAGCAACTGCTTCTCGTCGGGAACATCAGAATTGACCGTGATGCTGCGATCATTCGCCAGGTCGGCAACCGTCGCTGTAATGCGAATCTGCTCGCCCATCTTCTCGTATTGACCAAACACCACCGTGTCAGCATGGGTATAGTCGGCAATACGCTTCACCGTCTGAAGATCGAGCGGCGATTGCGGCGAGACACGCAAATCGGTCAGCACCTGCTGCAGCCGATCGGCCGAAACCATGCGCAAATGCGACGACTGCCCAATGTCGGTGTTGAGAGCACCCGCGATGCTCGAGCCCATCCAGTTCAGGCTGGTGTCTCCCGAAGCGTTGTAGAACGGAAGAATAGCCAGCGAAGTAATAGGCCCCTGCACCGCTGCCGTTTCCGGAGCGGCGGGAGTGCGCGAACGAACCGCGACAAATGCACCCACGGCCAGCACGACGGCGGCAACCCCGATCGCAATCCACTTCATCGGCAGACGCTTGGCAGGCGCCGGAGCTGCGGTTACACGCGACATCGCTGAACGCCTGAATGCCGACTCGCCGGTGCGCGGCTTCTTGCCTTGCCAGATCTCCAGCTCGTCGATCAGTTCCTGCACCGAGGCAAAGCGCTCTTGCGGATCGCGCTCCAGGCATTTCGCGACGATGTTGCTCAACTCCGGCGGAATCGCGGCGTCTACTTCAACCAGCGGAACGGCGCGTTCCTGGGTGCGCTTCACCAGGCTGGCGATTGCACTCTCGGCGTGGAACGGAATAAACCCGCTGAGCAATTCGTAGAAGATGAGGCCGATAGCAAACTGGTCGGAGCGGGCGTCGAGGTCCTTGCCCATCGCCTGCTCGGGCGACATGTACTCCATCGTGCCGATCATCATGCCGGTCTGGGTCATGCCGTCGCCCTGGACGGTACGGGCCAAACCGAAATCCATGATCACCACGCGCCCAGCGTTGTCGCGCATGATGTTGCTGGGCTTCAGATCGCGATGGATAACGCCTTCCGCGTGCGCAGCCATCAATCCGGCGCACACCTGCATAATGATGCCGACCGATTCATCCGCCGAGAGCTTGCCCTGCCGGGTCAGGATGGTGCGCAAGTCCTCACCCTCGATGAACTCCATGGTGATAAACTTCACGCCGTCGGCTTCGTTCAGGTCGTAGATGCGGATGATGTTCTTGTGCGTGACCTGCCGCGCCAGCACCAGCTCCTGCTTGAAGCGGGCCAGGATGGCGGGGTTTCCTGCAAGGTCGGGACGAATGACCTTCAGTCCGACAACGCGCTCCACTTCCATGTCGCGCGCCTTGTAGACGGCTCCCATGCCGCCCATGCCGAGCATCTTGTGGATTTCGTAGCGGCCGCCGAGTACGTCTCCCTCATGGAAAACGGTTGCGCCGATGTTGGCGAAGATGGGATGTGGCGGCGAACCTGAACCGGAACTTCCCGGCCGCATGCCTGCCGAGCCGATGATCGTTACGGCGTCAGAAGAGTCTTTGGCATTCGGTGAAGGCGGCTTCGATTGATAAGCCAGCGGCGAAGGTAAATTACCTGCGGCGGTAATATCAGGAAGGTTAACTCCGGGTAGAGTGGCTCCGTCCGAATCAAGGGCAGGTTTCGGCATCGGGGCGGAACTGTCCCCGCTGGATACGGCCACACCCTCCTGCGCCCGTCGCGCAGCTCCTTCTTGATCCCCAGCCATTCCCGCCATCCTCGAAGACTGGGCTAACGTGTGTGGGAGCCCACCCGAAGCCAGTGTCTACAGAGTATACCCCCATCCGGGTGGTTACTGCCTACATTTCGAGTAACCATACCAGAGATGCACAAAGCCGGCTCCACGTCCGGAGTCGGCTTCCTGCTGATCGCAAACTGCTTAACGCCCGTACACCGTCAACCTGGGATTGGTTGGATCAGGAGCATTTGGTGCTGCCCCAACATCCAGCCCCACCAGGCCGCTCTTGGCGCCCGTAGCGCCGGCCGAACCGGAACCAGCAACATAGAGCACGGCTACGGCCTGACCGCTGGTCGGATCGGTAATCACGAACTTACCGAAAGCGGTTCCCGTGGTTGCATCCAGCGCGTAGTTGCCGATGTATGTCTCCCCGGAATACCCGCCCGCCGGCTCGTTCGGTCCATTGCTGTCATACGTAATGACGAACTTGCCGCCCGGTGGAGGTGTGGTGGCTTGCTCAACTCCGTTGGTAACACTGGCCAGCACCGGTGTTGAAGTTCCTCCGGAATACGAGCCAATCAACGAAGCCAGGCTGAAAGGATACCCGGATTGCGGCAACAGCACTCCCTGGGTAGAAGACGTATCCCCCGTGCCTCCAACTTCGAAAGCCTGGCCCGGTCCCACCAGGTACCAGACCGGTTGGCTGGGAGCTCCACTCAGCGCCACAGTAACCCGGCCGCAAGGCGTGGTAATCGATCCGCAGGTGGCATCGACATTGTAGGTGCCGTTAAAGCCCGGCGCTCCGGGTTCGCTGACCGTTCCACCGTTGTTTTCGTCGAAGAAATAGCCAGAGAGGCCGTCGGTTCGACTAATGTTGCCGGAGCCATCGAAAGTGGTCACGCCTACCGAGATATCGGGCAAGGGTGAGCCGCTCGTAGTGGAAACGCCGTTCAATTCAAGTGTGCTCTGGCCCTTGAGCGAGCCGTTACTAAACGAACCGCCGCCCGCGGCTCCCCCCGGCTGTTGCTGAAGCATGGAAGCTACTGTCATAAATCCGCTGGTGTCGGTTTCAAGTGCAATCAGTTCCGTTGCGGATATCACATAAACCGCATAGGTGGCCGTCCCGGAAGCCGCAGTAAAGCTCGCCGTTCCGCGCCCGGTCCCGAAATCGGGAGTGCTGAAGCTTCCGCCCGTGATGGCGGTCTCGCCCGATGCCGTGCCGTTGTCGTTGGTATCTTCGGCTCCGCCGGTAACGTTAAGCGAGCCGTCGATTGCGACCATGCCGGCGCCGACGTATCGGTTGCTTGAAGCATCATTCCCGAAGAAGCCAAAGGAGTAATTCACCGAGGGGGTAAGCGTGGTGGTCAGCTGCTTCTTGACCAAACCCGAGCCCCAAACCTTGGGATGCGCGGGGTCCGCCAGGATGATTTTCGAATCGCTGGTAGTCGAGATGGCGATGGAATACGTGTAGGTGCCCAGAGACGTCGTCAGCTTCAGGGTGCCTAAGTTGCTGCGTGCCGGAATCGTGTAGCTGCTGTATTGCGGTTGTATCTGTAGCGCGGTTTGCAACCCGCCAGCTCCGTTCTGATCGATCACACCGCTGGTGATATTGCCGTTTCCGTCAGCCTGGAAACTGCCCACCGTATAGAAGGGCACCGGTGTCCCGGAACTGCTGTCGAATCCGTTAAAGGTGATGCCGTAGCCGCCCTGCAACCTGCCGACGACGGTCAGCACGAAATTGCCCGCGGCAACTTCCGAGATGGAGTCGGTCACCTGCACGGTGAAATTGAATGTGCCGGCTTCGGTAGGTATTCCCGTAATGGCGCCGGACGACGCGTCCAAGCTCAGACCAGCCGGCAAATCATTAAAAATAATCGTGTAGTTATAGGGACTGATACCTCCGGCCGCGGCGATCGTCTGGTTGTAGCTAACCCCGACGGTTCCCGTCTGCAAGGTGACAGGAGCCAGGGTGAGCGGCGGATTGATGGTAATCGTGCCGGACTCCGTGTTGTAGGCGGCAACCGGAGTCTGGGAATCCGTTACCTTGGCGACAAAACTAAACGTTCCCGTGGTGGTGGGAGTGCCGGTAATAAGTCCGCTGCTGGAAATGGCAAGTCCCGGAGGCACGGTTCCGCTCTGTAGCGTCCAGGTATAAGGGGTCAGGCCGCCGCTGGCGATCAGGAGCTGTTTATACGGCACACCGATCACGCCCTGGGCCAGAGACAAATTGGCAACTTGCAGGGCACCCGGACCATTTTGCGGTGTGCTGCCGGAACATCCGGTCATGATGACAAACATTGCAAAACCCAACACCAGGGTCAGAAAAGGTTTAAGCCCTTTCATGGATCTCCTTATCGACTGTTGAAAGCTGGTTCGGACGCCGCTCCGGGGGATCGATCGGCCAGGCATGGAACTGCCAACGATGCAAACACCATCTCGCAGCACCACAGGCCATGGACAACCGCAAAGTGCGTATAGGGTAGCAGAGTAACTGAATCATAACTAAATGCAAGCTTTTTTTGGACGCTTCGCGATAGCCACCCACATTCGGGAATCGCCTTCCTCAATCGGGCCTGGGTTCGCGTCAACTCCCGCTACTCTGCTATCCTCAACCGTTCGTCTGGAGTTCAGCGTGAGCCTGAAAGTAGCCGTACGCGTCTTCTTTTTCCTTTTCTTCTGCGCATCCGTTTTTGCTCAACAGTCTACTGCCCCCGCCGGCAATCCCCCCACCACCCCGATGTACGTCGAACCTCATCTGGCTTACACGCCCAGCCTCGATGTGACGGCCATGGATCGCACGGCTGATGCTTGCGTGGATTTCTATCAATATTCCTGCGGCGGCTGGCAGAAGAATAATCCGATTCCGCCCGATCAGACCTCGTGGAGCGTTTACGGCAAGCTGTACGAAGACAACCTCACCTATCTTCGCGCCATTCTGGAGCAGGCCGCGGCGACAAAAGATCGTGACGCTGTGACGCAGAAGATTGGCGACTATTACGCCGCCTGCATGGACGAACCCGCCATCGAGAAGGACGGCGCCAAGCCCATCCAGCCGACGCTGGACGCGATTCAGAATCTGAAGAGCGTGAAAGACATGGCGCCCCTAATCGCGCGCCTGCACTTGGACGGCGAAACCGTCCTCTTTGGCAGCGGCTCGCAGCAGGATCCGGACAACTCGGACGCGATGATTGTTGGCCTCGCGCAGGACGGCCTGGGACTGCCCGATCGCGACTACTACACCAAGGACGACGCCAAGTCGAAAGAAATTCGCGAACGCTATTTGCAGCACGTGCAACAGGTCTTTGAGCTTCTCGGCGATTCGCCGGCCACCGCCAAGCAGGAAGCGGACACCGTAATGCGAATCGAGATGGGGCTCGCCAAGGCTTCCCTCACCCGCGTCGACACGCGCGATCCGTACAAGATCACGCACAAGATGAAGGTGGCCGAGCTGGACAAGATCGCTCCGAACTTCGACTGGACAGCCTATTTCACGGCCGCGAAAGTTCCTCCCTTCGAGATTCTCAACGTCGAGTCGCCGGAGTTCATGAAGGATGTTAGCGCCCAACTGGCGTCGGTTCCGCTGGATGACTGGAAAGCTTATATGCGGTTCCATGTGGCGAACTCCGAAGCGCCGTTCCTGTCGTCGAACTTCGTGAATGAGAATTTCGACTTCTACCGCAAGTACCTGCGCGGAGCGAAAGAGCTGCAGCCGCGCTGGAAACGCTGCGTGGAATGGGTAGACGAACAACTGGGCGAGGCTCTGGGACAGGAATATGTTCGCAAGACCTTTCCGCCCGAGTTGAAGGCGGCAACGTTGAAGATGACGCTGGGTATTGAGGATGCCATGGCGGGGCGCATCGAGCAGCTCGACTGGATGAGCCCGCAAACCAAGCAGCAGGCGCTCAACAAGCTGCATTCCATCCGCAACAAAATTGGCTATCCCGACAAGTGGCGTGACTATAGCTCGGTGACCATTGTGCGCGACGACTTCTACGGCAACGCCGAGCGCGCCGAGCAGTTCGAAAATCATCGCGAGTTCAACAAGATTGGCAAACCGGTGGACCGCAGCGAGTGGGAGATGACTCCGCCCACCGTCAATGCTTATTACAACCCGCAGATGAACGACATCAACTTCCCTGCCGGCGTTCTGCAACCGCCGCTTTACGACGCGAAAATGGACGACGCGCCCAACTACGGCAACACCGGCTCGACCATCGGCCATGAGCTGACCCACGGCTTCGACGATGAAGGGCGTCAGTACGATGCCAAGGGCAATCTCAAAGATTGGTGGACCACGCAAGATGCAGCGCAGTTCGTGAAGCATGCCGACTGCGTTGTCGATCAGTATGCGCAATACGTCGTGGTGGACGACATCCACATCAACTCGAAGCTGACGGAAGGCGAAGATGTCGCTGACTTAGGTGGCACCGTCCTGGCTTATATCGCCTGGAAAAATGCCGACAAGAACGAGAAGCTGACGGATCGCGATAACCTGACCCCTGACCAGCGGTTCTTCGTGGGCCTGGCGCAGTGGGCTTGCGCGAACGAGCGGCCGGAAGATCAGCGGGCGCGGGCCATCACCGATCCGCACTCTCCGCCGAAATACCGCATCAACGGCGTAGTGGTGAACATGCCGGAATTCGGCACAGCCTTCGGCTGCAAAGCCGGCTCGCCGATGGTGAAGCCCGCGGATAAGGTGTGCAAAGTGTGGTGAGGAACGTTAACGGCGTTACACTGAAAGCCCGAACCAGTGACAGCTATCGCCATACTTTCGCACGCATGATGTCGAAGTGATGATCATATGTCCAGACCTCGATCTTCAAGCGCGAAGCCTGTGCGGCTAAAGTTGCGTCGAAAAGTGTGATTGACTGGTCTGGCAGTAAAGACAACTTCATCACGGCCTCCAAATAGTCTTCCGCTGAGGGTTCGATGGGAGGGCCGCTGCGCAGAACTTCATCTAACCATCCTGACGCGGTATCGCGGCCAAGCCGATGAAGAATGAGAGAATGCGATTCCAGAAGTGTAGGGTATGCAACCAGGGCGAGTCGCCTGTCTCGACTCAAGCGCCTGAGGTCGGACTGTGCTCGTTGATGGTGGGCGTCGTGAGGATCGATCGAAGCGTAAAGAGGGCCGCTGTCGGCCAGGACCGCACGCATCATCGATCCGCGAGGTAACGGTCATGGTTCTGGCTGACATCGCTGAAACCGCTTCCACGCTTTGCCGGCGTTATCTCCAGGGAGCGACGCCGACCAAGATACCCGCGTTGTGATAGGAATTGCCGTAGAGCTGTCTGCATGACTACGGTCAGAGTAGGCGGGGCCTCTTGATCGCGAACGTACAACGTCAGCGCTTTATTCAGATCATCCGGAATGGTTACGGTCGCGCGCTTCATAGGAGGTCCTCTCCTCGGTATTCTAGGGTATTCTAGCACCAGCTGGTGAAGTTGGTGCTAATCCGCCTGAAACAGCCGCATCAGCCCTTTAGCCGGCAGGTCAGCAACCAGGAATTTATCCCCGCTCAGGCTTTCCGCGGCTCCATAGCCGCTGCGCACGGCGCCTTCCATCGTTGCCGGCCAGCCGGTCGCCGTCCAATCTCCGGCCAGAAACAATCGCGGCCACGGACTTCGGTGCGACGGACGAAACGCGTCGCTGCCGGGCGCAGGGGAAAACGTTGCGTGGACTTCTTTGACGACCGTGGCTTTCGTCAGCGTCGCCTGGCGCACTTGAGGAAAGAACTCCGCCAACTCGCGCACTGCCAAGTCGATGATCTCCTGCCTGGGCTTGTCCACCAACGTCTTCGACGAGCTGACTACTAACTCCAGATAGCTCCCCGTCTCGGCCGAATCCTTCCTCGTAGCAAGGTCCCGGGGCTCCCGACTGCTTCCGGTTTTGGAGCTGTTGGGATGGAGAATCTTCGACTTGTGAAACATCCACTGGATGGTGCGCTCCAGCAGTACTGCGTGTTCCAGCGGCGTGATCTCGCGGTCGAACCACAGGTGAATTCCGGTGATGGGCGAGCTGGCAAAATGCCGGGCATCTTCGCGGATGCCCTCCAACTCCGGCGACCCGGCCAGCAATTTCTCGATGCCATTGAACGGCGTGGCCAGCACGGCATAATCGAAGCGCCTCTCTTCCCCGCCGATGCCGACTCGAACGCCTTCGCCATCGCTGGCGATCGACTCCACGGCCGACCGCAGATTTACTTTCCCGGCGCGAGCCTCAATGTAATCCGCAGCGGTCCCATAAAGCTGCGACAGCGGCACCGCCGGAAGGCCCATGCGTCCAGCCTCGGCCGACTTGAGGAATGAATCGCGAAACACCAACGCCGCGTAGCGAACCGAGGTGCGATCCAGCTCTTCATTCAGCGCGCTGATCAGCACCGGCGCCCAGAAGCGGTCGATCGCCTGCCTGGTTTGGCCGTGCCGCTCAAGCCACGCTTGAAAGTTGTCGCCGTTATCGGACGGCAACGCGGGAATCAAGACCATCATGGCGCGCGCAATCGCCAGCTTGTCTTTCAGCTCGAGGACCCTCGACTCCAGGAACGAAGCCGTGGCATGAAACGGAGCAGGCAGCGCTCCCGGCTTGATTACCGAAGAATTGCCGCCGGGCAGGATGAAGTTGATCTCGTCGTACCAGCGGATCTGATCTTCGACACCCAGCCGGCGGTAAAAGTCGATGAGATTCGTGCAGCAGCCCAGCAGCACGTGCTGGCAGTTATCGACTACTTCGCCGGTGCCCGGCAATTCGTACGACGACGCGCGGCCGCCAAGATAGGGACGTCGCTCGAACAGTTCAACCGAATAGCCTGCGTCGGCCAATGCGCTGGCAGCGGCCAAGCCGGCGAGCCCTCCGCCGATGACCGCGACCGTTCCGCGTTGCGATTTATTGCCGCCGGCCGCCGTCATCATGTGGAGCGGAGAAATCCTTTCAGCATCACGCTAAGCTTTTCGGCAGTGCTGAGACCTACCCGCTCCGAGAAGACATCGTAGTTGCGCGCGATGATGCGCTCCAGCAACCGCCGGTAAATTTCCACCAGGGTCCACAACGCAGCCTGGCTGTCGTACTCGATCAGCGGCAACAACTCCTCGGCCGAGCGATAAAAACCACGCGCCCGCTGCGCTTCAAACTCCATCACCGGACGAAGCGCTGTCGGCGCGGATCCGTTGGTGAGCGCGTGAACATCCACGCCGAAGCGAGCAAAATCCTCGCGAGGCAGATACACGCGACCGAGGTCCGCATCTTCTTTCACATCGCGCAGAATGTTGGTGAGCTGAAAGGCGACACCCGTTTCCTCGGCCAACTTCTCTGCGCGCGGGTCGCGATAGCCAAAGATACGAATGCACACCAATCCGACGACGGACGCCACGTGATAGCAGTAGTCGTAGAGCTGGTCGAAGGTCTCGTACTGGAGTTGCGGAGTGCCAGCCTCTGTTGGCGCAGTGCCGGGCGCGGTCGCAGGAACATCCATCGCCGTGCCGTGGACTAGTTTCTCCAGCAGGTCGAGCGGAATCTTAAATTGCTTCTGCGAATCGGCCAGAGCGAAGAGGACGGGATCGTCGGTAGGTGCGCCCTCAACCACGCGACGCAGTGCATTCATCCATTCATCAAGTTTTGCGCGCCGCTGCTCTGGCGGAACCGACGGATCGTCGGAGATGTCATCGGCGTGCCGCATAAAGGCGTACACAGCCGAGAGCGCGTTACGTTTGCGGGCAGGCAGGACCAGGAAGCCGTAGTAGAAATTCTTGGCGGCCGAGCGGGCGATATGGCGGCAAACTCCGTAGGCAGCCCGCAATTGCAGCGGGTGCTGGCTCACGACGCCTCGCTTACAAGGGGCTCTTCACCACGGAGGCACGGACTCAAGAAAACGAAAATCATCTCAGTGCCCTCCGAGTCCCTGGGATGATGACGTGAGCTTTCCCAACACCGCACGTCCCAGCAGCCACAGCTTGCGTGGCTTGGAGATGGCCGGGCGCTGCTTCAGCACATCGTAGCCTTGCTGCTGGATGGCGTTCAGGATTTCCAAACCGCCGCGGCTGAACAGTTCGATATCGAGGGCCAAGTGCTTGTCCACTTTGCCGGCCAGCGGCAGGCCCATCTGGAACCAATCACGCGCCCGCGCCACTTCAAACTTCATCATTTCCAAAAACTGCGGTGTGGCCCGGCGCTCGGCAATGTCGGTCTCGGTGACGCCGAATTTCGCCAAGCTGTCCAACGGCAGGTAGATGCGATTCTTGCCGTAGTCCACCGCAACATCCTGCCAAAAGTTCGCCAGCTGAAGCGCCGTGCAGGTGTAGTCGGAAAGCTGTTGCCGCTCGGCATCACGATAGCCGCAGAGGTACAGCACCAGATGTCCGACAGGATTCGCGGAATTCTTACAGTAGCCGAGCAAGTCCTCGAATGTGGGATAACGCGTGACGGTCTGGTCCTCGCGAAACGCCGTCAGCAGATCAGCGAACGGCTGCCGCGGGATATCGCACTGGCGAATCGTCTCCCTCAGGGCGATAAACACGGGATGCCGCGGGCTCACGAGATTTCGCGCCGGCGCCCCCGGCTCGAGTTTCTCCGCGTCGTGACGCACATCACGCAGCGGAGCAGGCTCGACCAGGCTCATGTACGTGGCGTTCAGCTCGGATTGCCACGCGTCGAGCAGAGCCAGTGATTGTTGCGGGTCGCCTACTTCGTCGCCAAGATCGTCCGAGATCCGGCAATAGGCGTAGACGTTATAGAAATGCTGGTGCAGGTGCTTGGGAAGAAACCAGGTAACGACCGAGAAGTTTTCGTAGTGCGAATGCGCCAGCCGCGAGCAATAGGCTTCGGCCTCCGCCAGTGTGGGAGCTTGATCAGGGATTGCGCACTCGGGCGGAAGGGACTGCCATCCGGCCGCCGCCAAGTCAGGCGGCGAAAACTGCACGCGATTGTCGGTCGGAATGGAAGACATTCTAGAATTTTACTTTGGTTGTGTCCCGGTGGCGTCCCTACGGGACTCAGGTCTTTCTTAGGGGAAGACCCAGCACTTCTTGCTGAGCTAAACTGAGTCGTCCCTTCGGGACGGAATCTTTCCGGTTTCGGCCGCAAAAGCAGACCTTGGCTGCTTTGATTCGCTCTGGAAACTGTGATTACGCGTGCTGCTTTGATTGACTCTCGAAACTCTGATTACGCCTGCGATCCCGGAGCTGAAGCACCTTCACATTTACTGCAGCCTCGACGCGCGCTGAAGCGTCGCTCTACCGGTAACACGCTTGGTCAGACGTTCCTTCGCTGCCACGATCAAACAGCAGGTCCTTCTACTCCGCGTCCGCCAAACCCGGCGACCGCTCCGCTCAGGATGACAACCACAACGCTGGGTATTATGCATCTAAAGCTGCGACCGTTCGCTCGGCGGCGACAACACGTCCCGTAACGTATATCCCGCAAGGTCCGCCCAACTGACAACTGCCCACCGGCAACCGACAACTGTTTCTTTACGTCCCCGGAATGATGGCCGTCTTGATGTCGCCGTTGCGGTTCAGCATGTGCCGCAACACCTGTTGCAGCCGCGACAACGGCGCTTCGCCGGTGATGTAGTCGGTGCCTTTAATCTTGCGCTCGCAAATCAGCGAGAAAGCCTTGCGTACTGTTTCCGGCGTGTGGTGGAACGTGGCTTTCAGGGTCAGCTCGTTATAGTGCAGCCGCTGGGTGTCCAAAGCCACCGTGGTGCCGCTGGCGCAACCACCAAAGAAGTTGACGGTTCCGCCCTTGCGCACCATGTCAATCGACCACTCCCAGGCTTGGGGACGTCCAACTGCCTCGATAACGACGTCGCAACCGCGGGCATCATGGGTCAGTTTTCGAACAGCCTTCACCGGATCATCCACCGCCGTCACTTGCACGGCGCTGTCGGCGCCCACGCGACGGGCAGCAGCTACCTGCGAGTCCCGCTTTACTACCGAAATCACGTTGCAGCCGGTCAGCTTGGCGACCTGCACAAACATCAAGCCGATCGGGCCGGCGCCGATGACTGCCACCGAGTCGCCAATCTCCATCTTGGTCTCGTGCAGTCCGCGCAGCACGCAAGCCAGGGGCTCGACCATTGCGGCCTCTTCGTAGCTCACGTGCTTGGGGATGGCCAGCATGTTGGTTTCAACAATGCGGCGCGGAATGCGAATGTATTCGGCATAAGCGCCGTTGTTGAACAGCAGGTCTTCGCAGAGGTTTTCCTGATGCTTGGAGCAGTAGAAGCACATGCCGCACGGCGCTGAGTTGAGCGCCACCACGCGCATGCCCTTCCTGAAGCCTTTAACGTTGGGGCCAACCTCTTCGATCACACCGGCCAACTCGTGGCCAAACAGTGCGGGCGGCACAATCATGCGGGCGTGGTAGCCACGCTGATACACCTTCAGATCGGTGCCGCAAGTCAGGGCAACCTGCACCTTGACCAGTACTTCCCCTTCATCCAGAACGGGGATGGGCACCTGCTCAATTTTGACGTCCTCTTTACCGTAGAGGACCGCCGCTGTCATTTGTCCCTTCACTCTACTGATCCTTCCATTCGCTGCCCGGTTGAATCACAACCTTCATGGAGTCCGGTTTAGGATGAGCAGCCAAGTGCAATGCCTCAACGGCTTCAGCCAGCGGAAAACGATGGCTGATGAGCCGCTCCATATCCATTTCCCGGCTCAGCACAAATTGCGCCGACTCGTCCTGCAAATCCACGGAAGCGCTGTACGAACCCAACAGGCTCTTTTCATCGACGCAAACTGCCGCGGGATCAATCGTTGCCTGCCCGTGCTGGGTTTGCGCAAACAGCAAAACGCGCCCGCCAGGACGGGTCGCATCCATCGCGGGACGGATCAAGTGATTTCCCGCGACTGCCAGGATTACGGCATCGGCCCCTCGGCCCTCCGTAAGTTCTTTGATGGTCTGTACGGTATCGGAGGTAGCGGCGTCGATGCTTTCACTAAGGCCAAATGCCTTAGCTATTGTATGCCTGCTGGGAAACAAATCGGAAGTTATTACCCGTGCGCCCTGTCGGCGAGCCAAGACAGCCAAAATGATGCCGATGGGCCCCTGTCCGATCACCAGAACTGTTTCGCCTAGCGTAAGTCTAAGCGTTTCAATGCCTTTCATGCAGGTGTTCACGGGTTCAATGAACGAAGCCTGCTCAAACGAAACGCCGTCTGGGATACGCACTACACCTTTGCCGACGATCCAGTCCATTACCCGAACGTATTCGGCAAAACCGCCGCCGCTGGCCTCATATCCGGCGGTTACGCCTACTTTCTTGTAGGTCGGACACTGGGCGAAAACCTTATTCCGGCAATAAAAACAGTCGCGGCAGGGGATGTGATGGAACACCATGATCCGTTCGCCGACTCCATGGGCAGTAACGCCGTCACCGATGGCGGCGATGACCCCGGCAGTCTCGTGTCCAAAAATCCGCGGGGAAGAGTGTGAGCCAGTAGCAATCTTCTTGAGGTCGGTGCCGCAGATTCCGCAGGTATGTACCCGAACCAGCAACTCTCCCGGCCCGATCTGGGGGACAGCAACAGTTTCCATGCGAACGTCGTCGACGCCGCGGTACACGGCCGCCTGCATGGTCGCAGGGATGGCCTGCTGCCGAATGCTCCCGCCTAGTTGTGTCGCAACCGACATAAATCAGTTCTCGGTTTCCGGTTGTCGCTTGTCAGTTTGTGGTTATGTCCCGTAATCCGAACCGCGAATTGATAACCGACAACTGACAACTGCCTTCAAATTAGATGTTCCAGCTCACGGCACAGGTTCGTGCTCGCGATCTTGCTATTTTCCCGTAATTTCGCCAGCACTGACCACCACTTCGGATGCAGAGCCACGTACAGCAAGAAGCGGCCGGTCGCGAACCTGCCCCGCTCGTCGATGAATTGCGTCATCGGAGGTAGAGCAAACTCGGCGCTATCGGAAATTGATTTGATGGCACGAAATTCCAGGCCTCGCTCCTGCGCTACCTGCGCCACGGCAGCAGCTTCCATATCGACGACTTCCGCTCCACACCTTGTGAGCGATTGTTGCTTTTCCGCAACGTCACTCACATCTTGCGACGAGGCCAGCACCCACTCGCCGTCAGACTCAGCCGAATAACGAACGCCCGTCGCCACGTCCACGACTTCGCGGATATGGCCGACATCGCCCACTTTCAGCCTCGACGACGTTGCGCCCGCCATGCCCGCCGATATCAGTTGCTGTGGCGTGGCCTGCTCGACCACAACTACAGCGGCACGACGCGCGAACTTTTCGCCGATGCCGCCAATCGCTATCATCGCATTCGGCAACTCGTACAGGTCGACGCCATCCACCTGCTGCGGCCGCACTCTACCCAGCAGCGGCGCTAACTCGATCGGCATGGCAGCCACAATGGCAATCCGCTTATGCGGCATAGCCGTGGGCTCGGAACCATTCCACCGCGCGCGTCAGAGCGCCATCGACCGGCCGCGGATTCCATCCCAGATCGCGTTCTGCCTTCGTGCTGGTAACAAACATTTTCTTGCGCGACATCTGAACGGCTTCGATGGTCGCTCGCGGCTCGCGCTTCAACATTCCGCCGACTACAACCGATCCCCAAACGCCCGCCGCCAGCGCCACCCCATACGGTACCTTCAGCTTGGGCGACGGCAGGCCGGTGATACTGCCCAGCTTGTCCAGTACCTGCTTCAGGGTAAGATTCTCGCCGCCCAGAATGTAGCGCTCGCCCGGTTGCGCTTTTTCCATCGCCAGCAAATGCCCTTCAGCACAATCGATGACGTCGACCAGATTCAAACCGGTATCAACGTAGGCCGGAAACTTCCGCTTCAGGAAGTCCACGATGATCTGCCCACTGGGCGTCGGCTTGATGTCGCGTTCGCCGACCGGCGTCGTGGGATTTACCATCACGACGTTTTGCCCGGCGTGGCCCGCATCCACCACCAGACGCTCGGCCATGAACTTGCTGCGCTTGTAATCGCCGATCATGTTAGCCAGCGTGACTGGCGACTTTTCGTCGGTCAGCCGACCATTGTTGCCGAAGCCCATGGTGGCAACACTGCTGGTATAGATAACCCGCCGCACGCCCGATTCTCTCGCGGCGTCGAGGATGTTGCGCGTACCTTCCACGTTGGAGTCGTAGAGTTCCTGGCCGTTAAGCGACCACAGGCGATAGTCGGCGGCAACGTGAAAGACGAACTCACAGCCCGCCATTCCCTTCTTCAGAGACTCGGGATCGCGCAGGTCGCCGACCACGCGCTCTGTCTTGAGGTCGGCAATGTTTTCCGTACGACTGGTCGGGCGCACCAGCAAGCGAAGGTCAGCGCCACCGGCGAGCAAATGCCGGGCAACATGACTTCCCAGAAATCCGGTTGCGCCTGTGACGAAACATTTCATGGATCAGTTGTCGGTGGTCGGTTGTCAGTTGTCAGTGAAAACTTGCAGTCCAGTAGCGGCCAGCTCGCGATGGCGAGGTCGGTAACGATCTCGTCGGCGAACTGACAACCGACAACTGTTTTACTGTCTTCTCCGGACAATCCGCATCCGCTCGTCTTCCGACGATGCCATCGACTTCGCGTAGGTCGTCAGTGCGAGCAGCGGGAAATACTGCCGGTACATGTAGTACATCAGGTAGAACACGCGCGGGAAACCGGTTCCCGTGTACAGCGATTCATCCCATGAGCCATCGCGCCGCTGCGTCTTCAGCAAGTACGCAATACCGTGCTGCAACGAATCGGTGCGGGTATCGTTCGCCGCCAGCAGTCCCATGACGGCCCAGGCGGTTTGCGACGCTGTGCTCGGGCCCACGCCCTTAGTATTGGGATCGTCGTAGGAGTCGCAGGTTTCGCCCCATCCGCCATCGGGATTCTGCATCATGCGCAACCACTCGACTGCCTGCAAAATCCAGGGCTCGTGATAATCCACTCCCACGGCTTCAAGCCCGCGAAGCACCAGCATGGTGCCGTAAATGTAGTTGACACCCCAGCGCCCGAACCAGGATCCATCAGGCTCCTGCTCGCGCTTGATGAATTCCACCGCCCGCCGCACCGGCTCATCTTTCATCGAGTAGCCGTAGCTCGCCAGGCATTCCAGCACGCGGCCCGTGATATCGACGGTCGGCGGGTCGAGCATGGCGTTGTGGTCGGCAAACGGAATCTGCTGGAAGACCATGCGGTCATTATCTTTGTCGAACGAAGCCCAGCCGCCGTTCTTGCACTGCATGGAAAGAATCCAATCCAGCGCGCGGCGCACCGACTTATCGTGATAGCTCTCGTTGCTGGTCTTCACCCGGCTCAACGCCAGCAGCACCTGCGCGCTGTCGTCGACGTCGGGATAAAACTCGTTGTTGAATTCGAAATACCAGCCCGCAGGCGCAGCTTTGGAATTCTTCACGCACCAGTCGCCCTTGCGCGTCACCTGCTTCTTCAGCATCCACTCGCAAGGTTGCACCAGTCGCGGATCGTTGGACGAAACGCCGCTCTCCGCCAGGGCGAAGACCGCGTACGCCGTATCCCACACCGGCGACATGCAAGGCTGCATCCGGAACGTTGTCTCTTCCTCGATGCCCAGCTTCTCGAACTCATCCATGGCGCGAATAACCTGAGGATCATCCAGCGAGTAACCCAGGCAACGCAGCGCGATGATGGAATTCATGATGCCGGGATAGATCGCGCCCAATCCGTCGCTCATCTCCAGGCGCTCCAGCATCCACTTTTCCGCGACCTTCAGCGCACGTGAACGCAGCGGACGAACATGGACCAACTCGAAGAAGTGCACCAGGCGGTCGAGCACCAGAAAGAAATTCCGCCAGCTTACAAGCTTCTTGGCCCAGCGCAGTCGTAGCTGGCTCTTGCCGCGGCCACCGACAAACAGCTCATCGATGCCCTGCTCCTGCGGAATCTTCTTGAACGGCTTTTTCGCGTAAGCGATGGAAAGCGGCACCAGGATGGCGCGCGACCAGGAAGAAATCTCGTATAGGTTGAACCAGAACCAGGTGGGGAACAGCACGATCTCCGGCGGAATTGCCGGCACCGCGTCGTAATCATACTGTCCGAGGAAGCACAGGTAGATCTTGGTGAAGGTGTTGACTTCGGTCACGCCGCCGAGCGCCAGAATGCACTCGCGCGCTTTCGCCAGCTGCGGATGATCCGGCGTGTAGCCCGCCATCTTCAGGGCAAAGTAAGCTTTCACCGAGGCGCTGATGTTCGAAGGGCCGTCGTTGTAGATCGGCCAGCCACCATCGCGGTTCTGGCGATTGAGGATTTCGTTGGCGCACTTCTGGGTGCGTACCGGGTCTTCGGTGCCCAGCAGACGGTGCAGAAGAATGTAGTCGGAAACCAGGGTGGTATCGGCGCCGAGTTCGCCACAC
Source organism: uncultured Acidobacteriaceae bacterium (assembly GCA_963796695.1). Taxonomy (GTDB): domain Bacteria; phylum Acidobacteriota; class Terriglobia; order Terriglobales; family Acidobacteriaceae; genus Bog-257. Next base: position 29,746 of record CAWCMU010000020.1, on the reverse strand, counting down.
CAGAAACCGTCCTCGCGGTCCTGCATACCGAACAGGAATTTCCGCGACGCGTCCACGGCTGCGGCTACCCTGCTTTTGATGTCATCGATTTTGCCGAATCGAATTTCAGCTGGATTCGAAGGATCTGCCATTTTTGCTTTTTACTCCGCCACCTACACCGCGTCTTGCGCCAGCGCAGGCGCGGCGGCAATTGCCTCTACGATTTCGGGCGGTAATCCAAAGCGCACATGCTCAGGCATTACTTCCACCTCACGCATGTTGGTGAAACCCTGCTCCTCGAGGAAAGTGACCGCTTCCTGCACCAGAATCTCCGGCGCGGAAGCTCCAGCGGTCAAGCCGACCGTCTTTACGTCCTGCAGCCATTCCGGCATGATCGAGCGGTAGTTCTCGATCAAATGTGAGTTCGTCCCCAGATTGCGGGCGACCTCCACCAATCGGTTGGAATTGGAACTGTTGTCGGAACCCACGACCAGCAGCAGATCGCATTCCGCCGCAACGTCTTTCACTGCTGTCTGGCGGTTCTCCGTGGCGTAACAAATGTCTTGGGCGTGCGGGCCCTTGATATTCGGAAAACGCTCACGCAACGCGTTGATCACGTGGGTAGTTTCGTCCAGGCTCAAGGTCGTCTGCGTCAGATAGGCGACGCGGTTGGGGTCGGGCACATGAAGGCCGTTCACATCGTCAGGCGAATCGACGACTTGGGTCACCAGCGGAGCTTCGCCCAGCGTGCCGATAACTTCGTCGTGATCGCGATGGCCGATGAGAATGAGCGAATAGCCTTCGCGAGCGAACTTCACCGCCTCCACGTGTACTTTGGTAACCAGCGGGCAGGTAGCGTCAATCACGCGCAACTCGCGCAGCTTGCTGGCTTGCCGGACCTCCGGCGCTACTCCATGAGCGCTGTAGATCACGCGCTCGCCGGCCGGAACCTCTTCGACGCTGTCAACGAAGATCGCGCCCTTGGCGGTAAGTTCATCCACCACATAGCGGTTGTGAACGATCTCCTTGCGCACATAAATCGGCGCACCAAAGGTTTCCAGGGCAATGCGGACAATATCGATCGCGCGCACAACTCCGGCGCAAAAGCCCCGCGGCTTCAACAAAAGTAAGGTTTTCGCGTCAGTCTGACTCATGCCGTCCTGTGGTTCAGTATACGGAATTCAAACCCGGGTTTCCCCACGATTACTCTATTGTAACAACGGGGTAATCACCAACGTAACGGGGCGGAGTAGCGCAATTCCGCACTCTGCGGCGCAAATTCTGCAGCTAATGGAGCGCCCAGTTCTGGTGTCCCTTGTGGATTGGATGTGGCTGGCGAGGCGGGAGTGGCAGCAAATCTCCCGGCGAACTTTGCCTCGCAATTGCTTGAGGACAAAGGGCCGCTGCGACTGTACAATTTTTGTGTACCCACCTCATACCTGCGAGTGCACTCATGAATGCCAGCGATCTGGTCAAAATGTACGAGCTCAGCTATTCGGCTCTCAACCGCAATCTTGACGGCATAACCAATGAAGAGAGTCTTCTGATGCCGGAAGCTGGCGGCAATTCTTTGAACTGGGTGTTCGGGCACATTGTGACGACTCGAAACCTGGCGCTGCTGCTGGTTGGCGGCAATCCCGTATTCACCGGAGAGGATGCTGCGGTTTATCAGCGAGGCAGCCATCCCACCGGCAGAGAGAAGTATCTGGATCTGGCGACACTGCGCGGCTATTGGGACGATTCTCAACGGCAGATAGTTCCCGCGATAGCCGGTTTGTCCGACGAACAGGTTTCTGGGCCCATCCCCGAGCAGTATCGGCGGCCGCCGCTGAATGGATCTCTGGCGGATGCACTTGGCCGCCTGCACTTTCACGAGACCTATCACAACGGCCAGGTCGGCTTGCTGCGCCGCTTCGCCGGACACGAAGGGGCGATACGGTAAGGCGGCGGTTGGCAGTTGGCATTTGGCACTTGGCAGTTTAGCCGTTAGCACTTGGCAATTGGCTGTTAGCGAAAGCCTGGACGAAATGCGTGGCCGGTAGAGCGGCGCTTCAGCGCCGCGTCCAAGCGCTGTAAATAGAAGAGGGGCTTCAGCCCCGGACGCGAACTGCAGGCCCGATCAGAGTTCCCTTAGCTTCTCATCCTGAGCGGAGTGAGAGCGCGGCAGCGAGTAGTTTGTCATCCTGAGCGAAGTGAGAGCGCGGCAGCGAGTAACTTGTCATCCTGAGCGAAGTGAGAGCGCGGCAGCGAGTAACTTGTCATCCTGAGCGAAGTGAGAGCGCGGCAGCGATCGAACGCAGTCGAAGGACCCCTACCCTACATTTTCGCTGTCATGGCGGTGCTTCGACTTCAGCGGGCAAAAGCGGCCCGCTTGCGCTCAGCATGACAGAATGTTTGGTAAAGCGACTGAAGATCTTCGTCGCTGCTACTCACGAATCACCATCTATCCACTACTCACCATCCAATATCCAGTATTCACCATCACGGTTCATCATCCCTCTCGCCATCCCCAAATCCCCTACCCACTGCCCTCACCGATTCGCCTTCAGCATCTGCTCGGCGTGTTTCAGTGACGTATCCGTGAGCTTCGCGCCGCTCATCATGCGGGCGATTTCGCGCGTGCGCTCTTCGGTGTCGAGAGGCCGCACCGACGTTTTCGTCCTGCCACCCGACTCGCGCTTTTCGATCACATAGTGCTGGTCGGCAAAGGATGCGATCTGCGGCAGGTGGGTGATGCAGAGTACCTGCTTGGTGCGCGAGAGTTGCTTGAGTTTCTTGCCTACCGCTTCGGCCGCGCGTCCTCCGATGCCGGAATCGATCTCGTCGAACACCAGGGTGCGTTGCGATCCCACCCTCTCGCCAGAAGCAGGCGAGGAGGACGGGGCACCCGCACCATTTCCGCGATCCCGCTGCACGATCGATTTTTCGCCCGAGGATGGGGCGCTGCGGTTTGCTTTTCTAACCTGCCCCGTTTCCACGCAGGTCTTCAGCGCCAGCATCACGCGCGACAGCTCGCCGCCGGAAGCAATCTCATCTACTGGCCCTAGCGGCTCGCCGGGATTGGCCGAAATTAAATACTGCACCTGATCGAAGCCGCGAGCGCTCCAGTTCCCTTCCTCATCCGAGCCGCCAACCTCGACCTTGAAGCGGGCCTTCATGGCCAACTCGTTGATTTCGCTTTCAACCAGCTTCTCCAGCTTGCGCGCGGCTTCATAACGCTGTCGCGATAAAGCGCGAGCCGATTCGAGATAATGCTCAGCCGCATTAGTCAGCTCAAGGCGCAATTTGCGCAGCACCTCGTCCTTGTTCTCCATCTCGTTGAGCTTGCGCTCGAGCTCATCACCCAGCGCGATGACGTCCTCCAGTCGCGGACCGTACTTGCGCTTCAGACGGTCGAGCGCCGCCAGCCGATCTTCCACTTCGGCCAGGCGCTCCGGCGATGCCTCGATCCGTTCGACATAGTCGCGCAACCGCTGCCCTATGTCTTCGATGGTGATGCGAGCCGAATCGAGTTCGGGAATGGCATCACGAAACTGCTCGTCGAAGCGCGACAACTCTTCGATCTGCCGCGTCGCTGTCCGGACGGAAGCCGCGGCCGAGGTATTGCTCTCGTACAGCGCGTCATAGGCTGCCATGGCCGCGCCTCGCACGCGCTCGGCATTAGCCAGCACACGCTTCTCGGCATCGAGCTTCGTGTCTTCGTCCGGCCCAATGCGAGCGTCTGCAATTTCCTTCCGCTGATAGCTCCACAGATCCAGCAGCCGCAGACGATCGTGCTCATCACGCTCCAGATCGGCGATGCGTCGGCGCACTTGGTTCCAGGCATCAAACGCCGCCTCGACTTCGGCGTCATCGCATCCGACAAAGCTATCCAGCAGGGTCAGACGCGACAAGGCATCGAAGCCCAGCACCGCCTCGTTCTGCGCGTGAATCACCGCGAGATACGGCGCAAGCTGTTTGAGCACCGTGACCGTGGCCGGCTGGTTGTTGATGAAGACGCGGCCCTTGCCGCCGGCAGCAATTTCTCGGCGAAGAATGACCTGTCCGTCTTCTCCGTCGATTCCGTTGACTTCCAGAACCGCGGCGATGGTGGGCGAATCGCATTCAAACACTGCGGAAACGATCGCCTTGTCGGTGCCGTGGCGGACGGCGTCGCTGGAAGCCTTGTCGCCGAGCAGCAGGGCGAGCGCGTCGATGAGCATGGATTTTCCGGCGCCGGTTTCGCCGGTCAGCAGGTTGAGACCGGGCGCGAACTCCACGGCGACATTGTCAATGACCGCGTAGTTTTCGACTCGCAGTTCCAGCAGCACGTGAGTTCCCGGGAGCAGCCGTCAGCTCTCAGCCGTCAGCTGTCAGTTTGAAACTACAACACTACTTTAACCTTGCTCGACAGTGGTGTCACTGGCTCGGCAAACCAAAATGGCGTCAATGAATGCAGGGCAGATACACAGGAACGAATGCTAACGTCAACTCGAATCTTGCAGGCGACAGCAATAATTGCGACCCTTGCGAATCGCAAGCTGACAGCTGAAAGCTGATAGCTGAAAGCTACTCGTCATTAACTCCTCAGGAACCTTGCAGCACAATCCTGCTCTGGCCGCGTCAAATGCTTATAATGTTAAGTAACGAAAGTTGAGCCTCTTCTGTCCCATGAATGTGTGCCATTCTTTGCTCGCTTCGGCCTTCGGCGGTGAAATCTCAGGTCTGATTGAAACCAGCGGTCTCGTCGCCAAAGCTGTTCTCGTCATCCTTCTCATCTTCAGCGTCGGTTCCTGGGCCATCATTTTCTCCAAATGGGGATTGTTTCGGCGCGCGCGCCTGCAGAGCAATCGCTTCATACGCGCGTTCCGGAAATCCGAGCGACTGAACGACGTCGCCGCGGTGGCCGAACAGTTCAAGCCCAGCCCGCTGGTCGCCGTCTTCGAAGGCGCTTACGACGAACTGCGCAAGCAGACGACGTATCCGCTGCGCATGAACGCGCTGCAGCGGGCCACGCAGATCGCCGCGTCGGAGGAGCTCACGCGCCTTGAAAGCCGCCTGCCCTGGCTGGCGACCACCGGCGCGATTACTCCGTTCATCGGCCTGTTCGGGACGGTCTGGGGCATCATTGATGCCTTCCATGGTCTGGGCACCGCTGGATCGGCAACGTTGCGCGCGGTTGCGCCCGGCATCTCCGAGGCGCTCATCACCACCGCAGCCGGCCTGTTCGCCGCTATTCCAGCGGTCATCGCTTACAACCTGTTTAACCAGCACATCCGCGAGTTCGGCGCGCGCATGGACGACTTCAGCCTGGAGCTGATCAACGAAGTCGAGCGTGCACAGGCGGGGGCAGCGCGCACTCCCGAGAGCGTGGAGCGTCGCTAATGGCGTTCACCAACGCACAAGGACGCACCCAAAGCTCGCTATCCGACATCAACGTTACGCCGCTGGTCGACGTAGTGCTGGTGCTGCTGATCATTTTTATGGTGACCGCGCCCGTATTGCAGTCGGGCATCGAGGTCCAGGTTCCCCACACCAAGACGGTGAAGGAGATCACGGAAGAGCGGCTGGTCGTCACCATCGATCGCGACCAAAATGTTTTCCTCAACAGTCAGCCGGTCAACATCAACCAGATAGCGCAACGCATTCACGAGAAAATTCGCGACCCGGAAGGTCAGTCGGTGTACGTGCGCGCTGACGAAAACGTGCCGTTCGGCGCCTTTGCCACTGTCATGGACGCGGTGAAGCAGTCCGGCATTACGAACGTGAGCATCGTGACCCAGCCGCTGGAGAAGAATGGCAGCCGACGTTGACATCTTTCCGTCTGAGGGCGCCGTACGTGGGCCCTTGCTCGGCTCGATCGCGCTACACGCCGCGTTGTTTGCTCTCGCACTGTTCGGCTATCTCATCCCCATCGGACGCGGCGAAAGTTGGGGCGGTACCACTGGCGGAGGTGGAGCGATGAGCGCGACCTTGGTGACTTCCATTCCTTTGCCTGTGGCTCCGACTGAAAAGCAAAACGTTTTGGCGAACGAGTCGAAGGGGCTCGCCGAGTCGAAGCCGAAAGAGACTCCGAAAGAGGAGCCCAAGGCGATTCCGATTCCCGAGCGCGAAGTCAAGAAAAAGGGGCCGCACGAGACGACACAGAAGAAACCGCCTCCTAAAGAAGTAGCCAAGGTCGAGGACAACAAGGTTCCCTTCGGGCAAGGCGGTCCGGTCAGCGGCCCTTACGGCGCATTTACCGCGGGCGGCACGAAGGGCGGCTTGAGTTTCACCGGCGGTACGGGCGATTTCGGCAGCCGCTTCGGCTGGTACGTGGATGCGGTGCGGCGCAAGGTATCGGAAAACTGGCTGAAGTACGAAGTCGATCCCGGGATCGATACCGCGCACCGGGTGTACATCTACTTCGAGATCAACCGCTCGGGAGATCCGACGAATATTCGAGTAGAGCAGTCGAGCGGAATTCCGTCGCTCGATCAGTCGGCATTACGCGCGTTGCAGAGGATCGACACGTTCGGACCGCTGCCTCCTGAGTACGCCGGACGTTACGTCGCGGTAGAGTTTTGGTTTGATTACCGGCGGTGAGCGACAATCGGCGTTGAAAGGGCACGGCTTCAGCCGTGTCGTTGGAAATGAATGAGGACTCGAGTCCCACAGGGACGGCATAACCGCAGATCCATTCGACTCCGCAGCCGCCGACCCGCAAAATCGGCGGGTCGAAAGTCGGGCGGCCGCTCCGCTCAGGATGACAACGAGACTCTGGTTTCCGGGGCGTTCGGTCGGCACGACTGAAGTCGTGCCCTGATACAAGGCGCAGCAAGAGAGGTTGTTGAGAACCAGTATCCGCGTGCCTCTGGATACAACATCTGAGGGTTATGGAGTTCTTTTGGATATGTTCTGCATGAAACGATACTCGGCAATGCTGTTGATGTTGTTCCTCCTCGTCGCCGTCACGGGAATGTCCGCCCAGGACTGGATCCATACCGGCACCGGGCTGGGAGTGGAGAAGATTCGCCTCGCCTCGCCCGACTTCAAGCGGATCACCACCGACAGCGGCACGCAAAACCTGGCGATGACCTTCAACACCACCCTGTGGAACGATCTCCAATCAGCGGGGATTTTCGACATGGTTTCGCGCAGTTTCTATCCGCTATCGATTCCAGGGGCGCCACAGGAAGTGCATTTGGCCGATTGGAGTAGTGCTCCGCCCAACGCCAATATGCTGGCCTTTGGCAACCTTGCAGTGGAAGGTGGAACTCTGAATGTACAGGGATGGTTGTATGACACCAAGAATCCGCAATCTCCCCAGGTGCTGGGCAAGCAATATCGGGAAGAGGCCAACGACTCCAACGCCCGATTGATTGCCCATCGCTTCGCCGACGAGATTATCTTCCGCCTGGGCGGAGGCGTTCAGGGCATTGCCGAAACCAAGATGTACTTCGTGAGCAGCCGCGGCGGCTCGAAAGAAATTTGGCAGATGGATTATGACGGCGCGAATCAAAAGCAGCTCACGCATCTGGGATCGATTGCCTTGTCGCCTCATGTCTCACCCGACGGTTCGCGGGTAGCTTTTTCCGGAGTTACCAAAGAAGGCTGGCAGATCCTGATGTATTCGCTGGATCTGGGGCGGCTGGTGAGCTTCACCCATTTTGCCGGCGACAACTATTCGCCGGCCTGGTCGTCCGATGGACAGAGCATTGCGTTTTCCTCGTCGCGCACCGGCAATACCGAGATCTATAGCGTCAGTTCCTCCGGGGGAAATGCTCGCCGCCTGACTCAGAGCCGAAGCCCCGATGTCTCGCCCACCTGGAATCCAAAGACAAATGCACAGATTGCGTGGGTAGCTGGACGAACCGGGTTGCCGCAGATTTACACCATGGCGTCGGATGGAACCAACGTCGTTCGCATGACCGACCAGGGTTACGCGGTATCGCCTTCCTGGTCCCCGAATGGACAATTCCTGGCATTCGCCTGGGTTCGTCATTATGGGCCCGGAGCTCCCGGCGCCAGCGACATCTATGTGATGGATATCGCCAGCAAACAGTGGGTACAGTTGACGCATGATGGCGGCCGTAACGATTTTCCATCTTGGTCGCCGGACGGGAGGCACCTCGTGTTTCAGTCGAATCGTACCGGCAAGGTGCAAATCTGGAGCATGCTGGCCGATGGCAGCGAGCAGCGGCAGCTGACCACGTCAGGGGAAAATTCGCAACCCAATTGGAGTTTTAAGTAAGCTAAATTGTTGAGGGCGCCAGAAGGAGCACACTTCGGCCCTGTTATCAATTGATGCGAGTGCTCTCGCGCCACATTGGAGGAAGAGTTGAAGCTCACACGCAGTCAATGGACTAAGGTTGTTGTGGCCCTCGCCGTCGTTATGATGGTCAGCGCCTGCGGCAAAAAGAAAGCGGCCCCGCCACCGCCGCCACCCCCGCCGCCCGCGCCCGCACCTACTGCTTCTTTGACAGCCAATCCGAACACCATCAATCCCGGCCAGGCGACTACGCTGACCTGGAAGACCGACTACGCCACCAGCGTAACCATCGATCAGATCGGCTCGGTTGATCCCAGCGGCTCCCGCACCATGATGCCGAGCCAGTCAACCACCTATCGCCTGATCGCCAAGAACGAGACCGGAACCCAGGAAGCTACGGCACGCGTCACCGTGAACGCCGCTCCGGCGCCGCCGCCGCAGACGTCCAACGAGACCGAATCGGAACTGTTTGCGCAAAACGTGAAGGACGTGTTCTTCGACTACGACACTGCCGACATCTCGCAGCAATATCAGCAGGTGTTGCAGGGCGACGCGCGCTTCCTGCAGCAGCATCCCAACATGAAGTTCACCATCGAGGGACACTGCGACGAGCGCGGCTCGACCGAGTACAACCTGGCGCTGGGCGATAACCGCGCCAACGCTACCAAGCAGGCCCTGATCTCGCTGGGCATTCCGGCCGACCGCATTCGCACCATCAGCTACGGCAAGGAGAAGCCCTTCTGCACCGAGAGCACGGAAGCTTGCTGGTCGCAGAACCGGCGCGCGCACTTCGTCTATCAGAGGTAGCGGCCAGGCCATAAATGCATAATGGGGCGGCGAAGGCGATTGCCGGTCGCCGCCCAAATTTGGAGCACTCGTTACGGGTGACATCCTCGGCGTACCATAGTCTCTTCTTTAGTGGAATCTTCCAACGGAACAGGATCTATGCGACTTCGGAACAACTTAGCTTGCCTGACGATTGCAATCATGGTGCTCACCACCGCCATGCCAACGTATGCAGCCAACAAAGACATGGTGCAGCTGCAGACACAGGTGCAATCCCTGCAGGATCAGGTTGCGCGCATGCAGCAGTCCATCGACATGAACATGGGCGTCATGAAGAACCTGATCGAGCAGAGCGCCGACAGCGTCAACAAGATGAACGCGGCGGTCAACGATCTGCAGAACAAGATGGCCGGGCAGACCAACGAAAATGCCGGCAAACTCGACCAGCTTTCCGGGCAGGTGCAGGCCCTGCACGATTCCGTGGACGAACTGAAATCGCGGCTGGCGAAGGTCAGCAAGCAGCTCGACGATATGCAGCAGGGCGGCCAGAACCTGGCAGCCGGGCAACCGGGCATGACCGCGGCGCCCGGCGGCGCGCCTGCTCCGGGTGCGCCCGCAACCGATGCTGGGACGGCTGCCGCTCCTCCCCCGGACGTGCTCTACAACAACGCGCTGCGCGACTACAACTCCGGCAAGTATGACCTGTCATCACAGGAGTTTGGCGACTACATCAAGTATTACTCGAACACCGATCTTGCCGGGAACGCACAGTTCTACCTGGCTGACATCGAATACCGCCAGGGCAACTTCGAGGCAGCCGTCAAAGATTACGACAAGGTGCTGGAGCAGTATCCCGGCGGGAACAAGGCAGCTGCGGCGCAGTTGAAGAAAGGCTACGCGCTGCTTGAACTGGGCCAGCGTGATGCCGGCGTGCGCGAGTTGAACAGCCTGATCGCACGCTATCCGCGGTCGATTGAGGCATCGCAAGCTCGCGACCGGCTACGGCGACTCGGCGTCGCCACCGTGCATAAGCCGGCCACGACCCACTAGTACAAAAGCAAAGGCGGCCGGATCAGGTGATCGACGGCCGCCTGTCTGCGCGAATTCCCTCGTGGAGACCCTCTCCCAGATCACGCAGACGAACTCAGTTGCATACTTCTGAAACTGAGATCGCTTCTTGCTCGCTCAGAAAATGAAACCCGAAACCCAAGGTGAAGTTTCGCTCTGGGTTTCACTTTACGACAGTCCGCGGCTGGTGGCGCCCTCGGCAGGAGTTCCGGCCGTCACGCCTTGCGCCAGAACCAGCTCTCGCGCCTCGCGTCTGATCGAAGGCATGTGCATTCCGAACAGAATTGCTCCCCCGATGCAGGCCACTCCGCCCAACGCCACCGTCCAGGGCGCGCCCAGGCGATGGGCGACCGCTCCGGCAGATAGCGCTCCGAACGGCGCCATTCCCATAAACATCATCGAGTACACGGCCAGAATCCGGCCGCGAAGTTGATCGGGCACCATGGCTTGAATCAGCGTGTTCGACGCCGCCATCTGCACCATCATGAAGAAGCCGACCGGCACCAGCAGCACGGTCGACAGCCAGAAGTATCGAGAAAACGCGAACACAATCAGGCTGACACCGAAGCCTCCAGAGCAGATCGCAATCAGCCTGCCCAGTCCCTTCAGCCCTACCCGTGCCGCCAGGCTCGCCGCTCCCAGCAGGGCGCCAATTCCGGTAGCACCCATCAGGATTCCCAAGCCTCTCGCGCCACCATGCAGGATTTGATCAGCGAAGACCGGCATCAGCACGGCATAGGGCATTCCCACAAAGCTCACCAAACCGAGCAGCAGCAGGATCGCGCGAATCGGGCCGGTGTTGCGGGCGAACGCGAAGCCTTCCAATATGTTTTCCAGCGGCGATCCATGGGTTGCCAGGTTGGCGGGACGGTCAATCTGCATCAGCAGCAGACCAACGATGACCGCAATGTAACTGACCGCATTGGCAAAAAAGCACCAGCCTTCGCCGATGGAGGCGACGAGTATGCCGGCGATGGCCGGGCCGATGATGCGAGCGCCATTGAACATCGACGAGTTCAGGGCAATGGCGTTCATCAGGTCTTCCCTGCCCACCATGTCGATGAGGAATGCCTGCCGGGCAGGAATATCAAAGGCGTTGACCACGCCCAGAAGCGACGCCAGCACCATGATCTGCCACACCTGGATGCGTCCGGAGAGCGTGAGGGCGGCGAGAAAGGCTGCCAGGATCATCGACGATATCTGGGTGGCGATAACAACTCGGCGCCGGTTGTAACGATCGGCCACGATGCCGCCGATGGGCGCCATGAGGAAGACGGGAATCTGGCTGGCAAAACCAACTGCGCCGAGTAACAACGCTGAGTTGGTCATGCGGTAGACCAGCCACGACTGAGCCACCGTCTGCATCCAGGTACCGATGAGAGAGATCAGCTGACCGGCGAAAAACAGCTGGAAGTTGCGATGGCGCAGGGCACGCACGGCCAACGCCAGCTTGGACTCGCGCGACGCCGGCACAGCGAACTCCTGCTTCTCTTCCTTAAGCAAGGAGCGCAGGGATTCGTGTTGCGAGTGCTGTGATTCCTCGTCCATCAGGCTGTTTAAGGCTATGCCGGGGCGCCGTCTAGTTGCGGTGCGGGAGCGATTCGAACCAGGCGGCTACAATTCAGAATACTGCAACTCACGCTCTGTCGAACTGAGGACGATCATTTCGGGCAGTGATTTCGCAGTCACCTGAGTTGCACGCCGAAGCCGTCGCAGATATCTTGCTAATTTGGCTAGTACGACGAAATCCTCAATGTCCGCTGTCGCTGAAGTGCCGGCTTCTCGGCGCTTCTTTCGGCGCATCAAGGGCATCATCCTGCGCCCTGACTCCATTTATCGCTTGTTTCTGCGGGCGAAGTTCGGGGCGGCCAGTCTTAGCGAAGCTCCCGAGCCGAAGATCGCGAACGGCGTTCTGAAGAGTCGTGCCGAATATGAAGCGGTCACGGAAAGTGGCCGGAAGCTGCACATCCCTTTGCACCGTGGCCCGGAGAAAAACTGGGACCATCTCGCGGCAGTGGCCACGATATTGGCCAACACGAATCGTACGGGGCGGGTTCTCGATGCTGGCGCCGAGATTTACAGCAACGTGCTGCCCGCGCTTTTCCTCTACGGCTATCGCGAATTGTACGGCGTCAACCTGAACTTTACCGATCCCACCCGTCGCGGCCCCATTCGCTACCTCCCGGGAGACCTCACACGCACTCCGTTCGCGGACGGCTTCTTCGATGCTATCGCTTGCATGAGCGTGATTGAGCACGGTGTGCCGCTAGAGAACTACTTCCGGGAAATGTATCGCCTGCTGAAGCCGAACGGCCTGCTGATCACTTCAACCGACTACTATCCCACGCCGATCGATACGCGTGGTCAGTTTGCTCATGGGACGCCGATCAAGATTTTTTCCAAAGCCGAGATCGAAGCCGCGATTGAACTGGCGAAATCAATCGGATTTGAGCTTACCGGGGCGCTCGATCTGAATTGTACGGAGAGGCCCATTCGTTGGGAGCAATTCGGGCTGGACTACACGTTCATTTTGTTCACGCTTCGCAAGCCCGCTTAGTCAGCGCGCGTCGTACTCCATTACGGTTATTCCTCGAAAAGACTTCGGCTCGCCCGGCGTGTAGTGTTTCAGCAACTCCTGCTCGATCGCGCGGGTTTGAGCGTCGTCTGGTCGTGCGCGATAGAGCACCAGCCAGACTCGCGGAGCATTCTCGATCTTTTGCTCCCATGAGTTGTCTGCTGGATCTACTGCCGTTTCCACCGGACGGTAGGCGTTTTCTCCTGCCAGCCATCCGCGATAATTTTGACCGGCAAAATATCCTACCGGCTCGTAATACAGCACCCGATCGCCCGGTCGCTCGTTGGCGATCAGATAGCTGATTGCACCGCGCCAGTCCTCCGTAACCCGCGAATAGGCCATGACCGTGCAGGCCAGCGATAAAACGCAGACGCCGGTGACGGCGACGAGACGCCAGCTCTGCCGCGGAATTCGTAGCGCGCCAACCGCCGTCATCATGACAAAGGCCGGAAGACAGATGATCAGAAAACGGTGATAAAAAACCGGCCTGACCAGCGAGACCATCAGCGTCAGCACAATCGGTGAGAAAACCTGGCTCGCCGTCAAGGTGTAAGGCCATCGCAGGTCGTTATCTTTCGCCCAGACGCGTGTAAGGGCTCTCAAAAACAGCCCGATGAGCACCACATCGAGCACCAGCAGCACCCCACCCACTGCCTTACCGCCGCTGGCCGCGAGAAATACGCCCAGATGATAGAACTCCAGCAGTGACGGCGACTGCACCCAGGAAATGTGCCCGGTATCCTGAGCATGGATCAGCCATAAGACCGGGCTGGCCAAAACAACGAAAATCGCAGCCGCCAATCCGTACTGCCTCCAAGGGCGCCGGTCAGCAGGAACTGCAACCAGCGAAACCGCGTGGGCTGCGGGAATCAGCACGCCAAAATAGTGGAAGTAGCAGCCCAGTCCAGCAACTACGCCATAAACAATCGCGAGCGCGTAAGATGGCTCCTCCGTGAGACGCATGAACACATACGTGGAGAGAAGCACGGCAAACACCATGAAGCTGTATGCCCGCGCCTCTTGTGAGGACGCAATCGCACAGGGGTTGAGCGCGAACAACCCAGCGGCCAGCAGTCCTGCCTCGCGCCCAAACAGCTGCTTCGCCACAACATACATCAGCGGGATGCTCGCGACTCCGGGCAGAACCGAGAGCAACCGTACCACGGCTTCGCTCTTTCCGAATAGCAGCCACGGCCGCAGCAGGACGTAGTAAAGCGCCATGTTGCCTTCGTCGTGCCACAGGAAGCGCCAGAAGGCGGCGCTTGGCTTCTGCGCGATGGAGACGCTGGCAATCTCGTCGATCCAGAAGCTCTTGTGCCCGAGGGCGATCAGCCGCACAACTGCGCCCACAGCGACAATCAGCCAAACCCACTGCGAGCTGCGAAGACCCAAGAGCCGACCCTTCGCCTCTTCGTCCACGCTCGTCGTACCTTTGTGCGCTGCGGTCGGAAGCACCTCCCGAATATAGCAGTTTGAATCCGCTCTGCTTCGACCCGGGACAACCCAAGACCCCGGCACGCGCACCTACATTGGGATTACAACCACGTGAACTTGCGATGAATGTTTCTTGAATCACAAGCGGCGTGGAAATGCCGCTGCCTATCTTGTAAATGACGGTTGTGCCATTGATACTTTGAGTAGCCATCACTCATGCCCACATTCGCTGCGGTCGACATCGGTTCGAATTCGGTCAGGCTCAAAGTCGCGAAAGCGGTGCGCGGCCACCTCGAAACTCTTCACGAAGATCGCGAAGTCACGCGCCTGGGAGAGAGCGTTTTCTCCGACGGCATTCTCGATCCGCAAGCCATGGCACACACCATGCGTGTGCTGCGACGCTTTCATCGTGCGGCGCAAACCCATGGAGCTGACCGTGTGCGCGTGGTGGCCACCAGCGCTCTGCGCGACGCCCGCAACAGCCGCGCTTTCCTGGACTGGGTGCGTACGGCGACGGGATGGAAAGTGGAAGTCATCTCCGGACTGGAAGAAGGCCGCCTCGTCCACCTGGGCGTGTTATCGGGTGCGCGCATCGCCAAGAGCCGCGCGCTGCTGGTGGACCTGGGCGGCGGCAGCTGCGAGCTGACGCTCTCCATCGCCGGACATATCGAGGACATGATCAGCCTGCCCATCGGCGCGGTTCGTCTGACGCAAACCTTCCTGCATCACGATCCGCCGTGGCGAACCGAGTTGGAGCAGATGCGCGGCGTAGTGCAACGTGAAATCTCGCGTATCAAGAAGCGGGTCATCGACGCCAAGGTGCAGATGACCATCGCCACGTCCGGTACACCCGCTGCGCTGTCCGGGCTGTACACCGCCAAGTTGCGTGGCTATGACGAAAGCAAGCCGCACACGGTTCCCGGGCCCGCTGTCGCCTCCCTGCTCGAAGTTTTGCAAAGGCGCTCGCTGTCGCAAAGACGCGCTCTGCCGGGAATCGGTCCGCGACGCGCTGAAATCATCATTGCCGGCGCCATGGTTTTTGCCGAGCTCATGCAGCTGTGCAAGCTGCGCAGCTTCCGTTATCTGCCGCTAGGATTGCGCGACGGCCTGCTGGCGCAAATGATGGCCGACTACAACGGCAGCACCGCCATGCGCGAGCGGGTGGAGTCCGAACGGCATGACGCGCTGCTGGCGGCTGCCAAACATTACGGCGCTGACTTGCAATTTGCCCAGCGCATTCGCGATCTCGTATTGCAACTCTTTCGTCGCCTGCAGTCGGTCCATCAACTGCCGCCGGAGTACGAAGACTGGTTGGAGGCCGCCGCCATGCTGCACGAAGTGGGCGCTTACATCAACCGCTCCGGCCGCCGTCGCCATACGTATTACGTCATTTCACACTCGGAAATCTTCGGCTACACGCCGCTTCAGCGCCGCATTATTGCCGCCACCGCACGCTACGTCGGAAAATCGCTTCCCTCGCCCAGTGACCAGGTAATGCGCGTTCTGCCGGGGATCGAGCAGATACACGTTTCGAAAGCGGTCGCGTTGTTGCGGCTGGCGCGGGCCCTGGATCAGGGCCGCCGTGCCGCGGTGGCCGAGCTCAAGGTCCGCATTCATCAGGACGGCCGGGTGCGCCTGATGTTGAAGCCTGAGCGGCCGGAAAGCGTCGAGTTAGAGTTGTGGGCGGTTGAGCAGGAAAAGAATTACTTCGAAACAGTCTTTGGCCGCGAACTGCTGGCCGAAGCCTGCTGAATCGAACGCACCAGCTTCGGCGGCATGCACCATCTAAGGACTGCGGGCTTGCGGCCAATCTTTTCCACCCGCGCAATCATCCCCTTCTTCAGTTCGATTGCGCGTAAGTTGGCACCACCGGACAACAACTTGTTCAAGAACTCGGTGAGGTTGGGATTGTGTCCGACCACCATGATCGCGTCTTTGCGGATGTAGCGGGACAGCAATTCTTGAAACTGCTCATAGCCAGCTCCCGGACGCAAAGCGGCGTCAGTAATCACTTTGTCTTCATGCCCGATCTCGTTTGCCACGACGGCTGCCGTCTGGGTGGCGCGCCGCAATGGACTAGAGATAACCGAATCCACCGTGACATCCATGGCCGCAAGAGCACGTCCCACATCGTGGGACTGCTCAATACCGAGCTTGTCGAGCGGACGCTTCTCATCCTTCGCAGGATTAAGTTTCGGTTCGCCCGCATTGGCATGCCGCAAGAAGTAGATATCCATAAAGTTTATTTTGCCTTAACCGGTCTGCGCACCGTTCGGCGTCGCGGCGCCGGAAGCGCCGGAATGGAATCGAGCGTCACCTTGCCCTCCGACAACGCGATGAGGAACTCCTGCGCGTTGAAGCGTACGACGCGTTTTCTGGAGCGCGTGCGCAAGCTGTCGGCATAAACATAGGTTCCATCGGGCTGCAGAATACGCGCCTGCACCGTATCCGCCAGATAAGCTTCCAGGATTTCACCACGAATGCGCTGTTTGAGCATCGGATCCTTGATGGGAAACAGTACTTCGACGCGCTCGTATAGGTTACGAGGCATCCAGTCCGCGCTCCCCAGAAAGATTTCCTCTTCCCCGCCGTTGGCAAAGTAAAAGATGCGGCTGTGCTCCAAAAAGCGGCCGACAATACTACGCACCCGAATGTGATCGCTCACCCCACGTACCCCAGGCCGCAAGCCGCAAATACCGCGCACAATCAAGTCAATCTGCACTCCTGCCTGCGAGGCCCGGTAAAGTTCGCGCACGATGTTGCGATCCAGCAAGGAATTCATTTTGGCAATGATTCTCGCCGGACGGCCATGCCGGGCATGGTCGGCTTCGCGCGCAATCAGGTTGATGCAGCGCTCCGCCAGATCGATGGGCGCTACCATCAGGGGATTGTAGCTGGGACGCTCCGCATAAGCGGTCAGAAAATTGAAGATGCCCTGGACCGCCGAGGTCAGCTGCGGATCAGCCGTCAACAAGCTCAAGTCCGTGTAATACGTCGCCGTGATCGAGTTATAGTTTCCGGTACCCAGATGCGCGTAGACGCGGGTTTCGCCATCGGGATCTTTGCGCACCATCATCGCCAGCTTGCAATGCGTCTTCAAACCGACTAGGCCGTGAAACACTTGCACCCCGGCGTCTTCCAGCGAGCGCGCCCAGCGAATGTTGCTGGCCTCATCGAATCGCGCCTTCACCTCGACCACAACCGTGACTTCCTTGCTCGCAGCGGCGTCTATCAGAGCTCTGACAATGGGGGAGTTCTCGCTGGTGCGGTACAGCGTCTGCTTGATCGACAGCACGTTGGGATCTTCCGCTGCAGCTCGAATAAAGCCGACCACCGAGTCATATGAGTCATAGGGATGATGCAGCAGGATATCGCGATGCCGGATCTCCTCGAAAATATCCTGCGACTTGCGATTAAGCTGCAGCTCGCGCGCGACGAATGGCTTGAACTTCAGATCCGGCCGGTTGGTTTCTTCGTAAAGATGCGAAAGGCGCGAAAGATTCACCGGACCGTCGGTGCGATAAACCTGCCACCCCTCCATCTCGAAGTAGCCGCGCAGCCGCTCAATCATCTCCGGATTGGCGTCGGCTTCAATTTCCAGCCGCACGGCGTCGCCCTTGCGGCGATTGTGTAACTCCGTGCGCACCGATTCCAGCAGATTGCGCGACTCTTCTTCCTGCAAATAGAGGTTGCTGTTCCGCGTAAGGCGAAACGCGGCTTCGGAAATAATCTCGTAACCGCGATAGAGGTCCACAGTGTGGGACGCCACCAGATCGGCCAGGAAGATGAAGTCTTCTGTCCCATTGCGTCGGGGTAGCTTAATCAAGCGCGGCAGCACGCGCGGCACCGTCACCACGCCCATGTAGGTGGACGAAGCGCGGCGACGCCGGCGCAGCAGCAAGGCTTGGCACAAGGCCTTATTAATGACACGCGGAAACGGATGCGACGGGTCGATGGTTACGGGCGTCAGCAGTGGGTCCAATTCGCGGTCGCAATAATCGGCAACAAAAGAACGCTGCTCGGTTGTGAGGTCCTTCATGCCGACAACCCGAATGCCCTCTTCCGCTAATGCTGGTCGCAGAGAAACATTCCAGCAGCGATACTGGTCGCGCATGAACTGGTGGGTGAGTTGCGCGACCAGTTGCGCTTCCTGCTGCGGCGTGCGGCCATCCGGCCCGGGCTCGGTCTGGCCATCCTCGATGCGCTGAACCAGGCCACCAACACGGATTTCGAAGAACTCATCCAGATTGCGAGCGGTGATTGCGAGAAACTTCACGCGCTCCAGAAGTGGATTGCGCGGATTCTCAGCTTCCTCGAGCACACGTCGATTGAACGCGAGCCACGAAGCCTCACGGTTCAAAACTAAAGACGGATCGTCCAGGGAACGCCGAGCCATACGAGAGGTGCAAACCTTTAGCGCAACAGTTTGTCTATGTTACACGAAGGTTAAAAATCGCAGGCGCTAAAAGTGTGGGCCATGGCCGGGAAGGGCAAGTCAGAGGTGCTACTTCGAAGAACGTGACTCGTTTGAAGACGGGTTGAGCGGCAGGTCGTTGCGGTGTGAACCATCGGAGGGACGGGCCGCCGAGCCGTTTTGTGTCGAACTCGTAGAGCTTGCGGTAGTACGCGTGGCCACGGCATTGCCGGTCGGTTGATGCTTCACCTGGGTCATCGCCGGAGGGGCCGGCCGGTGAAATACGTGGTGGTCCTGAACTGGATAGCGTTGCGCGTAGAGTGATGTAGCGAGCAATGCAGGCAGAGCGATAAGCAGCAGCTGAACTCGGCGGGCGGTAAACATCTTTGCCATGTTTTGTTGCGAATCTGCAATCATTTTACGGCAACCGAGGCAGTCAAAGAAAAGAAAAAAATCGGCCCGTTTCTGCTACTTTCGCGGGAGTTCCCGCTTTCTGGCCGGACTTTTCGCCGGCTTTCGCCGCGGGGCGGTAAATCGGTGTTCGAACTCCTGCATATCGACCCGTTTCCCCTTGAAGCGGACTCCTTCGGCCTCGAGCCGAAAACGCTGTTCCAGCGCCGATTCCCCGCGCAGCGAAATGTGGCCGCCGGAACCCAGAATCCGTTGCCAGGGAAGTCCGCCCACCAGGCGCAATACCCGGGCTACCTGGCGGGCATGGCGGGGAAATCCAGCAGCTTTGGCGATGGCGCCGTAGGTACTGACACGGCCCCGGGGTACCTGCCGGATGGCGGCGGTCATCGCGGGAACCATGGGCTTCTTATCAGCGGATGGTCGGGTCATTTGCCGGCCTACGATATCATTTTCCCAGACATGACTGAAGCAGACCGGAATCCCCTCCAGCGATTTTCCGATCGGGCCGAGGACTACGCCCGTTATCGACCTCATTACTCCCACGATGTGGTACACGCAGTACAGGAAACCTGCGGGCTGCGGCCCGAGCATTTGATTGCCGACATCGGATGTGGTCCCGGTATGCTGGCCGAGATCTTCCTCGACAACGGGAATCGCGTTACCGGGGTCGAACCCAACCTGGAAATGCGCGTGGCGGGAGAGAAATATCTTGCGGGGCGGCCTTACTTCAGAGCGGTAGACGGCAGCGCTGAGGCCACGAATTTGGAGCCTAGTAGTGTCGATTTCGTTGTGGCCGGCCAGGCCTTTCACTGGTTTCGGCCGCCGGAAGCTCGCATCGAGTTCGCACGTATTTTGAAGCCGGGTGGCTGGGCAGTTCTGGTCTGGCATGATCGCGATATCGAGTCGACGGCGTTCCTCAAAGCCTACGAAGCCTTTATACGACGGCACGCCATTGACTACGAGCAAGTCACGCACAAATACCTGGCCAGCTATGACGCGTTGCAACGATTCTTTGCGCCCAACGAACTCAAGCTGATCAAGCAGCATAATCAGCAGCAGTTGGATTTCGATGGCCTGCGGGGACGGCTGCTCTCGTCTTCCTACATACCCAAGTCCGGCGAGAGATACCAGGCCATGCTGAAAGAGTTGCCGGAGTTGTTCTCGGCGCACGCCAGCGACGGCCATGTCGCTCTCGAATACGACACGAAAATCTACTGTGGACATCTCGAGCGATGAGCCCTGCGTCTGGCGCTCCCACTGACGCGGCCATCCTTCGAACCGAGCATCTTGGCCGGCGGGTCGGCGAGGCCTGGATTGTGAACGACATTTCGCTGGAAGTTCGGCGAGGGGAGTTGCTGGGGATCGTGGGAGCCAGCGGCTCAGGCAAGAGTTCCTTCCTGCGCCTGCTCAATCGTCTCGACGAACCTTCCAGCGGTACAGTTTTTCTCGAAGAGCAAGATTACCGGCAAATCTCCCCTCGCGAACTGCGACGCCGCGTCGGCATGGTGACGCAACGGCCATTTCTTTTTCCTGGAGGGATCGCCGCGAATCTGCGTTTCGGTCCGGCACAGCGAGGCGAAACTTTACCCGATAGCGAAGTCGCTGAGCTTTTGGAACAGGTGGGGCTGGCGGGATTCGCCGGTCGCGATGTTGCCAATCTTTCCGGCGGAGAACAGCAGCGGGTCTCGCTCTCGCGCGCCTTGGCGAATCGTCCGGAGGTATTGCTGCTGGATGAGCCGACGTCGGCCCTCGACGAGGAAGCAAAGCACGGAATAGAGGAATTGATTCGCGATCTGCTCGGCGATGGTGCGTTCACCTTTGTCATGGTCACGCATGATCGCGAACAGGCGCGGCGATTGTGTCAGCGCGTCGGACTGATCGAGGCTGGCCGGCTGGTGCGTATCGGAACTCCCGCGGAGGTGCTGCGTGCTTAAGTCGATCTTCCATTCGCAGGTCTCGCTTGGACTGGCGCAAGCCGCCATCGCCGCCGTTCTGGCGCTGGCCGTGATCCTGTTGGCGCGGCGTCGCAATATCCATTTAGAAAGCGATGCGGCGATCGCATTGCTACGCGGCATCGTGCAAATCGTAGCGGTTGGTTCGATCCTGGCGCTGCTGCTGAAAGCGCCGCGCTGGAGCAGTATCTTCCTGCTCACGGGTATGGTGCTGGCCGCCGGATCGATTTCGGCCAAGCGTGCAAAGAACATTCCCGGCGCACGCAAAGTCTCAACCTACTCCATCGCCGCCGGTGCAGGATTGGTGACCGCGGTCATGACTTGGGCTGGCGTAATCGACACGGCCATCACCTCGCTCATTCCGGTTGGGAGCATGATCATCGCCAACGCCATGAACACCAACGGGCTGGCGCTCAACCGCTTCCGCTCGGAGGTGCTGGCGCATGCCGGCGAAATCGAAACCGCCTTGGCGCTGGGCGCGGCTCCGGAAGACACGGTGGGGAGCTACGCGGAATCGAGCATCCATTCCTCGCTCATTCCCGCGATCGACAACCTGCGCTCGCTGGGCATCGTGTGGATTCCCGGGCTCATGACCGGCATGCTCATCTCCGGCTCCGACCCGCTCTACGCCGCCATCTATCAGTTCGTGGTGATCGCGATGATCCTGGCGTCGTCTGGCCTCACTTCGCTGCTGAGCACGCTCATGATCCGACAACACGTGTTCTCGCCGGCAGACCAGCTGATGGTGAAGGAAGGCGTGTAAAGCTGGCAGGCTGCGGAAAAAATTCCGCTTCCGTTGTGTTCGGGTAGAGCTGGCCTTCAGGCCTGCGTCTAAGCCTCTTATTTATCCACCCGAGCCGGCTTCAGCCGGCGGCATAAGCATTCCTATGTCTTTTTCAGCAGCCTTCTAGGGCGATCGGCCGCCGCTCAGGCGGGAACCTTTCCCCTTGAGTCAGTTTCAAGAGGTCGGTGCGAAGTGTCACTCACGTTGCTGGGTCTGCGAATAGCGAAGAGCGAAGAGCGGCTTCTACGTCTCCAGCGTGTAACGGTTTGCGGCCAGTCGGTACATACGTCGCCACAGCAGCCGGTTGACGGTCACCACAACCAGAGCCATGACAATCGTCGATCCAAGCAACAACGCAAAGTTGCCTGAGTCCGTTGCGCGAGAAATGGTCGCACCCAGGCCCACTGTCGTGTACGTGTGATCCTTCAGCCGAAAATATTCGGCTACGATGCTGGCGTTCCACGCTCCGCCGGAGGCCGTGACCATCCCGGTAACAAGATAAGGAAAGATTCCCGGCAGGATGAGCCGGCGCCAGCGTTGCATGCGGTCGAACTTGAATAGCGCAGAAGCTTCCTTCAGGTCGGTGGGAATCGCCATCGCGCCGGCAATTACGTTGAACAGGATGTACCACTGCGTACCTAATAGAAGCAGAACGATGGATCCCAGTCCCAGTCCGCCGCCGATCCGGATGAGCATCAGCAGCACGATGGGAAACAGCGCGGTCGCCGGAACCGACGCGGCAATCTGCGCCAGCGGCTGGGCAATTCGCGCCAGCTTGGGGTTGAAGCCGATCGCGACGCCCACCGGGATCGTCCACAGCGCGCCAATCACCAACGCGATCATCACTCGGCCGAACGTTGCAGCCGCGCCCTCAAGAATCTGGCGGAAGTCGCTGGTATTCAGTCCGGCTAACATTCCGGCGGCTCGCACCATCGCGTAGAAAACCGCCATCACGGCCAGCGAGGCGATGACCCGGCCAGCCCACACCTTCCAGACCTTCGGTGGAGCGTCTTCCTGCGCTGCATCGTATTCGCGGGCGAAGTGTTGCGCCAGCCGCTCGCGCACCGGATTAAGCACCCGCTTACGCAGGCGAATCAGCAGCCGCGAGCCCTGGATCAGATCGAGGAACCAGGACTGCGGCGCGTCCGTGCTCTCCACCTGCTCCATCTTGAATTTTTCGGCCCAGGCGATGACCGGCCGCCACACGATCTGGTCGAGCAGGACGATCACGGCGATCATCGTCCCCACGCCCCACAGAATCGCCTCGGTATCGCCGGCGCTGGCCGCGGTCTGCAGGTATGAGCCAAGCCCGGGCAGACGAAAATCGTTTGTGCCCAGCACGAACATCTCGCAGGCCATCAGGAAGAACCAGCCGCCGGCCACCGACATCATCGAGTTCCACACCAGGCCGATCGCAGCGTAGGGCAGTTCGAATTGCGTGAAGCGCTGATACCAGTTGAAGCGATAGATCTTTGCCGCTTCGCGCATGTCGCGGGGAATGCTCTTCAGCGAAGAGTAGAAGCTGAACGCCATGTTCCACACCTGCCCGGTGAAGATGAGCAGGATGGCTCCCATCTCGACCCCGATCTGGTGATGCGGAAACAACGCCACCATGGCCAGCATCACACCCGGCAGGAAGCTGAGCACGGGAATGGATTGCAGGATGTCGAGCAGCGGAATCATGATGCGCTCGGCGCGGGCGTTATACGCGGCTACGTAGCCGTAAACCAGGGTGAACGCCAGTGACAGGACGTACGCGATGGTGATGCGCAGCAGTGAATATGCTGCGTAAAGCGGCAGCTTCGACGGATCGCGCGAGATCTCGACGTGTGGGTTGAAGGGTCCGAACCAGCTGCGCGCCAGCACCAGGATGGCGTAGAACAGCGACAGTCCCGCGCGAAATAGGAAGAAGTCGGTGACTACCGACCAGGTCTGCGCCGGCAACAGCGACCATGGGCCCTTACCCAGAATGCGAACTGGCTGCCAGTTCGACCGCGGCATCAGGCCTCTTCCGCCGCCGGCAGCACGTCGGCATCTTCACGATGGAAGAGCCGCCATCTTCGGAGTCGTAATCGAAAATCTCAGCGTAGCGGCCCCAGTTCAGCGCCGTCTCAAATTGCCGCTCCACTTCGTCGGCGCTGAAATGTTCGTCCAGGATGTCGCGAAAGAACTCTTCTCCGATGGCGTGATCGCGCTTGGCGTGCAGCGTGTTTTCGATCAGCCGCAGAATCGCGATGTTCTTCAGAGCGGCTTCGCGAAATATTGCCTTTTGCGTCTGAATGTCGGCCTCACCAAACTTGCGGCCCTCGGGAGTGATTTCGACGTCGCCTTCACGCAGCACCGCAAAACCCAGCATCGCCGAAGCATCCACGATGGGAAGCAGATCGTCCACATCCATCGATAGCTCGTCCGCAAGCTTGTAGAGGTCGTCGCGGCCACCGCGATCGGCCAGCAACTCCATGAAGCCCGCGATACCGCCGGGCCGGGCGTGCGGCAGCATCTGGAACTTGTTACGCTCGCGCGGCTGGCCGTTGCCCGAAACTTGCGACGCCTTGCCGGGAACGCGGCCTCTTCCTGTGGACGCGTCAGCGTCTTGTAGATGTAATCGACATAGGCGAGAAAGCGCGGCGACTTGCGATCGCGATATTGCGGAATATCGATCTCAAAATCGGAGCGAATGCGCGCCGGATTACGGCCCAGCACGATCACGCGATCGGCCAGCAGAACTGCTTCTTCAATGTTGTGGGTGACGATGAAGATCGCCTGCGTCGGCATCTTCTTGCTGAGCCACAGCTCCAGCAGCTCGGAGCGCAGGTTTTCGGCGGTGAGCACATCCAGCGCGGAGAACGGCTCGTCCATGAACAGCACTTCGGGCTCGACGACCAGAGCGCGCGCGAAGCCGACGCGCTGTTTCATTCCGCCGGACAGTTCCTTGGGATAAGCCGTCTCGAAACCGTCGAGACCGACGGTGTCAATCATCTTCAAGGCGCGCTTGTGGCGCTCGATAGCGCCCACGCCGCGCGCGATCAGCGGGGCTTCGACGTTCTCCAGAACCGTCAGCCAGGGGAACAGCGCGAAGCTCTGGAACACGATGGAGACGTTGGGGATCTGGCCGTCCATCATTTTGCCGTGCCACATGACGTGACCCGACGAAGGCTTCGACAGGCCGGTCAGCATGCGCAGCAGCGTGGATTTGCCCGAGCCCGACGGTCCCAGCAGCGCAACAATTTTCCCTGGCGACACGCTCAGGTCGGTCGGCGCAATGACCTCAATGCGATTGCCATCCGGCTGCGGATAGTACTTTTCCACCGCGCGGGCTTCAATGATCGCCTCTGCCAACGTCCGTCTCCTCTTTGTTCTTCCAGTCTAGGCGCACTTGAGTTACGGACAACGTGCAAGGCGCGCACTTGTGTGAAAGAACGATAAATTTCGGGGCGGCAAGTTGGATGAACCGGTGTTCAGACAGCCCGTGGCTTCTGATCGTTTTCGCTTCCGGGCGAGATCGAGGGCGCTCGTTCGGTCCACCCGATGGATCGCATACCGACGTAGACTTTGCGGTTTCTCGCGCGGCTTTCTGACGCCGCTTCGATAGTTGTACAACCGAGCTGCACGGGCGACTGAGAGCAATCGCTCAACCGATTCATGATAGACTATACATCAGCCAAGGGACAGCGATGGCCGATGACTGACGGTTGCCAAGACAACTCCAACCGTCCTGCTTCACTTCGGCATCGGACTCAGATCGTCCAGCGCCAGATTTACTTCCAGCACATTCACCCGCGGCTCACCCAGAAATCCCAGCTGCCGTCCCGAGGTATGGCGCTGGATGATCTGCCGCACCTGGTCTTCGCCCAGCCCGCGTTGCGTGAGCGATGCGTGGGACCTGGAATTCAGCCGCCGCCGGCGTGATGTCGGGATCCAATCCGGATGCCGACGTGGTTACCAGATCGATGGGAACCGATTGTTGGGATTCTCTGATGCAGTCGCGCCACATCGGCATTGACCCGATCAATCAGCTTCTGGTTCGTGGGAGCAAGGTTTGTTCCGCCGGAATTGGCGGCGTCGTAGCCGTTGCCGGCGGCCGACGGCCGCGAGTGCAAGTATCCCGGACCGGCTGAATCCCTGCCCGATAATCCGCGAGCCAACGATCTCGCCCTGCCGCGAGATCAGCTGCCCGTTGGCTTTGTCGTGAAACAACACCTGCGCCAGACCGGTCACGACCAGCGGATAGATGATGCCCAGCAACACGGTAGTCACCAGCGTCATTAAGATTGCGATTTTAAGATTCTGCTTCATAAGTCCTTCCGGATCCTTTCACCACAGAGACACGGAGACACAGAGATTTTCTTATTTCTTCGTTAGTTGCCATTAGCAATAGCAAAGCTTAGTTCCCAATTACAAAGTCGATTAGCCAGTTACTAATTGACAGTCTTGCCTGTGACTCCGTGCCTCTGTGGTGCAAACGCTCTTCACGCCAGCCTCACCCGCGTGATCAGCATGTCGATCAGCTTGATTCCGATGAACGGCACGATGATCCCGCCGACGCCGTAGACCCACAGATTGCGGCGCAACAACGCTGCTGCGCTCATGGGACGATACTTCACTCCGCGCAATGCCAGCGGGATCAGGGCAATGATGATCACCGCGTTGAAAATCACCGCCGACAGAATCGCCGACTGCGGCGTCCGCAGATGCATGATATTGAGCGCATTCAGCACCGGAAACGTTCCGGCAAACATCGCCGGAATGATGGCAAAGTATTTCGCCACGTCGTTGGAGATCGAAAACGTCGTCAGCGAGCCACGCGTCATCAGCAACTGCTTGCCGATCGCGACCACCTCGATCAGCTTGGTCGGATTGGAATCCAGATCGACCATGTTGCCGGCCTCCTTGGCCGCCTGGGTTCCTGTGTTCATCGCCACGCCGACGTCGGCCTGCGCCAGTGCGGGAGCGTCATTGGTGCCGTCGCCGGTCATCGCCACCAGCTTGCCCTGCGCCTGCTCGCGCCGGATCAGGTCCATCTTGTCTTTGGGCGTCGCTTCAGCGAGAAAATCGTCAACGCCCGCCTCGCGCGCAATCGCCGCCGCGGTCAGCGGATTGTCGCCGGTGATCATCACCGTCTTGATACCGATGGCGCGCAGCTGGTCGAAGCGCTCGCGCATGCCACCTTTCACGATGTCCTTCAGATAAATCACGCCGAGCGCCCGTTTTTTTCCGCAACCACCAGCGGCGTGCCGCCGGAGCGCGCGATCTCTTCCACGCTGGCTTGCAATTCGGCCGGCATCTCGCTCCGTTGCGACGAGGTACTGCGTGATGGCATCGACCGCGCCCTTGCGAATCTGGTTGCCATTCATGTTCACGCCCGACATGCGCGTCTGCGCGGTGAAGGGAACGAACTCCATCTCGTGCGAACTCAGTTCCCTGCCACGCAGCCCGTACTTTCTTTCGCCAGTACGACGATGGAGCGCCCTTCGGGAGTTTCGTCGGCCAGCGACGAGAGTTGCGCCGCATCGGCCATTTCGATTTCGCTCACGCCCGGAGCAGGAATAAACTCCGCCGCCTGGCGATTGCCCAGGGTGATGGTTCCGGTCTTGTCGAGCAGCAAAGTGTCTACATCGCCTGCTGCCTCCACGGCGCGCCCGGACATTGCCAGGACGTTGTGTTGAATCAACCGGTCCATGCCGGCAATGCCGATGGCCGAAAGCAGTCCGCCAATTGTGGTCGGAATGAGGCAGACCAACAGCGACACCAGGACGAAAACCGTCTGTGGAGCGCCCGCATAGATGGCGAACGGCTGCAAGGTAACGACCGCCAGCAGGAAGATAATTGTCAAACCCGCGAGCAGGATGTTCAGCGCGATTTCGTTAGGCGTCTTCTGCCGCTCCGCGCCTTCCACCAGCGCGATCATGCGATCCAGAAAGGTCTCGCCAGGATTGGAAGTCACCTTCACCTTGATCACGTCGGAGAGCACGCGCGTCCCGCCGGTCACCGCCGAACGGTCGCCGCCCGACTCGCGAATCACCGGAGCAGATTCGCCCGTGATCGCCGACTCATCCACCGAAGCGACGCCATCGATGATCTCGCCATCCGACGGGACAAACTCCCCGGCTGAAACGCTGACCATGTCTCCGGCCCGCAGCTTGGAGCTCGGAATCTGCTCGATCGTGCCGTCTTCGCGAATCCGGTTGGCAACGGTTTCCGAACGCGCCTTGCGCAGGGTGTCGGCTTGCGCCTTACCCCGGCCTTCGGCCATAGCTTCGGCGAAGTTCGCGAACAAAACTGTGAACCACAGCCACAGAGTGATCTGCAGATTAAACAGAAATGCACCGCCGCCGCGCACCAGCAGCACGGTGGTGATCACGCTGCCGATTTCCACCACGAACATCACGGGGTTCCCCATCATGTGACGGGGATCCAGCTTGACGAACGAGTCTACAATCGCGCGGCCTACGATCTTCCCTTCCCAGATCACTTCTCTTCGAAGAGTTACTTGCCATAAGTTCCTCAGAATGTCTTTCCGGCTGCCATCAGCAGGTGTTCAAGAATTGGTCCCAGGCTGAGTGCCGGGAAGAACGTCAGCGCGCCGACGATAATGATCACGCCAATCAGCAGCATGCTGAACAGCGGCGTAGTAACGGGAAACGTTCCCAGCGAAGGCGGTACGTATCTCTTCTGCGCCAGGTTACCTGCAATGGCAAGCATGGGAATGATCATGAAGAAGCGCCCGATCAACATGTCGAATCCGATGGTGGTGTTGTACCAAGGCGTGTTGACCGTCAGTCCGGCAAAGGCCGATCCGTTGTTCCCCGCGCCTGAGATATAGGCGTAAAGCATCTCGGTAAATCCGTGAGGGCCGGGATTGCTGATGCCCGATGTGCCGAAACTGTGGACGGAGGAGATGCCGGTGAAGACCAGGATGACCAGCGGGAAGACCAGCGCCACCAGCATGGCCATCTTCACGTCGTAGGCTTCAATCTTCTTGCCCAGATACTCCGGCGTTCGCCCCACCATCAGTCCGGCGATAAATACCGCCAGCACGACGTAAATCAAAATGCCGTACATGCCTGCGCCGACGCCGCCGAAAATGACTTCGCTGAGCATGATGTTGACCAGCGGGACCATGCCTCCGAGCGGCTGTAGGAGTCGTGCCAGCTGTTGATTGCGCCGCAGCTTGCGTCCGTGGTGACGGTGGCGAACAGTGCGGAATTCGCGATCCCGAAGCGGACTTCTTTGCCTTCCATGTTGCCGCCCGGCTGCAATGCCGTCGCCTGCTGGTTCACTCCATGCAACAACGGATTGCCGTGAGCTTCAGCCCAGTACGCGACGGTGACGCCTGCCACAAACAAGACGGCCATAGCTCCCCACACGGCCCAGCCATGGCGCTGCGATCGGTCATGCGTCCTAGGGTGTAGGTCAGGCCGGCGCCGATCGAAAAGATCGCGAACATCTCGATCAGGTTGGACAGTGGAGTCGGATTCTCGAAAGGATGCGAGCTGTTCGCATTGAAGAAGCCGCCGCCGTTAGTGCCGAACTCCTTGATGATCTCCTGCGACGCCACCGGACCTTGCGCGATGCTCTGCGTCGGTACGGTATCCATTACCGGCTTGCCGCAGGCTCGACGGCAGGCTTTCCATCCGCATTCATGTGCTGTACCTGCTGCGGCTCCACCAGCTTTACCGTGTCGTATGGCTTCAGGTTCTGGACCACACCTTGCGATACGAGCAGCAGCGCGCCGACGATGCAGACCGGCAACAGCACCCATAGGCATGCCCGAACCAGATCAACCCAGAAATTGCCGATCGTCTCCATCTGCCGGCGCGCGATGCCGCGAATGAACGCGATGGCCAGGGCGATGCCGGTAGCCGCCGAAACGAAGTTGTGGTAAGCCAGCCCCGCCATCTGGGTGAAGTAACTCATCGTCGTTTCACCGCGAATAGCCTGCCAATTCGTGTTGGTGGTGAACGAAGCGGCCGTATTGAAGGCCAGGTGCTCCGGCCTGACCCCGGCTAGCTTCTGCGGATTGAACGGCAGAATCATCTGTACGCGCTGCAGCAGATACAGCAGCAGCATCGACACACGCTAAACAGCAGCATGGCAAACGCGTACTCCGTCC
>CAWCMU010000019.1:0-47292 GCA_963796695.1 uncultured Acidobacteriaceae bacterium | reverse complement strand
CCCACTTTTGTGTTCAGGTCTGTTCAGGTGCGTTTCGGCCTCCCCTAACTCGCTGGTTGCACTCTGAGGGTGCGGCGGGGTAGATTCTCTCCCTACTGCCCGAGGGGCAAAGAGGAGGACAACTTTGGGATTTATCGTCTGGATCCTCGTTGGGTTCATCGCCGGCTGGCTTGCCGGGCAGGTGATGAAGGGCGGGGGCTATGGCGTGCTGGTCGACATCATTCTCGGCATTGTCGGCGGCGTCGTAGGCGGATGGATTTTCGGCATGCTGGGAATTTGGCCGGGCGGGGGAATGATCGGCTCCATCATCGTGGCCTTCATAGGGGCAGTGATTTTGGTCGGGATTACCCGCCTGATCAAGCGCGCCTGACGCAGTCGCGGATCATATAAAGAGGTAGACTGATCAAGTTGAGCTCGCCGAAGACTCGCGTCGAGTCTGGCGATAGGAAGAATTATGCCGCTTTGGCTTCGCTCGCAAGAAGCCGGCGACAGAGCTGGGCCCGAGCGACTTAGGTTCAGCTCCCATACTCTTTTGAACCGCGAATTCTCTTCCGCGTGGAGAGCGCTCGGAAAGCGGTTGAGGTCGAGTTCATGCGGTCACATCCCGGACCAGCTTTCGCCTGGCGGAGCTTTCATCCCGCAGTTCTCTTGTACGGAATCCTACTGTCGATTACTTGCCTGAGCAACGGCGCTGCTGCATCGCCACCACGAGATGCGGCAAAAGCCGAACAAACCTCCACTCGATCCCAGACTGTAACGACTCCTCAGGCTGCCACTCACCCCACGGCTGACAATTCCCCGGAAGAGGAAGCGTTACCGCTCACCTTCGAGCGTCACACCGACGACCTGGATGCGATGGTGAAGCGGGGGAACATTCGGGCCCTGGTCGTGTACAACGAAATCAGGATTCTTTTACGTTAACGGGCGACCCCAGGGCATCTATTACGAGGCATTGCAAGCCTTCGAACAGTTCGTGGACCGGAAGCTTCCTCACGGGCAACATGTGCAGGTGACGTTCATACCGGTGCGTCCGGATAAACTTGAGGGCCGCCCTGACCCAGGGCGTGGGGGACATGATCGCCTTCGGCCTGGTGGAGACGGCCGCGCGAGAGCAGCGAGTCGCCTTTTCCCTGCCGATACAAGCTGGCGTGAAACAGATCGTCGTAACTGAAAAGGACCTGGAGCAGCTGGCATCGTCGCGGTCTCGGTGGAAAAAAGGTTTTCGTTAATCCTCTCGCTACCTACTATGGAAACCTGGAAAAAGTAAACGACTCGTTGCGCCAGCAGGGTAAGCCGCCAATTCTGATCGAGAAAGCCGATCCGAGCTTGACCGACGAAGACATGTTGGAGATGGTGAATGCCGGGATTCTTCCGGCCACGGTTACCCTCAATCTCTTCGCGCCAAGCTTTGGGCCAGCGTTTTCTCCAACATCACTCCTCAGCCGAAGCTGGTGGTTGCCGACAACGAAGACCTGGCCTGGGTGATGCGAAAGAACAATCCTCAACTGAAACAGATCGTGGACGAGTTCGTTAAAACGCATGCCGCAGGAAGTTCATTCGGCAATACGCTGGTGCGGCAATATCTGGACAACAACCAGTGGATAAAGAACCCGACCACGGCTGCGGAACTCAAGAAGTTTGAAACGACGGTGGCTTACTTCAAGAAGTACGCTGCCGAATATGGCTTCGATTACCTAATGGTCGTGGCCCAGGGATATCAGGAGTCGATGCTGGAGCAATCGGCGAGAAGCCCCGGCGGTGCAGTGGGAATTATGCAGGTGAAGCCGTCAACCGCCGCTGCGGCTCCCATCAGCATTCCCGACGTATGGAGCGCGGAGAACAACATTCACGCCGGGGTGAAACTGCTCAACTCGATTGCGACCACATATTTCAACGATCCCAAAATCGATCCGGTGAATCGGCTGCTGTTTACCTTCGCCGCCTACAATGCGGGACCGAATCGCATCGCGGAGCTGCGAAAGAAAGCAGCCGCAGCCGGGCTGGATCCTAACAAGTGGTTCGAAAACGTAGAACTTCTGGTCGCCCAGAATGTCGGCGAAGTTACGGTCCAATACGTCAGCAACATCTACAAGTACTACGTCGCCTACAAGCTGGTCGTCGAGCAAGGGCAATCGTTGCAGTAGCCTGAGACGTTCTCTTTTTATCGGCCAGGGATGAGGACGCCGCGGGGAATGGGATAACCTGCGGAGGACTGGCTGGAAGACGCGATGGCCAATTGTCGAAAATCCAGTTTTCCACAGGCAGGAGAGCTGTTTCGCTGATCCGTATTGGATAGCACATTGGTGCTGAACGGAAAACTTTACCCGGCCCGGGAAACTCTTACCAGCTCTGATTCCAGAGTAGAAGTATAAGTTCTTTAATATGTGTCTTGGCAGTTTGGCCACGCAGATGCTCTTACATAGACCAGACGAAGTGGCGCATAGGGTCACTCGGATGCGAATTTCGGCCAGAGTTCACACCCTCGAGTGACCCTTATATTTTTGCTTGCGAACATTCCGCGTTCTCCCCCGCAAATTACTCCCTCCACATCTCTTTCGGCCAGACGCAGCATTTTCCGGCAACCCCCAAGTCTAACGGATAAACGGCTGGCGATAATAAGCAACGGGGAGGACTGTCCCGTGATTAGGCCTCGGCAGGCCTAAAAGTGACAAGGTCGCGTCGAGCGATTCTGAGAGGGTCTCCATGATCGGACCAGAAACAGCAGGAAAGGGCTAAATCAGGGCCAGCTGTTCCCGGACGTCGAAGCCGGCGCTGCGCAAAAGCTTCTCGACTATCGGCACATTTAGGCGGGTAGCATCGTACTCCACGCGAAGTGTCTGCTGCTGCTCGTCGAAGCGAACGCGGCGAATTCCGTAGACATCGCTCATCTGTCCCAGCGCGCCCATCTCGCGCTCGCCCGGGGGGATTCCATAACGAAACAGGACTTCCACAGTAGTCATCGAACAGCCTTTCCTAAACGTGCAATGATAGGGAATGCGGAGTCGTCCGCGATGTTTCCGCATCGGAAACTCAGGGCCTGAGCAGCTACCTGCGGCTGGCTGGGTTCCGCATTCAATATAGAGCATGTCCGCGGTTGTGAACAGCACACAAACGCGGCGGAGAGAGCGAGGAGATGAGCGAGCCTGAGGCGCCCCCGGAGAATTTGATCCTGGATTTTTCTGCGAAAGACCCGGTTTGCGGCATGACACTAGATCCGGCGCTAGCCCGAGGCAAAGCCAAGTACCAGGGGGACACGTATTTCTTTTGCTCGCCGAATTGCATGCAGAAGTTCACGGCCTCGCCTGCCAGGTTCGTGGTCCCTGATAGAGATGCTCCCGCACCGCCTGCAACTCCCCCCGTTCCCAAAAAGCTCGACCGTGACCCGGTGTGCGGCATGAGCGTCGATCCGGCCAGCGCTGCCTCGACCGTCGAGCATGAACACAAGCTGTATCACTTCTGCTCGCGCGGTTGCGCCGACAAATTTCGTCGTGATCCGGAGAAATACCTCTCGCCGAACTACAAGGCCGAAGGCATGGGCGGCGGCGTGAAGATTACGCTGGCCCCGGTGCAGATCGGCGGGACACGCAAGCAGGAAAAAGATCCGGTCTGTGGCATGACCGTCGATCCGTCCAAGGCCGCGGCCAATTTCCAGCATAAGGGTAGGACCTATTACTTCTGCTGCCAGGGATGTAGTGAGAAGTTCAAGGCCGAGCCCGAACGATACTTGTCGTTGAGCGTTCAGGCGCCAACGCCGGTGACCATAAAGCCTCTCGCTGCGGCAGAAATCTCTTCGGCCGCCGCAAAGCCTTCGCCGGCGAAATCCAGCGCTGCCTACGTTTGTCCGATGGATCCGGAGATCCGGCAGGATCATCCCGGCGCATGCCCGAAGTGCGGCATGGCGCTTGAGCCCGACGTGCCAGCCGTCGCAAAGACGGAGTGGACCTGCCCCATGCATCCGGAGATCGTACGCGACGGGCCGGGTTCGTGTCCGATCTGCGGCATGGCGTTGGAGCCGAAAACTGTCACCGCCGCTGACGAGGAAAATCCCGAACTTCGCGAGATGACGCGCCGTTTCTGGACCAGCGTGGTGCTCGGCATTCCGCTGGTCGCCCTTGCCATGTTGCGGATGAGCCCGCTCCTGCACTGGATGACGCCACGCCTGGGCACTTGGATCGAGTTCGCGCTGGCCACTCCTATCGTGCTGTGGTGCGGCTGGCCATTTTTCACTCGTGGATGGGCGTCCATCAAATTTCGCAGCCCCAACATGTTTACCCTGATCGCGATGGGTGTGGGTGTCGCGTACACCTACAGTGCAATCGCGACGCTCTTCCCGCAGATTTTTCCGCCATCGATGCGGGGGATGGGCGGCATGCCGGAAGTTTACTTCGAGGCCGCGGGCGCCATCATTGCTCTGGTGCTGCTGGGGCAGGTGCTGGAGTTGCGGGCTCGCAGCCGCACCAGCAGCGCGATGCGGGCGCTGCTCGATTTGTCCCCGAAGCTGGCGCGCATCATGCACGACGATGGTAGCGAGTACGACGTCCCCCTCGACCAGGTAAAGGTTGGCGACAAACTGCGGGTGCGGCCCGGCGAAAAAATTCCGGTTGACGGCGTCGTGCTCGACGGCCTCAGCTCCGTAGACGAGTCGATGGTGACGGGAGAATCGATTCCCATCGAAAAGCGCTCGGGCGACAAGGTGATTGGTGCAACCGTGAACGGCACAGGTTGGCTGCTTATGCGCGCCGAGCGAGTGGGTAGCGAGACCATGCTGGCCCAGATCGTCAAGATGGTGAGCGAAGCGCAACGCAGCCGCGCGCCTATTCAGCGGCTGGCTGACAAGGTAGCCGCGTGGTTTGTGCCTGCCGTGCTGGCGATTGCGGTTATCACGTTCATTGTGTGGTTCCTTAAGGGCCCGGAGCCGCGATTGGCGAACGCCATCGTGAATGCCGTGGCTGTGTTGATCATCGCCTGCCCATGTGCCCTGGGCTTAGCGACGCCGGTGGCAATCATGGTGGGCACGGGTCGCGGCGCGCGAGCCGGCGTGCTGATCAAGAATGCCGAAGCGCTGGAAACCTTGCAGAAGGTGGACACGCTGGCGCTCGATAAGACCGGAACTCTGACGCAGGGTAAGCCGGAGTTGATGTCGGTGGTCGCTCTCGGCGACGAAACCGAAGATCGCGTGGTGCGACTGGTGGCCAGCCTGGAGCGGGGCAGCGAACATCCGCTGGCGGCAGCGATCGTGGACGCCGCGCAAAGCAATGGCATCTCGCTGATGCCGGCAGAAGAGTTTCGCTCGCTCACCGGCCGGGGCGTGGTAGGCCGCATCGGCGGACACGAAGTAGCGGCGGGCAATGAAGCGTTGCTGGCGGAGCTTGGCATCGAAGACAGCGAGCTGAAATCCAAAGCCGAAGGCTTGCGGCAACAGGGACAAACTGTAATCTTCGCGGTTGTCGATGGCCGGCCCGCTGGGATGCTCGGCATCGCCGATCCGATTAAGCCTGAAGCGGTGCAGGCGATACGCGATCTGCGGGACGAAGGACTGCGCGTGGTGATGCTCACCGGCGATAGCCAGGCGACGGCGGCCGCGGTGGCCCGCCAGATCGGCATCACCGATTTTGAGGCTGGTGTGCTGCCGGACCACAAGGCGGAGGTCATCAAGAAGCTTCAGCAGCAGGGAAGAGTGGTCGCGATGGCGGGCGATGGCATCAACGACGCGCCGGCACTGGCGCAGGCGCAAGTCGGCATCGCCATGGGAACAGGCACTGATGTGGCGATGGAGAGTGCCGGCATTACCCTGATCAAGGGTGATCTGGCGGCGCTGGTGCGGGCTCGCCGGCTGAGCCGAGCTGTGATGCGCAACATCCGCGAAAATCTGTTCTTCGCGTTTATCTACAACTCGGTGGGCGTGCCGATCGCGGCCGGCATTCTCTATCCCAAGTTTGGCATTCTGCTAAGCCCCATCATCGCCGCTGCGGCTATGAGCTTCAGCTCGGTGTCGGTCATCAGCAATGCATTACGGTTGCGCAGCGCGAAGCTGTAACGTCGTAGAGTGACGTTGAGCATCGCCATTTGTGAATAACTCACGGGGAACGTCCCCTTCTTCCGGCCACTTTCCCGCATCAGTTCTTGGTAAAGTAGAAGAACATCGCTTTCATGCCTTCTGTCATCCACAGCGCGCCGACCAGCACACGTTGTAAGAGTTGCAACAGCGAAATTCCACCCGGTACGGATCGCTGTCCGGCATGCGGGCGCAGCGACGGAGCGGGATCGTCACGTCTCACCATGACGATCACCCTGATTCTGATTTTTGCCGCCTTTGCATTCACGCAATACATTGTTAACCTTCACCGGGGCACAGAGGCCGGGTTGGCTCATCGCTGGTTTCATCGCGGTAATGAAGCGATGCAGGCGAATCTGCCCGTGCTGGCAGCCAATGATTACCGGACCGCGCTCTCCTATGATCGCGAAAATCAAGAGTACCGGCTGCGGCTGGCTGAAGCGCTTTCAGCCGCCAACCGGCTGGCTGAGGCGAGGGCGCATCTGCTCAGCTTGTGGGAAGAGGAGCCAGCAAGCGGCGAAGTGAACCTGGCCTTGGCTCGCCTGGAGGTGCGTCGCGGAAATGCCGCGGAAGCGACTCGCTATTACGACAACGCGATTGATGGCGTATGGGACGAAGAGCCTCGTAAGCAACGTATCGCTACTCGCTTTGAGTTAGTGCGCTATCTGCTCCAGCGGCATGATCTGGCCAAGGCCCGAGCCGAGTTGCTTGCACTGCAAGCGGACGGGCCGCCGGACACTGCCGACCAGCTTCTGCTTGGGCAACTGCTGCTTCAGGTGAACGAACCGCAACATGCTATCGGAGCTTTTGATGCGGCGCTGGCCGCCAGCCCCGGGAATGCCGATGCATGGTTTGGCAAAGGCCTCGCCTATCTGCAACTCGGTCAGGACTCGGATGCCGAACATGCCTTGGCGGAGGCAGTCGAACGCAATCCGAAGCTAACCGACGCGCGTCAGCAGCTCGACATCGTGCGCGAGATGTTGCGCTTGAACCCCGCGATGCGTGGCCTGTCACTGGCGGAACGTTCCAAGCGCGTGGCCGAAGCCTTCCGCACGGCGATGAGCCGGCTGAATTCCTGCGCGGCACAACAAGGCTATCGGCTCGATGAGCCCAATATCACTTCCGCGGAGACGGCTGTTCCTCCGGCGACCGGTAAGACCAACGGGCCGCCTGCAATCAACGTTACCGTTTCAGCGCCTAACAACCTGCAACTGCTCTACAGTAGCGGCAAGGAGAAAGAGGGACATGCGACGGAGCCGGAGTTACGCAAGAATCCTGATTCGCTGGAACCGATGATGCAGTATGTCTTCGAGGTCGAGCGCGCTACGGCCCCGGTTTGCCCCATCATGGATGTGGCCGACCGCGCGTTGTTGAATCTGGCGCAGCATGAGAGCGAGACGCTGAAATGACGCCACAGGACTCGACCATCAAGCCTACCGACAGCGGCGTTATGAAGGCGGTTAAGACGCCCGACGCCACCACCCCCAAGCCAACTGTCTCGACGCCAACCCGCCGCCAATATTGGACCAGCCTGCGAGCCATGCTGTCGCCCGAACGCTTCAGCTTGCGCGAGGAGCAGTTCTTCCTGTTCCTGGCCGTGCTGATCGGCGTCGCATCGGGCCTGGCGGTGGTGTGCTTCCGCATGAGCATCGAGTTCCTCAAGCTGAAGTTGTTAGGCAGCGGTTTGCAGCCATCGATACCGCGTGTTTTTCTGGCTCCGATGCTGACCGGCCTGGTGATTGCGTTTCTGGTGATCCGGTTTTTCCCGCGTGCCCGAGGCAGTGGCGTCAACCAGACGAAGGCGGCGCTATACATTTACGACGGCTACATTCCGATGCCCACCGTCGTCGGCAAGTTCATCACCAGCGCGTTGGCCATCGGCAGTGGGCAATCGCTGGGGCCGGAAGATCCTTCCTTGCAGATCGGTGCAGGATTGGCGTCGGCGCTTGGACGTCGGCTGAAGCTGTCGCGCGAAAAACTACGCCTGATTGCTCCTGTAGGCGCAGCAGCTGGATTGGCGGCAGCGTTCAATTCACCGATCACCGCGGTGTTGTTCGTCATCGAGGAGGTCATAGGCCGCTGGACTGCCGGCATCCTGGGCGCAGTAGTGTTGTCCGCAATTTCCAGCGCGGTAATCGAACGCTGGTTCCTGGGCGACGAGCCGCTATTCCGCGTGCCCGCCTATCACCTGGAACACGCCGGCGAATTGGGCGCCTACGCCAGCCTGGGCGTGATTGGCGGCTTCGCGTCGCTGGCGTTCGTAAAGTACATCGCGTATTTGCGACCGCGGCTGCGCAAGCTTCCGCCGTGGACACAGTATTTTCAGCCCGCGGCGGCCGGCTTGCTAATCGGTTTGATCGGCATCAAGTTTCCGCAAGTGATGGGCGCTGGTTACGGATACATCGACCAGGCCATGCACGAGCAGTACACCTGGCAAATCCTGGCAATCCTGGGCGCACTGAAAATCGTCAGCACCGGCTTGTCTTTCAGCAGCGGCACGCCCGGAGGACTTTTCGCGCCCGTCTTATTCATGGGAGCAATGATTGGGGGAGCCGTAGGTATGGCGGAACGCCAGCTTGTTCCGCACCTCGCCATACCGGTGGGAGCCTACGCGCTGGTCGGCATGGGAACCCTGTTCGCGGGAATTCTGCGCGCGCCCATGACCTCGGTATTCATGATCCTCGAGGTCAGCGGTAATTACACCATCATCGTTCCGGTCATCTTGTCGAACGCGATCGCCTATTTCATCTCGCGCACCTTCCAGCCCACTCCGATATTCGACCTGCTATCGCGGCAGGATGGACTTGACCTGCCTTCGCTGGAAGAGGAGCGCGAGGTCCCGTTGCTGCGCGTGGAAGACGCCATGCGTCCGGCCGTCGGCCAGACTTTGACTGGCGACATGCTGCTGCATGAGGCGCAGCAGCGAGTACAAGGCTCGGCCCAGGAATTCTTCGTCGTGGGCATGGGCGATGACGATTGGTCGGGCATCAGTCGGGCGCATCTGCTGGACCTGGTGGCCAATTCGGATGTCCCGCTGTCGCGTGTTCTGAAAGAGCGCGTGCCCTATCTGCACCCCGATCACCCGCTCGACACTGCGCTGCGCCTGATTGGCGTGTGGCCGCTGTTGCCGGTCGTGCATCGCGCGAATGTGCAGCAATTGCTGGGTGTCGTCTCTCTGGATGACGTTATGCGCGCCTATCGCGGAGCCGGCATGCACGAGTCACACGCGGAAGCCGTTCCGACCGTGCCCTAGTTTCCTCCTCCACTCCATTCGACTCTCGGCGGCTAATGTCATGCGTCAGGCTGAGCTAACAACTCTGCTCAGGCCTCGCCGCGTCTAATCTGCTGCAGCTCACATTTATGTCTCAAACCCGCATCAGCATCGCCCGGTCGGTAGCAGAGATGGATGGACTGGCTCCGCTATGGGAGGAGTTGCTCGCCCGGCAGTCGCACTCCATCTTTCAGCGTTTCGAATGGAATCGATTGGCCGCCGATGTGTTTGGCGACCGCATGACGCCGCATGTGATTTCTGTGGAGAGCGATACGGGCGCAGCCATCATTCCGGCGAGCATCGATCACGCGAGCGGCCAATTGCAACTAATCGGCGAGGTGCTGTTTGATTACGGCGATGTGCTGCATGCAGGTGATTCGCAGATACTGCATAACGCCTGGCGACTTCTGGCTGACACGGGAAACGGACTTCATGTGATTTCTGTCGTGAGGGAAGCAGCGGAGAGACGTTGGGCCAACCTCCCGCTGCAGTATTTCGTAAATGCACCCTGGGTCGATCGCTGCATCGTGGACGAGCAGCAGTTCCGTCGAGCCCATCCCCGCGCAGCACGGCAGTTCCGCCGACTGACGAGGCTCGGCGTGAAATTGGATGCCTTTTCGGGAAGCCACGCCGGCATCGTGCGGCAACTCTATCGCCGCAAAGCTGAACAGGAATCTGCTGGCGACAACCTTTTCCGCGACCCTCGTCGTCAGCAATTCATGGTCGAGGCCGCCACGATAGAAGGAACGAACTGCCAGGTTTACACGCTGGAAGCCGCAGAGGGGGCGATGATTGCCGGAATCGTGACTTTTCGCGATCACGATATCCGCCGCTTCTACACCACCTACTTCGACCCTGCCTGGGCGCGATACTCGCCCGGGGTTGCATTGCTGTTTGAGGCAACCGCAAGATCGCTGGCGGACGGTCTGCACTGCGACTACATGACCGGCGAATATCCTTACAAGCTGCGCTTTGCCAACGCGTCGCGTCCGCTTTACCAGCTCGCACTCAATGCGCAGCAGCTGACCGACATCCTCGACAGCGCAGTTGTTTCGCCTGCTGCCTGACGTCCTATAGCGTCTTGAGAAACGCTTTTGCTTTGTCCAGTTCGGGGAAGAGTTTTTCTTCTGCTTGAAATGCCGGGCCATGCACGCAGCGACGGCTGCCGCGCAACTTTACCGGATGCTTCAGGTGCAGCATTTCGTGATACACGATGTATTCCACCGCGTAGCGCGGAACGCGCCGATGATCGAAGACCCGGCTGACCACGATGGCGTTGTGCGCCGGATCGTAATGCCCCAGGCTGTTGCGCGCCTGTGTCTGACTCCAGGTCATCTGCGGACGAGCCAACAGTCCATAGAAGAACTGCCGGTTCAGGTGCTCGAAAAGTTCGTCGAGATCGTAAACCTGCCCCTGAGCAGATTCAATCCGCTTGCGGCCGCGCATCTGTCGCACCAGTTGCGCCTTGGCGCTGATGTCGTGGCTGCAAACGTAGCGGCGGTAGCGGGTCGAATGCAGGGACGCGATCGGCTTGCGATAAATCTTGGCCAGCAGAATATGCGCAATCGCTTCGAGCACCCCTTCCGGCGCGCCTTCCAGCAGATCGGAGATGCGCACGTGAATCACGGCTTCGCGCAACCGGATGGTGTTGTTAACGTTCGCGAAGGGATAAAAGACCACGCGAAATTCGGGCATGGGAGCGCGTGGACGCAGCTCGCGGTAGGTTCGTTGAAAGATGTTGTCCAGATTTTCCCGCAAGATATTATTAACCTAACACGCAGCCCACGCTCGTTCCGAGCCGCACGCTAAGGCCCGTTATCGAACCAGGTACTAAGGTTCTGTGGCTATTGAACTGGTCTCGAAAAATCTGTAATGTTCTTTGCAGTAGTTTTGCAGTTCACAAATAGAAAGGCCGCCACAGGGGGAAATTCGGCGGCCTTTCGTTTTGCTTTTCTCACTCCAGCCATTGCGTCAGTCCGTCCGCTCAGAGTAAATCTTCGTCAGCTTTTTCTGTTTCGCCAGCTCATTCTGCTCCTGCAATTCCTTGCGCGTATCGTCAGCGCTGTCTTTAACGGCGTCGGTCGCGTTAGCCAGAACAAAAGCATACTGATCCAGTTCTTCCGGAGGAGACTGCTCCTTCAGGCGCCGCAACTTCAGCTGCCACTCGCTGTTGGCCTCAATCAGCAGAGTCAGGCCTTTGCGCATGTCGGCCTTATGCGAGGCATACATCTCTACGTTGTCGTCAATCTCATCCAGCAGGGAAGAAAAATCTTCCAGCAGATCGTGGATCTGCATGGGCCGGTCTTTGGCATTCTTAGCATCGCCACGTAGTTGATCGATGGCGTTCATGCGGTCACGGGCAAACTTGACCATCAGTTCCAGACGCTTGTCCGGCCAGTCGGCGGCCTCGCGCATCTGGTCCACTTCTTTTTCGTTGAGCGGATCGCGCTTTTGCGCTGCCCCGTATTGCGTGAAGCAGCACAAGAGCACGACCAGCCCCGCTGCGCAGTGCGATCGGCGTACCATCACGATTTTCCTTTCGGATCTGCGTCTGGTCCCCACATTTTGATCATCAGGTCGGTGCGTATCTGCTCCAGTTCCTCCACAGCTTGCCGCACCGGGGGGCGGTCCTCAAAGTTCAGCGACTCGCCAATGTCGTGCATGCGCTCCTGAACCTTGCGCAATTTGATCTCGGTTTCTTTCAAGTGCTTTCCAGAAGACGCTGCGGCATCCGCAGCCTTGCGGGCATATTCCACTACCTCGCGCACCTCGGCTTGAGCCTTGTCCACATCGCCGTTGGTGAACAGGTGGTCAGAGTCTTCCAGTTGAAGACGCGCGTATTCCAGGCAGAGCTTGGCCTGCTCCGCACCGTGGGCAGCGTCCGCTTTCTCTTTCAGCTCCGATGGGGTCTGACTGCTGGCCAACGCCAGGTGGCTGACCATCAGAAGAATCGCCATGCATAGGACGTAGACGCGCATGTTAGTTCTTAACCCGGTACTTGTCGGCGTGACGGGGGTCGAGCGCAATTAATCTGTGCCGGGCCTGCCAGCGTTGATCGGGAAACTTGTCGCCGGCCACGGCCAGGAAACGCTGATAATTCTCTATCGCCTGCGGCATGGCTTTCAAGTGGTCGAAATTCGTTGCCCGCAGAAAGTAGGTCGCGGGAACCTCTGGCAAGTACTTGGTGCGGTCATCCAGGGCTTGCAAGGACAGCGCATACTGCTCGTTGCTCGCTGCCACAATGGCCAGCATGCCGTACGCTTCGCCAAAGTCGGGCTTCAGGTTGACAGCCGCCAGGAACTCCCTTTGCGCTTCAAGATACTTCTTTTCGTGCATCAGGAGGGTGCCGAACTCGTAGTGCACCTCGGGATCCTGGACCAGCTTCGGAACGGCAATGCGGAACTGCTGCTCGGCTTCAGCGTTCTTCCCGGCTTTCTCGTAGAGCCTGGCCAGCTCCAAGGCTGCATGGGGATCGTCCGGCGATGTTCCTTTGCCGCTTAACAACTCTTGCGCCGCTTCATCGTGCTTGCCTTCGGCCGCCAGCACACGTCCAAGTTGAGTACGTGCCGCGGCGTTTTGCGGATCGTTTTGCAGCAGCTTGCGCAAAGCGGCCTCGGCGTCGGGGTACTTCTTTTGGCTGATGTAGAGGTTGGCCAGCCCGGTCTGGGCATCAGGCGATTTCAGGTCTAGCTCGGCTGCGGTTTGATACTCGCGGGCGGCAGCGTCGTAATTTTTCTGCTTCTCCAACAAGCCGGCAGCGGCTAGATGCGGGTCGGCGCTGGTGGGGTTCAGCTTGGCAGCCTCGGCATAGGCTGCGGCAGCTTGCTGGGGATCGCTTGATTCCTCGACGCGTCCCAGGGCCAGCCACGCCCGCGCCTGTCCCTCTTCCGGATTTGAGCCGGGCTTCAGCTGCGTTGCGGCCTTCAGGTATTTGGCCGCCTCGGCGTTATCGCCCTGCCTTGCCAGCAGTAAACCGAGATTCAGGTTGGACTCGAAAACATCCGGCTTGGCCGCCACGGCCTTTTTGTAAGCGTCGATGGCCTGTGGCAGGCGTTGGGTGGCGTTGTAGACGTATCCCAGGTCAGACCAGGCGCGATAATCATTCGGCTTCGCCGCGACCGCCTTTTGCAGCAGCGGCTCCGCGCCGGCGAAATCGTTCTTCTGCATCGCCGCCTCGGCCTGGTCAACTTCCGGCGAGCTGCTATCGTCGGGCACAACCTCTTCCACGCGATGGTGGCGGATGGTCGGTTTGCTTTCCTGGCAGACAGCCGACGACGTCGCCGAAACGACAAGCGCCGAAACAGCGACCGCAATCAGATACCTGGCGATCCTCATAGGATTGCTGCTTTAGGTTGCGTGATCACCGTCGCGCGGCAACACCCGCGATAGCCACTGGCCGGTGTAGGACGCGGGCTCATCGGCAATGGCTTCCGGCGTTCCGATGGCGACGATCTGGCCGCCCCGCGCCCCGCCTTCCGGCCCCAGGTCAATGACCCAATCGGCCATCTTGATCACATCCAGATTATGCTCGATGACCACGATGGAGCCACCTGCCTCAATTAGACGGCGGAAAGCCGCTAACAGCTTGCTGACATCGTCAAAATGCAGGCCGGTGGTGGGCTCGTCGAAGATGTAGAGCATGCGCGGCTGCCGCTTATTCAGTTCGCTGCGGGGCTTGCCGATGTCGCGCAACCGGGGCTGAAGATGCGCCGCCAGCTTCATCCGCTGCGCCTCGCCGCCCGACAAGGTGGTCGCCGACTGGCCCAGCCGCAAATATCCCAGGCCAACTTCCTCCAGCACGCGCAGCTTCTCGACGATTTTGGGCACGCCGGAGAAGAAGTGCAGCGCCTCTTTCACGGTAAGGTTCAGCACTTCGTGAATATTCTTTCCGTGATAGCGGATTTCCAGCACCTCAGGCTTGTAGCGGGTACCGTTGCACTCTTCGCAGACCAGCTCGACGTCGGCCAGGAACTGCATCTCGACCGTAACCGTGCCATCGCCCTGGCAAACTTCGCAGCGGCCGCCAGGAATGTTGAAGGAGAAGTGTCCCGCCGCGTAGCCACGCTTCTCGCTCTCGGCCTGCGAGGCAAACAACTCGCGGATGGCGTCGAAAGCCTTAATGTAGGTCACTGGATTCGAACGTGGCGTGCGGCCGATCGGCGACTGGTCCACCAGC
This sequence comes from uncultured Acidobacteriaceae bacterium, assembly GCA_963796695.1. GTDB lineage: Bacteria > Acidobacteriota > Terriglobia > Terriglobales > Acidobacteriaceae > Bog-257. The sequence continues at coordinate 32,790 of CAWCMU010000019.1, read as the reverse complement.
ACGACCTCGTCGATCCAGTCTGCGCCTTCGATGCGATCGAGCTGTGCCTGCGGACCACCTGTGACTTGGCCCTTCTCCGCGGCCAGCGCGTTGTAGAGCACATCATGCACCAGCGTGGATTTGCCCGATCCCGACACGCCCGTGATGCACACCAGCATGCCCAGCGGAATGGCGACATTTACCTTCTTCAGATTGTGCGCGCGCGCGCCGACAAGCTTGATGCTTCGGCCTGTCCCGTGACGTCGCACCGCCGGCAGTTGAATGCGCAGCTCTCCGCTCAGATAGCGCCCGGTCAGGGAAGCGGGATTATGCAGGATCTCGTCGTAGGTTCCGCTGGCCATCATGCGTCCGCCGTTTTCGCCGGCGCCGGGCCCGAGGTCGATAATGCGATCCGCCGAGCTCATGATTTCCGCGTCGTGCTCGACCACTAGAATCGTATTGCCCAGGTTGCGCAGGTCCTGAAGAATCTTGATCAGCCGGTCGGTGTCGCGGTTGTGCAGTCCAATCGACGGCTCATCCAGAACGTATAACGTTCCCACCAGCCGCGATCCCAGAGAAGTTGCCAGCTGAATGCGTTGCGCCTCGCCACCCGACAAGGTTGATGCCAGGCGATCCAGCGTCAGGTATTCCAGGCCAACGTCATTCAGATAGCGCAGCCGATCGTTGATCTCCTCCAGCAGCTGACCTGCGATGTCGGCTTCCTGCCGCGAAAGCTGCACCTCGGCGAAAAAGCGGGTAGCTTCCTCGACCGTCATCGCCGTCACCTGGCAGATATCCCTGCCGTTAATTTTTACCTGCCGCGCTTCACGGCGCAGCCGCAGCCCACTGCATTCCGAGCACACGGAATAGCCGCGATAACGGCTCAGAAAAACGCGCACGTGGAGCTTGTACTTCTTGCGCTCCAGATGCTCGAAGAAGCCGCGCACTCCCCAGAACTTGCCGTCACCGCTGATGATGAAGCTCCGTTGGTCGGCGGTGAGTTCTTCCCAGGGCACATCGAGCGGAACATTGGCCGCGCGGGCGAAGCGTCGCATCTCTGTAGCCAATGGCTTGTACTTCGGCTTGGTCCAGGGTTCGATTGCGCCTTCCGCGAGGGTGAGCGTCTTGTTCGGGATCACCAGATTCAGGTCGAAATCGATGGTGTTGCCGAAGCCCTGGCAACGCGGACACGCGCCGAACGGATTGTTGAAGGAGAACAGCCGCGGCTCGGGCTCTTCGTACTTAATGTTGCACTGCTTGCACTCGAAACGCTGCGAGAAGCGCAGACGCTGTGGGGCTTCACCGTCACGCGGAGCCGTCTCGAACAGCACCTCGCCCGATTCGCGATAGCCCTGTTCAACCGCGTCAACGATCCGCAGCCGCGCGTCCGGACCAACGGCGATGCGATCGATGAGCACCCACACCGGCTCGGCAAAGTTCAAATCCAGCAGCGACTCAGGGGTTGAGAATTCGACGATATTTCCATTCTGATAAAGCCGGTTGTAGCCTCGTTTGCGCAACTCGAAGAGCCGCTCCTTCAGCAGGGAATCGTCCACTGCCGGCTTCGCCACTTTCTTCTTCTTCGCAACTCGGCGAGCTTTCGTCTTCTCCGGCGGCAAAGGTTGCGGCGGCGGTTGCAGCGGGAAAAATGCCTGTACCCGAGTTCCTTCACCCAGGGCGAGCAGACGCTCCACGACTTCATCGACGGTGTCCTTCTTCACCTCCTGCCCGCAGTTCAGACAGTAGGTGCGGCCGACGCGCGCATAGAGCAGGCGCAGGTAGTCGTAGATTTCGGTCGCCGTGGCGACCGTCGAGCGCGGATTTCGCGTGGTGTTTTTCTGCCGGATAGCGACCGCCGGGGCGATGCCGTCGATGACGTCAACGTCGGGCTTCTCGATTCGCTCAAGGAATTGGCGGGCGTAAGCCGACAGCGACTCCACATAGCGCCGCTGTCCTTCGGCGTAGATGGTGTCGAAGGCGAGCGACGACTTGCCCGATCCCGAAACTCCGGTCACCACCGTGAGCTGGTTGTGCGGAATCTCGAAGTCGATGTTCTTCAGGTTGTGGACGCGCGCTCCGCGTACGATGATGCTCTCGTTCGACATGGGCCCCAAGCTTGGCAGGGAGTGCGATTCAGCCCAAAGCTGCGGTGGCTGCCACAGATTCGCGCAAATCGGCCTGCCGAAACTTCTTATTATAACGTGCTTCCGCACTCGCAGGGGCAGCGCTGCACATGCCGCCAGAAATCCCCGACTAGAACACAAGTTGGTAAGATGGGTCCCGGACCCGCCTGAAGACATGCCTCACATCCGCCCGCAATTTTCCGGAGAAATGAATGATCAGTAAGCCCTTCGACTTCAAACAGCGGCGATTTCGGAAGTTCATGACGCCGGCCTGGTTTCAGCATTATGAGCCTGCTACCAAGGAGTCGATCCGCCATTGGGAGTACCAGTACAAACTGGCCAAGCAGGGGAAAGAGCACCAGGTTCCCGAGTGGAGCATGCGGAACCCTGCCAACGAGTTTCATCAGCTGATGGCCAAGGAGTTCTGGGGCGAGGTGCCCAAGGACTTTGCCAGCATCCTGGACGTCGGGTGCAGCGACGGATACATGGTGAAGGTTTTCAAAGACGACGGCAAGAAAGCGGCGGGCGTCAACGACACGCTGATGGCGGTGGATCTCGCTTTTATCGAAGCGAATGGTTTGGATGTCAGGCGCGGCGACATGCACAACCTCAGGTTTCGCGACTCCAGCTTTGATGCCGTCTGGTGCCGGCACACGCTGGAACATTCATTCTCTCCATTACAGGTATTGGCCGAAATTCATCGCGTTCTAAAGCCCGGCGGCTATTTGTTTGCCGTGCTACCGCCTCCGCCGTCGCCGCCCGAGCCATTTCCGGACCACTGGCACCAGATTCCCGATTACCAATTTCGCTATCTGCTTGAGGTGTGCAACTTCGAAGTCCTGAAGATGTGGACGGCCTTGTTTTCTTATAAGCAGGAGAACGACAACATGGAGATTCGGGCTATCGTTCGGAAAATCGGCCAGGCAACGAGAAGCGGGTGAGATTATCGGCCGAAGTACAGTAGCGCGAAGATGTAAAGCCACAGCATTCCCATGAAGTGCCAATACCAGGCGGTTACATCGACCACGATTCTGCGTGTCTCCGGTGGGCGGTGCAGCCAGTTGGTGATTCCGGCGTAGAGCAGCGCAAGAATTCCGCCGGCCAGGTGGACTGCGTGAACTCCGGTGAGAATGAAGAAGAACGAGCTGCTGGGATTCGAGGCGAGGGTCAGGTTCATTCGCTCCATCAGGTACCAGGCGTAACCCTGCCCCGCCAGAAAACTGAGCCCGAGAAGGATGGTCAGCCAGAGCCAGGGCAGAGAATGGTTCTCGTCGACGCGAATGCCCGGGATGTCGGCGATGGGCGCAAGGGCCACGTCCTCCGCAGCGCGACGGCGCGCCATCTCGATGGTGAAGCTGCTGAGGATCAGGACGAAGGTATTTAACAGCAAGAGAGGAATCGGCAGGATCAGGGGCATCCAGTTGCTGATGTAGTCGTTGCGTCCCGGGTCCCAAACCACGCCCGCCTTGCGAACCACATAGGCCGTGGTGAACGACACAAACAGCATGACCACGGACGACAGTCCCAGGACTAGTCCCAGGCGGTAACGCCGAAGCCGCTCGCCGTAACTGGGTTCGTCGTCGCCACCGCGGCCACCGCCGCCGCCCCAGCCACCCGGCCAGTTGGCCGTCGGTCCGCGACCTCCTCCACCTTGCGACGTCTTGGGCTCTCGAATATGGGTCCCGCGACTCACGGTAAAGTCCTTCCGCTATTCGGGTACGTCACACACGCCTGTGACATTATGATGCGCGACATTGGCGGGGAACTCAACTTTTCCAGCGAAGCAGCTTTCGGTAATGGCCTGGGCGGCTGAGTTTGGGAGAAGCTTCGAATCGGCCAGAAGCTCAGGTTGTGACATACAATTGAACCCGCGTTCAGTCCCTGATGAAACGTTTTCTCATTCTCGTCGTGCTTATGGGCCTGGCGCTCTACGCCGCTGACTATCTCTCGCTGCGACTTCGCATTCCCGCCCGCGACGCTGTCGGGTCGGTGACCATGCACACCTATTACGTGGTCAAACTGAAGAACGGCAAGACGGAATACGATTACGCCGGAGATCACGAGGCTAACTGCGCCAACTCCGTGCTGCCGCAATATGGGTTGAAGCCGTGCTGGTGGGCCGTGCGTCATACCGACGAGCAGATCACAATCGACTCCGGCGATCCCAACAATCCGCATTGTTTTGAATGGGGCTGTCGGCTCTCAGGCATCAGCTATCAGCTAAACCGGAAATCTCTCGGCTGCGCTCAACCGAACCTCTGATTAAGTTGCCGACCTTTACCTCAGCGGCTATAAAGCCGCAATGATTTGGGGACACTTACGGCACAGCTGAAGCTGTGCCCTTTCAAAACCGACCGGATGTCACCTGCGAAAAGGCATAGTCAATCAGAATTTCCTTAACAACTGACCACCGGCAACTGATAACTTGCTTCTTCCGTCCCCTCTGCATCATCCTGTGTACATGCCACGGCACGAACGCGTTCATGGTCATACCGAGAAACAGACCCAGCTCAGCAATCATTGTTTCGGTTGCGGACCCGCCAATGAAGCCGGCCTGCAAATGAAATTTGTTCTCGACACCGAGCAAAAACACTTCATCAGCAAGTTTCGCCTGGCGCCTCGCTTCGTCGGACCTCCGGGCCACGCTCACGGCGGCATCATCGCCACCATCCTCGACGAGGCGATGGGCAAGGTGAATAAACTACGCGGCATCACCGCCCTTACCGCGAAGATGGAAATCAAGTACCTGAAACCCGTGCCGCTCGGCAAACCGCTTATCGCGGAAGGCTGGGAGGTGCGCGTGCGCGGCCGCGAGCACACCTACGCCGCCGAGATTCGTAATCGCGAGGGCCAGGTCCTGGCGGTCAGCAAAGGCAAGTTCATCAAGATCGATCCTCATAAGATGTTCGCGCGATTTCTGAAGAAAAAACATAGCGACGCGACATAGGTCTGGCGTGGTCGTTCACTCGTCGGCGGGTCGTTCGCAGCGCGCTGGCGGGAGCGATTCAGCTCTCCCTGTACAATGCTGGCCATGCGTACGGTCAGGTCTTTGCTTGTCACCTTAGCGGTTGTCGCTGCGGCCAGTCTTAACACGCTCTCCCAGTCCGCCACCCAATCGAACGCGGTCATGCAGGAAGCGATGAAGCCGTCGCCGCTACAGGAAAACCTGCGCGTCCTCACTGACGAAATCGGTGGGCGCGTGCCGGGAACGCCTCAGTTTGACAAGGCTGCGCAGTGGGCAATTGCCGCCTTCAAGGCCGCTGGCGCCGACTCGGTTCGTACCGAAGAGTTCACCATCCCGCAGTCCTGGACCGAAGGCGATACCCAGATCAACGTGGTCGCTCCGGAGGAATTTCATGTACGCGCTGTCTCCGTTGCGTGGACTCCGGCCGTGCCGCAAACCACGGCGCGAGTGGTTGACGTCGGCATGGGTTCGGCGGCGCAGTTCGCCAAAGCCGGCGACATCGCCGGGGCCATCGTCCTGGTGAACAGCAAAGTGCTGGAGACGTGGGATGACCTGTTCGACGAGTACTTTCGCGCGCCCGATATCATCGCCCGTTCGGTTGCAGGCAAGGCGTTGCTGATCGCCTTCACCAGCAGCCGCGAACACGACATTCTTTACCGGCACATCAACACCCTGAGCGGCAAGATGGATGTCATCCCGCAGATCCTGCTGGCGCGCGAAGACTCTCTGCGGATTCAACGATTGATCGCTCACGGCCAGAAGATCAGCATGTCAGTCTCTGTACCGAACCAGGTCGGCCCGACCATCACCACGCGCAACGTCATCGCTGATCTGAAGGGTAGTGAACTGCCGAATGAGCTGGTGATTTTTGGCGCTCATCTGGATTCGTGGAATCTAGGCACGGGCGCCTTGGACAACGGCTGCAATGCCGCGCTGGTCATCGACTCGCTGCGGGCCATCAAGGCGGCGGGTGTGCGGCCGAAAAGAACGATCCGCTTCATTCTTTTTTCCGGCGAAGAGCAGGGGATGTTCGGCTCGCTGGCTTACGTGCGCAGCCATCGCGATGAAATGGACAGCATCGCCGCCGAGGTAGTGCTCGATGCCGGCGACGGCGCTATTACCGGCTTTTCTACCGGCGGCCGCAAGGATGTTGACGCCACGCTGGCGTCGCTGGTCCAGCCATTTGCGGCCTGGAAGGCCACGGAAATCACCAACGACGCCGCCCTTGGCACCGATAACTACGACTTCATGATCGAAGGCGTGCCGACCATCCTGCCGAACCAGGAAACAGCGAACTATCTGGTCAACTATCACGCGACTTCCGATACCTTCGACAAGGTCGATTTCAATCAGCAAAAGAAGAACGAGGCCATCACCGCTGCCCTGATGGTGGAGCTGGCGAATATGCCGGGACACCTCGGGCCACGCGACAGTCGCGCGCAAATCGAGGCCACGTTCCCGGAGACGCATCTTGATGACGAGATGAAGGGCTTTCGCGTCTGGAACGAGTGGGTGGACGGAAGCCGCGGGAGAAAACCGTGAGAGGGCGTTTGAGAGACGTTTGGGGAACGGACATGAACAACGAACGCAGCGCTGGAGTAATCTCAGAGGAATTGCTAACGCGTTGGGCGGAGAGCTGTATTCATATGAATCACTTGGGCACTTTGATACAGAGAGAACTCCCGCCCACTGAAAAGAATGCACGTGCAGTCGATTTCGCAGAGCGCGCCAGAGTGAGAGCTGACGCTTGTTTAACGAATTGCTCGAGCACGGGGCGAAAAAGCCGTTACGAAGAGCCAGCCTAGCGCAATCGCAGAGCCCCGCTTCCCTAGGATCTGGGGTTACGCATCTCGTCCGCACGCGCTAAAATAGAGAGTTAACAGCCTCACTCGCGAGCCAATTTCTATCGAGCATCAGCATTTAGCTAAATGCCAAGTGCTAAATGCTAATGGCTCTTTCGGAGATTTTCCTATGTCAGAGAACAACGGCAACAACACCAGTTTGCGATTGAAGACCGGCCTGGCCGAGATGCTCAAGGGCGGCGTCATCATGGACGTGATGAGCGTGGAGCAAGCCGAGGTCGCCGAGAAGGCTGGCGCCTCCGCGGTTATGGCGCTGGAGCGCGTGCCCGCCATCATTCGCGCTGAAGGCGGTGTCTCGCGCATGGCCAATCCCAAGCTCATTAAACAGATCATGGCTACCGTTTCTATCCCGGTGATGGCAAAGTGCCGCATCGGCCATTTCGCGGAGGCCCAGATCCTACAAGAAATCGGCGTTGACTACATCGACGAAACCGAGGTGCTGACGCCCGCTGACGAAGAGCATCACGTGGACAAGCATGCTTTTCAGACGCCATTTGTCTGCGGGGCGCGCAACCTGGGCGAGGCCCTGCGGCGCATTGCCGAAGGCGCTGCCATGATCCGCACCAAGGGCGAGGCTGGAACAGGTGATGTGATTCATGCTGTCAAGCACATGCGGCAAATTGTTAAAGAGATGCGTCAGCTTACGGTAATGAGCGAAGAAGAGCTTTTTGCCGCCGCCAAAAATCATCAGGCGCCGTACGAACTGGTGCGCATTGTCGCCAAAGCAGGGAAGTTGCCGGTACCGAATTTCTCCGCCGGCGGCATTGCCACTCCGGCTGACGCGTCGCTCATGATGCAGTTGGGCGCCGAGGCCGTGTTCGTTGGCTCCGGCATTTTCATGAAAGGCGGCGCCACGCCGCTCGACCTGAAGCTGGACGCCGAGCGCGCAGAAGCCGAGTCGCGCGCCACCGCAATCGTGCAGGCGACTACCCATTACAAGGACGCCAAGATTCTCGCGGAGGTCAGCGAGCAAATGACCGGCGCGATGAAAGGCCTCGCCGTCAGCGCGATAGAAGAGAAGGACCTGCTGCAGACGCGAGGATGGTAAGAAGCAGCCGTCAGCCGTCAGTTATCAGCTTTCAGTTAGGCGCGGCGCGGGCTGCGCCTTTTTTGTACGCCCAGCAGCTTTTCGAGCTGGGCGGCAAGCTTCGTTTCCGTTGTGGAGGGTTTAGCTGAAGGCTGATAGCTGACAGCTGCTGGCCCCTATGAAAATCGGCGTTCTCGCACTACAAGGTGATTTCGATGCGCATCGCCGGCGGCTGGAAGAGCTGGGCGCGGAGGTCGCTTTGGTGCGCACTGCGGAGGACTTCGACGGGCTTGACGGCCTGGTGATTCCCGGTGGCGAGTCCAGCACGTTCCTCAAACTCCTTGGCGAGCGCACCTATAAAGCCCTCGACGAATTCGTACATACCAAGCCGACCTTCGGCACCTGTGCCGGCGCCATCATGTTGGCTCGCGAGGTCGAAAACCCTCATCAGCCGGGCCTGAACGCCATCGACATGACCATTCGCCGCAACGCCTATGGCCGCCAGATCGATTCCACAATTGTGGAGGCAGCCACGCAGTTAGGCCCCGAGCCGCTGGAGATGGTCTTCATCCGCGCGCCGCGCATTGAGCGCGTGGGCGAAGGTGTCGAGGTACTGGCCAGCCGCGACGATCATCCCGTGCTGGTGCGGAAGGGAAGAGTCATGGCTGCGACCTTCCATCCTGAGCTTTCCGAGGACAAACGCGTCCACGCCGAATTCCTGAAACTGGTAAAAAATGGCGCAAAAGGAAAATAGTCTTACCAGTAAGATTACTCGCCGATCTTACCAGTAAGATCATTCTTCAATTTCCGTTACCTCGGAGCAATGGCTGGCCCACCGTCTGCTCCCTGCAATTCTGCTAATCTAAAAGTTCAGGAAAACTGCCGTTTCATCTCCGGAAAGAGCACAATCATCCTCTATGGCTGAATCTCCCATCACTGCACGCGCTCAGGATTTTGCTACCTGGTACCAGGATGTGGTTTTGCAAGGCGACATGGCCGAGCCCGCCGAAATCGTTAAGGGCTGTATGGTCATTAAGGCCAACGGCTACGCTGTCTGGGAAGTCCTGCAGCGCGAGCTCGACGATCGCTTCAAGGCCACAGGCCATCAGAATATGTATTTCCCGCTGCTCATCCCGCAGAGCTTCCTGCAAAAGGAAGCCGAGCACGTGGAAGGTTTCTCGCCTGAGCTGGCAGTGGTCACCGTCGCCGGCGGCAAGCAACTGGAAGAGCCCTATGTCATCCGCCCGACGTCGGAGACCATCATCGGTCACTTCTTCGCCAAGTGGATCAAGAGCTGGCGCGATTTGCCGGTACTGGTAAACCAGTGGGCCAACATCATTCGCTGGGAGCTGCGCACGCGCATGTTCCTGCGGACGACGGAATTCCTCTGGCAGGAGGGTCACACCGCGCACACCAACCACGACGAAGCGGTCGAGGAGGTGCTGCGCATGCTCGATGTTTACGCCGAGGTCGCCGAGCAGGTGATGGCCATGCCCGTCATTAAGGGCGTGAAAACGCAGTCGGAGAAATTTGCCGGAGCGCTCCGCAGCTATTCGATCGAGGCCATGATGCAGAACGGCTTCGCCTTGCAGGCCGGCACCAGTCACGACCTGGGACAGAATTTCGGCAAGGCGTTCGACGTGCAATTCCAGAACAAAGAAGGCCAACTCGACTACGTGTGGCAGACAAGTTGGGGCGTAAGCACGCGGCTGATCGGCGGCTTGATCATGAGTCACTCCGACGACAAGGGGCTGGTGCTGCCTCCGAAGCTGGCGCCGACCAAGGTCGTGATGGTGCCTATCTATCGCAAGGACGACGAGAAGGGCAAGGTGCTGGAGGCGGCGCATCGCATCGCGAAAGATGTCGGTGCGAAGGTAGACGATCGCGAAGGGCCGTCGCCGGGAGCCAAGTTTTTCCACTGGGAGCGTCGAGGTGTGCCCGTGGTACTGGAACTCGGACCGCGTGATTTGGCGTCGGGCAGCCTGGTGCTAAAGCGTCGCGATACGGGCGCGAAAGAGCCGATGCCTCAGGCGGATGTTGCCGGGAAGCTGCCCGGTCTGCTGGATGAGATGCAGAAAGCGATGTTCGACGCGGCCAAACAGCGTATGAAGGCGAACACGGTGCTGGCGAACTCAATCGAAGAGGTTGAATCGATCCTGAAAGATGTCACCGCCGAAAAGGGTGGCGGCAAGTTCGTCATGGCGCATTTGAAGGACGATCCGCGCTCCGACGCCCGGGTGAAGGAATTCAAGGCAACGGTCCGCTGCATTCCTCTGGTGGACGAATACGATGGGCCGGGGAAATGCATCGTCACCGGCGAGCAGGTGGACCGGCGCGTGGTTATCGCTAAAGCTTACTAACCACAAGAGACACGGAGACACAGAGAATTCGCTGGCTTAGAGCTTAACTTCGGATGTCGCACAGGATTGGCCGCGCTGATAGCGAGATGCCGAAATCCACCTTCTCGATCTCTGCAGCTGCGAATTGAAATTCTCTGTGTCTCAGTGCCTCTGTGGTGAGAACAAATCCGAGGAAACCCATGGGCCTTTACGATTTTTCCGCAACCTTGAACAACGGCAAAGAGAAGAAGCTTAAAGCCTACAAAGGCAAAGTCCTGCTGATCGTCAACACGGCCAGCAAGTGCGGCTTCACGCCGCAATACAAAGGGCTGCAGGAGCTGTGGGCGAAGTACAAAGACCGCGACTTTGAGTTGCTGGCCTTTCCCTGCGATCAGTTCGGTCATCAGGAGCCTGGATCCGACGACGACATTAAATCGTTTTGCGAATTGAACTACGGCGTCGACTTCCCGCTGTTCTCAAAGATCGAGGTGAACGGCGAAAACGAGCATCCGCTTTACAAGTTCTTGAAGAGCGAAAAGGGCGGACTGCTGGGCGATTCCATCAAGTGGAACTTCACCAAGTTTCTTATCGACAAGAAGGGTAATGTCGTCGAACGTTACGCCCCGACCACGCCGCCGGAGCGCATCGGGCCGGATATTGAGAAGCTGCTGAAGAAGTGAGCTGCACGGCATGCCGGGTAGAACAAGCAGGTCCCTCGGCTGCGCTCGGGATGACAAATACAAAGACGGACTAAGAATTCCGCGCCGGCTCTTCTTCCGTCGCGTCCTGTTCGTGGCGATCTGAAACTGTGGCAGGCGCATACGAATACATCTTGCTGGCGATGTTGGCAGTCGCGTGGCGCCGTTCGGCAATCATCTCAGCCACAATCGCTACTGCAATCTCTTCCGGCGTGACTGCCCCAATCTCCAGGCCAACAGGCGCGTGAACATTGGCGAACTTCTCGGCGGAAATTCCTTCCTTCTCCAGCTCTTTGTAGATCGAGATGGTTTTGCGTTTGGAGCCGATCATGCCGAGGTAGCGCGCGTTGGCGTTGATCGCCCAGCGCAGCACCCGCATATCGTCGCGATGCCCGCGCGTAACGATCACGATGTAAGCGCCTTCGGGCGGATTGAGCCGCGCCGTGACAGCTTCGAAGTCGTCCGCGATAACCTCGCGCGCCTCGGGAAAGCGCTCGCGGTTGGCGTACGAATCGCGATCGTCCACCACCACTACTTCGAAGCCGGCGGTGTTGGCGATCTTGTACAGGTTATAGGCGACGTGGCCGGCGCCGAAGATATAAAGCAGCGCCGGAGGCAGCACCGGTTCGATGAATATTTCCAGCGTGCCACCGCAAACCAGGCCGGTGTCGTACTTGGGATTGTTGTTGAGGTTGAAGGTGAGAGCGCGCGGCTTCTCTTCTTCCATCACTTCGCGTGCCGCCTGCCACACTTCGGCCTCGACGCAACCCCCGCCGATGGTGCCGGCAATCGACCCATCATCGCGCACCAGCATCTTCGCAGTCTGGAAAGAGGGAATCGAGCCGCGAACGTTGGTGATGGTAGCGACGGCTCCGCGGCGACCCACGCGGCGAAGCTGCACGATTTGTTCGTAAATATCCATAAATAACAAGCAGAAGCTACCGTTCGTCCGGCGAGCCTCCCGCGATTCGTTAACTCTACGATACATCAGTTTAGATGTGCTCCGGCAAAATCGGAACCGATAGAACTTGCTATTCTTTCCTATGGACGTGCTAGAGTTACGCTAGGAGTTACCATGGCAACTTTATACGTGGAGAACGTGCCCGATGAATTATACGAAGCGTTGCGTAAACGGGCTCGCGAGGGACGTAAGTCTATCGCCGCTGAGGTGCTGGAGTTGTTGGAACAGTCTATTCCCACCGAGCGCCAACTGAAGGCACGGCGGGCTTCCTTTCGCCGTCTGGAGCGCTTGGCATCGGAGCCGTCGCCGTCGCCCGGGCCATTCCTTTCCACGGAAGAAATGGTGCGTGAGGACCGCTCGCGGTGAACTGTGTTGTGGCTGACGTGAGCGTAGCCGCGAAGTGGGTGCTGCGCGGACCGGAAGAACGCCTTCTGCCGCAAGCGCGTCAATTGCTGCTTCAGCTCACCAAGGGCGAAATCCAGGTCATCGTTCCGGACCTGTTTTGGGTTGAGCTCGGCAATGTGTTCTGGAAAGCGGTGCGCGTGGGAAGATGTACTCGACTGGTGGCAGAATCCGGGATGCGCGAATTGAAGCAGCAAGGATTGCTCACCGTCTCCTCGTATGCGCTGATCGAGGCTGCATTGGATATCGCAATTGCTTTTGAGCGGACCGTGTACGACAGCGTCTATATCGCTCTGGCCATGCAACGTGACGCGCAACTCATCACCGCAGACGAACGACTGGCAAACGCTGTTGCTGCTCATTTCCCGGTCAGATGGCTGGGAGCGCTATAGACATTTTTCGCTAGCGCTCAACAACAGTACGAGAGGTTTGATGGGTCTACAATGTTCGGCTAAGTTACTCGACACTTTGGGCGATGTGATCGCGACGAGAGAACTCATCGTGAGAACGGAGCCCCGCCGTAAAGTTGTAGTCATGATCGGTAAACCTCAGCTCTGGGAGGGCGGCCCTGATCATCTGTGCCCCATATTGATCATTGGAGTCGGGGACGAGAAGATTCGCTGCGCCGCAGGCGCGGACGCGTTCCAGTCCATCGAACTCGGACTGAGAATGATTTCTCTCCAACTTCGCGGGATCAGACGTGACTTAGACGTCGACCTTTGTAGATGGTTAGAGGACGACGACCCGTATGTGGGATTTCCGCCGCCTGTAATCTAGAGCGCCCTTAGGAGTCAACAATGAAAGTAATTCGCATTCATGAGTTTGGTGGTCCTGATGTTCTTAAGTACGAAGACATACCAGATCCGGAGTTGCGCAAGGATCATGTGCTGGTTCGGGTGCGCGCCTGCGCATTAAACCATCTTGATCTGTGGGTGCGCAAAGGACTGCCGGGGGTAAAGCTGCCGCACATTCTGGGCAGCGATGTTGCAGGAGAAGTGGTCGACAGTGGGGAATACATCACTGACGTGAAGCCGGGGACGCGCGTGCTGCTGGCGCCGATGGTCTTCTGTAATCATTGCGAACAGTGCATGCTGGGACGCCACAACTTCTGCGCGCAATTTGCGGTGCTGGGTAATGGCGTGGACGGCGGCAATTGCGAGCTGATTGCCGTGCCCCGCGAGAATGTTATTTCCATTCCTGACTCGCTCGGTTTCACTGACGCCGCCAGTGTGCCCCTGGTGTTTCTGACGGCGTGGCACATGCTGATCGGACGGGCTCACTTGCGGGCCGGGCAGACGGTGCTGGTGCTGGGCGCTGGGTCGGGCGTCGGATCGGCGGCTATCCAGATCTGCAAAATGATAGGCGCGGAGGTCATTACCACCGCAGGTGATGAGCGCAAGCTGGCTAAGGCGCGCGAGCTGGGGGCTGATCACACCATCGACCACTACAAGCAGAAGATTGCCGACGAGGTGCGGCGCATCACCAGCAAGCGCGGGGTGGACATTGTCTTTGAGCATGTGGGCGTGGCAACCTGGCCGGACAGCTTGCGTTCGCTCAAACCGGGGGGCACCCTGGTGACCTGCGGCGCCACGACCGGTTACGACGCGAACCTCGACCTGCGCGTGCTCTTCGCAAAGCAGCTTTCGCTGCTGGGCTCCTATATGGGAGAGATGGGCGAGTTGCACGAGGTTTTAAAGCACGTTTTCTCGGGCAAGCTGAAGCCGGTTGTCGACCGCACGTTCCCGCTAAGCGAAACCAGGGCGGCGCACGAGTACCTGGCGAAAGGCGAGATGTTCGGCAAAGTCGTGCTCACGGTGTGAAGAAGCTCGAATGTTTGAGGCAAAGTGTCTGCCTTCCTTAAAGGGACTCGGGTGTCTGCGTGAGGTTTAACGGCGCAGATTAAGCTACGCCCCTTCAAAACCTCGGCGGGACCAAAGCTGGGTTTACTTCAGAGAAGCAGGTTCGGTGCTACTGTCGCACGAATCGGTAATTTCAGAGGATCAACATGAGTTCTTCGCGCCCCTCCATCGATAAGATTAAGCAGTCGATGCGTTCCACATGGATGGCGGGCGACTTCGGCGAGATCGCCCGGAACACCGTCGCGGCGGCCGAAGCCTTCGCCCGGCGAATCGGAGTTAAGCCCGGCGCGCGCGTGCTGGATGTGGCCTGCGGTTCAGGGAACGTCGCCATTCCACTCGCTCGCGATGGAGCGGTCGTCACTGGAGTGGATATTGCGCCCAATCTTCTGGAGCAGGCGCAGCAAAGGGCCATCGCTGAAAATCTGGCAATTCAATTCGAGGAAGGCGATGCAGAACAGCTTCCCTACGACGACGCCTCGTTTGACGCAGTGGTCTCGATGTTTGGAGCCATGTTCGCGCCGCGTCCGGAGATGGTCGTGTCCGAGGCGGCCCGCGTCCTGCGACCGGGAGGTCTACTGGCGATGGCGAACTGGAATCCCGCCAGCTTCACCGGAAAAATGTTCAAAGTCTCGTCCCGTCACGTGGCTCCCGTTGCTGGACTTGCCCCGCCGATTCTTTGGGGCGATGAAACGACCGTGCGTCAGCGCCTAGCCGCGAGCTTCACCGGCATTGAAACCAACTTGATCGCGATCGTGTTCGATCTTCCATTTGATCCTGCCGGTGCGGTCAACTATTTCCGCACGTATTTTGGCCCGACGAAGGTTGCATTCGGCCGGCTGGACGAGTCCGGTCAGGCGGCGATGGCAGGCGATCTCGAGGCACTCTGGTCTGAAGCCAATGTCGCGCCCGACCCGACCCAGCATACGGTGATCCGCAATGAATACCTGCAGGTGAAGGCTATTCGGATTTGACGATCAGAGTGCCTCGGTTGAGTCGCGCTTGGGGCCAAGGGCATCGAACATGGTAGGTATAATAGGTGGTGCATGGCTAGCGATAATCGCATTCCGCACTTCGATAATCCTGAATCAGGCCACGAGCGCTTCGATAATCTCGTCGGCTCCGAGCACAGCCAGCGCGCCGTCCTACGCGCGACCTTTGGCGAGCAGCAGCATGAGGGCGTGGTGCTGGCTTCACTCGATGCGGTGGTGAACTGGGTGCGGCGAAATTCCATTTGGCCCATGACGTTTGGCCTGGCCTGCTGCGCCATCGAAATGATGTCCATGGGCGCGTCGCGCTTCGATATCGCCCGCTTCGGCGCCGAAGTGTTTCGTCCGTCGCCGCGGCAGTCGGATTTGATGATCATCGCCGGGCGCGTCTCGCAGAAGATGGCGCCGGTTATCCGCGAACTCTACCAGCAGATGCCCGAACCCAAGTGGGTGATTTCGATGGGAGCGTGCGCGACCTCGGGTGGCGTGTTCAACAATTACGCGCTGGTGCAGGGAGTGAATCAGTGGATCCCGGTGGATGTGTATGTGCCGGGATGCCCGCCGCGTCCGGAGCAGTTGATCTACGCGATAATGCTGTTACAGGAAAAGATCAAGAATGACCACGGCTCGTTCAAGCGGGCGTTGAACCTGGAAAAAGCTTAAGCAGAGCGGCAAGAATTCTTAGCGATGCCCGTCAGCAATGGCGGGCATTTTATTGATACTCGCTGTTTTTTTCGTGTAAGTACGCCCGCATGGAATTTTCTCTCAGATGGAATAAAGCTGTCATCCGGAATAAAGCTGTCCTGAATAAAGCTGTCATCCTGAGCGCAGGCGGCCGTCTTTGCCGCCGGAGTCGAAGGACCGCTATCTCAGCAGGAACTTCGGGCGGAGGTAGGGGTCCCTCGGCTGCGCTCGGGATGACAGAGTAGAAAGAGGTCCCTCGGCTGCGCTCAGGATGACGGAGGTAGAAAGGGGTCCCTCGGCTGCGCTCGGGATGACAGAGTAGGTAGAGATCCCTCGACTTCGCTCGGGACAGCACCCAACCTAGAGCTGCGAATGGTTTACTCCTGGGCTTCCGCGGGCCAATACACCGCCCAGCCGCGCTCTTGCGCAATCGCCTCCAGGTCAGGGTTGGGATTGATGCAGAACGGATGCTTCGCCATCTCCAGCATGGCCTGATCGTGAATGGAGTTGCCGAAGACAGCTTCCATCGGCTTGCCGATGACGTCACGGATCACGACCGCTTTCAGCTCGTCCGTCGGCACCCGAATCAGGCGATCTGTCGCCAAGCCTCCGTCGACGTGTACACAGGCAGCCAGCACGCGCTCGAGTGGAATGCCGAAGCGAGCGGCACCGACTTCCACGACCCAGTTATTGGTTGACGAGACTGCCCAGAGCTCGCAGCCCTGCTCGGCCAGCCGCCGCGTCAGTTCCTGAAGCTCAGGAAAAATGCGGTGACTCACTACCTCGTCGAAGAATTCGCTGGCGGCCCGCTGTAATATCTCGTGTGAGACGCCGCGATTCATGCTGACCATCTCGCCGCAAATTTCTTCCTCGCCAACGCGTCCGGCTTTGTACTCTTCGTAACGGGCGTGGGCCCACTCGCCAGTTTCACGGCTCACGATGCCATGTTCGATCTCCCAATAGAAGAAGTCGGCGCCGGCGTCGCCGCTCCATAGCGTTCCATCGCAATCGAAGACGGCAATCGAGGGCTTCAGCGCGAGCACCGATTCGATAAATTGTGCGGCTGAATCAGGGGAAGTGGCGGCGCTCAAAACTGCTTCTCCGAAGAGATCATCTCGGTCTCCGACAACTTGGCATAGTCCGCAGGCGTGTCGACATTCATGGTCAAGCGAGGATCATCAACCGGCACATAGAGCACGTGTTCCTGATACTGATGTTCCACGTCGCGCGCCGTCGCCGTGGCAGGGGCACTCAGGAACGCCTCGATCATTTCGCGCCCAATCAGAATGGGATGGCCGTGCACAAGCTCTTCTCCACGTTTGGCTTCGGGCACGACCGCCCATATGTTGGGATCAGCATGGAGAAATGCATCGCGCACAGTCTGCAGGGTTCGCGGTAGCACGGGAGGCCGGTCGATCAGCGCTACAAATGCAGCGTCCCGACCATGATTTAAAACTTCCTGCATACCCGTGCGCAGGGAACTGAACTGCCCGCGTTCCGGCTCGCGATTGATGGCCAGGAAGCCTCCATGCGCGTAGACCACTGGACCGATCGCCGTCGCGTTCTTTCCCGCGACCACAATGACCAAATCCGAGTGCGCCTGCAGCAGGTCGATGGTCGCCCCAAGGAACGTGTTAGCCACCGGTGTTCCCGGTGCTACGGGAGGCCAGGGTAGCAAGGCCTTGTCTCGCCCCATGCGCGTAGAAAAGCCGGCTGAGAGTATTACTCCGCAAATGCTAGGAGCCAGGGCCATGGCTCGAAGATACCAAAGCCCGGTTCATCGCGCCATCAACATACACTCTGCAATCCCGCGCTATACTGATATTCCGAGGATGGTAGTAGTGAGCTCTGCGCAAAAAACTTTTTACATTGAGACCTTTGGCTGTCAGATGAATTTCCACGACTCGGAGAAGGTCGTGGGGACGCTGATCTCCGAGGGCTACCAGCAGGTGCAGTGCGAGGAAGATGCCGACCTGATTTTTTACAATACCTGCTCGATTCGCGATAAGGCCGAGCAGAAGGTCTTCCATCGGCTGAACGATTACAAGAAGCTGCAGAAGGCAGGGAAGCGCTTTGCCGTTCTGGGCTGCGTCGCTCAGCAGGAGGGCGAGAAGATCTTCGAGCGTGCGCCCTATGTGTCGCTGGTCGCGGGCTCGGCGTCGTATCGGAATTTGCCGGAGATGTTGGTGCAGATCGAATCGGGCGCCACCCGGGTCACCGGCCTCGATGATCGCGAGACCGACCAGACATTCGAGACCGAGTTTACCGCCCGCACCAATCCGCATCGCGGATACATCACCATCATCGAGGGCTGCGACAAGTTTTGCGCCTACTGCGTGGTGCCGTACACCCGCGGCAAGGAGCGCAGCCGCACCTCGCAATCGGTGCTGGAGGAAGCCAAGCGCATGGCTGACGCCGGCTATACCGACATTCAATTGCTCGGGCAAAACGTTAACTCTTACCGCGATCCTGCTGGAAAGATGACGTTTGCCGAAGTCTTGGCCGCGGTCGGCGAGCTTCCCGGGAATCCGGCGCGTACGCTTCACTACGTCGCATCCGCGCGACTTCAGGAAAGACATCGTGGATGCCATCGACGCCGTACCGGCGCTCTGTGATCACGTGCATCTGCCGGTGCAAAGCGGCTCGTCGCGCGTGCTGGCGTCCATGTTTCGCGAATACACACGCGAGCAATACCTGGAGCGCATCGCCTGGATGAAGTCGACGCGCAATAAAGAAATCAGCATCACCACCGACGTCATTGTTGGCTTTCCCGGCGAAACCGAGGCGGAATTCGCCGAGACACTCAGTCTGCTGGATGAAGTTGGCTACGATGGTGTGTTTTCGTTCAAGTACTCGCCTCGTCCCAACACGCCTTCGCTGCAGTACATCGACTCGATCTCGGAGCAGGAGAAGTCACGGCGGCTGCAAATCCTGCAAGAGCGGCAGCGCGAGTTGCAGAGGGCTAGCTATCAGCGGCACCTGGGGCAGATTCTCGAAGTCATGGTGGAAGGGAAGAACGACGCACGCGGCCAGATCATTGGCCGGACGTCGCAGAACAAGACGCTGAATTTCGTTTGCGAGCCGGGTCGCCAGCCGGCCGTGGGCGATTACGTGCAAGTAGAAGTGACGCAGATATTCCCCAATAGCCTTTTGGGAAAAATGGCGTAGCAGCGCATCCACAAAGGCGTTGCGCTGCGTACGGTATGTGGCGTATGAGGAGTAGAGGGCGTGTCGCGGAGAAAACTGCGGCGACGAGTGACCGCGATACCGCCGGGCTTTTAGCTTTTAGCTCTTAGCCTTTAGCTATTAGCAAGCAGAGATCGAGTGCGTCGTTGAAGGCTAAGAGCTAACGACTAAGTGCTAAAGGCCAGGCGCGGTAGCGCCAGGGGAGGGACCACGATGGAAGTTGAAATGAAAATTCGCGGGTTGATGATGGACCCCGTTACGAATATGCCCATCGTGGTACTGAAAGACCAGACGACGGAGACGGTGCTGCCCATCTGGGTCGGGGTTTACGAGGCCAATGCGATCGCGCTGGAGATCGAGAAGGTCACCACGCCGCGCCCCATGACGCACGACCTGCTGAAGAACCTGCTGGTCGGCCTCGAGACTATGGTGCGCAAGGTGGTTGTCACCGAGCTGCGCGACGACACATTCTTCGCCGTCATCTGGCTGGAGCGTGAAGGCCAATCGATCAGCATTGACTCCCGGCCGTCGGACGCCCTGGCGCTGGCGTTGCGCATGGACTGCCCAATCTTCGTCGAAGACGAAGTACTGAAGAACAGTAAGCTGGCGAATACCGTGAGCGATCGCGTGTCCAGCGACGAGCTGCGCAAGTGGCTGGAGAACCTCGGCGAAGACGATCTTGGCCGCTACAAGATGTGAGAGGCCGCTATTCGCAATTCGCCACTCGCCATTCCTATTTGGCTTAGGCTCGGGATCCGGTCTCAAAGGTGTGCGTTACCCGCATCGCACAGCCTCAGTCCATGTTTACGGTCGGCTGTTAGAGAAACTCTGATCAAGATACATCGAAGTTCCGCAGGGGCTAAAGCCCGGCCAAATTGACGAGATTACGGCACAGCTGAAGCTTTGCCCTTTCAAAACTGCACTTGGACGAGTTGATCAGAGTTCCTTAGCCCTTGCGATGGTCGCTGAATGCTAATTGCTAACGGCTAAGTGCTAAGAGCTGCCTTCCCATGCCCGATCCTGCCGAACAGCTGCAACGCATCTACCTCGCCGGCTTTGAGGTTGAGACCTTCGATCGTTACCCCAACGCAGTGGGCGTCATTCGCGACGGCTGCATTGCGCTGTTGCGATCGACGCCGGTCGGGCTCCAGCTGATAGGAGCGCCAGGCTGGCGTATGGGCGACGTGCTCGGAGTGTTGGTCGAGCGGGAGGGCCGGCAGGTCTTCCAGGCCAAATCCGAATTCGTGGAAGCTACGCCTGAGAGGCTGGAGGCGCTTAAGAGATTCCGCGAAGACCTCGAGAACTTGCTCACGGCGTCAGCGTAACAACCGACAGGCTCAGTTTAGGATTTCCACCGGATAACGCTGGAGTTGTGAATCCACCGTCAGCAAGACCGCGCCTTCCTCAATACACTGCGCGACCAGCAAGCGATCGAAGGGATCACGGTGATGGGGAGGCAGCTTTTCCATCGCACCCAGGTGAGAGAGCTGGATAGGGAGCAGATCGATTCTGTGCTTCGCAAGCTGGCGCTGGATGAACATTGCAGCCGGAGCCGGGAGCGACAATCTGCCGATTCCGGCCTTGATCGTGATCTCCCAGGCGCTGGCAATGCTGAGAAAAATCTCATTGCGCGGGTCTTCAACCGTTTTGCGAGCGCGCGGGGAAATCTGGTCTGGATCAGAAATGACCCACAAGAAAATATGGGTATCCAGAAGTACTTTCAACGATAAAAATCCTCTTCCACCTCTGGCGGCAACGGCTGATCGAAGTCTTCGGGAACCACGAATTCGCCTTTCGCCAAGCCCAGAGGACGGGGAACTCCTTTCGCCTTGATAGGCACCAGGCGCGCCACTGGTTTGCCCGCCTTGGCGATGATTACTTCTTCGCCTAAAAGCACGCGTTCCAGCAGCTTGGAGAGATGGGTCTTGGCCTCGTGGATGTTCACTTCCATATATGAGGATAATGGACTAAGGCCTGGACTAAGTCAACTTCGAACTGACTTCCACCAACGCGGAGTTCCTGTGAAGGACCTGCCCCCTGGGCGCCGAGATGCCAGAGCCCGGGAATCCTTTGAGGGATCGACGAAGATCGGAGGTTTGGAGTGAGCCTTGGAAAGCAGAGGGGCGACAGGGTGCATTCTTCAGGCCTCTCCGTAGACTTAACATAATATCTGTTATCGGACATTATCAACATGTGCGCACGATGGGACCCATTCCAAGTAACGGCTTTAGATCAGCACAACCTTGGGATGGAACAGCGTGCCGGCTACCCTGCTGGCCAGACACACCAGATCGGCTTGGCCGGCGAAGACCTTAACCCACTTCGAGCGCGACATCTCGGGCAGGTTTACTGAGCGCCCGTGACGGATCTTGGCAACGTCTTCCTCGGTTGCGGTGACGCATGGAATCTCCGGCAAGACTCGACGCGGATGCACCAGGTAATCGTCTAGCCGATCCTGCGCGACGGCTTCGGCGATCTCCTCGAGCGTGTGGCTCTGCTCGATGCTGAATTCGGCGACGGCGGTCCGGCGCAGGCTGGCCAGATGAGCGCCGGTACCTAGTTTCTGCCCGAGCTCGTGGGCGATGCTGCGGACGTAGGTGCCCGAAGACACGCGGCAACCGAATTCTGCCAGGTCGCCATTCAAGGCGGAGACAGTGAAATTCTTGACCTCGACCTCGACCGGCTGGAGTTCGACCTCCTGCTTCTTGCGAGCGAGCTTATAGGCAGGAACTCCGTTGATCTTTTTTGCCGAGAAGGGTGGCGGCAGCTGCCACAGTTTGCCGGTGAACGCCAGCGCAGCCTCTCGAATTTCCTCAAGTGACACTTTAACTTCCTGAGTTTCGCCCGTCGGCTCGCCATCGGCATCGTAAGTGTCGGTAGCCACGCCCAGTCGGATCGCTCCTTCGTAACTTTTCTCCGACCCGGAATAAAACTGGCACAGCCGAGTCATCTTTCCAATCACGAGCGGCAGAACGCCGGTCGCCATGGGGTCGAGCGTTCCCAAGTGACCAATGGAACGTTCACCGACGAGGCGGCGCATTTTAGCTACGACATCGTGGGAAGTCCAGCCTGAGGGTTTATCCACTACCAACACTGCGTTCAAGGGCATCCTTCTGCTATCGTGGAGGTTCGAAGGTTGTTTGGTCAACTCGCCGTCAGCGACCAGGCTTGAGGAGCTACGATAGGGAAGCCGCTTCCCTGCTGTGCCAGTCGTAACGAAGTTATGATCCCACTGAAAGACGACGCCCCCCGCATCGGCACCCCGTTCGTTAACTACGCGTTGATCGTGCTGAATGTCGTCGCGTTCCTGCTGTCGTTGAATTGGGGTTATCGGCCGCCCGAGCCTAGTCCCGAGGTCTTGACCGTGCTCGGCGTGGTGCCGGCCAGGGTAACTGTCGTCCTCTTCAATCATGGTTACGTGCCGTGGGACCTGATCTCCGCGTTGGGCACGCGTTACGTTCCGCTGATGGCGGCCGTGGTGCCGTTCCTGACCTCCATGTTTCTGCACGGCGGATGGCTGCACATCCTCTTCAACATGTGGGCGCTGTGGATCTTCGGCGACAACGTGGAAGACTACCTGGGCCACTCGCTATACCTGGCACTCTACTTCGTTTGCGGAATTGCCGCTGCCTTCCTGCACATCATGTTCAACCTGGGATCGGTGGTGCCCAGCGTAGGAGCCAGCGGAGCCATCGCCGGCGTGATGGGCGCGTATTTCGTGCTGTATCCTCGCGCCCGGGTGCTGACGCTAGTGCCATTCTTCTTCGTGTTCTTTATGTGGCTGCCGGCGTGGATCGTGTTGGGCTACTGGTTTATCGCGCAGTTCCTCAGCGGCGCCGCCACATCGATCTCATCACACTCTGCCAATTCCAGCGGCATCGCCTTCTGGGCACACGTAGGGGGGTTTATTGCCGGAGTTTTGCTGATCAAGCTCTTCCCTGCTCGCACCCGAAGGTATCATTACGGGTTGTGAGGTGTTTTTACCACGGAGAACACGGAGCGCACGGAGGCTATTTGGATAGAAAATCTCAGCGCCGCGCGGTTCCCAACAACTGCGGACATTTACCCTTAGCTGACGTAGTCAACCCCGCCTGTGCCCACGACTAAACATTCCAAAACCTCCGTGTCCTCCGTGGTGAAAAGTCGTTACAACGCTCCGCCACTAGGATCGAGCAGCAACTCTGACAGGTTGGCCTCCGGCGGCAGCAGGACGGCGCAGAGAACCGTCTGGGCTACGGTGTCCGGAGTCATCATGCCCTCGCGAGGCGCATCGGGCATGAGCTGCTCCCACATTGGGGTATAGGTCGCACCGGGCATGAGGGCCACGACTCGAATGCCGCGCGGGATCAACTCCTGCCTCAGCGAAAGAGTGAAACCCAAGGCTCCACGTTTGGCAGCGCTGTAAGCAGCGTAATCGGGAAAGACCTGTTTTGCGGCAGCTGAAAGATTGTTGACGATGGTCGCGCCCCGATTCATTAGCGGCAGTGCTGCCTTGGTGCACAGGAATACCGAGGTAAGATTACTGTCGATCACATCTCGCCATAGTTCGAACGACGTGTCAGCGACGCTCAAGACTGGCTGCGTGATTCCAGCGTTGTTCACCAGGATGTCCAGACGTTTGAAGCGCCGCTTCACCATCGCAAACAGTGCAGCTACGGCCTGGGGATCTCGGACATCGCAGACTTGGGAAACGATTTCGGCGCCGCTATCGGTCGCCGTCGAAATACTCGCTGCGGCCTGCGCCAACTTCTTTTCATCGCGTCCGATGATTACGACGCTGCATCCCTGGGCAGCAAGTGCATTGGCGGTGGCGTAGCCGATCCCACTGCTGCCGCCGGTCACGACGGCAACCTTGCCGGCCAAGCGGCGGGACGAATCAGGTCGGTCCGTCGACTTCGTTGTGCTGGGAGACTGCGGCTTGTTCGCAGCCATCGTTTAAAATCCGTTGCCGTTCTTGGCGTGGATGAGCGAGAGGAATTCCTGCCGCGTCTGCTGCGCGCGGAACGCGCCTAACATCGAGGAAGTCACGGTCGCGGAATGTTGTTTTTCGACACCGCGCATCATCATGCAAAGGTGGCGCGCCTCCACCACGACGCCGACGCCGAGCGGCTGGATGACCTTCTGGATCGTCTCGGCAATCTGTACGGTCAGTCGCTCCTGCACCTGTAAACGGCGGGCGAAAACCTCCACCAGGCGCGCGACCTTGCTGAGGCCAAGCACCTTGCCCTTGGGAATGTAGGCGATGTGGACCTTGCCGAAAAATGGCAGGATGTGATGTTCGCAAAGGCTGAACATCTCGATGTCTTTGACGATGACCATTTCGTCATAGTCGACGCTGAAGAGCGCGCCATGCAGGATCTGCTCGGGATCTTCCTGGTAGCCCTTGGTGAGATCGCGCAGCGCTTTGGTATAGCGTTCGGGTGTAGCCAGCAACCCTTCGCGATCAGGCTGCTCGCCCAGGCGCACGAGCATCTCGCGCGCCAGCTCTTCGAAGCTGGCGGTCGTGAGGGTCGGGGTTTCGATGGTGTTTTTCATAAAGCCAGCATTTAGCAATTAGCAGTTAGCATTTAGAGTCAGATCGATGAATTCGAGTCCGGGGCCAATGAGTCTGCGTGAGAACCTCTGCCGTCCCTACGGGACTCATGTGAATTTCCCACCTACCCAGCACTCCGCCGTCCCACCCCAATTCGCGCAAAATACAGCGCGCATCGGGGACCCCGGTTCGGCTGCGTGCTGGGCTATGCTGTTCCGCGCCCACGGCGCTGAGTTCTTCACTGTTGTACTCCGCTGCCAATGCGTAACTCCAGTTCTCCCGCAGACGCTAAAGCCTTCCTCGCTTCAACCAGCTTCGACGTGGCGCTAAAACGCCGTTCTACCCGCGATGCAACTCGTGGTCACCGGCGTATTCGAAGCTGTTCATCAGGGTTTCTTCCAGTCGCACCTTTTCCAGATGAGCCGCCTTAAAGCTTTGCTTCAAAATGTTGAAGATGACTTCGCTCAAGTTTTCGGTTGTCGGCACGATTGCGGAGAACTCGTCGCGGAGATTAAGGTTCTCGTGATCGAAGCGCGCCAGCACTTCACGGCGCACGGCATCGTCGAGGTCCACCAGGTTGCAGATCATTCCGGTGCTGGGCTCGACTTGTCCGCTAACTGTTACTTCCAAGGCGTAATTGTGTCCATGGCCGTGCGGGTTATTGCATTTACCATAGACGGCCTGGTTCTGTTCTTCCGACAACTCGTCGGAGTGCAGGCGATGCGAAGCCGAAAAGATGTACCGCCGCGTGAGATGGGCCTTCATGCTTCCCCGTAGAAATCCACGAACAAGTCGGGTAGTTCATACACGCGCACGCGATGCAGCTTGGCCAATTCCAGCTTGTCCTGCAGGCGATTCCAGATAGCGATAGCGATGTTCTCGGTCGTGGGAATTTGCCTCTGAAATTCCGGCACTTCTTTATTCAGATGCCGATGGTCCAGCGCATCCACCACTTCGCGGTTCAAGATGTCCTTCAAGGTTTTGAGATCAACCACGAAGCCGGTTTGCGGGTCGATATCGCCCTTCACTGTGACTTCCAGCGTGTAGTTGTGGCCATGTCCGTTGAGATTGGCGCACTTGCCGAAGACGCGCCGATTCTCTTCTTCGGTGAACTCCGGGTTGTGATAATAGTGCGAAGCAGAAAACTCGCATTTGCGGGTTAGGTAGACCATAATCTCCTGCAACTAAGATGAGCGATAAGGTGCGGGCGACGTTGTGGTGGAATCGGCCGGTTCCGGCTGCGCGCTCCCGCCGCGATACTGACGTCCTTTCCACCGCACCGATCCTCGCTTATGTGAGATGTCAGAGTTCAACAAAAGAACCGCGAAAAGCGGCAAGCCAAAGAATGCCAACGCGTTGGAGAGCCAGTCGAAGTGTGCCCGGCGAATTCGTGCCAGAAAGAATGCAAAAAATAAAACGGTAAGCCCGACGGCGATGAATGCGCCGGTTGTTTCGCCCGCGCTCCATTTGAGCACAGCGATGAGGGCGCAGGCTGTGATCGCCGTGAACTCCAGCAAGCGGATGATCGCCAGCTTGAGAGGCTGTGGAAACAGCAGCGCGAGATTTTTCGTCCAGCCTTCCCACATCTGCGGGAAGCTGCGATACATGCGCGTGCTAAGCACATCCGATACACGAAACTGCAGCTTATAACCGGCCTGCTTCACTCGTCGAGCAAGCGCAACGTCTTCCAGAATCGTCGTTGCCACGGCGGCGTGGCCGCCGACAGCATCGTAAACATCGCGCCGAATCAGCAAGTATTGCCCGTTGGCCGCAGCCGCTGGGGATTTGGAATCGCTGACATCTTTGGGGCGGTAGGTTGCCGCCAGCTCGGCGAAGACCACCGGCATCAGCGCCCGCTCGGCGAATCCGCGGACCTCCTGCCTCGGGGAGTACGACAACAGGCCTGCCCCGAGGGTTTGCGCCTCCCCGAGACCGCACGCGATCGACGCTGGCGTGTGACGTGTGTCGGCATCGGTGAACAGCAGCCACTTCCCTTTCGCGATTTTCGCGCCGCTCCAAACAGCATTGCATTTGCCGCTCCAGCCTTCCGGCAGCGGATCAGCGGCGATCAAGCGGACGGGGAAGGTTTCGGCAATCGCACGCGTGGCATCAGTAGAGTGATCGTCGACCACGATAATCTCGTAGGCCGGCCCCGCTTGCCCCACCAGGCTGCCCAAGCAGTCCGCGAGGCATGACTCCTCGTTCCGCGCGGGAACGATGACTGAGACCTCGGGAGTCGCGCTTATTTCATTCATGTGCGATACGACAAACGCCCGGGACTACGACTCCCGTGCGGCTGCTACTAAAGTAGCGTGCAGGGCGCGGTTCGCTATGCCTCAGCCCTGCGCTCTCTGCTTTATTATAAGAGTGTGAAGCGCTTTTCCTTGTACGTCGGCCTGTTCAGTCTTTTTCTGCTCACCGCCTGCAACAGCGGATCCCATCCGCCACGTATCGGCAGCGCCGCTCCCGATTTCACCATTACCGACTCGCAGAAAACTGTGGTATTGAGCCAACTGCGCGGCAAGCCCGTGGTGTTGAACTTCTGGGCGACCTGGTGCCCGCCGTGCGTGGAAGAAATGCCTTCGCTGGTGCAATTGCAGAAGCAATTGGGAAATAAGGTGACGGTCCTTGCCGTCAGCGAGGACGCCGATGACGCGGCCTACAAGCAATTCGTTCACGATCACGGAGTCGACCTGCTGACCGTCCGCGATACGCGGAGAAGCACAAACGAAATTTACGGGACATTTAAGTTTCCCGAGACCTTCATAATCGACAAAGATGGCAAGATCGTCCGCAAATTCATTGGCGCCACGGATTGGACATCGCCCGACATCGTCCAGTACTTGAACAGCTTGTAACACGCCACAGGCCATGCAAAAAGGAGAGGCCTAATGCCTCTCCTTTGCTGTGCTTTCTTGTTGGGAATCTAGTACAACCGGAAGTTCACTTCGACATTGATCTGCACCGCGACTGGCTTGCCATCTTTCATGGCAGGTTCGAACTTCCAGTTGCGGACAGCTTCAATCGCTTTCTCGTCGAGCCCCATGCCGAGGGCGCGAGCGACCTTCACATCGCGAGGCTTACCGTCGGGTCCCACGATCAGCCACAGTACACAGGTTCCCTGATACTTCGCTTTGCGAGCCTCTTCCGAATATTCCGGGTCGGGCGTATCGAGCGCTCGCGGAGCCGAAACGCCGCCGCCGACGCGAAACACACCACCCCCGTAGCCACCGCCGCGTCCGGGACCAACGCCTGGGCCGCTTCCCGAGCCCACGCCGCCGCCGGAGCCGGATCCAATACCGCCTCCGCTACCTGTGCCATTCGATGGGGGGCCACTCGGGACCGCGGTAAGCGGATTACCGATGTTCGGCATATTTGCGGCCAGCTTGATCTGTGGAGGAACAACCACGGTCGGCTCGACCGGGAGTTTGGGATGATCGTTGCGAATCACAATGGCGGGAGGCGTGATCTGCTCCATCGCCTGCTTGGGAAGCTTACCTTTGGGAGCCTGAAGTTTGTCTCGATCACCGCCGCCACCGCCACCGCCCATGGTCTGCTGCTTCTTGGCGGTCATAGGCAGGGGCGGGGTCAGATCGGGAGCAATCAGATCGACCGTCTGCTGGGGCTTGTCCTGCTTAATGGCGCGAGCGCCCATGATGGAAATGCCAATCAGACCGGCCACCATGGCAACGTGCACTACCAACGAGACGCCAGCGCTCTCTTTCTTGTAGTTGTATTCGCCCCAGATATCGCGAACCTTGACGGGCTTCGAGGTCAGCTCCAGGGGCGGCAATTTCTCCGGAAACAGCGCGGCCCGGACGTTCTCCCGCAGCGAACTCCACAGGGACTCGTTCACGGTGGTCTGCGGCAGAAGATGCAACTCTTCCTGCTGAGAGGGGGGAATCAGAGTCTGATTAGGCATACTTCTCTTGGTCCTTTAGTCTGCGTGGTATGGATGCCGCCGGCTCTGCCTCAAAAAGTTGGCGCTCGATCATCGGTCAAACCCACAGATTCCGATGAGGTTTCGGTGCTTTGGTCCCAACCGCCGAAAATGCGTGACTCGGCTTCACACAGGTTAGATGCGAAGCTCTGCACATCGTTGTTCGAATTCGCGCAATACTTAAGACGCATCCGTGGAGTAAAGGCGAGCCCTGACGTAAGTAACTGCCTGGGCTCAGGCTCACCCGTAGGTGCCGCTACCCCGCCTGCTGATGGACGCTGCTTTTGCCCCTATAATGAAGGAAGAGCCTGCTGGCGATCCATTTCTTGAGCAGGCGGGGGAAAATACGGAGTGCCGCTCGACCTTAAAGCAACGCTGAATCTGCCCAAAACCGACTTCTCGATGAAGGCGAACCTGCCGAAAAACGAGCCCAAGATGCTCGAACACTGGGAGGAAATGCGGCTTTATGAAGAAATCCGTAAAGCGCATGCCGGGCAGCCAATTTATGTTTTGCACGATGGGCCGCCCTACGCCAATGGGCCCATCCATCTGGGTACGGCACTCAACAAAACTTTGAAGGATTTCGTAGTCAAGTCGCGCAGCATGAGCGGCTTCGACGCCCCCTACGTTCCGGGATGGGACTGTCACGGCCTGCCCATAGAGATCAAGGTCGACGACCTGCTTGGCCGCAAAAAGCTGGACATGGATCCGCTGGCGGTCCGCGAGGAGTGTCGCAAGTATGCGACAAAGTACCTCGACCTGCAGCGCAGCCAGTTCAAGAGGTTGGGCGTCCTCGGCCGCTGGGAAGACCCGTATTCGACCATGGATCCGCGGTACGAGAGCGTCGTAATGGAGACGTTCTACTCGTGCTACGAACAAGGCCTGGTCTATAAAGGCCTGAAGTCGGTCTATTGGTGCGTTCACGACAAGACGGCGCTGGCTGAGGCTGAAGTTGAATACGAAATGCACAGCAGCCCCAGCGTCTGGGTGCGCTATCCGCTGACCAGCGACCCGGCCAAGATCTCGCCTGACCTGGCGGGTAAGAAGAACGTCGCAACCATCATCTGGACGACGACTCCGTGGACGCTGCCCGCTTCCATGGCGGTCACGTTTGCTCCCGAAGCAGAGTACGTTGCCCTCGACACCGGCGAGTGGATCTACATCGTCGCCAAAGCGCTGGCGCAGCAGACCATCGACAAATGCAGCCTCGGAGAGCCGAAAGAGCTGGCCTTGTTCCCCGGCGCGAAATTGGAGTATGCGACGTTTGCGCATCCCTTCCTGGATCGCGAAGTGCTGGGAGTGCTGGGCGATTACGTGACTATGGACACCGGCACGGGCGCAGTTCATACCGCTCCGGCCCACGGCGCCGACGACTTCAATACTGGCGTGAAATATGGAATCGACTTGCATTGCGATGTCGATGACGCCGGCATAATCCGCACTGGATTGCCTGAGTACAAAGGGCAGCAGATCTTCAAGGCGAATCCATTGATTGTGGAGTTGTTGAAGAGCCGCGGCGTGCTGCTGGGCTTTGAGAAGATCGAGCACTCGTATCCGCATTGCTGGCGTTGCCACAATCCCATCATCTTCCGAGCTACGGAGCAGTGGTTCATCTCGATGGAAGGCAAGCTCAGGCTGGAAGCGAGCGCTGCATCCGGGGCTACGCTCGGACTCGCGCGCTTGGAAGAGATTCAAGCAAAGTCAAATGGGATCCGGCGTGGGGCGAGGAACGCATCTCCAATATGATCGCCACGCGTCCGGATTGGTGTATCTCGCGGCAACGCATCTGGGGCGTGCCGATCGCGGTGTTTCAATGCGAGGGCTGCAACGAGTTCCTGAACGACCCAGCGGTGAATCGGCTGGTGGTTGAGTTGTTCGCGCGCGAAGGCGCCGACGCCTGGTATCGCCACTCGGCGGAAGAGATTCTTCCGGCTGGGACAAAGTGTTCAAAGTGCGGCGCTACGAAATTCCGCAAGGAGATGGACATCATCGACGTGTGGTTCGAGTCGGGTTCGAGCCACGCAGCGGTGTTGGGCCGCGAGCCGGGACTTCCCTGGCCCGCCGATCTCTACCTTGAGGGAGGCGATCAGCATCGCGGCTGGTTCCACTCTTCCCTGCTCTGTTCGGTCGCGACCCGGGGCGAGGCACCGTATCGCGGCGTGGCCACAGTCGGGTGGACGCTCGATCCGCAAGGTCGCGCCATGCATAAGTCACTGGGCAATCCGGTCGATCCGGTTGCGGTAGCCGACAAGCTGGGCGCGGAAATCATTCGCCTGTGGGTTGCGTCCGTCGACTTCCGCGAGGACGTGATGGCTTCCGACGAGCTGATGCAGCGCATCGCCGACAGCTATCGCAATATTCGGAATACGTTCCGCTATATCCTCGGCAATTTGGATGGCTTTGATCCCGAACGAGACGGAGTTGCGTTTGCCGAAATGCATCCCCTGGACCAGTACATCCTGCTGCGCGCGGCTGATGTTACGAAGGACGTTCGTGAACACTACGACACCTTCACATTTCATCGGCTGTATCAAAGGCTGAAGGATTTCTGCATCGTCGATTTGAGTGCGATCTATTTCGATGTGCTGAAGGACCGGCTCTACACGTCCGCACCGAGCCCAGACGTCGCTCCGCGCAGACTGCGCTCTGGGAAGTTGGGCAACGCGCTGGTCCGACTGCTGGCTCCGGTGATGAGCTTCACCGTCGGAGGAAGTCTGGGCATTCCTGCCCGACATTCGCCGGGCACGACCCGGCAGCGTCCACTTGGACGCTCTTCCCTGCTCCCGATGAACTTACGGGTGAACTGCCTCCGGGCTTTGACGTCGCCGCAATTCGCAGCGACTGGGAGACGCTACTGTCGGTTCGCGATGAGGCACTGAAAGCACTGGAGACCGCACGCGCGGAGAAGCAGATTGGCAGCGGTCTGGAAGCTCAACTCCATCTTGCCGCGCCGCAGAGCATTTATCCCGTGCTGGAACGTTATCGCGATCAGTTGCGCTATCTGTTTATCGTGTCCGATGTTGTGCTGGAGAAGTCGGCTGCCAGCAACGGCGATACTGGATTGACGATCACCATCAGCAAGGCTCCAGGATTGAAATGCGAACGCTGCTGGAATTATTCGATTCATGTGGGAGAAGACACGATCGTATCCGACGGTATGCGAACGCTGTAGCGCGGTGCTGGCGGAGATTGAAGCTACGACAAAGGCCTGAGTCTTAGACGCAATGGGACGAGCGGCGCTTTTCTGCTGCTTCTTTCCCTGGGCTGGCAGCGTCTAAACTGGAGAATAGCCACAGAGATTCCATGCGGAAGTATTTCTTCTCTATAGCGATCGTGGTTTTGTTGCTGGATCGCCTGGCCAAGTGGGCGGTAGCCAGCAACATTCCGCTGCACGAGAGCGTGCCGGTCATCCCGGGTTTCTTCACGCTGACCCACGTGCAGAATACCGGCGCAGCTTTTGGACTGTTTGCCGAGTCGTCGGCGCAATGGAAGGTCGGCGCGCTGGTCAGCTTCTCCGTGGTCGCGCTGGTCATTGTCTCTGCCCTGCTCTGGAAGAACAGCCATGCCCTGAGCACCACAACTATCGGGCTGTCTCTTATCCTGGGCGGCGCCATGGGTAACCTTTGGGACCGCATGGTGAGCGGCCACGTCGTCGACTTCCTGGACTTCTATGTCGGCAACTACCATTGGCCGGCATTCAACGTCGCTGACAGCGCCATCGTGATCGGCGCGATACTGCTGGTCGTCCGAAATTGTCTTTGCCAAATCGACCAACGAAACCGTCAACAGCAACTCCTGATTTGGCCCCTCCGCCACAAATTACCAAAATCTCGAGAGCAATCCTTTCTCAAGGCATCTCGCTTCGCCTGCCACCCATCTTTGCGAACAAGGAGTCTCAATCATGGGTGAATTGCGAAATCATGTGGTGGTAATAACCGGAGCATCGAGCGGTTTTGGACGCGGAGCTGCCTTGAAGTTTGCCAAAGCGGGAGCCAACATCGTGCTTGCCGCGCGGCGTAAGCGGCTGCTGAAGGAAGTGGCGAATGAGTGTCGCGCCCTGGGAGTTGATGCCCTGGCGGTCGAAACCGACGTCAGTAAGGCCGGAGATGTTGAGGACCTGGCCGAGCAGGCGGTGAAGAAGTTTGGACGAATCGATGTTTGGGTGAACAACGCCGGCGTCGGCACGGTTAGCCGGTTTGAAGATGCGCCATTGGAAGAGCACGAACAGGTGATCCGGACAAACCTG